>NZ_CANSMR010000032.1 GCF_947648125.1 uncultured Bradyrhizobium sp. | reverse complement strand
CCCTTGTACCCCCATAACAGCCAAACCCCCTTCGGCGTCCGTCTGGTGGGCTGGTATTTTTTTATACGCCACCGCCTCTTGGGCGCCCCGGCCAACGCCGGGACGACGATCAAAAGTTACACCTCCAAAACGTCCGACGCCGGAGCAGTTGCCTGCCCCGGCGCCAAAATCGTGTCTCTCGTAGACCAGCTTACGCGGCGTTGTAGCCGGCGACTGCCTTGGCCTCGAGATACTCTTCCAGACCGTAACGGCCCCACTCGCGGCCGTTGCCGGACTGCTTGTAGCCGCCGAACGGCGCGGAGCGTTCGTTCGGCACGCCCTGCAGGTTGACGTTGCCGGCGCGGATCTGGCGACCGACGCGGCGCGCGGTTTCCACGGTGTCGGCCGAGACATAACCGGCGAGACCATACGGCGTGTCGTTGGCGATCTTCACCGCCTCAGCCTCGTCCTTGGCGCCGAGGATGGTCAGCACCGGTCCGAAGATTTCCTCGCGGGCGATCGTCATGTCGTTGGTGACGTCCGCGAAGATGGTCGGACGGACGTAGAAGCCCTTGTTGACGCCCTCGGGCAGGCCCGGGCCACCGGCGACGAGCGTTGCGCCCTCGTCGATGCCCTTCTGGATCAGCGCCTGGATCTTGTCCCACTGGCCGCGGTTGACGACCGGGCCGATGGTGGTGCCGTCGGCGCGCGGATCGCCGGCCTTGGTCTTGTCGGCGACGCCCTTCGCGATCGCGGCCACTTCCTTCATCTTGGAGAGCGGCACGATCATGCGCGACGGCGCGTTGCAGGACTGGCCCGAGTTGTTGAACATGTGCATCACGCCGCCGGTCACCGCCTTGGCAAGATCGGCACCTTCGAGGATCACGTTCGGCGACTTGCCGCCGAGCTCCTGGCTGACGCGCTTCACGGTCGGCGCCGCACGCTTGGCGACGTCGACGCCGGCGCGGGTCGAGCCGGTGAACGAGATCATGTCGATATCAGGATGCTCGCTCATCGCGGCACCCACCTCCGGGCCGAGGCCGTTGAGCAGGTTGAACACGCCCTTCGGCACGCCGGCTTCATGGAGGATTTCCGCGAAGATCAGCGCCGAGGTCGGGGTGAACTCCGACGGCTTCAGGATCATGGTGCAGCCGGCGGCGAGCGCGGGCGCGACCTTGCAGGCGATCTGGTTCAGCGGCCAGTTCCACGGCGTGATCATGCCGACGACGCCGACCGGCTCGCGCACGATCACGGCGGTGCCCATGGTCTCCTCGAACTCGTACTTCTTGAGCACCTCGAGGGTGTTCATGAGGTGGCCGAGGCCGGCGCCGGCCTGCAGCTTCTCGGCCATCGGCAGCGGAGCGCCCATCTCGTCGGAGACGGCGGCACCGATCTCCTTCATACGGCCCTTGTAGACCTCGACGACCCTGGTGAGCAGCGCGATGCGCTCCTCGCGGCTGGTCTTGGAATAGGTCTCGAACGCGCGCTTGGCGGCGGCGACTGCCTTGTCGACATCGGCCTTGGAGCCGAGCGCAATCTCATACATCGCTTCTTCGGTCGCCGGATTGACGACGGGGGTGGACTTGCCTTTGACGACCGGATCGACCCAGGCGCCATCGATGTAGAATTGCATGCGATTGACCATCGGAAACCTCTTGTACGGGGCGTATGGATAAGGGGAACGGAAAGCGTTCGGCAGGCATCCTTGCACGAAAGCAGGGCGAATTGAACCCGCCATATGCGGGGCGCGGCTCGTGCACGCCCACGGCATATAATGTAGCCGCCGCTTAGCTGGCAAGGCATGCGCGAAATGGGTCCCGGCTCTGCGTCGCGTCACTCCGTGCCGCGCCGCGTCCGGGACACGAAACACCTCCAGGACCGACCGCTCTCGTGCCCCGGATGCGGCGCAGCGCGAAGCGTGGCGACGCTGGTCCGGGGCCTATCCCTTCATCACACCGCCATCTTGCGATGCCGCACTGGGGCGCCGACCGACACGCTTTCCGCCGCATCGATGATAGCATTAGCGTCGATGCCATAGTGGCGGTAGAGGTCTCCGATCGTCCCGGTTTGGCCGAAATGCTCGACGCCGAGCGCCTCGACCCGGTGACCGCGCACGCTGCCGAGCCAGCCGAGCGAGGCCGGATGGCCGTCGATCACGGTCACGATGCCGCAGTCGCGGCCGAGCGGCGTCAGCATGCGCTCGATATGACTCAAATGCAGCGTGCCACGGCGGTCGCGGCGCAAATTCCGCGCAGCGGACCAACCCGCATAGAGCCGGTCGGCAGAGGTTACCGCCAGGAGACCGACATCGCGGTGGCTCTCGCCGATCAAGCCGACCGCCTCGATCGCTTCCGGCGCGACGGTGCCGGTATACGCAACAACGATGTCGCAGTTCGGGCCCGGCTTGCGCATCCAGTAGGCGCCATCGGTGATGTCACGCTGCAGGTCCGGTGTTATGATCCGCTGCGGTTGCTCCAGCGTCCGGGTCGAGAGCCGCAAGTAAACCGAACCGCCGTCGGCGCCCTCGCGCTGCATGTGGCCAAAGCCCCACCCCATGATCACGGCAAGTTCATCGACGAAGGCCGGATCGAACGAGGCGAGCCCGTCCTGTCCCATCCCGATCAAGGGCGTCTTGATCGACTGGTGCGCGCCGCCTTCCGGCGCCAGCGAGATGCCCGACGGCGTCGCCGCCACCATGAAGCGGGCGTCCTGGTAGCAGGCGTAGTTCAGCGCATCGAGCCCACGCTCGATGAAGGGGTCGTACAGCGTGCCGACCGGCAGCAGCCGCGCGCCGTTGATCTGCTGCGACAGGCCGAGCGCCGACAGCATGATGAACAGGTTCATCTCGGCGATGCCGAGCTCGAGGTGCTGCCCCTTCGGGGAATATTCCCAGGTGTAGGCGGACGGAATCTTCTCCTGCCGGAACAGGTCGTGGTTCTCCGCCTTCGCGAACAGGCCGCGGCGGTTGACCCAGGCGCCGAGATTGGTCGACACCGTGACGTCGGGCGAAACGGTGACGATGCGCGACGCAAGCTCGGTCTCGCCGCGCGCGAGCTCATGCAGCACGAGGCCGAAGCCCTGCTGCGTCGACATCTGCGCGGATGCCTTGAAGGCCAGCCGTTCCGGCACGTCGATTTGAGGCGCCGAGAGACGGCGGCGTCCTTCCCGGTTGAATGGCGCTTCGGCGAGGAACGCCTCGAGCTTCGCGGGCTCCTGCGACAGCCCCTCGAACTTGTCCCACTCGTGGCCGGTGCGGATGTTCTGCGCCGTGCGCCACTTCTCCATCTGCGCCACGGTCATCAGGCCGGCGTGGTTGTCCTTGTGGCCCTGCATCGGCAGGCCGACGCCCTTGATCGTGTAGGCGATGAAGCACACGGGACGATCATGATCGATCGCCTCGAAGGCCTCGATCATGCTCGCCATGTCGTGGCCGCCGAGGTTCGACATCAGCGCCAGCAGCTCGTCGTCGCTGCGGCGCTCGATCAGGGCCGACACGTCGCCCTGGTCGCCGATATCGTCGCGCAGATGCTTGCGGAATGCCGCGCCGCCCTGGAAGCAGAGCGCCGCGTACATCTGGTTCGGGCAATTGTCGATCCAGCGCCGCAACGCCTCGCCGCCGGGCTCGGCAAACGCTTCGAGCATCAGCTTGCCGTATTTCACGATCACCACGTCCCAGCCGAAATTGCGGAACATGGTCTCGAACTTGGCCCACAATCCTTCGCGGACCACGGCGTCGAGCGACTGGCGGTTGTAGTCGACCACCCACCAGGTGTTGCGCAGGCCGTGCTTCCAGCCCTCGAGCAGCGCCTCGAAGATGTTGCCCTCGTCCATCTCGGCATCGCCGACCAGCGCGATCATGCGGCCCTCGGGCCGATCCTTCAGCCAGCCGTGCGCCTTGACATAGTCCTGCACCAGCGAGGCGAACAGCGTCTGCGCCACGCCGAGGCCGACCGAGCCGGTGGAGAAGTCGACGTCGTCGACGTCCTTGGTGCGCGACGGATAGGACTGCGCGCCCTTGTAGCCACGAAAGTTCTCCAGCTTGTCGCGGGTCTGGTGGCCGAACAGATACTGGATCGCGTGGAACACCGGGCTCGCATGCGGCTTCACCGCGACGCGGTCCTGAGGACGCAGCACCGAGAAATACAGCGCCGACATGATGTTGGCGAGCGAGGCCGACGAGGCCTGATGGCCGCCGACTTTCAGCCCGTCGGTGGAGGGCCGCACATGGTTGGCGTGATGGATGGTCCACGACGACAGCCACAGCACCTTGCGGGCCAGGGCCGTGAGCATGTCGAGGCGTTCAGGCGCGATTCCCATGGCAATGCTCCCAGCGAATATGTCGGATGTTACTGCCGCGGGGGCCGCCGAAAATCTCAATTCCGCGCGACAGCACAGAAAAAATTGGGATAAATTCCCACGATCCGGCCTCAACCAACGAGTTCATCCCAATGCCCGCCCTCGACGCCATCGACCGCAAGATCCTGAGTCTGCTCCAGACCGACAGCCGCATGACCATGCAGGAGCTCGCCGACAAGGTCGGGCTGTCGGTGTCGCCCTGCCACCGCCGGGTCAAGCTGCTCGAGGAGCGCGGCGTCATCTCTCGCTACATTGCGACCGTCGACCAGAAATCGCTCGGGCTGCATGTCTCCGTCTTCATCTCGATCAAGCTGGCGCGCCAGAAGGAGGAAGACCTCAACCGCTTCGCGCGCGCGATCTCGAAATGGGACGAGGTGCTCGAGTGCTATCTGATGACTGGCAACCGCGACTATCTGCTGCGCGTCGTCGCCGCCGACCTCTCCTCCTATGAGGCGTTCCTGAAGAACAAGCTGACCCGGCTCGACGGCATCGCCTCGATCGAGTCGAGCTTTGCGCTGAGCCAGGTGAAGTATTCGACGGCGCTGCCGGTGTGAGGGCGTTGGTTGGTAACTCCAATCGTGCCAACACCACGGTGTCGTCCTGGCGAAAGCCAGGACCCATAACCACCGCATTTGGTTGTGAAGGGAATCCGGCCCCAGCGTCGCGCAACGACGGACAATTGGGGTAATGGGTCCTGGCTTTCGCCAGGACGACGATGAGTAAGTGCAATTCAAGATGTTGCGCATCCGTACGCCGCGCCATTCAGTGATGGCACCTCAGCCGCGGTGAACCACGCCGGATGTTGGCCTCGCCGCAGGTCCCGCACTGCAAATTAAATCGTCGCGACCGGATCGTCGCGGGAACCCGGCAGCGGCCTTCGATGTTGATGTCAGGCATCACGGAGTATCCGAAGGGTGAGGACAGATGCTGAGGGCTGCCCGTTGCAGACACACCGTGTTGGCGCTCGCCACGATCCTCGCGATCGCGGCATCGGCCGCGCTGTTCGCAGGCAGCGCCGATGCTGCTCGCGGTGGCGGTGGCGGCCACGGCGGTGGAGGTCATGGCGGTGGCGGCTTTCATGCCGGCGGGGGCGGATTTCATGGTGGCGGCGGTGGCTTTCATGGCGGCGGAGGCGGCTTCCATGGTGGCGGTTTCCACGGTGGCGGATTTCACGCCAGCGGCGCGCGTGGCGGCGGCTTTCACACCATTCATCCCGCGGCAAGAGGAGGCACGCGGCTCGGCGGTGGCTCCGGCGCGCGTCATAACCAATTCCGGCCCGCCGCTCATGCCGCGCGCGTCGCGCCGAGCGTAGCCGCCGGCCGTCATGCCGCCTCGCCCGCCGCGATGCGGCACAATGCGAGCGCCGTGGGGCACGCGTTGGCCTCGCATCAGGTCCGGGCCGCGCTCCAGAGACCGGGCGGCCTGCGCAATCCGATGACGCGCGCCGCGATCGCGACGGCCGCCGCCGGAGCCGCCATCGGCGGCGTCGGCTGGTGGCGCCATCCGAATGGCGGCTATGGCTGGGTCGGCCCGATCTTCTGGCCGTATGCCTATTATGATCTTTATGACTACACCTGGTGGGGCTGGGGCTACGACCCGTACTTCTGGGATTACGGTTATGGCGATCTCTATGCCGGTCTGTTCGGTCCGTACGACTACGATGCCTTGAGCGGCTATGCCTACTACCTGCCCGGCTATGCCGGTCCGCGGCCGCCGGCCTCGGGTCGATCGCGCGCCACCGGTCAGACCACAACCCTTGCCGACATGTGCGGCAGCGACAGAAGCGATATCGCGGGCTTCCCGATCGAGCAATTCCGCAGCGCTATTCAACCCAATGCGGAGCAGAGCACGGCGCTCGACGAGCTCGCCAGCGCATCGCAGAAGGCGTCCGCGACCATACTCAATTCATGCCCCAAGGACGTGCCGCTGACGGCGCCGAGCCGCCTCACCGCGATGCAGCAGCGCCTCCAGGCGATGCGCGACGCGGTCGGCATTCTTCAGCCGGCGCTGGAGAAGTTCTATGGGCTACTCAGCGACGATCAGAAGGCGAAGGTGACCGCGCTGGTGGCAGATCAGCACCGCGGTCAGCGTGAGGCGACGGCGGACAACGGCAACTGCAATACGGCGCAGCCTGCCGCCATCGCGTGGCCCGGCGACATCATCGAACGCGACGTCAAGCCGACCGACGCACAGCGGGCGAGCCTCGACGCGTTGCGGGATGCAGCGACAAAGGCCGAGGACACATTGAAATCGTCCTGTCCGCCCACCGACGCGCGCACGCCGCCGGCACGCCTTGCTGCGGTCCAAGCCAGATTGGATTCCATGCTGCAGGCGATCGGCACGGTGCGTCCGGCGCTGGACAGCTTCTACGGCGCGCTCAGCGACGAGCAGAAGGCCGCGTTCGACGCCGTTGGCCCCGAGCGCGACGGCGGCAGGATCGCCAACGCCGCAATGACCGCCGCAGGCGGCGACGAGCCGCCGCGAGGCCATCATCGCCGCCACCACCATCATGGCCCGAATATCGGCGGCATGATCTTCCGGATGATCGGCTTGTAAGGCTCGCCATCGCCTCTCGCATATGGCGGTGACGCATCCCGCGGTATCTCAGCGGGGCAACCAGCCGGAGGCTACGGTGCGATCCATATACCAACCACGATGATGGCCAGTGAGACGGCAATCACCAGCATGTCGGTCGTGAGCCAATCAGGCATTCCATTGGATGGCTGCTCGCTCATGTCCGCGACTCCTTCTGTTCGCGTCGAGCCAGTATGCTGAAGCGGAACAGCGCGAACGAAGATGAACTGGATCACATAAGGGCGCGACAAGCGGTCGCTCCGAATTTCATGCATCCGCGCGCCCTCAAGTTGCAGCACGCGATTGATCTGCCGCGCAGGTTTCTGAACATGTTCGACAACGCCGGCGGCGACGGCAAGCGCAATAGCACGTCATGGCCGGACGTTGAGCCGCGCCTTATATAGCAGAACGACGTGCACCGTCATTGCGAGCGAAGCGAAGCAATCCATGGTGCCTCAAAGGAGAGACGTGGATTGCTTCGTCGCTTCGCTCCTCGCAACGACAAGGAGCAAGGTGCGTAGGGTGGGCTAGCCGGAAGCGTAACCCACCATGACGCGCGGCAAGATGGTGGGTTACGCTTCGCTAACCCACCCTACGTGCAACGTGCTGCGCTCCTCCTCACAGCACCTTGCGCTGTGCGAGGTTCTTCATCAGCGCGCCAACGCCGAAGGTCCAGGGCTCGCATTCGTCGCTGCCCCGCATGCGGTTGACGAGCTTGCCGAGCTGCGGCGCTTCGATGGTGACGATGTCGTCGCGCTTGTGGGTGAAACCCTCACCCTTGGCGTCGCGGTCCTTGACCGGCGCGAACATCGTGCCGAGGAACAGCGCAAATCCGTCGGGATATTGATGCACGGGACCGATGGTCTGGGCGACCAGATCGGTCGGGTCGCGGCTGATCTTGCTGATCGAGGAATGGCCCTCGAGCACGAAGCCGTCGGCGCCCTTCACGGTGAGGCCGACATCCATCTTCCTGACGTCGTCGAGCGAGAAGGTCCCGTCGAACAGCCGAAGCAGCGGGCCGATCGCGCAGGAGGCGTTGTTGTCCTTGGCCTTCGACAGCAACAGCGCCGAGCGGCCCTCGAAATCGCGCAGGTTGACATCGTTGCCGAGCGCGGCGCCGACGATCTTGCCGGCTCCGGAGACAACAAGCACGACCTCCGGCTCCGGATTGTTCCAGGTCGATTTCGGATGCAGCCCAGCATCCATGCCTGACCCGACCGAGGACAGCGTCGGCGCCTTGGTGAACACTTCGGCGTCGGGCCCGATGCCGACCTCCAGATACTGGCTCCAGGCGTTCTGGTCGATCAGCACCTGCTTCAACCGCATCGCCTGCTCGGAGCCCGGCTTCAGCTTGGAGAGGTCGTCACCGACGAGGCGCACCACCTCCTTGCGGATTGCCTCCGCCGAGGACGGGTTGCCGCGCGCCCGCTCCTCGATCACGCGCTCCAGCATCGAGATCGCGAAGGTGACGCCGGCGGCTTTCAGCACCTGCAAATCGACCGGCGCGAGCAGATGCGGTCTTGTCGCGTCGCGGCCGTCGGGCGGCGTGTTGGCGAGGATCGCCTCGAAATCGCCGATCCGCTCACCGCGCGTGGCGCGCAACGCGGCGGCGGGATCCGCCTCCTCGCAGAGCGTGCTCACGGTGGGGAAACGCGCGGTGACGTCGAACACGCCGTCACCCCGCACCGCGACCACGGCGGGTCCGCCCGCCTGCGGCAGCCAGACCCGACCGACCAGCGTGCCGGCGGTGCCGTCCTCCGGCAGGACGTCTTGTGGCGTGAGCGAAATCATCGGCGTCTCCTTTTTTGATCTTGTCATCGCTTGTTAGCACAGTCCGCGCGCTAGCGTGAAACAGCGGTCATGCCAATGTCATAGAGGGGTAACATCGCCCGTCAATGCTCCCGTCCAATCGATCTAACACACTGAAAGACGGACCTTCATGACCGCCTCCGACCTCACCGATGAAGCCGCCCGAGATGAAGCCTTGCGTGACGAAGCCCTGCGCGACGAAGCCTTGCGCGCCCGCATCCATCAGGAGATGGCCGACAGCCTCGACGAGGAACTCGAACTTGAGCTCGACGACATGAGGCTCGACGAGCTCGACCACGACGGCGTCGCCGGAAGGCCGTCGATCGACCGCAAGCTCTACTTCCGCGAATTGCTGCGGCTGCAGGGCGAGCTGGTCAAGCTGCAGGACTGGGTGCAGCACGAGAAGCAGAAGGTCGTGGTGCTGTTCGAGGGTCGCGATTCCGCCGGCAAGGGCGGCGTCATCAAGCGCATCACCCAGCGGCTCAACCCGCGCATCTGCCGCGTCGCGGCGCTGCCGGCGCCGAACGAGCGCGAACGCACGCAATGGTACTTCCAGCGCTATGTCTCGCACCTGCCGGCCGGCGGCGAGATCGTGCTGTTCGACCGCAGCTGGTACAACCGCGCCGGTGTCGAGAAGGTAATGGGGTTCTGCAACGACGAGCAGTATGAGGAATTCTTCAAGTCGGTGCCGGAATTCGAGCGCATGCTGATCCGCTCCGGCACCATCCTGCTGAAATACTGGTTCTCGATCACCGACGAGGAACAGGCGTTCCGCTTCTCGATGCGGATCCACGATCCGCTGAAGCAGTGGAAGCTGAGCCCGATGGACGTCGAGGCGCGGACCCGCTGGGAGCTCTACACCAAGGCCAAGGAGACGATGCTGGAGCGCACGCACCTGCAGGACTCGCCATGGTGGATCGTCGATGCCGTCGACAAGAAGCGCGCCCGGCTCAACTGCATCTCGCATCTGTTGGGCCAGATCCCCTATCAGCAGGTCACCCACCAACCGGTGGTGCTGCCGCCGCGGGTGCGCAACCCCGACTATCACCGCGGCCCGATCCCGCCGGAGATGTACGTGCCGGGAACGTATTGACGTTCCCTTCCACCTCTCCCCGCCCTTCGCGGGGAGAGGTGAATAGCTAGCCACCTCGCCTACTATTGGCGCAGGCCCGCGCCCTTGCTGGCGCCGGATACCGACGCTAGGCTTCCCCGATCTGGTGCAGGGAGGCCCGCTTGACTCAATCCGACGACATCGCAATTTCCGAAGATCGCCGCGACGCGCTGCGCTATGCGCTCGGGATCGGCAGCGGCGCGGCGCTGGCGGCCGCCATGGCAACGCCGGCCTCGGCGCAGGCCCAAGCCGACAACACGCTCGACCGGATCAGGGCCAACAAGGTGCTGCGGATCGCCGTGCTGCCGGGCGAACTGCCCTATTTCAACAAGGATCTCGCCGCCGGCACCTGGTCCGGCTTCTCGATCGAGATGGCCAACGACCTTGCCAAGCTGCTCGACGTCAAGCTGGAATATGTCGAGTCGACCTATGGCAATTCAATTCTTGATCTGCAGGCCAACAAGATCGACCTCGGCTTTGCGCTCAACCCGACCCCGCAGCGGGCGCTGGTGGTGGATTTCACCAACCTCGTATTCCCGCATCCGTTCGGCGCGATGCTGAAGAAGGGCCTCGAGGCCAAGACCTGGGCCGACATCAACAAGCCCGAGGTCAAGATCGCGGTCGACGTCGGCTCGGCCAACGAGGCGGTGGCGCGGCGCTTTGCGCCGAACGCCACCATCAAGTCGCTGAAGTCACGCGACGAGGTGATGCTGGAAATGTCATCGGGCCGCGTCGATTGCGTGGTCAACGCGCTGGTGCTCGGGCTGACCGCGATCGCCAAGAACCCGAACCTCGGCACCTACAAGATCCTGGCCTCGCCCTCGGTGACGATCGCGAGCGGCACGGCGGTGCGACGCGAACAGGACAAGCGCTGGCGCGATTTCCTCTCGGTGTGGATTGATTACAACCGCGGCATCGGCCAGATGCGCGAATGGTTCGTCAAGGGCCTCAGCCTCGCTGGCGTCAAGGCCGAGGATGTGCCGGTGGAGCTGAATATCTGATAGCACGACGCTCGGGGCTCCTGAACGTCATGCCCGGGCTTGTCCCGGGCATCCACGTCTTCGTCTCCATCCGATGAGGGAAAGACGTGGATGGCCGGGACAAGCCCGGCCATGACGACGGTGCGGGACCTCACACCTTGTCGTAGGTCAGCCCGCGCTCCAGCCGGCGCGCCACCAGCGTCGACGGAAACAGGATCGCAAAATAGATCAGCGCCACGATGGTGTAGACCTCGAGCGGCCGGTAGGTGTCGGCGTTGATCAGGGTGGCGTTGTAGACGAGATCGGGCACCGCGATGATCGAGACCAGCGAGGTGTTCTTCAGCTGGGTCACAGACTGGTTGACATAGGGGGCCATCATCGGCTTCAGCGCCTGCGGCAGGATCACGAGCCGCATCAGCCGCCAGCCGCGGAAGCCGAGCGCTTTCGCCGCGTCCCACTGCCCGACCGGCACGCTCTCGATCGAGCCTCGCACGATCTCGGCATAGAACGCGCCGCCATAGAGCGACAGCACGCTGACGGCTGCAACATGGGCCGGGATGTTGATGCCGATCACGACCGGAAACGCGTAGTAGAACCAGATGATCTGCACCAGCAGCGGCGTGCAGCGGAACAGCTCGATATAGGCGATGAGGAGCCAGTCGATCACGGGAATGCGCCGCAGCCGCAGCATGCCGACGATCAGGCCGATCAGCGTACCCAGGATGATGGTGCCGATCGTGTAGGCTATGGTCCAGCCGAGCCCGAGCCAGAACAGATGGCTGTACTTGGCGAGGATCCCGAAATCCCAGACGTAGTTCATCCTGCCCCTCGGTTGCCACGCGTTCCTTTGTCTTGACGCGTTTTCTTCACGCGAACCGGTGCCCACTTCGCTCGAAAACGCTTCAGGTCGCGCGCTTGCGGCCCCAGCATCGCAGGCGGCCTCGCGCGAGTCACGCGATATACCGGGCCGGCGAAAAGGCCTTCACGTCGAACGGCGGCGCAGCACCTGCGATCATCGCCGCGACCGCGGCGCCCGTTCCGGGACCGGTGGTGAAGCCGATATGCTGGTTGCCGAAGGCGAGCCAGAGACCGCGATGCCGCGGCGAGGGTCCAATCATCGGCAGGCTGTCGGGCAGCGTCGGCCGCGCGCCGCGCCAGCGCTCGCCGACCGCTTCGCCGAATTCGACCACGCTGCGCGCCATCGGCACCACCGCCTCGAGCTGAGCATAGTTCGACGGCGCATCGCGCGCGGTCAGCTCGACGCCGCTGGTGACGCGAACGCCCTGCTCCATCGGCGTCATCAGAAATGCACCCTCCGCATCATGGATCGGCCGCAGCAATTTGCGTGCCGGGTTCGGCACGAAATGCTGGTGATAGCCGCGCTCGAATGCCAGCGGCACGCGATAGCCGAGCGGCCGCAGCAGCTCCGCCGACCACGGACCGAGCGCGACCACGACATGGCGCGCGGCGATCTCGCCGTCGGCAAGCTGCACGCGCCAGCCTTCGTCTCGTTGTGCGATCCGCCGGATCTCGGATTGCCGCACCGTGCCGCCGCTGGCGGCGAGCATCTGCGCATAGGCCTTGACCACCGCGCCGGGTGAATCGACCGATGCCGTCTGGCTGTGCAGCAGGCCGATACTGTAGGCAGGAATGATGTTGGGCTCGAGCGCCGAGATCGCCTGGCGATCGAGCACCTCGCTTTTGATGCCGAATTCGGCGAGTGCCGCCTGCTCGGCCTTTGCGGTCGCGAGCCCGTCGCCGCGCCAGGCCTTGAGCCAGCCGGTCTCACGGATGCGATGGCCGGCGCCCGCCTGCACGATCCAGTCGCGATGCAGTGTCAGCGACGTCCCGATCAGGCCGTGCAGCGCGGCGGCGCGCGGCCTGGTTTGCGACGGTGTCGCCGCGGCGAGGAAGCGGATCACCCAGCCGGCATTGGCGACCGCCCACGGAAGATTCCAGCGCAGCGCCGGATGCGTGTTGGTGAGGTATTTCGGCAGGTTCTTCAAAAGCTGTGGCGTGTTGAGCGGCAGGATCGAGCCCGACGAGATGATGCCGGCATTGCCGTAGGAGGTTTCGCTGCCGGGTTCGCGGCGGTCGACGATGACGACGGAGAGACCGCGCTGCCGTGCGGCAAGGCCGGCCGAGACACCGACCATGCCGGCACCGAGCACGACGACGTCAACCTGCTGTGCGGACGCGCCCTCGCTCATGCCGTCACATCAAGGTCAGGCCGCCATCGACTGGCAGCGTGGCGCCGGTGATGTGGCCCGCTTCCGGCGACAGCAGGAAGGCGACGACCGCGGCGACCTCGTCGGGCTCGGCCAGCCGCTGCATCGGATTGGCCTTCGCCACCCGCTCCCAGGTCGCGGTGTCCAGCGCGCCGAACAGGCCGGGGTCCTTGCGCGTATAGCCGGGCATCACGGCGTTTGACGTGGCGCCCGACGCAGCGAGCTCGATCGCAAGCGATTTCACCAGCACCTCGAGCGCGGCCTTCGCGGCGGCCGATCCCGGATAAGTGGCGCCCGGCACGAAACGATGCGGCCCGAAGCTCGATACCGCGACGACGCGGCCCTGCGCGCTGCGCGCGAGGTCGGGCAACGCGGCCGCCGCGATCTCGTGGAATGCCGCCACCATCACGGCAAAGGCGCGCTCCAGCGCCGCGCGCGGCAGGCTGGCGAATTCGCGGCGGTCGGCAAAGCCCGCGGCGTGCACGATGGCATCGATCGGCCCGAATGCAGCGCGCGCAGCTTCGACCAGCGACGTACCCGCGCCGATCCCGGCGAGATCGCCGGTAGAGACTGCGACCTTCGCGCCCTTGCTGCGGCATTCCTCCGCAACCGAATTCAGCCGCGCGAGCCCGCTAGCTTCGGCGCCCTGGCCATGCAGCATCAGCCCCTGATCGGGGCCGGCGAGCCGGCGCGCAACCGCGGCACCGATGCCGGAGCCGCCTCCCGTGATGATTGAAACGCGCATGAGGTGCGTGCTGTCAGTGCGATAAGAGACGGCGAACTATAGGTTCGGCGTCACGAAATGCAAACCGCCGCCGTCAACTCAACGCCACGGCTCGACCAGAATTTTGGTATGCGCCTCGGGATTGGCGAGATCGGCAAAGGCCTGCGCGACGCCGTCGATGCCGACGCGGCCGGTGACCAGCGATGCGGCATCGACCTGGCCTTCCGCGATCAGGCGCAGCGAATAGGCGAACTCCTCCGGCGTGTAGCCGAGCACGTACTGGACGTTGAGCTCCTTGATGATGCCGAGCATCGGCTCGGACTTGTCGGTCTCCATGCAGACACCGACCACGACGACACGGGCGCTGCGCGGGGCGCCCTCGAACACCTGCTGCAGCACGCCGGGCACACCGACGCATTCGAAGATCAGCGCCGGCTTCAGTGGCGGCAGCAGCGCCTGCATCGGCGGCCGCGCCGCCTTCTCGGCTTCGGTCATCTGGGCGTGCTCGGCCCAGCTCGCATAAGGTTGCGTCTTGGCGGGATCGACCACGACATCGGCGCCCATCTTCTCCGCGAGCAGCCGCCGCGCCGGCGAGTAGTCGGCGGCGACGATCGGGCCGAGCCCCTTGATCTTGAGCGCCGCGATCACCGCAAGGCCCACCGGCCCGCAGCCGATCACCAGCGGCACCTCGCCGCCCTTGATGTTGGCCATCGCCACCGCATGGACGCCGACCGCAAGCGGCTCGGTGAGCGCGGCGTGCTCGGCGGCAAGCCCGTTCGGCACTTCGAGCAGCAGCGGCTCGCTGAGCAGCATCTGCTCGGCATAGGCGCCGAGATAATCGTTGGAATAGCCGATGCCCTTCGGGCCCTCCGGCGTCAGCAGCGCCGGCAGCGAGCAGACGCGTGTGCCGGGTTTCAGTTTGCGCGTGGTGCCCGGGCCGTAATCGAGGATCTCGCAGCAGAACTCATGGCCGAACACGACGTCGCGCGACAGATCCATCGGCGTGCGGCCGGGCAGGAATTTGCTCAGCTCCACCATGCGGTGAGCATGCTTGCGTGCGTGCAGATCGGAGCCGCAGATGCCGCAGGCGAGCGATTTGACCAGCACCTGGCCGGCGCCCGGCTTCGGTTCCGGCATCTGGTCGACGACAATCTCGCCGTTTCTGAAGATCGCTGCGCGCATGTTTCCTCCCGCGTGGGTTTCTTCCCACTCATTTTGATGCGTATTTCGTCCCGCGAAATACACTGTCGCGGATCAAGTCCGCGACAGGCGTTCGCTGCGGGAGGCTATAGCACGGAGGGTTACCACGTATAGCGCATAACGCCTTTGCCGGCGTAGGACTGGGTGACGTTGGAGAATTCACCCTCGAAGGTCGCAGCCGCAGACCAGCCGCTGCGCCACTTGATCTCCGCCGAGGCCGTGGTCAGCGCGGACTCGCTGGCCTGCGCCGCACCGTTTACCACGAAGGCCGCACCCGGCAGCGCCTGGAACACGGCCGCCGCGCTGCGGTTCGGATTGAAGTCATGCGCCCACGCGACGCGGCCGCGCAACGTCACGATGCCGCCGTCGACGGCGAAGGACTTGTCGGAACGCAGGCCGAGCTCGCTCCTGACGTCGGTGACGCTCTTCGCGGCATAATTGAGTGCGAAGGCGCCGCCGCCGGAAGCTACGCTCTCCGCGTAGTTCGGCAGCTCGAAGCTGGTGAACTGGGCCGCCGCGTAGGGCGTCAACCCCATCCACGGCGTCGAAGTGCGATAGCCGCCCTCGAGCCGGCCCGACCACGCATTGGCATTGAAGTTTGCGCGCAAATGATCGACGCCTGCGGCGGTGACGATGCGGTCGGTGGTGATGTCCTGCCAGCCATAGGCGAGCGCTGCGCTCAAATACGCGGCGCCGACGGTGTGGCGGACGAACGCGCCGGCCTGGAACAGGTCGGAGCGGCCCCAGCCGAGACCGTCGGTGCTGAAGCTGGTGGCGCCGCCAGCGAGCGCAAGGCCGGCAATGGTGTTCGGCGAGAAGCGGTAGTCGGCGCCGACCGCGGTGCCATAGAGGCTGCTGCTGGTGCTGTTGGAGCCCAGCACCGCGTTGCCGCTGGTGGTCTGCGCGCCGCCATAGCCCGCCGCCCAGATGCTCCAGCGCTGCTCGAAGTCGAGCTGTTGCCGCGGCGCCTTGGCGTAAATCGCGGCCAGCGCATCGCGCGGCTCGGTCGTGCGCGCCGCGGTGTCCAGCGAAGCGCTTTCGTCCGCGAACGGCACTGCGCTGGCGCCACCACCAAAACCGCCATCGCGTCCGGCGACGAACGGATCGGTCAGCAGGCCGAGGAACTGGTTCATCGCGTTGAACGTCGCCTGCTGCGATCCAGTCGCCCCCTCGCCCGAGGCCTGCGTCAGGCCGTTCGGCGAGAGCCCTGCAAACACGACGTTGATACCGCCATTGGCATTGAAGAAGTTCTGCAGCGTGGTGGCGACATTGCTCCGGTTGACGTTGAGCTTCGATGTCGCGCCATAGTCGAGCGCGAGATTGAGATAGGCATGGTTCGCGTCGTAGCCGAGCGTCGCGACCAGCCCTGCCGGCAGGCCGGTTGAATCGACGCCGGCAAACGCTCCACTGCGGCCGCCGGCGGCGGACAGGATAGTGTATTGACTGGCGATCGTGCTGCCGGCAGCGATGCTGACGCCGACCGATCCGGCAAGCGCTGCAGTGCCGGTCACCTTGGCTGATGTCGCAGCGGTCGCATTGAGCCCGACGAGATACAGCGCACCGGACTGGAAGGCGAGATTGCCCACCACGTTCAGGAACGTGCCCGGCGTCGCATTGCCGGGCAGCAGGATGCCGCCGCTCGCAATCGTTGTGTTACCAACAGTGCCGATGCCGGAGAGCGCGCCGCCGGAATTCACGGTCACCGAGGTCGACGACACGATCGAGCCGTCGACTTGCAGGATGCCGCCATTGACGACGGTGCTGCCGGTATAGGTGTTGACGCCCGAGAGAGTCAGCGTGCCGCTGCCGGTCTTTTCCAGATTGCCAGGCCCGGCCGGGCCGCAACCGCAGGGATCGGAATCGGCGATCACGCCGCTGACGACAGTCGAGAGGCTGTTGCCGCCGACGGTGAGTGTGTTGCCGCCACCGATGTAATAGGTGCCCGAGCCCGCGATCGAGCCTGCCGTGATGCGACCATCACCGTTCGGCCCAAGGCTGCCGCCGAAGTCGACATAGCCGGTTCCCTGGGTGATGAACTGCGCGGTGCCGCCGGTCGTGTTGTCGACGAACTTGACGTTGGCGCCGCTCTCGGTAGTGATCGTGGCGTTTCCGGCCGTCGCGTGTGCAGCGAAGATCAGCGCGCCGCCGGAGCGGTTGATGATCGTCGCGTCGCCTGCGGTCGGCGCCTCGTTCATGCTGCCGCCGGACGTGCCGAAATAGGCCAAGCCGCTGTTGTCGATCGTCGCGTTCGCCGCGGTGCTGTTCTGGAAGAAGCCGATATAGCCGGTGGCGGACGTCGTCATCGTCGCCGATGCAGCCGACGAGAACTCGAAGAACTGCGTCGAGCCGCCGTTGTTACCATTGGTAATGGTGGCCTGCCCGGCGTTGGTGTGGCCGAGGAACACAACACCGCCACCGTCATGGTTGTTGAACACGGCCTTCGCGGCCGTGCTGGTGTCCGAGCCGCCGGGAGGGCCAAGCGCGTCGCCGAACACCACGGTGCCGCGGTTGCTGTTGTCGAACGTGGCATTGCCGGCCGCGCTGCCGTCACGAAAGATCGTGAGAGCGCCGTTGCTATTGCTCACGCGCGCATTGCCCGCGGTGCTGCTGTCGCGAAACTCCGTAATACCGAAATTCTGGTTCACGATCGTCGCCGTCGACGCCGTCGTGGAATTGTAGAACGTCGTGGTGGCGACCCCGTTGAAGCCGTCGTTGACGATCTTGGTGATGCCCGCCGTGTTGGCATTGACGATGTCGAACTTGCCGTCGACGACGACCTCGCCGACGATCGAGGCGGTGTGGCTTGCGTCGCCGAGTTGCAGCGTTGCGCAATCGCAGATCGTGGTGCCGCCGGTATAGGTGTTGGTGCCGGTTAGCACCACGCGGCCAAGGCCAGCTGAAGCGTCCAGCACCATTAGTCCGCCGGTGCCCGCGATGTTGCCCGAATAAGTGAAAGTGTACCCGTTGGCGTCGATACTGGCCCCGGTGGCGTTGATCTGCGCGTTGTTCGCGATCGTGTAATTGCCGCCGGCCTGCAGCGTCCCGCCGTCGAAGGTCAGCAAGCCAGTGCCGATCGCCGACGAAACAATGGCGCCAGGCGTACCCACAGTGTTGACGTCGACTTGCAGTACGCTGCTGCCGCCGGCAACGCCACAAGCGGTGCCGCAGATCGTGGTGCCGCCGGTATATGTATTCGTGCCGGACAGCACCAGCGTGCCGCCCCCGTTGAGCACGATATCGCCGGCACCACTGATGGCCCCCGACATGGTGTTGGTGGTACCGGCCGCGACGGTGATGACGGGATCGCTGTTGATGACGATGCGGTTGGCGATGTTGAAGCCGTTACCGTCCAGCACCAGCTTGGTGAGACCGGCAAGCGTCTCGCCCATCGTCAGCGTGCCGCTGCCGAGTGCATTGCTGTTGCGGATGACGAGCGTCGATCCGTCGCTCACCGAGGTGCCGCCGGTGTAGGTGCTGGCACCGCTGACGATCAGCGAGCGCCCGCCATCCAGCTTGACGGCAACCGAGGCGTCGGTGGCCAGACCATTGAGGCCCGTGATGCTGGAGATGGTGACGTCGCCCGCCGCGCCGGCCGCGTTGGTTTGCAGGAACGTCAGGCTGGCGCCGACGCCATTTGCAATCGCAAGATTGCCGCTGAGCGTTCCGCCAATCGACGTCAGCGTATTGGCTCCGCCGGTGAAGCCGATCGCGTTACCCTGCGCACCCGGGCTGCCGCCGCCGCTAATCGTTCCGCTGTTGATGATGGTCAAGCCGGCGCCGACGATCCCGGTACCGCCGGTGCCTGCTGCACCGGGCCGCCCCCGCGTGCCGCCGGTGGTCGGCTGGCCTTGATTCGAGTAGACATCGGACACCTGCGCGCCGCCACCGCCGCCGGCGCCGCCGGAGATCGAGCCGGAATTCCTGATCGTTGGGCCTGACGCACTGACGACGATGCCGGTGCCGCCGTCACCGCCGCTGCCACCGACATCGCCGGCGCCGCCCGCGCCGCCATGGCCGCCCGTGATGCTGCCGCTGTTCGAGTGTATCCCGGCGCCGGTGATGGTGAATGCAGTACCGCCCGCACCACCACCGCCGCCGCCGCCAACGACTGGATATGAAGGGTTCGAGGCGTTGATGCCCCCGTCACCGCCCTTGCCGCCGTTGCCGCCCACCAGTGCCGCGGAATTATTCAGGCTCGCGCCGCTCGACCCGTTGGCTCCGCCGCCACCGCCACCACCGCCACTGGCCGAAATGGAGGAGTTCGCTCCAGCGGCCCCGTCCTGCCCAACGCCGCCACCAAGGCCGCCGGCGGGAAGCGTAGACCCACCGGGACCGCCGGTTTGTCCGCCGGGACCGCCGGCGCCTCCGGCGGCGCCCGCGGCACCGCCGCCGCCACCACCGCCGGTGCAGACGCACGTCCGATTCGGACTACCGCCGTCGCCGCCGACCCCGCCATTGACGCCCGGAACGCCGCCGACACCGCCATATTGTCCCGTCGACTGATAATCACCCTCGCCGCCGACGCCGCCGTTTTGCGCGAGGACCGGCCCGGCCAACAGACCCACTGAAAGGATGATCGCGGCCGTCAACCAGCCTCGCAGACGGATTCGCGCGCAGCCCCACTCCGGCATTGCCCCAGCCCCAAATCGATAGCGCCGCGCGGACGCGGCTTGACCCGAATGGGCTATCTTGCAATTCGCGGGGCAAGCGTCTTCTCAGGCCGTGCACCGTCGTGGCGCGCGGCCCGGATTGGAGCGGATTCAGGGCGGCTGTTGTAAAAGAGATACGCGCCGTCAGGCGTTCGGCGACGGCTCGCTGGCCACCGCCACCAATTGCGAGCGGCGCATGCGCTCGCGGTGCGCAGTGTAGAGGCCGGAGGCGACGATGAAGCCGGCGCCGAGGATGGTCCAGCGGTCGGGCACTTCGCCGAAGATCAGGAAGCCGAGGATGCTGACCCAGAGCAGCTGCGTGTAGGAAAACGGCGCCAGCACCGAGGCATCGCCGTAGCGGAACGCCAGCACCACGATCCACTGTCCGACGGTGGACGCAACGCCGATCAGGATGCCGAACATGATGTCGTGCCAGCTCGGCGTGACCCAGACGAACGGCACCAGCGCGCTGACAATGGCGACGCCGACGATGGACGAATAGGTCATCACGGTGATCGGGCGTTCGCTGCCGCTCATCATGCGCGTCAGGATCAGCGTGCCGGCCCAGGCCAGCGCCGAGACGAGCGGGAAGACCGCCGCGGGATGGAAGGCGCTGGTGCCCGGCCGCAGGATGATGAACACACCGGCGAGGCCGACTGCGGTTGCGATCCAGCGGCGCATGCCGACCTTCTCACCGAGGAAAGCGATCGACAGTGCGGTGACGAACAGCGGCGAGACGAAGCTGGTGGCCGAGGCCTCGGCGATCGGCAGGAAGCCCAGCCCCGTAATGAAGATCAGGGAGGAGCCGAGCAGCGCGGCGCCGCGCAGCACGTGCAGGCCGGGACGGCTGCTGCGCAGCGCGAACAGCGGCGTGCCCGGCAGCATCGCCGGCGTCATGATCAGCGCAAACACCAGGAAGCGGATCCAGGCGATCTCGATCGAAGGCAGCGTGGACGACAGATATTTCGCGGTGACGTCGGAGGTGCCCAAGAACACGGTCGACAGCAGGATCAGCGCAATGCCCTTGAACGGCCGGTCGGTGCGGGCCGGCGCCTTGCGTGCAACGGATGTTTTCGCGGGCAATGCAAGAGGAACGCTGTCCAGCCTGGCGGCTACGGCGGGGGGCGGTGTCACGGCAATCTCGAAGGCAAAATAAGGGGAATCTGCTGTTCACAGAGAACGCCAATTCCGCCGCAAGAACAATGCCCGAAAACGGGACTCCGATATGCACCAGCGCGCGCGACCGCCCGCCGCAGCCTGTGCGCGGCCGCAACTGCAACAGTTTGTTAAGAACTGCGTGGAGCGGGGCTTCTAGTGAATCCCGCGAATTAGAGCATCGGCAGCGAGCGTGGCTTCGGCCCGCGCGGGAACGCCGCGTCGAGCGCGGCGATCTCGTCGCCGCTGAGCTTGAGCGTTCCCGCCGCGGCATTCTCCGCCGCGTGGTCCGCGTTCGACGCCTTCGGAATCGCGAGCACCGAGGGCAGCCGCGTGAGAAAGCTCAGCGCGACCTGGCGCGGCGTCGCCTGGTGCGCCTGCGCGATCGATTGCAGCACCGCGCCTGATTTGCTCGATAGCGCAGGAAAATCATTGTGGCCGAACGGCGAGTAGGCGACCACGGCCACACCATGCTGCTCGCACCACGGGATCACGGCGTGCTCGATGGCGCGCTCCCGCAGGTGGTAGAGCACCTGGTTACAGGCGATCTTGCCCTCGCCCGCGACATCGAGCAGTTCATCGAGATCGTCTGCGTCGAAATTGCTGACGCCCCAGGAGCGGATCTTGCCGGCCGCGATCAACTCGTCGAACGCCGCGACCGTCTCGGCGAGCGGGTAGGTTCCGCGCCAGTGCAGCAGGTAGCAATCGAGGCGATCGGTCTTCAGCCGCTTCAGCGAGCGTTCGCAGGCGGTGATGGTGCCGCGCCGGGAGGCGTTGCTCGGCAACACCTTCGAGACCAGGAACAGCTCGTCGCGGCGGCCGATGATCGCGTCCGCAATCACGAGTTCGGCGTCGCCATACATCTCCGCCGTGTCGATATGCGTCATTCCGGCGTCGATACCGCGCTTCAGCGCGGCGATCGCCGCCTTGCGGTCACCGCGATCGAGGTACCAGGTGCCCTGCCCGATCACCGAGACCTGCGGGCCGTTGTTGCCGAATTTTCTTGTCTGCACGGGTTGCCCTTGTTCGCGCTAAAGCCACACGCGAAGGATAGACGAATGAGGCAACGATGTCTCCCCACCGTCGTCCCTGCGAAAGCAGGGACCCATAACCACGGAACGCTGTTGTCGAGAAAGCTGTGGCCACAGCGTTCTTCAGTTCAAAAACTTGTGGTTATGGGTCCCGGGTCAAGCCCGGGACGACGCCTGTTTTGTGGTGCTCACTCGTGCCAACAATTCATACGTTGAGATTCATCCACACCGCCTTCGGCTCGGTGAAATTGTCGAGCGCCGCGGTGCCGTGCTCGCGGCCGAGGCCGGAGTCGCGTTCGCCGCCCCACGGCAAACGCACGTCGGTGTAGCCATAGGTGTTGATCCACACCGTGCCGGCGCGGGCTTTTTTGGCGAAGCGCTGCACGCGGCCCATGTCGGCACTCCAGACGCCGGCGGCGAGGCTGTAGGCGGTGCCGTTGGCGATGCGCAGCGCATCGGCCTCGTCCTTGAATTTGATGACGCTGACGACGGGGCCGAAGATCTCTTCCTGCGAGATACGCATCTCGTGCGCGACGTTGGCGAACACCGCCGGGCTGATGAAATAGCCGCGGTCGCCGACGCGTTCGCCGCCGGTGGCGAGATGCGCGCCCTCGTTCTTGCCGATCTCGACATAATCGAGGATCGAGCGTATCTGCTTCTCGGAGATGACTGGTCCGAGCACGGTGGCGCGATCCGCGGGATCGCCGATGCGCAAGGTTTCGGCGCGGGCGACCAGGCGCTCGACCACCTCGTCATAGGCCTGCTCCTGCACCAGCACGCGCGAGCCGGCCGAGCAGACCTGTCCCGCATTGAAGAAAATGCCGGCCGCGGCAGCCTTGGCGGCGGCTTCGAGATTGGCGTCGTCGAAGATCACATTGGCGGACTTGCCGCCGAGCTCGAGCGAGACCCGTTTGAAGTTGCCGGCGGCGCCTTTCATGATGCCGCGGCCGACGCCGGGCGAACCGGTGAACGTGACCTTGTCGACATCGGGGTGATTGACCAGCGCGTCGCCGACGACGCGACCGGGTCCGGTCACGATGTTGAGCACGCCCTTCGGCAATCCGGCCTCGAGCGCGAGCTCGCCGATCCGCAGCGCCGACAGCGAGGTCAGCTCGGCCGGCTTCATCACGACCGTGCAGCCGCAGGCCAGCGCCGGCGCGAGCTTCCACATGCCGATCATCAGTGGGAAATTCCACGGCACGATCGCGGCGACCACCCCGACCGGCTCGCGCACCGTGTAGGTCAGCGCGTCGTCGCGCGTCGAGACCACATCGCCGCTGATCTTGTCGGCCCAGCCGGCGTAATAGGTCAGCGTGTCGATCGCGGCCGGAAAATCCTGGCGCAGCACCGCCGATATCGGCTTGCCGGCATCGAGACTTTCCAGCGCTGCGATTTCATCGGCGTGCTGCTTGAGCAGCTCGGCCCATTTAAGCAGGATGTGGCCGCGCTCGGCGGCGCGCATGGTCCGCCAGGGACCTTCGAAGGCGCGGCGTGCAGCGGCGACTGCGCGGTCGACGTCGTGCTCATTGCCTTCGGCAATGGTCGCGATCACCTGCTCGGTGGCGGGATTGAGCGATTTGAAGGTTTTTCCTGACAGCGAGCGGACGCGGGCGCCATCGATCAGCAGCAATTCGTTCCGAACGGTCGGGGCGCGCTCGTCGCGTTCATAGTCATATGCAACCGACATCATATTTCCTCCTGGTGTTGTGACTCAACGTAGGAGGCTTTGATCCGCAGTAAATATGATATCTTGTGCCTATTGGTATGCCAGGATATGAAGTCAATTTCATAAGTGGTGACCACGATGCTGCAGATCGAGATCGAGACCGTCTGGCGCTTTCGGAAAGAGAACTCACCGCAGACCGCGGTCGTGATGCTCGGCATCCTCAACGAGATCAGGAAGACCGGGAAGATCACCAGCGCCGCCAGCGATGCGCAGCTGTCCTATCGCCATGTCTGGAATCTGATCGAGCAATGGTCCGAGTTCTTCGGCGTGCCGCTGGTGGAGACCCAGCGCGGCAAGGGCTCGAAACTGACACCGTTCGGCGAGAGGCTGGTGTGGGCCGGCGAGCGCATGCAGGCGCGGCTCGGCTTGCAGCTCGAGAACCTCGCGCAGGAACTGGTCACCGAGATCAAGCCGTTCCTCGAGCAGCGGCCACAGGTCATCCGCGTCCATGCCAGCCACGGCTTTGCCGTGTCCAAGCTGCGCGAATTCCTCGATCGCAAAGGCGGCGTGGGCGTCGACCTCCGCTACGTCAGCAACCAGAACTCGCTGGTCTCGCTGGCGCAGGGCGCCTGCGATCTCTCCGGCGTGCATCTGCCACACGGCGAACTGCGCGCGCGGGGCATCAAGGCCTGCCGGGAATGGCTCGACCCGCGCGAGGACCGCGTGATCAACTTCGTCACGCGCGAGATGGGCCTGATGGTCAAGCGCGGCAACCCGCTGAAGATCACTTCGCTGAAGGACCTGGTCGAGCGCAAGGCCCGCTTCGTCAACCGCGACCATGATTCCGGCACGCGGCTGCTGTTCGATCAATTGCTGACGCTGCACAAGATCCCGCAAAGCCGGATCAACGGCGCCCAGCACATGGAGTTCACCCATGCCGCGGTCGCCGCCTATGTCGCAAGCGGCATGGCGGATGCGAGTTTCGGCGTCGAGGCTGCCGCACGGCAGTTCGGCCTCGATTTCATCCGCCTGCTCACGGAAGACTACTTCTTCGTCTGCAAGCGCGCGTTCCTCGAGACCGAGCCAATGCAGCGGGTCCTCGACATCATCAAGAGCAGCGAGTTTCACAAGGCCGTGGGCGCGCTCCCGGGCTATGTCGCCTCGAATACCGGCGCCGTCAGCGGCGTGAAGGATTTTCTCGAGAAGATGCATTCGGACCGCTGATCAGCCACGCGCCGTGGCGGCTGGACTCGCCGCGATCCGCCGCGCTATATTCGATATTATATAGCGAAAACACTGGACGTTCGAGATGCGACCACCCCGCTCCGCCATTGCCATCCGCCATGTGGCGTTCGAGGACCTCGGGCTGCTGGCCCCGATCATGGAGCGTGCCGGCTGGAGCGTGTCGTTCTGCGATGCGCCGGTCGACGACCTCTCCGATCGCGCGATTCGCGATGCGGACCTCCTGGTCGTGCTGGGCGGGCCGATCGGGGCCTACGAGACGGACACCTATCCGTTCCTCTCGACCGAGCTTGCACTGCTGGAACACCGGCTGCGCCGCGGACTGCCGACGCTCGGCATCTGCCTCGGCGCGCAACTGATGGCGCAGGCGCTGGGCGGCCGAGTGTTCCCGGGCAAGGTCAAGGAAATCGGCTGGGGCCCGATCGACCTGACGCCGGAAGGCAAATCATCCTGCCTGCGCAACCTGCACACCAAGGTGCTGCACTGGCACGGCGACACCTTCGACCTGCCCAAGGACGCCGTGCGGCTCGGCTCCAACGCCAATTACGAGAACCAGGCCTTCGCCTGGGGCCGCAACGCACTCGCGCTGCAATTCCACCTCGAGGCCGATCCGCGGCAGCTCGAGGAATGGTATGTCGGCCACGCCGTCGAGTTGTCGGCGGCGAAAGTCTCGATTCCCGAGCTGCGCGCGACGACGCAGGCGCTGGCGAGGCCGGTCGCCACACAAGCCGAGCAGGTGTTCGGCGACTGGTTGTTGTCCATCGCGCCAATCGACGGCGTGCTTCACTTCAGCGCAGGTGCGTGAGGATCAACCGAGCCCGCTGATATCGGCGACCAGCACCGTGCCTGTCACCGACTCCGTGATGTAGAGCCGGTCGCGGTTGGCGCCGCCGATCGCGACATTGGTGCAGCTTGGTCCGGCGCAGGACTTGATCCGCGCGATGCACTCGCCGTTCGGCGCGAACACGAAGACATGGCCGAGCGAGGCGTGCGCGACGAACAATCGCCCGGCCCTGTCCATCGTCATGCCGTCGGGTCCGCTGGGGCCGAACAGCGAGCAGAAGCGCCCGACCTTGGACACGCTGCCGTCCTTCATGAACGGCGCGCGCCACACCGCATTGTCGCGCGTCATGGCGACGAACAGCACCGCCTCGTGCGGATCGAGCACCAGCCCGTTCGGGCTGATGCCGGTGTCGATCAGGCAGTCGAGCGCACCGCTCACGCGCAACCGATAGACCCGGCCGGTCGGATCGTGCAGCCCGGTCTGGCCCTGATCGGTGAAATAGATGTCGCCGTTCGAGGCGATGTGCAGGTCGTTGCAGCCGCGGAACGATTCCGAATTGCGCGAGCGCAGCAGCGGCACGACCTCGCCCGATTTGGCGTCGAGCTCCATCAGTCCGTGGCGGTAGTCGGCGATCAGGATGCGGCCCATCGGATCGATCTTCAGCCCGTTCGGCCAGCCGTCATATTCGGCGACCTGCGTCCATGACTTGTCCGGCGCGATCCTGAAGATGCGGCCAAACGGAATGTCGACGATGTAGAGATTGCCTGACGCATCGAACGACGGCCCCTCGATGAAGCAATCGGTCACCGCGCCCGGCCGGTTGGCGTCGGCCCATTCGCTCGCCACCTTGCGGCGGAATTCGGCGGGAACGGCAGAGAAGATTTCGGTCGGGATCAGTTTCGGCGGCGTTTCCAGGAACATCATTTTTATTGGCTCGCACCCGTTTGCAGAACGGGGGACAATAGAGGAGATCGCTGGTGTCGTCGAATTCCGCACCGGCTCACGTCGTCATTGCGAGCGAAGCGAAGCAATCCATACCTCCGCTTGTGGTGAGATGGATTGCTTCGTCGCTTCGCTCCTCGCAATGACGCTGGACCGCCGTTCTGGCGCTTATGGCATTTACCTACTCCGCCGCCTGCGCGCTGCCATAGGCTTCGGAAATCATGTAGCCGGACAGCGTGCCGTAGGCCGCAGTCCATGCGGCGGCGACGTCAGGCGTCCAGGCTTCGCCGAGGCCTTTCTCCAAGGTCCACAGTAATGCGCCGCCGACCACCGGATAATGCTCGGGCGTGGCGCCATAGCCGACATGGCGCTTGGCGAGCGCGCTCGCGGCGGGAAGCACCGACGATAGATTGCTCAATCCATTGACGACGACGGCAAGCGTTCCCATCAGCTTCTTGCGCTGCTCGGTCATATCAGAGGGAAACATCGCCTTCACGCCGGGCGCGACCTCGAACAGGCGGTCGTAGAAGATGACCGCTGCCTGCTCCGAGGTCGGTGCGACCTCGGCGAAGGTCTGCTGAACGAGCTTGACCTGGTCTTCCGTCATGTGTGCCTCCATGCACGCTGCTGCCTCGCCGCGCCATTGCGGCGAGGCAGAAAAAGCTCTCACGTGAGCAAGGCGCTGCTCATCGCGCTACGCCGCCTCGACGAAGCTGTGGCGCTCATAGAGGAATTCGAGCACGCGCTGCCGGCACTTCAGGTAGCCGGGGTTGGTCGCGAGCTCGAGCCGCTTGCGCGGGCGCGCCAGCGGCACCTCGAGCACCTCGCCGATCCGCGCGCTCGGGCCGTTGGTCATCATGACGATACGGTCCGACAGCAGCACGGCCTCGTCGACGTCGTGGGTGATCATCAGGATGGTGTTGCCTAGCTTCTGATGCAGCGCCATCACCGAATCCTGCAGATGCGCCCGGGTCAGTGCGTCGAGCGCGCCGAACGGCTCGTCGAGCAGCAGCACCTTCGGCTCCATCGCGAGCGCCCGCGCGATGCCGACGCGCTGCTTCATGCCGCCTGAAATCTCGCTCGGTCGCTTGTCCTTGGCATGCGCCATCTGCACGAGGCTGAGATTGTGCATCACCCAGGCGTCGCGCTCGGCCCGGCTCTTGGTCCTGGCAAACACCTTGTCGACGCCGAGCTTGACGTTCTCGTAGACGGTCAGCCACGGCAGCAGGCTGTGGTTCTGGAACACGACGGCGCGATCCGGCCCCGGCGCGTTGACCTCGCGGTTCTCCAGCAGCACGCCACCATTGGTGGCGCCGGTGAGGCCGGCGACGATGTTGAGCAGGGTCGACTTGCCGCAGCCGGAATGACCGATGATCGAGACGTATTCGCCCTTCTCGATCGTCAGGTTGATATCCTTCAACACCTCCGTGGTGGCGCTGCCGCGGGTGAAGGTCTTGTCGATGTGATCGAGCTTCAGATAGGCCTGCATGACTTGTCCTCCTCAGTTCGCAGCCGTGCCGCGGGTCACGACTTTGCCGAGGCCGGCAATGAGCCGGTCGAGCACGAAGCCGATGATGCCGACATAGAACAGCGCCAGGATGATCTCGCTGATGTGCGAGGAATTCCACGCATCCCAGATGAAGAAGCCGATGCCAACGCCGCCGATCAGCATTTCCGCAGCGACGATCGCGAGCCAGGACAGGCCGATGCCGATGCGCAGACCGGTGAACATGTAGGGGGCGGCCGCCGGGATCATGATCTTGGTGAAGAACTCCAGCGGATTGAGCTGCACCACGGCAGCGACGTTGCGGTAGTCCTGCGGAATGTTGCGGATCCCGACCGCGGTGTTGATGATGATCGGCCACACCGAGGTGATGAAGATGACGAAGATCGCCGAAGGCTGGCCGTCGCGGAATGCCGCGAGCGAGAGCGGCAGCCAGGCCAGCGGCGGGATGGTGCGCAGCACCTGGAACAGCGGATCGAGCCCGCGCATCGCCCAGACTGACTGGCCGACCAGCGTGCCAAGCCCGATGCCCGCGATCGCCGCCAGCGAATAGCCGTAGGCGACGCGCTGAAGGCTGGCGGAGAGATGCCAGAACAGGCCCTTGTCGATGCCGCCATTGTCGAAGAACGGATCGAGGATCAGCTCCCTGGTGTCCTTGAACACTTTTGAGGGCGGCGGCAGGCTGGAGCCGGCGCGCCGGCAGATCAGCTCCCACACCACCAGCAGCAAGGCGATCACGATCAGCGGCGGCACCACGCGCGCCGCGATCTCCTTCGCCATCTTTGCGTAGGTTTCGGCGCGCGGCGCGCGCTTCGGCGTCATGGTCACGACCGGCGCCGCGGCCGTGGCCTGCGGGATCGCCACCGCTGACACTTCGGTCTTCATGGCAGGCATCGACATTGACAGACAATCTCCGTGGTCGAAGGGAGAGCCGCGCGATGCGCGCGGCTCCACTCAAAATCAGACGTCGACACGCTTGATGGACAACGACTTCAGGTAAGCGGCGGGATCGGCGGGATCGAACACCTTGCCGTCGAAGAAGGTCTCCTTGCCGCGCGAGGTCGACGCCGGAATGTCCGACACGCCGAGCTCCTTGGCGGCCTCCTTCCAGAGATCCTCCCGGTTGACCTTGGCGATCAGCGCCTTGGTGTCGAAACCCGCCTCGTACTTGCCCCAGCGGATGTCCTCGGTCAGGAACCAGAGGTCGTGGCTCTGATAGGGATAGGACGCGTTGTCCTTCCAGAACCGCATCTGCTGCGGCGAGTTGTCGACCACCCGGCCGGTGCCGTAGTCGAACTTGCCCTTCATGCGGTCGGTGATGTCTTCCACCGGGCAGTTGATCCACTGCCGCTTGGCGCAGATCGCCGCGGTCTCCTCGCGGTTGTCAGCCTTTTCGCACCACTGCTGGGCTTCCATCACCGCCATCAGCAACGCCTTCGCGGCCTTCGGATTCTTGTCGACCCAGGCGGCGCGCAGGCCGAACGATTTCTCCGGATGCTTGTCCCAGAGCTCACCTGTCGTGATCGCGGTGTAGCCGATCTCCTGATGGATCAGCTGCAGATTCCATGGCTCGCAGACGCAGAAGCAATCCATGGTGCCGACCTTCATGTTGGCCACCATCTGCGCGGGCGGCACCACGATGGTCTCGATGTCCTTGTCGGGATCGATGCCGCCGGCGGCGAGCCAGTAGCGGATCCACAGATCATGCGTGCCGCCCGGGAAAGTCATCGCGGCCTTCACCGCCTTGCCGGAGGCCTTCTTCTTCTCGAGCGCCGCCTTGAACGGCGTGGTGTCGACGCCGACCTTGAGATCGGCATATTCCTTGGCGACCGAGATGCACTGACCGTTCAGATTGAGCCGCGCCATGATGTACATCGGCGTCGGCTGATTGTTCTGCGTCACCTTGCCGGCCGAGATCAGGTACGGCATCGGGGTCAGGATATGCGCGCCGTCGATGCCGTTGCCCTCGGAGCCGAGCACGAGATTGTCGCGGGTGGTGCCCCACGAGGCCTGCTTCTGCACCTCGACATCGGGCATGCCGTATTTGGCGAAGATGCCCTTCTCCTTGGCGACGAACAGCGGCGAGGCGTCGGTGAGCGCGATGAAGCCGAGCTTGGCGCCCTTCACTTCCGGACCCGCGCCTTGCGCGAATGCACCAGCGGGAAAATTGAGCCTGGCTGCGGCGAGCAACGCGGCGGCACCGCTGGTTGCCTTCAGGAGCTGGCGACGGCTGATCGCACGGCCTGGAGGCTTGTTGGTGGGCTTGGTCATCGGTCGTCCTTTGCGTCGTTGCGTTGCGGTGTTGCGTCTTTGCGTCGAGCACCGTCCATCGGGTGGCGACGCGCGCAGGGCGCAAAAGGGCATGCACCGGGGATGCCCCGGACTGGCGGCGTCAGAAATCCGATGGGGTGGCCTCGAGGGACGGCTTCAATGGCGTCGGCACCTGACTATTCAAGCCTTGTGCCAAGCTACCGCAGTGCAAAAATCGATTTTAATGCAATGTTTTGCGCAACTTGTCGCAGCGCGCACGGAGTCCCCGCGCGCTGCCAAAGAATGCGATTCGCCCAATTCTTGTGCGCCGCACATGAATTGAGCAGAGCGCTTGGACCGCAGTGATCAGGCGTCTTCGGCGACCTTGGTTCCGAGCGGCGCAGGCGCCATTCCGCCGCCGGGCTTCACGTGGAATTCGTAGGTCATCAGGCTCCACGGGCCATCCGACCGCTGGCCGTCGGGCATCACAGGATCGGTGCGCCGCTCGACCTTGGCGATCAGTTCGTCCTTCACGCCGAACACGACATCGGAGTCGATGTACTTGTCGCCTTCGACGAAGACATGCGTGATCAGCGGCTCATGGCCCTTGGCGTTGACCAGGAAGTGGACATGCGCCGGCCGCATCGGATGCCGGTTGGTCTGCGTGATCATCTGCCCGACCGGACCGTCGGTCGGGATCGGATAGCTGCACGGCACGATGGTGCGGAAGAAGAAGCGGCCGTCGGCATCGGTAATGAAGCGCGCCCGCGAGGACGGGCCCTCGGTGGCATAGCTCGGCTTCTGCGAGTCATAGAAGCCGTCATCGTCCGCGTGCCAGATATCGACCGGCACATCGGCCAGCGGCTTGCCGTCGAGGTCGGTGACGCGGCTCTGCACGAACATCCGCTCGCCGGGCAGACTTGCCGAGATGTCGGTGCCGTGCGGCGTCACCTTGTGCTCGCCGACATAGAACGGGCCGAGCACCGTGGTCTCGGTCGCGCCGTCGCGATCCCTGTGGTTGACGGCATCGACCAGCATCGACACGCCGAGCACGTCGGACAGCAGGATGAATTCCTGGCGGATGTCGGTGCACTTCTGCCCGGTGCGGGTCAGGAAGCCGATCGCGTGGTCCCACTCCTCGAAGGTGAGATCGGTCTTGCGCACATAATCGTGCAGCGACTTCACCAGTTCCTGCATCAGGAACTTGGCCCGCGGATCGGGCGTCTGGTCGAAGCTGCGGATGACGGCTGTGGTGAGCTCGGTTTCGTTGAACTGGGTCATCTCGGCGTTTCCCTTCGGCTCCCTTGAGGGCGCGATTGCAGGGGCGACCGTACACCACCGGCCCTGTGCCGGTAAGCGGCAGCCGGTTGGTGAAAGGGACACTTTTCGGCTATCAAGTCTGCCTCGCAAGCCGGAGAAACGCCTGATGTTAGCCCCCACGCCTGCCTCGCCCGAATCCGCGGGAATGTCGACCACAGCGCTGAACCGCCTCGAAGCGCATCTGAAGAGCCGTTACATCGATTCCGGCCGCTTTCCCGGCACGCAGCTCTTGATCTACCGCCGCGGCAAGATCGTGCATTCCACCGTCCAGGGCTTTGCCGATCTCGAGCGCAAGGTGCCGGTCAAGGACGACACCATCTTCCGCATCTATTCGATGACCAAGCCGATCACCTCGGTGGCCTTCATGATGCTGGTCGAGGAAGGCAAGGTCGCGCTCGACGAGCCGGTCGCCAAATACATTCCGGAATGGAAGAACCTCGGCGTGTTCGTTGCCGGCACCGCGCCGGCCTTCCTGACCCGCCCGCCAACGCGGCCGATGCTGATCGTCGACCTGCTGCGCCACACCTCGGGCCTCACCTACGGCTTCCAGCAGCGTTCCAATGTCGACGCGGCCTATCGCGAAAAGAAGATCGGCGAGGTCATCAAGGCCGGCACGCTCGACAGCATGATCGAGGATCTGGCGAAGATCCCGCTGGAGTTTTCGCCGGGTGAAGCCTGGAATTACTCGGTCTCCACCGACGTGCTCGGCTATCTCGTCGGCAAGATTTCAGGGGTGCCGTTCGAGCAGTTCCTGAAGGAGCGGATCTTCAAGCCGCTCGGCATGAACGACACCGACTTCTTCGTGCCGGCCGACAAGGCGCACCGCTTTGCCGCCTGCTATTCCGCCGACCCGCAGGGCGGCTTCAACCCGCTCGCCGCCGAGCGCAAGGGCACGCTGACGCTGCAGGACGATCCGACCACCAGCTCGTTCCTGTCGCCGCCCTCGCTGGTCTCGGGCGGTGGCGGGCTGTGCTCGACCGCGGCCGACTATCTGACCTTCTGCCGCGCGCTGCTCAACGGCGGCGAGCTCGGCGGCGTCCGGCTGCTCGGTCCGAAGACGCTGAAGCTGATGGCCAGCAACCATCTCCCCGGCGGGGTCGACCTGCCGGCGATGTCGCGTTCGATGTTCGCCGAAGCCGCCTATAACGGCATCGGGTTCGGCCTCGGCTTCGCCGTCACCATGCACCCTGCGCAGACCCTGATTGCGGGCAGCCCAGGCGAATTCAACTGGGGCGGCGCCGCGACGACATCGTTCTTCATCGATCCAGCCGAGGAGCTGATCACGATCTTCATGACCCAGGTGCTGCCGTCGAGCGCCTATCCGCTGCGCCGCGAGCTGCGCACCATGGTCTACGCCGCGATCACCGAGAGCAATCTCTGACCAAGGGCTCTTCCGCGGCGCACGGTGTGCGCCGCGGAATTTTTCAGATAGCCAGTCATTTCCTTTGGCGGATCTTTCCCGCCTCCCCTCCGCTCACAGCGAAATGGGCACCGATCCGGGGACTTCGTGCCGAAACTGACATTGCCAGTGCGTCTCGCGCTTCTGGTCGCGGGGACGATGTTGCCGCTGATCGTTTTCGCGGTCGGGATCGTCTTCCACAATTACCAGCGGGATCGTCAGGCGGCCACACAGCGCGTGCTGGAGACGGCGCGCAGCATCCGCCTGCTGCTCGATGCGGAATTGCAGCGCATGACCGGCGGGCTGCAGGTGCTGGCGCTGACCAACTCGCTGCGCGACAGCGACTTCGACAATTTCCGCCGCGTCGCGGCCGGCTTCCTCGACCAGTACGGCAAGGACGGCGTGGTGCTGGTGGCGGACCGCAGGGGACGCCAGGCGTTCTCCTCGCTGACGCCGGACACCGCAAGCCTGCCGCCGCGCAACAATCTCGAGATCGTCGAGAAGGTGTTTACGACGCGGCAGCCGCAATACTCCAACCTGTTCTTCGGCGAGGTGAAGCAGCAACTGATCATCACCGTCGAGGTGCCGGTGATCCGCGACGGCGAAGTGCTCTACGACATCTCCTTCAGCCCGCCGATCGAGGTCTTCCAGGCCATGATCGAGCGGCAGCGCCTGAACCAGGACTGGACCATCTCGATCTTCGACGGCGACGGCGTCAACCTCGCCCGCGTGCCGAATCCGCAGGCGACCATCGGGCAGCGCGCCTCGCCAACGTTGTTTGCCGAGATGTTCCGCCGCAGCGAGGCGACACTGCCGACGGTCTCGCTCGAAGGCGTCGCGCTGATCACGGGCTTCACCCGATCGCGCGTCACCGGCTGGACCGTCGCCGCTGGCATCGCCGAGAACTCGCTGGTGGCGCCGCTGTGGCGCTCGCTTGCGATCACAAGCGTGATCGGCGGCGTCCTGCTCCTGGTCGGCCTCGGCTTTGCGGTGCGGATGGCGACCACGATCGCGCGCGGCGAGATGCTGCACGACCTGCTGATCGAGGAGCTCAACCACCGCGTCAAGAACACGCTGGCGATCCTGCAATCGATCGCCACGCAGACCTTCCGCAGCGCGAGCCGCGCCGAGCGCGACAAGTTCGAGGGACGGCTCGGCGCGCTCGCCGAGGCGCACAATTTGCTCTCGACCGACAAATGGCAGGGCTCCGACCTGCAGGACGTGATCAGCCGCGTGCTGCGGCCCTATCTGCTGAACGCCTCCGAACGAGTCAGGATGTTCGGACCGCGCGTGCCGCTGTCGCCCCGGCTCGCCTTGGTGCTGTCGATGCTCCTGCACGAGATGGCGACCAACGCCGCCAAATATGGCGCGCTGTCCAACGACACCGGCACGGTGACGCTGGACTGGGAAATCCTCGGGGAGAGCTCCGGACCGAACCTCCGGATGATCTGGACGGAGGCCGGCGGCCCACCGGTCGCGGCGCCGGTGCAGCGCGGCTTCGGTTCCCGGCTGATCGAGCGCAGCGCCCGCGACCAGCTCGGCGGCGAGGCCACGGTGGATTTCCTGCCCCACGGCGTCGTCTACACGGTGACCAGCACGCTCGAAACCGGCGACTGACCGGGCAAATGCCCCCCAAACCTGCGACATCTTGGCACGCAAGTTGCTAAGATGGGGCGGGACCGGCCGGCAAGAACACCGGCCAAAAACAGGGGGAGTTCATGTCGACCATCGCAGCGGAAGCCACGGTTGCACGCAAGCCGCTCTACACATCGCTGTTCGTGCAGGTGCTCGTCGCGCTGCTGCTCGGCATCATCATCGGCATGGCCGCGCCCGATTTCGCGATCGGGCTGAAGATCTTCAGCGATGCCTTCCTGAAGCTGATCTCGATGATCGTGGCGCCGATCGTGTTCTGCGTGGTGGTGCACGGCATCGCGGGCGCCGGCGACCTCAAGAAGGTCGGACGCGTCGGCGTCAAGGCGCTGGTGTATTTCGAGGCGATGACGACGGTCGCGCTCGTGGTCGGCTTGATCCTGGCCTACCTGTTCGGGCCCGGTCACGGCATGAACATCGATACCTCGACGCTGGATGCCAAGGCGCTCGGCAACTATGCCAGCAACGCGCAGAAGCTGAAGGGCGAAGGCATCGGCAGCTTCCTGCTCAACATCATCCCGACCACCTCGTTTGACGCGCTGTCGCGCAACGACGTGCTGCAGGTCCTGTTCTTCGCCATCATCTTCGGCGTCAGCCTGGCGCTGGTCGGCGGCGAGAAGGGCGAGAAGATCTCCTCGTTCATCGACGCGGTCTCGACCGTGCTGTTCCGGGCCATGGGCCTGATCGTGCGCTTCGCGCCGATCGGCGTGCTCGGCGCCGTCGCCTACACGGTCGGCAAATACGGTGTCGGCTCGCTGAAGCAGCTGCTGTCGCTGGTGGCGCTGTTCTACGTCTCGGTCGCGATCTTCGTGCTCGGTGTGCTCGGCGGAGTGATGGCGCTGGCCGGCATCAATATCCTCAAGTTCCTCGGCTACCTGCGCGAGGAGCTGATGATCGTGGTCGCCACCGCATCCTCCGACGCGGTGCTGCCGCAGGTGATGCGCAAGCTGGAGCATTTCGGCGTCAAGGATTCGGTGGTCGGCCTCGTGATTCCGACTGGCTATTCGTTCAACCTCGATGCGTTCTCGATCTACCTGACGCTGGCGGTCGTCTTCATCGCGCAGGCGACCAACACACCGCTGTCGTTCGGCGACCTGCTGCTGGTGCTCGGCGTGTCGCTGATCACCTCGAAGGGCGCGCACGGCGTGCCGGGCTCGGCGATCGTCATCCTGGCGGCGACGCTCAACGCGGTGCCAAGCATCCCGGCGATCGGCCTCGTGCTGGTGCTCTCGGTTGACTGGTTCATCGGCATGGCGCGCGCGGTCGGCAATCTGATCGGCAACTGCGTCGCCACCGTCGTGGTCGCGGCATGGGAAGGTGACCTGGATCGAGACAAGGCCCGTCGCGTGCTCGAGGGCACAGAGGCGGTCGACGTGACCGCGGGCTGAGCCACGCGGCACCGGGCCTGCGGCGTCCCGCGCATGGCGCGGGCGCCGGCTTACTTGATCAGCCGCAGATACGGCGGCAACTGCCTGGTCGCCGGTTCCTGCACCGGCTCGTCCGACGCGATCAGGTCACACAGCGCCTTCAACTCGGAATCCGTCACCTTGTGCAGCTCCATCCGGAGCTCGAGGATGGCAAGGGACAACAGCCGCGCCGTCTCCGTGTTCGCCCGGTCAGTCAGAAATGCCTGACATTCTTCCAAGGTCGCCAGCAGCGCCAGCAACCGTTCTTCCGTATTTGCGACCGGCATATCTTCCACTCCCGAAGCCGCGAGGTAGAGTCGAGGTGTTCCCCTCTTCCGCTTCATTTGGCCTCTCCTGCCAGAGTTCGCCGGCTTTCCGTAGGCGCACAATTGTTCCCGATGATTCAGAACTTTTAGGCAATTGTCCAGCAACATTCCGAAAGCCTGACTTGGACTTACGTCAAACTTTTCGCATTGGCGACGATTCAGTCAAGCAACCGCAGACCGTCGCCGCGACCTCAGGATGCACTAGCTGGGGTTGCATCCATACTAGGACGCTCGTACAATATTGGCTGCCCGTAGAACTACGGGCGAGTGCAATGCCGCCCAGTAAGCATGCGCGCAAAATCTGTGTCGATCAAACTCGCGCTAGTTGTGGTTTGGTCAATATTTTGCCAAATGTAGAGGGCGGGGTGTCGACAGACACCTTGGCACGGTCGACTTCAGGTAGTCGACCGAGTCGGTACTTGGGTGCTTCCAATGCGCAAGTGCGTTTGGATACCATCCCGCGATCTTCTTGGATTTCGTCGTTCAGACGAACTGACGATCCACTCGAGCTTAACGCGGTACATCATGAACGTGTCCCTGACCCGACCGGGCCAGGGATTCTCGATTTGAAGGACGGGTCACGAGAATGAACAGATCAGCAGCAAAGAAGATGAAGCAGCGCAGCGCCGGCAAGCCGGACATTGAGTTGGGCAAGCGGATTCGTCTGCGCCGTGTGGAGCAGAAGATCTCGCAGGCGGAACTCGGCGACAAGCTGGGCGTCAGCTTTCAGCAGGTTCAGAAGTACGAGAAGGGCGTGAACCGTGTCGGCGCCGCCCGCCTTCAGCAGATCGCGAGCGCGCTGGACGTGCCGGTGACCTTCTTCTACGACGGCGACAACAAGGCCCGCGAAGTCGAGAGCCTGTTGTTCCTCGACAGCGCGTTCAGCCTCCGGTTGTTGCGCGCCTACAGCAAGATCAAGGATCAGACCGTACAGCGCCAACTGGTGTCGCTGATGGAATCGATCGCCGCCAACGAAGACTGAACGCTAGCACAGGTACGATCGCGATACCGCGAACGCGATCGACCAGGGCGAGCGGATCGGCCGCGACCGGTCATTGGGATCGCCACGCGCCGGTCGGACCGGGAAGATATCGAAGCGCTGCCATCGGCGATGGCAGCGCTTTTTCTTTGACCGGTCGGCGCTGCAAGGTCCGTGCCCCGGCTTCGGCACAACGAGCGAGCGATCTCCGCGTTGATGTACGCCACAAGGTCGAGCGGCCGCGATGCCAACGATGGCGACCGCCCTGGGCCGGCACGACGGTCACGGTAATGTTCCGACCGCAACCAAAACTTAATCAAGACGCAACGGTCTCGGGATAGATCATCACCTTCGAACGAACGCGCCGCCCTCCTCCATTCGTGCGGCCGGGGCCGTGCCTTCCGATTTTTCGCGCAAGCGACGCAGTCCGGAGAATCGAGATATGCAGAGAGTGACTCTCGTCGTCGTAGCCACGATGCTTGCGGCCCTACCGGCATTCGCCCAAACCACCGGCGCGCCCGGCCCGACTGCGGCAGTCCCGCCTCATCATGCCCTGCCGGCTGCGGCACCGGCGGCCACCCAGCCAAGCCAGGCCAAGCCGGCCGCGTCGGCCTCGGTCGCGGAAACGCGATCGGCTGCCGCGCTCGCGCTGTCGCGCGAGCCGACCTACGACCAGGGCAGCGCACAACGCATTCGCGACGTGGTGAAGAGCTATTCCGATCTCGCCGCCCGCGGCGGTTGGCCCACGATCCCCACGGACGCGAAATTTGCGTTGGGCGTCCAGGGCGCCCATGACGATCTGCTGCGCAACCGTCTGATCATCACTGGCGACCTTGCCGCCGACAAGGCCACCGGCTCCTATGATGAAGTCGTGGCCGACGCGGTGAAGCGCTTCCAGACACGCCACGGGCTCGCGGCGACCGGCTCGGTGACGCCGCGGACGCTGGCTGCACTCAACGTTCCCGTGCAGAAGCGGATCAAGCAGCTCGAGGCCTCGCTGGAGCGGCTTGACCAGATGGATTTCCAGTTCGGGCAGCGCTATGTCGTCGTCAACATTCCCGCCACCTTCGCCGAGGCCGTCGAGGACGACAAGGTCGTGCGGCGCTACCGCGTGATCGTCGGCAAGACCGAGAAACCCTCGCCGACGCTGACGTCCGAGATCACCGACGTCATTCTCAATCCGACCTGGACGGTGCCGTCATCGATCACGAAGACGGAGATCGCGGCCCATATGCGCAAGGATCCGGCCTACCTGTCGCGCATGCACATGGACGTGCTCGACGCCCACGACAACCCGATCGATCCGCGTTCGGTCGACTGGTCGGGCGATCACGCGCCGAATATCACGGTGCGTCAGCAGAGCGGCGCATGGAATGCGCTCGGCGCGGTCAAGATCGACATGCCGAATTCCTATTCGGTCTACATGCACGACACCAATCAGCACAGCCTGTTCAACGACGACTATCGCTTCGATTCGCATGGCTGCTCGCGCGTCGACAATGTCCGCGATCTCGCGGCATGGCTGCTGAAAGACCAGCCGCAGTGGACCCGCGCTGCCATCGATGCCGCGATCGCCACAGGACAACGCCAGGACGTCCGCATGCTGAAGAAGGTGCCGGTGGCCTGGATCTACCTCACGGCGTGGATGACGAAGGACCGGACCGTCCAGTTCCGCAACGACGTCTACGACCAGGACCAGCAACTCCTCGAAGCCACCGCCGAGGAAGCTGCCTTCTTCAACAAGGCCGCCGAACATCGGCCGACCGCGCAGTAGAGCACTTTTCCGCGAAGCGCCGCCAAAGGTCATCACGTTTTGTTTGCGCCTCGCCATTCTGTCGCGCGGCCAATTGTCGCCCGCGCATGGAGCGACCTCACAACTCCCGTATTTCCTGCGTTGAACCGGCATCGCCGGAACCGAGTGCATCTGCCTGGCTTTTTTGTCGCAGCAACGAAGCGGCCGCATGGACGTTTTCAGGCTTCAACCAAGGAGATCTCAATGAATATCAAGCTTGCCGTTATTGGACTGGCCGCGCTCGGAAGCGCAGCGTTGATGTCCGGTGCGGCATCGGCGATGCCGAACGGGCTTCCGCAGGCCAGCCACATCGCAGGCGAAACGTCCAATGTCGACAAGGTGCGCCAGGTCTGCGATCGCTGGGGCCGCTGCTACTGGCAACCGGGCTACGGCTACGCACCGCGCCATCACGGATGGCATCATCGTCCGCACTACTACCCCCGCCACCATCATCACGGGCACCGTCATCACGGCGGGCATCATGGTGGCGGCCATCACGGCGGCGGACATCACGGCGGACACCGCCGCTAATCATCAGCGAGGGGGCTTTGGCCCCCTCACCTTTTTCGCGCCAGAGCACGACAAGAATACAAGGTGCTGCCAGCGTCTCCGTCGCCGGGCGGCCAGTGCCGGCTACGTCTGTCCCACGCGGCGGACGAGCACGTTCTCGAGGAAGAGATACTCGATGCCGGTGCCGAGGAAGGTGTCGATGGCTTCGCGCGGGGTGTTGACGATCGGCTGCCCCTTCACGTTGAAGCTCGTGTTCAGCACCATTTCGCGGCCGGTCGCCCGGCCGACCGCCCGCAGCAGTGCGTGGAATTCCGGATTGTCCCTGACGCTGACCGTCTGCACGCGGGCCGAGCCGTTGACATGCGTGATCGCCGGCAGCGCGGAGCGATGCTCCGGGCGCACGTCGGCGGTCATGATCATGTAGGGAAGCTCGAGCCCCTCCGGCACCTCGAACCAGTCATGCACCTGCTCGAGGCTGACCGCCGGCGCAAACGGGCGGAAGGCTTCGCGCATCTTGACCATCGCGTTGATGCGGTCGCGCATCTCCGGATGTCCGGGATCGGCCAGGATGCTCCGGTGCCCGAGCGCGCGAGGACCGAACTCCATGCGTCCGCGGTACCAGCCGAGCACGCGTCCGGCCGCGATCAGTCTCGCCGCCACCGCGCAGGTCTCGTCGAGATCAGCAAAGCGCGTGATCTCGATGCGGCCGGCGGTGTCGGCCAGCGCCCTGTAAATCTCGGTTTGCGTGGGTGCGGGGCCGAGGAAGGGGACCGGCATCCGGACGTTCTTCACGCCACTGTCGCGCGATGCCGACCAGAGCGCGGCGCCGAGCGCGGAGCCATCGTCGCCTGCAGCCGGCTGAACGTAGATCTCGTCGAACAGGCCGGACTGCAGCAGGCGGCCGTTGGCGGTGCAGTTGAGCGCGACGCCGCCCGCCATCGCGAGCCTGCGCAGGCCGGTGCTGCGGCCGAAATGGCCGCAGATGTGGAGCATGACGCTGTCGAGGCATTCCTGCAGCGCTGCGGCGACGTCGCGATGGTCGTCGGTGACGTCGCCGTCGGGCGCGCGAGCCGGGATCAGATGCTCGCCGAGATGGCGTCGCGTCGCGCCGTAGGTTTCGCGATCCTGGCGCTCGATATTGAGGCGGAGCAGAGGAATCCTGATCAGGCCGTCGTCGCGCAGCTCCACAGTCCGTTCGAAGAAAGCACGGCGGCGGGCGGGATCGCCGTAGGGCGCGAGGCCCATGATCTTGTATTCGTCGGAGTTGAAATCGAAGCCGAGATGCAGCGTCAGCGTGGAATAGAGGATGCCGATCGAATCCTGGGCGGTGATTTCCGCGAGCTTGTCGATCGCGTTGTCGTGCGCGTGATAGACGGTGACGGCTTGGACTTCGCCCATGCCGTCGAGGATCACCACCAGGCATTCGTCCCAACCGGAGGTGTAGTAGGCGCTGGCGGCGTGGGACAGATGATGGTTGACGTGGTGGACCTTGCTGGCTGGAAATCCGGGCAGGTGCTGATCGACTTGCGCGAGCAGTTTTTCGCGCGAGAACACCTCCCTGTATTGTCGGGCGGAGGTCGGATCCAGCATGAAGGCTGCCTTGTAGGGCGCATAGTCGAAGCCGTGAGAGATCACGTCGATGTCGGATGGCTTCAGGCCAGCGGTCTCCAGGCAGTAGCTAATGGCGCCGATCGGGAAATCACCGGTGTGCTTCTTGCGGTTGAAGCGCTCTTCGGCGGCACCGGCGACGATCCTGCCGTCGACCACCAGCACCGCAGCGGAATCGTGGCCTTGTGAGATCCGATATTCGCGCTCCTCCAGGCCCGGCCAGTGCTTCCTCTTGAAGGGGATCGAGCTCTCGAATCCACTGATGCCGATTACTTTCGCCATTCAACACCCCCTGGACGGATCGCGCCCAAGCGAAAATCGAGCAGGTGCCGCGGCATCGTTGCAGAGAGGCGGCGGAAATCAAGCTCCGCAAAAGTGCAGTGCGCCGCCCCTGAATAGTCGGCCGGGCATCCGTTCCCATCGCTTGACGGAGTACCACCTTTGCGTCGGGGGAGCTCACGAACGCATCTGCTACCATGACCCGGTTCTCCACCAGCCATGGCGTTTCGACGCCTTTTGGATGGAGGTGGATGATGGATACGTTTTCCGACATTCGGTTCGACGTTTTCAGCACGTGCCCGCAATCCGGCGCGGTGCAGGCGGCGGACTATGTCGAACGGGTGAAGGCCGTCGCCCGCTGGAGCGAAGAGGCGGGCTGCAAGGGAATCCTGGTCTATACGGAAAACTCCCTGGTCGATCCCTGGCTCGTCTCGCAGGTGATCCTGCAGAGCACCACGGAACTCTGTCCGCTGGTGGCAGTGCAGCCGGTCTACATGCATCCGTACAGCGTCGCCAAGATGGTGAGCTCGTTTGCGCATATGTACGGACGCCGGCTCTATTTGAACATGGTCGCGGGTGGCTACACGACCGAGCTTGCGGCGCTCGGCGACGCGACGGCGCACGACAAGCGGTACGCGAGGCTCGTCGAATACACCGCCATCATCAAGCTGCTGCTGGAGAACGCCGAGCCGGTGACGCTCGAAGGGGAATTCCATGCCGTGCGGAATCTGAGGATGACGCCACCGCTGCCGCAGGAGTTGCTGCCCGGCGTATTCGTGTCTGGCTCCTCGGAAGCGGGGCTCGCTGCCGCCAAGGCGCTGGGCGCAACACCGGTGAAGTATCCCAAGCCGGCCGCAGAGTACGGGCAGGCCGACGCCGACTGCGTCGGGTCGGGTGTGCGCGTCGGCATCATCGCCCGCGCGAACGCCGAGGAGGCCTGGCGGGTCGCGCACGAACGCTTCCCGACCGACAAGAAGGGGCAGCTGGCGCACAAGCTGGCCATGAAGGTCTCGGATTCGGCGTGGCACAAGCAGATGTCAGATCTCGCAGCCGAGACGGCCACCGAGGAGACACCCTATTGGCTGGTGCCATTCGAAAACTACAAGACCTTCTGCCCGTATTTGGTCGGCGACTACGGGGTCGTCTCCGACGAACTCGCGCGCTACGCCGCGGCCGGCTACGGGACGTTCATCCTGGACATTCCACCCACCCGCGAGGAACTGGTCCATACGGGCGAGGTCTTCGGACAGGCGCTGACGAAGGCCCGGCGTCTGAAGTCATCAGCGCTTCGCGATCCGGCGCGTCAGGGCCTCGCAGGCTAGTCTAGGCGATCGTTCGATGGAGTTGCGCGCGGACGGATCACGGCGGGGATTGTGGACGGGCTTCCTGCGCTCGGCGAAATTGTTTCCCGGCCGTCCTGCTGTCGTCGCGCAGGGTACGTCGCTGTCGTATCGGCAGCTTCGCGACGCCGCGGTCCGCATCGCAGCCTGCATCCAGGCGCATCGTGAAGGGGCGTCGATGCCGCTGACCGGCGTGTTCGCGCATCGCAGCGCGACGGCCTTCGCCGGCGTGCTCGGATCGCTTCTGGCCGGAAACGGCTACGTGCCGCTGAACCGCACCTTCCCGGTCGAGCGCACCAGGTCGATGCTCGTCCGTTCGGAGTGCCGATCGATCATCGTCGACGCGGAATCCTTGCCGCAAATGGGCGCGCTCATGGCGGGCGTGGACGAACCGCTGCTCGTGATCGCGCCCTGTCTCGAGGACCCGGGCCCCTATCGCGGACGATGGCCCTTGCACATCATCGTCGGAGCTGCCGATCTCGAAGGATACGCCGACTGGCGCGAGCCGGACGCGCGCACGGACGCGATCGCCTATCTGCTGTTCACCTCCGGCAGCACCGGGGTTCCGAAAGGGGTGATGGTCGCACACCGCAACGTCGCAGCCTATGTCGACCATGCCGCGGATCGCTTCGCCATCACGGAGCTAGACGTCGTCTCGCAGACGTTCGACATGACGTTCGACCTGTCGGCATCCGACATGTTCGTGGCGTGGGAACGCGGCGCCTGCGTGTACTGCCCCTCGCAGAAGGCGCTGATCAATCCGGGGCGGTTCATCCGCGAGCAGGGATTGACGGTCTGGTTCTCGGTGCCCTCGATGGTCGCGCTGATGAAGCAGTCCGGCCTGCTGAAGCCGGGAGGGTTTCCCTCGCTCAGGCTGAGCCTGTTCTGCGGCGAGCCGCTGCCCGTCAGCTGCGTCGAGGCCTGGGCGATGGCCGCGCCGAACAGCGTCGTCGAGAACATCTACGGACCGACCGAGCTGACCATCGCGTGCACCGGCTACCGGTGGGATCCGAAGCGGACGCCGGCCGAAGCGGAGATGGGCATCGTGCCGATCGGCGCGCCGTTCCCGGGAATGAGCGTCCTCGTCGTCGACGGGCAGCTGAACGAGGTCGGGCCGGGCGCGGAGGGCGAACTGCTGATGAGCGGTCCGCAGATGTCGCTCGGCTACTGGAAAGATCCCGAGAAGACCGCCGCAGCCTTCGTCGTCCCGCCCGGACGGCGGGAGATGTTCTACCGCACCGGCGACCGCGTGCGCCGGCCCGCCGGCGATGGTCCCCTGACCCATCTCGGCCGCATGGACTCGCAGGTGAAGATCCTCGGCCACAGGGTGGAGCTCGGAGAGGTCGAAGCCGTGGTGCGCGAGGCCTCGGGCATCGACGGCGTCGTGGCGATCGGCTGGCCCATCACGTCGAGCGGCTACGGCGGCATCGAAGTGCTCATCGAAGGCAGGCCGGTCGATCTCGACCGGCTTCGCGCGGCGGTCGCCGCCCGGCTGCCGGACTACATGGTCCCGAGACGATGGCACGTTCGCAGCCGGCTGCCGCGCAACGCCAACGGAAAATACGACCGCGAGGCCATGCCGGCGGTCTTGGGAGACAGCCCATGAGCGGTCCGACCACGGATGACGTCCGCGCGTTCTTCGGAGCCTTCCTCAACCAGAAGCTCCAAGACCGCGGGCAGCGTCCGCTGCGCGATCTCCCCGATGATTACGACCTGCTGCTGTCGGGGGCGCTCGATTCGCTCGCCTTCGTCGAGATGATGATGGCGGCGGGCGAGCACTTCGACAGGGAGATCGATTTCGAGAACCTCGATCCAGAACAGATGACGCTGATCGGTCCCCTGTGCCTGTTCGTGTCCGAGCAATTGACGCAGCCTCGGTGGCGAGATGGGGCCACCGGGTCGTCGCCGCCATTCGGCTAGGGAGGGGATTGATGGCGGAGACCCGCGCGCCGGCGCAAATTCAGACACGCTCCAAGTATCACGCCGCCGATATCCTGCTCCGACTCCTGAAAAGCCGGCGCCGTCCTGCGTCCGCTCAAGCCGAAGCGGCAACGCTCTCCGGAAGCGCGTTGGCGCCGGCGAAGCAGCGGGAGGTCCGGTTCGCGGATTTCGAAAGCGTCGCGAGGCTGAAGGAACGCGGGGGCCTTGCGAAAGACAGCCCGGAGAACTGGGATCGGCTCTGGCGACAAAATCCCGCGATGTCCGCCGCCAAATCGCGGCCCAGCATGGGGTGGGTCTTGGAGACCGAGCATGGGATTGTCGGGTACCAGGGAAATATTCCCGTGCTCTACCAGCTCGAAGGCCGAACGATATTCGCCGCGACAGCCGCTGGCTTGGTGATCGAACCGGCGTACCGCACGCGCTGCATCGGCCTGCTGGCTTCGTTCTTTCGGCAGCGAGATGTCGATCTCCTTGTCATCACGCACTCGACAGCATCGGTGGTCAATCAATCAAAAGCCCTTCATGCGAGGTCGTTGCCTGACCCCGACTACGACAAGATCCTGTTCTGGATCCTGGATGTCCATCAGTTCGCGCGGGTGCTCGCAGCGAAGTTCGACGTCGGGAGCGGAATGGAATCTGTCGGAGCTTTCCTAGCCTCGTCGGCCATGCGTTTGGATTCGCTCCGCCGCGGACCACGGGGCCGTCTGACCGGCAAAGTAACGGAAATCGATGTGAAGGACATCGGGGACGAATTCGAAGCGCTGTGGCGACGCAAATTGGGCGAGGCCCCTCGGTTGCTGGCCGACCGAAGTCCCGCCTCCCTCAGGTGGCACTTCACGCTCCCTGGGAGCTCTTCGACGGTTGCCGTGCTCTGCTGCCATCGATTCCAGCGCTTGGCGGGGTATGCTGTCGTGCTGCATGCGGTCGACCGCGAGACAGGTTTGCGACGGTCGATGCTCGCCGACATCCTGGTGGAGCAGGATGACTCAGACGTGACCGAGGCGCTGCTCGAAGCGGCCTATGCGAACGCGGTCGCTTCGGGCGATCATCTCTTCGAGCTGGTCGGCGTGCCCGGACATATCCGACAGGTCCTGATGAGATGGAATCCCTACGTCAGGACTTACCCGACCGATCCGCTCGTCTACAAGACGACGGACGAAGGCCTGGCTCGCGCCCTCGAAGACGAGAGCGCCTGGTACGCCGGCCCGTTCGACGGCGACGCAACGCTGCTGCCGTGACGGCTCCGCTCAGCCGGCGCGCCGAATCGAGGCGGGCTCGGTCTCGTCGCCGTCAAAGCGCCGCCAGCACAGCCTTCGCGACGTCGGCGGTGCCGTTGCTGCCGCCAAACTCGAACGGCTTGATGCCGCCGGCATAGACCTTGTCGACGGCGCGCTCGATGCTTTCGGCAGCTTCAGCGGCGCTCTCCAGACCGTGCTTGTCGGCGAGCCAGTCCAGCATCATCGCAGCCGACAGGATCATCGCAGTCGGGTTGGCCTTGCCCTGCCCCATGATGTCGGGCGCCGTGCCATGACACGGCTGAAACACCGCGTAGCGGTCGCCGATGTCGGCCGACGGCGCCATGCCCATGCCGCCGATCAGGCCGGCGGTGAGGTCGGACAGGATGTCGCCGAACATGTTCTCGGTCACCATGACGTCGAAGTCCCAGGGGCGCTTCACCAGCGCAGCCGCAGCCGCGTCGATGTAGAGGTGATCGGCCCTGACGTCGGCATGACGCTTCGCGGTCTCGTCGAAGATGCTCCGGAAGAATGCAAACGCCTTGAACACGTTCGCCTTGTCGACACAGGTCAGCCCGCCACCGACGCGGCCGCGCGCCTTGCGGCGTTCGGCAAGCCGGAACGAGAACTCGAACAGCCGCTCCGAGGTCCGGCGCGTGATCACCATGGTCTCGCGCGCCTCGCTGTCGGTGACGACGCCCTTGCCCATCGAGGCGAACAGGCCCTCGGTTGATTCCCTGATCACGACGAGGTCGATGCCTTTCTGATCGGCGCCAACGATCGTGCTCGGCACGCCCGGGATCAATCGCGCGGGCCGCACGCCGGCATAGAGATCGAAGATCATCCGCAACTCGATCTGCGGCGCGATCTCGGTGTTGTCGGGGTAGCGCACCGACGGCAGGCCGCAGGCGCCGAGCAGGATCGCGTCGGCCTCCTCGCACAGCCGCACCGTGCTCTCCGGCATCGACTTGCCGGTCTCCTTGTAGTGGCCAGCGCCGGCCGGTGCCTCGGTGAAGCGGAATTTGAGGCCGGACGACGCCTCGATCTTGCGCAGCACTTCGAGCGCCGGCGCCATCACCTCGGGACCGATGCCATCGCCACCGAGAACTGCGATGTGAAGTGCGTCGTTGGCGGACATGGGGATCTCCGGAGTCGACAGGAAGCATTGTGCCCGTCATTGCGAGCGAAGCGAACCAATCCATGCCGCCGCTTGCGGAGATATGGATTGCTTCGTCGCTTCGCTCCTCGCAATGACGGATGGGCCGGGCCGCGTTACGGCGTCAGCACCGCGCGGCCGACGAGCTGGCCCTTCTGCAGATTGGTCAGCGCCTCGTTCGCCTTTGCCAGCGGCATCGGCGTGACCGGGATCGCCGGAATCTTCTTGGTCCGCACGAGGTCGAGCAGTTCCTCCGTCTCGCGCAGATTGCCGACATAGCTGCCCTGGATGGTGACCGCCTTGATCGGGATCAGCGGCAGCGCCCAGGTCGCGCCGCCGCCGAACAGGCCGACGATCACGAGCTTGCCGCCTTTGGTCAGGCAGTCGAAGCCGAGCTGCGAGGTCTGGGCATTGCCGACCAGGTCGATCGCGGCCCGGATCGGCTGCCCCGCCTTCTTGATGAGCTGCTCCAACGCGTCGGGCGCCTTGCCGTCGACGGTGGCGAGAGCACCGGCCGCCTCGGCCGCCTCGCGCTTCCTCGCATCGATATCGACCACGATCGCGCCCTTGCCGCCCATCGCCTTCAACAGCGAGAGCGCCATCAGGCCGAGACCGCCGGCGCCGAAGATCACGATCGGCGTGTCGAGATCCTTCTCGACCTTCTTCAGCGCGCTGTAGGTCGTGACGCCGGAGCAGGCGTAAGGCGCCGCCGTAACCGGATCGAGCCCCTTGAGATTGAGCAGATATTTCGGATGCGGCACCGTCATGTGATCGGCATAGCCGCCGTCGCAGTAGACGCCGAGCGCATTCGGCTTGATCGCGCACATGTTCTCGTCGCCGCCGAGGCAGGTCGGGCATTTGCCGCAGCCGAGCCACGGATAAGCCAGCGTGACGTCCCCGACCTTGAGGCCGCCCTTGTCGGCGTCCTTGACGTCGGGCCCGAAGGCGACGATTTCGCCGACCGTCTCATGGCCCATTGTGCGCGGCAGCGAGACGCCGCGGTCCTTCAGCGACAGCGGTTTGCGGCCATGGCCGAGATCATAGCCGCCCTCCCAGATGTGCAGGTCGCTGTGGCAGACGCCGGCGGCCTTGACCTTGATCAGCACCTGCGTACCCGACGGCTGCGGCGTCGGTTGATCGACCTCTTTCAAGGGGGCATTGAAATCGACGACCTGGAAACTCTTCATCGCTGTTCTCCCGAAGCTTTGTTCTTGCGGCGGACCTTGCCACGCCTGCCCGCCCGGGACAAACGCTCAAGCCCCCATTTTCGAGCAAGCCGCCATGCAGCGCGCTCGAAGGCCAACGCGCCACCATTCAGAGGCGTGACTAGTCAGATCAACGGATGATGGCAAGCCGCGAACTGGCCGGGCGCAACCACGCGCAGTTCCGGCACCTCGCTGGCGCAGCGCGCATCGGCCCGCGGGCAGCGGGTGCGGAAGCGGCAGCCCGACGGCGGCGCGATCGGCGACGGCGGCTCCCCGACCGGCACGCTCGTGGTCGGCCGGACATCCGGATCGGGCACCGGGATAGCTTCGATGAGCAGCGCGGTATAAGGATGCGCCGGCCGCGCAAACAGCTGCTCCGACGGACCGACCTCGCAGAGCCTTCCGAGATACATCACCGCGACGCGATCCGAGACCGCCTTCACCACGGCGAGGTCATGGGCGATGAACAGCAGAGTCAGGCCGTAACGCGCCTTCATCTCCTCCAGCAGATTGAGGATTTGGGCACGGATTGAAACGTCGAGCGCGGACACCGGCTCGTCGCAGATCACGAATTCCGGATTGAGCACCAGCGAGCGGGCGATGCAGATGCGCTGGCACTGTCCGCCGGAGAATTCGTGCGGCAGGCGTCCGCTCACCAGCGCCGGATCGAGGCCGACCGCCGACAGCACCTCGCTGACGCGCCGCCGGCGTTCCTCTGGATCCTTGACACCCGCGATCGCCAGCGGCTCGGCAACGATATCGCCGATCCGCCGCCGTGGATTGAGCGAGGCAATCGGATCCTGGAAGATCAGTTGCACGCGCCGGCGCATCTTGCGCAGCGCCTCGCCCTTCAGGGTGGTGAGATCGTGGCCGTCGAACACCACCTTGCCGGAGACGGCCTGGCGCAATTGCAGCACGGCGCGGCCGAGCGTGGACTTGCCGCAGCCGGATTCGCCGACCAGCCCCAGCGTCTCGCCGCGCGCGATCTCGAGGCTGACATCGGAGACGGCATGGATGGTCTTGCCCCCCACCGAATATTCGACGACGAGGTTTTCCACCTTCATCAGCGGATTGGGTGCGGCCTGCAACATCATGGGCCGACCCTCGCCGCGATCGGATGGAAGCAGGCATAGAGATGCTCCAGCGTCTCGGCCGGACTGAGCCGCGGCTTCTCCGTGCTGCAGCGCCCGGCGGAATAGCGACAGCGCGGCGAGAACGAGCAGCCCTTCAGCGGCCGGGTCGGATCGGGCGGCCGTCCCGAGATCGCCGGCAACGGCGTATGCGGCGGCACGTCGAGCTTCGGCAGAGCGGCGAGCAGCGCCTCGGTGTAGGGCATCCGCATCTGCTTGAACAGTGCAGGCGTCGGCGCGCGCTCGACGACGCGCCCCGCATACATCACCGCGACCTCGTCGGTGCGGCCTGCGACCACGCCGAGGTCATGCGTGATGATGATCATCGCCATATGACGGCGCTGCTGCTCGCGCGCCAGCAGATCCAGGATCTGCGCCTGGATCGTGACGTCGAGCGCGGTGGTCGGCTCGTCGGCGATCAGGAGTTTTGGTTCGCAGGACAGCGCGATCGCGATCGCCACGCGCTGGCGCATGCCGCCGGAGAGCTGATGCGGATATTGCGTCAGCCGCTGCTCGGGCGCCGGAATGCCGACCGCTGCCAAGAGTTCGATGCTGCGCTGCCTGGCCTGGGCAAGATCGAGCTCGAGATGTTCCTGGATGGTCTCGATCAGCTGGGTGCCGATGGTCAGCACCGGATTGAGCGAGGTCATGGGATCCTGGAACACGACCGCGAGCGAGCGGCCGCGCAGCTTGCGCAATTTCTCCGCCGACAGCGTCGTGAGATCCTGCCCGTCGAACATCACGCGGCCGGACAGCTTGGCCTTCTTGGGCAGCAGCTGCAGGACGGCGCGCGACAGCATGGTCTTGCCGCAGCCGGATTCGCCGACAATGCCGAGCGTCTTGCCGGAGCCGACGGCGAGATCGACATGATCGACCGCCCGCAGATTGCCGCGCGGTGTCGGCAGGTCCACCACCGCGTTCTCGACCGAAAGCAGCGTGCCGCTCATAGCGCACCCTGCCTCGGGTCGGTCAGCGCGCGTATCGTGTCGCCGATCAGGTTGAACGAAAGCACCGTCAGGAACATCGCGATCGCCGGAATGAAGGCGAGCTGTGGCGCCACCTCGAGGCTTTCGCGCCCCTCCCCGATCATGCTGCCCCAGCTCGAGATCGGCGGCGGCACGCCGAGGCCGAGGAAGGACAGCGAGCCCTCGACCACGATGGTGACGGCGACGCCGAGCAGGAAGAAGGCGAGCAGCGGCAGCAGCACGTTGGGCAGCAGCTCACGCAGCAGGATGCGCGCATGGGTGGCACCGAGCGCCTGCGCCGCGATGACGAATTCGCGCCGTGCCAGTGTCAGCGTCGCCGCCCGCGCCACCCGCATGAAGGCGGGAATGCCGAGCACGCCGAGGATGCAGGTCAGGTTGAAGATCGACTGGCCGAGATAGGCGGTGACCGCAAGCGCCAGGATCAGCGGCGGGAATGCCAGCAGCACATCCATGCTGCCGACCACGAAGGATCCGAAACGGCCGCGGAAATAGCCGGCGAGGATGCCGAGCGCGCCGCCGATAGTGACGCCGATCATGGGTGCGCAGAGGCCGACGATCAGCGAGATGCGTGCGCCATAGATCAGCCGCGACAGTTCGTCCCGGCCGAGGCCGTCGGTGCCGAGCCAATGCTCGGCCGAGATCGGCGCCCGCCGCTCTAGCATGTCCATGTCGGTCGGGCTCGGCAGCGGCAGCAAGTCGGCGAAGATCGCGACCGCGAACACCAGCACCATCCAGCCGATCGCACACCAGAACAGCATGCCCAGCCGGCGCCTGCGCCGCACCGGCGTCGCTTCGGTCTCGTCGAGGCTGAGCTCAAGCGTGGCCATGGCGGATCCTCGGGTCGAGCACGGCGTAAAGCAAGTCGACGATGAAGTTCATGATCACGAAGCCCGCCGCCACCAGTAGCACCACGCCCTGCAGGATGATGAGGTCGCGGGTATAGATCGCGCCGACCAGAAGGCGCCCGATCCCCGGCAATGCGAAGATCGATTCGACGATCACGGCGCCGCCGATCAGCCGGCCGATATTGATGCCGGTGATGGTGACGAGGGTCAGCGACGACGGCTTCAGCGCGTGCACGAACAGGATGCGCGACGGCTTCAGGCCCTTCGCCTTGGCGAGCGCGATATAGTCCTCCTGAAGCGCTGCGATCATGTCGGAACGCAGCACGCGCATGATGCCCGGCCATTCCGCGAGCCCGAGCGTCAGCGCCGGCAGCACCATGAAGCGCAGGTTGGCGACCGGGTCCTCGGTGAACGGCACGTAGCCCGTCGCCGGCAACATGCGCAGCTCGACCGCAAACAAATAGATCAGGAGGATCGCGGACAGGAACGTCGGCACCGACAGCATGCCGAAGGCCGAGCCGGTCATGAAGCGGTCGAACGCGGAGCCCGCCTTGGCGGCGCAGGCGATCGCCAGCGGCACGCCGATCGCAAGCCCGATCAGCTCGGCGAGGATCATCAGCTCGAACGAGACCGGGACGCGCTCGCTGACCGCCTGCCACACTGTCTGCCCGGTGCGGAACGATCGTCCGAAATCGCCTTGCAGTATGTGCCACAGCCAGCCGAGATAGCGCAGCCAGATCGGCTGATCGAGCCCCAAGTCGTGACGCAGGGCCGCGACATTCTCAGGCGTCGCCTGGTCGCCGAGGATCACGTACGCCAGATCGCCGGGCAACAGCGAGGCGATCACGAAGGTGAGAACCGAAACCGCGATCAGCACCGGTACCAGGTACAGGAGCCTGCGCGCGACGAAGAACAGCATGAAACGCTATTCCTTCCAGGCGTAGGAGACGTCGAGCACCCCGTTGAACATTTTCGGCACGCCCTTCACCTTCACGCTCGAGATCGCGTAGTAGGTGTTCTGGAAGGTCCAGAACCAGATCGCCTCCTTGTTGATCAGGCGGCTGATCGCGCAATAGTCCTCGGTACGCTGGGCGACGTCGGCGGTGGTTCGCGCATGCTCAAGCAGCCGGTCGAGCTCCGGATTGGAGTAGTTCGCCAGCGCGACCGGGCTGCCGGTGTGGAAATTGGCATACATCTGCGGATCGGGATCGGCGAGATCGACGATGCGCCACGGCGTGAGCTGGAACTGGCGCATGAAGGCGCGCGGCGGAATGGTCGCCTGATCGACCTGCTCGATCTCCATATTTGCGCCGATGCGCTTCCAGAATTGCTGCAACACCTGACCGCCGGTGCGGCCGCGCGGCGTCGCCGTGACCAGCATCTTGAACTCGACCGGCTTGCCGTAGTCCTTGAGCAGCGCCTTGGCCTTTTCGACATCGAAGGGCAACGCGCCGTCATCCTTGCACTTCACCCAGGACCCGTCGCCGTAGGGATTGCTGGCCGGCCGCGCCAGTCCGTTGGTGATCGCTTGCGACATCTTGTTGCGGTCGAGCGCCATCACCAGCGCCTGGCGCACGCGCACGTCGTCGAACGGCGGGACCTTGGTGTTGAAGGCAGCGACTGCAGCCCCCGAGCCTTCATAGGTATGCACGGTTAGACTGGTGTCCTTGCGCGCCTTGATAATGTTGTCGGCGTCGGCCTCGTCGTCCCAGACGATGTCGGCCTCGCCCGATTGCAGCGAGGCGAAGCGCGACTGCGCGTCCGGCAGCGGCTTCAGGATGATGCGGTCGAGGTACGGCTTGCCCTTGTCCCAGTAGTCCGGATTCTTCTCCAGCACCATGCGATCGCCGGCGTTCCAGGATTTCAGGATGTAGGGACCGGTGCCGACCGGGTTGCGATTGTAATCATCGCCCTTGGTCTTCCACGCGGTCGGCGACTGCATCACATTGTTGGAACTCTGGATCGACTGCGTCGCCGGAAAGTTCACCGCAGGGTCGCTGAAATTGTAGCGCACCGTGAGGTCATCAATGACATCCACGCTCTTGATGCTGGTGATGTAGAAGGCGCAGCGGCACTTGTTGGCCGGATCCTTCTGGCGGTCGAAATTCTCCTTCACCGCCTGCGCATTGAACGGCGTGCCGTCGTGGAATTTGACGCCGGGCCGCAGTTTGATGGTCCAGGTCTTGAAGTCCTCAGCATGCTCCCAGGACAGCGCGAGCTTCGGCTTCGGCTCGCCCTTCTCGTCGAGCGTCATCAGCGTGTCGAAGATCGCGGCTGCCGCGGTGTTGGCCGACGTATCGTAAACGCCGACCTTGAGCGGGTCGAAGCCCGCGATGTCCAGCTCCTGGCCGACGGTGAGCGTACCGCCCTGCTTCTGCGCATGCGCCGGTGCAGCGAATGCCGCTGCACCTAATCCCGCCACAAGAAATATGCGCGCAACTGCGTGCGCGCGCCCGGCCAGCTTCATCGATGCTCCCTCCCAGGTGGGCGACGTCCGGTGTTCCGGATCGTCGTACGTTGGGAGGCAGCTTGTCCGGAATCGCCGCGCGCGACAAGACCGTAAAACGGATGAAAAGCCGCAGGCTTAGCTGCGCACGGTTTTTGCCGGTTGCGCTGCGAAGCCTGCGATCTGATCGTCGGAGAGCCCGATCTCCTTCAGATAGGACCGTGTGTGCTCACCAAGCGTCGACATCCGCTTGGCCGCGCCGACTGCAGCACCGGACATCCGGAACGGCAGATTGAGCACCTTGAAGCTGCCGCCGCCGTCCTCGACCTCGGCCAGTGCGCCGCGATGGGCGATTTGCGGATCGGCGAGCGCCTCGCGCACGGTGCGATAGGCCGACGACGGCACGCCACATCCATTGAGCGCGGCAAGACAGGCCTGCGTGCTGATCGCGCGCGACCACGCCCCGACGCCCTCCATCAGGCCGGCCCAATTGTCCCGCCGATCGGAATATTTGGCGAAGCGCGGATCGGACACCCATTCGGGCCGGCCGATCACCTGCATCAGGTTCTGGAACGTCTTCTCGCTGGCGATCGCCACCATCACGTAGCCGTCGGTGGTTTCGATCGGACCGAACATCGGCCGCTGGGTTTGCTTCACCTCGAATTGCGACCATTGCAACTCGTTCAGGGTCAGGCTCAGCATCGATTCCAGCATCGAAACGTCGATATGCTGGCCCTTGCCGCTGGCACCGCGCTGATAGAGCGCCGCCGAGATCGCCCCGAAGGCGTAGACCCCGGTCAACACGTCGGCGTGATAGATGCCGCAATAATCCGGCCGGCTGCGGCCCGGTTGGTAGGCGAGATGCGCCATCTCGTAGCCCGAGGCGGCATGGATCACCGGCGCATAGGCCGGCAATTCCGCCGACGGGCCGGTCTGGCCATAGCCGGAGATCGAGCAAAAGATCAGCTTCGGATTGATGTCGCGGATCGACGCATAGTCGAGCTTGAGCCGCCGCATCACGCCGGGGCGGAAATTCTCCACCAGCACGTCAGCGGTCGCGATCAACCGGCGCACGGCTTCGACGCCGGCCGGCGACTTCAGGTCGAGCACGAGGCTGTTCTTGCCGATATTGAGTTGGCCGAACGCCGTCGAGCAATGGTTGCGCACCGGCGGCCGCGTCCGCATCGTCTCGCCTTCGGCGGGCTCGATCTTGATCACCTCCGCGCCCATGTCGGCGAGCATCCGCGTGCAATGAGGTCCGGCGATCGTGGTCGAAAAATCGAGCACGCGAAGGCCGTCAAAGCTCCGTGTCAAATTCCCCTCATCGTCAGCGGCTATTGTCGTTGCCAAGGCTTCCTCCAGCTTCGTCGTTTCCGTTGTTCGGCGCGGCGTGACCCTAAAGTGAGCCGCCCTGACAGGAAAGCGTCTCGTCCAGACCGGGACCGCGGGCCGTCTTGCATTTTACTCAAAGGCAGATTGGACCCGATCTTGCATAAGCCCTGTCACGGGCTGGAACGAGGGCGCTTGTTGAAGGTCTTATTCGTCACGACGGAGATGGACGATTTCGTCCGCGTGGGCGGGCTCGGCGCCGTTTCCGCTGCACTTCCCCGGGCGCTCCGCCCCTGGAGCGACGTCAGGATCATGCTTCCCGGCTACCGGGACGTGGTCGAACAGTTCACTCATATTGAAATCGTTGGACAATGCGCGGCTCTCGCCGAGATGCCGGCCTGCACGCTCGGGCGCGCATCGACCAAAGACGGGCTGCCGGTCTATGTGCTGCTGTGTCCGCAGCTCTACGACCGGCCGGGCAATCCCTATGGCGACGAGTCCGGCCGCGACTGGCCCGACAACGACATCCGCTTCGGGCGCTTTGCTTCCGCCGCTGCCGAACTTGCAGCCGGAACGCTGGACAAGAATTGGGCAGCGGACCTCGTTCACGCCAACGACTGGCAGGCCGCACTCACACCCGCCTACCTCGCGTGGCGAGGCGCGCGGATTCCATCGATCCTGACCATCCACAATCTCGCCTATCAGGGCCTGTTTCCGCGGGACTCGCTGCGGCGGATCGGCGCACCGGAAAGCTCATTCCACATCGACGGGCTGGAGTTCTACGACAAGCTGTCCTTCCTCAAAGGCGGCCTCGTCTACGCCTCGCATCTGACCACGGTCAGCGCGACCTATGCGAGGGAGATCACGACCGCTGAGCTCGGCTGCGGGCTGGAGGGCGTGCTGCGCGTGCGCTCCGACGCCGACCAGCTGACCGGCATCCTCAACGGCATCGACGAGAGCTGGGACCCGCGCCACTGCGCACAGCTCGCCCAGCCGTTCGGCGCCGGCGACTGGAAGGGCAAGCAGGCCAACGCCGACTATGTCCGCCGGCAGTTCGGGCTTGCGGTCTCGCGCGGGCCGATCTTCGGCCTGGTTGCGCGGCTCGTGCATCAGAAGGGCGTCGACCTCGTGCTGTCGGCGGCCGACGAGATTATCAGGGACGGCGGACAAATCGTCGTCACCGGCAGCGGCGAGCCGGCGATCGAGGACGCGCTGGTGGCCGCGCATCGGCGCCGGCCCGACGCGATCGGCGTCATCATCGGCTTCAATGACGCGCAGGCGCGCCGGATCTTCGCCGGCAGCGATTTCACCCTGATGCCGTCGCGCTTCGAGCCCTGCGGCCTCAGCCAGATGTATGCGCAGCGCTTCGGCTCGCTACCGATCGGCCACCAGACCGGCGGGCTTGCGGAGACCATCGCCGACGGCGAGACCGGCTTCCTGTTCTCGCAGCCCTCGGCGGAATCCTTCCTCGGCGGCGTCAGGCGCGCGTTCGACGCCTATCGCGCCAAGGATCGCCTCAACGCCATGCGCGCCAGCGCGATGGCCAAGTCCTACAGCTGGGACCTGTCGGCCGCCTGCTACGGCGCGCTGTACAAAAAACTGATCATGCCGCGGGCAGCAGCGTAAGGCGTCTGCCTCGCAGGCTTGTGAAGTCGCCACTCTGGCATCCCAGCCGCTTTGAGACATTCAGCCTCCGCCGCCGAACCTATTCGTGCGATCATGTCCGCGCCCAAGGCCTTCTGCCTGGACGATAGCGCACAATGAAATTGGCAATGATGGACTTTTTGCAAAACCCAATTGCGATGGAGGAACATCATGGACGTCAACGAGGAGCGTCTTAATTCATTCATGGGAAAGATGATTGGTGATGTCGGCGCGGCGATGAACGCCTCGTTGATGCTGCTGGGCGACAAGCTCGGGCTCTACAAGGCTCTGGCGCAGCAAGGACCGATGAACGCGGCGGCCCTGGCCAAGGCAACAGGAACAGCCGGGCGTTACGTTCAGGAATGGCTCTCCGCGCAGGCCGCTTCCGGTTACGTCGAGTACGACAGCGCGACCGGAAAATTCTCGATGCTGCCCGAGCAGGCGCTCGCGCTCGCCGACGAGGAGAGCCCGGTCTTCCTCGGCGCCGTGGGGAGCCTTGTCGGCGCGACGTTTCTCGACGAGCCGAAAATCACCGACGCCTTCAAGACCGGCAAGGGCGTCGGCTGGAACAAGCGCAGCGAGTGCCTGTTCTGCGGCACCGCCCGCTTCTTCCGCACCAGCTACAAGCACTATCTGGTGCAGGAGTGGCTGCCGGCGCTCGAAGGCGTCGTCGACAAGCTGAAGAAGGGTGCGGTTGTCGCTGACGTCGGCTGCGGCCACGGCGTCTCGACGCGGTTGATGGCGGAGGCGTTTCCGAAATCAACCTTCTACGGCTTCGACTATCATGACGGCTCGATCCAGGCGGCGCGGATGGCCGCGAAGGAGGCGGGTTTGTCGGACCGCGTCCATTTCCAGACGCACTCGGCCAAGGACTTCCCAGCCAACAAGTATGACCTGGTGTGCTTCTTCGATTGCCTGCACGACATGGGAGATCCGGTCGGCGCGCTCAGGCACACCCGCTCCACCCTCGCCGACGACGGCACCTGCCTGCTGATCGAGCCGTTCGCCAACGACCGGCTGGAGGACAACCTCAATCCGATCGGACGGGTCTACTACGCCGCGTCGACGATGATCTGCACGCCGGCGTCGCTGGACCAGGAGGTCGGGCTGGCACTCGGCGCGCAGGCTGGCGAGACCAGGCTGCGCGAGGTGGCGCGCCAGGGTGGCTTCTCACGCTTCCGTCGCGCGGCGGAAACGCCGTTCAACCTGATCCTGGAAGCTCGCCCGTAACGGCGATACGCGATTGGACGGCGGTGTCACACCGCCGTCCGGCGCTCAGAGTGCTCGCTGATCCCGCGGCAGCGCCCTGCTACCAGTCCTGCTGCGACTGCCAGTAGTATTGCCCGCCGCGCCGGCGCGGATTGGCAGCTTGCGGATTGCCATAATACGGGGAACCGTACTGGGTCGGCGCTTGAGGATTGCCGTATTGGGGATAGCCGTATTGGGTGCCAGACTGGGGATTCCAGCTGCGCTGAGAGAAGAAGCCGAAACCGTCCCCGCTCGCAACCATGTCGTCGGTTTCCATCGGCCGGGTCGGCTTGCGTGTGATGAAACCGCCCTGGGGTTGGTTGCTCAGCACGGCAACGAACTCGGTGCGGTAGTTGGTCTCGGCGCTCAGCGGCTCGTCCGAGATGATGATCGATGAGCGCGGCACGGCGGTCGGCGCAATCCTATCCAGCACGTCCTGCGGAATGGTGACGCGGTCGAGCGCGTCCTTGGCGTTGTCACCGTCGTCGATCGTCACCTCGGTCCAGCGCAGGCCGGTGTCGTTGCGCGCCATCGCCGTGAAGATATGCGTGCCGATCGGCTGGTCCGGATCGCGAATCGTGACGGGAACCTCGATGCTAGAATCGAAGACCTCGCCACCGTCCGCCCATGGCTTATGGGTGTTGCGCCGGACGTAAAGCTTCTGCGTCGCGCGGCTGATGTAGACAGAGACCGGCTCGAGCGCGAGCTTCGCTTCGGTCGCCGCCTTCTGGGTGTCGACCTTCTTGGTCTCAGCCGCCTTGGCGGCGTCCTTTGCGGTCGCGGCGGCGTCGAGCTTCGGCTTGGCGTCGCCCTGGGCCGCCTCGAACTGCGTCGTCGCTTCCGCGGCCTTGGCGGCAGCCTTCTGCTTCAGCTCCTCGGCGCGCGCCTTGGCCTGGTCGGTCTTGGCATTGGCCAGCGTCTTGTCGGCGAACGCAAGTTCGGCGTCGGCACGGGTCTTGGCCTTTTCCAGCTTGCGCAATGATGCCGGTGTGAACAGTGCAGCTTCCTTGGTCGCGGCCACGGAAGCCTTCTTTGCCTCGTCGGCCACCTTGGCAGCATCCGCGGCTTCGCGGGACAGCGTCTCGGCACGTGCCGGAGCAGCCGCGATGGCCTGGGCGTTCGGCACGAACAGCGCCGGATGGGTGAAATCCTCCGGCGCCGGGTCGTTCGGCGCGATGATCACCCGCATCCCGATTCGCGTCCTGTCGAACAGCTTCTCGGCGAAGTCATAGGGCATCCGCACGCAGCCGTGCGAGGCCGCATAGCCGGGAAGCGGGCCGCCATGCAGCGCGATGCCGTTCCAGGTGATGCGCTGCATGTTCGGCATCCAGGCATCGTCGTACATGGTCGAGTGATGGTCCTTGTCCTTCTCGACCAGCGCAAAGACACCGGCCGGCGTCTCGCGTCCCTTGACGCCGCTCGACACCGGCGCGCGGTAGATCCAGCCGTCCGCGTCGTAGAAGGTCACCTTCTGGGCCTTGATCGACACGATCGCCATGATCGGCTCGCCCGCGGCGCGCGGCGCGGTCGCCTCGACCGTTGCCGCAGGACGCAGCTGCTTTGCCGCGGCGCCGCCGGTCAATGACGCAAGTGTGACCATCGCCGCGAAAGTCACAAAGGCGGGAGGCCCCCAACGCCGCATCGCTCCGGTGATTTGCGCCGTCGTCGTTCGATTTTTCATGCCATTCCTCGGTCGAAATGCCTGCCCGCGCTGCGTCGATCCCTACCAGATCACGATTTTGGATTGATTAATCCACGGGACTATCGGCTCGTTCCGCCAGCAAATCACTCATATATGACGGCGCATGCATGAGGAAGGGCGCCGCGGGGCCAAACCTGCCTGCGTCATGCCCTCCGCCGCGTCTCCGGCATCACCAGCCAGATCATGAACAGCCCCAGCGCGGCGACGCCGGCCAGGCCCATGAAGGCGGTGCTGCTGCCGAGCTTGTCGCTGACATAGCCGGCGAGCACGGTGCTGAGCGACGCGCCGATGCCGACCGCGGTTCCGACGATGCCCTGTGCCAGGTTGAAATGGCCGCTGCCGAACGCCACGTCGGCCACGATCAGCGGCACCATGACGCTGAAGATCGCCGCGGTGATGCCGTCGAAGATCTGCACCATAACCAGCAGATAGGGATCCCGCACCGTTGCGAACAACAGGCCGCGGATCACCAGCGAGGCGAATGCAAGCAGCAGCAGCGGCCGCCGGCCCCAGGCCTGGGCCTTGCGGCCGACCGACGGCGAGCACAGCGCGACAATCGCCTGCGGCACGATGATGCAGGCGGCGATCAGGACCGGCGCCCATTGGCTCGACCGCGTCGTCACCACGCCCGCCATCAGCGGCAGCATCGCGGCATTGGCGAGCTGGAACAGCATCATCGCGCCGGCAAAGATCAGGAGCGACCGCTGCCGCACCAGACCGACGATACTGGTCGCTCGTTTGTCGGGAACTTCGCGCTTCACCTCGCCGTGGGCCTGCGCGATGTCGATCTCACGCTCCCGGATCCGCGCCAGCGACAGCAGCGTCGGGATCGCAAGGATGAAGGTCACGAGGAACACCGATCGGCTCGACAAGAAATAGCCGCAGGCGCCCATCAGCGCCGCGGCCGAGCCGCTGCCGAGCGAAGCGAAGCGGGCATTGCGGCCGAGCCGCTCGCCGATCGCCAGCGGCCCGACGAGGCCGAGGCTGATCGCGGCGATCGCCGGACCCAGCACGCAGCTTGCGAGCGCGTGCAGCGTGGCGGCGAGCGTCACCACCGGAAAGATCGGCCAGAGCGCGTAGGCCAGCGCGGCGGCGCCGATCGCGGCCACCGCCCAGCCCGCGACGACCCGCTCCGAGCGCGCCGCATCGACGATCGCGCCGCCGGGCACCTGGCCCAGCAGGCCGATGATGCCGCCGATCGAGAGCACGAAGCCGATCTCGACCTGGGTCCATTTCTGCGTCGTCAGGTAGACCGCGATGAATGGGCCGAAGCCGGTTTGCACGTCGGCGAGGAAGAAGATGAACCAGTCGAGCCCGCGCTGGCTCTCGCGCGACGGCATGCGCGGTTCCTCGGGACCGGGTTGATCGGAGACGATCGGCACAATTTTGGTGCCGCCGGCTGATCGCTCGCCACGACCGTCGCCAACCGTCTCGACGGAAGAGTTCGGACGCGCGACCAGCTTTAGCCCCCTAATGTTCGTAATCCCATGGATGAAGATTGCCGGCCGCGCCAAGCACGATCAGCGGCGTATCTTCCTTGTATTCGGGCGCAGCGCTCACCTGCTGCTTGTTGAGGTCCAGCGTGATGCTGTCGCTCTTGCTGGAAACGCCGGCGAAGCGCAGCGCGTTCCAGTCGACCACGATCTTGCGGCTGCCGACGCCGAGAAAGCCGCCGAAATCGATCACCGCGGCGCGAACCTTGCCGTCGCGGTCGACGATGACGTCGACGATGCGGCCCATGTCCTCATTGGCGGAACTGCGCACGTCGCGCCCGAGAATGCCGTGCGCATCGCGCGCGCCGATCACGGTCACCGAAGGCGGCGGCGACGGCTCCTTGGCTTGTTCCTTCGGTGCAGCGGCTGCTGGCGGCGGAGGAGTCGCTGGCGTCGCCTGAGCCGCCGGCGGCGACGACGTCGGCGCCGGAGCTTCGTCGTCAGCGGCGCGGACACCCGCGCATGCCAGCAGCGCCGCTCCAACCAGCATCACCATGATCCTCGGACGCATATACCTCTCCCCACGATTTTCCGGCGCGCGCGTGCCGTGCGACGACGCTCAATGCGTCAGCACGATCGACACCTGGATCTGGCCGCGCGTGCGCAACACTTCGAGTGACACCTCGTCGCCGTGACGGCGCAGCCGCAAATCGACGCTGGACGCGCCGAGCCTGAGGTCGCGCAGCACGACGTCGTTGAGAAATTCCGGCAGCCGCGGATCGCGCAAGCGTATCTCGCCGCGCGTGGTGTCGAACTCCAGCCCGAGTGCGGCCTCCAGCAGCGTGAACGGCGTCGCGCTTGCCCAGGCCTGCGGTGCGCAGGCCACCGGATAAAGCACCGGGCCACGCCGGCGCTCGCGACGGAAGCCGCAAAACAGCTCGGGCAACCGACGCAGCTCCATATAGCTCGCGGCATCGAACAGGCCCTTGAACAGATGCGCGACCGAATGTTTCAGGCCGTAGCGGGCGAAGCCGAGCGCGATCAGCGCATTGTCGTGCGGCCAGATCGAGCCGTCGTGATAGGACATCGGGTTGTAGCGCGCCTCGCCCGCGGCGACGGTGCGGATGCCCCAGCCCGAGAAGAATTTCTGGCTCATCAGGTCGGCGGCAACCCGTCGCGCGCGGTCCTCGCGCACCATGCCGGAAAACAACGTCTGTCCGGCATTCGACGTGCGCACCTTGCACGGCTGCTTGGCGCCGTCGAGCGCAAGCGCATAGGTACCGAGCTCCTCGCACCAGAACGCCGCCTCGAACCGCTCGCGCAGCCGCTCGGCCTCGGCCTCCAGCCTCGACGCCTTGTCCACAAAGCCGAGCTTGCGTGCCGCCCGCGCGGCAAGCTGCTTGCCGGCGAACACATAGCCCTGCACTTCCGCCAGCGCGATATTGCCTTCGGCAAGCGTGCCGTCGGCGTGGAAGATGGCGTCAAAGGAGTCCTTCCAGCCCTGGTTCCGCAAGCCCTCCTCGGTGGCGCGCTGATACTCGACGAATCCATCGCGATCGGGATCGCCCGGGCCATCGATCCATTGCAACCCAGCCTCGACCGCCGGCCAAAGCTCACGCAACGTCTCCAAATCGCCGGTGCGCTCCAGATAGAGCCCGGCGAGCAGCACGAACAGCGGGGTCGAATCGACGCTGCCGTAATATTGCGCGAACGGCACCTCGCGCAGCGCGGCCATCTCGCCGCCGCGCATCTCGTGCAGGATCTTGCCCGGTGCCGCATCGGACAGCGGGTCGACCACCTTGGCCTGGAACAGCGCAAGCCGCTTCAGCACGCCCTTGGCGATCCGCGGATCGACCCACAGCATCTGCAGCGCGGTGATCAATCCGTCGCGGCCGAACGTCGTCGAATACCAGGGAATGCCGGCATAGGGATAACGGCCCTGCGGCGTCTCCGTCATCAGCATGTTGAGGTCGGCCATCGCCTGGCACAGCACCTCGTTGAAGATGTTGTTCGAGGTCTCGATGCTGGCCGCGCCGGCCGACGAATTCCGCATCTCGCGGCGATGCGCCAGCAGCCCGCGGAAGAACGGCACCGGCTTGTGCATGATCGGCTTGTTGCAGGAGACCGCGACGAACAGCGACGTCGCCTGCCCCGGCTCGAGATCGAAATGATAGGTCGCGGTGTTGACCGACAGCCGGGTCGGCCGCGGATCGAAATGCAGCGCGGTGATCCGCGTCTGCTCGTCGAGCCCACAATATTCCAGCACGACGTCAGTCGGGCCGAGCAGCTTGCTCGAGCCGATGCCCCGCCGCGGCCGCCGCTCGCCGCGCACCTCGAACAGATCGGCGAAATCATTGTCGAACCGCAGCGTGAGATCGAAGCTTGCGGCAAGATCGCCGTGGTTCTGCAGGCCGATGCGCTGATAGGCGGTGCCGCGCCACAGGAAGATCGAGCGCACGATGTGCAGCGTATCCTTCTGCAAGGTCAGACGGCCGTCGCGATAGACGTCGGAGTTGGTGAGATCGACCGTCAGCGCCGAATTGTCGTCGCGCATGTTGGAGCCGAGCAGCAGCGGCTGCACGTCCTCCAGCACCATCTCCAGCCGCGCGAGGTAGCGCGTATCGGCATTGAACAGGCCGTCCGGCCCGCCGGCCGAGGCACCGATATCGCCGTGGCTATCGAGCACGATGAAGGTGTCGTCATGCTTGAGCGAGCGCCGCGGCCGCGCCGCGGGCCCGGTCATCGGAATGTAGAACGGCGATTCGGCGACGTGCTCAATGATGCGAGCAGTGATGATCTGCGTAACGACGTCAGCTGCCATCTGAACCTCTGGCGACTTTGCTTAGGCCGACTCTTGGCCCGACTCTCGGTTCGAACGAACGCACCGGAACGCAAGAACGCGCTTGATGACGCGGGGTCAGGCCGCGCTGGTGGAGAGGCGGCCCATCTCGCGCGCGACCAGGTCGCGGTAGGGGCCCCTTCCCTTCACGAGGATATCGGGCGGACCGTCCTCGACGATCCGGCCGCCCTGCAGCACGAGCACGCGGTCGAAGCTGCGCAGCGTCGCGAGGCGGTGCGCGATCGCCACCACCGTACGCCCGCGCATCAGGCGCGACAACGCCTCGCGGATCGCCTCCTCGGAGTCCGCATCGAGCGCCGCGGTGGCCTCGTCGAGCAACAGGATCGGCGCGTCCTTCAGGAAGGCGCGCGCGATCGCGATCCGCTGGCGCTGGCCGCCGGAGACCTTGACGCCGCGATCGCCGACGATGGTGTTCATGCCCTCCGGCAGGCTTTCGATGAAGTCGCACCGCGCCGCGATCGCCGCCCGCAGCACCTCGTCATCGGTGGCGTCCGGCCGGCCGTAGCGGATGTTCTCCAGGATCGAACGGTGGAACAGCGAGATGTCCTGCGGCACCACCGAGATCGCCGCGCGCAGGCTCTGCTGCGTGACCCGCGAGATGTCCTGGCCGTCGACGGTGATGTTGCCCTGCTCGACGTCGTAGAAGCGCTGCAGAAGGGTAAACAGTGTTGACTTGCCGCCGCCGGACTGGCCGACTAGGCCGACCCGCTGGCCGGGCTGGATGCGCAGGCTGAAGCGCTCGAACACCTGCAAGCCACCGGGATAACGGAACGAGACATTGTTGAAGGCGATCGCCGCGCCGCTCTTCACCAACACCTCGGCTTCCGGATGGTCCTTCAGCTCGTGCGGCTGCAACAGCGTCGCCAGCGCCTCGGTCAGGCGAGCGACATGCTGGGTGACGTCGACCAGCGCAACGGCGAGATCGCGGGTGGCGCTGAGGATCGAGATGCCGAGGGTGCAGACCAGCACGACGTCGCCGGTGGTGGCTTGGCCCTGCTGCCAGAGCGAGAGCGCCCAGGCGAGCATCGCGATCGTCAGAATGACGGTCACGCCTGCGTGAACGAGGCGGAGCTTTTCGAGATAGCGCAGGGAACGGCCGCGCGCGACGAGTTCCCGATTGACCGTCGCGTCGAAGCGGTCGTGCTCATAGCCGAGGCCGCAGAACGCGCGCACCAGCGGCAGGTTGTTGATGACGTCGACCATTTCGCCGTCGACAGCGGCGGCCCTGTTGGCAAAGTCGTCATGCAGCGGCCGGCCGGCGGCGGCCATGCGGAACATCGCCACCACCATGGTTCCCGCGATCAGGATCAACACTGCTGACATTGTCACGCTGACGGTTCCAACCAGGGTGATCGCGGCGAAGGTCGCGATGCAAGGCGGCAACACGTTCCATACGAACATGTTCTCGACGGTGTAGACCGCGTTCGACGTCGCCGTGATCCGGCTGGTCAGCATGCCCGGTAGCCGGTCCGTGAAGTAGCTCGGCGCGTGGCCGGTGAGATGACGGAACATGTCGCGGCGAAGGTCGCCGCTGACGCTGACGAAAGTGTAGCTCGCGGTCCAGCTCGCGATCCGCCACAGGAAGTTGTCGGCTGCGATCAGCGACATGAGCAGAGCGAATGCCAGCCATACGCCATTTGCGGCCGACGGCCCCGCCGACAATGCGTCGACCAGATTCTTCACGCCGTATTGCGTGCCTACCGAGCAGGCAACTGCCGCGACGACGGCCGACAAAATCACAACATGCGACGGAAGCCGCCGGCGCAGATAGCGCAGCACAAAGGGGAACGGGCGATGCGCGTATCCTGACAGATGGTCCATGACGTCCTGCAAAGCTGTTGAAGGTGAACGAGAAAATTTAGTCGAAACTCTCGTGCACGATGACGCGAAGGGCGGCGGTGGGATTCCTTGATGCAGCCATCACTGCGCGACAATTTTGCAACGTTGGCGTCCGCAAAAACGTGTTGGAGCGAGATGGCATCAGCAAGACCACAGTGTGATGGAAGAAAGAAGCGGCAGATCTCCCACACCTAAGGAACCTCGCACGTGCGAGAACGTTCCCGTCTTTGGCATGTCGCTGCCATCAGAGGGCTGAGGGTTCATCCACATTACAAACATGGAGACGGAGAAATGCGCATCGCGCAGGTTGCCCCGCTGACGGAGGCTGTTCCCCCCAAGCTCTACGGCGGCACCGAACGGGTCGTGCACTGGCTGACCGAAGAACTTGTAACACTTGGACATGACGTGACGTTGTTCGCCAGTGGCGATTCACAGACCTCCGCGAAGCTCGATGCGACCTGGCCGAAGGCACTGCGGCTCGACGGTTCCGTCCGCGACCCCAATGCGCTGCACATGGTGATGCTGGAGCGCGTCCGGCAGAAGGCCGACGACGACGAGTTCGACTTCCTGCACTGTCACCTCGACTATTATCCGTGGTCGCTGTTCGCGCGGCAGCCGACGCCGTTCGTGACCACGCTTCACGGACGGCTCGACCTGCCGGAGCACCAGCCCGTCTTCAACACCTTCTCCAAGGTCCCGGTGATCTCGATCTCCAACGCGCAGCGGCGGCCGGTGCCGCAGGCGCACTGGGTGCGCACCATCCATCACGGCCTGCCGGAGAATCTGCTGACGCCGCAACCGGCCAAACAATCCTATCTCGCCGTGCTCGGGCGCATCGCGCCGGAGAAGGGCGTCGATCGCGCGATCAAGATCGCAACCCGCTGCGGCATTCCGCTGAAGATCGCAGCCAAGGTCGATCGCGCCGACCAGGAATATTACGACGAGTTGATCAAGCCGCTGATCACCAGCAATCCGCTGGTCGAGTTCATCGGCGAGATCAGCGACCGCGAGAAGCCGGATTTTCTCAGCGGCGCGATCGGGCTGTTGGTTCCAATCGATTGGCCGGAGCCGTTCGGCCTCGTGATGATCGAAGCGATGGCCTGCGGCACGCCCGTCATTGCGTATAACCGCGGTTCGGTGCCGGAGATCATCGAGGACGGCCTGACCGGCTTCATCGTCGAGGACGAGATCAGCGCGGTCGCGTCCGTCGGCCGCCTTTCGACGCTCAATCGCGATGCGATCCGCAAGCAGTTCGAAACCCGCTTCACCGCGCGCCGCATGGCGCTCGACTATCTCGCCGCCTATCGCAGCCTGATGGAGGCCAAGCCCCGCTTCAAGCTGGTGGCGAGCGCGGAATAGCCGTTGCAGCGGCCGATCGAATGATCCGGCGGGCCGGCCGGCACCCTCTGTGCCGGTCCGTCGGGTCATTCGATTGTCAATAATACCGCCGCATCCGGCGACAACTCCCAAGCAGCGACGCGGTTCGCACGTGCGCGTCGCGCGATTGCTGCGACGCATCAGTCGCAATTCGTTCCCCGCGCGCCCGGCCGATATCGCCTTTGCGATTGCCGAATTACGTGCTCTTATGCGGCCCGCTTGAGCAAAAAATAATAAGCGAGCGGACGGAGCAACCGCGCCGCGGTCGCACAGGGGGAACGCCATGACAGGGGACCGCAGGTCGTCGGCCATTAATAATACAGCGTCGACCAAAGCCTCACGCAAGAAACTGACCCGCCGCAAATTCCTGGTCAAAACCGGCGGCGTGCTCGCGGCCGGCGCATTCGGCGCCGTCCCGCTGCGCGGCTGGGCTGCCGACCCGATCAATATCGGCGCGCTCTATCCGAGCACCGGCAGCATGGCACAGATCGGCGTCGGCTGCGTTGCAGCAGCCAAGCTCGCGGTCGACATGGTCAACGAGGCCGGCGGCATCAAGTCGCTCGGCGGCGCCAAGCTCAACCTCATCGTGTCCGACGTGCAGAGCGACACCACGGTGACCCGCACCGAGACCGACCGTCTGATATCAGGCAACAAGCTGTCGGCAATCCATGGCTGCTACGCCAGCGCGCTGACCTTGATCGCGAGCGAGGTCTGCGAGCGCGCCAGGGTTCCGATCATCACCGGATCAAGCTCCGACCAGCTCAACAAGGGCCGCACCTACACCTTCACGCCGTTCGCACGCGCCTCGCAATTCGCCAAGGCGCAGCTGCAAATGGCGAAGCTGGTCAGCGAGCAGGCCAAGGTCGCCGTCATCTTCGAGAACACCGCATTCGGCACCTCGACCTCGAACGGGCTGAAGGAGCTGGCGCCCGGCGAAGGCGTCGAGATCGTGATGTTCGAGCCCTACTCGGCCGGCTTCACCGATGCGAGCCCGCTGATCAACAAGGTCAAGGCTTCCGGCGCCAACACGCTATTCTCGCTGTCCTATCTCAACGACCTCATCCTGATCGTGCGCACCGTGAAGCAGGTCGGGCTCAACATCGCGATCAATGGCGGCTCGGGCGGTTTCGTGATGCCGGACTTCTACAAGAATGTCGGCAAGGCCGCCGAGGGCCTGCAAGGCGTCGCGCACTGGAACCACGACGTCAATGACGATGCGCAGAAGGTCAATGCCGAGTTCAAGAAGCGCACCGGCGAGTTCGCGTTCGAATATGCCGGCGGCCTGGTCGCGCAGACCTTCATGCTGGCCGACGCGCTGGAGCGCGCCGCCTCCGCCGATCCGAAGAAGGTGCGTGAGGCGCTCTCGACGCTCGACGTTTCCTCGGGCTTTGCGGCGATGGCGCCCGGTGGCAAGGTGAAATTCGGCCCCGACGGCAAGAACGTCTATGGCCGTCCGGTCGGCGTGCAGTGGCAGAATGCCGATCTCGCCAGCATCTTCCCCAAGGAAGACGCCCGCGCCCCGCTGATGAAGACCTGAACCGCGGTCGCATCGCATGTGGGAGACACTGGCCCAGGCTGTCATCAACGGCCTGCTCATCGGCGGCATCTACGCGCTGGTCAGCATCGGCGTCACGCTGATCTTCGGCGTGGTCAAGATCGTCAATTTCGCCCAGGGCGAGTTCGTGATGATCGGGATGTACATCTCGTTCTTCCTCGCCACCCAGTTCGGCATCGATCCGCTGGTCTCGCTTGTGGTCTCGATGCCGGTGCTGTTCCTCGCCGGCGTCCTGATCCAGCACTTCCTGATCCGCAGGGTGCTTGGGCCGAACGACATGCCGCAGATCTTCCTGACCTTTGCGCTGTCGCTATTGCTGCTCAATCTCTCGCTGATGCTGTTCAGCGCCAATTACCGCACCGTCCACACCTCCTATTCGGATGAAGCGTGGCACATCGGCGGGCTGTACATTCCGGTGGCAAAGCTGATCGCCTTCGCGGTCGCGATGGCGCTGAGCGGGCTGCTCTGGGTGTTCCTCCACACCACCGATCTCGGCCGCGCGATGCGCGCGGCGTCGCAGAACCGCGACGTCGCGATGCTGATGGGGATCAACCCGAACCGCGTGTTCGCGGTGGCGTTCGGCACCGCGCTGGCGCTCGCGGGTGCCGCCGGCTCGCTCTTGATGCCGTTCTATTCGGCCTATCCATTCGTCGGCCAGGTGTTCGTGCTGATGGCGTTCGTTGCGGTCGTGATGGGCACGCTCGGCAATGTGATGGGCGCGCTGGTCGCGAGCCTGATGATGGGCGTGGCGGAATCGCTTGGCATCCAGTTCGTCGGCGCCGATTCCGGCCTGATCGTGGTGTTCGCGCTGCTGCTGTTGACGCTTGCCTTCAGGCCGAGCGGTCTCGGCGCCAAAAGGGGCCGCTGATGCAGACCTCAGGCAATATGAAGTGGCTGTGGCTGGCGATCGGGGCCATCGTCATGCTCGCTTTGCCCCAACTCGTCACCTCGTCGTTCGCGATCGACATTCTCATCCGCATCCTGCTGTTCTCCTTCATCGGCGTCGCCTGGAACCTGATGGGCGGCTATGCCAAGCAGCTCTCGCTCGGGCACGCCGCCTATTTCGGGCTCGGCGCCTACACCTCGACCATTATGCAGGTGAATTACGGCATCTCGCCCTGGATCGGGATGATCGCGGGCGGCGTTGTCGCGATGCTGGCGAGCCTGCCGATCGGCTGGCTCTGCTTCCGCCTGCGCGGCCCCTATTTCACCATCGCGACGATCGCGACCGCCCAGGTGCTGATGCTGATCTTCCTGAAATTCCGCGACTTCGCCTGGGGCGCCGAAGGCACCACGATCCCGAACCTCGGCAGCGCGCCGGTGATGATGCAGTTCGAGGAGAAGTCCTCGTATTACTACGTCGTGCTCGGCCTGCTCGTCGTTGGCCTCTGGATCACCCACCAAATCGAGAAATCCTGGATGGGTTATTACCTCGTCGCGATCGGCGAGGATGAGGATGCGGCCGAGGCGGTCGGCGTCAACGCACCGAAGGTCAAGCGCGACATCTACATGATCAGCGCGTTCCTGACCGCGCTCGCCGGTACCTTCTACACCCAGTACATCTACTTCATCGATCCCGCGACCGCGTTCAGCTTCAGCGTCTCGATCGAGGCAGCTCTGGTCTCGATCGTCGGCGGCATTGGCACGCTGTGGGGTCCGGTGATCGGCACCGTGCTGCTGGAGACCACCTCGGCGCTGCTGCAAAGCTGGCTCGGCAGCTCGGTCGGCGGCATCCAGCTCACGGTCTATAGCCTGATCCTGATGGCTGTCATCCTGTGGCGGCCGACCGGGCTGATTGGGTTTGCGACCGACGTCTATCACCGCACCATCCGGCGCAAGCCGGCGCGTGCCTGAGGTCGTTGCGATGGCGGAAGCATTGGTCATCAAGGGTCTCAGCAAGCGCTTCGGCGGCCTGCGCGCGGTGCAGGACGTCAGCTTCACGGTGCAGGAGAACGAGACGGTCGCGCTGATCGGGCCGAATGGCGCCGGCAAGACCACGAGCTTTCATTTGATCACGGGATTTCATCGCCCGGACTCCGGATCGGTGCTCGCCTTCGGCCAGGAGGTCGTGGGCCTCAGGCCGCACGACGTCTGCGCGCTCGGCATGGCCCGCACCTTCCAGGTGGCAAAGCCGTTCGGCGCGATGACGGTGCTCGCCAATGTGATGACCGGCGCCTTCCTGCGCGACCGCCATGTCGCCGCCGCGCGCGACAAGGCGCGAGAGGCGATCGAGTTCGTCGGCCTCGGCGCCAGGGAGCAGACGCCGGCCAAGGACCTCACCACGATCGACCAGCGCCGGCTCGAGATGGCCCGCGCGCTGGCGACGCAACCAAAAATCCTGTTGCTCGACGAGGTGATGGCTGGTCTCAACCCGGCCGAAATCGACCAGGCCGTGACGCTGGTGAAAAAACTCTCCGCCAGCGGCCTGACCATCGTAATCGTCGAGCATGTGATGCGCGCGATCATGGCGGTCGCCCGTCACATCGTGGTGCTCGACCACGGCCAGAAGATCGCCGAGGGCACGCCAAAGGAGATCGTGGAGAATCCGGAAGTGATCCGCGCCTATCTCGGCTCCTACGTGCATCCGCCGGCGCAGGGAGACGCCCATGCTTGAGCTCTCCCGCGTCAGCGCCAGCTACGGCTCGGTCCCCGCCATCACCGACGTCAGCATCTCGATTGGCGAGGGCGAAGCCGTCGGTCTGCTCGGGGCCAACGGCGCCGGCAAGAGCACGACGCTCCGCGCCGTCTCCGGGCTCGTCAAGCTGTTCGCCGGCAAGGTCACGTTCGACGGCGTCGACCTCGCCACGCTGCCGCCCTACCGGATCCCCGAACTCGGCATCGCGCATGTCCCGGAAGGCCGCCAGGTATTTCCCGAAATGACGGTGCAGGAGAATCTCGAGATCGGCGCCTATACGCCGAAGGCCAAGGCGGATCGCGCGCGCACGATGGAGCTCGTCTACAGCATCTTCCCGCGGCTCGCCGACCGCAAGAAACAGCTCGCCGGCACCATGAGCGGCGGCGAGCAGCAGATGGTCGCGGTCGGCCGCGGCCTGATGCTGAAGCCGCGCCTGCTGATGCTCGACGAACCTTCGCTGGGCCTGGCGCCTGTAATGACCGATGTCACCTTCGAGAAGATCGGCGAGATCCACAAGATGGGCACCGCGATCCTTTTGGTGGAGCAGAATGTCAGCCGCGCGCTGTCGCTGGTGCAGCGCGCCTACGTGCTGGAAAGCGGCAACGTGATCATGCAGGGCTCCAGCGCCGAGCTTGCGGGCAACAAGCAGGTGCAGGCGGCGTATCTCGGGATCTGAGAGGCCCGACTATCGAACCGTCATCCCCGCGCAAAGGCTTTGCCTTTGTCGCTGGAGGAGCGCGAAGCGCGTCTCGAAGGATGCACGGCCCGACCGGTGGCCGTCGACCCTTCGAGACGCCGCTACGCGGCTCCTCAGGGTGACAGTCGACGTTTTGAGTATGTGGCTCTAGCTCACCACCGTCCGCTTCGGCTCGACGATCTCGAACATCCGCGGGAATTCGTCCATCAGCATCATCAATTCGCCGAGCCGCAGCGGCTCGCCTGATACCTTCACCTTGCCTGCACCGACGGCTTCCGGGAACGTGGTCAGCTTGGCGATGACCTCGTCGAGCACGCTGCGCGCCAGCGTGAAACTGGCGTGGGCGTCGACGGCCTGCGCGCCCTTGACGTAGGTCAGCGCCGAGTTCTCGAGATTGAGCACGAAGGTCTCGCCGGTGTCGGTAAAGCTCCAGTTCAGCACGATGCGCTTGCCCTCGGCCTTGGGGCCGTTGAGGCGGACGCCGAGCACGTCCCAGAGCTGCTCGGTGCGGAGCGCAGCCAGCGTCTCGCGCGGCATCGGCGAGCGCGGCGGTGTCTTCGGCATGCCCTGGCGCAGCTCCTGGGCACCGAACAGATAGGCGTTGCGCCAGGTCGAGCTCTCCGCGGCGTAGCCGAGCTGCTCGAACGTGTCGGCCAGCAATGCGCGCGCCGCCTGATTGTCGGGCTCGGCGAACACGAGGTGGCTGACGGCCTGCGCCACGAAGCGGAATTCACCCTTGGCGAAATCAGCAGTGGCGCGTTTCAGGATCGCGTCGGCCCCGCCCATATATTCGACATACTTCTTGCCGGCCGCGATCGGCGGCAAGGCATCGAGATTGACCGGATTGGCGTCGTACCAGCCGAGATACTTCTGGTAGATCGCCTTCACATTGTGCCGGATGTGACCGTAATAGCCGCGGCCGTGCCAGGCGCCCTCCAAGCTCTGCGGCAGCCGGATCGTCTCGGCAATCTCGGCCGCGTTGAGGCCGTGGTTCATCAGCCGGATGGTCTGGTCATGCGCGTATTTGTAGAGGTCACGCTGCTGGCGGATCATGGTGTCAATCCGCTCCTTGCCCCACACCGGCCAATGATGCTGGCCGCACATCGCCTCGGCCTTGCCGCCCCACATCTGCAGCGCCTCGCCGAGATATTTCGACCAGGCCAGCGCATCGCGGACGTCAGCACCGCGGAACGGCAGCAAATTGTGGAAATTATGCGTGCAGTTCTCCGCGAGGTTCAACAGCTTGTAGCGCGGAATGAAGAAATGCATCTCCGCCGGCGCTTCACTATTCGGCGCCATCTGGAATTCGAACTCGACCCCGTCGATCACGCGCTTGTCGCCGGTCGCGATGATCAGGTCGGTCGGGCGCAACAGCGCCACGCCGCCCGCCGCCATGGTCTTGCCGAGACCGCAATCGACCTGGCCGCGCACGCCCTTGGCGAGGAACGGCCCGAACTGGTATTGCGCGCGGCGCAGCATCGCGGGCCCCGCGATGATGTTCTCGGAGACCGCGTGCTCCATGAAGAAGTTCGGCGCGATGATCGGCACGCCGGCCGCCAGCATGGCGTCGTCGAGCACGCCGCGCGCGCCGCCCCAATGGTCGGTGTGGGTATGGGTGAAGATCACGGCGGCGACCGGCTTCTTACCGCGATGCTGGAAGTACAGTTCCATCGCGGCGCGCGCGCCCTCGATCGAGGTCAGGGTGTCGACCACGATGACGCCCTTGTCACCCTCGATCAGCGTCATGTTGGCGATGTCGAGGCCGCGCACCTGGTAGACGCCCGGCACCACCTCGAACAGGCCATGATGCATATTGAGCCGCGATTGCCGCCACAGGCTCGGATCGACGGTCGCGGGCGCCTTTTCCTCGGAGAGGAAGCCGTAAGGCTCGAGGCTCCAGACCACCCTGCCCTGGGTCGAGGTAACGCGCGCGTTCTCGATGGTGCCGAGGAAGCCGCGCGCGGCGTCGTCGAAATCCCTGGTGTCGGCGAACGGCAGCGCTTTCAGCGTCGCCTCGTGCTGCGCGATGACCGGCGCGGACGCCGCCTTCGGAAGTTCGCGCGACGTCTCACCTGCGGTGGTCTGGGTCATACTCAGGCACTCCCTCGTTTGGCAGAAATCAGTCCCGATCGCGTCATTCAGCGGAATTGTAGGCCTTCGAACTGACCGCTGTTGCGCCACTGGTCGATATATTTGAAGTAGGCCAACGCGCCGGCCGGATAGCCGACATGGAGCTTGGCCGCCGGCCCCGGCTCGCGTCCCTCATTGTTGTAGTAACCTGGCGTGCAATCGGGCCCGCCGATCATCCGGCCGACCGCGGTCAGCAGCAGCTCGACCCAGCGGTTCTCGGCTTCCTTGCTGACTTCGATCTCCTTGAAGCCGTTGTCCTGGGCGTGAGCGACCATCAGGGCGATGGTCCGCGCAGCTTCGGTCAGGTTGTGCGGCACGTTGGAAATGAGGTTGGCGCCCTGCGTCGGCTGCACGAAGAACACGTTGGGGAAGCCATGCACGTGGATGCCGTGCTTGGTGCGCATGCCGTTGGCCCAATGCGCCGACAGCTTGATGCCGTCGCGGCCGGTCAGATCGAAGCCCGCGCGCCTGCGATATTCAGTCCCCACCTCGAAGCCCGATGCGTAGATGATGCAGTCGAGCTTGTATTCCTTGCCCGCGACGACGATCCCGTCCTCGGTGATCTCTTCGACGCCCTTGCCGTCGGTATCGATCAGATGCGTGCCCGGCGTGTTGAACGCCTGAAGATAGGCGTCGTGGAAGCATGGCCGCTTGCAGAGCTGGCCGTACCAGGCCTTCAGATTCCTGGCCGTCTCGGCATCGCCAACGATGCTGTCGACCCGGTTGCGGATCTCCTCCATCTTTTCGAAGTCGGAATCCTCGAACACCGCCCGCATATTTTCCACGGTGCGCTGCTCGCGCGGCAGCAGCATCACCTTGGCGCGAATCCGCTTCGACAAATCGGTCCAGCCGTCCTGCACCAGGTCTTCCTCGGCCGACCCACCGGCCTGGTTGGCGGTGAAATTCTCCAGCCAGCGCTGTTGCCAGCCCGGCGTTGCGATATCGGCGAACCAGTCCGGATCGATCGGGCCGTTGCCGCGCACGTCGACCGACGACGGCGTGCGCTGGAACACGTAGAGCTCCTTGCAGGCGCGCGCGAGGTGCGGGATGCACTGCACCGACGTCGCACCAGTGCCGATGATGCCGACGCGCTTGTCGGCAAGCTTCTCCATCGGCGCGCCTTTGGGATCGCCGCCGGTGTAGTCGTAATCCCAGCGGCTGGTGTGGAACGAGTGGCCCTTGAAGCGCTCGATGCCGGGAATGCCGGGCAGCTTCGGCACATGCAGCGGGCCGGTGCCGATGCCGACATATTGCGCGGTGAAGGCGTCGCCCCTGGTGGTACGGACGATCCAGCGCGATTGCGCCGCATCCCAATCGAGGCTCGTCACCTCGGTGTGAAACAATGCATTGTCGTAGAGATTGAACTGCCGGCCGATGCGCTGGCAGTGCGCCAGGATTTCCGGCGCATGCGCGTATTTCTCCGTCGGCATGTGGCCGGTCTCTTCGAGCAGCGGCATGTAGACCATCGACGCCGTGTCGCATTGCGCGCCGGGATATCGATTCCAGTACCAGGTGCCGCCGAAATCGCCGCCCTTCTCAACGATGCGGACATCCTTCACCCCGGCCTCGGTCAACCGCGCCGCGGTGGCGAGCCCGGCAAAGCCGCCGCCGATGAAGGCGAAGGTGACATGATCGGTCTTCGGCGCGCGCTCCGTCACCGGCGTGTAGGGATCCTCGAGATAGTGCGCGAGCTGGCCCTTGATCTGGAGATACTGGTCATTGCCGTCAGGACGCAGCCGCTTATTGCGCTCCTCCTGATATTTCAGGCGCATCCGCTCCTTGTCGATCGCGGAGGGCTTGGCGTCTCGGGCTTGCTCGGTCATCGTCATCGGAAGGGCGCCTCGTTTCAGGATAATTCGGTGGACACTTTAGCGCCGCTCAGGCGGGATGTGCAGCAAGATAGGGCGAGTTGGCGATCGACCATTCCGGCATCGGCTCCATCCGGAATATCTGCCGCAGATGCACCTCGTCGGGGCCGTCGCCGATCCGCAGCAGACGTCCCCACGCCAGCGCCTGATGGATCGGCGTATCGTCGGAGCCGCCCATCGCGCCGAACACCTGCATCGCGCGATCCGCAATCTTCTGCAGCATCGCCGGCACCGCGACCTTGATCAGCGAGACATCGCGCCAGGCGCCGTGATGGCCGGCCTGATCGAGCCGCCAGGCGCAGCGCCAGGCGAGCAGCCGCGCCTGCTCCAGTTCGACGCGGGCTTCGGCGATCCAGCGCTGGACGGTATCGTACTGGATCACGGTGCGCCCGAATGCACTGCGCTCCGCGGCGCGCGCCATCATCAGCTCGATCAGGAGCTCGCAGAGCCCGATCGAGCGCATGCAATGGTGGATACGCGCCGGACCGAGCCGAACCTGGGCGACCTTGAACCCCTCGCCCTCGGCACCGAGCAGATTCTCCGCCGGCACGCGCACATTGTCGAACACGAGCTCGCCGATCGGCGCTGTATGATCTTCGCAACCCATCCAGCGCAGCCGCCGCACCAGCCGCACGCCGGGCGCATCCATTGGCACGATGATGCAGGAATGCCGGCTGGTGCGTTCGGCGCCCGCATCGGTGACGCCCATCACGATCAGGAAGCTGCAGCGGGGATGCGCGGCGCCGGTGATGAACCATTTGCGGCCGTTGAGGATGTAGTGGTCGCCGTCGCGCACCATCCGCGTTGCAATGTTGGTGGCGTCGGATGAGGCGACATCCGGCTCGGTCATGCCGAAGGCGGAGCGCGTCTCGGCGTTGAGCAGCGGCGCCAGCCAGCGCTTCTTCTGCGCCGGCGTCGCACAGGCCTGCAACGCGATCATGTTCGGCACATCGGGCGCCTGGCAGTTGAACACCTCCGGCGCCCAGAACAGCCGCCCCATGATTTCCGCCAACGGCGCGTAGTCGAGATTGGAGAGGCGCGTGCCCGGTTCATCGTCCGCCAGTTCGGGCAGGCCAAGATTCCACAAGCCCGCTGCGCGCGCCTTCCGCTGCAGCTCGGCCATGAAGGGCGGCGTGTCGTTGTGCTCGCGGACATGGTCGAGCCAGGCGCGATGGCGGGGCAGCACCTCCTTCTCGAAGAAGGCTAGCAGATCGCGCCGCCAACGCTCCGATCGCTCGGATAGAGCGAAATCCATGCCGCCTCCCGCATTTTGGGCGGCAGATAAGCCTATCTCGAAACGATTTGCAAATTCATTTCGATATATTGACATTTCTGGCCATTTAAGACCATTATTTCGTATGGCGGCATTGTCCACTCTCGAATCCCAGGCGGATCCCTCCTTTGCGACCACCCTGGCGCACGGGCTCGATCTGCTGGCGGCCTTCCGCAACCACGCCGGCCCGCTCTCGAATGCGGAGCTTGCCGAGCACACCGGCCTGTCGCGGCCGACCGTTTCGCGCCTGACCTACACGCTGGAGCAGCTCGGCTACCTCAGGCGCGATGCCAAGGGCCGCTTCGTGCTCGGACTCGGCGTGCTCGCTGCCGCCTATCCGGTGCTGTCGTCGCTGAAGGTCCGCCAACTCGCGCGTCCGCTGATGCGCGACTTCGCCGCCTACACCGGCGGCACGGTGTCGATCGCGATGCCGTTCGGGCTCGACTTCATCTATGTCGAAACGCTGCGCACGACGGACGCGGTGCCGCACGTGCCTGACGTGGGCTTCGTCTCCTCGCTGGCGCCGACCGCGGTCGGTCGCGCGCTGCTGTCGCTGTTCACGCAGGACGAACGCGACGCCTATGTCGCGCGTGTGAAGGCCGAGCGCCCTGAGGAGCTCGACTACGTCGAACGGCGCACGCTGCCGGACATCGAGCTCTGCAACGAACGCGGCTTCGCGGTCTCGCTCGGCGAATGGCGACGCGAGATCTTCGGCGTCGCCGCCCCGCTCTATCGCACACCCGCCGGCGAGTGCCTGTCGGTCAATTGCGGCATCCCCTCGTTCCGCTTCAGTGCCGAGCAGATCGAGCGCGAATGCGGGCCGCGCATCCTCGGGCTCGCCCGCAGCATCCGCTCGCTGGTGGCCAACGACTAAGGCATGATCCGGAAAAATGTGAAGCGGTTTTCCGAAAAGATCATGCAATAAAAGTACGCATCGCGCAGACGATGCGGCAGATATGGGGAGGGAGACATGCGCGGCATCGCAACCGCCGTTCGACTGCTCGCGACCATCGCATCCGTCCTGCTGGTTAGCGCCGGCGCCAACGCGCAGGACAATTATCCGAGCCGGCCGATCCACATCATCGTGCCCTACCCGGCCGGCGGCATCGTCGACATCGTCGCCCGCGCGGTGACCGAGCAGGTCGGCCGCGACTGGAAGCAGACCGTCGTGGTGGAGGCGCGGCCCGGCGGCAACAGCAACATCGGCACGGCCGCCGTCGCACGCAGCGAGCCGGACGGCTACACCTGGGTCGTCACCGGTCCCGCGCTGCTGGTCAACCCGGATCTCTACAAGGACGCCGGCTGGAGCGCGGCAAGGGATTTCAGATGCGTCGGCCTCGCCGTCTGGAATCAGAGCGTCGCGCTGGTGCATCCGTCGATGCCGGTGAAGAGCATCGGCGAATTCGTCGAGCTGGCCCGCAAGCAGCCCGGAGAGTTCAATTTCGGCAATCCCGGCACGGGATCGTCGATCGACCTCAGCGCGCAAAAACTGTTTCAGGTCGCCGGCATCAAGCTGACCAATGTCGGCTACAAGGGCCAGCCACAGGCGCTGATCGACCTGATGACCAACCTGATGCATTTCGAGATCGTCTCGCTCGAACTTGCGCTGCCACATATCAAGGCCGGCAGCGTCAAGCCGCTCGCGGTCTTCACCGACAAGCGCGTCCCCGACCTGCCCGACGTTCCGACCATCGCCGAAGCCGGCTTTGCCGAGGCCGCCTACGTTCCCTGGTACGGCATCTACGTGCCGGCCGCGACGCCGGCGCCGCTGCTCGAGAAGATCAATTCGGCGATCAACAAGGCATTGCAGAACCCCGACGTGCAGCGCCAGCTGTCGCTTGCCAATATTCCGGGCAAGCCGATGTCGCTCGATGAGCTCGCTGCGCTGATGAAGGCCGATCAGCAGAAGCTGACGACCGTGATCAAGTCTTCGGGAATGGCGCTGCAATAGCTTCTGCTCAGTAGATTATGTTTAGTCTTGGGACGCCGGCCCATTGTCACGGTAAGCCCACAGGCATTCGCGCGGCAGCGCGACCTGCGCCTCGACGCCGACCTGATGGCGCGCGGCGGTGCCGAGCTCGATCGCCTCCAGCCGTTTGCCGAACAGCTCGATGCCGTAGGCGGTCTGCGTGCCCTGGTAGCGTCGGTCGAGCACCTTTGCCGCAAACGTGTTGGCGCCATCGGGCCGGCCGATTACGATGTTCTCGGGCCGCAGCGCCACGCGCACCTTCTCGTCGGGCTTGAGCGCCTGGAACAGCGCGACCTCACCTCGCCGGCCGTCGCCGAAATCGACTACGCCATAGCCGCCGTTGCAGGCGACCAGCGTCCCGGCGAGCTCGTTGGTCGCGCCGGTGAAGTTGGCGACGAACAGATCGGCCGGTCGATTATAGATCACGTCGGGCGTGTCCATCTGCAACAGCTTGCCGTCGCGCATGACGCCGATCCGGTCGCCGAGCACCACGGCCTCGGCCTGATCATGGGTGACATAGAGCGCGGTCATCCCGGTCTGCTTGAGGATGACGCGGAGGTCGTCGCGCAACCGCAGGCGCAGCTTGGCATCGAGGTTCGACAGCGGCTCGTCGAGCAGCAAGAGTTGCGGCCGGTACACCATGCTGCGCGCCAGTGCGACGCGCTGCATCTGCCCGCCTGAGAGCGCCACCACCGGCCGGTCGGCATAATCGGACAGCCCGACCAGCGCCAGTGCGTCGTCGACCATGCGAGCGGCATCGGTGCGGCCGACCGTGCGGTGCTTCAGCGGATAGATCACGTTCTGCCGCACCGTCATATGCGGCCACACCGCATAGGACTGGAACACCATGCCGAGGTTGCGCGCGCGCGGCGGCACGAGGATGCCGCGCGCCGGTGACGAGACCACCCGCCCGGAAATGCTGATCTCGCCATCGGTCGGATGCTCGAGCCCGGCAACGCAGCGCAAGGTCGTTGTCTTGCCGCAGCCGGACGGCCCGAGCAGCACCACGATCTCGCCGGCCGGCACGCCAAAGCTGACGCCATCGATCGCCGGACGGCCGATCGCGAACTGTTTCCTGAGATCGGTGACCTCGAGCGTTGCCGTCATCGCTGCACCATCAGCCTATTGCCGATACCCGTAGATTTTGTCCCAGTCCGCGACCCACGCCGCGTGAAGCTTCACGTACTCGTCGAACTTCGGATACCAAAGCTTGACCACCTTGGGATCGAACCCCTCCGGAAAGGCTGGCGGCTCCTTCAGCGAGGTGAGATTGCCGAGCTCCTTGATCATGAAGGTCTGCCCTTCCTTCGACAAGCACCAGTTCAGGAACAGCCTTGCCGCATTGGGATGGGCCGCCGTCTTCGGAATGCCGCTCGCATAGGGATTGACCGGCGCGCCTTCGGGCGGAAAGAAGATCTCGATCGGGGCGCCGTCCTTCTTCTTTTGATAGATCACGTTGTAGAGCAGCGGCGCGATCGCGATCTCGCCGCGCACCAGCGCATCGGCCGTCGGCGCGCCGGAGGGATAGAGCACCGGATGGGTCGCGGCCTGCCTGGCCCAGTAATCCTCGCCGAGCACCTGGCGCTCGAACATGATCCGGGTCCAGGTGGTGCCGCCGGACTGCGCGAACACCTGTCCGATCAGCTTGTCATATTGCGGCTTGGTCAGGTCCATCCAGGATTTCGGCGGATCCTTCACCAGCTCGGTGTTGTAGCCGATCGACCAGGCGATGGTGGCACGCGGCCACAGTTTTGGCGAGATCAGCGCGTCCTTGCTGTAATCGGCCGCGTTCGGCGGCGCATAGTCCTGGAACAGATACTCCAACGGCTGCATCAGCGCGCGATCGGAGTGGTCGACGACGTCGGCGATCAATTTGCCGGCCGCGGCTTCGGTCTTCACGCGGGTGATGAGCTGGCCGCCGGGCGCACGGACCATCTCGACCTTGATCTCGGGAAAGCGCTTGTTAAACGCCTTGATCACCTGCTGCTCGATCTCGGCAAAATTCGCGGTGTAGAACACGAGCTTGCCTTCGGCCTTCGCGGCCGCGATCAATTCCGGCGAGCCGAACTCCTGCGCCCGCGCGGCCGGTGCCAGCGCGAGAATTGCCATGCCCGCCGAGGCCAGTGTCAAGGCCAGTGTGGTGAAGGTTCGTCTATCCATCGCCAATCCTCCCCGTGTTCGTTGTTATCCGGTCCGCGCCACGTTGCCCTGCGCCGCCCCGCGCGACAGCCAGTTGGCGCCGCCGATCAGGACACCGAGCAGCACGGTCTGCACCAGGCTGAAGGCCGCGGTCTTGCCGATATTGCCGCCTTCGTAATAGTCGAGCAGCAACACCGACATCACCATGGTGTTGCTGGTGTAGAGGAACAGCGACGAGCCGAGCTCGCGGATCGCCAGCACGAACAGCAGCGTCATCGACGCCAGCACGCCCGGCCGCGCCAGCGGCAGCACGATCGTCCTGATGGTGCCGAGCATGCCCCGGCCGCAAACCCAGGCGGCCTCCTCGAGCTCGCGGTGGATCTGCAGGAACGAGGTCGACAGCGCCTTCACGGTGTCGGGCATGAAGCGCGCGATGAAGGCCAGCGACAGAATCCAGATCGTGCCGTAGAGCCCGCCGGGCACGCCGATCCAGGCCCAGAGATAGGCGACGCCAACCACGAGCCCGGGAATCGCGACCGGCAGCGTCGAGATCAGGTCGATGGCACCGCGGCCGGCGACGCGGGTGCGATGGATGGTGTAGCCGATCGCAAAGGCGAGCGCGCCGCCGATAACAGCGGTGATGATTCCGACCTCGATCGCGTTGTAGATCGACTTCATCGTCAGCGGATTGTCGAAGATGCTCTCGAAATGCGTCAGCGAATATTGCCGCATGTCGAACAGGCTGGCGGCGTCGCGGATGAACATGAACTTGCGGAACGCCGCGACGATCAGCGCCAGCGACGGCAGTACGACGACGATGACGAGGTAGACGATCCCGAGCCCAAATGTGAGCCAGCGCCACGGCCCGAGATCGAGGCTGCGCGGCCGGAACGCCTTGCCCGCAACGGTCGTGTAGCTGCGCCCGCTGAGCATTTTCTGCTGCAGATAGACCAGGATCCCCGTAACCACCATCAGGATGATCGCGACGGCGGCCGCGGTGTTGTAGAGCGGCGGCGACCAGTTGGTGAGCTTGAAGATATAGGTCGTCAGCACATTCAGATTGGTCGGCGCGCCGAGCACGGCCGGGATGCCGTAGATGCCGAGCATCACGATGAACGACAGCAGCATGCCCGAGACGATCGCCGGCATGATCAGCGGAAACGTCACCGTGAACAGGGTGGCGAACGCGCTGGCGCCGGAGATCTCCGCCGCCTCCTCCAGGCTCGGGTCCATGTTGCGCAGCGCCGACGATGTGAACATGTAGACATAGGGCGCGTAGTAGATGCCGAACACGAACACCAGGCCCCACATCGAATAGAGATCGATGCGCAGGTCGGAGCCCATCCACTTGAACATCGTGTTGATCAACCCGGTCTTCGGCGAGCCGAGGATCGCCCAGGCCACACCGGCCACCAGCGGCGGCGCGAACAGTGGCAGGATGCTGGCCGCGGCGATGAAACCCTTGAACGGCGTGTTGGTGCGAACCACGATCCACGAGAACAGCAGCCCGATCGCGACCGCGATCACCGTGCCGCCGCCGCAGGCGATCAGCGTGTTGAGCAGGGCTTCGCCGACATTCGGATTGGCAAGCACCGCGAGGAAATTGGCGATCGACAGATGGCTCAGGCTGAGACGGATGCCGTCGACCACCGGATTGGTGTCGGTGAGCGCGCCGAGCAGCAGCATGAAGACAGGATAGATGACGAGGAAGCTGAGGATCGCCAGCAGCGCCGCGACCCAGAGGCCCGTGAATGCGCGGCGCCGGGTTCCCTCCCTGGCGCTTCGCATGGCTTCGCTGCGCCAGTCGGCCTGTCCGTGCAATGCGCGCGTCCCCTCTTGCGGCGCGATCTGACGTCGCGCCTGCTTGCATACCAAGGGTAGTCGATCGCGACTGTGACGCAAGCTATCCGAAAGTCGTCTAAGCGCGCTTCTGTGACGCAGCCCGGGAACAAGAATTCGATCGATCGTGCTCACGCGCCACAATCTCAGGGTGTCCCTGCGAAAGCAGGGACCCATACTCCGCGGCGGAGGTTGCTGGCGGGACTCGTCGTTCCAGCGTCGCACAACGATGCGCGTTAATGGGTCCTGGCTTTCGCCGGGACGGCGATGAGGATGGTTCTCGCGCGATACGACACACCGGCGGTGCGTACTTCATCTCGGTGTCATCGCCCGGCTTGATGTTCAGCCCGGGGACATGACCGACGGGTGTTCGGGG
>NZ_CANSMR010000031.1 GCF_947648125.1 uncultured Bradyrhizobium sp. | reverse complement strand
ACCTAGAGCCTATCCCGTTCCGATTCAATCGGAACGGGATAGGCTCTAGGTTCCGAACCTGTTCCATGAGGCCCTTTCAATGTGGACCATGCCGCCCACCGATTCGGTGCTGCACGTGCTCTCGTTTATTGCCGTTGCGGCGCAGTCGATGACGGCGGCGCTGGCGGCCGGCAGGCGCAGCATGGATTGGGCCGGCGTCTGCATGCTCGGGGCGATCACCGCGCTCGGTGGCGGCACCATCCGTGACGTGCTGCTCGGGCACTATCCGCTGCTCTGGGTCGCGCATCCGATCTATCTTGCGATCGCGGCGGCGGGCGCCTTCGCCACGATCCTGCTGGCGCGGCTGGTGCACCGGCTCAATCTGGCCTTCCTGGTGCTCGATGCGATCGGGCTTGTGGTGTTCACGATGGCGGGCTGCGACGTGGCCTGGCAGGTCGAAGCCTCGCTGCCGATCGTGATCGTCTCCGGCATGATCACCGGCTGCGCCGGCGGCGTGCTGCGCGACATCCTCTGCAACGAGGTGCCGCTGCTGTTTCGCAGCGAGCTCTACGCCAGCGTCTCCGTGGTGACCGGGCTGTTCTATGCGATCGGCACCGGGCTGCAGTTCAACGACTGGCTCTGGACCGGGCTGACCTTCGTGCTCGGCCTGACGTTCCGGATGTTGGCGATCCGCTACAAATGGGAGATGCCGAAATTCGTGTTCGGCGGCGAGGAGCGGTGATCAGCTATCTCGCCGTCCGCGCCTTTATTTCGCTGTCCGCGCCTTGGCGACTTCGTCCGCCGTCACCGCCGGCGCCGCGTTGCCCCAGGCATTGCGGATATAGGTTGCGACGTCGGCGACCTCCTGGTCGGTGAGTTTTGGATAGGCCGGCATCGAGCCTGCGTTCGGCGCGCGCGGCGTGGTCAAGGTCTGCGCGCCGTCGAGGATGATGCGCAGCGTGCTCGCAGGATTAGCCGATTGCAGATTGGCGTTGCCGGGCAGCGGTGGATAGATCCGCGGCGCGCCCGAGCCATCGAGCTCATGACAGGCGATGCAGGCGCCGCGATAGATCCGCTCGCCGTTGCTCATCTGCGCCGGCGAGCGCGGAGTGACCTGCGGCTCCGGCGCGCCGGCAGGCAGGCTCTTCAGGTAGGCCGCGATCGCGCGCACATCGGCGTCGCTCATCTTCGAGGTCGAATTGACCACGACTTCGGACATCAGGGGACCGGCATGGCTGTGCCCATTGCGGCCGCTCTGCAGATATTCGGCGATGTCGCCTGCGCTCCATGACTTCAGCCCACTGCGCGCGGCGCCATCGAGCCTCGGCGCGAACATGCCCTGCACCATGCTGCCGCCGAACGCCTGATCGCGCTTGTCGGCGCCGAACGCGTTCTTGGGCGTGTGGCAGGCGCCGCAATGGGCGAGGGCCTCGACGAGGTAGCGGCCGCGATTCCATTCCGCGGCCTTGCTCTGGTCCGGCTGAATGATGCCCGGCGTGAAGAACAGCGCGTTCCAGGCCCGCATCAGCACGCGATAGTTCAGCGGCCAGCGCAGCTCCGGCGGCGGCGCCTTGTTGCTGACCGGCGCCAGCGTCGCGAGATAGGCGCGGATGGCCAGGATGTCATCGCGGATCAGCTTGGTGAAAGACGGGTAGGGGAAGGCGGGGTAATAATGCGCCCCGCTCGGCGAGACGCCCATCCGCAGCGCGCGCAGGAAATCGTCGTCGCTCCAGCCGCCGATGCCGGTATCGCGATCAGGGGTCAGGTTCGGCGAAAACACCACACCGAATGGCGTGTCGATCCGCTTGCCCCCGGCGAACGGCTTTGCCGGGTCGGCCGTGTGGCAGCTCGCACAGTCGCCGGCGATCGTGAGCGCCTTGCCGCGGGCGATGATGTCGTCGGTTGGCGCAGCAGTGCATTCGCGAGCCGCGAACGCACCGCACAACAGCACACTGGCCAGAATCGCACCGGTCGTTCGATGTCGTCGCCGCATCTATTCACCTTCCGGTCCACCAGACGCGTTACGCCATTTCGCCGCGGGCCTGTCCTGCGACAGAAACCGAAACGGCGCTGCAATATTCCCGGCACGAAGTTGCGATTTTTGAGCGACGGGCTTGGTCGCCCAGAATTGTGCTGCGCGGGCCGGAAAATCCGACATAGACTGTTTCTAACAAGTTCGGATGACTAGCTAAAAAGCAGGCGTCGCGACCAGCGCAAAGAGGGCTAAATGGGAATCAACCAAGGGCCTATCAGCCTCGACCAGAAATACACCCAGGGCACCGGTCACGTCTTCATGACCGGCATCCAGGCGCTGGTCCGCCTGCCCATGGCGCAGATCAGGCGCGACCGCGCCGCAGGCCTCAACACGGCAGGCTTCATCTCCGGCTATCGCGGTTCCCCCCTCGGCGGCTATGACCAGCAGCTGTTCGCCGCCCGCAAGCATCTCGAACAGTACAACATCAAGTTCCAGCCCGGTGTGAACGAGGACCTCGCGGCCACCGCGATCTGGGGCTCGCAGCAGCTCGCTTTGTCGCCCGGCGCCAAATATGATGGCGCGGTCGGCATCTGGTACGGCAAGGGCCCCGGCGTCGACCGTTGCGGCGACGTCTTCCGCCACGGCAATGCGGCAGGCTCGGCCAAGAACGGCGGTGTGCTCTGCCTTGCCGGCGATGACCACGGCGCAAAATCCTCCACCGTCCCGCATCAGTCCGACCACGCCTTCATCTCCGCGCTAATGCCCTACCTCTACCCCTCCAGCATCCACGAAATGATCGAGATGGGCCTGCTGGGTATCGCGATGTCGCGCTACTCGGGCTGCTGGGTCGGCATGAAGGTGATCACCGAAACGGTCGAGACCACCGCCGAGATCGACCTCACCGACGAGATGACGCCATTCATCGTTCCGGCCGATTTCGAGCTGCCGCCGGGCGGCCTCAACATCCGCTGGCCTGACGACCGTTTCGAGCAGGACCGCCGGCTGCAGGACTACAAGGGCTTTGCCGCGATCGCCTTTGCCCGCGCCAACAAGGTCAACCGCATCACCATGGATTCGCCGAACGCGCGCTACGGCATCATGGCCTCGGGCAAGAGCTATGAGGACATCCGCCAGGCGCTGCGCGAGCTCGGCATCACGCCCGAGATCGCCGCCAAGATCGGTATCCGCCTCTACAAGATCGGCATGCCGTGGCCGCTGGAGCCGGAAGGCGTACGCAACTTCGCGGTCGGCCTCGAGGAGATCTTCATCGTCGAGGAACGCCGCGAGATCGTCGAGAACCAGGTCAAGCAGGAGCTGTTCAACTGGCGCGACGATGTGCGCCCGCGCATCGTCGGCAAGATGGACGATCATGACAAGCGCTTCCTGACCTTCGCCGCCGAGCTCAGCGTGGCCTCGCTTGCGAGCTCGCTCACCGAACGGCTGCTTCGACTTAATCTCAACCCTGAAATCGCCGAGATGCTGCGCGCCAAGGCCGACTGGTTCAACGGCCGCCAGTCGTCGCAGATGCAGGCGACCGCACCCGTCAGCCGCACGCCGTATTTCTGCTCGGGCTGCCCGCACAACACCTCGACCAAGGTGCCGGAAGGCAGCCGCGCGCTCGGCGGCATCGGCTGTCACTTCATGGCGCTGTGGATGAACCGCTCGACCGAGACCTTCACCCATATGGGCGGCGAGGGCGTGCCGTGGGTCGGCATCGCGCCGTTCACCAACGAGAACCACATCTTCGCCAATCTCGGTGACGGCACCTATTTTCATTCCGGCATTCTGGCGATCCGCCAGTCGATCGCCTCCAAGGCCAACATCACCTACAAGATCCTGTACAACGACGCCGTCGCCATGACCGGCGGCCAGCGCCACGACGGCGACCTGTCGCCGCAGCAGATCACTTTCCAGCTCCATGCCGAAGGCATCCGCGAAATCTATTTGGTCTCGGAAAATCCCGACGCCTATCCCGCCGATACGATTGCGCCCGGCGTCAAGCTGTTCCACCGCGACGAGCTCGAGAACGTTCAGAAGATGTGCCGCGACACCAAGGGCACGTCGGCGATCGTATTCGTGCAGACCTGCGCCGCGGAAAAGCGCCGTCGCCGCAAGCGCGGCCTGATGGAGGATCCGGCGCGCCGCGTGCTGATCAATCCTGCCGTCTGTGAAGGCTGCGGAGACTGCTCGGTGCAATCGAACTGCATCTCGGTCGAGCCGCTGGAGACGGAATTGGGGCGCAAGCGCACCATCAACCAGTCGACCTGCAACAAGGACTATTCCTGCGTGAAGGGCTTCTGCCCGTCGTTTGTCACGGTCGACGGCGGCACCCTGAAGCGGCGCGCGCCGACCGAGCTTGGCGATATCGGCGCCTTGCCGGAGCCGGCCTCGAAGCCCGCGCTCGACCGGCCCTACAACATCGCGGTCGGCGGCGTCGGCGGCACCGGCGTGCTGACGATCGGCGCGCTGCTCGGCATGGCCGCGCACATCGAGGGCAAGGCCTCGATGATCCTGGACATGTCCGGCCTTGCGCAGAAGGGCGGCGCGGTGCTCAGCCATGTCCGGCTCTCCGAGCACACCGCCGACGTGACCTGCTCGCGCATCGTGACCGGCACGGCCGATCTGGTGCTCGCGGCCGACGAGGTCGTCGCGGTGTCGAAGGACACCATCACGCTGTGCGATGCGAGCCGTACCGTCGGCATCATCAACAGCCACATCATCCCGACCGCGGATTTCATCCTCAATCGCGACTTCAATTTCCAGAGCCGCAAGGTCAACAGCGTGCTGGAGACCGAGCTGCGCAAGGACTCCGCGTTCTTCGACTTCACCAAGCCGGCCGAAGCTCTGCTCGGTGATAGCATCGCCACCAACATCATGATGATGGGCTTTGCCTATCAGCGCGGGCTGCTGCCGCTGTCGGCGGAATCGATCCAGCAGGCGATCGAGGTCAATGGAGTCTCGATCAAGATGAACAGGCAGGCGTTCCAGCTCGGGCGCCTGGCCGCGGCCGATCCGGCGCGGCTCGCCGCGATGATGAAGGGGCAGGATGACGACGCAGCCCCGGTCAAGTCGCTGGATGCGATGTCGCTCGACGAGATCATCGCCCATCGCATGGACCTTCTGACCGGCTATCAGAACGCGCGTCTGGCAAAGCGCTACCGCAAGCTGGTCGATCAGGTACGCGACGCCGCCACCAAGGGCGGCTACGGCGAGGCGCTGCCGCGTGCGGTCGCGATCAACTACGCCAAGCTGCTCGCCTACAAGGACGAGTATGAGGTGGCGCGGCTGTTCACCGACGGCCGTTTCGAGAAGCAGCTGCGCGACCAGTTCGAAGGCGACTTCAAGTTCAACTTCAATCTCGCGCCGCCGATCCTCGGTGGCGGGCTCGACGCCCAGGGCCGTCCGAAGAAGCGCGCCTTCGGTTCTTGGATGATGTCGGCGTTCAAGGTGATGGCACGGTTCCGCTTCCTGCGCGGCACGCCGCTCGACATCTTCGGCTACAACGCCGACCGCAAGCTCGAGCGCGATCTGATCGCGGGCTACGAGAAGGATGTCGCGACCGTGTTGAGCCTGTTGTCGCCGCTCAATCACGACATCGCGGTCGAACTGCTGTCGCTGCCCGACCGCATCCGCGGCTACGGCCCGGTGAAGGAGAAGGCGATCAAGGACGCAAAGGTTCGCTACGCGCAACTCGCCGCCGACCTCGCCAACCCGCCGCCCGCGCCGCGGCAGATGGCGGCGGAGTAGTAGCCACATATTCCGCTGCGTAGGGTGGGTTAGCGAAGCGTAACCCACAATCTTGCCCGCACACCGATGCATTGATGGGTCCCGACCTGGACATGGATACGAGTCAGAGGATCGTCACGCAAACACCGCTCACAGAACTCTGGGACAACAACGGGCTGGTGAACGCGCGTCGCATTGAGCCGATAGGTAAGGCAGAAATTGTCCGGCTTCTGCGCGATGGTTCGGTTTTTGTGGTCGCGGACGTAGGTCTTCCGCTGTGGTGGATAGCGGCAGACGATTGCTTTGCATTCTGGAAGGATGAAGTGAAGCGTAGTCTGGCGGAACCAAATGAGGATCGCCTCGATCTTAGCGATTATCCGGCCAGCTACTGCTATGCCGCATCGATGTGGTCATGCGCGTCGCTTGGGGCGGTGATCGTTCTGGAAAAGCATCACTAGCCTGCCGGCAAACGCAATGGTGGGTTACGCCTTCGGCTAACCCACCCTGCAATTTCCGAGCTCGCGGACGCAGTCTCGCCTGACGGAATATTTCGGCGCTTGCCAAGGTCGCGCCGCCGGTTCAGAAAAACGCTGGAGCGAGAAACGCCAGCGGAGAGCGATTTGACCATCAAGGGCAAGGCCTACATTGCCGGGATCTACGAGCATCCCACCCGGCATGCACCCGATAAATCAACAGCACAGCTACACGCCGAGGTCGCCAAGGGTGCGATCGAGGATGCCGGGCTCACCAAGGACGATATCGACGGCTATTTCTGCGCCGGCGACGCGCCGGGCGGGCTGTGGCCGATGGTCGATTATCTCGGCCTCAACACCAAGAAGCTGCGCCACGTCGACTCCACCGAGACCGGTGGATGTTCCTATCTGATCCATCTCGGCCATGCCGCCGAGGCGATCGCCGCGGGCAAGTGCTCCGTCGCTCTGGTCACGCTGGCGGGCAAGCCGCGCACCGGCCCGATGCCGCCGCGCGCCTCCGGCGCCGAGGCTGATTTCGAATTGGCTTACGGGGCTACCACGCACAATGCCTATGGCATGTGTGCCATGCGCCATATGCACGACTATGGCACCACCTCCGAGCAGCTCGCCTGGATCAAGGTCGCGGCCTCGCATCACGCGCAATACAATCCGCATGCGATGCTGAAGGAGGTCGTCACCGTCGAGGACGTGCTCAACTCGCCGATGATCTCGGATCCGCTGCACCGGATGGATTGCTGCGTCGTCACCGACGGCGGCGGCGCGATGATCGTCACGACCCCGGAGATCGCCAAGAGCCTGAAGAGGCCGCTGGTTCGCCTGATCGGCCACGGCGAGGCGATGAAGGGCCCGCGCGGCGGCAAGGATCTCGATCTGACCTATTCCGCCGGCGTGTGGTCCGGCCCGCGTGCTTTCGAAGAGGCAGGCGTCACGCCGAAGGACATCAAATACGCCTCGATCTATGACAGCTTCACCATCACGGTGCTGATGCAGCTCGAAGACCTCGGCTTCTGCAAGAAGGGCGAGGGCGGCAAGTTCGTCGCCGACGGCAATCTGATCTCGGGCGTCGGCAAGCTGCCGTTCAACACCGATGGCGGCGGCCTGTGCAGCAACCATCCCGTCAATCGCGGCGGCATGACGAAGATCCTCGAAGCGGTGCGCCAGTTGCGCGGCGAGGCGCATCCGAAGGTGCAGGTGCAGAACTGCGACCTCGCGATCGCCCACGGCACCGGCGGTCTGCTCGGCGTTCGCCACGCCGCCTCAACCTGCATTCTGGAGCGTGCGTGATGTCTGAAGCCAAGAAGTACAATGCCCCGGTGACCAACCCGGAGACCGCGCCGTTCTGGGAAGCGGCGAAGGCGGGCAAGTTCATGATCAAGCGCTGCACCACCTGCGGCGAAGCGCATTACTTCCCGCGCACGATCTGCCCGTTCTGCTTCTCCGACAAGACGGTGTGGGAAGAGTCGAGCGGCGAGGCCACGGTCTACACCTACAGCCTGATGCGGAAGTCGCCGACCGGTCCGTATGCGATCGCCTATGTGACGCTGAAGGAAGGTCCGTCGCTGCAGACCAACATCGTCGATTGCGATCTGGAGACGGTAAAGATCGGCCAGAAGGTGAAGGTGGTGTGGAAGCCGACCGACGGCGCTCCGCTGCCGTTCTTCACGCCGGCGTAAGTACCTTCTCCCCTTGTGGGAGAAGGTGGCGGCCGAAGGCCGCCGGATGAGGGATTTTTTCCGCGAACGATGCTCTCTCTGCGGCGCGAACCCCTCACCGAAGCGAGTTTGTGACGACTGCCGGTGCTGCCCTCTCCCACAGGGGGAGAGGGCACATCAATTGGCAGCGCAAAGCGAGAAAGAGTTCGGGGAGAAAACAACAATGCCAATCGTGTACGAACAGCTGATGGCCCTGAAGAATCTGGGCCAGAAATACAGCTACAGCGATCGCGACGTGATGCTCTATGCCTATGGCATCGGGCTCGGCGCCGATCCGATGGACGAGAACGAGCTCGCCTTCGTCAATGAGGGCGTGCTGACGCCGCGGCCCCTCAGGGTGGTGCCGACCTTCGCGTCGGTCGCAGCCTGGGGCGCGGGCCCCGGCGAGATGAACCTCAACCGCGTCATGGTGGTCGACGGCGAGCGCGACATCACCTTCCACAAGCCGTTCGCGACCGCGGCCCACATCACGGCCGACTCGACCGTGCTCGACGTGTTCGACAAGGGCAAGGACAAGGGCGCGGTGATCCGCCATCAGACCGTGCTGAAGGACGAGAAGGGCGACAAGCTTGCGACGCTCGTCGCCTCGCGCTTCGCCCGCGGCGACGGCGGCTTCGGCGGCCCGTCGGACGGCCAGCCCGAGCCGCACAAGGTGCCGGAGCGCGCGCCGGACAAGGTGGTCGACATCACGACGAGGCCCGACCAGGCGCTGATCTACCGGCTCTGTGGCGACCGCAATCCGCTGCACTCCGACCCGGAGTTCGCCAAGAAGGCCGGCTTCCCGCGGCCGATCCTGCACGGCATGTGCACCTACGGCATCACCTGCCGCGGCGTGCTGCAGACCTATGCCGACTATGATCCGTCAGCCTTCAAGCAGCACGCGGCGCGGTTCTCCTCGCCGGTGTTTCCCGGCGAGACTGTGACGATGGAGCTGTGGAAGGACGGCAACGTGGTGTCGTTCGAGGCCAAGGTGAAGTCGCGCGGCGTCACCGTGATCAAGAGCGGCAAGACGGTGCTGGCGTAGCTCTCATGCCCCGGACGCGGCGCAGCGCGCAAGCCGTGCGATGCAGAGCCGGGGCCCAGCTGCCGGGCGTGGGTCCCGGCTCAGCGAAGCAGTGTTTCACGCTGCATCGCGTCCGGGACACAATAACAACGGAGAAACGACCATGGGATTACTCGACGGCAAGGTGGCGCTGATCACGGGCGCCGGCGGCGGACTTGGTGAAGCCTACGCGAAGCTGTTTGCGCGCGAGGGCGCGGCGGTGGTCGTCAACGATCTCGGCGGTCCGCGCGACGGCTCGGGCTCCGACAAGTCGATGGCCGACAAGGTGGTCGACGCGATCAAGGCAGAGGGCTGCCGCGCGGTCGCCAACGGCGCCGACATCTCGACCTTGGCCGGCGGCCAATCGGTGTTCGACGACGCGATCAAGCATTTCGGCCGCGCCGACATCCTGGTCAACAATGCCGGCATCCTGCTCGACGAGACCTTCCACAAGGCCAAGGAAGCGAACTGGGACAGGGTGATGAAGGTGCATCTGAAAGGCACCTTCTGCTGCACCCAGCCGGTGTTCAAATGGATGCGCGACAATGGCGGCGGCGTCATTGTCAACACCTCCTCGACCTCGGGCCTGATCGGCAATTTCGGCCAGACCAATTACGGCGCGGCCAAGGGCGGCATCTGGGGCCTCTCCAACGTGCTGGCGATCGAGGGCCGCAAGTACAACATCCGGATCTGGACGCTGGCGCCGGGCGCGCTGACCCGCATGACCGCAGACCTGCCGCGCTACAAGGAGAACCCGGGTGCGGCGCTCGGCCCGGACGGCATTGCGCCGGCCGTGCTCTACATGGTCAGCGACCTGTCGGGCGACCAAACCGGCAAGGTCCTCGGCGTCTCGGGCCCGCGCGGCGTCCGCGAGATGCGGATGATGGAGATGGAGGGCTGGAAGCCGCCCTTTACCGGCTGGAAGGCGGAGGACATCGCCACCCACGCCAAGGAGATCTTCTTCTCCGAGGAGCAGATCAAGATGGGCGCGCGGCGGTTCTGACCTTACGTCATTCCGGGCCTGCGCCAAGTGGCGTATCCCGGAATGACGCTGTATAGAGGCGGAAACAGATGAGGCACCCATGACAAAACTCACCGCCCAGGCCGCCGGAACCTTCGCGATCGCGCCGACCCCGTTCCACGACGACGGCCGTATCGACGAGGCATCGATCGACCGGCTGACCGATTTCTACACCGAGGTCGGCTGCGACGGCGTCACGGTGCTGGGCATTCTGGGCGAGGCGCCGAAGCTCGACGCCGCCGAAGCCGAGCAGGTCGCGCTGCGCTTCGTCAAGCGCGCCAAGAAGCTGCAGGTGATCGTCGGCGTCTCGGCGCCGGGCTTCGCCACGATGCGTTCGCTGGCGAGGAAGTCGATGGATGCGGGCGCCGCCGGCGTGATGATCGCGCCGCCGCCGCATCTGCGCACCGACGACCAGATCGCAGGCTATTTCAAGCAGGCGCAGGAAGCGATCGGCGATGATATTCCCTGGGTGCTGCAGGACTATCCGCTGACGCTCACCGTCGTGTTCACGCCCGCGGTGATCCGCAAGATCGTGATGGATTCGCCGTCCTGCGTGATGCTCAAGCACGAAGACTGGCCGGGCCTCGAGAAGATCTCGACCTTGCGCAACTTCCAGAAGGACGGCTCGCTGCGGCCGCTGTCGATCCTGGTCGGCAATGGCGGCCTGTTCCTCGATTTCGAGATGGAGCGCGGCGCCGACGGCGCGATGACCGGTTATGCCTTCCCTGAACTCCTGATCGACGTCGTCAATCTGTCGAAGGCCGGAAAACGCGACGCCGCGCATGATCTGTTCGACGCGCATCTGCCGCTGATCCGCTACGAGCAGCAGCCGGGCGTCGGCCTCACCGTGCGCAAATACGTGCTGCAGAAGCGCGGCATCATCTCCTCCAGCGCCCAGCGTAAGCCCGGTGCTGTCATCACGCCGCAGGCGAGGGCGGAGGTCGACTATCTGCTCTCCCGCGTGGCGCGCGTCGATCGCCGCGCCAATCTACAACCGCAATCCAGTGCAGCAGGATAATTATGACAGAGATCGTTGCCCCGCGCCTTGCGTCGACCGTGCTGCTGCTGCGTGACGGAACGTCGTCCGAAATCGAAGTCTTCATGATGGTCCGCCATCACCAGATCGAGTTCAATTCGGGTGCGCTGGTGTTTCCGGGCGGCAGCGTCGACAAGAACGACAAGGAGATCGCCGCCAATCCCGCGCTCTATTCGGGCGGGGAAGGCCTCGACGGCGACGCGCTCGGCTTCCGCATCGCGGCGATCCGCGAAACTTTCGAGGAGAGCGGCATCCTGCTGGCGCGGCCGCAAGGGTCGAAGGATCTGGTCGACGCGAAGCGTGCGAACGACATCGCGACCGCGCATCGTGCGGCGTTGAACGAAGGCAAGATCACCTTCCTCAAGGTGCTGTCGGACAACGGCATGGTGCTCGCGCTCGACGAGCTCGTGCCGTATGCGCACTGGATCACGCCGGAGGGCATGCCGAAGCGCTTCGACACCTGGTTCTTCCTCGCCGCAGCGCCGCCCGAGCAGCTCGGCGCCCATGACGGCAAGGAATCGACCGACTCGATCTGGGTGTCGACGCGGGAAGCGCTGGAAGGCGGCGAGACCGGCCGCTTCAAGCTGCCGTTCCCGACCACGCGCAATTTGATCAGGCTCGGCAAGCAGCCGAACGTCGGTGCTGCGCTCGCCGACAGCAAGGGCAAGTCGATCGTCGCCGTGATGCCCGTGATGACCAAGACCGCCACCGGCCGCCAGCTCCGCATCCCCAAGGAAGCCGGCTACGACGGCGAGGTGTTCGACGTCGGCGCGATGGGCTGAGGTCGCCCGCGCCGGCGCTGCAAAACTTCGGCGAGTATCGAAGTATCGCCACCGGAAGCTCGCTATAACCACGTCGGTCACCGCGCTGGGCCAATTGCCCGGCGCAAAAGGAGCCGACGTGCGAGCATCTTTCGAAACGCCAATATCCGACGAAGTCCATCTGACATTGCCGGGCAGCGACGACACGCTGTTGCTGCGGCACTGGCCGGGCGCCGGCGATCCCGTGTTGTACGTTCACGGCGCGACGTTCCCGTCGGCGCTGTCGGTCGGCTATCGCTTTGGCGGGCGATCCTGGGCGGACGATCTCAATGCCTGTGGTTTCGACGTCTGGGGTTTCGATTTCATTGGGTTCGGCGGCTCGAGCCGGCCGCGGCAGATGTCGGTGCCCGCGAGCGGGATCGCGCCGCTTGGCCGCGCGCCGGATGCCGCCATTCAGGTCGGTGCGGTGGTCGATCACATCCGCAGGACGCGCGCCGGTACGCCGGTTCATATCGTCGCGCATTCGTGGGGCACGATGGCGGCCGGCCGCTTTGCAGCCGATCGCCCTGATGCCGTCGGCCGCCTCGTGCTGTTCGGGCCGATCGTCCGGCGGGAGTTGGGCGGGTTGCCGCTCCCCGAGAGCATCGGCGCATGGCGCGAGGTCACCATCGCGGATCAACTGAAGCGATTTGTCGAGGACGTCCCACCGTCGCATCCTCCGGTGCTGATCGAACCTGACCTCGCTGAGTGGGGGCCGGCCTATCTGGCAAGCGATGCCGGCGCGGCCGGACGCAACCCGCCGGCGGTCCGGATTCCAAACGGGCCGCAGGCCGACATCATCGCCGCGATGTCGGGGCAACTCGCCTATGACCCGCGCCGCGTCCAGGCTCCGACGCTGATCGTCCGTGGTGAATGGGACAACCTTTGCCAGGATGCCGACGCCGCCTGGCTGACACATGCGCTGGGCGCATCGGAGACGGCCGATGTCGTCGTGCCGAGGGCAACGCATTTGATGCATCTCGAACACGGGCGCGAAGGCTTGTTTGCGGCGACCGCTGGCTGGCTTGCAGGGAGCGCGTCGTGAGCGGCCCCGCGACCGGCGATGCGCGCCAGCCGAACATGGGCTTCGAGCTGGCGCTGCTGCTCGCGCTCGCCACCCTCTGGGGCGGCTCCTACACCTTCATCAAGCTCGGCGTCGCGACCATCCCGCCGATCACGCTGATCGCGGCGCGCACCGCCATCGCGGGGCTGTTGCTGCTCGTCATCATGCGGATGCGCGGCGTGACGATGCCGACGGATGGCGCGACCTGGCGCCGCTTCATCTTCCAGGCCTGCCTCAACAGCGTGATCCCGTGGACGCTGATCGCCTGGGGCGAACGCTTCGTCGATGCCGGCCTCGCCACCATCCTCAATTCGGCCTCGCCGATCTTCACCTTCCTGTTCACGGCCGCGATCACCCGCCACGAGGCCGCGAGCCCGCGCAAGCTGTTCGGAGTGATGTCAGGTATGGCCGGCATCTGTCTGATCGTCGGCGTCGACGCATTCCGCGATCTCGGGGAGGGCATCGTGGCCGAGGTCGCGATCGTCGCCGCCACCATCTGCTACGCCTGCGCCGCGATCTTCAGCCGCGGCTTCAAGGGGCTCGATCCGATGGCGCCGGCCGCCGGCTCGCTGATCGCGGGCGCGGCGGTGCTGATCCCGCTCAGCTTCGCCGTCGAACGGCCCTGGACGCTGACGCCGTCAACCAGCTCGCTGCTCGCCTTGCTGGCGCTTGCGGTGTTCTCGACCGCGATCGCCTTCGTGATCTACTTCCGCCTGATCCAGACTTTGGGTTCGGTCGGCACCACCGCGCAGGCCTATCTGCGGGTGCCGATCGGGGTGGCGCTCAGCGTCGTTTTTCTGGGCGAACGGCTGAGCCCGACGGCGTGGATCGGGCTCGCCTGCGTCGTGATCGGCGTCGCCGCGATGACGATTCCTGCGCGCAGAATCACCACGGCCTGAGGTCATCGCCGCGATGACGATCCCGGCGCGGATGACCGCCGGCGCCTGATGCGCTGTCTCCCGAAACCGGCTGCCGCCTGGATGTCGCCGGATGTATCAAGGAGGCCGGCATCCCGCCGGACTAGGCCTGACGCCACCCTGTGCCGGAATCGGCCACCGGCGGCGCGCGGGTGACAGAGGTCACACCGCCGGCCGGCCCGGCCTTTCAGCATGTTTCCCCAAAGCCCGTAATTTCCCGTATATTGGGCCGCATTGGACCCCGGCCTTGATGACATGACCGCTGAATTGCCGCCGAATTCGCAAGCGCCGCGTGCGTTCTCCCTTTCCATTGGCCAGCTCACGTTCGGCAGCTTCCTGCTGGTGCTGGCTGTGATCATCATCACGTCCACGGCCAGCGTGATCGCGATCCGGCACATCGACACGACCTTCGCCGAGCTGCAGCGGCTGCAAAGCGTCGGCGACATTGCCGAGGACATCGACCGTCGCACCAACGAGCTGCGGCTGGCGGCGCGGGACTTCGTCACCGAGCCCGGAAACCAGTCGGCCCAGGTCGCCGAGGCAGCCCAGTCGCTGAGCGAGATCCTGAAGAAGACCCGGATCGAGCTGGCGCCCGAGCAGCAGGACATGATCGACGGCGTCACCCAGCGGCTGGCGACCTATCGCAGCGGGATCGAGCGCATCTCGGCGCTGCTCAGCCGCCGTGCCGAGATCGTCGCCGGGCTGCCGCCGCTGCGCGACGCGTTCGACAAGGCGCTCGCCGCGAGCAATGATGCGGCGCTCGCCAGCACGCTGTCGCAGGTGCAGAGCCGCATTGCCACCGCGCTGCTGGCGCACAACACATCGGCCGCCGAGCAGGCCGCGCAAAGCATGCGGGCGATGACCATCGCCGATCCCGCCCTGCGCGGCGCGGTCGACAATTATGCCGAGGCGATGAGCGCGATTTCGGTGCGCGAGGGCCAGATCGCCGACATCGACCGCGAGGTGCTCGGCGCCGAAGGCCGCCTCATCCAGAAGGTCACCGAGCTGTTGCGCGAGCTCAGCTCGCGCCGCGGCCACGTGCTGTCGCGCGATTTCGCGCGCACGCTGGCTGAGGCAAAATGGCAGAGCATCGTGCTCGGCACGGCGGGGGTGCTGATCGGCCTGTTCGCCTCGGTGCTGGTGGTTCGCCGCACCGTTCGCCCGCTCGCCAGGATCGCCGGATCGATCCGCAAGGTCGCGGGCGGCGAGAAGAGCGCATTCATTCCGGGCGCCGACCTCGACAACGAGATCGGCGACATCGCGCGCGCCGCCGAAGTGTTCCGCCAGACCCTGGTCGACGCCGACAGCGCGCGCGAGGCCGCACTGCGCGCGCTTGCCGAGCAGCGGCTCGCCGAGGAGAGCTACCACAAGCTGTTCGAGGCATCGGTCGACGGCATCTACGTCACGACGCCGGGCGGCGCGCTGCTCAACGCCAATCCGGCGCTGGCGCGGATGATGGGCTATGCTGCGCCGCAGGACCTGATCAACGGCATCGGCGACATCGCCTCCACCGTCTATGTCGATCCGGCGGCGCGCCAGCAGTACCAGCAACTGATGCAGCGCGACGGCACGGTGCGCGACTACGAGTATCAGGTGCGCTCGCGCGACGGTACCGTGCTGTGGCTGTCCGATTCCGCGACCGTCGTACGCAACGACGAGGGCGAGGTGATCCGCTACGAGGGCACGGTGCGCGACATCACCGACCAGAAGCGCGCCGAAGATGCCATCGCCGAAGGCCGCCGGCTGTTGCAGATGGTGATCGACACGGTGCCGGCCGTCATCAACGTCAAGGAGCGCAATTTGCGCTACGTGCTGATGAACCGCTACATGGCGGGCATCTTCGGCATCGAGCCGCAGGACGCGATCGGCCAGACCACCGCCGAGCTGATGGCGCGCTATGGCGCAGCCAAGACCGATGAGAACGACAAGCGTGTCCTCTCGGCGCGCCGCGAGCTTGGTTTCTACGAAGAGGAGTACAGGGACGTAGCCGGCAACATGCGGCAATGGCTGGTCAACAAGCTGCCGATCCTCGATGCCCAGGGCGACATCGAGAACATCGTCACGGTCGCGCTCGACATCGGCGAGCGCAAGCGGTCCGAACAGGAGATGCGCAAGGCGAGGGATTCCGCGGAGGCTGCGCTGCGCAATCTGCGGGAAACCCAGAATTCGCTGATCGAGGCCGAGAAGCTCGCGGCGCTCGGCCGCCTGGTGGCCGGCGTCGCCCATGAGGTCAACAATCCCGTCGGCATCAGCCTCACGGTGGCCTCCGCGCTGGAGCGCAAGACCGCCAACTTCGCGACCCAGGTCGAGCGCGGCGACCTGCGCCGCTCGAGCCTCAATGACTTCCTGAACACGGCGCGGGATGCCTCCTCGCAGCTCGTCGCCAATCTGAACCGCGCCGCCGAGCTGATCCAGTCGTTCAAGCAGGTCGCCGCCGACCGCAACTATTCGGACCAGCGCAGCTTTGATCTCGGCGATCTCACCGAGCAGGTGGTGATGAGTCTGCGGCCCGGCCTGCGCAAGCACAATCTGACGCTCAATGTCGATTGCGAGCCGAACCTGATCATGAATTCCTATCCCGGACCGTATGGCCAGGTGCTGACCAATCTGTTCCTCAACGCGGTCGCGCATGCGTTCCCGGACGGCAAGGCCGGCGAGGTCGAGATCCAGGTGCACGCCTCGGGCAACGACTACGTCGAGGTGATCTTCGCCGACAATGGCTGCGGCATGAGCCTCGACGTGCGCCGCCGTGCCTTCGATCCGTTCTTCACGACGCGGCGCGACCAGGGCGGCACCGGCCTCGGGCTGCACATCGTCTATAGCATCGTCACCAACCGCCTCGGCGGCCGGCTCTCGCTCGATTCCGCGCCGGGCAACGGCACCCGCATCCAGATGATCCTGCCGCGCGTCGCGCCGCTGGAGCAGGCCGCGGAGTAGGGTGCGCCGCGAGTTCGCTCTGACCCCGTCATCGCCGCGCAAAGGCTTCGCCTTTGTCGCTGGAGGAGCGCGAGGCGCGTCTCGAAGGATCGACGGCCACCAACCGGGCCGCGCGCCCTTCGAGACGCGCGCAAGAGCGCGCTCCTCAGGGTGACGGGTCAAAATACTATGAGGGCCTAATTGATATCCGCGAGCTTGTGCAGCGTGGCGCCGAAGATCAGGCTCGCTTTGCCGACCAGCGCGGTTCCACTCATGGTGCCGCGGGTGTCGGTGAAGGTGCCGGAGACGCCGATGCCGACCGGCGCGGGCCCGCCGAACAGCGGGTTGTCGGTCTCGCGCGGCGTGGTGTGGCGTTGCACGAGGACCTCGCCCTTGAACGCGTCACCCTTCACCGTGTAGCTGCCGGTGTAATAGAGATAGGCATCGCCGCCGAGAATTTGCCCGTCGCGGAAAAGAATCACTCCGCTGCCCTTGCCGACGCGTCCGTCCAGCAGGGTGACGTGGATTGAGTACAGCCCGTTCTTCATAACGTCCCATTTGCCGGCTGCCGCACCCGCAGCAATCCGGATTGGTTTTTTATGCCAAAGCGAGCAACCTCGTGCAATGCGGCAGGTTGATTCCGGGGGTGGTCCGGAGTGGCCGTGAACCCTCGGTTCCTGCCAGGCGGTGTGACGGCGCGATGACAGCGGACCGTGCGCGCGAATCGAACCGTGCGCGCGAATCGAACTGGCCCGCGAAATGCATAGCTCTGGTCGCACTGGCCGGTGAGTGCTGGAGCGAACACATGTCAGACTGGATTGAATCGGGCGGCCGTTTGGCGCGCCCTCGCATTGCCAATGGAACTTGGGCCCGTAGCGCGGGCCGTGTGATGGTGTCTCTCGGGCTGACGATGCTGGTGCTGGCCGCGGCCATGCAAATCGCGCGGGCGCGCGATCCCGATGGCCGCTACGCCAATTCGCCGCTCAAGGAATGGTTTGACGGTCTGCGCAGCGGCAAGGGGCCATGCTGCTCGGATGCCGACGGCAGCGCAGTCAGCGACGTCGATTGGGAATCGAAGGACGGGCACTACCGCGTGCGTCTCGACGGAGCATGGGTCGACGTCCCCGACGAGGCTGTGGTTACCGAGCCCAACCGGGTCGGGCGCGCCATGGTCTGGCCGATCAAGAGCTATATGGGCGTGACGATCCGCTGCTTCATGCCCGGCAGCATGACGTAGCGGACCGGTCTTCGCTCACGCGTATTTCTGGTCGCGCTCGAGCAGTTCGATCGAGATGCCTTGCGGGCCGCGGATGAAACAGATCCGTACGCCGGGGCGGATCGTGGTCGGCTCCTTGGTGAACTCGACGCCCTTGGCCTTGATCTCGGCCGCGACCGCGTCGATGTCCTTCACGGTCAGCCCGAAATGATCGAGCCCCTGATACGGCGTCACCGGCGGGGCGTTGACGCCGTCGCCTTGCGTCACTTCCGCGATGAACACCTTGGCGCCGCCGAGCTGGACGTCGATGCGGCCGGGGCCGCGGATGATCTCGCCGCCGAGAATGTCGCGCAGCCAGGTCGCGGTGGCCTCGGGGTCGGGACTGCGCAGATGAACGTGGTCCCAGGTGACGACAGGCATTGCGATCTCCTTGTTGCTCTCGCGCGCGCTTGGGTGCGTGGCACCCGCTCTCGGCGGCGCAAATCTAACGAGCGGCCCGTTGGGATACCATCCCTCCGAGATGCCAGCCGCAAGATCGTCGTCCCGGAATGAAACCATTCCGGCCGTCGGTGATTGTTCTCGCGTGGCCGCCCGACCTGCGGCCGTCCCGGATGCCGCATGCTGCGATGCCTGCGGTTTTCCTGCTTGGTGGCGGCTTGATCGGGCGTCGAGGGTGAGGGCACGACGATGCGGATCGGCTTGGCGTCGTTTCGAAGGTTTGACGCCGGACGTCTCGGTGAGGGCGGCCTCTACGCCAGCATGCTGTTGTCGGTGATCGCCGTCGCCGGGATTACGGCGTGGTTCATGCTCCCCGAGCCGAGCGATGCCGGAGACCAGGATGTGTGGCCGGTGTCTTCCGCCGTCATTCGCACCGCGCAGGATGTATCGACGGGGGCGCAGCCTGCCCAAATCACAAATCAAGCCGCAAAGGATGCGCCGGCCGCACCGGCAGCTGAACCGGCCACGGTCGGCGTGGCGACCGCCGCGCCGCCGGCCGGGGAGGCCAGAGCGTCCGAGCCGGGCACCGAGAGATCGCCGCTGGACAGGCTGCGGATCGCCTCGCAATCTTGGCGGCGTGGCGGGCTGGGTTCGAAGGTGCTGGTCACCCTGACGCTACGCAATGCCAATGATTTCGCGGTGAAGGATATCGAGATCGCCTGCGCCTTCATCCGCAGCGACGGCAGCCCCGTGACCGAGCGCAAGCGGCTGATCCCGGACACCATCGCCATGAAGAGCCGCAAGACCTACCCCCAGATGCTGATCGGGTTCGTAAACGTTAACGCAAACAAGGCGAAATGCATGGTCGTGACCGCCAGCCGCGCCTAGAGCACTTTCGGTTCTGATTTAATCAGAACCGAAGCTCTAGCTTTTTGTTTTGACGCGTTTTCTTCACGCGAACCGGTACCCACTTCGCTCAAAAACGCTCCAAACCCTGCATCCCGAAAAAGTGACCGGGAATTGACTTGCCGGGTGAACCGTAACGGCCAGGCAGGAACTAACTAATAAGCCGACCGTTAGAGAACGACCCGGAAGCGCTGGATGGCGTCTGTCCGGGTGATCATGCGCAGACGATGAATTCGTTGCGCGATGACTGGTGTCGTCGCGTCGAGATGAACCGCGCCCGTAGCGCGGGGGGAGCTACCAAATGCCTGTGGCGCGTTATTTCCTGTTCGTTGGTGGCGTGCTGCTCGCGCTGCTCTTCGTCGTCAACGCCATCGTTCCGCAAGAGGCCGTGGTCGCCAGTCAGGGCCAAGGCCTGTCGTCGCCCGGCGTCGACAGCAAGACCATGGTACGCATCAAATCGACCCAGAAACTGCCGGAGCGGGTGGTGTACGACACCAACCTGCCGACCATCGTTCCGTTGCAGGTGAACGCGGTTGCTGCGGCGACCCCGCCGGCTGCCAGCGATGCGTCGGCGCAGGCCCGCGTCCGTGACACGTTCGCCCAGTTCATTCCGTCGGAGAAGGCTGACGCGCAGAAGGGCGCCGTCGTGGCCGAGGCGAAGCCGGCCGAGCAGCCGGTGCAGGCGCCGAAGAAGCGCAAGATTGCGCGCAGCCATCCCCATTCCCAGCAGCCGATGCGGCTGGCCCAGCCCGGCATGTATCAGCCTTACCGTATCGCGCAGCAGCAGCCGCGCATGGGCTTCTTTGGCGGCTTCGGTACCTGGTAGACGAGGACACGCCACAACCGGCAATCGACACGCCGCCGCAAACACTTGCGGCGGCATTTTCATGTCCGCGAGATCAGGCGGGTAACCGGTTGCGGGAAGGCGCCCGAGTGGCCGGAACCGGTTAGCGCGGCAGGCGCGGAATTTTGTCGGCGAAGCCGTTGTAGCAGGTCAGCCGCTCGTCCTCTTCCTTGACGAACCGGCATTCGGCGACGCCCTTGGCAGGGGCGGCCTTCGGCTTGGGCTGCGGCTTGAAGATCTCGTCGTAGCACATCAGCCGCTCCTTGGTGGCGTCGTCGATGTCCTGGCAGGCCTGGAGCTTCTGCGCGACCGATTGCGGCTTGCCGGGCGCAGCCTTCTCGCCCTTCTTGGCCGCCGATTTCTTGCCGACCTGGACCAGCGGCTTGTCGCCGACCATCGGCTGCGGGGCCGCCGCGGGCTTGTCGGCGGCGGGGGGTGGTGTGGTGGTTGGAGCGGTGCCTTGAGCAAGCGCTCCAGCCGGGCAGAGGAGCGCCAGCGCGAGGATGATATGTCTCATGGTGAAAATGTCCGAAGTGGCGTGATGACCGGAAGGATGGCGCCGGGGATCGGAAAAGCCCGGCAAGTGCCGAGGCTTATCGCAAGTTCTGCCCGAATCCTACCCCGGAGGGGCCCCGCCCGGCACCGATCCACCGGCAAAAACAGGGGCAATTCGTCGCCGGTTCGGCCACAAGCGAGCGTGATTTGCGTTCGCCGGGCCGGGCGGCTATGAGGACGCTATCTGCGCGACTGGCGCTTGGATGGACCACCATCGGGGAGCGCAGAGACTGAATGCCGCGCGCCTGGGCACCGCTTCGAAACGGAGGTGCCATGACGGCGAACATTCTTGACGGGCATGCACATGCCCAAATTGTCATCGACAAGGTTGCTAGCGAACTGGACCGGCTGCCCCGTGCGCCCGGGCTCACGGTCGTGCTGGTTGGCTGTGACCCGGCGAGCCAGATCTACGTACAGAGCAAGGTCAGGATGGCCGAGCGGCTTGGCCTGCGCGGCGAGGTCGAACGCCTGCCGGATGACGCCAGCGAGGCCGATCTGCTGGCCAGGATCGACGCGCTCAACGCACGCGACGATATCGACGGCATCCTGATCCAGCTGCCGCTGCCGGCGCATATCGACGCCTTGCGCGTGATGGCGGCGGTCGATCCCGCGAAGGATGTCGACGGCCTGCATGCGCTGAACGCAGGCCGGCTGTTTCACGGCGACGATGCCTTGGTGCCGTGCACGCCGCTCGGCTGTCTCAGGCTGATCAAGGCGATCCGGCCCGATCTCACCGGCGCTCATGCCGTGGTGATCGGCAGCTCCAACATCGTGGGCAAGCCGATGGCCGCGCTGCTGCTGCAGGAGCAGGCGACCGTGACGCAGACCCACATCCACACCCGCGGCATCAGCAAGATCTGCCGTCAGGCCGATATCCTGGTCAGCGCAGTTGGGAAGGCGGGCCTCGTACGCGGTGACTGGATCAAGCCGCAGGCCATCGTCATCGACGTCGGCACCACGCGTGTCGAGAAGCCGGAGGGCGGCTATGCGGTCTGCGGCGACGTCTTCTTCGACGAAGCGGTGCAGGTCGCCGGCGCGATCACGCCGGTGCCGCGCGGCGTCGGCCCGATGACGATCGCCTGCCTGATGGAGAACACGGTGAAGGCCGCGAAGGCGAGGGCGGCGCGGCTGCAATAGCAGCAGGGTGCTTGCAGCGAGACGCGAGCGGCCGGCGCCGCGCGCGTCTCTGCTTTGCGCGCAGTCCAATGCGCGAAGACCATAACCCCGCAGGTCATGGAAAGCCCGCAGCATTGGTCTATCCTCGCGCGACAGATGGAGGCGCGCGATGCTGTATGCGGAAGATCTCACCGAGGGCCAGACATTCCAGCTCGGCACCTACACGATCGGCGAAGCCGAGATCCTGGAGTTCGCCGGCAAATATGATCCGGTGCCGATCCATACCGACCCCGTCGCGGCCGCAGCGGGCCCGTTCGGCGGCCTGATCGCAAGCGGCTTCAATACCATCGCGATCTATCAGCGGCTCGTCGTGGAGGCGATCTGGACCAAGGTAGCGGGCATCGTCGGGCGGAGCTTCGAGATCCGCCTGCCGAGCCCGGTCCGCCCGGGCGCCACGCTCACCGGCCAATCCCGGATCCAGAAAATCACCATCAGGCCGGAGCGGCGCGACGCCGTCGTGATCTTCAAGACCGAGCTCGTCAACGACGAGCAGCGCCCCGTGCTTGTCCTGGTTCTCGATGCGCTGATCCACATGCGGCCCACGGAGCAGCGGCGGACATAACCTCCGACCGGATCGATCTGGCCGTCCAGCAATGCAGGGGCTACGTCCGGCCGCGCGCCGCGTTTCATACAACGATGGATCTGGAACCCGCGCGCATGCGGTCAATGCGTCGCGCGTGCGGAACGTTTCGTTGTCTGATCGGTTCGAGACTGCGAAGCCCTCGGCGAAGGGTGCGGGCGGGGAGGAACCGGCCAAGGAAACCATTGAAGGAAACCACTCAGGCCGGAACCAACAAGAAGGAGCAGCGGATGAAGCTTAATTCCACGCAAGTCAAGCAGACCATGACGCAACTGAACGCCCAGGTGCTTCCGGATGATCATCCGGCGGTGGCGCAGCTGAACAGCGTGTTCGGCGAGCACACATTCTTCGTCGACACCACCGGGCTCAAGGTGCTCGAACCCGCCCAGAGCTCCGACATGCCGGGGCAGACCGGCGAGGTGGTGAGCCTAGCCGAGTGGAGCGATCCGGAGCTGACGTCGCTGCGGCCGCACGAGCCCGAACCGACCGGCGTGCTCATCACGCTTGAACCCAGCAAGCACTAGGAACATTTTCGAAATCGGCCTTCTTGATGGCGACAGTCTCCAACGTCACATCAAGAAGTGCCAAAAGTCACATGGCAAATCAGCGCCGCCTGCGTATGCATCGGTTCGAGATGGGTATCCAGGCGGTGAGGGCCAGATGGGGATCGTGCGGCGCTGGAGCTCTGACGAGGACGACAAGCTCAGAGAACTCGCCAGGGCCGGCAAGAATGCTCTCGAGATCAGCAACGAATTGACCCGCAGCGCTTCGGCCGTGCGCCGCCGCGCCGAGGTGCTGTCGGTCCTCATCATGGCAAAGGCGTTTCGCGCGCGCCCCTCGCATGTCGCCACCCATCTGGAGCGGGTCGCAATCGACGCGATCCGACATCGCCGGCCGTTTCCCGCGGGTGTCGGCCCGAGCACCATTGCCGGAATGATCGAGAAGGGCTGGATCCTGCCGGAGTTGGGCCGGAAGTATCGCGTCACCGATGCCGGCGTAGAGGCCGTGCGCCGGAAGATCCCGAGCGGCTGAGAACGGGACGGCAAAATTCTCCGCCCGGGAAGCGCGCTCGCGCCGTTGAAGGAGGAGGGGAGACTGACGGCCAGCGCTCTCCTGTCCGTCCAACCCTCCGGCTCGATCGCACCGATGCTCAACGTCCAGCAAGCTCCAGATGACCGATACCAGCGTTTCGCCGATCTTGCGCCGTTCGTTCGTGACGCGATCGGCACCATCACCGCATTAAGCCCGGCGCAGCGGCTGGATGTGGCATTCCTCGAACGCGAATTCATTCCCGCGCTGGGGCTCAATGACGAACTGCTTCATGAGCAGCCGCCGGAGCTTGCACCGAGCTTCGGCAGGGGCCTCCACCTCTGGCAGTATCCGAACCAGCTCGCGCCGTACCTGGCCTGGCTCGCGCGCAACGCGTCCGGCATTTCCTCTTATATGGAAATCGGCTGTCGCTGGGGCGGCATGTTCATCCTGGTTGCGGAGTGGCTGAGGCACAGCGGCGCCGAACTCAGGACCGTGATCGCACTCGATCCGATCGCGCCGACGCCCTTCATCTCGACCTATTTCGATCTGCTGCAGGAGCAGGCTGGTATCGAGCCGGTCTACATACAGGACTTTTCAACCTCACCGCTGGTCGGTGCCCATGTCGATCGGCTGAAGCCCGACTTCGTCTTCATCGACGGCGATCACAGCCTGCGCGGTGCGATGCAGGATCACCTGCTGGTGCGCTCCCACGCCAGCATCATCGTGCATCATGACATCCGTTCGCAGGCCTGTCCGGATACGACGCTGCTCTGGAAGGCGCTGAAGGAATTCGAAGCACCTGGCTTCGATGCGTTCGAATTCATCAGCCAGTATCCGTCCGTCAACGGATCGTTCCTCGGCATCGGCGCGATGAAGCGGCGGCCCTAACTGGCGCGCGGCGCCGAAGCTGACGCACCGTTGACTGCACGCGGCGAGGGGCGGCGCGTCTCAAGATATGAATTGCCCCAGACCCATAGCGACCGGATGACGGGCTCGAGCGAGCGGCCGAGCGGCGTCAGCGAGTATTCGACACGCAGCGGCACCTCCGGATAGATCTCACGGTGGATCAGATCAGCGGTTTCGAGCTCGCGAAGTTGCCTCGTCAGCATGCGTTGCGAAATCCGCGACAGCCGCCGCCCGAGTTCGTTGAAGCGAATGGTGTCGCCGAGCAGGTGATAGAGGATCACGGCTTTCCACTTTCCGTCGATCAGATCGAGCGTCGCCTCGACGGGGCAGCCGACCGCGCAGTCATAGCTCTTCGCATCAAGCCCCTTCATGGTTCACTCCCTGATACTACCGGACATTCCTGTGCGTAATTGTCAGCGCCCAAATTAGCGCGCAACGTCGATCCCGCAAAGCCGAACATTGCCGATAAGGGCCGGTCCGGCGCGCAGGACATATCAACGACAACAGGGAGGGGACCCGCGTGAAGCGAGGGATTTTGTTGATCGCCGCGATGACGGCGAGCGTATGGCTATCGAGCGCGCGTGCGGATGAGGCGGTCCGTGCCGAGATCGTGGCGCGTTTGCCCGAGTCGGTCGGCAACATCGCCATCACGCCGGACAACCAGCTCATCTTCAGCCATCACCCATTCTTCAGTCCCGAGATCAGGGTCGCCAAGCTGACGTCGCCGACGACGTCACAGCCATTTCCAAGCGCGGAGTGGAATACGCCGCGGAAAGGCACCGACCAGTATCTCGACAACGTGCTCGGGCTCAGGTCGGACGAGAATGGCGTGGTCTGGATCATCGACATGGGATTCCGCACCAACATCACGCCCAAGCTGGTCGGATGGAATACCCGCAGCGACCGGCTCGAGCGCATCTACTACATGCCCGATCCGGTCACGCGGCCGGGCTCGCAGCCGCAGGACATTGTCATCGACCAGAAGCATCGCAAATTCTATATCGCCGACGAGAATATCGGCCCAGGCGGCGACGGATCGCATGCCGCGATCATTGTCATCGACATGGATACCGGGCGCGCAAGGCGCGTGCTTGACGGCGACCGCTCCACGATCCCCGAAGACCTGCCGATCACGGTGGACGGCAAGGATCTCACCGTCTCGGGCAAGGACGGCAAGCCGTCCATCATCAAGGTCGGCTGCGACGGCATCACCATGGATGTCAGGTCGGAATGGGTCTACTTCGCGCCGCTCAGCGGCCGCTCGATCTACCGCGTGCGCGTGGCCGACCTAAATGACGAGAAGCTGACGTCCACCGAGCTCAGCACCAAGGTCGAGCGCTATTCCGACAAGCCGAACAACGGCGGGCTCTCGATCGATTATGCCGGCAATCTCTATCTCACCGCGGTCGAGAGCAAGTCGGTGGGCGTCGTCGGGACCGATCGCAAGTACCGCACCTATCTCAGCGATGCGGAGATGGTGTGGCCTGACGGAATCACGGCGTCCGCGGACGGCTACATGTACGTGTCGGCGTCGCAGATCTCTGCGGCCGCGATGTTCCACGGCGGCAAGGGCGAGAACAAGGCCCCGTATCTGATCTATCGCTTCAAGCCGCTAGCGGCAGGCTACGTCTCGCGATGACCGCGCATCGCGCGTATTGACGACGATTGCCCGGCCTGCTCGCAGGCCGGGCGACACCTGCAATCACGCATTCACCGGCCGGTCGCCGAGGTTGAGCTTGTTCTTGTCGCCGCCGGCCCACGCCAATGTCTTCGGGTCCATCACGCGGAACCAGAGCGGCGGGATCGCAGCCAGGCCGAACATGCCGGTGTAGCCGTTCGGCAGCCGCGGAATGTCGTCGAAATCGCGCAGCGACTGGTAGGGGCGCATCGGGTTGGCGTGGTGATCGGAATGACGTTGCAGATGGAACGTCATCAGGTTCGAGACGATGTGGTTGGTGTTCCAGGAGTGGCGCGGCTCGACCGCCTGGTAGCGGCCGTTCGGCAGCTTCTCGCGCAACAGCCCGTAATGCTCGACATAATTGGCCTGGGTCAGCGCATACCAGCCGAGGAAATGATGCGCGACGATGAACGGCGCGACCTTCCAGCCGAACAGCGCAATCAGAATGGCCGCGACGACGAGCGTCAGCGCAAAGCCTTGCAGGATTTCGTTGTTGACCGACCAGATCGGCTCGCCGCGTCGGGTCAGCCGTTCGGCCTCATTGCGCCAGCCGCGCTTGAACGCGCCGGGCAGCTCACGCGTCGCGAAGGCATAGATCGATTCACCGAAGCGCGCGCTGGCGGGATCTTCGGGTGTCGCGACCCAGGTGTGATGGCCGCGATTATGCTCGACGCGGAAATGGGCGTAACCCACCGCGCAGTTGGCGAGCATGCCGAACAAGATGTTGAGCCGGTCGGCCTTGTGGCCGAGCTCGTGCCCGATCAGGAGCGCGCCGCCATTGATGGTGCCGACGCCGAGCAGCAGGACGACATAGGACCACCACGGCAGCTCCTGCGTGCCGAAGAAGGCGATCAGGGCGACGTAGTTGATCCAGGGAAACACCACGGTGATGCGCGCTAGCCGCAGATAATAGGGATCGGCCTCCATCGCAGCGACCACTTCCGCCGGCGGATTGTGCGTGTCCTCGCCGATCAGGACATCGAGCAGCGGGATCAGGATGAAGATGAAGACGAACGGAATCAGCGTCACCAGCGGATTGTGCGTCCGCAGGAACAGCCAGTAGGACAACAGCGGGATCAGCGGCGGGATGAATGAGAGCATCCACAGATAGCGCTTGCCGTCCCGGTAGGTGATCGTTTCGCCAGCGGCATTGGTGCCCGTGAAGATCATCGCATTCCCTCCAGCATCTCTTGTCGAGGCGGCATTCGCCGTTGTTTCCCTGAGGATGCCGCGAGGCGGGCCTGCGCCGCCAGTTCCCAACAGGCCAATTTTGTGGCATTTTGCGCCAAGCCTTTCGGCTGAACGTTTGCGAGGGAGGGCGCCAAGGCAATGCAGGGATCGGAGGCCGATGCCCTTCGTACGCCGGTGTCCGTGAGCTATGCGCGGGCGCTGGTGCGGGCGTTTGGCAAGACGCGCGGCGAGCGCGACGAGCTGCTGAAGGGCACCGCAATCGAGCAGGAGGTGCTCGACCAGCCCGGCGCGCACATGCCGGTGTCGTCGTTGGTGATCCTCGCCGCCAACATCACCCGCCGGCATGGCGAGCTGTGGCCGCTGTCGGCCGCGGCGGTCTGGTCGACCTCGCTGCAAGGGGCGCTCGACGTTGCGACCAGGACGGCGCCGACCATTGCGGATGCGCTGAACACCGGCGCGCGCTTCGGGTCGACCCGCGCGCCTTTCATCCGCAACCGGCTGCGCACAACGGCGCGCTCGATTCAGATTGAAATTTCCCCTGCGGTCGCCATGGATGGCGCGCTGTGGCGCGCCGTGGCGCTGGCGGTCAGCCTCAACGTGCACGCGGTGTATGCGCAGCTGCTCGAGGATGCGATCGACCAGGCGACCTTGCAGTTTCCCTGGCCACCGCCTGCGGGCGCGGAGCGGCTGATGCAGCATTATTCCTGCGCCGTGAAGTTCAACGCGGCTGCCTTCATCTTCGACGTGCCGAAGCAGTTGTGCGCGCGGCCTTCGCCGTTTGCGGATCCGGAACTGCACGCCAAGGCCATCGAAGCGCTCGAGGAGATCGAGAAGCCGCGCTCCGACACCGCGGCGCTGGCGCGGATCGTCGAGAGCCTGATTGCGGCGCGGCTGCCGCAGCGGCTCGGCGAGGACGAAGCCGCGCGCCTCGTCGGCACCTCGCGGCGGACGCTGGTGCGGCGGCTGGCGGCGGCGGACTGCGCCTTCCGGCCGCTGCTCGATGGCGTGCTGCGCGAGCGCGCCCGGACAATGCTCGCGGCCGGAACGCAGTCGCGCGACGAGATGGCGGCTGCGCTCGGCTACACCGACGCGACGAGCTTCAGCCGCGCCTGCCGGCGCTGGTTCGGCGAGAAGAGCTTGCGCGGCTAGCTCAGCGGCGCGCTTTGGCGCGGCTGTGCAGGCTCTCCACCCTTCGACATGTGATGTTGGGTGGCTGGCGGATCGTCGCGCCTGCGCTTCGAGGCCCACGCGACAAACGGGTAGGCCAGCAGCGCCAGATAGCTGGCGGGCATTGGATGATCGACGCCGAATGCCTTCGGGGCCTGCCCCTTCGGAAGGTAGGCGCTCCCGAACAGTACATCGTAGAACGAGAACAGCCCGGCGAAGTTCTTGTCTCTGGCTGCCGTCTCGCTGCTGTGGTGCCAGTGATGAAATTCCGGCGACACCAGGACGTGGCGCAAAGGTCCATAGTTCAGGCGGACATTGGCGTGAACCAGCCAGGCCTGCCAGTAGTAGACGAGCAGGTAAGTCCCGATCGCTTCCGTAGAGAAGCCGAGCGCGTAAAGCGGAAACAGCGCGCCGGCCTTCATGAACATCACGTCGAGCGGGTGCTGGTGAATCGCGGCGAGCCAATCCAGTTCCTCGACCGCGTGATGAACGGAATGGATCTGCCACATGGCGGGCACGACGTGCAGGATGCGGTGCGTCCAGTAGATGCCGAGGTCGGCGATCAGGATCACAACGGGCACTTGAACCAGATACGGAAGACCTCCGATCGCCTGCGTCACTGCCGCAGGCAGGATCGACTGATTGACCAGAATGGCCGCCGTCATGATGGCGATCACGCCGGCCAGCACCAGCCCCCCGTTGATGAACAGGAAGGCCATGTCGGTCAGCAGGCCACGCCTGAAAATCTTCTGAGGCCTCGCAGCGAACAATCGCTCGAAAGGCACGAAGATCAAAACCGCCAGCAAGAGCTGAGTCAGTCCAAATAAATCGCGCATTCAAAATGGCCGCCCTGAAATAGCGGTAGCCTACCATCGCGGCTCCCAACAGCGTCAATAGGAACGAAAGCCCAAGCCCAAGGAACGTTAAGCGGGAGCGTTAATCGGCCTCGTTCCACTTCGCCGGTGGCGGCGGGAAACCAGCCAAGTCCAACGCCGCGGATCTTCGCGGTGGGGGAGATGGCCGCGCGCTAGATCATGGCGGTGTCGACGAGCCATGCCTCGGCGTCACTCTTGCGCTCAAACAACTTGGCGTGGTGCTTGCCGCCTGCGTGGACGTCGGACGGAGGAGACCTGCCAGCGGATCAGGCCCGAGGGAAGTTTGCGCTTACGAACGGTGGCAATTGCGCTACCCTTGGCTAGCTCTTGGCCTTAAGCCTGATCTCGACCAGCAGGTGCCCCCGTTTGGGCACGTGCAGGGGGTCTCGGCTCTTTTGTCCGGCTCGTCTCCGCCAGATGCTTGCGGCGGATCAAAAGTCCTATGCAGCCGACGACCACTAACAGTGCTCCGGCGATCATGAGCCAATGCGGCAATTGCAAAGACAGCAAGAAATCCGTTGCCATTGTCACTCCAGGACATCGTACTCAAATGCTACGCCCTCAGGGTCGTTTTCCTCCAGCCATTTTTCAGCGACCTCGATCGTTGCGAAGACCTTGATGTGGTTCTCGTCGCCGACCTTTTTCGCTGTGTCCATGTAGACCCAGACAGTCTTCATCGCATCAACTCAAAAAAGTCTAACCTCGTTCAACCGCAACTTGGTGCCGACAATGTGCTCCAGCAGCATATGTCGGCTGCCAACTGTGATCCGGTTTCGTTGGATGTCGTCCTGCGCGGCGTGGTAGGCCTGCACGTCGACCGCAAACTGGCGGGCGACCTCCGGCGGGACCTCGATCGGCTTTCGGGGAATGAGCATGCCAGAGAGATAGGGACCCTGGCTTTCGTCGATAGTCGTGCGTGAGCGGTGAAAGTTTGTTGTGGCTCGCCACAGACTAATCGTGCCAGGCCGATCTGCCGGTCAGTGCATGAAAGCCACCATCAGCGCAATCGTGACCAAGACGTATGTGCTGGTAACGGTGATGCCCAGGTATAAGCGCTCCATAACGGCCTCGCTGCCTTTCAAGGTGAGGTGCCGCCCCCTCGTTGTTCATCGTAGCGCTTGCTGCGAGCCGCGAAGTTGGAATTTCGACTTACGGTGGCTCTACGGGAAGCACCATCGGGATTAGTCCTTGTGGGCCACTCCGGTTTTGCGCCGATCCCGCCTGTCGCTGACGCGCGCAATGGGCTAATTCAGCGACGGTGCATTAGGGCACCACGACTTGGAAATTGTTGCTTGCTTGCATCAAAGATCAGGACGTTCGGAATGGTCATTGGCTGGCTAACGCTGGCCTTTATTGCGTTCGCCACACTGTCCCCGATCCGGGACCGCCCCTCGTTTGCTGCCGATCCGCACGTCGAGCATTTCGCCGCGTTCGCGGTGATGGCATTAGCCTTTGTGGTAGGCTATCCCCGGCGCGCCATGCTGGTCGTGCTCTTGGTCGTTTTCAGTGCGTTCACGCTCGAAGCAATGCAATTGCTAACCCCTGACCGGCACGGCCACCTGGCCGACGCATTCTTCAAGGTTGCAGGAGGCCTCGCCGGCATCGGAGCGGGCCACCTTCTACTGCTGCTCGTTCTGCGCAACCAGTCCGGCCGGTGACTTCAACCGTTGAACTTCGCGAACGGCCAACAGCTTACGCGATCCATCGCATGGCAGTTCAAATGAGGCATTCGTTCGGAGTTTGATGCCGCGTCTACGCTCGTCCTAGCTTCGTTTCAGACGAGCGATCCTCTTGTAGTCGATCCACAATTCGACGAATTCGTGCTCGTCCAAAAAACCCTCAGCTCGGCGCTTTGCCTCTTCGTCGTCACTGCAACGAAGTTCATACGTTGCGCGTGCGACGCCGGCCGGGTCTACTCCAAATGCCACGTAAGGTTTGCGTTCTTCAATCATCTTGTCCCCATGACCTAATGGCAGTCCGATTGACGCAGCTTGGCGTCGGAAGATGTCATTGCAATCGATGAATCTCAAATAACGAAAGAGGCCGCTGGCCGCTGAACAGCGGCCTCCTGGACCCCGATTTCAAATGGACGTCTTGGAAATAAAATCGCCGCCGAAGGTCCGATATTAGTAGAGGGCAAATGCGCGACGCAGTGAAGTCCAAACACGCTCATCCACAAAGGGAACTGTTGTGACGTTGCGAGCGCGACACACTTCTGTGACCTGGGAGCGATCTGCATCGCCCGCGAATCTCGGTCAGAGCCCGAGACGGATTATCGATTCCGTGCGCGCCAGAACCGCGGAGCCATGTACGATGCAATCGGTGATCCGCGGGTTCGATATTTTGACGAGACGGCGCCGATGACGATTGGAGCGAACGCTCTATGTCGGGCTGCGCAAGGCGAGATAATGGTCCAGTCCGACGACGATGATGACTACGCGCCGCACGACGTTGATCGTGCGCTCGATTGCGCCTGATCGGATCGGGCACGGCGTATCAGCAGCGAACTTGCACGGCGAACCGCGGGCGGGATCTCAGGGTTTTCGGGTAGGGGGCTTCGGCCGAAATATCGGCATGTGGCGTTCGGCACATGTGTGCAGGTTCACAGAAGCATCGAAAACCAAGTGCTATATTGAACAAGATATTGCGGTCGTTCATATTGCTGACGGAGTCTACGATGAATTGCACGGCATCGATACAGCCAAGGTTCCTCGTTCGAAAAGGAAGCACCGACTGGATGGTCTACGATCGACAACGCAAGGGGGCGGCCCAATTGAACGATTACAGTTTGGCTGAGAAACTGACGAAGGAGCAGGCCGAGCAGATTAAGCAGAGGCTGGCGACTTGGAACCTTCAGTCTACCTGAACTAGCCCGAGACGCCCTCCGCGAAGTTGACTGCCTCGCGCCCGTGACTGTTGGGTGCGTAGACAGATCTTATGAAAGAGGAGCCGGCGCCAGGGCCTGTACGCCAGCTCCTCCGAAACGGAGACCGTAAGACGTTCCCCAAACCGGTCCCGTCCCTCTGAGAAGCCTGCGCCGATCTGCTTGCTGATTTGCTAACGGCCTCGCTCGGCTCGCCCTCGACAGGCGGCGAATGGATATCGTTTTCCGGCAGGCTGGGCGTGGGTAACCCTTAATGGCGTTGCTTAGGGGCGGAACGAGCGGCGGTATCGGAGGTAGTCTGTCGGCTCCCGGCCCTTACACCCCCACCCGGTCGGGAGTTGACAGAATGGCGACCTCGGCGTGCCGTCCGCGTCGGGGTCGTTCCTCACTGTGCACATCGCATTTCAGAACAAACGCCAAACCGCCCCGTTGCGCCCTTGTTGCGCGGAGTGATTTGAAGCGGTCGGTAAGGTCTCGATTTTTGCTCGCAGCGAGTTGAGCTTGCTCGCAACACGAAAACGATCATCCAGAACGAAATCGGTTCGTCCTAAACCATTGTACGATCGATGGAAACGATGGCGCGCTCGGAGAGATTCGAACTCCCGACCCTCGGAATCGAAATCCGATGCTCTATCCAGCTGAGCTACGAGCGCGTTGCGGGTCGATTATCAGACTTGGGCCGTCGGGGCCAGCAGGGATGGCGCGGCGTCCGGGGCGTCCCGCCAACCTTCCTTTGAACTCAGAAGCAGGGGTGCCGGCGATGATCCTGACCGATATAGGCCGCCGAACTCTGGTAGCACTTGTTGGTCGACGGACCGTCGTAATAGGCGAACCTGCCGGCGACCGGGCCAGGGCCGTAATTGTGCAGATAGCTGATGTGGTAGGGCAGGCCCCAATGCGCGTGGTGGTGGTGGCGCGGGGTGGCCGAGAGGTCGGCCGCAGCAGCCGGGGTGAGGGCCGGGATGGCCAGGGAAACGGTTACGGCGAGGGCGGCGAAAAGCTTGGTCTTGGTCATTGGCGGCCTCCTGGCATTCACGCTGGAATCGGCTTCCGCAGCCGGTCCAAGATCCTCTAATGCTTCATTTAACCCGGATTCCGGCCAAAAGCTGCGGGAAATCAGTCACAGCGCGCCAATTTTTGCCTTTTTGCGGATGCTTAACGGATTGCCAACACAGTCCGGCCAGAGTCTTGCGGTCAGGTCCGGCCGGGCCGTCTTTCCCTCGGTTTCGAACATTCCATGCGCATCACGCCCCTTGTCGCTTTGCTGCTCTCGGTTCTGGCGGTCACGCCAGCGCGAGCCGTTCTGCACATCACGCGCGACCATGGCGGCTATGTCGAGGAGTACAAGACCAAGTACAAGCAGATCCGCGACCGCCGCGAGCGCGTCGTGATCGACGGCATCTGCAATTCGGCCTGTACGCTGGTGTTCGGCATCGTGCCGCTGAACAAGATCTGCGTGACGCCGAAGGCGAGCATCGGCTTCCACCAAGCCTATTACGACAAGGCCTTCACCTTCGGCATCAAGGTCACGAGCCTCGAGGGCACCTCCGACCTGATGTCCTATTATCCCGATACGGTGAAGGACTGGATCCGCCGCAATGGCGGGCTCACCACCGAGATGAAGAAGATCAAGAACGGCGTCGATCTCTGGAAGATCGTCGATCCCTGTCCGGAAGAGTGGTAGGCGCGGACGCTCGCGCGCTCCGGACCTTCTTCCAGCGCGGCTTTGCCCGCTTGCCGCGTGCGGCCAACGCCCGCGCCCCGAAAGCGATCCACTTGCGGTCAGAATTTGGAACCGGCAGCACGGGCCATTCGTTCTGCTCATGATGCGTTCATCCTCATGATGCGATTGTGGTCCGAGCAGCGAGAGCGAGCCTCACCGCCGGAGCGGACCGGCCTCAGCTCGCACGCACAGGAGGTTGTGATGGCAACCAGGTCCAATCTTTCGAAGGCCGAACTCGCCCGCGGCGTTGCTGGCGCCGCGTCAGCGCTGGTGCTGAGCGCGCTCGTCCTGTTCGTCGCCGCACATCATCTGAGCGGCGGGTAGGCTGGGCGGCGGGTCCGCCAGGCCAAGCCCAGTCCAAGTCCATATCAGAGCAGAAAGGTCCCGATCAGGAGGCCGGCCGCAAATGCCCAGAGCCCGAGGGTGCAGGCCGATATGACCCGGACGAGATTGCGCAGATCCACGTCCTGCCAGCTGCTGTGGGATCGATACGTCAATGCAGGCACCCCCTGCGACGGCCGCCTTTGCTCTCCGCCGTGGAACTTTGTTCCTCATAGATGCCCAAATGAAGGCAACGATCGGTTGCGCCAATCACGCGTTTGCGATCCGTAGGCGCCGATCGGCGGCCTTCCTCGCCAGCCGGGACCGAAGCCGGAGCCCTTCAGGCCGCGAAGGCCGAACCGCCGCCTTGCACGATGTCGCTGAGATATTTCGCCGGCGGCTTGCCCAGCGCCTTTTTGAACATGGTGATGAACGCCGTGACGGATTCATAACCGAGCGCGGTCGAGACTTGCTGAACGCTCACACCGGCCGACAGCTCGCGCAGCGCGACGATCAAATGCAGCTGCTGACGCCAACGGCCGAACGTCAGGCCGGTTTCGCTCAGGACGAGACGCGCGAGGCTGCTTTCGCTCATGGCCACACGGTAGGCCCATTGGGCCATCGTGCTGCGATCGGATGGATCGTCGGCGAGATCAGCCGCGATCCGTCGCAGGCGCGGTTCGCCTGAGATCGGCAGATGCAGCCGCTGGATCGGCATTCGCGGCAATTCGTTCAGCAGCAATTGCGCGACGAGCGTCGCATCGCCGACATCATGCTGCATGCGATCCGAAAGCGTGACGATCAGCTCGCGGAGCAGCGGCGAGATCGACAGCGTGCAGCAGCGGTCGGGCAGCTCGGCGGCACCCGGCTCGATGAAGACGAAGAAGATCCGCGCATTGGCGGTTGCGATATTGGTATGGCGCGTGCCGCCGGGGAGCCAGACGCCGCAATGCGGCGGCACCATCCACAGTCCGTTCGGAACGCGGCACATCACGCTGCCGCCGAGCGCAAACACCAGCTGTCCCTTGCGGTGCGCATGCTCGGCCGCCTCGACCTTGTTCTCGGTGATGTCGAGGCGCACGGCGAGGGCGGGGGCCGCGACGTCGTCCGGGTCGAGGTCCGGCCAAGGATAGCGAAGCTGAAAACCCATAGCGAGGCTGAGAGCCCGAGTGACTGAATTTAGCGATCAATAGAGCAGATATGTAAATTCTTCCGGCAGCCAAGTCGATAGTTTCCGCGAGTGGGACAGCCGGGAGCATGCGATGACGATGATTGCGCCGATGCGGACGTTGGGCGGGCAGGGGCTCCTGGTCGTGGGGATCCTGCTGATCGCCTCGGCGCTCCGTGCGCCCATCACCGGCGTGGCGCCGATGCTCGGCATGATCCGCGAGAGCAGCGGGGTCAGCGCGGCGGAGGCGGGGATCCTGACGACGCTGCCCTTGCTTGCGTTCGCTGCGATTTCACCAATTGCTGCCATCCTCGGGCGCAGGTGCGGCATGGAGCGGTCGCTGTTCGGCGCGCTGCTGGTCATCGCGGCCGGGATCGCGCTGCGCTCGTCCGGTCCGGTGTGGGCGCTGTTCGTCGGCACCGCCACCATTGGTGCCGGGATCGCTGTTGCAAATGTCCTGCTGCCGAGCCTGCTCAAGCGGGACTTCCCGACCCGCATCGCCAGCCTGACGAGCGCCTACGCGATCACGTCCGCATTGGCCCAAGCGCTCGCATCTGTCGTGGCGATCCCGCTCGCCCTGTTGCCCGGATCGAGCTGGCACCTGTCGCTCGCGAGCACGCTGATCTTTCCATTGGTGGCGCTGGTCGCCTGGGTTCCGCAGCTGGGGATGCACTCGGCTCCGGCGATCGAGCATGGTTCGCCGTCGCATCGCGGGCGCATCTGGCACTCGCCGCTCGCCTGGCAGGTCACCGGCTTTCTCGGCCTGACCTCGCTGGTGTTCTACATCATCGTCGGATGGCTGCCCGCCATTCTCGTGCAGGCAGGTTATTCGGCAGCGGCGGCGGGCTCGCTGCATGGCGTCGCGCAATTGGCGACGGCGGCTCCCGGCTTGATCCTCGGTCCGATGGTCCGGCGCATGAAGGATCAGCGAGGCATCGCGATCGCGGTGTCGCTCGCGACCTGCGTCGCGCTGCTCGGCTTGTGGCAGCTTCCGTCGCTCGCGATGCTATGGGTCGCGCTGTTCGGCTTCGGAGCGGGAGCTGCCTTCATCCTCGGTCTGACATTCGTCAGCCTGAGGACTGCGCACAGCCAGCAGGCGGCCGCGCTGTCGGGCATGGCGCAATGCCTCGGCTACACGCTCGCGGCTGCGGGCCCGCCGCTCGCCGGACTTGCCCACGATGCGACTGGAGGCTGGGAGGTCGCGCTCGTCTGCTGTGCCGTCGCGACCGTGCTGATGGCCGTTCTCGGCAACTTCGCCGGACGCGCGTCAACGATCTGATGCTTGGTCTGTGCGGACATGCGGCCTGTCAATTCGGCTTCCGCACCGGCCGCGTACAGGGGATGGCGGATGGCCGTCGGTTGTATGCGATGAAGCCGCGCGCTACAGAGACGCCTGGCAAGCAAAAGCCCGGGGAAAGTGCCGTTGAGGATATCCGCCAATACGCGCATCGTGATCGGATCGACGCTTTTTGCCCTGGCGTCGAGTGCATTGCTTTATCTGGTTCCGGCGAGCCCGATCGACAGACTTCTTCTGCGCGGCACCTTTCACTTTTATCAGGGGCACGCGTTTCTCGTCCCCGTCAAATACGTGGATGGCGACATCAAGACGGCCCGACTGTATGAAGATGACAGGCTTCTCGGCCCGGCGAACAGCACCCAGCAAGAGATCATCGACCAGGGCGCCGGCCGATTTGGACTTTACCGCGATCGCTGGGGCTATTTCGGACTGGCCTTGATGTTCTCGACAAGCGACAATACCGACCCGAACACCAACGGCAGGAAGTATCACCTCAGATGACGATCGGCGCCATGCGACGATCGAATCGAGACCCGCGCGGGTCACATGAAACCCGGATTGCGCGGCAGGTACTGGGCCCAATTGCCGAATTCTCGCGACGACATCAGCAGCATGGGACACTTGATCCGCATTCCGTGCGTCATCGCGGTATCAAGCGCCGCCTTGCTCGCACCAGGCAGGAATGCCGATATCCGTGACGCGCCGCTCCCGGCCGCCAGGTACAGCGCCGTTCTCAAGGCGGGAGCGACCGCGTCCGGCTCCATGACTGCGAGCGGTCCGATATGACCACCGGCGTCCACGTAGGCGTAGCCGATCCAGTCGTTTCCGTCGTGGAGATTGAACCCGGTCGCCGCGCCGCCGTCGATCAGATAGCGATGATGCTTTTCGCGCGAGACGCCAAGGACCCACTCGTCCGCTTGCGCGAGGCGGCGCAGGGTCGAGGCCTCTGGCTTGAGCGGCGTGACGGCGTATCGCGGACCATGCAAATGACCGATCAGCTGCTCGCGCGACGCACTGACACTGTAGATGGGAAATCGCGGAAGCAGTCCGTGACGGATGTAGAGCCCCTGCGATACCATGTTGAAGCTGAAGGTGATGAGCACCCTGTTGGACGCGCCCGATTTCCCGGCGTGCTCGATGGTCCGCTTGATCAGTTCGTTGCCGATGCTCCGCCCCTGCTGATCGGGCGACACGAACAGCTGCGCCAGAAACCACATGTCGCCGCAGACCCAGCTCCAGGCGAAGCCGAGGATCCGCTCATTCTCCTCCGCCACCCAGAGGCCATCGGCATCGTCCTTCATGCAAAACAATTGGAAATTAGGCGGAGACGAAACCGCCGTCGGGCCGAAGCCGTGCCGTTCCGTGAGATCGTTGATGCTGGAGACGACGAGGGCGTCGGCGAATTCCAGATCCTGCGCGCGTGCCGGCCGGCAGACCACTGACATGGGCAGCTCCGTTGGTGGCTGGATAACGGTCAAAACCTCGCCGTGCCGGGATCGAGCCCAAGCGCCAGCCGGCCGGCGGTGACGTAATTGTTCGGACTCATTGCGACATGCTTCGCGGCGGCGCGCACATCGCCGACCGCACGCTCCAGGGCGCAGGTCTCGAAGATGGCGACGGCGCCCGCGCTGGCGGCCAGCATCTCGGTGACGGACGTCGCAGTCTCCGCCGCATGTGCGTTGGCGATCCGGATATCCGCGCGTGCCTCCACCAGCCGTTGGCCGCCCGTGTCGGTTGCGGCCATCAATTCGGTCATGGCATCGATCAGAAGCGCACGGGCGGCGCGAAGCATCGCTCTGGTCCGCCCGACCGTTGCCTGAACGATTTCGCGATCGCGGAGCGCGGTTCGGTTTCCGGAGCGGCCTTTGGCGAGCTCCGTGAACGAGGTCATGGCGCCGGACGCGATGCCGAGCGGCACCCCGCAGATGCTCCACGCGAACACCGATGACGGCGGCATGCGATAGAGCAGTCCGGGCTGGGTCGGTTGCAGCCCGAGAAAGGGATGGGCGTGAGCGGCCGGCACGAAGATATCCCGCGCCTCGAAATCGCAACTGCCGGTGCCGCGCAGTCCGGACACATGCCAGTTGTCGAGGATGGTGACATCCGCCCGCCCGAGATAGCAGCAGAGCAGCGGCGAAGCCGGATCGTCGGGCCTGACGCTGGCCAGTGCCATGAAGCGCGTCGCATGATGCGCGCCGCTGCCGAACGGCCAGCGCCCGGAAAGGCGATAGCCGCCTGCGACGGCGGTCGCCGTGCCGACCGCGCCGGTTGCGCTTGCGACAAAGGCGCGCGGGTCGGCATACCACTCACGTGCGACGGCCTCATCGAGGTAGCCGCCGATCCGGCTCATGCCGGCGCCATTGCCGACCAGCCAGCCGACGGAGCCATCGAGCGCCGACGCGGCTTCGACGACGCGCATGAACGCGAAGGGAGACAGTTCGGGTCCGCCGAGCGCTTGTGGCAGCCACAGGCGGAACAGGCCGGCGTCCGCCAGCCCGGCGAAAACCGTGTCTGGCAACCGCCGTCCGCTGTCGAACGCGTTGCGCTGCGCAGCGATGAGCGGGGCCAGCGCCTGGACGGCCTCGAGCATGCGGCAAACGTGGGCGGGGTCACCGGCATTCACTTCCGGAGCGGGACGGGCCGTCGGACCGTCCGCTTTCGCCGCATGGCCTGGATCGCGCATCGGGTTCTCCTCGAGGTTCAGCTCCGCTGCAGCCTGATCGTCCGCTTTCCCGAGGTCCTGAATCCGTTCCGAAAAAGTTGCAAAAAATGTAGTCTCCGGAGCCATGACGACGATCCACGAATTCGGTCCCTTCCGCCTCGACACCGGGGCCGAGATGCTATTCCGGGAGTCCGAACCGGTCGCGCTCGGACAGCGCGCGGTGGTGCTGCTTCGGCTGCTTGTCGAGCGGGCCGGATCGCTGGTTTCCAAAGATGCGTTGATGGAGGCGGCGTGGCCGGGGCTTGCGATCGAGGAGAGCAACCTGACCGTGCAGATCGCCGCCTTGCGCAGGGCATTTGCCGACATCGACGGAGGCGCGACCTGGATCGAGACGCTGCCGCGTCGCGGCTATCGCTACGTTGGTCCCCCGGTTGCGACGGTATCCGGGCCGAGCTCTCCTCTATCACCCGCGCCGGCGCTGTCGCTCGCGGTGCTTCCATTGTCGAATCTGAGCGGCGATCCCGCGCAGGAATATTTTTCCGACGGGATCACGGGAGACATCATCGCCGAACTGTCGCGGTTCAGGTCACTGTTCGTCGTCGCCCGTCACTCCAGCTTCGCCTACAAGGGCAAGACGCCCGAGATCAAACGGGTCGGCCGCGAGCTCGGCGTCCGCTACGTGGCCGAAGGGAGTGTGCGCAAGATCGGCAGCCATGTGCGGGTGACCATTCAGCTGCTCGATGCTGCGAGCGGCTACAATCTCTGGACCGAGCGCTACGACCGCGATCTCGATGACATCTTTGCTCTGCAGGACGAGATTGTACGGGCGATCGTCGCGGCGCTGCCGGGCCGGGTGGAGGATGCCGGCCGGGAAGTCGCCAGACGCAAGCCGACCTCCAGCATTTCCGCCTATGATCTGGTCTTACTCGGAAACGAGCGATGGCGTCAGCTGACCGTGAATGCCATGGCGCAGGCCAGGGACTATTTTCGAAGCGCCGTCGCGCTTGACCCGCAATATGCCCGCGCCCACGTCAACATCGCCTGGACCATCGTCTGTGACGTGTTTCTCGAATCACCCACCACCGCAACTCTGGACGAGGCGCGGAGCGAGATCGAGAACGCGCTCGATATCGAGGACGGCGACGCCTGGTCTCATGGCGTCTTCGCTCAGTTGCTGTTCCTGCTGAAAGATGACGCCAAGGCCGAAATCCATTTCAGCCGCGCGCTCGCGCTCAATCCAAATGATGCCGACGTCGCCGCCGTTTTCGCCAACATCCTCGTCTACTGGGGACGGTGGCGCGAGGCGCTGATGTGGATCGGGACAGCCAAGCGGCTCAATCCGTTTCCGCCCAACCTGTACCACTGGTATCACGCGCTTGCCCTCTATTCAGGGCGCGAGTACGAGCAGGCGGTCAAGGCGGTGATGGAGGCGCGGTCGTTCGACAGGTGGTCGCACGGCCTCCTTGCAGCCTGCTATGCGCAGATGGGGCGACTTGGCGAGGCGCAGGCCGAGGCTGACGCGTTCGTCAGCCAACGGTGTCGTGAACTGAATGCGATTGGCAATACCGCGCCCGCGAGAACTCTCGACCTGGCCCAGGCCAGAGCCGAACGGTATCGCAATCCCTCCGACCGCGAACATTTCCTCGATGGATTGCGCAAGGCGGGTTTCACCGGTTGACGTTCACAGCCGCTTGTTTCTCGAACCGGCGAGTTCACCTGTGCCGTGTCCGGATGCCGTCACGTCGTGCGTATCACGCCCAGTTCCTTCGAGCGCTGGAGAAGAGCCGGCCGGTAAGGCGGGGAGGGATCGTCGTCGTCGTCAGGGATGGCGCAATAGCCGAATTCCTGCTGGATGCGGTGGATCTCCATGACGCGATCGTTCAGCCGTTGCAGATGCTCGAGCGACCTGGCCTTCCAGTAGCGGAAGGTATCGAGCGTGATCGGCACGAAGGCGGTGCCGAACAGCGTCGGATCGGGCACGATGGTCCGCCCGAGCAACAAATAGCGGTCGTGACCGACGATGACGAGGGTGGCATACGGCCGCCCTTCACTCACCCTGAGGCCCTTCAGCGACAGTTCGCACAACTTGCTGAAATAGGGCTCCTCGCGCCAGCGCCCGGGATCATCGAGGTCAACCTGCACATTGAGTGTATCGAGTCCGAAATGCGGCACCATGCCCGCGGTCTCGGGAAACCAGTCATCATCGAGATGGCCTTGCAGCCAGGCGCAGCTGAATGAACGGCACTGCCGGGGACGCTCGTGGTAGATTTCGCAGCCGCCGCCCGCCAGGATGTGATTGCAGACCGTGTTGACCGGTTTGCCGAGGTCGGTGACTTCAAGCACCTTGCAGCACAGGGTGCATGATCCGCATTGTCTGACCGTCGGGGCCACGGGAAAGCCGAGGGCCCACGAGCCTTGTCGTTCGCGAACGAGCAGCTTCTGCTTCTCCAGCGCGCCCAGTGCACGCTCGACCTTGAGGCGGGACAGCCTGGTCACGCCGATAATATCTTTTGTCGTCGTCGCGCCGCTCTCGACCGCCCGAACGACGACCAACGCCACTTGGTCCATTGTTTTTCTTCTTGTCCGGCCCGTGGCCGGTTCTTCTTGTCCAGTGTTCCTGGCTGCCGGTATTAGGTGACGGCAATGCCGGTACTATCCGGAACGCGCCGCGGCCGATGGCTGCGACATTGTTCAGAAAGCGTATCTGCGAGGACAGGGGGCCGCATCCGACAAACGCGCATGGCATCCCTGAGGACAAATGGTCGTGATTGCAGCGAACGGGCATTGGGGCCGCGAGCGTCTGCAAAGTCGGAGTGGTCTCACGGACAAAGCAGCCCGACGGGGCTGAACGAGATGCAAAGCTCGGGCAGATCATGTCGTGAGAATGCGAGTGTGTGACTCGCAGACGGTGCAACACGTTCAGTGTCGTCCCTGCGAAAGCAGGGACCCATAACCACCGATGGTCAACGTTGAAGGTCGCTGGAACGACGAGTCCCTTTCACGACATTCGCCGCGGAGTATGGGTCCTGCTTTCGCAGGGACGACAGTGTGCCTGGGGTGCCAGCCCGGCGACACATAGAAAATTCGCGATTGCCGGTTGCCCCTTCTTCAGGCAATGACGGCCTGCAATGAACAAGAGCTTCGAGGAAACTGCCGCTCGTCTGGCGCCGGCGATCTTTGTCGTGCTGTGGAGCACGGGATTCATCGGCACCAAATATGTCATCAACAATGCGGAGCCGCTGACCTATCTCGCGATCCGGATGGCGTTCGTGGTGGTGGTGATGGCTGTGATCGCCGCGGTCGTACGGCCGAAATGGCCGGACCGGACAGGTGTTTTCCACAGTGCGGCGGCCGGCATCCTGGTGCACGGCTTCTATCTTGGCGGCACCGCGATTGCGATCGCGCATTCGATTCCCGCAGGGCTCTCGGCGCTGATCCCGGGCCTGCAGCCGATCCTGACCTCGACCATCGCCAACCGCTGGCTCGGCGAGCGCGTCACGCCGCTGCAATGGGGCGGGCTGGTGCTCGGCCTCGCCGGGGTCGTGCTGATCCTGCACAACCGACCGATGACGGGCGATGCGGGATGGGGCTGGCTTGCCTCCGGCGTCTCGCTGATCAGCATCACGCTTGGCACGCTGTACCAACGCCGCTACTGCAACCGGATCGATTGGCGCGCCGGCAATCTGCTGCAGTACATCGCGGTGACGATCTTCTTCGGCATCGGCGCCTGGCTGTTCGAGACCAACGTCGTGCACTGGACCAGCGAGTTCGTGCTGGCGATCGCCTGGCTGGTGTTCGCGCTGTCGATCGGCTCGATTGGGCTATTGTACTGGCTGATCCGTCATCATGCCGCGACCTCGGTCGCGAGCCTGTTCTATCTGGTGCCGGCGGTGACCGCGCTGATGGCCTATGTGCTGTTCGGCGAGCGGCTGGACTACGTCGCTATGGCCGGCATGGCGGCCTGCGCCGCCGCGGTGCTGGTGGTCAACCGCCGCGCTTAATCCTTGCTACGGATTTTTGCGTAGGCGGCGAGCGCACGTTCGCGAGCCTGCTTGTGATCAACAATCGGCGGCGGATAGGTCGCGCCGAGTTCGATTCCGGCGCTCGCCAGCTCGATAGGTGTTGCAGTCCAGGGCTGGTGGATCACGTTGTTCGAGAGCCGCGCAAGCTCCGGCACCCAGCGCCTGACATAGGCGCCGTCGGGATCAAATTTCTCGCCCTGCAGGATCGGATTGAAGACGCGGAAATAGGGCGCGGCGTCGGCGCCGGAGCCGGCGACCCATTGCCAGTTCGCCGGATTGGAGCCGGCATCGGCATCGACCAGCGTGTCCCAGAACCATTCTTCGCCGGTACGCCAGTCGATCAGCAGGTGCTTCACCAGGAACGAAGCGACCACCATCCGCACCCGGTTGTGCATCACGCCGGTGTGCCAGAGCTCGCGCAACCCGGCGTCGACGATCGGATAGCCGGTCAGGCCACGCTGCCAGGCCTTCAAGAAGAGCGCGTTGCGCTTCCACGGAAACGCGTCGAACTGCTCCTGCAGATTCCGATCCGCCATATCAGGCACATCGAACAGCAGGTGACGGCAGAACTCGCGCCAGCCGAGCTCGCTGAGGAGTTTGTCGATGTCGCTGGCAAGGCGCGGGTGCTCGGCGGCGGCGAAGCGGGCGGCGTGCCAGACCCGGCGCGGGCTGATCTCGCCGAAGCGCAGATGCGGGGAGAGGCGCGAGGTGCCGTCGCGGTCGGGCCGGTCGCGGTTGCCGGCGTAGCCGCTGATACTCGCGTCGAGGAATGTCTTCAGTCGATGGTGCGCCGCGGCTTCGCCGGGGGTCCAGCTTTCGCGCAGGCCGCCGGCCCAATCCGGCCGTGTCGGTTCGAGATCCCAATCGTCGACGGCTTCGCTCGCGATGCCGCTGATGGATGTGAGCTTCCTCGGCGCCGGCAGTGGCTTTGGCGGATCGCCGAGGCTCTGTACGCGCCGCCAGAATGGCGTGAAGACACGCAGGCCACGGTTGCCCTTGTTGCGGATCGCCTGGGGTGCGACGAGCAGGTCGCCGGCAAAAATTTGCGAGTCGATGCCGTCAGTTGCGAGCGCAGCTTCGACATCTCTGCCAACGGCTTGATGCGGCGCATGCGCGATGTCGTTCCAGAACACCGCGCGCGCATCGGTCTCGCGGGCCAGCGTGGCGATCACGGAAGCTGCCGGTCCGGTGCGCAGCACCAGCGTTCCGCCGATCGCCTCAAGGCTCTTGCGGAGCGCGCGCAGCGACTGCGCCAGCCACCATCGCGTCGCGCCACCGAGGCGGCGCACCGCCGGTGGCAGCAAGGCGCGACTTTCTTCGTCGCGGACATAGAGACCAACCACGGGCGCGCCGCGGCTGGCCGCTTCGTGCAGGGCCGGGTGATCCGACAGCCGCAGATCGTCACGGAACCAGACGATAACAGGCTGTGCGCGGGCCACCCGGACGCTGCGTGCCGGCCGTTACTTCGGCTGCGGCACGATGCGGATGTAGGGCTTCGGTTCTTTCCAACCCTGCGGATAGATCGTCTTGGCCTCGTCGTTGCTGACCGAGCCCGCGATGATCACGTCCTCGCCCTGCTTCCAGTCGGCAGGGGTGGCGACGCGGTGCTTGGCGGTGAGTTGCAGCGAGTCGATGACGCGCAGGATCTCCTGGAAGTTCCGGCCCGTGGTCATCGGGTAGACCAACACCAGCTTGATCTTCTTGTCGGGGCCGATGATGAAGACGTTGCGAACCGTCTGGTTGTCCGCCGGCGTGCGGGTGAGGGGATCGCCCGAGGTCGAGGCAGGCAACATCTCGTAGAGCTTGGAGACGTTGAAGTCGGTGTCGGCGATCAGCGGATAGTTCGGGGCCGCCCCCTGCGTCTCCAGGATATCCTCCGCCCATTTGGCGTGGCGATCCGCTGGATCGACCGAAAGGCCGATGAGCTTGACGCCGCGCTTGTCGAATTCCGGCTTCAGCTTGGCCAGCGCGCCGAGTTCGGTCGTGCAGACCGGGGTGAAGTCCTTCGGATGGGAGAACAGCAGGGTCCAGCTGTTGCCGATCCAGTCGTGGAACTTGATCTTGCCCTCGGTGGTCTGGGCCTCGAAGTCCGGTGCCGTCGCGCCAATCGGAAGTGTCATGATTTTACCTCATGCTATTGAAGTTAAAGATGAATTCGTATTTGAGGTCGTCTGTTCCAGTATAGGACGGGATCAGGCTCAAGTGAACGGGTTCATGAAAAAGGTGAGATTGTTCTCAAAACGGGGGAATTCCAAGCAACTTGTTTTGATCCATCCTCCTGCGGTGAAATATCAGATGCAGCACAAAAGCTTGGAAATGCCTAGATAAAGCCGCTTATCGCCGTCATCACGCCGGCCCTGGCTGCTATAGGACTGAACCGTGACAGCTTTTAAAGCGACCAAATAGCAACCATCTAAAAATCTCGGAACCCAAGTTCCGAATCATTAACCACTCGTTTACGCCCGCATGGAAAAGCTGGCCTCAGATAGGAATTGAAAGCTCCCACAATGTCTACCCCAAGTACCAAGACCGCTGAGGCTCTCAGCGGTGCGTTGTCTCCATCCTGCCGCAAGACCGCCGCCCATGCGCTGACCATCGTGCGCGACGGCGTGATCACCGGCGAAGGCCCGACCACCAAGGGCCGTATCCATTTCTCCCGGTCACTCGATGCCGATGACGCTGCCTGGTGCGCGCGCATCCTGACGGCGGCTGCGGTCGAGCATCAGCCGGTCAGCCGGGCCGAGATCGAGGCGCTGTTCGCGATCAACGAGGCTGCTGCCGAGCGTAGCGATGCCGGCCGGTTCGACGACCTGCTCGCCAAGGCGATCGCCCATCATGCCGCGTCCGAGTCCGGCCTGCCGGTGCCGCCGCGCACGGTGGCGCTGTCGCCGGACACGAACATCGACCGCTGGGCGCCGACGCAGGGCACCAAGATGGACACCAAGGTCCTGGAATGGATCGCGGGCCGGATGCGCGGTCAGCGCCGTACCGGTCGCGCGCTCGCGGCGATGGTGGCGACGCTGGTCGGCGCGACTGCGCTGCCGCTCGCGGCGCAACTGCCCAACGTGTTCGACATCGGGATGATGTGACCATTCGGGATGATGCGTGCATCATCCCGAATCAACGGCTTCAAGCGAGAGCGGCGGGGATCACTTCCCCGCCGCTCTCTGTTTGCCGTCGCTCTCCTCGAGCCCGAGCGTCCGGCCGGGGAACCCGGCGACGTCGAAATAGCGGGTCGAGAGCACGCGCTGGAATTTCAGCACGGTGCGCAGGCCGTTGGCCGAAGGCTTCTTCGACATGATGGTGCCCTCGGCCATCTTCGGCACGATGCCGTTCGGCAGCGCCTCCGACATCACCCGGCCGATCAGCCCGCCATTGTTCGGCGCGCGCAGGCCGAGCAATTGCGCCGCGGTCATGCCGACATCGGCGTTGCTGACCGGCAGCGGATCGACATAGCCCGCTTTGAAGTCGGGGCCGATCGCGGCGGTGAAGTTGTAGGTGTCGCCGCGGCTGAAGCTGCCATGCATGCCCTGGCCCTGGCGCAGCACGGTATCGGCGATCTGCACCGAGCAGTTGGTCGGGATCTCGCAGCCGCTTGACCAGGAGCGGAAGTTGACCACGATCGACGGGTTCGGCGTCACCGCCTTGCCCTTCAAATTGAGGTTCGACATCGGCAGCGTGCCGGGGAAGGTGCCGAGCTTGTCGTCGACGAACAGGCCGCTGACATAGTCCTGCTCGAGCAGCGCCTTGATCACGCGGTCGGCGAGCTTCTTGTCGCGGTTCGGCAGATAGATCAGGTCCGAGCCGCCATTGGTCGCTATCACGACGTCGGGCTTGGTCGGGTCCTGGCCGAGCACGCCGTTGCCGGCCTTCGGATGGGCATTGTCGGCGACCTTGGCATTCTTGTCGTTGGGGTCGAACAGCGGCAGGTTCAGCGCCTTGGCGAGATCGATCGCCAGAAAGCCCATCGGCAGGAAATCCTTCGGCGTGTCGTCATAGGCGATCTTGGCCGAGGGGCTGGTCTTGCTCTCCTTCGAGATCGTCGAGAAGCCGTGGTCGGAGGAGACCATGATGTTGGTGTTGGCGGAAAGCCCAAGCTCGTCGAGCGCCTTGCGGAGTTGGGCGAGGTTATTGTCGGCATTCTTGATGCCGGCCATCGAGGTCGGGCCGTTGATGCCGGGCGTGATGGTGTTGAGGCTGTCGCCGGTGTTGTGCTGGCTGCCATCCGGATCGCGCGACCAGAACACCAGCACGAACGGCTTGTTGCGGGCCTTGAACATCGGCAGCACGACCTTGGTCGCGACATCGGCCATGTAGGCCTGCTGCGCGACGTTGGCGACCGTGGTGCCGGGAGTCTTGGCGTCGCCCGCCTTGGCATTGTCGCCGCGGCTCGGGGTGGCGAGCGGCAGGCCGGCCTTGGTCAGCGCGTCCTGCATCTCGTCGGAGAGCGGCACGCCGGTCTTGCCGCCAGTGGAATCATCGACCACGATCGTGTTCTTGCCGCGATCGGTGTGGTCGAACAGCAGCGTCGGGCCGACCTTGCCGATGGCGGCGGTGCTGAAGCCCTGGCCGCGGGCCATCTTCAACAATGTCTCCTCGTTGAGGTAATCGCCATTGAAGTGATCGTCGATATCGGCGAGCACGGCGTCGTTCTCGATGAACGGGACCACGGTGTCGCCGGCAGGCGCCGAGGTGTAGCCGGTATAGATCGTGTTGGAGAAGGTGCCGGTGTCGCCGAGATAATGGCCGGTCGACAGCGCCGAGCTGTTCGCCATCGTGAAGGTCGGGAACAGCGAATGCGAGTTCTTGAAATGGACGCCCTTGTCGCGGATCTCGGCCATCGCGGGCGCCGTCTGCGGCGTCACGATACCGCCGCGCAGGCCGTCGGGGACGAACAGGATCAGGTTACGGGGTTTTGCATTTTGCGCGGAAGCGGCGCCGGCTGAAAGCGCGATCACGCTCGCGGACAGTAATGTAATGGCACGGCGCATTTTATATTCCCCCTGATGAAGCCCTGCGGCAGCCCGCCGCCGCCTTCGTTTAGTTTTGCCATATGACAGAAATGTTACAGCGCCTGCCGGGCGCTGTAACTGTCGGATTTTTCTTGGCGATGGTCATTCCGCGGGCTGAACCGCGGTTCTCTCATTGCGCGCAGCGCTGCCGGCATGTCCGTACCGTGCATAGAGCGCGGGTAGGACGGCGAGCGTCAGCAGGGTGGCGCTGATCAGGCCGCCGATCACGACGGTGGCGAGCGGCTTCTGCACCTCGGCGCCGGTGCCGGTGGCGAAGGCCATCGGCACGAAACCGAGCGAGGCCACCAGCGCGGTCATCACCACGGGCCGGAAGCGGGTGAGGGCGCCTTGCTCGATGGCCTCCCGCATCGGCACGCCGCGCTCGCGCAATTGCCTGACGAAGCTCAGCATCACGAGCCCGTTCAGCACCGCAACGCCTGATAGCGCAATGAAGCCGACCGCGGCCGAGATCGAGAACGGCATGCCGCGCAGCCACAGTGCCGCGATGCCGCCGGTGAGCGCCAGCGGCACCGCACTGAACACCAGCAGCGCATCGCGGGCCGAGCCCATCGCCGCCAGCAGCAACAGGAAGATCATCGCAAAGCAGGCCGGCACCACGACGGCAAGGCGCTGGCGCGCCGCGGCGAGATTTTCCGACTGGCCGCCCCAGGTCATCCAGTAGCCGGGCGGCAGCTGCACCGATTGGGCGACCTTTGCCTGGGCTTCTTCGACCACCGAGCCGAGATCCCGGCCGCGGACATTGGCGGTCACCACGATGCGGCGCTTGCCGTTCTCGCGGCTGATCTGGTTCGGTCCCTCGGTGAAGGAGAATTGTGCGACGCGGTTGAGCGGCAGGCTCTGCACTGGCGAACTCGGCGTTGCCTTCGGCAAGGCGACCGGCAAATTGCTCAGCGCCTCGAGATCGGAGCGCACGCTCTCCGGCAATCGCACCACGATGTCGAAGCTGCGATCGCCCTCGTAGACCACACCGGCATCCTGGCCGCCGACCGCTGCACCGATCACGTCCTGGACCTCGGAGACGTTCAGGCCCCGCCGGGCAATCGCCGCCTTGTCGACCTTGATCTCGAGCACCGGCAGGCCGCTGGCCTGTTCGACCTTGACGTCGGTCGCACCGCGCACGCCGCGCATCGCAGCGGCGATCTGGTTGGCGGCCTTCTGCATCGGCTCGAACTCGTCACCGAACACCTTGACCGCGATATCGCCGCGAACGCCGGCGAGCAGTTCGTTGAAGCGCATCTGGATCGGCTGGGTGAATTCATAGACGTTGCCCGGCAGGCGGCCGACCGCCTTCGAGATCTCCTCGATCAACTGCTCCTTGGTCAGCGATGGATCCGGCCACTGCGCGCGCGGCTTCAGGATGAGGAAGGTATCGGACGCGTTCGGCGGCATCGGGTCGCTCGCCACCTCCGCGGTGCCGGTCTTGGAGAAGACGAACGACACCTGCGGGAAGCGGCTGACGGCCTTCTCGACCGAGAGCTGCATCGCCTGCGACTGCGACAGCGCCGTGCTCGGAATTCTGAGCGCGTGCATGGCGATGTTCTTCTCGTCGAGCGAGGGGATGAACTCCTGGCCGAGCCGGAAGAACCCGAACAGGGCGGTCGCGAACAACACGACCGCCACGGTGATGACGGGCACGGGCGTTGCAACCGCGCGCCGGAGCAGCGGGCTGTACCAGCGCTTTAATGTGGCAACGAGCCAGTTCTCCTTCTCCTGGACGCGGCCGGTGATGCCGATCGCGATCAGCGCCGGAACCAGCGTCAGCGAGAGCACGAAGGCGGCGGCGAGCGCCAGGATCACGGTCAGCGCCATCGGCTCGAACATCTTGCCTTCGACGCCGGTGAAGGTGAGAAGTGGCACATAGACCAGCAGGATGATGGCCTGGCCGTAAAGGCTCGGCTGCACCATTTCCACGGCGGACGCCCGCACCGTCGCCAGCCGCTCGTCGCGCGTCAGCACGCGGCCGAGCGCGTGCTGCTTCTCGGCGAGGTGACGCAGGCTGTTCTCGGTGATGATGACAGCGCCGTCGACGATCAGGCCGAAATCAAGTGCACCGAGGCTCATCAGATTGGCGCTGATGCGGCCCTGCCACATGCCGATGGCGGTCATCAGCATCGCGATCGGGATCACCAGTGCCGTGATCAAAGCCGCGCGGAAATTGCCGAGCAACACGAACAGCACCGCGATCACCAGCAGCGCACCTTCGCTGAGGTTGCGCGCCACGGTGCCGATCGTCGCATCGACCAGCTGGGTGCGATCCAGCACCGTCTCGACCTCGACGCCCGCCGGCAAGGAGGGCGTGATCGCACGCAGCTTGGCGTCGACTGCTGCCGACACCGTGCGGCTGTTGGCGCCGATCAGCATCAGTGCGGTGCCGACTACGACCTCGCGGCCGTTCTCGCTGGCGCTGCCGGTGCGCGTCTCGCCGCCGATCGAGAGCGATGCGAGGTCGCGAATCCGGACCGGGACACCGCCGCGGGTGGTGACGACGACGGCGCCGAGCTCCTCGATGTTCTCGAGGCGGCCGCCGGACCGGACCACGAATCCTTCGCCGTTGCGCTCGATATAGCGCGCACCGCGGCTGACATTGTTGCTCTCGATCGCCTTGGCGACGTCGGCAAAGGTAAGGCCGAGCGCGATCAGCTTCGCCGCATCGGGCTGGACCTGATACTGCTTGAGGTAGCCGCCGATCGAATCGACGCCGGCGACACCCGGCACCATCTTGATCTGCGGCTTGATGATCCAGTCCTGTACTGTGCGCAGATAGGCGTCTTTCTCAACCTCGCTTTGCAGCACCTGGCCGTCCGCCGTGAGGAAGCGGCCGTCGCTCTGCAGGCCCGGCGCGCCGTCGGTCTGCACCTTCTGGCCGGAGTAATGCACGGTCCACATGTAGATTTCGCCAAGACCTGTCGTGGTCGGGCCAATCCGCGGCTCGATACCCTGGGGCAGGCGCGCGCGAACCTCGGTCAGGCGCTCGCCGACCTGCTGGCGGGCGAAATAGATATCGGTGGCTTCGCTGAACACCGCCGTGATCTGCGAGAAGCCGTTGCGGGAGAGCGACCGCGTGCTCTCCAGCCCCGGCGCGCCCGCCAGCGCCGTCTCGATCGGGAAGGTGATCTGCTTCTCGATTTCCGCCGGCGACAGCGCCGGGGCGACGGTGTTGATCTGGACCTGCTTGTTAGTGATGTCGGGCACTGCGTCGATCGGCAGCTTGGTCAATGCGAGGCCGCCGAGGAACATCAGGACCGCTGCCAGTGTGACGACAACCCAGCGCCGCTGGATCGCCAGACCGATGATGCGCTCAATCATGGCCGTGCTCCGCTTCGTCCTTCTCGACCTCAGCCTTCAAGGTGAAGGTGTTCTGCACCGCGATTGTCTCGCCGGCGGCAAGACCCGCGACGATTTCGATGTCGTCATCGTCCTCGCGACCGGTCCGCACCGACCTCGCCTCGAAGCCGTCAGCATCGCGCACGAATACGGTCGGCGTCCCCTTGATGGTTTGAATGGCCTTCTTCGAGACCATCACGGTCGCTGGCGCGCCTGACAGCGGGATCTCCGCGGTGACGAAGGTGCCCGGTTTCCAGCGGTGATCCTTGTTGGGCATGGTCGCGATCACGCGGGCGTTGCGGGTCTCGCGGTCGAGCAGGGGGCTGACGAAGATCACGCCGGCACTCGCTTCATCCTCGGTGCCGATGGCGCGGATCTTGACCGAAACGCCTTCGCGGACTGCGCCGATGTCTTCAGGCGAAACCGCGAGATCAACCCAGATGTCGTCGAGATTGACGATGACGTAGAGCTCGCTTTCCTGACCTTCGCGCCCGATCAGTCCGCCGAGATCGACACGCCGTTCGGACACCCGGCCTGAGATCGGCGCGCGCAGGAACTGCGTGCGCAGGCTTTCGGGCGGCTGGTTGGGCAGATCAGCGATCTCGCTTTCCGACAGACCCAGCGCAAACAACTTCTGCCGCGCGCCGTCGAGCTTGATCTGGGCGTCGTTGGCGGTCAGTCGCGTGCGCAGGAACTCGTTTTCCGAGACGATGCGGGTCTCGACCAGCGTCTTCTGTCGCGCGTAGAGCGTCTGCTGCAGGTCGTTGGTGAGCCGCGCGGCGAGGTATTCGCTCTTGGCGTCAGCCACCTCACGGCTTTCGATCGCAGCGACGATCTCGCCTTTCTCGACCACGTCGCCGAGACGCTTGCGCAGTTCCGTGACCGTCGCGAGCACGCGCACCGAGACGCGGCCGATGTGGTCGGCGTCGGGGATCAGCGATCCCGGCGCGAGGAAATGCCGCTTCAGCATGCCGCCGCTGGCCGGTGCGAGCGTGATGCCAGATTCACGAATCTGGTCTTCGCTTAGCTCAATATGTCCGGGGGCCTCATGCGTGGCCTCGGCTTTCGGTGGACCTGCGGTCGCCGTCTCCTGCGTCGTGGCCGGGAACTTGACCGGCCAGCCGACCCATCCGGCCGCAACAACGACCAATGCGATGCCGGCGGCTACGCCGGCGAAAAATAGAACAACCCGTTTCATATGCGCCTCTCCGCAGCGCATGCCGATGGCCCTGCGCTGTCGCGACATCGATCTGTGCGGAAGCGTGCGCGCTGCCCGATGGCAGCGGCGCACGGCCGGTCATGCCGACCGGATCAGGCGCGGGGTGGCTTGAAGGGGGAGAGGCGATCGGCTGACGCCGGCAGCCCGATGCTGCTGTCGCCATAGCTATGCGGCGCATAAGCGATCGGGAACGCAGTCTCCTGCGGCGCCACCGAGGCGACGTGGGTCAGGCAGTGATCGCCATGCAGTGGGGCCGGATGCCCCGGCGCCTTGCCGCCGGTGTCGTTGATGGACTGTGCAATCAAGAAGCTCGGAGCTGCATCGTCATCGCCGTCGAAGGCCCAGCCGTGGAAGAATGACAGCACCAGCGCAAGCGAAATCAGCCCCGCAAGCAGGCTGCGCCAGCGGCGCGATCCTGTTGCATGAGCGGAAGACTGAATCATGGTGCGCGAAGCGTCCATGGGCCCTAATTAGCGCCGTGACCGCGCGCATTCAAGTTCGACGCCGCGACAGAATTGCCGCGGATACTATAACGTTACACGCCGTCAGCGGTTCGGCGCATCAGCCAGCGGCGCGCTGCGACGACGGCCCAGATCGCTTCGACCAGTCCGAACGGCCAGGCGCCCTGCAGGAAACCGTAGGCCGAGCCGAGCGCGCAGGAAACTGCGAAGGCCAGGATGAACCATCGGCTGCGATCCTCGGCTGCGTAGCAGACGAGCATCATCGTCACGGCGAACAAACCGAACAGCGTGAGCGCATCCATTCCGCAGTAGGACTCCTGTTGTAACGCTGTTGATATCTGAGCATGCTTGGGATGGAATATCCATCCAGCGTCGCCGCCCGAAAGGATCGCCTCCATGAAGCGCATGCATGTTCACGTCGCCGTCAAGGACATCCCGCAATCGGTCGGCTTCTACTCGGCGTTGTTCGGCGCCGAACCGACGGTCGTGAAATCCGACTATGCCAAATGGATGCTCGACGATCCCCGCGTCAACTTCGCGATCTCGACCCGTGGCCGCGCGCCGGGGCTCGATCACCTCGGCATTCAGGTGGAGACCGCCGAGGAGCTTGGCGAGGTCTACGGCCGGCTGCGCAAGGCGGGCGGCGAGGTGATCGAGCAGGGACAGACGGTGTGCTGCTATGCCAAGTCCGAGAAGTCATGGATCGATGATCCCGCGGGGATCGCGTGGGAGACCTTCCATACGACAGGCGAAAGCATCGTCTACGGCGACGGCAGCGGCGAGCGGACCGCGCGCGTCGCACACGAGAAGCTGGACGGGCAGCAGAGCGCCTGTTGTGCGCCGGAGCCCCAGCCCGCGCCGCCCGAGGCTTCGGCTTGCTGCAGATCGTGAGCTAAGGGCGATTGCGCAGGCTCGCGCCGAGACGCGGCCAGGGCAGTCGCCATGTCGGCGCAGCCGGCTACCGCTGTAAGCAAAGGCTTAATGCCTGCGACATATTATCCCAGCGACGACTCCCCTCCGTGCTAACAGCCCCTTAACCATGCGGCTTTTGCCAATCAAGGATCCTGAGCGGTCCTGGCGTCTCATCAAGGCACAATGGAAGAAGGACGCTGAAGGCGTCGGAGAGGATTTTGCCACCTTTGGCGGCATCGGAGCCTTTGAAGCGCTGACCGCCAGGGAAGGCGACAGTCAGGGGCTGTATCACCTGACCGACGGCGAACGGGTCCACGCGGTCTGCCAGGTCAGGCGTCTCCTGATGAGCCGATATACGTCGCCGGCTCTCAGCGCGCGGTTCATCAATGTGTCTCCGATCTACGATCTCGGCCTCGCCGATGTCAGCGATTACGCACAGATGCTCGTGGCGCTGTTCTCCGGCGTCGTCTGGCTGTCGCGTGATGCGCTGGCGGCCAGCCACATCCGTTTTCTCCTCAAGAGTCCGGGCGACTCGCAATTCTTCGCCGCGCTCAAGGCCGCGACGCCGTTCTCTCCATTCTCGAAATTCAGCATTGAGGGCGCGTTGATCGAATGCAGCCTGAAGGAGGCGAACGGGGCCGCCTGATGCGGTCGCGTCCTGAGGATGCCCGTGCTGATCGCGCTCAGCTACTCATCCACCTTAACAGTCCGATAACTGATTTTCCTAACGACCCCTTGGGTTGTGTTCCCGTAGAAGGGCACCCGCAGGGGCAGGAAAATGTCGGTTGTGTCAACGAACAGCGTGAAGCCTGAGCACCGGCGGCTGTCGATCAAAGGTGTGTTGCGCGCCACCAGGATGGGCGCCATTCAGTGGCTCGTCCTGAGCGCCGCGCTGCTGGTGCTCGCCATCACGCTTGGCACCGGTTACCTCGCGCTGCAGTTTCGCGAGCGCGCGCTGGAGATGTCCGAACGCGAGCTCAACAACACCGCGCTGCTGCTGTCGCGGCACTTCGACCAGCAGCTCAGCGACCTCCAGCATGTCCACGACGACATCGTGAACTATCTGCGGTCGGAGCAGGTCGAGACCGCCGATCAGTTCGAAAAGAACATGTCGCTCCTGAGCGCGCACGAGATGCTGCGCACGCGGCTGGCCGCGCTGCCGCATGTCGGCGGGCTCAATCTGTTCAATGCCAAGGGATGGCTGATCAACTCGTCCGAGATGTGGCCGGTGCCCGACGTCAGCATCGCCGAACGGCGCTATTTCCAGGAGTTCACCTCGGGACGTCCGACGTCGCCGGTGATCGTCGAACCCGCGATGAGCAAGGTGACCGGCAACTGGACCACGATCTTTGCGCGCAAGATCACTGGGCGCAACGGCGAGATCATCGGCTTCGCGAGCCGCGGCGTCGAGCCCAGCCATTTCGAGGATTTCGTGGCCTCGCTGGCGCTGAACGGCGACACCGTGATTTCGATGATCCATCGCGACGGCACGATCATCGCGCGTTATCCGCAGGATGCCGGCGTGGTTGGCCGCAACATCGTCGACCAGCCGCTGTTCCGGAAGGTCATCAGTCTTGGCGGCAATCTGTCGGGACGGTTCGTCGGCGCCTCGGGCGAGGAGAATGTCGGCGCGGTCAGGTCACTGTCGCATTTTCCGATCCTGATCCTTGCAACCACGAGGACCTCCAGCGCGCTGGAGGACTGGCGCGCCCAGACCAAGCTGCAGTTCTGCGCCGCTGTGCTGGCGGTGCTCATTGTCGTCATGACGATCTTCCTGATCGTCCGCCAGTTGCAGCGGCAGCACGATGCGGTACAGCGCCGGCTGTCCGAGAAGAGCCAGCATCTCGACACCGCGATCAACACCATGACGCAGGGGCTCCTGCTGTTCGATGCCTCGGCGCGGCTCGTGATCTGCAACCAGCGATACATCGACATGTTCGGCCTGTCGCCCGATGTCGCCAAGCCCGGATGCCATCTGCGCGACCTGATCCTGCATCGCCAGGCGCTCGGTTCATTCGTCGGCGATCTCGATGAATATTGTGCGCGGTTCACCAATCCCAGGGGTGATGAAATCCGGGACTCGGTGATCATGACGCCCGACGGCCGCAGCATCCGCCTGATCTACAAGCGTGCGCCTGACGGCGGCTGGGCTACCACGCTCGAGGACGTCACCGACGGGCGGCGTGCGCAGGCGCAGATCGAGTATCTCGCGCATTACGATGCCCTGACCAATCTGCCGAACCGGACGCTGTTCCAGCGTCACGCGGAAGAATTGTTGCGCGAGGCGACCGTCCGCGAGTTCGCGATCCATTACATCGATATCGACGAGTTCAAGCGAATCAACGACACGCTGGGTCATCCGATCGGCGATGAATTCCTGCGGCGCGTGGCCGAGAAGCTGCGCCAGTCGGTCGGATCGAACGACTTCATCGCGCGCCTCGGTGGCGACGAGTTCGCGATCGTCCAGCATGACATCATGTCGGACGACGACGTCAGCGATCTGGTCGCGCGCGTCTATCAGTCGCTGCGTACGCCGTTCGACTGCCACGGTCATTGGCTGTCGAGCGACGCCAGCATCGGCATTGCGATCGCCCCGCGTCACGGGTCCGACCTGTTCGGCCTGCTCAAATGCGCCGACCTCGCCATGTACGCGGCCAAGGCCGCCGGCCGCAGGACCTACCGCTTCTTCGATCCGGCGATGGAGAGGCAGGCCAATCTGCGCCGCGCGCTGGAGGCCGATCTGCGTAGTGCGTTGGCGGAGGACCGCTTCGAGCTGCACTATCAGCCGCTGGTCGACCTGCGCAGCGACGAGGTGACCGGCTGCGAGGCGCTGCTGCGCTGGCGCCATCCGGTGCGCGGCATGATCTCGCCGGCTGAGTTCATCCCGGTCGCCGAGGAGACCGGGCTGATCGAGGAGATCGGGCAGTGGGTGTTGCGCACCGCCTGCATCGAGGCGGCGGCCTGGCCGGCGCATGTGCGCCTTGCGGTCAACGTCTCGCCGATCCAGTTCAAGTCGGAGACGCTGGCGCTGAAGGTTGCGAGCGCGCTTGCCGAGAGCGGGCTCGACCCGCGCAGGCTCGAGCTCGAGATCACCGAGGCGGTGCTGATCGCCGACGACGATGCGGCGCTGGTCACGCTCGGCCAGCTGCGCGCGCTCGGTGTCCACATCGCGCTCGACGATTTCGGCACCGGCTACTCGTCGCTGCAATATCTGCAGCGCTTCCCGTTCGACAAGATCAAGATCGACCGCAGCTTCGTCAAGGAAGTGACCCGCAACAGCGGCTCGGCCTCGATCATTCGCGCGGTGGTCTCGATCGCGGCGGACCGCAACATGATCACGACAGCCGAGGGCGTCGAGACCGATCAGCAGCGCGATACCGTGCAGATGCTGGGCTGCACACAGATGCAGGGCTATCTGTTCAGCAAGCCGGTTCCGGCGCAGGACCTGCGGACCCTGCTCGCGGCCGACAGCGTCGAGGACGCCGCCTGAGCGGCTCTCGCTGAAAAGTTCCAAAAAATCGACCTGCCGACGTCTCGGGCGCGGAACCGAAACCGTGGAACCGCGTTCCATTGCGGGGCTCGACCGGCAGGCAATCGATGAAGACCGCAGTAACGTCCGCGGCCATGCTGCTGTTTACCTCGTGCATGGCGAACGCAGAGAGTGGCCTTGCGTCCTATTATCATGGCATCGGCAGGAGCGGCGAGATGACCTGCGCGCATCGCAAGCGGCCATTCGGCAGCATGGTCACCGTGTCCTATCACGGGAAATCGATCCGCTGCCGGGTCAACGACCGCGGACCGTTCATTCGCGGGCGGATCATCGATGTCTCGACTACGGCGGCCCGTGCGCTCGGCATCCTTCAGCTCGGCGTCGCGCATGTCGTGATCGAGTAGCTCGCGGCCTGTGGGGGGATCAGGGCTTTGAGGCGGTCGCCCGCTGCTCGGCGATCGCCTTGCGGAGCGTGCGCGACAGCGCCTCGACCGAATAGGGTTTCTGGATCAGCTCGAAGCCGCTGTGCGCGTTTTCGGCGAGCACGTTGCTGTAGCCGCTGGTCAGCACCACCGGCAGGCCGGGAAAGCGATCGCGGATCACGCCGGCGAGCTCGACCCCGTTCATGCCGGGCATGATCACGTCGGAGAACACGAGGTCGGCGGCGAACTCGTTCTCGGAGAGGATCGACAGCGCTGCGTTGGCATTGGCCGCGCGCTTGACCGAATAGCCGAGATCCTCGAGCAGCTCGGTGGAGAACTGGCCGACATCGTCGTTGTCCTCGACCACGAGGACGCGATAGCCGCGGCCGATCGAGGCCTGCTCGATGCCCGCGTTGGCCGCGACTTTGGCGTCCGCCGGGCGCATCGCCTGCGGCAGATAGATGGTGAAGGTCGCGCCGTGCCCCGGCGTAGAGGTCACCTCGATATCGCCGTCGGATTGCTTGACGAAGCCGAAGGCCTGGCTCAGCCCGAGGCCCGTTCCCTTGCCGACCTCCTTGGTCGTGAAGAACGGTTCGAAAATCGCGTCGAGATTTTCCGGCGAGATGCCGGTGCCGGTATCCTGGATCGAGACCGTCACGAAATCGCCGCTGCGCGAGGCCTGGGCGCGCAGGGCAGGGATGTGCTTGACCTTCCTGACGCCGATCGTCAGCTGGCCTTCGCCGCTCATGGCATCACGGCCATTGACCGCAAGGTTGATCATCGCGGTCTCGAACTGGCCGATGTCGGCGATCGCAAAGCAGTCGGGATCCTCGATCCTGACCTCGATATGGATCCGGGCGCCGACCAGCGGGCGGATCAGCTGCGCCACGCTGTCGACCTGCGTTCCGACATTGAACACTTCGGGATTGAGCGGTTGCCTGCGCGCGAACGCCAGGAGCTGTGCGGTGAGCTTGGAGGCGCGCTCGACAGTCTCGGAGATCGCGTCGATATAGCGGCGTCGCCGCTCATCCGGCAGCTCGCGGCGGCGCAGGAAGTCGGTCGCGGAGCGGATGATGGTGAGCAGATTGTTGAAGTCGTGCGCGACGCCGCCGGTGAGCTGGCCGACCGCTTCCATCTTCTGCGATTGCCGCAAGGCTTCTTCGCCGCGCCGCCGCTCGGTGATGTCGACGGCCTCCGGCACTGCGCCGACGATCATGCCGTGCTGGTCCTGCAGCGGGCGCATCGCGAAATCGAAATAGCGCTCGCCGATCGGCAGCTGCAGCCGCAGCTCGATTTTGACCTCTTCGCCGCGCATCGCGGTCGCAAAGGCATTCTGGATCAGGCGCGGCATGCCGTCGGTAGCAGTGAACCATGGCGTGTCCCAGAACGGCTTGCCGACGACGTCGGTGGCCTCGGCGCGGATGCCGGCCAGCGCGGTCTGGTTGGTGTAGAGCAGATCGCCATCCCGGTTGAGCAGCATCTGATATTGATGGCTGGTTTCCAGGATCGCGCGCGTCTGCGCTTCGCGGGATTCGAGCTGTGCGGTGCGCTCCAGGATGCGCCGTTCCAGCGACTCGTTGAGCTTGCGCAGCTCGATCTCGGCTTCCTTCGCCGCCGTGATGTCATGGGCGACGCCGATGAAGCCGATATGCTTGCCGTTCGGGTCCCAGCGCGGTTGCGATTCCGAGCGCAGCCAGCGCCAATCGCCGGCGGCATTCTTATAGCGTGCCTCGAGCACGAATGGCTTGAGCGACAATTCGCCGGTGATCTGCTCCTGCAGGATGTTCGGCAGATCATCCGGATGCAGTGCCTTGCGCCAGTCGAACACGACCGCTTCCTCGAACGGCAGGCCGAGGAAATCCAGATAGGCCTGGTTGGCGAAGGAGCGGGTGCGGTCAAGCTTGGTCACCCAGATCGGCACCGGCGCGCTGTCGGCTATCAGGCGGAAGCGCTCCTCGCTCTCGCGCAGGGTTTCCTGCGCCAGCATCTGGTCGGTGACGTCGAGATCGGCGCCGACCAGCCGCAGCGCACGGCCGTTGCGGTCGCGGTCGATCTTGGCGACGACACGGATCCAGCGGCTCTCGCCGTCGTTCGGGCGGATGATGCGGTACTCGGCGGTGTAATCCTCGCCGCCGGCCTTGAGCACGCCGAACAGGTGGCTGATGGTTCGTTCGCGATCGTCGGGGTGGATGCGCGCGACCCAGTTCTCATAGGTCTCGTTGGTCTCCTCGGGCGGCAGGCCGTGCACCAGCAGATATTCGGGAGAGCGGCGGTTGCGCACGCCGTCGCGGAAATCGATCTCGAGCCCGCCGACCCGCGCGATGCGCTGGATCCGGGCCAGCTCGGCCTCGCGCTCCTGAAGCTCGCGATGGGCCCGATCGCGTTCGCGCGCGATCTCCTCAAGGTGCTGCCGCAGCCGTTCGGCTGCCGCAGCTTCGGGAAGCACATCAGCGGGATCGGGTGGGGTCATACGCGCCGGCAACCTCTTGGCGCAGTTTCACACAGGAAGCGGCGGTTTTTCCAGCGCGATTTGCGGCGATCACTTGCCCGTCACTTGCCCCTCATTTGCCTTTGGGCGGACGGCAATTATAGGCCCTGCGGAACCCGGCGGCCTGCGCGTCTTCCTCGGAGCAGAACCAGCGATCCGGATTGCCGAGGCCCGGGTAACTGCGGCACGCCTGCAAATGATAGATGCCGACATTGCCGGTGACGCGGGCGCGCACGGCGTACTTGCCCTTGATGTTGCAGCTTGCCGGCATCGGCAGGTCGTCGGGGAAGAGCGCATTGCGGATCTGCGTGTCACGGTCGGTGGGGCAGGCGTTGCCGAGCAGGGCGCCGTCCTTCTTGCCGAGGCGAAAATCGCGCGGCGCCACGAAGCAGCCTTTCCACAGCCCCGCGCGACTGTCCTTGGCGGTGGCTTGATCCGGCTTGAATCGGCCAGTGGCCGACGTCTCGACGTTCAGGGCATAGCCCTTCTGTACCATCACCTGGCTGAGGCTGGTCGGGTCGCCCTCGAGCTTGCAGACGCCGAGGCGGCGCTTCTTGAAAGTCGGGTCGACGCCGATGTCGTCGCAATGAATCGGTTTGCCGCCGATCAGCTTTGTCAGCTGGTCGCGCGCTTCAATCCCGCAGGTCCAGACGTCGGCGTGCTCGTCGATGCAGAGCTGGTCGGCCGCCGGCGCGTCGATGCCGTCGAGCCGATAAACCGTGTTGCCGAGCTGAACCGTGCCGGCGTCCTTGACGATCGCCGTGGCAGAGGGGCCACCGGTCGCAGACGGGGCCGCCGTCGCAGACAGGACAGGGCTTGCGGACAGGCATGTCAGGAGAAGCGTCGTGATGACCGGATTGCGAAACCGCATTTTCTCACTTCAGATCTTTGGCGGGCAGCCGGACTTCTAGCACAGGCAGGTACGATCCAACCAAGGCCTGTTCGCAAGAGATGCGTGCGCGCCGTCACATCCCGATCGGCATTCCGCGACGTAGAACGGCCGGACACTGCCATCGAAGGGATGCTGATATGGCCGAGTTCATCATCAACCTCATCGCCGATGTCATCACCGACATCTGGACGCTGCAATGTCTCGCGCTGGCGGCGGAAGAGACAGGCGCTTCAGCAGATAGCGTCCAAAGATCCGATTGACTTCATGAGAACAAAATAGGAACATGATGTGCCACCTGAATCCCGGATGCCCCATGATGTCTGCACGGCCCGAATCTGATGACGATGACGGGCTGGAAGCGGCTGTCGATCAGGCTATTTCCGCCTGCGGTGGCAATTTGCGCGCGACCATCCGGGCGCTGATCGTGGCCAACGAATTCCTGGAGAATGAGGTCAGCGAGCTGATGAAGGCCGTTGCCAAGGCGCATTCGCGCGGCCGCTTCAAGACCTATTCGGGCTGAAATACCCCTCAGGCTACCGCCAAGAATCGGACAAGAACCGGCCAGGCGCCGGGTCCGGTCTGCATTTGCCTCCGGGGCATTTTGCTGTACCACGGAGTGGTCACGCCCAATCGCCCGTGCCGGATTGCGCGGGGGAGGAATCCTGCCCAAAGCCCAAGCAAGAAGAGCATGTTCAAACGAATCCTGATCGCCAACCGCGGCGAGATCGCCTGCCGGGTCATCAAGACTGCGCGCCGTATGGGGATTGAGACGGTTGCCGTCTACTCCGAGGCCGACCGCGACGCGCTGCATGTCGAGATGGCCGACGACGCCGTGTTGATCGGCCCGCCCGCCGCGGCCGAGAGCTATCTTCTGATCGACAAGATCGTCGACGCCTGCCGCAAGACCGGCGCACAGGCCGTGCATCCCGGTTACGGCTTCCTGTCCGAGCGCGAGGCGTTTCCGCGCGCACTGGAAGCCGCCGGCATCGTCTTCATCGGCCCGAACCCCGGCGCCATCGCCGCGATGGGCGACAAGATCGAATCCAAGAAGGCCGCGGCCAAGGCCAAGGTCTCGACCGTGCCGGGCCATCTCGGTGTGATCGAGGACGACAAGCACGCGGTCCAGATCGCCGATGAGATCGGCTACCCCGTGATGATCAAGGCCTCCGCCGGCGGCGGCGGCAAGGGCATGCGCATCGCGCATTCGAAGAGCGAAGTCGCCGAAGGCTTCAACCTCGCCAAGGCCGAGGCGAAGTCGTCGTTCGGCGATGACCGCGTCTTCATCGAGAAATTCATTGTCGATCCCAGGCACATCGAGATCCAGATCCTCGGCGACAAGCATGGCAACGTGATCTATCTCGGCGAGCGCGAGTGCTCGATCCAGCGCCGCAACCAGAAGGTCATCGAGGAAGCGCCGTCGCCGCTGCTCGACGAGCAAACCCGCCGCAAGATGGGCGAGCAGGCTGTCGCGCTGGCCAAGGCGGTGAACTACGATTCTGCCGGCACCGTGGAATTCGTCGCCGGCCAGGACAAGAGCTTCTACTTCCTGGAGATGAACACCCGCCTGCAGGTCGAGCATCCCGTCACCGAACTGATCACCGGCATCGACCTCGTCGAGCAGATGATCCGCGTCGCGGCCGGCGAGAAACTAGCGATCGCGCAGAAGGACGTCACGCTGACCGGCTGGGCGGTGGAGTCCCGCGTCTATGCCGAGGATCCGTTCCGCAACTTCCTGCCGTCGATCGGCCGCCTGGTGAAATACCGTCCGCCGGCCGAGGCCAGCCATGACGGCATCACGATCCGCAACGACACCGGCGTGCAGGAAGGCGGTGAGATCTCGATCCATTACGATCCGATGATCGCCAAGCTCGTCACCCATGCCCCGTCGCGCGCCGCGGCGATCGAAGCGCAGGCGACCGCGCTCGACGCCTTCTACGTCGACGGCATCAGGCACAACATTCCGTTCCTGTCGGCCTTGATGAACCATCCGCGCTGGCGCGAGGGCCGGCTCTCGACCGGCTTCATTGCGGAGGAATTCCCGAAAGGATTTTCCGCGCGTGCGCCCGAAGGTGAGATCTCGCGGCGGCTCGCGGCGGTCGGCGCTGCGATCGATCACGTGCTGGGCGAGCGCAAGCGGCAGATCTCCGGCCAGATGGGCGGCCGCGTCGTGCAGCGCGAGCGCCGCCGCGCGGTGTGGCTCGACCGCGCCGAGATCGCGCTCGATGTCGCGCGCGAGGATGATGCTATCGCGGTGCGCTTCATCGGCACCGACGGCTTGCCGGGCAATCCACACAACCTGGTGTCGAGCTGGGCACCGGGCGAGCCGGTCTGGCAGGGCACCATCGACGGCAATTTTGTCGCCGTGCAGGTGCGGGCCATCAACAACGGCTTCCGTCTCGCGCATCAGGGTTTTGAGGTGCCGGTCTATGTCTTCACCGAGACCGAGGCGACCTCGGCGCGGCTGATGCCGGTGGTCTCGGCCGCCGACACCGGCAAGAAGTTGCTGTGCCCGATGCCCGGGCTCGTGGTGTCGATCGCGGTGACCGAGGGCCAGGAGGTCAAGGCCGGCGAGACGCTCGCGGTGGTGGAAGCCATGAAGATGCAGAACGTGCTGCGTGCCGAACGCGACGGCACGGTCAAGAAGATCCACGCCGCCGCCGGCGCCACGCTCGCGGTCGACGCGCTGATCCTGGAGTTCGCATAGACCCGTCATTGCGAGAGCAGCGAAGCAATCCATCGTGCGGCAGCGAAGGTCTGGATTGCTTCGTCGCTGCGCTCCTCGCAATGACGAATTGAGGAGTCCTGCCATGGCCTTCCGCAAACGCCGCGAAGCATTGCGATCGATTCTGAGCGGATCAACCTGCATTCGCCCGGGCTCGGTCTATGACGCGACCTCGATCCGGATCGCGGAGGATCTCGGCTTCGAGCTTGGCATGTTCGGCGGCTCGGTGGCGTCACTCGCCGTGCTGGGCGATCCCGATATTGCGTTGATCACGCTGACCGAATTCGCCGAGCAGGTACGCCGGATGTCGCGGGCGTCGACCCTGCCGGTGCTGGTCGATGCCGATCACGGCTACGGCAACGCGCTCAATGTCCGTCGCACGGTTCAGGAAGTGGAAGCCGCCGGCGCCGCCGGCCTCACCATCGAGGATACGCTGCTGCCGCAGGCGTTCGGCCAGGCCAAGGCGCAGCTGATCTCGCTCGAGGAAGGCGTCGGCAAGATGAAGGCCGCGCTCGACGGCCGCAGCGATCCGTCGCTTGTCATTCTCGGCCGGACCGGCGCTGTGTCGATCACTGATCTCGACGACGCGATCGCACGCGCCAGGGCCTATGAGGCGGTCGGCGTCGACGGACTGTTCTTCACCGGCATCAAGTCGCGCGGGGAGCTCGAGGCGCTCTCGGCTGCGACGACGCTGCCGATCGTGCTTGGCGGCGCGCCGGAGGAGATGACCGCGCTGGACTATCTGGCAAGCCAGCGCGTCAGGATCGCGCTCCAGGGCCACGCGCCATTCGCGGCCGCAACCCAGGCCGTCTACGAGACGCTGAAGGCGCTGCGCGAAGGCACCTCGCCGAAGGATCTCAAAGGCGTCGCCTCGTCCGAACTGACCGGCCGCGTGATGCGCGAGGCGGAGACCAAGGCGCGCAGCGGTGAGTTCCTCGGCCTAAAGAAATGAGCGGCGCGATCCACCATGTCACGATCAGCGGCCGCGTGCAGGGCGTCGGCTATCGCGCCTGGGTCGACGAGCAGGCGAACTCGCGCGGCCTCGAAGGCTGGGTCCGCAACCGCCGCGACGGCAGCGTCGAGGCGGTGTTTGCCGGGGCCGAGGACGTCGTCGCCGACATGGTCTCTGCTTGTGGCCGCGGTCCGTTCTCTGCGCGGGTCGATGCCGTGCACGCCGGAATAGGCAGTTCCGATCTCCTGAACCTGCGCCGGGCAGGGGAGCGGTTCTCGGTCCTGCCGACGGTCTGACGCGCGGCGCTACGCGACCGCCGTGATCACCAGCGCCTGGATGCGGCCTTCGATCGCGCCGTTGCCGAAGCGGTGTGCGAGCGCCGCTGCGGCGTGCTCGGTCGCAGCATCAAGTCCGATACCGCCGCGTGCCTCGATCTCGCCGCGCAGCGGTGAGCCCTGGCAAAAACCGATCGCCGGATCGTGCGGCGCGTTCGCCCGGCTTCGCAGCCGGACGGTGTCGATCTCGACCGTGCTGAAGCCCACGGCCAAAAGATCGGCCCGGATCGGGTCTGGCGCGTAGTGGCCATGGGGCGTGCGCGCGAGGAATCGCGGCGGATCGGCCGGGAAGACCTCTGCCAATGCCTGGGTGACCACGTCGGCGAACTCGTTGTCTTCGATGCGATCCCACACGTTGAACAGGAAACGGCCGCCCGGCTTCAGCACGCGGCGAGCCTCCGAATAGCCCTTGGGCTTGTCGGGGAAGAACATCGCGCCGAACTGGCAGGCGACGACATCGAAGCTCGCAATGTCGAACGGCAGGTTGAGTGCGTCGGCCTGTTGCCACCTGGTATCGGCCCCGTCCGGCATCCGCGACTTCGCCCGTTCGAGCATGGGTTCATTCAGGTCGGTCGCCACGATCCGTGTGTCGCGGCCGAGCGCCGACCACAGCGCTCGGGTGACGGCACCGGTGCCTGCGGCGGTCTCGAGGAGGTCGCGCGGGCCAATGGCCTTGGCCCGCTGCGCCAGATCGCGGGCGTAGGGTTCAAAGATCATCGGCACGAGAAGCCGGTCGTAAAGCTCCGGAATGGACCCTACGAACTCCTTGTCGGACGCTGGCATCGCAAGCTCCTTGTTGGCCGTGAAGCTGGCTCATGTCGACAGCCCGCCGTCCGGCTGAAAAAATCGTCCACCCGGATCAGGTTGGACGAAGACTTCGGCCGCGACAAAGGAAAACTCGTGATCTGTGATGAATCACCCTCGCTGGGGGCACACAGGAGAGAAGGCGTGCTGCGTCGCGCGGCCTTTCTGAGCGCCATCGATGACCCTTGACTTCCGCTCTGAACAATCTGATATTTCTGTCATGACAGAAATAACCGCCAAGAGAAAACTTCCCGCCGTCGTCGAGCGCTTCATCCTGCATTGGGGCGACATGGGCGACGAATGGGGCGTCAACCGTTCGGTCAGCCAGATCCACGGGCTGCTCTACCTCGCCGAGGCGCCGATGACCGCGGAGGACATTGCCGACACGCTCGGCATGGCGCGCTCCAACGTCTCCAATTCGATCAAGGAATTGCTGTCCTGGGGGTTGATCCGGCGGGTGCCGATCCTCGGCGACCGCCGCGACCATTTCGAGGCCGAGACCGACATCTGGGAGGTCGCGGCGAAGATCGCGGCCGGGCGCAAGGAGCGGGAGATCGATCCCGCGCTTGCAGCGCTGCGCGCTTGCGTCTCCGACGCGGCCGACGATCCCGCCATCAGCCCGGTCGCCAGCAAGCGGCTGAAGGAGATGCTGACATTCACCGAGCTAGTCGACCGCTGGTACACGCAGATGCTGAACGTGCCGCGGCCGCGCCTGGTCGCGTTGGTCAAGCTCGGCGAGAAGATCGTGAGTTTCCTGCCGACAGGCAGAGCCAAATAGGGGCCGCAGCGTAACGGGAGTATGCGATGGCGTCAGCAAGGATGACCACCTTAAAGACAGCGCCGGCTTCCGATACGAAACTGTTCGACGACCATCGTTTCCGCGCCTTGCTGCCGGATGAAGATTGGGGCCGCCTGCCGGTTGCGATCTGGCGCCGTTTCTCGAAGCGGTTCGAGGACGGCAACACCGTCGTCTATGTCGGCGAGGTCGAGGAAGCCTCGAGCAGCCGCGCCGGATGGTGGCTGGCACAGGCCGCGCGGCTGATCGGCGGGCCGCTGCCGACCGGCACCGAGACCGGCGTGCCGATGATCGTCACGGTCACCGAGGACGCCGCGAGCGGCGGCCAGATCTGGACCCGCATCTGCGCGCGCCGCGACGGCTTTCCGCAGGTGATTCATTCCGCCAAGCGCTTTGCCGGACCGACCGGGCTTGAGGAGTATGTCGGCTTCGGCCTCAGCATGGCGCTGCGGATCGCGGTCGAGCACGAGGCGCTGGTGTTTCACAGCGTCGGCTATTCGCTGCGGCTCGGGCCGCTTCGGATGCAACTGCCTGAATGGCTCACGCCCGGCGATCTCACCGTGACGCATTCCGATCTCGGCTGCGGCGACTTCCGCTTCACGCTGGAGATCATCCACCCGCGTTTCGGCCGGCTGATCCGTCAGTCCGCCGTGTTCAGGGAGGCCTCGTCATGACGCCGCTGCTTTGGACCCTCGTCGCGATCCAGATCGCGATGGGCGCCTTCGACACCTTCTATCACCATGAATTCACCGAGCGGCTCGCCTGGCGTCCCTCGCAGCGCCATGAGCTTCAGTTGCACAGCGTGCGGAACATGCTTTATGCGCTGCTGTTCCTCGTGCTCGGCTGGCTCCAGGTGCATGGCATTCTTGCGATCGCCGTCATGGCCGTGCTGGTCGTCGAAATCGTCATCACGCTGATGGATTTCGTCGAGGAGGATCTGAGCCGGAAACTGCCGCCGAGCGAGCGGATCAATCATACGCTGCTGGCGATCAACTATGGCGCCATCCTGGTGCTGCTGGTGCCGGTCCTGATCGGCTGGGCGATGCTGCCGACTGCTGTCGTGCCGGCCTATGCGGGCCTGCTAAGCGTGTTCGCAACCGCCGCGGCCTTCGGTGCCGCGCTGTTCGGTGCGCGTGACTTCGCCGCCGCCAGGCGGCTGGGACGGATGTCCAGCGTGCCGGCCGCCACCTTGGTCGAGAAACTGCCAGCGCGGCAGACCGTGCTCATCACCGGCGCGACCGGTTTCATCGGCAGCCGCCTGGCCGCAAGCCTCACTGCATCAGGCCGTCAGGTGATTGCGCTGATCCGCAATCCGGCGAAGGCCGAGATGCTGTCGCCGCCAGTGACGCTGATCACGAGCCTCGACCAGCTGCCCGCCGATTCAGAGATCGATGCCATCGTCAATCTCGCGGGCGAGCCGATCGGCAACGGTCTCTGGACTGAAGCCAAGCGCCGCAAGATCATCGCCTCGCGTATCGACATGACGGCCGAAGTCGTCAGGCTGATCGCGCGGCTCGAACGCAAGCCGTCGGTGCTGGTGAGCGGTTCCGCGATCGGCTGGTACGGGCTCTGGCAGGACCAGGTGCTGACGGAGTCGGCGAAATCCCATGCCTGCTTCAGTCATGAGCTGTGCGAGGCCTGGGAAAATGCGGCGAAGCTGGCCGCCGATCACGGCGTGCGCGTGGCGCATTTGCGGATCGGCCTCGTGGTCGGCACCGACGGCGGTTTCATCACGCGGATGCTGACGCCGTTCGAATTCGGTCTCGGCGGCCCGCTCGGCTCGGGCAAGCAGTGGATGTCGTGGATCGAGCGTGACGATCTGGTGCGCCTGATCGCGCATGTGATCGCGAAGCCGGAGCTCTCAGGCCCGATCAATGCGACCGCGCCGATCCCGGTGACCAACACGAAATTCACCGAGGAACTGGGGCGGCGCCTGCATCGGCCAGCGGTCTTCCGCGTCCCTGCCGCGCTGCTCCGCGTAGTCGGCGGCGACTTCGCCAATGAGCTGCTGCTCGGCGGCCAGCGTGTGCTGCCGAACAAGGCGCTGAGCAACGGCTTTGTGTTCCGGCACGAAACCTTGCGCAGCGCGTTCGAGGCGATCTTGTGAGGAGGGCGAGATGTCTGATGACGGTTGCCGTGCATTTGGAGGTTGGCTCGCCGGATGCGGAGCCGCGACTGCGGTTCTCTCTGGCGTTGCCCAGACGCTCCTGATGGTCGCATCCGGCGGCGACATCATGAGGCTGCTGGGAGGCGTCATCGCGCTTCTGCTTCCCTCGTTCCTGGTCTTTGTCGTCACGTGCCTGCTGACCGCGATTCCCGCAGCGATCGCGATCTGGCTAAGCGAGGAGTTCCGGATCCGATCCGCCGGGTTCTTCGCCGGCGCAGGCGCTGCGATCGGTGCGCTGAGCATCACGGTGCTGCTGTGGTCTCCGGCCGTTTGGACATCCGGACTTGTCTGTCTGTTCGCCGCCGCCGGATTTGTCGCAGGCCTGACCTACTGGTTTGTCGTGAGAGAACTGGAAGCCGCCGAGCATTCCTCGTGATGCTGCAGAGCGGTGCCCACACTACGCTGCAGACGCCACGCTGCGGAACGTCGCCGCCAACGTCCGCAACGCCGCGAGCTTCGCGGTATCGCTGACCTTCGAATGCAGCATCACCTTCGACGCGCCGAGCCGCGGCAGCTTGTGCGTGGGTCCGATGTCGATCAGGCCGGGCGGCACGATGCGGCGGACGAGCGGCGCGACGGCAAGGCCGGCGAGCGCGGCAGCGACCACCGCGGTGACGCCACCGCCGACGAAGCCTTCGGTCCACGCGATGCCGGCCTTGTCGAGCGCCCGCACGGCCAGCGCCCGCACCCCGCACGGCGGCGCCAGCGTAGCGAGCGGCAGCGCATCGCCGCGCGGCCAGACGAAACGCTTGGCGGCGAACCAGCCGAATTCGTCTTCAGTCAGTTTCTCGCCGCCACGCCGGCTGCCTTCCTGGCGCACGATGACCGCATCAAGCTCGCCGGCATCATAGGCATCGAGCATCTCGCGTGAGAAGCCGATGGTCACGGCGAGTGCAAGCTGGGAGGCCATTGCGTGCAGCCGCTCCAGCAGCGGCACCAGCTCGGGGCCCGCGGCGTGATCGCTGATCCCGAGCGTGAGCTGTTGTCGCGCCGGCTTCTCGCCGGACAGTGCGCGGTCATGCACCTCGATCAGCGCGCGGGCGTGGTGCAGGAAGGCCGCGCCATCTGCGGTTAGCCGCACCGCCCGCGGCGAGCGCTCGACCAGCCGCTTGCCGAGTACGGTTTCGAGCCGCTGCAATTTCATGCTGATCGCCGCCTGCGTGGTGCCGAGCGCCTCGGCGGCACGGGTGAAGCCTTGCAGCTCGGCGACCAGGAGGAAGGCCTGCACGGTGTCGATATCGAGCGTCGCCGTCATGATCAACAAACGTTATCATTGCTATCCATATGGATAAGATACCAAGATGATGCGCAAAGGTCTAGCTAGAGGAGGCGCGATTGACCCGCGCCAACCGAATTCAAGGAGACCGATCGTGCCGCTCATCACCGTCACCTATGCGACCTCCCGCGAGAGGCCGTCGTTGAAGTCCGATATCGCCGCTGCCGTGTCGGAACTGACCGCAGGGATTCTGCACAAGGACCCCAAGGTCACCGCTATCATCGTGAAGTCCGCCGCCGCCGCCGACTGGTTCGCCGGCGGCAAGTCGCTCGCCGAGCAAGGGCTCGCGAGCTACTGGCTCGACATCCACGTCACCGAAGGCACCAACACCAAGGACGAGAAGGCGGCCTATCTCGCAGCGCTGTTCAAGCGGATGGGCGAATTGCTCGGACCGCTCCACACCGAGAGCTACGCCCATGTCGATGAGGTGAAGGGCGATGCCTACGGCTTTGGCGGGCTGACCCAGGAGCGCCGCTACATCGCCGGCAAGCTCGAGGTGGCGCCGCAGAAGGCGGCGTGAGCCTTACAACGTCGCTTCCGGCAGGCGCGCCGTGGTGTCGCCGAACACCTCGGCAAATGCCTGCCGGAGTGCGATGTCGACATCGGCCATCGTGACCGGCAGTCCGAGATCGACCAGCGAGGTGACGCCGTAGCGCGGATCGACCACGCCGCAGGGCACAATCGCCTGGAAGTGGGAGAGGTCGGGCTCGACATTGATCGCGATGCCATGGAACGAGACCCAACGGCGCAGCCGCACGCCGATCGCGGCGATCTTGTCCTCATGGCCCGGCCCCTTGTCCGGGCGGCGCACCCAGACCCCGACGCGGTCCTCGCGGCGCTCGCCGCGGACGTTGAAGGCGGCGAGCGTGCGGATGATCCATTCCTCCAGCGAGGCGACATAGGCGCGCACATCGGGCCGGCGCCGCTTGAGGTCGAGCATCACATAGGCAACGCGCTGGCCCGGGCCGTGATAGGTGACCTGGCCGCCGCGGCCGCTCTGGAAGGTCGGAAAGCGCGGAGCCAGCAAATCGTCGGCCTTGCCGCTGGTGCCGGAGGTATAGAGCGGCGGATGCTCGAGCAGCCACACCAGTTCAGGCGCCGAGCCCGCGGCGATCGCCGCCACCCTTGCATCCATCTCGGCGAGAGAATCGGGGTAGGGCACCGGACGGTCCGCGATCCGCCATTCGACCGATTCGCCGCCTGAAGGGCGCGCAAAGGTCGTCAAATCGAGGCTTTGGCGGTCGTTAACCATTGGCTAACCCTAACGTGGTCAGGTGAACCTACAATTTAGTTCCCGTTCGGCGGTTCAGAAGTGCCCACCCTCGATAAAGTCAGCGTCGATCTCATGGTGGTCCTCGGCACGACCACCATGCCGATTCACCAGGTCATGCGGCTGTCCCGCGGCGCCATCATCGAACTGGATGCCACCGAGGCCGACGAGGTCAAGATCCTCGCCAACAACCTGCCGGTGGCCAGCGGCGTCGTCCTCGTCGACCGCAACCGGATTGCGGTCGAGGTCAAGCAGATGCTGCCGAAATCTCCTGGCGTTCGCAGTTAATTCACGCATCAAGCGCCTTGTCCCTGCATCCGTGATTTGTTACATGGCCCCCTCGATGCGGCGGCGCCTTAGGGTTCCATCCGACATCCTTAGCGCTCGTGGCGGAATTGGTAGACGCGCTGCCTTGAGGTGGCAGTGGGTAACACCGTGGGGGTTCGAGTCCCTCCGAGCGCACCATACCCACGCTTAACTCATTGAAGTTAAGCCATTTTTTTCCCGGTGTTACTACGCAAAGTTACTATTCTGTTCTCGCCTGACGTTCCGGCCCTGTTCGCGTCGGGCGGTGCCACGACGTCGTTGAGCGAATGGCTCTGATCGAACGCCACGATCTTGTCCATGCCGCTCATGCCGAGCTTCTCCCGATTCGCCTGCGCGATGTAGTGGGCTGGCATCTTTGGGTCGGTCCAGCCGAACATCGCCATCATCTGGCTCTCGGTACAGTCGGCGTAAGCGGCTACCTCAGCTCGTGCCTTGCGCACGCCATGGCAGCTTTTCTTGGGCTCGTTGACGCCGGCCAGGACCGCGTATTTTCTTGAACCTGGCCGCCCATGCCTTCTTGTTCATCGGCAGGATCCGGCCGCGCACGAGCTTGCCGGTGAAAACGTCCGCGCCGATGATGTTTGCCGCGCGAGCCGCCCTGAGGCTCTCGGCGAACTCCGGATGCACGGGGACCGTGACGGTTGTATTGCCCTGGCTTTTCTCAGTGGCAATCTGCACAGCCATCTTCCGAACGATCTGGCGCAGGTGGGGCGGCCCAAAACGGTGGGCATCTCCAAGCCGCAGGAACGTGTAGTGCAGGATGTCGAACATCAGCCGCGCTTCGGTACCCAACGGCCACTTCGCCCGGTACCGGGCCATGTCATCCTCGGTCCAGGGCACAAAACCGCCGGTCTCGCGGCTCGCTTTTGCCTTGCCGGATTTTAGTCCGATGGTCGGATCGTCGTCTTCGTCCAGATGCCTCTCGTCGATCATCCAGCGGATCATGCCCCGAACCGCCGATAGCAAATTGCCGGCCTGTGACGGGGTGCGCGCCTTCATTTCTTCTTTGATGACCTTGCGCGTCAGCACCGCAAACGGTTTCTCGCCATTGTCGGGCAGCAGGCTCTCGACCAACCCGGTGCGCTGTAACCGCGTCGAGTCCGACAGCCCCTCGTGGCCGACGCTGAGATCGCCGAGCCAGTGGTCGCTCTGCTTGTAGAGCGTCCAGTTACCAGCGCAGGGTGTGAGGCTTCAGCGGCTCAGCCGGTAGTTCGCCGCGCGGCTCATTGCGCTGCTTTTGTGCGTTGATGTGATCGGTCGCATCGCCGTAGAGCGCGATCTGCGACGCGATGGCCGCATCACACTCGCCGTCGAATCCCTTCGTGCCGAACTCGGCCCTAATCCTGATCTTCGGCAATCCGTTGCGGAGCTGGACGTAATAGCGCGTCTGTCCGCGCTGTGAGCGATCGGCTTGCACATAGCGGCGCTCCGGCTGCACCGGTGGATCGGGTTCGGCACGGCGCTTACGCATCACTCCCCCCAGCGCCGCGACCGCCGCGTCATAGGCGGAGTCGAAGGCTTCCGTCCCATATTCCCCTCTGATCCCGATCCTACGACCCTTGCGGCTCACCTTCACGTACCAGCGCAGCGCTCCCAGCGAGGAATAGTCGAAGTAGAGGTACATTCGCGTGTCCCCGGGCGCACGGGGGTCGCGTTTTTCTGTCCCAAGCATTGGCGTCTCCGTGGACCAATGCTTGGAGTCTAGCGATGCGGTGACTCCGCATCAATTGCATAAGGTGCGTTTCACCCGCTTTCGGTGCGTTTCAGGTAGCGCTGCAATGCCTCTGATGGCACCCATACTTCGTCGAGAGAATTTGCGGGCTTGATCGCCGTGGCGCTCGCTGTGAGTATGATCCGAATAACACTATCGCCATCGACCGTGACCGCGCTCGCGCCGGCTTCCTTGGCGGCGCGGATCGCGCGGGCAATATCTGCTTGTGTAACTTTGGCCGGTCGCCGCGGCATTACGCTTCTCCCAAAGTCGTGCGAAATTCGACCGTTCGAGCCGGGCGCGTCCTCGGCACGCTGCCGATCGTCCCGAAGGCGTTCGGCGCGCGACCAACAGACTGACCGGGAATGCCGGGCTGGTAGTTCCGGGCGGGGGTAACCAATCGGGGGCCGACGAGGCGCGACTTCGGTGGGGCACTTGTTGATCTGTTCGAGCAGGGTGCGAAGCCCTCTGTCCTCGTTCGAAGCATATTCCAGGTCACAACCGCCACGGCTCCGCCTCGGAAGTTGCTTCGGATACATCGCGGTGATTGTCACTCTAGGCCGCATCCTGCTGGAGCTGAATCATCGGTATGGAAGACCGAGAAAGCTGTGAACAAAAGAGTACCAACGTGTCCGTCGGGCATTCGGCTGGATTGGAGTGGAAATCGGACGCGTATCTTCCTTGACCCTAAATTCTTCCAGCTCCCGCTCAAACTGCTCGTACCAGGGCAGATACTTGTCGCCGTCCTGCTCGATGAAGTAGGCGAGCAGCACCAGAGCGCGCTCAATGCGCTCCGTCAGCGGTAGCTGTGATGCAGTCCCGCTCGGCATAGGCCGAGATTATGAGAGGGCAACTCCAGAAATCCTGGCAATCATTGGGAAGCGGCGCTCGGCTAGGCAGTCGATAGACTCCGATACTTCCCGACGGCGTCGTTCCTACGGACCCTTGAATCTCTCTGTGGATTCAAGGCCAAAAATTTTCGACGGATATGCCGTCGGGATCTGTCCGTCAGCTTCTATACTTTGTACTGGCAAATCAACGCCCTGACGGCGTCCTAGATGATTGAGTGGGCGTAGTGCTGCCGGCTGGCATCGCGCAGTTTAGCGTAGGTTTGTCGAGTCGTTCTCGCTTCTTCCGCATTGAGAATTCTGCCCGAGGCTTATCCCAGCAGAGGTCCGACATCCATTGCGTCTTCACTGATGGAGTACTGCAGCGCGCTCCATCGTACAGAAGGTTCGAGCGTCTGAAGCTTGGCTAGGAGCACCGATAGGTTTTGGCGCAGAACGGACCACCTATTATCCGCCTCGATCGCGTTGGCGGGAGCTATGGCTCTAACTAGCCCATGATGGATTGGAGCGAGAGTTCAGGTTTTTCAATTGGTTAGAAGGCCCGTGTGCACCGGGAGATCAGGAAAGATCTTGCGACGTCTGGTGTGAACCGGCCTCGCAACAGGGGAAGTGATTTCGGGGCGACTCGCATGACGAAACTTTCTCAAGCTAGAGATCGTGCCCCCAACGGCCGCAATCGATGGTTTATTCCTTCTCGATTGGCATCGCGAGGCACTCATCACATTCGTCCGCAAGTCGAATTGGCGCGGTGACCGTCGTCACCCACATGACTCGCTGCAGAACAAGAAAATGGCCTAGCTATATGGAAAGATGGTCAGGTTGTACTGATGACGACTAAAGCCTTGGAAAGTGGCGCGAGCACCTCCCGTCGTCACCATCTCTCATACCAGCCGACGAGGGTCGCCTCCGCGATTAGGGACTTGCGCGCCTCTCGTTCGATCTCGCGGCAGGACGCGTTGGCCTTTGTCTGAAGCTGGTCGGTCGAGCTCGCAATCAGCCGGAAGTGATAATGATGAGGCCCATGGCCATGGGGCGGACACGGGCCGCCATAGCCTACTTTGCGGAAATCATTGACCGCCTGTTTCAAATTTTTGTTCCGCGCGGCGCCTTCCGCAAGCTCCGTTAGGACTGCCGGAAGATTGTAGGCCGCCCAATGGTGCCACGTGCCGGCGGGCGCATCTGGGTCGTCGCAGAGCAAGACAAAACTTTTGGTTCCCGCCGGCGCATCAGACCATTGCAGAGGCGGTGAGAGGTCTCCTCCGTCGCAGGTGAACCGTCTCGGAATTTGCGCTCCGTCGGCGAAGGCGCTTGAACCGAGTTTCATGGCTCCCTCCATCAGCTTGCAGGGAACAACATAGGCTCGGACCTGGGCTCGGGCTTGAGAGTTCCCTACGGAGCCGGCGCGACCGGATCGGCGGACGAGCGCGACCAGATTGCGGCCGTATAGCTCGATTTTGGCGAGTGCGAAATCTATAAAGTCTGCTTAGATCAGAAAGTCCGTCGGGCAGCTGCGGCAGATTGGCTTGCTATGCGACCGCTTTTTCATCCGAACCTGGTCAATGGCCGCTACGGCGACCCGACGGTATATGTGGAGACGCTGTTCGAGAAGCGCAGCCTGCTGTTCGATATCGGAGAGATTTTTTCGCTGTCGCCGCGGAAGATACGACGCATCGACCAGGTCTTCGTCTCGCACGAGCACATCGATCACTTCGTTGGATTTGACCACCTGCTTCGCTTGCTTGTCGGACACGAGAAGTCAGTGCAGCTGTTTGGTCCATCCGGCTTTACTGAGCGGGTCTTTCACAAGCTTCAGGGCTATCGCTGGAACTTGGTCGAAACCTATTCTAGCGATCTTGTCTTCGTCGTGAGCGAACTCGCAGCGACGAATTCCATCTTGAGCACGCGGTTCAGGCTGAGGAGCGCTTTTGTCGCAGAGGCATCGGTTTCTCGCAAAGCCCAAGCCGGGGTAATCTGCGACGAACCAACCCATCGCGTGTCAGCCGTGATCCTTGAACATGGTACGCCCTGCCTTGCCTTTGCGCTGCAGGAGGCGGCGCATGTCAATGTCTGGAAGAATCGGTTGTTGGAGCGCGGGCTGCCGGTCGGTCCGTGGTTGCGCTCACTCAAGCACGCCGTGGTCGAACGGCGCGCGGACGATCATTTGATCAAGATCGACGGATCGGCGGTTTCGGACAATCGGCTCGTTCCACTTGGGGCCTTGCGTGATCTCCTGACCGTCACGGCCGGACAGAAAGTTGGCTATGTCACCGACGTCGCCGATACGCCGGCCAATCGTGACGCCATCGTTGCGCTCGTGCAGAACGCGGATATTCTCTTCATCGATGCGGCGTTTGCAGGAGCGGACGATGCGCTGGCGAGGCACCGGGCTCATCTCACGACCACGGCTGCTGGAGAAATTGCTCGAGAAGCCAATGTACGCCGCGTCGAGCCGTTTCACTTCTCTCCACGTTATGTGGGGGAGCAGCAGCGGATGCTTGCTGAAGTGATGGCGGCGTTCAGGGGAACTCACTGCTAGACCATGCCTGAGGAAGTATATTTGCCCGCGGGACATCGAAAATCGCTCCGGCTCTTTCTATGCGGAGACGTTATGTGTGGTCGCGGCATCGACCAAGTGTTGGCGCACCCGTGCAGCCCCGAAATTCACGAACAATCCGTGCGATCGGCGGAGCGATATGTTGCGCTCGCCGAGCAGGAAAACGGGCCGATTCCACGGCGCAATGAGCCGTCCGACGTTTGGGACGCCGCACTGGACCAGTTGGCGCGCATGCGGCCGGACGCGCGGATCATCAATCTCGAAACGGCTTTGACCCGCTGCAGGGGCCGCGCGTGCAAGGGCGTCAACTACCGCATGAGCCCCGAGAATGCAGATTGTCTGGCGGCCGCCAAGATCGGCTGCTGTGTGCTGGCCAACAACCATGTGCTCGATTATGGGCACCTAGCCTAGAGGAAACGCTGGCAACCCTACAAAAGCTCGACATCAGGGCGACTGGCGCGGGGCGCAACGATCGCGAAGCCGGCGCTCCGGCCGTGCTCAATCTTGCCTATGCCCGGCTTCTGATCTTTTCGTTCGCCTTGACATCGAGCGGCGTTCCCCTGGAATGGGCTGCAACCGAGGGCGCTCCAGGCATCAACCTGCTGCCTGACCTGTCCGAAGCGAGCGCCTCAGAGGTTGCCGATCGAATCGTGGCGCTCAAGAGGCCGGGTGATCTGATCGTCGTTTCGATCCATTGGGATCCAATTGGGGATATTACATTCCGGACGAACAGACGGTCTTTGCCCGAACACTCATCGACCAGGCGAACGCGTCGATCGTTCATGGGCATTCGTCGCACCATCCGAGAGCGATCGAAATCTATCGGGATCGTCTCATTCTGTATGGCTGCGGTGATTTTCTGAACGACTATGAGGGGATTCGAGGTTACGAGCGCTACCGGGACGACTTGGTGTTGATGTAATTTGCCGACTTGGATGCGACCGACGGCCGTCTTCACGCGCTCAACTTGATACCGCTCCAGATTAGGAACTTCCGTCTCTCCGTTCCGGCGCGGCGGGATATCGAATGGATTCAGCAGACACTGGATCGGGAGTGTCGAAAGTTCGAAGCCAGGCTCATCCTTGGTTCCGAAGGGCAGCTTGCAGTTGCCGGGCCTGGCTGAACGTGAAGCCATTTGGAGGTTGGTCCAACTTGAGCTGGCCGTTCCCCCTGAAGTATTGGACCATCCGCGCCAGGGCTGGACTAAAATCCTTCTCGTTGCAGCATTCGTGATGGGGCTTTGCGCTCTCTCTCTCTCTCATCTCTCTCTCACCCGCCACGATCCTGTCATCCGGCCTGCCCGCGCGATCCGCGCCGCCAGGGAAGCTGATGCAGCGGAAGTGGTGATCGACAGCGAGGGGCAAATCCGTATTGCGCTATCATTAAATGCACCAATGGCTTCGCCTTCGCCACCGAAGGACGACGTTAAGTCTGGGCACTGTCCATGCCGGCAAGAGAGAAACGGTGGTCATCTCGCGATGCCACTTCTTGGCGAGGTATTCCAAAACGTCAACAACGGTGATCCGCACAATCGGCAGGTCCTCGAGCCTCGCGATCGGTCCGAGCCAATGATCAGGAGCGCCGCGCAGTACCGGGAACGTTTCAAGCGTAGATTGGCGAAGTGTGCACTTGCTGCGGACCCGCATTGCGAGGATGATGACCTGCAAGAGTTGGTGTCGTCCGTCATTTCGATGGGAGATCAGCTATGCGCGTACCGGTCTACTACGGTGATTACCTGCGGCTGGACCGGCTCCTGTCATCGCAGGAGCCCGAAAGCGCCAAAATTGGTATCAATGCCCATGACGAGATGTTGTTCATCATCGTCCACCAGGCCTACGAGCTATGGTTCAAGCAGATCCTGCATGAGCTCGATCGGGTTGAGGCGGACTTCGGCACGATCCCCGTCACCGATGATGCCATGGCCCGCGTCATACACGGGCTCAACCGTATCCATGAAATCCTCAAGCTTGTCGTGGCCCAGCTTGACGTGCTGGAGACCATGACGCCATTTGACTTCCTGGACTTCCGCGACCTGCTGATGCCGGCTTCGGGCTTCCAGTCCCTGCAGTTCCGGCTGATCGAGACGCGGCTCGGTCTGCCACATGAAACGCGCATTCCATTCGACGAGAAGGCGATCGACGAGCGTCTTTCCCAATCCGATCGCGACGCTCTTCGAGCCGCCGGCGCTCGGCCATCGCTATTTGACTTGCTCAATCGTTGGCTTGCACGAACGCCATTTCTCGACTGGGGAGGGGAGACATTCCGCGAGGCCTATCGCGCTGCGGTGGAAAAACATCTGGCTCGCGATGCCGAGCTGGTGCGCACGGATTCTGCGATCCCGTCGGAAAGGCGCGACCGCGAACTGAAGAATATCGAGCGCGCGATAGCGTCGTTCTCGGAAATTTTCTCGGAAACAGGCGAGGGAGGCAGTTGGCGGCTGTTGCCGCAATCAGTTCAGGCCGCTCTTTTCATCACGCTTTATCGTGACAAGCCCGCTGTGCAGTCGGCGTTCCGTCTTTTGACCGCGCTCATGGACATCGACGAAACCATAACTCTGTGGCGATATCGGCATGCACTCATGGTGGAGCGCATGATCGGGTTGAAGATCGGTACTGGCGGCTCCTCGGGGCACGACTATCTTCGGATGACGGCCGAGCGACATCGCATTTTCGCTGACCTGTTCCGACTGTCCACTTTCCTCATTCCGCGCTCAGCCGTGCCCGAGCTTCCGGCTCCGATCCAACGGCAGATGAGCTTCGTGTACGCGTCATGACCGTGCTCGATCTTACCGCTCAGTTCGGGAAGTTTCGCGCGGCGGCGCCTGAGCGGATCAACCTAGCGGCGCACAGCCACCACGACTGGCCGGACGTGACACTCGCGGCGCAGGAGCAGTGCTGGCACGATGCGGCGCGGCTCGCCGGCGAAAAATGGGACTTGGTGTTCGGTGAACTGATCCCGCGCGTCCAGGCCGGAATCGCCCGGCACCTCCAACTACCTGACCCGTCGACAATCGCAGTTGCGCCCAACACGCATGAATTCCTGCGCCGGCTATTGTCCTGCTTTCCGTCGGATCGGCCCATTCGAATCCTGACGAGCGACGCCGAGTTCCATACCGCACGGCGTCAGCTTGAGCGCCTGGAGGAGGACGGCTCGGTTGCGGTCACGCGCATATCCGCCGAGCCCTTCGAGACCTTCGCTGAACGCTTTCATGCAGCGTGCGGGAGGGGCGAACATGACCTTGTCTTTGTAAGCCAGGTGTTTTTCACCTCGTCGGCAACCTCGGGAAATCTCAAGGTCCTGGTCGAAGCGGTACCTTCGCGCGATACTTTTATCGTAATCGACGGCTATCACGGCTTTATGGCCCGTCCGACCGATCTGTCCGAGATTGCTAGCCGCACGTTCTATCTCTCAGGCGGTTACAAGTATGCGATGGCAGGGGAGGGATGCTGCTTCCTGCACTGTCCGGCCGGCTACGGGCCGAGACCCCGGGACACAGGTTGGTTCGCCGATTTCGGCTCCCTCGCAGCGCCTCCAGGGAAATCAGTCGGGTATCCGCGAGATGCCGGCCGATTCCTGGGCGCGACCTTCGATCCCTCGGGTCTCTACCGGCTTGCAGCCGTATTCGATTGGCTTGCCCGCGAGAGCATCGCGGTTGAGCAAATCCACTGTCACGCGCAGGCATTGATGACGTTGTTCATCGAGGGGCTTGCGCTTCAGCACATAGAGGGATTGCGGTTTGCGGATTTGATTACGCCATGGGGCTCCAAGGCCCAACACGGCAATTTTCTTACCTTTCGGACGTCGCGTGCAGGCGAGATTGAGGCAAAGCTTGCCGAAGTCCACGTGCGCTGCGATCACCGCGGCGACCGCCTTCGCTTCGGGTTCGGGATTTGCACGAATGCAGCGGACCTCGATCAGGCAATGGTGAGAATCCGGCGCGCGATTGGCAGCTAAAATCCGTCCGGCGCTTAGTCGTGGGCCTGCCTAGCACCGAGCGATAACCAACCGCGCGCCCGCCCGCGTACCGCCCGTCGCTGATCCCGCCATTAAGCCCGGATCGCGTGTGCAACACAAGGTTCTCGGTAAACATCTCGCTTGTGAACGCGCAACGCGTCGTTCGAGCTTGCCGGCCTTGCAGTGTGGGTCGCGCGACGTGAGTCGCCCGAGCTTCGCTACACCGAGCTTGCCCGCGGCCGAGGCCAGCATTGCGTCGACGTCATCGACCATCCGCCGGCGATCGGCGGCCTCTTGCTGCGCAGCGGAAGCCGTAACCAGCACGGCGCTGGCCAAGAACATCCTAGTTCACCCTTCGAAGTGCCGCGCCCGCCTTTTCATAGGACTGGGGTTCCAGGCGATCCCGATTACTGCACCCGATATTTGCTCGCATAATGCTTCCCGAGAATCTTGCGGGTCTGATCGGACAATCGCCTGTTGCCGGTCGCAGGTGGCTTCGCGCGGCGCTTTTTTGGCTTCAGCCAATCCGTTCTCGAGCTGTGTTTTCTTGGCATGAGCATGGCTGCAGATCAAAGTTGTGAGGGGACCGCCTTCCCTTAAGAGACAATCTCGACCGGAATGCCGATCGCGAGATCGCGGTCCGCGCGCCCTTGGTTGACCGCTATTTCGGCGAGCCCGTTCGAATTCTCATACCAAAAGGCCGCGCCTGGCGGCCGATCACTGAAGGTCTTCTCGCGCTCCAGTAGCCGACCTGCGGCGGCAATACTGGCGTTGGGCACGAGGATGGCCGACCCAGTCATGGCATTGCCAAAAATGGTCGACGTAGACGATCTCACGGAGGTCGTCCGGCCAGTCTGCGCGGCGATCCGCGCCATCCCCCCGCGGCTGGCCGGGTGGTGGCTCGCCGAGCGCCAGAATGGCTGCGACAGGTGCGAAGAGGTCGCGCCCGTGAAAGCTGGCAGAGAGCCGCTCAGGCCTCCAGTCGATATCCCAACTGCATGTCTTTGCGGCACGGCGCTGAACCAACTCAAACAAGCCGTTGCCGGGACCGGCGTACCACCGGCCGTCGGCCTCAAGCACAACGGCCGGGCACGTCCCGCCGACGCCGGGATCGACGAGGCAGAGAAAGCCGGTTCCCACCGGAAACCATGAGGCATAGACCGCCAGGAGGTACGCGGACGCCTTGGGACTGCCCACCGGCGCATCCGCGAAGAGGTCGATAGCGGGCGCCCGGCGCCATCTGGTGCAGCACCGCCTGTACCTGACCCGTATAGGGGCCGTGCAATCCGAAATCCGTGAACAGCACAATCATGTTGTCAGCTTGCGCTCGTGGCCCGCACGCCGCGACGTTGCGGTGCGAACCCTGTTGGACCTCAACGGCCGAGATTGTCGACGGTTCGGCTTACGATCTTCGCCCGATCGGGAGTAGAATGAGCCGACGCCTGCCGGCGCTCATGCTCACAGGCGGGTCCGGCCGGACATCGTCGCGCAACTCTCCGTCACGCTGTTGGCCAAAAGCTGGGAATTGCCCAGTGATCCACACGACGAATCTATGACCGAACCCGAGCGTTTGGAAGGCTTTCCTGGACGCTACTGGCACCGGCTCGAAGCGCCTCACTGCTGCGTGTTGAAGCGAGAGTTGGGAGGAGGTCCCGATGAATATTGACAGCACCACATTTGGCACGATTACGATCGACGGAAAAACCTATGAGCACGACGTGGTCGTTCGCCTTTCCGGCGAAGTTGTGAAGCGGAAAAAGAAGCTATCAAAGAAGCTCTATGGTAGTTCGCACGTGCTTTCAGAAGACGAGGCAAGATTCCTCTTCGAGAAGGGATGCGACCAGGTCGTCATTGGCTCAGGTCAGTATGGCAACATGCACCTGTCACCGGAAGCTGAAGCCTATTTCGAACGGAACGGCTGCAAGGTCCTGTTGAAGCCCACACCCGAGGCAATCCGGAAGTTCAACCGGTCGCGCGCAAGGAGGATCGGGCTCTTTCACGTGACCTGTTGACGTTTGCGAACACGGTCCGTGTCGACGAAACGGAGGGACCCAATGATTCACGCCACGTGCGATGCGGCTGATAACATCGTTTGTCTGGAGTTCGATGCCACGCCTCCGTTTCCTCATCCTAAGGCCCGAGGCAGCCGGCATCTCGAGGGATGAGGCCGGCCATTTCAAATCTCATCCCTCAGGAGCCGGTCCAGTCGCGCGGCGTCGGGATCTGACCAGTTGAAAAGGAGATCATTATGTCAGCCAAGGAAGTCAAATTCGGCGTCGATGCACGCGACCGCATGCTCCGCGGTGTCGACATCCTCCACAATGCGGTGAAAGTGACGCTCGGTCCCAAGGGCCGCAACGTCGTGCTCGACAAGTCGTTCGGCGCTCCCCGCATCACCAAGGACGGCGTCACGGTCGCCAAGGAGATCGAGCTCGACGACAAGTTCGAGAACATGGGCGCGCAGATGGTGCGCGAAGTCGCCTCCAAGTCGGCGGACGCGGCCGGCGACGGCACCACCACCGCGACCGTGCTCGCGGCTGCGATCGTCCGCGAAGGCGCCAAGTCGGTTGCCGCCGGCATGAACCCGATGGATCTGAAACGCGGTATCGATCTCGCAGTGGAGGCCGTGGTCGCCGACCTCGTCAAGAACTCCAAGAAGGTCACTTCAAACGAGGAAATCGCCCAGGTCGGCACCATCTCCGCCAACGGCGATGCCGAGATCGGCAAGTTCATCGCCGACGCCATGAAGAAGGTCGGCAACGAGGGCGTCATCACGGTTGAGGAAGCCAAGTCGCTGGAGACCGAACTCGAAGTCGTCGAAGGTATGCAGTTCGACCGCGGCTACATTTCGCCCTACTTCGTCACGAACGCCGAGAAGATGCGCGTTGAAATGGAAGATGCCTACGTTCTGATCAACGAGAAGAAGTTATCTCAGTTGAATGAATTGCTTCCCTTGTTGGAAGCCGTGGTGCAGAGCGGCAAGCCGCTGGTGATTATCGCCGAGGACGTCGAAGGCGAGGCTTTGGCCACGCTTGTGGTGAACCGTCTGCGCGGTGGCCTGAAGGTCGCGGCCGTCAAGGCTCCGGGCTTCGGCGATCGCCGCAAGGCCA
>NZ_CANSMR010000030.1 GCF_947648125.1 uncultured Bradyrhizobium sp. | reverse complement strand
GGCGTGCCGGCAAGGATCTGCTCGGAGATCAGGCCGGAGTTCTGCCGGATCGCGGTCTCGATCTTGGCGGTGATGTCGGGATTCGCCTTCAGAAACGCCTTCGAGTTCTCGCGGCCCTGGCCGAGCCGCTGGCTGTCATAGGAGAACCAGGCGCCCGACTTCTCGACGATGCCGGCCTTGACGCCGAGGTCGAGGATCTCGCCCATCTTGGAGACGCCCTCGCCGTACATGATGTCGAACTCGACTTGCTTGAAGGGCGGCGCCAGCTTGTTCTTCACCACCTTGACGCGGGTGGTGTTGCCGACCACCTCGTCGCGCTCCTTGATCGCGCCGATGCGGCGGATGTCGAGGCGGACCGAGGCATAGAACTTCAGCGCGTTGCCACCGGTGGTGGTCTCCGGCGAGCCGTACATCACGCCGATCTTCATGCGGATCTGGTTGATGAAGATCACCATGGTGTGGGACTTGTTGATCGAGGCGGTGAGCTTGCGCAGCGCCTGGCTCATCAGGCGCGCCTGCAGGCCCGGCAACGCATCACCCATCTCGCCCTCGAGCTCGGCCTTCGGCACCAGCGCCGCGACCGAATCGACCACCAGCACGTCGACCGCACCGGAGCGCACCAGCGTGTCGCAAATCTCCAGCGCCTGCTCGCCGGTGTCGGGCTGCGAGATCAGGAGCTCGTCGATATTGACGCCGAGCTTGCGCGCATAGACCGGATCAAGCGCGTGTTCGGCGTCGATGAAGGCGCAGATGCCGCCCTTCTTCTGGCCTTCGGCCACCGTGTGCAGCGCCAGCGTGGTCTTGCCCGACGATTCCGGCCCGTAGATCTCGACGACACGTCCCTTCGGCAGGCCGCCGACGCCGAGCGCAATGTCGAGCCCCAGCGATCCCGAGGACACCGTCTCGACATCCATCGAACGGTCGTTCTTGCCGAGCTTCATCACCGAGCCCTTGCCGAACTGGCGCTCGATCTGGGAAAGCGCGGCTGAGAGGGCCTTGGACTTGTCCATGGAGGATCCTTCGACGATACGCAGTGCAGTGGCGGACATTTGGGATGTGCTCCTTATGGCGGGGATTCGCTAGCGGGAAAAACGGGAGATAAGCTCGGGCGGAACGCGTTTGTTGATAGGAACCTCGTACCACGTTTGTTCTATGTTCGCAATATGTTCTTTCCGACGTGTCGGTACTGGCCTGTTTTATCCCCTAGTATCCTAAGTTGATTTTTGGACTGTCCTAATTCCGATTAAGCGAACGGAAACCAAGGCTTGGCCGATGTTCTCAGTAGGACTACCGAGAAGGCCTATTCATCGTTCTGGGCTTATAAATTTCCATAGGTCGCCATTCGTTCTTAACCAAAATCAAGGACCGGGGAGCCGATAGTTTCAGGCTCACGGCATGAAATGGGATGCCATCACCATAGCTGGCTGCGCCTCGATAGCGCTTACCGCGCTGATCCTGATTGTCTTCGCGACTTAGGTCCCGGTGTCCTCCGTAGGTGAACGGAGTTCCTGAAAGCAAAAAGGGGCCGCATGAAAAGCAACGCATCCCAAGTTCCATGATACAATGGAACTTGCGCTCTGAGGTGCGGTCGGAATGCCGATTAATCGTCTCCTGAAAACCGGCAAATATACGCCGGAGGAAACCGAACTTCTGAACAAGGCCTTCAACCTGGCTCTGCAGTCGATGGGCGTGGTTGATCGTGGCGACCCGCTTTGCGAGATGGTGGCCCGCAAGGTTATCGAGGTCAGTGCGACCGGCATGAGCGAGCCGCGCAAGATAGCTGATGTCGCTGTGGCGCTTATTGGCCTGAGGTAGGTTTACTTGAGGGGGCGCCCGGAGAACCCGGATGCGGCCCAAAACCGTGTACCTCACCCTATTACTGGTGTGGCTGGCAGTCATTATCGGCTGCGTCGCCTACTTCATCATTTTTGGATAGCGAGAGGCCGTCGGAAGGGCGATGACGATCGCCATTGATCTGAGAACCCCGCTCGCGAATCGAACGGCGTGCTTCCGCGTGACGTCTGCGCCATCGGCGACGCCCAACGCGGTGAAGCGCCGAGGCAGTGCAGTCCGGATTGATCGCCGTGATAGCCAATTTGGGACATGTCCGGTGGCACGAATTGTATAGGTTTCCAGCTATCAGGATTTTGCACACCTTCCTGGGGCTAGGGCCAGCGCCGTCCGCAAGCATTTCAAGCGGGCGGCGTTGTGCTGTCAGGCATCAGCCCGAATGAAACCGGCCGGATCCGAGCACGCCGACGCTGGGTCATCGCGAAGCGCTTGGGCTGCCGCGGCGCGATCCGTAGTTCTCCGGGGCAGAACAAAGTTCCGTGAGCAGGCGGCCCGGCCTTCGTCCCGACTGCATCGGATAATCAACGAGTTACCGAAGGCTTTGGCGAAGCCGGATCACGATTGGCACAATCTGCATACTACCTTGGTACCCCTCCTGACGCCCAAAAAATCTACGTAGCGTTCAAGGGAAGACTCGGGTTCCGGCAGTGTTCGTAACATTGGCTTGTCCGACCAGCACTGATTGCGCGTGATTGCGCATCGCGAGGCAAGGCGTTGCCGCCGGCGAACGGATCCACTTCGGGATCCGCAACGACGCCCAAATGGGCGCGACGATTCACTCCATCGTTTGACGGGTGTTAATTATTGATACAACCTTTGATTTAAGTATCGACGACCGCCATTCATTCGCGGAACCGTTCCAGATGATTCACAAGGGCGTTGAATTCAGCGTCACGCAGTTCATGCCCGGTGTCTGGAAATGGCGTTTCCAGATCGGCGATCGGGTCTTCACAGGCAAGACCGAAGCAAAACTCGACCTGTTGGCGATCCGCCGCGTGCAGCTGCGGATCGACCGCGAGCTGAACAATCTCGGGCTGGGACGGACCCGCGGACACCGCGATCAGGATTGAGGCGCAGTCCGTCCGGCAAGCCTCAGTCCGCGCTTGCTAGCCGCCGCATCGTGAACTCGATGTCGCCGCCGGGCAGCTCGCGCCAGCTCTCGACGGCACTCATATAGGCGGCCTTCGGGTAGCGCTTGAGGAAGTCGCGGGCCCGCAGCCGGGCCTGATCGCGCGGCAGGCTGAAGGTCTCGCGCAGATAGCCGTCATCCGGCTTGCGCCGTGCGGCCATCCGGCTGGCGAGATCGCGCGGACGAAACACCATTGCCGCAACTCCGGAATAGAGCCCCGTACCGATTGAATCGGAACCGGGCTCTAGATTCTAGTTTTGACGCGTTTTCTTCACGCGAACCGGTATCCACTTCGCTCGAAAACGCTCCAACTGACGACACCCCCAATATAGGGGCGGCGCCACAAGAATCCGAGTCTGCGGGAAACCGGCGAAGCCGGCCCCGAACGGGGCTTACTGGCTGCGCTGCGCGGAGCTTCCGGGCTGTGCGGAGCTTCCGGTCTTGGTCTTCGGCTTGGCGGGGGGATGGGCCGCCGCCTTCGGCGCATCGCTGCGCACCGCGCCCCAGGGATCGGAGGATCCCTTGGCATCCGGAATCTTGCTCAGCGAGTCCTTGTAGGCCTTGTCGTTGACCGCGTCGCGATCCTTCTCCTCCTGGGTCTTGGTCTTGACCTCGGGCATCAGATTGACATTCGGCATTTGCGCATAGGCCGGCGCCGACAGCAGCACCGCAACCGCAACTGCGCTCAAAACTCTCATAAGAACGCTCCCTGCATTTTCGTCAGCGGTATATCACCGCAAGAAAGCCGCCGCCAAGCGCCCGTCCCTGCCCTAGAGGTGGTCTGACTTGCAGGATTTCGGCGACTGCATCCAGTCGTCCCAGATCGGACCGCATCGCGTGCAACTGCCAAGCGCAAGCCCGATCGCGATCACGCCGCCCAGCAATACCAACCTGCGGAACATGGACGCCCCCGCCACTGACGAGGGACAATTGAGCGCCAAAACTGGGGCATTTTCAAGCCGGGCACGGCGCTTGCAACGCCGCGCAAGCGCGTCGGACAGCAGCGCCCGCGCGTCGGAGCGCAGCGCCGGCGCGATGGGTTTGACCGGGCGGCCTCCCAAACTACACTGCGCAACAAAGCAGAAAAGGAATCGACGACATGACTTTGGCGATGAGCTGGGACGAATGGACGCGGCATGACGGGACAGCGCTCGCCAAGCGCGTCCGGAGCGGCGAGCTGACGCCGCGGGAGCTGGCCGCGCAGGCTGCCGCCGCCATAGCCAAGGTCGATCCCGCGCTCTCCGGCGTGGTCGAGCTGTTCGACGACGTGATCGCCGATCCCGCGCGCGACGGCGCCGATCTCAACGGCCCGTTCGCCGGCCTGCCCTTCCTGATGAAGGATCTCGGCCCGACGCTGAAGGGTCGGCTGCAGGAAATGGGCTCGCTGATGATGCGCGGCAACCGCGCCGCGGCCGACACCTTCCTGACCGCGAAGTTGCGCAAGGCCGGACTCAATTTGATCGGCCGCACCACCACGCCGGAGTTCGGGGTCTGCAGCTCGGCCGAGAACCCCGCGGTCTATGTCACGCGCAATCCCTGGAACACCGACTACACCACCTGCGGCTCGTCGGCCGGCAGCGCGGCGATGGTCGCCGCCGGCGCCGTTCCGATCGCGCACGCGACCGACGGCGGCGGCTCGATCCGGATTCCCGCCGGCGTCAACGGCAATATCGGGCTGAAAGTGTCGCGCGGCGTGTTCTCGCTTGCGCCGCATCTGTCCGATCTCACGGGCCTCGTCTCGATCCAGGGCTGCCAGTCGCGCTCGGTGCGCGACACCGCCGCCTTTGTCGATAGCTGCCGTGGCCCGGCGCCCGGCGAGTTCATGCCGTTCTGGACTTCGCCGGAGCCCTATACAGCAATGATCGCGCGCGACCCCGGCCGGCTCAGAATCGCGCTGTCGCACACCTGGGGCGACTATCGCGCGACGCCGCACATCGCAGCCGAGCTCGAGCGGGTGGGACGCTTCCTCGAGGGCCTCGGCCATCAGGTCGACTACGCCCTGCCCTCGATCGACTATCGCGAAGCCTTCGCGGCGCAGACCACCTGCTACATCAGTAATTTCGCCGTCGTGATCGGCAACATGCTCGCGGCGCGCGGACTTGAGCGGCCGCCTGCGGACCTGATCGAGCCGATCAACATCCGCATCTGGGAGCATGGCCGCGACTTTAGCTTCGCCGACCGCGCCCGCATGCAGGCCGTGTTCAACACGACGGCGCGCGGCTTCGGCGCCTTCTTCGCGGATTGGGACATCATCCTGACGCCGATCACCGCGCTGCCGACGCCGAAGATCGGCACCACGGAATATCTCACCATCAGCGACAACCCGTCGGTGCTGGACTGGTTCGGCAATCTCTGGCGCAACTTCGCCTTCACGCCGCTCGCCAATCTCTGCGGCATTCCCGCGATCTCGTTGCCGCTTGCGACCAACGAGCACGGCCTGCCGCTCGGCATCCAGGCAATCGGCAAGCAGGCCGATGACGGCCTGCTGCTGCAGCTCGCCGCCCAGATCGAACGGGCGATCGACGGCAAGTGGAATGACGGCAAGACGCCGCACGTGCACGTCACGCGCAACTAGGCAATAGACAGCAAGCAAGAACATCAGCGGAGGAAACGGAACGTCATGCAGCAGGCCGGTGAATTCGGGATCGACGACGCGAAGCGCGTGCTCGGCGACGTCTTTGCGCCGTGGGTGCAGGACCTCAATCTGTCGATCGAGCAGTTCGACATCGCACCGCCCGCCGGCGGCGATGCCGACTGGCAGCCCGGCGCCATCCTGCGCATGCCGTTTTCCGAGCGGTTGTGCCGCCAGGGCGGCATCGTCTGCGGCCAGGCGCTGATGGCGTTCGCCGACACCGCGATGGTGCTGGCCAATCTCGCGGCCAACAAGGGCTATCGTCCGATGACGACGGTCGACCAGACTACGCATTTCATGCGCGCGGCGACCGCCTCCGACGTGCTGGCCGACGCGCGCGTGGTCCGGCTCGGCCGCACCATGAGCTTTGGCCGCGTCACGCTGCTCTCCGCCACCGACAACAAGCCGGTGGCGATGGTGTCGAGCGCGTTCGCGATGCTGCCTGGATAGAGCATGATCCGGAAAAGTGCGAAGCGGTTTTCCCTCGCGACAAACGCGAACGCGTTTGCGCGGAGGTCATGCTCAAACAAGAGGCTTACTTGCCGAGCACCGCCTCGGCGGCGTTGACGATGCTGATGGTCGGATTCTTCCCGCAATAGGTGCCGAACTTCTTGGCGTTCTCGGTAAACACGTCTGTGTCGATGATCGCCTCGTCGGAATCGCCCTTGTACCAGCCGTCCATCCAGACCAGCACCATCTTGATGGTGTCGTCGCCGCCTTCGACGAACTGCTTGCAGGTCATGGTCGAGAGATCGATGACGGTGGCGTTGGCCGGCGCGGACGACAGCGCGAGCGCTGTGGCAAGCATGATCGAGGCAGTGATCTTCATCGCAATCTCCATGGGCAAATGATCTGAAATGAACAGGCCGCTGGAGGCCCAGCGCGTCCGCTCGCGACCTCGTAAGCGAAGCGTCGCGGCCAACGCAAGCATGACATCGCGCGCGCTTATCCGCACGTCGTTTCGGTGCACGGATTGAGAATTCGTGTTCCTGATTTGTGACGGCGCCGCGCTAAAGCGCGATGAGAACAGGGCGTGGACTCAAAATCCAGTGTATGCGAGCGGAGATAGCGAAGTCCGTGTCGCTCTCAAAAGCCGACATCGGCGATGCCTTGGGGAATGCCCGCCCAGGGCCACAAGCGGTCATTATGTTAGATGTTACCGTTGGCAGCAGAGATAGCGCGAAAGATTGTAGCGAAAAGCAGGGCGACCTCGACCATTACGAGACCGACGAGGATTGACCTCAAGAAACCCGCAGACAACTCCATCGGTCTCGCCCAAGGGAACAACTTACGTGCCTTCCTAACGGCCTCATCGCGCCGCGCTTGCTCTGTGGCGTCAATTCGGGTTGCTCGCCATCCTCCCCATAGGGGCATTACAACGAGCCAGACTTGGAAGATTGGAAACGTGAAGAGGTATGACAGCGCACTTTCGGGCCCTACGGGCTCACCAAACCTATCGAGCCGATGATGAGTAATTGTAGCTGGGATCGGAAACTCACAATAGACGTATAGGGCAACGCCTATACCCAGAAGAGCGAGCAGCCCGTTAACGATCCCCACACGCTTAGCGTATGGCCACATTAATAGGGCCAATTCATTTGGAGCTTCGGGGTCATCCTGCGCATCAGCGGGCATTGAACTAATCACCATGCAATTCCAACGGAGGCACAACCCTATCCGCTCCGGCAGTCACAAAGGCTCTTTTGGTTCGCTGTAGAACGGGCCGTGTTTGCGGTTTTGCCACCATCCAACAATGAACGGTGGAACGCCCAATCCTGCCACGACCACGACTATCGCGAAGTTTCGTGGAATGAGATGGTAGTACAACAACACTTGAGATGCACCGGCTCCGGCAAAGAACCCGGCGGCGGCCGCCGTGTATTGCGAGGTATTCCAACCCGGCCCTTTATTGATCGGGAAACCCATGGGATGCTCACTGAGGCAGCCATCGTGGCTACGAACTTGCGCTCCAACTGTTGATACTTACTGAATTTGTATGCCTGCTTTGGGTCAAATGCGGCGGTCGAGGATCGTTGATGAGAAGTCCGGACTGCACACAATACCGGACCAGTCAGAGGCGGCGAAGAACCTGAATTCATCGCGCCTTGGCGAAGCGAGGCGGCGCTTGCATCATTTCGGAATATTAGAAAATATCCCTGAGTTGCCCGACGTGTCAAGCTGCCTTTCGAACGCCGGCAGCCGCCGGCTACTTTGCATGGGGTTGTTTTCGATATTTTGGAGGCGCGCGCCCGCAGCAGGGAGCACCTAAGCGGATCGCGAGCGACGGCTGTGCCGCCAGCGCCACAACAGCGCGACGAGGACCACGAGCACGAGTCCGGCGGCGACAGCCTTGGCGGTGAACCGTCCGCCGGGCCGATCGATCAGGCGCGTGAGAAGTGAAACGCCCTCACCCTGGCGCGGCAGGCGAAATGCCACGACGCTGTCGCCGATCGATGTGCCGCCCTCGGAATGGCCGCCGGCGCCGATGACGACATACTGCTCGCCCTTCCAGAGATAGGTCATCGGATTGGCGACGCCCGGCACCGGAAGCCGACCGATCCACAATTGCCGGCCCGACTTGACATCGAACGCGCGCAGATAGGCGTCCATCGCACCGGTGAACACCAGTCCGCTCGCGGTGATCGCGACGCCGCTGAGCAGCGGCGTGCCGGTATTGAGCGCGATGCCGAGCGGCGCGAGATCCTCGCTGGTGCCGACCGTCGCATGCCAGAGGATCTTGCCGGCCTTGAGATCGACCGCCACAGTCTCGCCCCACGGCGGCTTGTTGCACGGCGAGCCAACCGCCGTACTCGCCAGCGCCCGCGACATCGCAAACGGCGCGCCCTCCTGCTGGCCGAAATCATGGCCGGGCGGTGGATTGAATCCCTTGGCCTGGTCACGCGGAATCAGCGTGATGACATGCGCCGCGTGGCTGACATTGGCGAACAGGATCTGGTTGACCGGGTCGAAAGCCGCACTGCCCCAGTTCACGCCGCCGCCGGTCATCGGATAGACAATCGTGCCCTGCGTTGACGGCGGCGTGTAAAGCCCCTCATTGCGCGATTGCGCGAGCAGCTTCTCGCAAGCCGCGCTGCCGACGCCCGGCAGCAGGCCGGCGACATCATCGGCCGTCATCCGCTGCGTCAGCAGCGGCGGCACATGGGTCGGGAACGGCTGCGTCGGCGACAGTTTCTCGCCCTCGGCGCCGTTCTGCGGCACCGCGCGCTCCTCGACCGGCCACACCGGCTTGCCGGTGTCGCGATCGAGCACGAACACGAAGCCCTGCTTGGTCGGCTGGATCACGACGTCGCGCATGCCGTTGCCAGTGTCGATCCGCGCCAGCGTCGGCTGTGCCGGCAGGTCATAGTCCCAGACGTCGTGATGCACGGTCTGGAATGCCCATGCGAGCTCACCGCTCTCGATGCGCAGCGCGACGACGGAATTGGCGTGCTCGTCATTGCCGGGACGCTTGCCACCCCAGAAATCGGGACTGGGCGATGTCGTCGGCAGGAACACCAGGCCGCGCTCCTCGTCCACCGACATCGGCGCCCAGACATTGCTGTGGCCGGCCTCGACGCCGGCATGCACGAGCGGGTCGAAGGTCCAGCGCGGCTGGCCGGTCCGCGCATCGAAGGCGCGCACGGCGCCGACCGGCGCATCGACCCGCCGGTTGTCGCCAATCGCAGACCCGACCACGACCACGCCGCGGCCGGTCACCGGCGCCGACGTGATCTGAAACTCGCCCGGCCATTCCAGCTTCATGCCGGCATCGATCCTGATCTCGCCATTGTTGCCGAAATCAGCGCAGGGTTTGCCGGTCCTCGCATCGAGCGCGATCAGGCGGGTGTCATTGGTGCCGGTGAAGATGCGCGACTTGCAGGCCGCGCCTTCAGCGGCACGATCATCGGTCCAGTGTGCGACGCCGCGGCAGACAAAACGATTGGCCGGCCGTTGCTTCATGCTGATCTTCGGATCGAAACGCCATTTCTGCGCACCGGTGCCGGGATCGAGCGCGATCACCTCGTTGAACGGCGTGCAGAAGATCAGGCTGTCCTCGACGAACAGCGGCGTCACCTCGAACTTGGTGCGCTTCATGACCTCGGGCGGACGCGCGTCAAGATCGCCGGTGCGGAATTCCCAGCCGCGCACCAGCGTGCCGACGTTATCTGTCGTGATCTGCGTCAGCGGCGAGAAGCGCTGTCCCCCGCGGTCGCCGCCCCAATACTCCCAGGCGAGCGCCGGCTGTACGCAAAGCACCAGCGCGGCAAGCAGGCGAAACAGCGACCGCATTGCGTCCTCCCGCGAGATGCGATCAGCAGACGGCGCATCTCATGCGGGGAAACCCTTTACGCGATTGGCGCGTCAGTATCCACCCCTGCGATAACCGCCGCCATAATGGCCGCGATAACCACCGCCGCCGATGCCAATCCCAATTCCGATTGGCGGCCCGACCGGCTCGTAGACCACGGCCGGAGGCGGCCGGCGGACCACGACGACGTCGTCCTCGACCACGACGCGCGGCGGGCGCTTGCCGGCGCGCCGCGGCGGATCGGGATCGGCACGTTTCTTCACGGGCGCTGCGGCCTTCTGCTGCTCCTGCGGCGGCGCAGCGTTGCAGGGACAGGTCGGCGCCGCCAGCGCAACGTTGGTCGCGGGCACGCTGAGCGCGGCGGCTGGTGTCAGATCGGGACGGTAGCGCAACCGTTCGATCATCTTGCGCGCGGTCGCCGTGAGATCGCTGTCGGGGTACAGTACGAGGAAGCTGCGATAGGCCGCCGCCGTGTTGGCGACAATGGCGTCGTTCCAAGCCACCATGCGGCGATGCCGGTCGAGCCAGTCGCGCGCCTGCAGGCCGCGCGGCGTGCCGGCGAAGATCGCGGCGAAGGCTTCATAGGCTTCATCGGTCCCGTCGACCACTATCAGTTCGTTGGCAACCTCGATCGGCTTGCCCTGCAATTCGCGTTTCCATTCGTCGACGCTGCGCTTGGTCGCGGCCGGCGCCGGCGTGGCCGCGGCCGACGCTGCCGTACCTGCCATGAAGCGGAAGTCGTCGGTGAGCGACGAGGAATCCCACGGCGTCTGGCGGCCATCGGTCGCCTTGTTCACCGCAAGGCGAACGCGCTTGAAGGTGTCCTCGATCGGAATCCCCGGCTCCTTCGCCGAGGTCAGCAACGCGGTCGTATAGGGGCTGTTGGCGCCGCTGCCGTCCTCGGCCTCGGCGCCCGGTGACGTCGAGAACGAGACGAAGGTGCCGGGCGCGCCGATCTTGGCATCGACGATGGCAAGCCCATGCCCGGCGGTCTTGCTGAGCTCCGGGAAGGGATTGTTGCGGCAGGCGTCGAGCAGCACGATGCGCATCCGGCTCGGCACTGAAGTCAGCGTGTTCAGGATGTCGTTGAGCCGAACCGCCTGGATCGGGATATCGGCCTCGCGCTTCGGATCGACATCGACCGGCACCAGATAGTTCTCGCCATCGATCTGCAGGCCATGCCCGGCATAGAACACCAGCGCCACGGTGTCGGCGCCCTTCGCCGCCACCTGGCCGGCGAAGTCGCTGATCCTTGCGCGCATCTCATCCTGGGACAGATCCGATGCCGTGGTCACGGCAAAGCCGGCATCGGTCAGCATCTGTGACATGGCCCTGGCGTCGTTGGCCGGATTGGGCAGTGCGGGCACCGACTTGTAGGCGGACTGCCCGATCACCAGCGCCAGACGGCTTTCCGCCAGTGCCGGCACGGCACCGAGCAGGATCGCAGCCGGAACAATCAGGCTGAGGAGGGAACGGCGAAGCATGGCGGCCTCCGACAATGGCATCGGAGATGGGTCGAAAGCCGTCAGGTGAAGGTTCACACCGTGCGGCAATCTGCTGCCGCCGGCGCCGGTTCTCGGGCCCGAATTGTCGCGGGGATCAGATCGGCTCGGCTATTTCGGCTTCTTGGCCGGATCGGCGGCCGGCTTGGTGACGCCCCAGGGATCGTATTTCTCCTTGGGCTCGGGGATACGATCGAGTGCGGCCTTGTAGGCCTTCTCGTCGATCTGGGGTTTCTTCTCCGTTTTCCTGTCGTCGCCCCCGCCGCCTCGCCGGCCCTGGGCCAGGGTCGGTGTCGCGATAAGCGCCAGAATGACGGCAGCAACCGTGAAGCTTTTCATGTCAGTCTCTCTCCCCCCGCAGCCGTAGAAACATCCGGCAACACCTCTACCCCAAACATAGCTTGTCGCTCGACATTTGTTGATCGACAAAGCGCCGCGCGATGCGGATTCAGCCCCACCAGGGGGGCGCAATATGGGCGGCGGCACATTAAATTAACTGAATGGGACAGGGACAGGTACAAGTGGCGGCGCTGCTGGCCGGCGCCGCCTTGATGTTGAGCGGCTGCGGGCTGGCGGACAGCCACGCGGTATGGCCGGACGTTTTGAAGGTCAAGGCCACCGAACCGGCGCCGCTCGAGACGCCTCCGGACGTCAAGCGGCTGGTGGCCGGCAAGCTGGATTCGGTTTTCACCGCAGGCTCGCAGCCGGCCCATGTGCGGGTCTCGCCTCCGCTGCACGACCCGCGCGGCACCGGCTGGACCGCCTGCGTGCGCGCCGAACTGACTTCGGTGATCGGCAAGTCGCTCGGGACGCAGACCTATCGCGTCTTCATCAATGACGGCGCGATCTTCGATCGCCGGCAGGTGGAGGCTGACGACAATTGCGTGACCGAAACCTACGAGTCGGTCGAAAGCTCCGTTCAGCTGGAAGCGCAACGCAGCTCCAAGCCGTAGCAGCCGGCAACGCCGGCCGCAGCACCGTCACCGTATTGTTATGAGCCCTCGCGATCTCCGCGGCTACGTTGTCGCGGCGACGAGAGGATCATATCGGTCATGAGCGCATTGCCATCCCCATCGCGGCCAAAGGGAGGCCGCGCCGCGTTGGTGGTCATCGTCGGCTTGATGGCAGGTGGACTGACCGGTCTTCGCGACGCGCATTGCGGGGCGATCAAGCAGAGGCCCTGCGACATCTACGCCGCAGCGCATACGCCCTGCGTCGCCGCGCACAGCACGGTGAGATCGCTCTACGCCAAATATGCCGGCGCGCTCTATCAGGTGAAGCGAGCGTCAGACGCCACCGCCGAGAACATCGGCCTGCTTGCGGACGGCTACGCGAACGCCGCAGCGCAGGATGCCTTCTGCGCCAACACCACGTGCATCATCACAAAAATCTACGATCAGTCGCCCCGGCATAACGACCTCGTCATCGCCGCCGGCGGACATTACAAGGGACCCGGCCCCGGCGGGTCCGACCTCGGCGCCGCGGCCGACGCGCTCCCGGTCACAGCCGGCGGTCATCAGGTCTATGGCGTCTCGATTTCACCCGGAATGGGTTATCACAACACCAGGACGACAGGCGTTGCGGTCAAGGGCGAGCCGGAGGGAATGTACATGGTTTCCTCCGCAACCCATTTCAATTCGGGCTGCTGTTTCGACTATGGCAACGCCGAGACGAGCAGCACCGACACCGGCGCCGGCCACATGGATGCGCTCAACGTCAGTCGCGATCTGGAATGGCCGAACTGCCGAAGCGAAACAGGGCCCGGGGTGCACGCGGACCTGGAGAACGGAATCTTCCATTGGGACAAGCGAAGCTGCAATCCTGCCGCGGTCATCAGCGGTGGACTGCTTCCGTTCATCTCGGCCTGGTTGAAGAACAATGGCCAGACGCGATTTGCGCTGAAGTGGGGCGACGCGCAATCGGGCGGGCTCAGGACGATCTATTCCGGCGCCCTGCCGAGCGGATATGCACCGATGCGCCAGGAAGGCGCGATCATCCTCGGCATCGGAGGCGATAACAGCCACGCCTCCGCAGGCTCCTTCTTCGAAGGCGTGATGACATCGGGTTTTCCAACCGACAGCGCCGACAACGCGGTTCAGTCCAACATTGTCGCCGCTAGCTATGGCGCGCCCACGGGTCTGTCCGGAACGCTGGTGCCGGGATCAGAAATCTCGCTGCAGGCGACCACGGCATGCTGCACCGGGGACTATGTCCGCAACCAGAACGGCGCCGCGGTCATCGCACCGGTCACATCGGGCAGCGCCGCGCAGGACAGGCGCGACGCGACATGGATCGTCCGGCGCGGCCTTGCCGGCAGCTCCTGCGTCTCCTTCGAGTCGAAGAGCAATCCGGGCGATTTCCTGCGGCATCAAAATTCTGCGCTGCATCTGCAGCCGTTCGACGGCACGGCGCTCAATCGGTCCGACGCAACGTTCTGCGCGCAGCCGGGCAAGAACGGAAAGGGAAATTCATTCCACGCGCTGAACTATCCAACGAAGTACATCCGCCACTATTACGGCAAGGTCTATGTCGCAGGTGACGGGGACGGCACCAATCCCTGGGACAACAAGGCACTTTGGACCGACGACGTCAGCTTCATCGTCGGTCCACCGTGGTCGCCATAGATCTTCTCAGAACCTCATCGTCACTCCCGTGTAGACCGTCTGTTCGGTGCAGCTCTTGTTGCTCGTACCGTTGGCAAAGAAGCAGATGCCGTTGGCGGCGTTGCTGCCGTCAAGGCCGAACTTGTTGTGCCAGTAACGGTACGCCACGAAGGCCTCCACGAAATGCGCGTATTTCGCACCCCAAAGCGCCTTGCTGGCGTCAAAGCTCAGCCGGACCGGCTCGGCATTGATCTCCGTTGTGGTGTTCCAGCTCGACGGAAGCGTGTAGCCACCATAGGCGCCGTTGCCCTTTGGTCCGTAGATGCCGACATGTCCGCTCAGCGAGAAGTAGCGCAGGCCCTCCGGCAGGAAATCGAGCGCGCTGCCGTAATCGATCTCCAACGCCCAGGTCGGATCGTAATGCAGATTGCCGTCGACCGTTCCGGTGAAGCCGGCCGGCATCAGGCCCTTGTAGGGTGGAACACCGTATAGTCCGACGCCATACGGACTGTTGCCTGCGTTGTTCGGATACGCATAGGCCGAATGATTCCACTCCTGATAATAGAGCGGAGCGATCGTCAAATAACTCTTGAACGGCAAGTCGAACGCAAATTGCAGACCGGCGACGATCGCTTCCTTGGCCGGCGCCGCATAGCCCAGCGTCGTCCGTCCATCGGCGCCGATCTCGAAGGACACGTTGCGCAGCGCCCCTGCCCTGAACGCCGTGGTGTTGAACGCTTCGTTGAACCCGATCGTGCTGCGCAGCGAGGCGTTGATCTCCATGTTGCCCGAACAAGGCGCAGTGACGCCAAAGGCCGGATGGCTGTAGACCGCCGAACAGGGCGAAGCCGGATCCCGGTGATCGGACTTCAGCAGCTCGGCATAGAGACGGTTGGTGCCATAGGCCCAGCTATCGGTGTGGGTGAAGGCGTAGACCTGCTTGACGGTCTTTGCGGTTTCACCGGGAGAGGTCGCGCTCGGCAGCACGCCGTAGGTGAAGCTGTTGTCGACGCTGGTGAAGAACGGCGTGCCGAACGGCGACAGGGCTGGCGTTCCCGGCACCGGCGCCCCGAGCTTCACGGTCATGCCGTAGTAGATGCCGTTGCTGGAACAACTGCCATTGTAGACGCCCTTGGTGATGCAGGACGTGTCATAGGCCTCGGCATAGCCGCTGATGTTCTTTTCATATCGCCAGGCGGCCCAGACGTCGACGAGGTGGGCATAGCTCGCGCCCCAGAACAGCTTGCCGGCGTCGAGCGTCAGGCGGACCGGCTCGAGTGCGTAACCGGTGGTCCGGTTGCTGAGCGGGCTCCTTGGATAAGGGCCGTAGCCGCCGTTGCCGTCCGCGCCGCGGATCGCCGCGCGCCCGCTGATCGAGAAATATTGCAGGGTCTCGGGCAGGAAGCCGAGATCCATGTAGTAGTTGAAATCCAATCCCCAGGTCGGCGAGAAGTGCATCACGCCGTCGGGAAGGCCGGGATAAGGCGGCGGCATCGACACAGGGCCGCCGAAGCTTGGAGGCATGAGCTGAGCGCCGTGCTGCATCCGCTGGAAGTACATTGGACTGACGTTGAAATAGCCCTTGTACGGCAGGCTGAAGCCGAACTGCAGACCGGCAAGCACGTCGTAGTTGCTGGATGCGGTGAAGATGTTCGAGAGCGAAGCGTCGGCCCCGACGAGAAACGAGATGTTGGTCAACGGGCCGACGGAGAACGCATTGGTGTCGAACAGTTCGTTCCATCCGAATGTGCTGCGGATCGAGGCCAGAGCCGCCACGCCACCGGCGCATCGCCCGGTCGGAGCGAGCACGGATCCGAGGCATGGCGCGGTGGCCGCCCCATGATCGTATTTCGACGTCAACAGCGAGAAGCTGTTGCTGCCATAGGCCCAGGTGTCATAGTGCGTGTAGGCGAGCGTCGAGCTCTGCGAGTTCTTGGCGTAGCCGGGAACGCCTCCCGAAAACTGCGAAACGGTGACGCGGTTGTCGTTGACCAGAAAGAACGGCTTCTCGGCCGGCGGCGCCTTCAGCGTCACGGCCTTCTTCGGCATCTCGCGCGCGGTATCGGTCGTTTGATCGGCAGCCTGCGCCGCTGCCAGCATGCAGAACAACCCGGCCACTGCGCCCGGGAGTACGCCCCTCCGCATCATCCTCGCCCCCTTGTGTTTATTGTTATCGATCCGCCCCTGTTGATCCATTCGGATCGTTGATTGCTCTAGCCGGCGGCCTCCCGGACTGGCGGCAAGCGCCAGCGTCCCGCCAGGATCTCCTGACGCGGAAGGTAGCAGCGCATGATCAGGCTGAACGGTCCGCGCTTCGGCGCCGGCAGCCAGTTGGCGGTCCGATCGCCGCCTGGATCGTTGCGGCCGATCCAGATGGTGATCGACCCGTCCGCATTGCGCCTCAGCCCGTCCGTGCGGTCACCGATGGCGTAGCGTCCCAGCGCGTTCTCGGTGAGGAACAACTGATTGTCGTCGGCGACTTCGTACATCGTCAGCGACCAGAAACCGTTCAACGGCAGTCTGGCGGGCAAGTGAAGCTGATAGTCGGCCGCACCGTCGAAGAAGCCGTTCTCCAGATTTCCCGCGGCGCGCATGTACATCGCCTCGGCGACCGGCAGCGCCCCGATGCCCCACAAGGCGATGGCGGCGCGATAGCGATAGTCCTGATCGAAATTGCCGAGGTTGGCGCGCGGATAGCTCCAGCCGTCGATGAATTCCAATCGTCTGCCGCCGGACATCAGTGCCGTCCGCGCTACGGCGACGCCCTGGGCAATCGCCTCCGCGGCCGCCGGCGACGGCAGCTGGAGCGAGGCTGCGATCCGACGCAGAATGGCGGTATCGGTCGCCGGGGGCGGGTCCGACGCCATCAAGCCCTGAATGCTCGCGAACAACGCCGGCGCGGCCGCGTTGCGCTCCGCATGCTCGTTGGGCGGGCTCCCTGACGGGCCCTCCAGCTTGAAGCCGTCCTGAAGCCGGCGTGCGGTTGCGAGATCCGCGGCGCCATCGACCAATGTTCTGATCAGAAGCCACGCATGCGGGGTCGCGACACGGACGACATCGGGGCCCGAGCCGGTCTGGTCCGGTCCGATGATCGTGAACGTGCCGCCGGCATTGCCGATCGTCCTGGTGCCGAGCACCGCATTGTTGTTGGTGTACATGTCCATCAGCGCGGCGGAGAAATAACGGTCTCCCGTCGGCGGGATCGTCAGCCGGACGGCGCCCTGCGTCAGATCGAGCCATGCGACCGAATACAGCGTGTCGTTGTTCGGCGTCGTGACCCAGCGCGCCCGGTGATCGATCAACTCGCGCTGATGCGACAGCGTGTTCTGTAGCCCGGTGCGGCCAAGTGAGTTACGACGGACCGCGGCCATCTCGATCAGGGGCAACGCATAGACGAAGGCCTCGCCCGCCGCAGCGGCCAGGCGGGCTTCCTCCGGGATCGGCTCGGATATCGGTGCGCCGGCAGATGTCTGCGGCAAATCCCTGAGCGTCATTGTTCTTCTCCGGCTGGGGCTATCGATACGGGCTCATGTCAGCGCGACGGCAAGGCCCTGGACGCGTTCGGACGGCGTCCGGTAGCGGCCAAGCGACAGGAACAGCATCACGGGAACGATCTGCACGGCCGACAGCAGCAGCAACGGCAGGACCACGCTGTCGCTCAATGTCGAAAGCCAGACGAACGCGACCGGGCCGATCGCCGCGCCGATGCAGAATGCAAACAAAAGCCAGCTGAAGACCTTCGAGACCGATCGCGTGCCGAAATAGCGCCCGGCCAGATAGGGCATCAGGTCCGCCTCCCCGCTGATCGAGAACCCCATCAGGATCGAGGCAAGCACCATCGGGGCGAATGCATCGGCGGTGGCATTGATCAGCGCCGACAGCGCCATCAGCAGGACGGTCAAGATGCCGACGACGCGGGCGTGCAACCGGTCGAGCAGATGTCCGACGACAATTCGCCCGAACAGCGCGGCGACGGCGCCGGCGGCCTGAATCCAGGCGACATCGGCGGCGGTCACCTCGGCGCGGCGCTTGAGGATGTACATGACGTTCGGCGCGATCGCGTAGAACGACATCCCGATCACGGCGAAGCAAAGCGCGAGCTTCCAGAAGGTCGGAGTGCTGATGATCTCGGCGGCGCTGATGCCGGCTTCCGGCGCGTCCGTCTCACTCGATGGCCGAGGCCGATCGCTTTTCGACGCCGGATCGCCGGCGGGCGGAGCGTCCACCACCAGCCACGCCACCAGCGGCAGGCAGACGACAAGTTCGAAGGCGGCGAATGCGAGCAGGCAGGCCGACCAGCCATATCTTGCGATGATCCCGTGCGCGGCGAGCGGCACGATGAAGCTGCCGGCCGCCTGCGCACTCGCGGCGAGACCGAGCGCCAGGCCGCGTCGCTGATCGAACCAGCGGGAGATCGCCTTTGCATAGGACACGACATTGGTGCCCGCGCCGACGAAGCCGAACAATGCGGCCGCGAGATAGAACTGCAGCAGCGAATTTCCAACCTTGCTCAGGATGACGAGCGACACCGCGAACAGGGCAATGCTGATCAGCGCGAACTTTCGCGATCCCAGACGATCGAGCGGCCACGCGCAGAACAAATAGGCGACCATCGTCGACGACAGCACGATGGTCGCGGCCCGCGCGACCTCGGCCTGGCTCCAGCCGTAGTCTTGCGCCATTGCGCCGGTCAGATGCGCGAAGCCCGCGGTAAAGATCGGCGCGGCGCCGAATGAAATGCCAATTCCCGAGCCGATGACGACCTTCCAGCCGGGATCCATGATCTGCTGCGCCATGCTGTCCTCGTCAGTCGCAAGCGACACGCGCTGACAGCGGACGGCGGGCACCTTCGATGTGCCGGAGAACCACGACCGCCGGACCAGTCCGCGATCTCATGTTGCCGCTGAACGACATGGCGCTCCTCCCGAAGTATTATTGCATATTTTTATGCAGTTATAATTTTGCGGTTCGAGCGATGTCAAGCCGCCGGTGATGCTTCACACGCTAGGTTGCCAGCCGGTGCACCGTGACCCAGGAATCGCGCAGGATCTCGCGCCGCCGCGCAAACAGTCCGCCCCAGACATTGCGGTTCGGCTGGGCCTGGTGCGCGGGTTTCGGCTTCCAGTAGCGGCTCTCATCCCATGCTGCGAGACTGGGATAATTCACGATCATCAACACCACCGCCTCGCCCTTAGCGTTAGGCTCGCGGCAGCGCCAGAAGCCGGTGATCCGCATCGCAGTGTCGGCTTCCGACGATTTCCACGCCTCGACGCTCATCTCCGTCAGCGCCTGCACCTGATCCGGCGCAACAACGAACCAGCGATGGGTGTAGATGCCCTCGGCGGAGCATGGCTCCTGTCCGCGCGCCAGCACGTCGAACAGCCGGCTTCGGACGCCGACGAGGTTTGCGCCTTGATCGGCATGCGGCGCCGGTTCGCCGGTCCAGCTGGTGGCGACGGTGACGACGTTGCTTGAGACACCGATCAGCGGCACGAAGACGCCGAGCAGCTGCGCACGGGGTGGCGCACCGTCGGCCTTGAGCGTCGCGGCGGTCTCCTCGCCGCGGTTGGGTTGAACGATCAGCTCGTCAAACCGCAGCACGCGATAATTGGTATCCGGCAATGGCTCCTCCCCGATCGGCTCCTCCCCGGACACGTTCCGTCCGAGAATGTATTTGCATATCTTTATGCAGATATATTCCGCCCGCGCGAGCGGTGTCAAGCCGGCGTCGGCGCCTTGACACATCGCGGTCTCGCAAGACGTGGGAGGCGAAGGACTTGCCGTAACGGGAAAAATCCGCTCTCTGGCTAGCCGCGAATATTTTCTCGTGCTCGATTTTGCTAAGAGGCAATCAAGCTTTTGAAGGACCGCGATTGCATGGTTTCCCGCTCGACCTCAGGTCTCTCTTCCGCCAAGTCGGCCGACGGCCGGCGGCAGCGCACGCAGGTCACCCGCGGCAATATCGTCTCCGCGTGCATCGCGCTCCAGAATGAGGGCTCGGCACGTCCATCGGCGCAGCAGATCGCGGAGCGGGCCGGCGTTTCGATACGCACGCTGTTTCTGCATTTCCCGGAGAAGGGACAACTTACGCAGGCGGTGCTGGACGAGTTGACGCCCCCTGAATCGATCGAGCCGCCGCCTGCGAAATCCGTCTTGCACGGCGCGGTTGACATCCGCGTTGCGCAGTTCATCGACATGCGGGCCCAGGCGCTGGAGCGAATGACGCCGCATCGTCGGGCCTCCAACGCGATGATCGAAACCTCGCCGCTGCTGCAGAAGCATCGTCTGCGGGTGCGCAAGGCGTTTCGCGACGTGGTCGGCCAGTGGTTCGCGACTGAACTCGAGCAGGTGTCCGCCGAGGCACGGCAGAAATGGCTCGTTGCCCTTGCGACGCTGGTCGACTGGGAGATGTGGCAGTCGCTGCGCACCTATCCGAACCGAAGCATTCCCGAGGCCAAGGATTGCCTCACGCTTCTGCTCAAGGCTGCCCTGCGGCAGATGGAAGCGGAACGGTCATAGGCCGGGCTCGCTTGCCGTGTGAGCGCCGCGCCTCGGGATAGGCGCGGCGGTATGCTGAACGCCCCGTTAACATGACCGCTCAAATTGCCGGATGGCCTCAACGGCATTTTCCATTTCTTTCCGCTAGCGTTGCCCTCGCTAGGCCGACCAGCCTTGCAGACCGGGGAAACATGGGACGTGGCCGATATTGCTGACCAGGCAATGATCCGCCGTGCATCGCGCAAGGATGCCACGGACGATCGCGCGTTGCCGCCGCTGTCGGCCGCACCGGTCGGCGCATGGCGTGCGCTTGCCGAGCGCGCGATCGAGGCCAATGGCTACTACCAGCCCGACTGGGAATTGGCGGTCGATGCCTCCGCGCGCGGCCGCACCGGCGCATCGCTCCTCAGCGCCACCGGCGATGCCGGGCAATTGATCGGGTTGTTGCCGGTCGTGCCATTGCTGCGAATCTACCGGATCCCGCTGCCCGCGCTGGTCGGCGCCGAACCCTACGGCACGCTGTGCACACCGCTGCTCGACCGCAATGCCGCCGAGCAGGCCGCCGGCAAGATGCTGCAGCAGGCGCGCAATGCGGGCGCGCATGCGCTGATCCTGCGCACCATGTCGCTCGAAGGCCCGGCCATGGCGGCGATCCGCGCGGTGCTCGCGCGCGACGGTTTGCAGCCGCGCCTGCTGAGCACCTATCAGCGCGCCCAGCTCGATGCGACACGCGATGCCGATGAACTGCTGCGCGACGCGCTCGGGCCCAAGAAGCTGAAGGAGCTGCGCCGGCAGCGCCATCGCCTGTCCGACCACGGCGCGGTGCGCTTCGACGTCGCCCGCACGCCGCGCGAAGTTGCGGCGGCGCTCGAGACTTTCCTTGCGCTCGAAGCCGGTGGCTGGAAGGGCCAGCGCGGCACCGCGCTCAGCCAGCATGCCGGCGACGCCGCCTTCATCCGCCGCGCGACGTCGGCGCTGGCCGAGACCGGCCGCTGCGAGATCGTCATGCTGCATTCGGGCGGCACACCGGTCGCAGGCGGCATCGTGGTGCGCCACCAGGACCGCGCGTTCTTCTTCAAGATCGGCATCGACGAGCGCTTTGCGAAGCATTCGCCGGGCGCGCAATTGACGCTGGAGCTGACGCGCTATCTCTGCGCCGATCCCGCGATCAATTCGGCCGATTCCACCGCGGCGCCCGGCCACCCCATGATCGACCCGATCTGGCGCGGCCGCTTCGCGATCGGCGACGTGCTGCTGCCGCTGCGGCGGCGCGATCCGCTGGTCGCCGCCGTCCATGCCGCGCTGACGCTGAACAATTCCGCCTACGAGGCCGCGCGCGGCGCCGTCCACTTCATCCGCAGCCGGCGCGGCAAGCCCGGATAACACGGTCCCCCTTACGCGAGCCCGCGCGGATCGATAGGCTGCGCATGACGGCCTTGAGCCGATGACGTCGTGATCGGGCGGGAACGTGACGATCCAGGATAGCTACGTCCGGCAGGACGCATTGACCGACCCCGGCGAGCTGGCCGGTGCGTATGACGATCTGCCCGAGACGGTCTCCGGACTGTGCGAGGTCGTCTCGGGGCTGATCATTCACGTCGCCTGGGCGGAGCGGTACGGCATTCCGCCTGATTTCCCGATGGTCCGGCAAACCCAACCGGTCGCAGATCGGTTGAAGCTGATCCAGACCTCGTTGGCCGGATCGCTCACTGCGGCACGCCCGCCGCGCAGCCGTACGTTCGGCACGTGTCGCGACTACGCGCTCCTGCTGTGCAGCATGCTGCGCAGCCGATCGATCCCGGCGCGGGTCCGCTGCGGCTTTGCGACCTACATCGGCGACGACATCTATCATGACCATTGGATCTGCGAATATTGGTCACCGGGCGACCTGCGCTGGCTGCAGGCCGATGCGCAGCTCGATGCGCTTCAAATTGACCAACTGCGGATCACCTTCGACGGCGCAAATCTGCCACGCGATGCGTTTCTGACGGCTTCGCAGGCCTGGCGACTGGCGAGGAGCAACGCGGTGGCTACCGGGGCGTTCGGGCATGGCGCGGCCACCGGCCTGTGGTTTCTTCACGTCAACGTCTACCGCGACCTGCTGTCGCTCACGAACCGGCAAATGTCGGCCTGGGACCGCTGGCGCGACGCTGCGCCGGCGAGCAAGGTCTTGAAGGTCGACGCTCTTGCCGAGCTCGACCGGCTCGTAGACATGGTCACGGCGTTCGAAGGTGGCTCGGACCAGTTCACCGTGCTGGACGAAGCCGCATCACGCAACTTGATGCCGCCCTGGCTTTCGTAATGCGCCGGGTGACCCGACAGAACGGCGCACCGAGCGCGCCTCCTTCACCGCGACCCATGGTTTACCTTTTCGTAGCCATGCAGACACATCAGGAAACAATAAGTTCCCGCCGTCAGGTTGGTGTCAGCTGGCCCTTCTAGCGTTGCGGCGCGTTGTTTCTCAGGCAGCGCATGCCCTTGCCTGGAAAGCCTCATCCGATGGAAACATCGGGTGAGGCTTTCTGCCGCTGTACGCCCGGCCCGACCATCCTCTGCCTTACTGCAGCGGCGAGTGCGGGGCCGGCAGCATGATGGTCGAGTGCATCTCCTCGAGCAGCGGCGTGCCCTTGCTCAAAAATTCCAGCCAGGCCGGATCCTTCATCGCACCACCGCGCGCCGCGGCGCGGGCGTTGAGATCGGGATAGGCCCAGATGTGGCAGACCTCGTTGGGCTGCCCGGAATCGGTGTGCCAGAGGCCGACGATCTTTGAATATTTCTCGCGCTCCGGCAGCACGCCGGTGATCAGATCGAGCCATTGCTTGACGCCGCCGAGCGGCTTGGCGCGATAGTTGCGGAATTCGTAGATGTTGCCCTTGGTGGCGGGCGCCACCGGCGGAATGATCGCATTCAGCAGCCGGACCTCCTGGCGCACCAAGAGCGGACGGATCGCCGGAATGTACTCGCCGGTCCAGCGCGGATTCTTCGCAAGCTCTGCGCGCAGCCGGGTCCGCTCGTTGAGATCGGCGTAGCTCCACATGTGCATGACCTGATTGAGCGGACCGATCTCGGTGATCCAGTAGCCTTCCAGCTTGCCGAAATTGTCGGCGCGGATGTCGCGCGAGATCGTGCTCGCCGCCTTCACCATCTCGCCGACGGTTCCCGGACGTACCGTGTAGGTGCGCAGCTCATAGATCATGGTTGTCTCCCTGATTGTTTCCGATGGATCGTGTGGCAAACGAAAAAGCCCGGCATGTGCCGGGCTTTCGTGAACGACTGCGGACTACTCGGCCGCCTGCGCGTTGATCTCGGCCGAGACCTGTCGGATGGCGCGGGCGAGCTGCTCGGCCGGCTGGGCGCCGGACACCGCGTATTTCTGCGCGAACACGAAGGTCGGCACGCCGGAGATGCCCTTCTCGGAGGCCTCCTGCGCCTGCGCGGAGATCAGCGCCACATCCTCGTCAGTGGCAAGACGCTTGCGCACCTCGTCGGCGTCGAGCCCGACATCGGCTGCCGCCTGCACCAGCACATCGGTGTCGGTGAGATCGCCGCCATCGCGGAAATACAGCTCCATCAGCCGCTGCTTCATCTCGGCCGCCTTGCCCTTGGCCTCGGCCCAGTGGATCAGGCGGTGGCAGTCGATCGTGTTGGGCTGGCGCTTGACGAGCTCGGGATGGTAGGTCAGCCCCTCCTCATTGGCGGCGGCGACCACGCGGCCGGCGATGCCCTTGTAGGCCTCGACCGAGCCGAATTTTGCCGTGAGATATTCGTCGCGGCTGATGCCCTCGCGCGGCACCCAATTGTTGAGGAAGAACGGCCGCCAGTGCACCTCGACCGGCACATCGGGCACCAGCTTGAGCGCATCCTCGATGCGGTGCTTGCCGATGTAGCACCAGGGGCAGACGACGTCGGAGACGATGTCGAGGCGAAGCGGCTTCAGGTTGCTCATGGCGTCCTCCGGATTGAGGCCCCAAGGTAAGCCCCCCGCTCTGCAGCACAAGGGCGTCGGCCGCATGTCTCGCATCACATAACCTCGGCGGTTATTGTGGGAAGAACGCCCGCCTTCTAGACACCGGCTTGTCCCAACAGCCCGCAGAGACCCGCCGATGACCGCCATTTTCCTGCCAGAAGGCAATCTGTTTCGCGCCACCGAGCACGCCGGAGGGCCGTGGTCGCCGGACATGCTGCAAGGCAGCGCCACCGCCGCGCTGATGGCGCGCGAAGTCGAACGGCTGGCGCTCCGCACAGGTTTCGCGATCCGCCGCCTGACCTTCGATCTCTGGCGGCCGGCCGGCTTGCGCGCCTTCGCGGTCGAAACAGCCATGCTGCGCGATGGCCGCAAGGCCAAGACGATCCAGGTGCGTCTCCTGGACGGCGATATCGAGATCGGTCGCTGTACGGCGCTGGTGACGGCGCCAGGCGAAGAATCGCCGCGCGATCCGTTTTCGCATCCGGCAAGCCCGGACACCGCCCCCGAGGCCGGGACGCCGCCGCCGGCCTTTGCGCAGAATTGGAGCCGCTATTTCCAGAACGTCTCGGTGCGCTTGATCGAGGGCGCGCTTGAGAAGCCCGGCCCTGCCGCCGCCTGGATGCGCCTCGACGTACCGCTCGTCGCCGGTGAGCTCAACACGCCGCTCTTGCAGTCGGTGCAGGCCGCGGACTTTTCCAGCGGCGTCGCGCAGATCGTTGACATGCGCGAATGGACGTTCGTCAATCCCGAGATCAGCCTCTACTACTTCCGCCCGCCTGAGGGCGAGTGGATCCTGATCCGCTCGCGCACCCGCGTCGGGACAGGCGGAGCCGGGCTCACGACCGCGACCCTCAGCGATCGCGGAGGCCCGTTCGCCGAGGTGATGCAGGCGATGAGCTTCGAACGCCGCGCCAGATCGGCTCAAGCGTCCTGAGCCGCAAGCGCCGTCAGCACAGCCTCGGAGGCTTCGTCGGCCGGTATGAACATCTCGACGCGCATCTCTTGCAACGTCACGTCCTGCGGCGTGCCGAGCGTCAACACCGTGCCGACCAGCCCAAGCATCACTTCGCCCTTGCGTAACCGCACCTCGCACAGCGGCCCCGGCGCCGCGGTTTCGTTGAGGTGCGGCACGGGGATATCGGGGAGTTTCAAGAGTTTGCGCCAGGTCGATTGCAACGCGAGGTCGAGCGGTGCCGCCATTGCCTCGTGACGCGCCCGCGCCAGCAGCGCCGCAGCGAGATTCGACCAGTTCTCGACGTAGGGACGCAGCTCGTCCGGCGACAAAAACATCCTCATGTGATTGAGCGGCCGCTGCATGCGCACCGGACCAAGCAGCATCGTCATCAGGCGCGCTGCCGCACGATTGGCCACGATCACGTTCCACTGCCGGTCGGTCACGATGGCCGGAAACGGCTCGTGCCGGCGCAACAGCAGGTCGATCGCGCGCCTGGCGTCGGCGATCTCAGGCGCCGCCAGATCATGCTCGCCATATTGCCGTGCAAAGCCGCCGGCCTCGAGCAACGCATTGCGATCGCGCAGCGCGAGGCCGAGCGCTGCGGCAAGCTGCAGCAGGATGCCCCTGCTCGCGACGGCCTTGCCAGTTTCGACGAAGCTCAGATGCTTGATCGAGATGCCGGCCTCGAAGGCGAGGTCGGCCTGGCTCATGGCGCGTCGCCCGCGCCAATCACGGAGGAGGTCGCCGACGGGATGAGGTCGTGCGCCGCGGGCCGGGCTCGAATGGGTGTTCATGAGCGGATTATGCAGCCGGGCGGCTCCGGCTGCAAAGCTCGCGTATCGGTTCGTTCAGCCCAGAGCGCTGGCCATCTGCCGCATCCGCTCGGCGGTCAGCTCGTCGGCCGGGAAGAAGGTCTCCAGCGCCAGTTCCTGCAGCGTGATGTCGACCGGCGTGCCGAACACCATGGTGGTCGAGATGAAGCTCAGGATCTCGCCATTGAGACGGAGCTTGAAGGGCAGCGCGACGTTGTTGTCGGGGGTGATCGGGGCCGACCGCGCCGGGATCGGATAGGACTTCAGGTCCTGATAAAGCTTGAGCAGCTCCGGATCAGCCGTTGCCTCGCACTGCCGATGCAGCCGCTCCAGGAGATGCGCTGCCCATTCCGCCAGGTTCACGGTGCGCGGCGCGAGGCCCTCCGGGTGGAAGGCCAGCCGCAGGATGTTGAAGGGCTGGCCGAGCAGCCGCTGCGGCACGCCGTCGAGCAGCGGCGCCACCATGCGGTTGGCGGAGACCAGATTCCAGTGCCGGTCATAGGCCAGCGCCGGATTGGGCTCGTGTGCCTTCAGCACCAAATTGATCGCCTCGCGCGCCGATTTCAGCGCAGGATCTTCCAGCGAGCGTTGCGGGAATGCGGGCGCGAACCCCGCGGCGACCAGCAGCACGTTGCGTTCGCGTAAGGGCACGTCGAGGCGCTCCGCCAGTTTGAGGACCATGTCGCGTGACGGCGCCGAGCGGCCGGTCTCGACGAAGCTCAAATGCCGCGCCGAGATCTCGGCATCGACAGCGAGGTCGAGCTGGCTGAGATGGCGGCGCTGCCGCCATTCGCGCAGGTGCTCGCCGATCAGGACGGGTTTTGCGGGCTCGGCCCGCGCCAGGGATGCATGTGCGTTCATGGTGCAAAACCTACCATGCGAAATTCGCCCGTTCCATTACGCCTGAGGTAATCGAATTGGCGCGCGGGCCGGCTCATCTTCCACGGCACAGGAGATGACCATGCTGATGCTGTCCCTTATCCGCGCCTTCGCCGTCCTGATCCCGTGGCTGGTCCATCTGGCCACCTGGCTGGTCGCGCGCTCGCTCAACATGCCCCAGCCGATCGTGCACGACACCGGCATGTTCGTGTTCGCGCAGGTCTATGCGGTCGAGATGAGGGTCGGCAAGGCACTGTGTCCGCTCCGGCTGTGGCGCCAGCTGCAGTCCCTGTTCTGCTGACCACCCCCGTCCCAACCAGAGGAGACCCTTCCATGATCCATTCGTCCCAGCTGCTGCGCCGCGCCCTGCTTGCCGATGCCGTGTTCAGTGGCGTATCGGCCATCGCGATGGTGCTCGACATCGGCGCGCTGGCCTCGCTGCTCGGCCTGCCGGAAGCGCTGCTGCGCGAGACCGGGCTGTTCCTGATCGCCTACACCGCGCTGGTCGGCTGGCTCGGCGCGCGAACCTCGCTGCCGAAAGGACCCGTGATCCTGGTGGTCGCCGGCAACGCCGCCTGGACGCTTGCAAGCATCGCGCTGCTGCTCTCGGGCGCAGTGTCGCCGAACCTGCTCGGGACCATCGTGATCCTCGCCCAAGCGATCGCCACCGGCGTGTTCGCCGAGCTGCAATATGTCGGCCTGCGCCGGAGCGGCGAGACGGTCGCGGCGTAAGCCGAATACAGCACGCCATGAACGGCCGTCGCGACAAACGCGGCGGCCGTTCTCTTCTGTCAGCTCAGAACCACCGCGACAATCATGCCGGCGAAGGTCAGCGCGAGGCCAATGATCAGCATCGGCACCAGGCTGCTGCCGGAAAGCGGATCGGCCTGATCCTGTTGAAACCAAGCACCGTCGATGGCACGCGCGATCGCTTTCGCCCTGTTCCTCATTGCACTGCTCCTGCTGCACTTCGCCTGTAACGTTCGCCAACCCCAAGCATCACGCCCTGCCCGCTGGCGACGCCCATCTCGAGGCTCGAGGCGATGCGCCGCGCGCGCTCGATGAAATGAAGCGCTGCAACGGGCGGACACAGTTCATGCGCCGTCGCCTCGAACAGTTCGAGCCAACGGTCGAAATGGGCGGCGTCGACCGGCAGCGGCATGTGCTTGACCATCGGCGTGCCGTGATAGCGCCCGGTCATCAGCGCGACCGACGACCAGAACGCGCACATCTGGGCCAGGTGCGGCTCCCAATTGCCGATCCTGGCCTCGAACACCGGCCCGATCATCGGGTCGTTGCGGACCTTGGCGTAGAAGGCGTGCACGAGGCGCTCGATCATGGCCTCGGTGATCCCGGTCCGCGCGACAATCTCGGCGGTGATCTGCTCGCGGCGCTCTGCTCCTGTCATGCCTCACATCCTAAATAGGTATTTTAAATGCCTATTTAGACTGCTATAGTGGATCCGCCAAGTGCTGATTTCGAAGGGCTTCCATGCGCCTGACATCGTTCACGGATTTTGCGCTGCGCGCGCTGATGCGGCTGGCCGGCGAGCCGGACCGCTCATTCGCGACCAGCGAGATCGCGGCCGAGTTCGGCATTTCCCGCAATCATCTTGCCAAGGTGGTGCGCGACCTCGCCGAGGCCGGCTTCATCGCGACCCAGCGCGGCGCCGGCGGCGGATTTTCGCTAGCCCGCGCCCCACAGGCGATCACGCTCGGCGAGGTGGTGCGCGCGCTCGAAGGTGGCAGCGCGCTGGTGGAATGTTTTAGAGATGATGGCGGCGATTGCGTGCTGCTGCCACGTTGCCGCCTGAAGGCGAGGCTCGCGGCGGCCCGCGAGGCCTTCATGCGCGAACTCGACGGAACCACGCTCGCCGAATGCGCCTACCTCGCGCGTCCGGCGCGTCATCCTGCAAGGGCATCATGACGACGATCGCATTCACTGACAGCACGTTCGAGGTCGATGCCGATATCGTCGCCGACGGCCTCGGCATCACTGTGCCGCTGCTACAGGACCAAATGCGATCCGGCAAAATCACGACGCTGTCGGAACGCGGGGTCGACAACGATGCCGGTCGACATCGGTTGACCTTCTTCTCGGAACACCGCCGTTTCCGCCTTGTCATCGACGAGCGCGGCACTATCCTTCAACGCTCGACGCTCGATTTCGGCGACGCCCCGCTGCCCGCATCGGCGCGCAGGCCCGGCGGCTGGGGCGTGCACTTGTAGGGGCGCAGAGGTCAGGAACCTCGTGCTTCGGGCGTGTACCCATCATAACCCGCGCCGCAGTCAGGACGCGTATGAGGTCCACTGTGCCCCTGATGGCGGAGCGGACCTCAATGCTTCAATGCGTCTTCTTGCGGGGATCATCGGCCGGATCGATGTAGTCGATGCCTCCTGGGCCGGTGAATTGAATCTGGAGGATCGCCTCCTCGTTTTCCGTCCAAACATAATGAGCGTGCCTCGCCGGCATCATCTCCAAGGCTCCCGCCTTGACCATCTCGCCTTTGGTAGGGTCAAACTTTTCGCCCATGCCCCAGCCGACGCTACCGCTGATCACCGTGACGGTCTCGGCATAGGGATGAGTGTGCGGCGGAACTTTATAGTTGGGAGGAAGCTTGACGCTGAACCACCACGCTGCCGGCTTTCGTTGGATCACCTGCCAGGAGTGCGACCTGGCCACCCTTCGGAACGTTCGGGTTGTCCTTCCACGTCAGAGCATCTGGTTTGACGATGGTCCCGGCATCTTGCGCCAGCGCCGAACCCGCCAGTGCGATCAAGGCTGCCAAAGTCAGAAGCTTTTTCATGAGGTCCTCCCTACGATGATTGCTCCATTTTTCAGAGTGCTACTGCTTGCAAGATGATCACTGCCCAATCCCCAAGCGAGCACCTCTCGCTTCACGGCAGCTCGCGATAGCCTACGCGACGCCGCCGTGGCACCAAAGGGAGCAAAAGAGTGATGTCGGGTCAGGGTCCCGAGCGGTAATGCTCTGGCTGATCGTAAGATTTCGCTTGGCGGTCCGAAGCTGACGTCTGCGCCTTTATGGGTAGAGGTCCTGCTCACAGCATTGCCGGCTTTGCCCCCGATCGGAAGTCGATGGGCCCAATTTGGCCGTCCATCGTTGGGACGTATAGCAGCCAATCGCCGGACCGGATGCCTCGCGGGTCAGTGCCTCGGCGCGAGGCGACGTAGTCGATCTCGCCGCGCAAGACGTTATGAGTACACGCCCCGATTCCGGAGCGCGGCGTCAGGCTTGGAGCACCCGCGCGGCGACTCGCTTCGGGGCGGCAGCCTTCCTGCCGGCAGCCTTGACGAGAGAATGACCGTTCAGTTGCGTGCCGTTCAGCTTGCCGTTTGCCTTGGCGCCGTTCGTCTTCTTTGCCCTGGCTTTGGCCCGTTGCTCGGCGAGCTTCTCGGCCTCGCGCTTGGCCTTCCGCTCGGCCCTTTCCTTCAGCCGCAGCCGCTCCGCCCTCGCCTCTGCGCGCTTCTTCTTGCGCTTTTTCTCGCAGGCATCGCACTTGCAGCCGATCGGCTTCAGATAGGCTTTGAAATAGTCGGTTCCGTAATCGTAGTTGATCTCGTCGCCCGGCTCGATGTCCTTGATGGCGCGGATGAACACCTTGCGCTTGCGCGGCTTGACGTCGGATTCCGCGTTCGGCCTGCAGGCGTGGTTGATGTAGCGGGCGACGTTCTCGCGGATCGAGCCGTCGATGGTCCATCGGTTGGTGAGCTCGAACAGATATTTGTTCTCGATCGCGTCCTCATCCTTCTTCTTCGAGTCGAGCAACGGCCCGAAATAACGGATGATCTTGGTGCCTTTCTTGATCGGCTTGGTGGCGAAAAGGCCAAGGCCAGTACGGGAACGGCCGACGCGATAGGGCTTTTGCGATAATGATGCGGGCATGACGATCGAGGCTAAGGCACGCAAGGTGCACGCGACAGAAATTGCGAAGCCGCCCTTCTAGGACGATTCCGCGCGCCTGTCAGGTGTTTCCCGCGTGTCTGTTGAACCTTCCCCAGATTGCATATGTCAGACACAAAGTAACGTCCGGATCGCAGGTTTCCCCCGATGAAATACCTTGCTTTTGCAACAATCGTTGTGGCGCTCGCCAGCGCAAATCCTGGTCAGGCTGGCGCCCAAACGATCAGCAGCTTCTATACATCGACCGCACCGAAGGCCTGCCGGATGATCGGCAAGCCCAACGAGGACGACGGTAGCAGCACGAGGGTCTGCCCGGGGAAATCCGGCCTTGTCGTGCTGATCAACGAGGGCGATCTGCGCGAAGTGGTCTCGGTCGGCCGAAATCGCGCGGCGGCAGCCAGGGAACCGGCGGCCCAAGCCTGGTTCGGCCCGTTCAGCTCGACCGGCGATACGGTCGAATGGCGCGCCGCCGGCAGCAAACCCTTCGCGATCATCCAGCGCTGGCAGATCGCCGACAACAGCGAGCAGGACAAGCGCGGCGGCCCGGTCTCACGGGCGATGCTCGCCGTGACGCGGCTGCCGCCCGGCGAGGTCTGTCACGTCGCCTATGTCGACGTCGCCGCCAACCCCAACGCCAATGAGCTGGCGCGGCAGGCCGCCGACGATTTCGCCCGCGACTTCAAATGCGGCGCGGACCAGGTGAAGATGATCGGACAAAGCGGCCGCTCGACGTTGCTCGTGACGCGCTAGCACGTCAGCACGGCTTCATATTGCCCTTCAGCATCGCCTCGAACAGCACGTCGAGCGTGCTGCCCTGTGGCATCCGGTTCAGCACGTCGGTCAAGCGTCCATCGAGCAGCAGCATCGTGAAGCCATGGACCAGCGACCAGGCGCGCACGATGGCCGCGGCCTGATCGAGCGACAGCGCCCTCTCCTGGATCTGCTCGTGACGGCTCTCGCCGATCGAACCGGCGAGCCCGGCAAACGACGTGTTGGCCGCCTCATGCAGCGAGGGCCTCGACATATCGAGCCGCTCGGTCCGGAACATCAGGCCGTACATGCCGGGATGCGCCTGCGCATAGGCGACATAGGCCTTGGCGCGCGCCAGCCCCTTCTCGATCGCGGTGGCGCCGCTGGCGCCGGCCGAGATCATCGCCGCGTTGAACTGGCGAAAGCCGATCGCGGCAAGCTCGCTGACGAGGCCGGTGAGATCGCCGAAATGATGCGTGGGTGCGGCGTGCGACACGCCAGCCTCGCGCGCCACCGCACGTAGCGTCAGCCCCGCCAGTCCGTCGCGCTCGAGCACGCGCTCGGCGGCCTTGAGCAGCGCCTCGTGCAGATCACCATGATGATACGGCGTGTCATTGGCCCGGCGTCGCGGCGCCGGACGATCCGCGGCAGCACGCGCAATCTGGCGCCTCGGAGCCCGTGCCGGGCGAGCCGCCTTGTTTTCTTTGGATAATCTTGCCATCCGGCCCTTATATGTCGCAATTTTTACACTGTAAAGATTTTGCTTGACGATCGATGGCGTCATCCCTACTGATATCTTTACGATGTAAAGATCATAATGCAGGGAGATGCGGAATGCTCGACCAGGTCACATCCAACACGGCGCGAACCAATCTGGCGCCGATCCCGTTTGAAGCCGATGCGCCGTTCCTCAAGATCACAGGCGAATTGCCGCGCGAGCTGAACGGCACGCTCTACCGCAACGGCCCCAATCCGCAGTTCAATGTACCGGGCGCGCACTGGTTCGTCGGCGACGGCATGCTGCACGCCTTCCATCTCGAGAACGGCCGCGCCAGCTATCGCAATCGCTGGGTCCGCACCCCAAAATGGCAGGCCGAGCACGACGCCGGCCGCGCGCTGTTTGGCGGCTTCGGCCGCAAGCTGCCTGATGCGCCCGAAACGACCATCACCGACAGCGGCGTCGCCAACACCAACATCATCTTCCACGCCGGCCGCCTGCTCGCGCTTGAGGAGGGCCATCTGCCGACCGAGATCGAGCCCGGCACGCTCAATCGCCTTGGCTATTGCGACTACAAGGGCGCGATCTCAGGCCCCTTCACCGCGCATCCCAAGATCGATCCGGTCACCGGCGAGATGGTGTTCTTCGGCTACAACGCCGCCGGTCCTCTGACGCCGGCGCTGTCGTATGGCGCGGTCAATTCATCCGGCGTGGTGACGCGGTTCGAACGCTTCGAGGCGCCCTATGCCAGCATGGTGCACGACTTCATCGTCACCGAGAACCACGTGCTGTTTCCGATCCTGCCCATCACCGGCAGCATGGAACGCGCGATGCGCGGCAAGCCGCCCTACGCCTGGGAGCCGGGAAAAGGCGCCTATGTCGGCGTCATGAAGCGCAACGGCTCAGCCAACGATCTGGTCTGGTTCCGCGCCGAGAACTGTTATGTCTTCCACGTCATGAACGCATGGGAAGACGGCAACCGCATCATCGCCGACGTAATGCAGTACGAGGAGCCGCCGCTGTTCACCCACCCCGACGGCTCGCCGACGGATGAGAAGAAATCGAGCGCCCGGCTATGCCGCTGGAGCTTTGATCTGGCCGGGAATACCGACAGCTTCACCCAAACCTATCTCAACGATCTGACCGGCGAATTCCCGCGGATCGACGACCGCCGCGCCGGTCTCAGGAATAGCCACGGTTGGCACGCAAGCACCGACCCTGACGTGCCGCTGGCCGGCGCGCTGTCAGGCATCGTGCATGTCGACGGCGCGGGCAAGCGGCTCGGCAAATACCTCTTGCCCGCCGGCGACACGATCTCCGAGCCTGTCTTCGTCGAGCGCGGCTCGGGCGCCGCCGAGGGCGACGGCTGGCTGCTCGCCGCGGTCTGGCGGGCCCGCGAGAATCGCAGCGACCTCGCCGTCTTCAACGCCACCGACGTCGAGGCTGGCCCAACCGCGCTGGTCCATCTCGGCCACCGTGTGCCCGACGGATTCCATGGCAATTGGGTGGGGGCGGAGTAACTGCGCATCACTCCAGGCGTGAGAATACCCAGTCTCTCCACTCGTCATGCCCGGGCTTGTCCCGGGCATCCACGTCTTTGTTGGTTCTTGAAGGAAAGGCGTGAATGGCCGGGACAAGCCCGGCCATGACGGCTGGCGATATAAGACACGACCCACGATCGCTTAAGTATCAATCTGAATTCACTCACTTTATTGAGATCGCATCACGATTTTGACACTGTAAAGATTTCGCTTGACGCTCCTTCTGCCCGCCTCTAGGCTATCTTTACGATGTAAAGATCGGCCTTCGAGGCTCCCAATGACGATCTTCCTGATCCTCGCCCCTTACGGCGCCTTCGCCACTCTGATGCTGGTGACCTCGGCTACCGTGAGTTTACTCGCTGCCGCGCTGATCTGCCTTGGCGTCATCGCGTTCGACATCGCGCGCGGCCGCAGCATCAAGATCCTCGGCGTCGGTTCGGTGATCGTGTTCACCGCGGTCGGCTTCTATCTCACCTTCGTCGATGCGACGCCAAGCGCAATCGCGGTGAAGATCGCCGTCGATGCCGGCATCCTGCTGGTGTCGTTCGCCTCGATCCTGATCGGCCGTCCCTTCACGCGGCAATATGCGCTCGAGCAGGTCGATGCCGAGACCGCGAAGCAGCCGGGCTTCCTCACAGCCAACTACCTGATCACCGGAGCCTGGACCGCCGCGACGCTGTTGATGTTGATCGGCAACATCGCGGTGCTCTATGTACCGGCCCTGCCGCTGTGGACCGGCCTCTTGATCGCCTTCGCCGCGCGCAACGCCGCGGTGTGCTTCACCCGCTGGTATCCGCAATATCGCGCGGCCAAATACGGGACGCCGCCGGCTGGCGCGCTGCCGTCACGCTAGACGCTGCAACAACAACATCACAGCGATCATCCTGCCCGAGGAAACGGAAGCCACGACGATGAAGAGCGTATTTGCCAGGCTCGCGAGCGACTTCCTCTCCACCATCGTGTTCCTGGTGGTCTATCTCGCCACCGACAATGTCCTGATCGCCACCGCTGTCGCGATCGTGGGTGCGATTGCGCAAGTGGTCTATGCGCGTATGAAGGGACAGACGCTCGGCTACATGACCTGGGCGAGCCTTGGACTGGTGATCGTGCTTGGCGGCGCGACGCTGCTCACCAACGATCCGCGCTTCGTGCTGGCGAAGCCCGCGATCGGCCACATCGCGATCGGCACGATCATGCTCAAGCGCGGCTGGATGCTGCGCTATCTGCCGCCGATCGTGACCGAGACCATTCCGGAATACGCCACCCTCGCCGGCTACGCCTGGGCCGGGCTGATGTTCATCCTCGCCGCCGGCACCATCGCGATCGCGGCGACCGGCGACATGAAGCTGTGGGCGCTCTACGTGTCGGTGGTGCTGGTCGGCGCCAAGATCGCCGCGTTCGCGATCCAGTACGTCGCTTTCCGCTTCCTGGTCAGCAACCGGCTGCGCGCCGCCGCCCGCGCCTGATCGCCGCAGCCGCGAACTAGGCGCGCGCGCCAAGATAGGCTATACCCGCGCACGCTTTTTTACCGGAGGGGAGACATCAATGGCGGTGGACGGAAACTGGAATTTGACCATGACGACGCCGATGGGCGAGCGCAAGGCGACCTTGTCGCTGGCGAGTTCGGGCGGCACGCTCACCGGCACGCAGGGCGCCGAGGGCAACTCCACCGAAATCTTCGACGGCACCGTGAACGGCGACAGCGTCGCCTGGAAGGTCTCCATCACCAATCCGATGCCGCTGACGCTCGAATTCTCCGGCACGGTCGCAGGCGACGGCATCTCCGGCGAGATGGGCATCGGCCCGATGGGCAGCTTCCCCTTCACCGGCACGCGGGCGTAACCGCTCCAGCTTTTGTTTTGACGCGTTTTCTTCACGCGAACCGGTGTCCACTTCGCTCGAAAACGCTCTAGAACCAGATCTGCATCGGCAGATCGTGTCCATCCAGCGGCTGCGGTCCCCCGGGAACGCAGCCGCTTGGTTCATGGGCGGCGAGCGCCACCGCGCAGGCATCCAGCACATCGTCACGCTTCGCGCCGGTGCCGATCCGCGTCTCGGTGAGCCAGCGATCGATCTCGCGAAAGCCTGATCGCTTCAGCAGCCTGCGGCGGAGCGTATCGCCCTCTTCCGACTTCTTGCGCGGCAACGGCTCGCCGCCGTTCAGCCGCAGGAACACCAGCTCGGGATGCACCTCGCGGATGTCGCGCGCGGCATTCGCACAGACGAACGCGTCGACCTCCATGATCTTGTTGCCGAGATGCCAGAGCTGGCGCGAGACGCGGGTCTGACCGCGCCGCAGGGCTTCACGGTTCGCCGCATCCGGATCGTCAAATTCCTGCCACAGCCAGCGCCGCGCCCCGGTGAAGACGCGCGAGGTGTGCGGGCGCAGCCGCTCGCGGGCCAGACGATCGCAATCGCGCTCGCCGTCATCGGTCATTCCGATCGGGATATCGACCCCGGCGCGATCGAACGGCCCCGCCAGCGCGTCCGCAATGTTTCTATGAATGGAAAGCGTCCGCTGGTCGCCGTCGATGGTGACGGCGACCCAGCCTTTGGAGAATCCGTCGAGGCCTGTCGCCCTCAACCCAGATTCAATTCCTTGAAGAAGTCGTTGCCCTTGTCATCGATGATGATGAAGGCCGGGAAGTCGACCACCTCGATGCGCCAGATCGCTTCCATGCCGAGTTCGGGATACTCGACCACCTCGACCTTCTTGATGCAGTGCTCGGCGAGGTTCGCCGCCGCGCCGCCGATCGAGCCGAGATAGAAGCCGCCGTGCTTCTTGCAGGCCTCGCGTACCGCGACCGCGCGGTTGCCCTTGGCGACCATCACCATCGATCCGCCCGCGGCCTGGAACTGGTCGACGAAGGAATCCATGCGGCCCGCGGTGGTCGGGCCGAACGCGCCGGAGGCGTAACCGTCGGGCGTCTTGGCGGGACCCGCGTAGTACACCGGATGGTTCTTGAAATAATCCGGCAGCGGCTCGCCCTTCTCCAGCCGCTCGCGCAGCTTGGCGTGGGCGGAGTCGCGCGCCACGATCATGGTGCCGGTCATCGAGACGCGGGTCTTGATCGGATATTGCGACAACGTCGCGAGGATATCCTTCATCGGCTGGTTGAGGTCGATCTTGACGACATCGCCGCCGAGCGACTGCTCGACCGCGGGCAGATACTGCGCCGGATTATGCTCGAGCTCCTCGAGATAGACACCGTCCTTGGTGATCTTGCCGAGCACCTGGCGGTCCGCCGAGCATGACACGCCGAGGCCGATCGGCAGCGAGGCGCCGTGGCGCGGCATCCGGATCACGCGCACGTCGTGGCAGAAATACTTGCCGCCGAACTGCGCGCCTACACCCAAGCTTTGCGTCATCTTGAGGATTTCCTGCTCCATCTCGAGATCGCGGAATGCGTTGCCGTCGGCCGAGCCGTGGGTCGGCAGCGCGTCGAGATAGCGCGCGGAAGCAAGCTTCACGGTCTTCATGCAGAGCTCGGCCGAGGTGCCGCCGATCACGATAGCGAGGTGATACGGCGGACAGGCCGCGGTGCCGAGCGTCAGCACCTTCTCCTTCAGGAACGCAAGCAGCCGGTCCCTGGTCAGCACCGAGGGCGTCGCCTGGAAGAGGAAACTCTTGTTGGCCGAGCCGCCGCCCTTGGCCATGAACATGAACTTGTAGGCATCGTCGCCCTCGGCGTAGATCTCGCACTGCGCCGGCATGTTGTTGGCGGTGTTCTTCTCCTCATACATCGACAGCGGCGCGACCTGCGAGTAGCGCAGATTGCGGCGCAGATAGGCATCGCGCGCGCCTTCGGACAGCGCGGCCTCGTCGTCGCCATCGGTGATGACGTTGCAGCCCTTCTTGCCCATGATGATCGCGGTGCCGGTGTCCTGGCACATCGGCAGCACGCCGCCGGCGGCGATGTTGGCGTTCTTCAGGAAGTCGAAGGCGACGAACTTGTCGTTGTCGCTGGCTTCCTTGTCCTCGAGGATCGAGCGCAGCTGCTTCAAATGGCCCGGCCGCAGATAGTGGTTGATGTCGCCGAAGGCGGCCTCGGACAGCGCCCGCAGCGCCTCACGCGACACCACCAGCATGTCCTTGCCCAGCACCTTCTCGACCCGGACGCCCTCGCTCGTCACCTTCTTGTAGGGCGTGGTGTCGGCACCCAGCGGGAAGAGCGGGGTGTGCTTGTAGGGCGGAACCGGCTTCTGGTCGGGGAAGGCAGAGGGGGCGTTCATGAGCTGCTCTTTGGGCTTGCAGGTCGGGTTCGTAAGGCCGGTCCGGCCGTGCGGCCGCCGGAATGTAGAGCCGTTCTAAGCCTTTTTCGGACAAAGGAAAGGGAAGCCGGCCGCCTTCCAGCCATGCGCGGGACCGGCAATCCATGTGCTATCTTTTATCCCTCCGTAATCTCTGGTTGCCACAACGCTTCAGCGATCCGCGAAACCACCAAGGAAGCCATCAGGAGACCATCATGAAGACAGCGCTTTTCGTCTGGTTCGCGGCGCTGGCCTTGTTGATCGCGGTCCCGACCGGCGCCGATGCGGCTCGCCTCGGCAAGTCGTGCGGCGGCCTTGCCGGCGTTCAATGCAGCCGTGGCGGCCAGTTCTGCCAGTTCAAGCCGGGACAATGCGGCCGTGCAGACCAGACCGGCACCTGCGCGTTCCGGCCGACGATCTGCAACAAGATCTTCAAGCCCGTCTGCGGCTGCGACGGCAAGACCTATGGCAATGATTGCGAACGCCGCGCCGCCGGAGCCTCCAAGGCGCAGGACGGCAAGTGCGCATCCTGACGGACCGGCCATATTGACGCGCTGCGCGGGAGCCTGCATGTAGCTTCGCGTATTTTCATACCGCGGGGGTATTTCGTGACAGCACCGTTGCGCCGACGCTCTCCCTTGAGCATCCGCTCTATCCTGCCGGCCGCGCTGATGGCGTTGGCCACGGCCTTCACTGCCGCGCCTGCGCATGCCGATCCCTGCGAGGACATCGCAAAGCAGCTCGCCGGCCAGATCGACGGGCTGAAGGTCAATTTCAGCGCCGCCAACATCACATACCTCACACACCCGGCGGCGAAGGAATTGTCGCTCGGCTGCCGCGGCAAGGATTATTCGATCGAGCTCTTTGCCAAGACCGATCGCAAGATGAAGCCCGAGTTCTTCAACCTGGTCGGCTCCGCCACCGCGCTGGTCTTCACCGTACCGAAGGATGACGCCACCACCGGCACCTCGCGCTGCCTGAAGCGCATGGGCATCCTGCGCGGCAACACCATCACGATGCGCTATCGCCGCCTCAATCTCGAGTGCACGCGCAACAAGACCGACGCCTCGATCACGGTCCGGCGCGGCAAGAACGAGTGATCGGTCAGGCTTCCGCGGCGACCCGACCGATCGCATCGACGATCTTGCCCCAGCCCGGGCTCATCATGTCGAAGGCGTAGCGGTTGCCGGGGAAGACGAAGCCGTCATGCACCATGCGGACCTGCGTGCCGCCCTCGACCGGCGTCAGCGTCCAGGTGACGACCGAGTCGAGCTTCGAGCCGAATTTCGGATTGGTGTCGGCGCCGCCCTTCCAGGAATAGCGCAGCAGGCGCGGCGGATCGCAATCCAGCACCTCACAATGCACGACACCGTCCCAGTCGCCGATCGGCCGGGTGCGGAAATTGAAGTGGTGCCCGACGCTCGGCTGAAAATCGTTCGGCATCAGCCATTTCATCAGCAATTCGCTCGTGGTCAGCGTCCGCCAGATCTTGTCGGCGGCATAAGGCAGCACCTTCTCGACCGTGATCGCGTGCGTCTCACCCATCACTCACTCTCCTTCAACAGCCGTTCCAGATTTGCGAAGCGCTCGGCCCAGAATGTCTCGTAATGGCCGAGCCAGTCGATCAGCGGGCTGAGTCCCTTCGGCGCGACGCGATAATGGATATGCCGGCCCTCGCGCCGCTCCGCGACGAGCCCAGCATCGCGCAGCGCGCGCAGATGCTGCGACACCGCCGGCTGCGACACCTTGGAGCCCTGCACCAGCCCGGTCGCGGCGATCTCCCCTTCGCGAATGATCCGCTCGAACACCGCCCGCCGCGTCGGGTCCGCGAGGGTCTTGAGCACATTGGTCAACTGCATGGCGGTGGTCATGGCGATATATAAGCAATTGCTTATACGATTGTCAACGCAGAGACAAGGCGGTGGCGGTGCAGGAACACGTCGCCCGCTCCGAAAGTTGATGATTGCGGTCGCATGTTTGCCGGAAAAAGAGTGCGATAATCGCGGCTGGAATCACGGAGCCGGCCGATGATCGCAAAGCTCCTCTTGCAGAACACCTTCTTCGTCATCGCCATGGCCGCGCTGCTGTTTGCCTTCGCCGGCACGCTGCACTGGCCCGGCGCGTGGGCCTATCTGATGGCCTCGGCGCTGATCGGCCCGGCCTGCGGGCTGTGGCTGGCCAAGGTCGATCCCGGCCTGCTGGCCGAGCGCATGCGGCTCACCACACGCGAGGGCCAGCCCGCCGAGGACAAGCGCTTCATGCTGGTGTTCCTTGTCATTGCCGTGCTGTGGTTCGTCGCAATGGGCCTCGATCGCCGGTTTGGCGGCGCCAATGCCGGCGTGTCGCTGATCGTGCTCGGCCTCGTGCTGTATCTGATCTCGACCGTGCTGATCCTGTGGGTGTTCCGCACCAATTCGTTCGCCGCGCCGGTCGTGAAGGTACAGACCGAGCGCGACCATCACGTGATCTCGACCGGGCCGTACGCACTGGTGCGCCATCCGATGTATGCGAGCGTGATGCTGTTCTTCATCGGTGTGCCGCTGACGCTCGGCTCCTGGTGGGGCCTTGCCTTCGTGCCGGTGTTCTTCGCGATGTTCGCGTTCCGCACCGGGATCGAGGAGCGCACGCTGATGGCGGGATTGTCAGGCTATGCCGATTACGCGGCACGGGTGCGCTATCGCCTCGTTCCCGGACTGTGGTGAGGGACCATCATGGCAGAGAGCAAGACCTACACCGGCGGTTGCCACTGCGGCCAGGTGCGTTTCGAATGCACCACCGACATGGCCATGGTGACCGCCTGCAACTGCTCGATCTGCACCAAGAAGGGCCTGCACTTCGTATTCATGCCGCCATCGAGCTTCCAGCTCCGCGCCGGCGCGGAGAATTTGAAGGAATATCTGTTCAACCGCCATGCGATCCGTCACCAGCTCTGCGTCGATTGCGGCGTCGACGTGTTCGCGCGCGGCAAGAAACCCGATGGCGCCGACATCGTGGCGCTCAATGTCAACTGCATCGACGGCATCGACCTGTCGAAGATCGCGATGACGCCGGTGGACGGGCGGAACAGGTGACTGCGAAGCAATCATTCCGGGGCGATGCGCAGCATCGAACTCGGAATGACAGTGCTTAGATATCCAGCGCCTTGTAGCACCGGAAAATCCCCTCCTCGTTGAACGGAATCCGCCGCGCGCTGGCGAGATACGCCTTGATGTTCGGCCGCTCGGCGATCCGGTCGCGCAGCGCGATCAGGCGCGGGACCTTCTTCTCGAATGCCGCCATCCGTTTCGGAAACGCATAGCGCAGGCCTTCCACGATCTGGAACAGCGACAGGTCGGCGTAGGTCAGCCGGCGTCCGGTGACGAAGCCGCCGCCATTGGCCTGCACAAGATCCTCGAAATAGCCGAGATATTTCGGCACCCGCGATTTCCAGAACTCTTCCGTGCGCTTCTTCGCCGGCGCCTTCTGGTCCTCATAATACAGCGACGGCCCGAGCGGATGATGGGTGTCGTGGATCTCCAGCACGAAGTCCGCAATCGTCAGCTGCAGCTGGTGCACCCAGAGCTTTCCCGCCTCCGCCTTTGGCGCTAGGCCATGGCGCGCGCCGAGATAGAGCAGGATGTTGGCGGTCTGCCCGATCACGAGTTGGCCCGCCTTGAGGAACGGCGGCGCAAAGGGCGGGGTGCCCTTGTGCGCGTCCATCATCTTCATCATGGCGCCCGTGCCGCCCTTGCCGCGCGCGACATCGGTATAATCAGCGCCCGCATCCTCGAGCGCGAGGCGGACATATTCGCCGCGGCCCTGGATCATCGGCCAGTAGTAAAGCTGATAGTGCATGCACTTATCTCCAAAAACTTCACCGCATCACTTCGATTCACGGCGATCGTAGCCGCGCCGCGGTCAGATCGTCCACCGCGCACGGCTCGCCTGTCCGAACCGTGCGGAGACTGCTAAGGTTACAACATCAAGTCTTCGATGAAGGATCAACTTATGGCGGACAACAAGAAGAAGCGGCGCGCACAAGATCGTGCTCTGATCGCGTTGAGCGAGTCCTACGAAGTTGCGTACTGGTCCAAGAAGTTCAAGGTCACGCCGGCAAAGCTCAAGGCCGCCGTCAAGAAAGTCGGGCATTCCGCCAAGAAGGTCGAAGCTCACTTCAAGGAACAGCGGCACATGGCCGCCGATCGCGCGCGAATCGCGATCAGCGAGCCCTACGAGGTCCGCTACTGGTCGAAGAAGTTCAAGGTGACCCCTGCCCGCCTCAGGGCCGCGGTGGCCGAGGTCGGACATTCCTCGAAGAAGGTCGAGGCCCATTTCGCGAAGAAGAAGACCGCGAAGAAAAAGAAGACTGCGAAGAAGACCGCCAAGAAGGCCGGCAAGCGCAAGAAGAGCTGAGCGCGGCCGCAGCGCAATGAGCGGCGGTTATTGGTGTCCCGCCGTACTATCCCGCGTCATTGCGAGCCAACGGGTCGGCGCGAAGCGCCGCCCGATGACAGGCTCCGCGAAGCAATCCATCGCGCGGCATACGCGGAAAGATGGATTGCTTCGTCGCTATCGCTCCTCGCAATGACGGGAACATGAACTCACGGGCTCCGCCCCATTCGCCGCTCCCCTCAATTCGCCGCGAAGCAGTACAACAGGCCGTCGCCGCCGGTGCTCTTTAGATCGGCCTGCGAGCAACCGCCATCCGGGCCGCGCGAGGGATGCGACGTATTCCAGGATTTTGACGGCTCGTCATCGCGCAGGCCCTTGCGGTCGAAATGCCCGACCATCGCGGCGCCTTGCGTGCTGCTTGTCCAGTTCCTGCAGGTGCGGTCCTCACCGGCCGCAAACGCCGTACCATCGGCCTGCGATCCCGTCAGCACGTCGTGGCGGTTCGGCGTGTCGCCGGCACCGTTGATGACGTCGCCCTTCTCGGACAGCGCGGTCTGCTTGGTGAGATTGTTGCCGGCGCTGTGCAGATCGGCGACGTCCTTGGCGACCACGACGCCCTTCACATTCTTCCACGGGCCCTTGCCGATGCGATCGCGCGCATTCACGGCTGGCTTGCCGTCGGCCGCCTGGGTCGAGAGATAGGCGCGCCATGTCTTCGGCGCACCGAAACCCGCGGCCTGTGCCAGGGTCTGGCAATGATTGTCAGCGCCGGCGAGGCCGCCAAGATTGCCGCCATTGCCGATGCCGTTGCTGGTGACGAAGAAGCTGGTGTCGGCGGTCTGCGCCGCTGCCGGCGGCGCGGCCATGACGACGAACGCAAGGCAGGCTGGAACCGCGATACGCGCAGTGAACTTCATTTCATCCTCCCGATGGTTGTTATGGTCCGCTGACATCAACCCGCGGCCTGTCCGGATATTCCGGCGCGGCGACACGAGAATGAAGCCCACAAAAAAGCGCCGCGGTTGATGCCGCGGCGCCTTGTACTTGTCGTGACCGGTAATCGGTCAGTTGGTCTGCTGGATCGCCGAGAGCTCCCAATTGCCGCCGCGCTGGCGCACGAAGGTCCAGACCTCGGTGACCTCCTCCGGCTGCCCGCCGCTGACCTGACGGCCGGTGCCGCGCTCCAGCATGGTGTCGACCAGCGAGTAGCGCATTGCGACCGTCGCATATTCGCTGTCGCCTTCACGCCAAGCTTCCGCCAGATCGCCTTGCAAGAGCTTCACATTGGACGTCTTGTTGGTGACGTTGCGCGCCTTGTTCTCCTCGAGATCCTTCGAGAAGTACGACACCATTTCCGGCGTCGCGAGCGTGTGCAGCTTGGCGATGTCCTCGTTCGACCATGCGGCCTGGATGTCGCCGAGCAGTCGCTCGAACGTCTCGTAGTCACCGGGTGCGATCTCGACCGGCGCGTTCGAGCCGCCGCCGAGGCCAAAGCCGAAGCCCGAACGGGCGTTCGCCTGCGGACCGGGCCCGACGTCGGGACCACCCGCGTAGGCGGCGGCCTGCGTATTGCGCCGCTGCCACCATGACATCGCGAGCCGGACCACCAGCACGATCAGACCGACCTGCAGCAGCAGGCCGAGCATCGACGACAGGCCGCCGAGGCCGGAGAACAGGCCGCCGCCGAACAGCATGCCGAACAGGCCGGCGCCAAGGAAGCCCGCGGCCAGGCCGCCGAGCAGGCCGCGACCCATTCCGCCGCGGCCGAACAGGCCGCCGGAATTCGCCGCCGCCGGCGAGCCCATGCTCGGGCTACCAGGCTGGCTGAAGGTACGGTTCATCGGAGCAACCGAGCCCGGCGCAGTGCTGGTCGAGGGCGGCGCGGAGAATGTCCGCGAGCCGCGCGAGCCGCCGCCACCGACGCGAGCGTCGGCCGCCGAAACGGTCATCATCACGGGCAGCGCCAGCGCCATCGCGACGGCGATCGCCCGGACAATTCCACGCGTGCGTTGCGAGAAATTCATGTTGGTTTCCTCAAAGGATTCCCCGGCATGGGGAAACGCCCCTAACATGGGCAGAGCCAGTTAAAAGTGAAGCGGGAAACGGGAACCGCGGCTGCGGCCCTCGGTCGCGGCGATGTGACACCATGGGCCTTGCGGGCGCGACAGTGCGTCCTAGCGCGATATGCGGTTCAGGTTCAACCGCGACCGCATTGCAACATGGCCTCTGCCCTTCGGGAGCGAAGGGGTAGCGTAGCTCGTCGCCCGGCCTAATTCGCCGTCATGGTTTCCTTCACCGCGGCGACCAGCTGCGTCAGCGTGAACGGCTTCGGCAGGAACGCGAATTGCTGGTTCTCCGGCAGGCTCTTCTCGAACGCGTCTTCGGCATAGCCGGAGACGAAGATGATCTTCAGCTCCGCATTGCGGCTACGCATTTCCTTCAGCAGCGTCGGCCCGTCCATCTCCGGCATCACGACGTCGGAGACAACGAGATCGACCTTGCCGTTGTTCTCCTCGAACGCCTCCAGCGCCTCGACGCCGTTCGCCGCCTCGATCACGCTGTAGCCGCGCGAACGCAGCCCACGTGCATTGAGCGAGCGCAGGCCGTCCTCGTCCTCGACCAGCAGGATGGTGCCCTGCCCGGTGAGATCCGGCTTCGGCTTGGCAGCTTCTGCGGTCGCGGTCTCCTTTGCCGCGCCGTTGCCGGCATGCGCCTCCGGCGCAGCCTCCTGCTCCTGGCGATGCCGCGGCAAATAGATCCGGAACGTGGTGCCGCCGCCGGGCACGGAATCGACATAGACGAAGCCACCGGTCTGCTTGACGATGCCGTAGACCGTCGACAGGCCGAGGCCGGTGCCCTTGCCGACTTCCTTGGTCGAGAAGAACGGCTCGAAGATCTTGTCGATGATCTCGTGCGGAATGCCGGTGCCGGTGTCCGAAATCTCGATCTTCACATAGTCCGCCGCCGGCATGCCCTTGTTGGCGAGCTGGGCGGCTTCCTCGGTCGGCACATTGACGGTGCGGATGATCAGCTTGCCGCCGTCGGGCATCGCGTCGCGCGCGTTCACCGCGAGATTGACCACCACCTGCTCGAACTGCGAGACGTCGACCTTGACCGGCCACAGATCGCGGCCGTGCACGAGGTCGAGCTTGACCTTCTCGCCGATCAGCCGGCGCAGCAGCATGGTGAGGTCGCTCAATGCGTCGCCGAGATCGAGCACCTGCGGCCGCAGCGTCTGGCGGCGCGAGAACGCAAGCAGTTGCCGCACCAGCGTCGCGGCGCGGGTCGCGTTCTGCTTGATCTGCATGATGTCCTGGAACGACGGGTCGGTCGGCTTGTGCGCGTTCAGCAGGAAGTCGTTCGCCATCATGATGGCCGACAGCACGTTGTTGAAATCGTGCGCGATGCCGCCGGCGAGCTGGCCGACCATCTCCATCTTCTGCGATTGGTTGATCTGGTTTTCCAGCGCGCGCCGCTCGGTGATCTCGAGCATGTAGACGATCGCGGTTTCCGCGTCGCGCTCGTCCTTCTCCACGGTGGTGACGAAGAACTGGGCGAAGCGCTCCTTGGGCCCGTCGAGCATCACCTCGACCGGCGCGATATCGCCCTGGCCTTCGGCAGCCTGGTTGATCGCGGCGATCAACAGGCCGCGGTCGCGCGGATTGACCGCACGGAAGATCGACTTGGCCGCACCACCGTCGCCGTTCAGCCCCTGCGCCAGCTTGGCATAGCGCGCATTGGCGCCGACCACGTTGCCGCCGCGATCGACGGTCGCGATCGCCATCGGCGTATGGTCGAAGAAGCGCATGAAGCGCACCTCGGCGGCGCGCTCCGGATCGGAATGCTCGTCGCGGGCACGGCTGATCACCAGGGTGCGCGAGGCGCCTGCCGCGCCGTCGGCGCCGAAAGCGAGCTTGTGATAGAGCCGCACCGGCACGGTCTTGCCGCCGCGCATCCGCAGGTCGATGTCGAACACCTCGGTCTTGACCTCGCCGGGCACCGCCGCGATCGAGGTCAGCAGCGCCGCGCCGTCGCCCGAGACGATGTCGGTCAGCTTCAGGCCGCCCGAGCCGATCTCGGCGAGATCGTAGTCCAGCCAGTTGGCCAGCGTGGCGTTGATATAGGCGATTTCGCCGGCCGGATTGACCGAGAAGAAGCCGCACGGCGCATGATCGAGATATTCGATCGCGTGCCGCAGCTCCTGGAACACGTCTTCCTGGCGCTCGCGGTCGCGGGTGACGTCGGCGATCGACCACACCGCATATTTCCCGTCGCGCTTACCCTCGCCGAGGGGGCGCACCCTGAGCCGCAGCCAGCGGCCCTGTCCACCACCTTGCCCGGCCTCGTGCCCGGCGACACGGACCTCCTCCTGCTGCCGCTTGCCCTCGCGCGCCGCCTTCAGGAGCCGGAACACCGCCTCGGAGACGTCGGGGTTGCCGATGAAGACGCGTTCGACGGGACGGACGTCCTGCGGGCCGGCCGCGCCGGTCAGCGTGAGATAGGCGGCGTTGGAATAGACCACGTGGCCGCGGGAGTCGGTGACGACGAGCCCTTCATGGGCGTGATCGGCGATCCGGCCCATCACCGGGTCGTCGCTCGTGCGGTCGGAGAAGCGGATGATGCCGGCGGCAAGGGCGAACAGGTTGAACAGCCCGACGGTGGCGAGCAGCGCCAGCACAAAGAGGATATAGGGCTGCGCCTGGGTACGGCCGATGGTCATGAGCCAGACGGCCACCGCGACGATGCCGGTGGCGATCAGGAGCACCAGCAGGATACTGCCGCTCCGCCGCGCCGGCCCGTGGGCCACGAACGGCTCAGTCGCGGGAGGATCGTTGCTATCGGCTGTCATCTGGAGAGACATGGCTCGTCTGCATCACGAAGGCGACCGGCCGGCCACCTCGCCCCTGAGTGCCTGAATCGGACCCGAAAACGCAAGTCCATCAGGCGGCTAATTCGCAAGTTACGCGCATTTCAAGCGGTTTTCCGCCCCTTACTGGCGCAGGCCGGACAGGCCGCGCCTCAGCCGCATCACGTAGCCGATGATTTCGGCAACCGCATGGTAGTGCTCGACCGGGATTTCCTTGTCGATTTCGACGGTCGCATAGAGCGCCCGGGCCAGCGGCACGTTCTCCACGATCGGAATGTCGTGCTCCTTGGCGATCTCCCTGATCTTGAAGGCGAGGTTGTCGACGCCCTTGGCGACGCAGACCGGCGCCGACATGCTGCGGTCGTAGGCCAGCGCCACCGAATAGTGGGTCGGGTTGGTGATGATCACCGAGGCCTTCGGAACCTGGGCCATCATGCGCTTCTTGGCGCGCTGGACCCGCAACTGCTTGATCCTGCCCTTGACGTGCGGGTCGCCTTCCGACTGCTTGAACTCCTCCTTCATCTCCTGCAGCGACATCTTGTGACGCTCGTACCAGGTCCGGTACTGGAAGAAGTAGTCGGCGATCGCGACGGCAGCCAGGATGGCGACCACCGCCGCCAGCAGGTGCACCGTCATGCCGGTGATGGCGGGCAGCAATTCGGCCGGATCGACCCGCAGGAACGATTCCATCCGCATCCGGTCGGGCCACAGCACCATGACCATCACGACGCCGAGCGCGATCAGCTTGAACAGACCCTTCAGGAAGTTCGCCACCGCCTGCTTGCCGAACAGCCGCTTGAAGCCGGCCGCCGGCGAGATCTTGGAGAATTTCGGCTTGAGCTGTTCGCCCGACCACACCAGCTGATGCTGGATCATGTTGCCCGCGATCGCAGCCAGCGCCAGCATCAGGAACGGCACGCCGATCGCGGCGACCACGGCGTAGCCCAGCGTCTGGGTCAGCTGAAGCAGGCCTGCACCGTCGGTGCGGATCATCCATGAATTGGCGATCAGATTGCGCAGCGGCATCAAGATGCCGCCGCCGATCGAGCCGGAGAAGGTCGACAGCACCAGCGTGGCGCCGGCGATGACGAACCAGGTGTTGACCTCCTGGCTCTTGACGACGTCGCCTTTCTCAAGGGCGTCATCGAGACGTTTTTGCGTAGGGTCTTCTGTTTTGTCTTCGGTATCGTCGGCCATCTCTGCTCCCTAGACCATGATGCGACTTGATCGCATCATGGTCTGCGGTCCCTATTTTTGACGCGTTTTCTTCACGCGAACCGGTTCCCACTTCGCTCGAAAACGCTCTACATCAGTTCATTGGAGCGAGCTGGCGCATGACGCCGTTGAAGTAGTCGAAATAGGTATTCATCATCGCGGCGAGCACGACCGCGAAGATCAGGAAGCCGACCATGATCGAGAGCGGCACGCCGACGAAGTAGACCTGCATCTGCGGCATCAGCCGCGCCAGCACGCCGAGCCCGATGTTGAAGACGAGGCCGAACACCAGGAACGGCGCCGACAGCTGCAGGCCGATCTTGAAGGCCGCGGAGAACGCGGACGTCGCAAGCGCGGCGACGTCGCCGGTCGGCATGATCTCGCCCGGCGAGAAGATGCGGTAGCTCTCGCTCAGCGCCGCGATGACGAGATAGTGGCTGTCGGTGGCGAACAGCAGCGTCAGGCCGAGGATGGTGAGGAAGTTGCCGATGATCTGGCCCTGCTGTCCCTGGGTCGGGTCGACGGCGGTGACGAAGCCGAGCCCGAGCTGCTGCGCGATCACCGAGCCCGCGACGTTGAGCGCCGACAGCGTCACCCGCGCGGTGGCGCCGAGCACGATGCCGATGATCAGCTCATGCACCATCAGGACGCCGAGCGAGGAGATCGACGACAGGTCGACATGATAGGCGTTGCGATGCAGGGGAAGGATGATCAGCGTCAGCAGCAGCGCGATCGACAGCTTGACCCGTGCCGGGATGTTGCTCTCGCCGAAACCGGGCAGCAGCATCACCATCGCGCCCACGCGCGCGAACACCAGCACGAAGATTGCGGCCAGCGCCGGAAGCAGGGAGACATCGATGCGCATGACCGCGGCATTAGTGCATCAACCGCCGATGATTCGCGACGAAATCCGCATCATGTGGCTACTGAGCGCGTCCGCCATGAAGGGCAGCGCCAGCAGCAATGTCACAAAGATCGCGAGAATCTTCGGCACGAAGACCAGCGTCTGTTCCTGGATCTGGGTCAACGCCTGGAACAACGACACCACGACGCCGACCACGAGGCCGACCACCATCAAAGGCGACGACACCAGCACGATGGTCCAGATCGCATCGCGCGCTACGTCGAGAGTTTCAGGGCCGGTCATTGTTGTTCTCGCTTTTACAATCTTGCTTCGCATCGCCCTCGGGATAACGTCCTGACGGACGTCAGATCGGCATCTTCATGATGTCTTCATAGGCCTGGATCACGCGGTCGCGCACCGAGACCAGCGTCGACACCGCGACGTCCGTGTCGGCGACCGCCGTCACCACATCCATCACATTCGCCTTGCCGGAGGCCATCGCCATGGTCTGCGCGTCGGACTTCTTGCCCGCTTCCAGCACGCTGCCGACGGAGTCTTTCAGCAGCGCGCTGAAGGACGGGCCGGCGACGGCCTGCCCGGCCTTCTCGACGCCGCCGCGCTCCATCATTTTCGCGAGGCTGGCATAGGCGTTGGCGGCGACTGTCGGTGTAGCCATGATTTACGTTCCCTGTTCTTGTTGCGTCAGGACTTGAGGATATCGAGCGTGCGCTGGATCATCCGCCGCGTCGCGCTGATGATGTTGAGGTTCGCCTCATAGGAGCGCTGGGCGTCGCGCATGTCGGTCATTTCGACCATCGGATTGACGTTCGGATATTTGACGTTGCCGGAGGCGTCCGCCGCCGGATTGCCCGGCTCCTGCTTGATGCGGAATGACGACTGGTCGGGGCGGATCCGGCCGAGCGTCACGACCTGGGCGTCGAGCGAACGATCCAGCGCGGAGGAGAAGGTCGGCACCTTGCGGCGGTAGGGATCGCCGCCCGCAGTCTGCGCCGTCGAATCGGCGTTAGCGATATTTTCCGAGATCACCCGCATCCGCCCTGCCTGCGCGCGCAGGCCCGAGGTCGCGATGCTCATCGAGCGGGCAAAATCGCTTGTTCCATCTGCCATGGGATCCTCCCGCCGCCGTTAAGCGGCCTAGCCCTTGCCGATCGCGGTTTTCAGCAGACGCAGGCTTTTGCTGTAGAGCGAGGTGGCGGCCGCGAAGTCCATCTGGTTGGCGGACACTTTCAGCATCTGCTCCTCGAGATTGACCGCGTTGCCGGCCGGGCGGGTCTGGAACCCGCTCTTGCCACGATCATTGTCGAATGTGTCCGGCGCGCCGGACGCCGCCATGTGGGTGGCGCTGGTCTGCATCATCGGCAGCGTCCCCATGCCGCCGCCGACCGTGGTGCCGGCCCGGTCGAACTTCGGCTCGACCAGGTCGCGCGGCCGGAAGTTCGGCGTGTCGGAATTGGAAATGTTCTCGGCGAGCACCCGCTGGCGCTCCTGGTGCCACTGCATCTTGCTGCGCAACGCCGACAGGATCGGCAGATCGTTCATGGACATCGCCGCGGCTCCGTTAACCTCTTGGACGCCCCTTGGGCCTTCCGAGGTAGGCAGAATTTGCCCGGTATATGGTTAACGGGTGGTTAAAATGTCGGACGGAGCCGTGGAGAACGCCTCAACTGCGGCCGGCGAGCGCATTTTCGCCACGAATGCTGCGTTAACCAGCACAAACCAAGACAGCGTGGGGCGCTGAGAAGTCGTTTTGGGACAAGCGATTCTTGGTTTATTAATAGAACAGTCGGCTGCAAGCCGCTGGGAATTAAGAAATAAGGCGAATCTCGGGCGCGATTCGCTGCGCAAACCGCACCTATCAATCCGCGCTCGTTGATGGCGGAAGCTGAGGAAGGCCACGATGGCCGGGGACTCCAATATGCAGGTCATTACATTCGTCTTGGCATTCGTCGTCGTGCTGGCGCTGATCGGCGTCACCGCATGGCTCGTCCGCCGCTTCGCCGGAAACCGCCTCGGCGCCAACGCCAACCGCGGACGCATGCCGCGACTGGCCGTGATCGACGCGGCTGCCGTCGATGGCCGCCGCCGGCTGGTGCTGGTCCGCCGCGACAACATCGAGCATCTCCTGATGATCGGTGGCCCGACCGACATCGTCGTCGAGCCGAATATCGTCCGCGCGATGCCGGGGCGCGATCAGATGTCGACCCGCCCTGCCGTTGCAGCCGATGCCGCGCCGCCGCGCGTGGCGCCGCTGCCGGATGCCGCCTGGAACGAGAGCGAAGCCGCACGGTCCGACAGTTTCGACCTTCCCGAGCCCGAGCTGCCGCCGCGTCAGGCACGCCCCTCCTTCGCCGACGAGCTGCGCCGGCCCCCGCCGCCGATCGCCGAGCGTCGCAACGATCCGCTGGCGGGCTTCACGGCCGAGCGCAGCGAACCGCGGCCCGATCCGATGCCGCCACGCCTGCCGCCGCGCTCCGAACCCGTTATCCCGCGGCCGCCACGCGCTGCCGAGCCGCCGAAGGCGCCGCCGCGTACGCCCGAGCGCGCCGTCACGCCGCCACCACCGCCTCCCCCCGCTCCACCACCGGTCGCAACCCAGGCGCCTCCGCCGGTGCCGCCGGCATCGAACGCAGATGCCAATTTGGCCGAAATGGCGCAGCGGCTCGAGGCGGCCCTGCGCCGCCCGACCGGCGCAGGCGAGACCGTCGCGCCGCCGGTTGCGCCCGAGGCGCCGCCGGTTCGCGCGCCGCGTAGCGAGCCGCCTGCCCCGCCCGCCGGCGGACAGAAGAGCGGCTTCGAGAATCTCGAGGACGAGATGGCATCGCTGCTCGGCCGCCCGAAGAATCCTTCGTGAGATCAGGGTCGGTCCCGCGTAGAGTTTTTTTCATCGCTGTCCTGATCGCCGCCGGATCCTTCGCCGATCCGGCGATGGCGCAGGATATCAGCATCAATCTCGGTGGCGGCAATGGCGGCGTGACCGAGCGCGCGATCCAGCTGATCGCGCTGCTGACGGTGTTGTCGATCGCGCCGTCGATCCTCGTCATGATGACCTCGTTCACGCGCATCGTGGTCGTGCTCTCGTTGCTGCGCACCGCGCTCGGCACCGCGACCGCGCCGCCGAACTCGGTGATGATCGCGCTTGCGATGTTCCTCACCGCCTTCGTGATGGGACCGGTACTGCAGAAATCCTATGACGACGGCATCAAGCCGCTGGTCGCCAACCAGATCGGCGTCGAGGAAGCGCTGCAGCGCGCTTCGGTCCCCCTCCGCGGCTTCATGCAGAAAAACGTCCGCGAGAAGGACCTCAAGCTGTTCATGGACCTTTCCGGCGAGCCGCCGCCGGCGACGCCCGAAGAGATGTCGCTGCGCATCCTGGTGCCGGCCTTCATGATCTCCGAGCTGAAGCGCGCCTTCGAAATCGGATTTCTCCTATTCCTGCCGTTCCTGATCATCGACCTCGTGGTCGCCTCGGTGTTGATGTCGATGGGCATGATGATGCTGCCGCCGGTGGTGGTCTCACTGCCGTTCAAGCTGATCTTCTTCGTGCTGGTCGACGGCTGGGCGCTGGTCGCCGGCAGCCTGGTGCAGAGTTACGGGGGGTAGCAGCCCCGCGAAACATTCATGGCCTCGTCGCTGGATCGGCCGTGCCGTTGCACTATCATGCGCGGCACCGCATCCAGGGAGCCGCGCCGTGCAGCAGCCATTCGACCGCACCGCAGAAGATCTCGGCAACGCCATCCATCTCGAGCATGTCAACGTGCAGGTGCCCGACCAGCGCCTCGCCACGCTGTTCTACGTCGCCGGCATCGGCTTGACACGCGATCCCTACCTGATGGTCTCCGACAGCAACATGTGGGTGAACGCCGGCCGCAGCCAGTTTCATCTGCCGAGCGGCAGGCCGCAGGTGCTGCGTGGCCACACGGCGATCGTGATCGCCGGACGGCAGGCTCTGCTGCAGCGGCTTGCCGCGGTCGCGCCCAAGCTCGAGGGCACGGCGTTCAGCTATCGCGAGCACAACGATCACGTCGAGGCCATTTGCCCGTGGGGCAACCGGCTGCGCTGCTTTGAACCGGACGCCGGGCGGTTCGGCCGCATCGCGCTCGGCATGCCCTATGTCGAGTTCGAGGTGCCGCGCGGCACCGCTGAAGCGATCAGCCGGTTCTATCCCGAAATCATGGGCATCCCCGCCAGTGTCGTGAACGGCGACGGTATCGTCGCGCGCGCAAAAGTCGGCAAGGACCAGTATCTGCAATTCCGCGAGACCGACCAGGCGCACGGCGAGTTCGACGGCCATCACGTCCAGATCTACATCACGGACTTCTCGGGCCCCTACAAGCGGCTGCGCGAGCGCAACCTGGTCTCCCGCGAGGACAATCAATACCAGTACCGCTTTTGCGACATCGTCGATCCCGCCAATGGCCGGCACTTGTTCACCGTCGAGCACGAGGTGCGCAGCGCCACCCATCCGATGTATCTGCGGCCGCTGGTCAACCGCAACCCGGCACAGACCAACCGCACCTTCGCCAACGGCTACGATCAGGCGCCGTGGGCGATGGGGCCGGACCAGTATGACGGATGAGCGTGCGCTCGTCCGCATCGCGACATCATCAGCAATCCCAGCCAAGAGACGACATGCTTCCCTCCCAGCGCCATCTGTTCGAGATCCCACGCGAAGTCTGCTATCTGAACTCGGCGTCCTACAGCCCGCTACCCTTGAAGACGCTCGACGCCGGACGCGCCGCGGTCGGACGCAAGGGCCAGCCCTGGACGATCGACGCTGGTTTCGCCGGCCGCCAGCATGAACGCGCCCGCACCGCGGCGGCACGCCTGATCAACGCCGCGCCGGATGACGTCGCACTGATCCCGGCGATCAGCTACGGCATAGCTACGGTAGCGAAGGCCCTGACCATTCCGCGCGGCACGCGCGTCATCGTGCTGGAGAACGATCACTCCTCGCCGGTGTTGGAATGGCACGCCCGCGCCGAGGCGCAGGGTTTTGTCGTGGACACCGTGCGCCAGCCCGCCGACGGCGACTGGACGTCGGCGGTGCTTGCAACAATCGAGCGGCCGAGTGCGCCGCCGGTCGGCCTCGCCTCGATCTCGTCGGTGCATTGGTCGGACGGCGGCATGATCGACGTCGACAAGGTGCAAGCCGCACTGCGGCAGCATGGCGCGATGTTCGTGATCGACGCGACCCAGAGCGCCGGTGTCGTGGCGATGGATGTGACAAAACTCGATCCTGATGCCGTGATCTTTCCGACCTACAAATGGCTGATCGGTCCCTACGGCCGCGCCTTCCTCTACGTCGCAAAGCGTCACCAGAACGGGGTGCCGCTGGAGCAGACCTCCGCCGGCCGCCGCGACGTCAATTCCGAGAAGCCGGTCTATTTCGGTGACCTCGCCTATGTCGACAATGCCCGGCGCTTTGACATGGGCGAGCGCGATCATTTCATCACGCTGGAGATGGCCTCGATCGGAATGGAGATGATGGCGGAATGGGGCGCCGCTGCCGTCAGCGCGCGGCTCGCGATGCTCACCGAGCGGATCGCCGACGGCGTGCGCGATCTCGGGCTCAGTCAGCTGGCGCGCAGCCTGCGCGCACCGCACATCCTGAGCCTCGGCATGGCGGGCGGCATTCCGAAGGAGCTGATCGCGCGGCTTGCCGCCGAGAACATCCATGTCGCGCTGCGGCTCGGCCGGATGCGGATCTCGCCGCATGTCTTCAACGACGAGGCCGATGTGGATCGCCTCGTCGCCGTCCTGACGAAAGCGCTGCGCGGCTAACTCCGCTTGCGCCCCAGCGCGACGACGCTGACCAGTTCGATCGCCAGCGCGACAGCCACGCCGGCCGCACCGATCACGAACAGCAGCGCATAGTCGCCGCCGCTCTGCGCGAACAACCAGGACAGCCCGTAGGCGCCCGCCGCCTGGAACAGTGCGAAGGTCGTGGTCGCCTGCGCCCAGGCCGAGCGCTGGCTCGCGGCGGAATGCGGGATCAGCTCGTGGATGCGACCGATCACCAGCGGCACGATGCCGGGCGTGAAGCCGCCGACGATGAGGCTCGACACGATCAGCGCGGCAGGTGAATTCGTCACGGCGGGCAGCGCGACCGCAACCGCCTCGATCAGGAACGCCGCGCGTAGCGCCGCAGCGAAGCCGGCGCGATCGGCGAGATGTCCAGATAGCAGCGGGCCAACCACGGCGCCGATGCCGTACAGCACCCAGTAATACGATCCCGCCGCGATCCCCTGCCCGAGGCCGCGGGCGACGAAATCAACCAGGAACACCATGTGCGGCACCAGCGCCAGCGCATTGAGGCCGTATTCCACGCACAGCGCGATCACCAGCGGCGAGCGCACACTGTGCGACGCGACCTGCGGCTCGGCAGCACCATGCGCGGGAGGCACGTCCGCCGGCCACGCCTTCCAGCTGATCAATGTCAGCACCGCCGACAGCACGCCAAGGCCGTACCAGGCCTGCTTGACGCCCTGCTGCAGCAACAACGGCACCAGCGTGCCCGACGCAGCGACACCCAGTCCGACACCGGCGAAGATCACGCCGCCGATCAGGCCGCGCTTGCTTGGCGCGGTGTGCGGCAGGATCGCGGTCGCCGCCAGCACCATAATCACGCCGCCACTGATGCCGGCGAGAAAGCGGAAGCCGAAGAACCAGATGAAGGAGATCGGCACCGCGCAGGCAAAGCAGGTGATGGCGGCCAGCACCATCATGCCGCGCAGCGCCCACACCGAGCCGACGCGTGCGCCGAGATCGCGGGCGATCAGCGCGCCGGCGAGATAGCCGGCAAGGTTGGCGGCACCGAGATAGACCGCTTCCGCCGGCGTGAACCATTTGGCCGCGATCAGCGCCGGGATCAGCGGCGTGTAGGCAAAGCGCGCCAGCCCGAGCCCGACCAGCGAGGCGCACAGTCCCGCGGCTGCGGACAGCCACAACGGCCCGCCTGCATCGCGATGCGGCTCAGCGTGGGGACGCCCGTGATGTTCGATATTGGCTGACATGGACATCGCAGTAGGCCCTCTGTCCGTTCATTAAAAATGATTAGTTGCGATCGCAGCAATCGCTCGCAGCGATCGCGCCGTCTCTTCACCCCTCCCCCTGTGGGAGAGGCATAGGCCGCCTGCGGCGGCCGTGCGTAGCGACGCCGAAGCAAAGCTTCGGCTATGTCGCATCGCCAGATGCGATCCGGGTGAGGGGTGAACTCTCTCCCGGGACTCAGCGGCTTCGTTCCGCCGCGAGCTTCTTGCGATAGTCCAGCGCGGGCAGCCCGCCCCAGCCCCAATTGTCGGTGTCGACTTCCTCGACGATGACGAAGGTCGATTCCATGGGCTTGCCGAGCACGTCGCGCAGCAGCTCGCTGGCGCCCTTGATCAGCGCGGCCTTCTGCTCCGGCGTGGTGGACGACGCACCCGGCGTCGTCCCCTCACGCGTGACCTGAATGGTGACAACAGGCATCACAGGCTCCCGATCGTGCTCGTCAGTGACCGGCGCTCTGGCCACCGTCGACGTGCAGGATCTCGCCGGTGACGAAGCCCGCGCCCTCCAGGAACAGCACGGCGTCGACGATGTCCTTCATCTCGCCCATGCGACCGACCGGATGCAGCTTGGCGAGGAAGTCGTGGGTCTCGGGTGTGTGCATCGGCGTCTTGATCACGCCGGGCGCGACTGCGTTCACGCGGATGCCCTTGGCCGCGTACTCGATCGCAAGCGACTTGGTCGCCGCATTCAGGCCGCCCTTGGTCAGGGACGCCAGCACCGAGGGGACGTTGCTGTTGGCGTGGTCGACCAGGCTCGTCGTGATCTGAACGATATGCCCCGATCCTTGCTTCACCATCTCCTTCGCCACGCGGCGGGTGATGTAGAAGAAGCCGTTGAGGTTGGTCGCGAGCACCGCCGCGTAGTCCTGATCGGTATGATCGGTGAACGGCTTGGCGACGAAGATGCCGGCATTGTTGACCAGCGTGTCGACCCGGCCGAAGCGGGCGAGCGCCTGCTTGACGATGCGATCGGCGACCTCGGGATCGCCGATATCGCCCGGGACCGCCAGCACATCGGCATCGGTCGACGGCTTGATGCTGCGGGAATTGGCGACGACGCGATAGTTGCGATCGCGATAGCCCTTGACGAGCGCCTCGCCGATCCCCTGCGACGCACCGGTGATGATGGCAACCTTCTGCTCTGCACCCATGATTTCTCTCCATCTGTTGCTGAGGCTGCGACAGCGCCGCCTCGATGGAGAACAAGCTAGATACATCCGCATTTCGTGCGAATGCCCGCTATTCGGCAGACACTCTTCCGCGGCGCGAACGACTGGCCCGGCTGGCCTCGCGCGACAGCCGCTCGAAATAGCGTTTCAGCCGCGGCGTCGCGAAATCGACGAAGGCACGCACCTTGGGCACGTCGATGCGCCCCTGCGGCGCCAGCAGATGCACCGGCAACGGCGGAGGCTCATCGCTCGCGAGCAGGATCTGCAGCCGTCCATCACGGATTTCCTCGGCGATATGATACGAGAACAGCCGGGTCACTCCGTGCCCTTCGCTGGCCGAGGCGACCGCCGCCCGCACCGTGTTGACGACCAGCCGCGGCGCAAACTGGACCGCACGCGCGACCTTCGATTTCGCGGCCGGCGGGAAGCTCCAGGAGTCGAGCCCGAAATGCGTCATCGCGATGATCTGGTGCTTTGCGAGATCAGCCGGCTCGCCGATCACGGGATGCTGCGCGAGATAGCCCGGCGACGCCGCGACCACACGGCGCACCTCACCGAGCTTGATCGCGATGAAGTTGGAATCGGCGAGATTGGCGATGCGCAGCGCAACGTCGATGCCCTCGTCGATCAGATTGACGGTGCGATCGAGCATCGCGAGCCGCACTGACACCGCCGGATGTTCCGTCAGGAAGGCATCGAGCAGCGGCCGCAGCACGTCCTCGCCGACGACGACGGGTGCGGTGATGGTCAGCGTGCCGCGCGGCGCCGACCGCTCGCCGCCGGCCGAGATGTCGGCCTCCTCGAGCTCGCTGAGGATGCGCCGGCACGCCGCTGCATAGCGCTGGCCGGCCTCGCTCAGCTTCAGCGACCGCGTGGTGCGGTGAAGCAGCTCGGCGCCGACATGATGCTCGAGGAACGCGATCGCCCGGCTGACCGCCGCCGGCGAGCGCCGCAGTTTCCGTCCCGCGCCGGCAAGGCTGCCCTCGTCGACCGCCGCGACGAAGACCTTCATGGCGTCGATGCGGTCCATTACGAGTCTTTCGCTGGAGGCAACCTGATCAACTCTGAGATCGACCTCTTACTTGCCGCCCATTTGAATGCTGCCGATGACATCGAAACTCGTCCCATTGGGCTGAAGAACAAAGAAATCCCCCATGGCGATCGATGGTTCAAGAACGATGTTTGAGATGTTGAGATCGTGGGTGATCATCACCAAGTTCGCGGAAGACCGGTACGCATGGATGTCTTGCAAGACCCGCTCCTCATTCGACGTTGCCTGACTCTCGGATAAGACGCCTGGCGGCATCAGATATTGGACAGGCATGGCGCGACCGAACGCAAGCTTGCCGGTGTCGATGCAACGGCAATACGGGCTGGTCCGGACCTCTCCGACGGCAATGCCGTGCGCACGGAACGCCTCGCCAATCCGCTTGGCCTGCTCAACGCCGCGCGAAGAAAGGTTTACTTCCTCGGCGCAGTTTCCGGGCGCGAGGTGCCCTATTCCTTCTCGCATATCGACGTGGGTATGGCGCAGCAGGACAACCATGCCGCCTCGCTTCAATGCCGCCCAGACCTGTTCGTCATCGCCAAAGGCTTGTCCGACCGAGATCGCCAGCGAACCCGCCAAAGCGAGGAGGAGCATTGCTTTCCGGCTGCGTAAGACTGCAAGCATGGGTCGGGAATGCTTAGGTTCAATAGAGCTCTAAGCGATAGCACGAATTCAGTTGAACAATCGAGGTCGGGAATGTCGCCTGTGGCCCATCGCGTTAACATTGGCATGTCTGTCCGCCTGCGTGCCGCCCCTGGGGCAAGCGGCCACGGGCATTCATGCGCTAGTCGGCCCTCACGTCATACTGCTTGCTGAGGTGATCGCCGATCTGCACCAGCATCGCGACGCATTCGGGGTAGCCGGGCCGCGCCACCGTGGCCTCGTTGGCGCTGGCGCGGAATTCCCAGCTGTCGCCGTCGCGCAGCACGGAGATGTCGATGCCATCGGGGCAGTCGGCATGGACTTTCAACTCGGCCCGCGCCATCGCGATGAGTTCGGCTTCGGTCTTGATCGGCTTGCTCATGTGACGACGTCCTCCCGGCTGGCGACATCAGCCATGGTTGCCGATTTGGCAGCGAAATGTCGAGAGGACGCACGCGATCACGGGCTGTTGCAATTGACAAATTGCAGGTCCCCGGCGAACATTGGGCCGGGTCGATACCACCCGCCGCTTGCACCCCGCCCGGGGATGGTAAACGTATCAAGCCAGGTTTCAGGCTTCCTTTGCCCGCACGAACGGGTCAGCAACGCAAGCCCCTGACGCTTTCCGTTCGTCGATGCAAAGGTTGATCCCATGCGCGACTTTCGTGATGCCAAGGCCATGGCGCAGACGCTGCGCGAAGCCCTCGCCGCCAAATCGATCCCTATCACCCACAGCGACAGCCTGGAGCTGATCGCCAGATTGTTCGGTCAGCGCGACTGGAACACGCTGGCGGCGCGGATACAGGCCGCCGGTGGACCTGACGACGTGCCACCTCTCGCCCCGCAATCGCCGCCGGACGCCGTGCGGCATGAGATCGCAGTCGCGACAGCGGTGCTCGATAATTATGCGGGATACTACCAGCTCAGCGATCAGGCCGTCCTCAGCGTGACGCGCGATGATCATCACCTGACGATCCAGCTCACCGGGCAGCGTGCCGTACCGTTTTTTGCGGAGAGCCAGACCGAGTTTTTCGCCAGGGAGGTCAACGCGCAGATCAGCTTTGTGATCGCCACTGACGGTCAAGCGACATCACTGATCCTGCATCAAAACGGCGACAAGCCGATGCCGCGCATCGACGCCGCGACCGCGAAGCAGATTGCGGATCGCACCGCGGAGCGCGTGAAGAGCCAGTCACCGGCTCCCGGAACCGAAGCCGCACTCCGCCGCCTGTTCGAGGGAGTCGCATCGGGACAACCCAACTATGCAGACATGGCCCCTGCGCTCGCCGCCGCGACCCGCGAGCAATTGCCGCACCTGCAGCCTTTCCTCGCCGACCTCGGCGCGATCGAATCCACCCGCTTCCTCGGCGTCGGCGCCCAGGGCGAGGACGTCTACAGCATGAGGCATGAGAACGGCGCGTCGCATTGGCGCATCGCACTCGACGCCAAAGGGATCATTTCGACCGCGTGGGTGTCTCCCGGCCCGTGAGGGCTGGCGCCGCTAGAGCGTTTTCAAGCGAAGTGGACACCGGTTCGCGTGAAGAAAACGCGTCAAGACAAGAATCTAGAGCTTCGGTTCTGATTCAATCAGAACCGAAATGCTCTACGGCGTCGCGCTGGCGCGGCGCTCGCCCTTGATGACCGGCAGCGTGCTGACCGGCCCGGCCTTTGGGGCGTCGGGCAGCGATCCGGTCGTGACCGGATCGGGCAGCGGCGCGCGGGCGGTGGCGTCGGGGAAGCGGGTCTTCATCTCGCGAATGAAGCCGTCGAGCGTGTCGACGCTCGCGGCCATCCGCGCGATCTGGGCAAACTCGGCGCTCGAGGTCGCGACCGGCTTGCTGGCCGCGTCGAACGCAAGCTTGTCGGCATCGCCGGACATCAGCGGCGCGTATTTCTCGCGGAACCGGGACAGCCCGATGGCATCCTCGGCGAGCGCGTAGCCGACCACGGCGCGGATGACGTCGGCCTTCTCGCTCGGGTTGAGCGGGGTGAAGTCGCGCCAGCGGTCGCCGTAGTAGAGCTCGATCTGCTCGGACGCCTCGCGCCAGTGCCGCGACGCCCAATAGATGTCCGAACGCAGCCGGATCGCCTCGCGCCCGGTGATGTTCGAGATGATGTCGAGCGCGAGGTCGTGCCGGCCGACGTCGCTCTGCGCGCGAGCCTCGAGCAGCAGCCGCTGCTGGCGCAGTTCGCCGGAGAGGTCCGCGATCCGGGTCGAGCGCAGAGCGCCGATGGCGCGGTCAGGCTTGCGGTTCATCAGATAGACCATCGCAAGCCGCGCGGCGACCTGGGCGCGCGCCGCGCCTTCGAGCCGCTTGTCGACCTGGTACTGCAGCAGGTCGGCAGCCTGGTCGAGCAGATCGACGCCGACGAGACGGTCGGCGAGACGACGGATCATCTCGTCGCCGCGGCGGCCGATCGGCGTCAGCTCGCGATAGTCGTAGAAGGTGCCGAGCGCATCAATCGGCGCCATCTCGTCGCCCTTCGGGCCGAGATAGAGCTGCACGAACAACGCCGAGGCGGCATCCTGCGCCTGGCGCGATTCCGGCGCGTTCGGCTGCAGCCGGGTCGCCGCACGGGTCACCGCGAAGGCATCGGCATAGCGCGCGGTCTCGGCATAGATCTTCGACAGCACGTACAGCGTCTTCAGCTCGATATTGTCGCCGCGCCACAGCATCGACAACAGCTCGAGCTCCTTCAGCACATCGTCGCGCCCGATCTCGCCGCGCTTCTGCCGCAGCAGCGTCTCCAGCAGTCTGCCTTCGGCGGCGGCCTGCCGGTCGGCCGAATTGGCGGCGAAGCGGTAGGCGTCGAGCGCATCCTTCTCCTGGCCGAGCGCTTCGGCGAGCCGGCCCCGCAGCACCGCAACCGCGGGCTTGAGTTCGTCGGGAATGCCGACCACGTCGAGATCGCTCTTGCGCCGCGCAGCGCCGGCATAGTCCTTGACCTCGAGCGAGGCCTTCATTGAATCCATGGTGACGATGCGCTGCAGATCGGGCGGCAGCGTCGCGACCGCGAATTCGGCGTTCTTGAACTTTTCGCGCGCCTCGGGCCATTTGCCCTCGCGCGCGAAGGCAAGCCCCTTCCACAATTGGGAATCGTAACCATTGCCGATCACGGGATTGGCGAGGTCCTTGAGGCCCTGCGCCGGGTGCCCGATCAGGATGCTGGCAACCGCGTGCACCATCACCACGGAGGCCGCCTCGCTGCCGCGCTTGCTCTCGGACAGCATCAAATTGGCGACGCCATGGGCTTCCTGGTACATGCCGCGCGCCATGTAGAAATCGGCGAGATCGAGCCGCGCCTGCGGCAGCTGCTCGGCATTGGCCGTCGAGGCCGCCGCAATCAGCCCGTCGAGCTGCTTGAGGAAATTCTCCGACTGGTTCTTGCGCCACTCGTCCGGATCGAACAGCGGCTTCACCGCCGCGGTCGCGCGCTCGGCGGCGACGTCGGCAGATGACAGCGTCAGGCCGCCGGGCCGGCCCAGCGTCACCTTGTCGGCGCCGACCTCCGCCTTGACGTCGTCGGCATTCGGATGGACCACGACGCCGTGAATCGATTCCAGCAGCGAGAGCTCGACAAAGTCCTGCCGCTTGATGATGCCGCGGGTCGGCGGCGGCGCGGTCACGACCCAGAGCGTATCGCCCGCATCGGGATCGATCAGTCTGTGGAGCTGGCCGGGATTGGCGAGCGGCACGCTGACATTGGCGAGCGAGGGCTCGCTGATGTTGCGCACCACGCTGAGCGGCAGCGGCGGCTTCTGCACCCGGTCGGCGAAGGTCAGCGTCCAGCTCACGCCGCGTGACCGGTCGTCGCTCTCGAGTGACGGCATCTGCGGCCGGTTGAGGCGGAAACGCACCGCCTGCCCCTTCTCTAGCGCGATCCGGCTGACGTCTGAGATCAGCGAGCCGGCCTTGGCGCGGATCGGATCGACGTCGATCGCCTCAGGCGTGTCGAACACCATCCATACCGTGTCGGCGCGACGGAACAGTGCCGCCGGCGTCGCGCCGGGGAATGAGAACATCACCCGCAACCCGTCGCTGTCGCGCTGGGCTTCGACCGCGGACCTGGCAGCAGACTTGGCGCCGGCGCGGGCCTCGGCAGGCGGCGATGCCGCCGCCGCTGGCTTCGGCGCCTCCATCACCGGCGCGGCCGCAGCAGGCGCAGGCTTAGGCGCGTCGCTCTGTTCCGCCGCAGCGCTGCCCTCACCCGACGCGGCCGGTGCAGCGGCTTTCTCGACCTCGGCCGGCGGCGCCGCGGCGATCTTCGGCAGCTCCGAACCGGGCAACTCGGATCTCGGCTGTTCCGATTTGCCGGGCGCGGGCGCCGGTTGTTCGGTCGTGGCCTGTTCGGGTTTGACCGGCTCGGACTTTACCGGCTCGGACTTTACCTGTTCGGACTTGGCCGGCTCCGCCTTGGGTTGCTCTGCCTTGGGTTGCTCGGACTTGATCTCGATCTTGGCCTGCTGCGCGATGCTCTCCGATGTCGCCGGCGCGATCGCAGCCGCACCCTTCGGTTTGCCATGTGGCGTCGGCAACAACGAGCTCAGCGAGGGCTTCGCCGCCTGCTGCTCGGCCTGCTGGAAGGCGACATCGACGATGTAGTTCTTCTCGTCGCGAAACGAATGCACGTCGACATCGCCAATCAGCGTCACGTCGACCGCCGAGGTATCCGTGTCGGCGCGCGAGCTGATCGACGCGACGTTCGGGGGAGCGGCAACCTTGGCATCGGCCAGGTCGAAGCTCAGGACCGAGTTGAAGGACAGCGTCAGCTTCTGCTCGTTCAGTACAGAGGAGACGCTGACCCCGTCGGGAACCTCGAACACGAAACGGACGAAGGTGGGCTGCACCAGTGCGCGAACGCGGATCGGCGGCTTCTTCTTGGCGGCATCGGCCGCGCGCTGGATGCGCAGCAGACGCTCGGCGGCACGGGCGCGCTCCGCCAGCTCGCGGATCACCTCCTGCGGCAGCGACGGCGGCGGGCCGGTCCAGCTGTCGGGTAGGAAGTCGACGAAGATGCGCTCGCCGGCGGTCATGGTGTTGATGGTGACGCGCCGCGCCAGCGACAGGCGGATCGCCGAACCGTCCGGATCGCGGCGCGCGGCGCCGACATAATCGGGCACCGCATCCGACAGTTTCTCGACGGGGATATCGACCGGACGCTTGAAGCGGATCACGATGATCGAGCCGGCGGTCGTGACCTCCGACTCGACATCCTCCTTCAGCTTTAGCACCAGCCGGGCATAGCCGTTCGCGGCCGAGAATGTCGCCTCGCCCGGCACCGGCGGCGGGTCTTGGGCCCGCACCGCGGTCGGATAGCTGACGGTCGCGAGAGCAAGGCCGGTGGCAAGCAGGCACAGACGGGCAGTCCGCGCCCAGGCGCGGCCTAGCGACCATGTTTCAGCGGCAGCCGTTCGCGCCATCTCGAAACGTCTTCTCGGGATCTCAGCCATACCAGCGCGAAGCGCTCTCGCCCACGCGTCCCGATCTTGGATCGGGCGGCGTTAAGGAGCTGTTAACGTCAATGGATTGTTTAAGGGGCTACGAAGGAACCAGCCCCTGCGCTACCGGCAGCGGGTGTTTCAGACCACAGTCGAACGTGTTTGTGGTATGGTTAAAGAATACTTGCCATCACGTTGGAACAGCTCGCGGAAATTGGACAGTTCAAGCTGCCGCTCAATCCGACGAGATTCGACATCCAGGATCATCTGAAAGCAGTTGAGTGGCAAACCGCTTATCTTGCAGCGGCGCTGAACGATCGATCTTTCGTCGCAACGGCCATCGCCGACGTTGCGAAGGCACGTCGCATGGCTCGCGGGCGCAAACCCGCCGAAGGTTAGCCTCTGAGGCTGACGCGCCCCGTCAATTCGTCTTCGGGGCGAGCATCTTGCCTTCGATCTTGGGAAGCTCGTCGGTCGAGGCCGACTTGTCGCCGCCGGCGCGGCGGGCGAGTTCGACCGTGAGCCGTTCAGCAGCCTCGGGCTGCATCAGGCCGAGGATGTCCGACATCTTGCGCGGCTGGATCTGCGAGGCGATCTGGTAGAGCACGGTCATCTCCAGACGATCGAACACTTTAGCGGCGTCCTTCGGCTTCATGTTCTCATACATGGTGACGATGCCCTTGAAGCGGGCGGCGTCGGTTTCCGCCTTTGCCGCCGCATCGGCATTCGCCTTGGCGTCATTGGCCTTGGCCTCCTCGACCTTGGCCTCGATGCGCTTCTCGGCGGCCTTCAACAGGCTCTCACGGATCTCGACCTCGCGGGCGCGCGTCTCGAGCTCCTGGCGGCGCGACTGCAACCGCTCCAGGATCGCGCGTTCGGAGGCCGACACCGGCGGCGGCGCATCCAGATTGACCACCACGCCGTCGGGCTTGGGCGCCTCCGCGGCCGGTGCGGCCGGTTTTGGTGCCTCGTCCTTCTTCGCGTCCTTGCCCTCGACCGATCCCGTGATGTCGCCGGGATCGGCCTTGATCTTGCTGTCGGCAACCGCCTTGGGCGCGCCGGGGAAGTTGAAATTCTGCTGCGCCCAAGATGGACCGGCCGGGCCGGCCGGCGGCGCGTCCTCGGCAAACACGTAACCGCCATCGAGCACGAGGCCCGCGACCTTCAGCACCATCAGGCCGAAGATCGCAACCAGCACCACGGGCATCACTCTGATGTCACGAAGCAACTTCATGCAGCGAGACCGCCGGCCCTCCTGCGCTCCGTGAAGGCTTCAGCCGCTGCGGCTACCGCGCGCGCGGCCGAAACCCTGGGCGCCTGCGCCACCGGCGCGGCGGGCGCAGCTGCTGCCGGCGCATGCGCAGGTTCAGCCGGCCGCGCGGCCAGCGCGATCTTGGACAGGCGGCGCACCACGCCATCGCCTTCCGCCAGCTGGTTCTTCAGCTGCGCCGACATCAGCGTCGCCGCATCGAGCTGGTTGCCGAGGTTCTCGTTGACGTCGCGCACCGCGTGCTTCAACCCGCCGATCGCCCGCTCGGCAATCTCGGTCGCGGTGATCAATTCGGCGATCGTCGCCTTCAGCGAATGCTCGTCCGCCTTCAGCCGCTGCAGGCGCTTGTTGAGCAGCCAGCAATAGCCGATCGTCAGCATCAGCAGCACGGTCACCAGACTCTCGATTGCTAGTCCAAGCACATGACTCATGGTGCCTCCATCATTTTGGTCCGCTCGTCCGCCTTCTCGAACATCGCGAAGGTGGTTTGGGGTTTACGCAAATTCTTGGTGACGCGGATCGCGACGCGGTCGCCGACGCGGCCCATGCGGCCCTCTGTCAGGGTGACGTTGCCGCAACGGACCGAGACCAGCGCGTCGGAGCGGATGTCCAGCGGCAGCGTGTCGCCGACCTTCAGCTTCATCAGCTCCTTCAGCGGGATATCGGCCTCGTACAGCACCGCATCGACCGCAATCTCGGCCTGCGCCACTTCGGTGGCGAAATGGCCTTCCCAGATCGGATCGCGGCCGAACTTTTCGCCCATGAACATCTGCAACAGCACGTTGCGGATCGGTTCGATGGTGGCGTAGGGCAGCAGCAATTCGACGTTGCCGCCGCGGTCTTCCATGTCGATGCGCAGGCGCACCAGGATCGCGGCATTGGCCGGGCGGCTGATCGCGGCGAAGCGCGGATTGGTCTCGAGCCGGTCGATCGTGAAGGTCACCGGCGACAGCGGCCGGAACGCCTGCTCGGCATCCGACAGCACCACCTCGACCAGCCGCTTCACGAGATTGGTCTCGATCGTGGTGTAGGGCCGGCCCTCGATCTTGAGCTGGGTCTGGCCGCGACGGCCGCCGAGCAGCACGTCGATCATCGAATAGATCAGGTTGGAGTCGACCATGGCGAGGCCGAAATTCTCCCACTCCTCCGCCTTGAACACCGAGAGCACCGCCGGCAGCGGTATCGAGTTCATGTAATCGCCGAAGCGCACCGAGGTGATGCGGTCGAGCGAGACTTCGACGTTGTCGGAGGTGAAATTGCGCAACGATGTCGTCATCAACCGCACGAGGCGATCGAACACGATTTCGAGCATCGGCAGACGCTCGTAGGACACCATCGCGGAATCGATGATGGCGCGGATGCCGGAATGATCGTCGAGGCTGACGTCGCCGACCGTGAAGCCGAGGAGATTGTCGATTTCCTCCTGCGACAGCACGCGCTCGCCATTGGTGTTCTTGCCGCCGAAGTCGCGGCTGCCGTCCTCGACCATGGCGGCCCATTGCAGCGCCATGTTCTCGGTGAGCTCGTTCTTGGCAGCTTCCGCCGCGGCCGCCGCGGGATCCTCGGAATCGAGCGAGGCTTCCCATTGGGCCGCAATGGCGTCCTGGTCCATCTGGTCGTTGCCGGCCATGGCTTTACATCCGCCCCGTCACTGGATCACGACTTCCTTGAACAGCACCGCGTTCACCTGGTTGGGCGCCAGCGCGAGGTTGACGCGCTTGGTCAGCTCTTCCTTGAGACGGAACAGGCCGGCCGAGCCGTTGAGATCGCTCGGGCGCAGCTCGCGCATATAGGTCTGGAACAGATCGGTGACGCGCGGCAGCGCCGGCTTGATCGCCTCGACCTGTTTCTCTTCCTTGATCTCGAGCACGAGCTTCAGCTTGAGATACTGCACCCGCTCGCCGGGCGCGCCGACCAGATTGACCAGCATGTCGGGCACGTCGACGAAGCTCGGCGGCTTCGGCGGCGGCGCTTCGGCGTGCTGCTCCTCGCCGTGACCGCGCATGAAGAAGAACCATCCGCCCGCACCCGCGCCGAGCACGACGAGGAAGCCGACGACGGCAATGATCAGCTTGAGCTTGCCCTTTTTCGGAGCGGCCGCGCCCTCGCCGCTATCCGTCTTTTCCTCGTCCGCCATCGTCCGCTCGCTTCAACTCGAAGGATGCGAACGCGATTTGCCCCAGCTTTGGCTTGAAGACGCGATACAAAGGCCGCCGGCGCACACGCGCCCCAATGCCGGCAACACTGGGGTCATAATGGTTAACGGAAGATTAGGATTTACCTTCCACTAGGAAAAAACTGCCGGGCAAACATGGTCAACAAGACCTTTCTGCCGCCCTGTGCGGCCCCCGGTCAGACACCTAAGCCATTTAAATATCTTATTATTTCAAGTTGGCACGGGTTTCGCTGAGAGGACGACGTGACTGGCGGGTTTGGGAGAACCCAACGGTTACCGACGGTCCGGCGCAAGGGTTTGGGAGAACCGCTGCATCGGATCACCTCACAGGGGAGAACCACCGATGCAGAACACGCTTCTGGTCGGACTATCGAAGCAGATGGTGCTGGAACGGCAGATGGATGTCGTTTCCAACAACATCGCGAACATGAACACCAACGGCTACAAGGCCGACCGGTCGCTGTTCCAGGAATATCTGTCCTCGAACGCGCATGAGGACAATTTCGCGTCCTCCGACCGCCGCGTCTCGTTCGTGCAGGACCGCGCGACCTTCCACGACTTCTCGCAGGGCCCGACCGAAGAGACCAAGAACCCGCTCGACGTCGCGATCGACGGCAACGCCTTCCTGGTGGTGCAGACGCCGGGCGGCGAGCGCTACACCCGCGACGGCAATTTGGCGATCAACAATCGCGGCCAGCTCGTCACCGCCTCGGGCTATCAGGTGCTCGGCACCGCCGGCCCGATCACGTTCCAGCAGACCGATCACGACGTCAACATCGCTCCCGACGGCAACGTCAGCGTGCTCGAGGGCACGTCCCGGCTCGACTCGATCCGCGGCAAGCTGCGCCTGGTCTCGTTCGCACAGGCCCAACGCCTGCTCAAGGAAGGCTCCAACCTCTATGTGCCGGGTGAAGGCGCGCAGCCGTTGCCGGACACCAAGGCGCAGATCCGCCAGGGCTTCATCGAAAAGTCGAACGTCAATTCCGTCGTCGAGATGAGCCGCATGATCGAGATCACGCGGACCTACACCCAAATCGCCTCGCTGCTGCAGCAGCAGAGCGACCTGCACAAATCGGCGATCGAGAAGCTCGCCGACGTGCCGAACTGATCCGGGGGATTGAACGATGCGCGCACTTTATACCGCGGCGACCGGAATGGCGGCACAGGAACTCAGCGTTCAGGTGATCTCCAACAACATCGCGAACCTGCGTACCACCGGCTACAAGAAGCAGCGCGCCGCGTTCCAGGACCTGATCTACGACCATGTGCGCCGGGTCGGTGCGCAGGCCTCCGACCAGAACACCATCATGCCGATGGGCATCGACCTCGGCGGCGGCGTCAAGACCGTCGGCACGCCGCGGATGATGACCCAGGGCACGCTGTCGCCGACCGGCAACGATCTCGACATCGCAATCCGCGGCGAAGGCTTCTTCAAGATCCTGATGCCGGACGGCACCTTCACCTACACCCGCGACGGCTCGTTCCAGATGGACAATCAGGGCCGCATCGTCAACGCGCAGGGCAACCTGCTGCAGCCGACGATCACGATCCCGCAGAACGCCTCCGGCCTCACCATCAATGCGCAGGGCCAGGTCTCGGTGACGCTGCCGGGCCAGACCGCATCGACCACGATCGGCCAGATCGGCCTGACCCGCTTCATCAACAAGGCCGGGCTGATGCCGATCGGCGACAACCTGTTCCAGGAAACGCCGGCCTCCGGCCAGCCGCAGGACGGCATAGCCAACACCGACGGCTATGGCGACATGCAACAGAGCAACCTCGAACAGGCCAACGTCGAGGTGGTCTCGGAAATCTCCGACCTGATCGCCGCGCAGCGCGCCTATGAGATGAACTCGAAGGTGGTCTCTGCGGCCGACCAGATGATGCAGTCGACCTCCAACCTGTTCCGCTGAGGATGATGTCGATGATCGCCCGCTCATTCCTGATCGCAGCCGCGCTCCTCGCGGTGACCGCGCTACCAGCCACAGCGCAAAGCCGCGACGAGACCATCGCGGTGCCGACGCTGCGCGCCAGCGTCACGGTCGCGGACGACATCGTGCGGGTCGGCGACCTCATCGACAACGCCGGCAGCGCCGGCAGCACTGCGATCTACCGCGCGCCCGACCTCGGCACCACGGGCACGCTGCCGGTCGCGCAGGTGCTGAACGTGCTGCGGACCCACCAGGTGATCGGCGTCGATACCCGCGAGCTGAAGGAGATCACCGTCACGCGCCTTGCGCGCACCATCGACAGCAAGGAGATCGAGCAGCAGCTGTCGCGCGCACTGGAGGGCCGCCACGGGCTCGGCAGGGCCGGCAATATCGCACTCACCTTCGACCGCGATCCCGGCGACCTCCGCCTCGAGGCAACCAACACCGGCGCGATGCAGCCTGTCGCCGTGCGCTACGACCCGCGCTCGACGCGGTTCGACGTCACCTTCGAGGTCAGCAACGAAGCCGGCACGGCGCCGTACAAGCTGCGCCTCACCGGCACCGCGATCGAAACCATCGATGCCGCCGTGCTGACGCGCAATGTCGAACGCGGCGACGTGCTGAAAGCCTCCGACGTGGTGATCGAGCGCCGTCCGAAAGCCGAAATCGGCAACGACGCGGCGGTGCGCGACAGCGCCGTCGGCATGCAGATGCGCCGCCAGATCCGCTCCGGCCAGGCGCTGCGCACAGCCGACATGGCAAAACCCGATCTCGTCACCCGCGACCAGAACGTCACGCTGGTCTACCGCACCTCCGGTCTCTACCTCACGATCCGCGGCAAGGCGATGGATGGCGGCGCCGAAGGCGATGTCGTGAACGTGATGAATCTGCAGTCCAAGCGCGCCGTCGCCGGCGTCGTCACCGGCCGCGGCGAGGTTTCGATCTCGGTCGCGTCCCCGCGCGCAGCGCCGGCCGCCGACGCCGCCTCTTCAAATTCCGCTCCCGTCAAGCTGAGTTCAGTCGCACCAAACGCCGAGTAAAGTTCATGTCCCAGTACCGCATCAACCGCCTCATCCTGACCGGTGCGCTGCTCGCACTCGGAACGATCGCCAGCGGTTGCTCGTCGATCGACCGTCTCTCCCAGATCGGTGAAAAGCCGAAGCTGACGGAGATCGAGAACCCGACGGCGCAGCCCGGCTACAAGCCGGTGCAGATGCCGATGCCGAAGCCCGAGGTCGCCTCCTACAGCCCCAACTCGCTGTGGCGCAGCGGCTCGCGCGCCTTCTTCAAGGACCAGCGCGCCGCGCGCGTCGGAGACATCCTGACGGTCACGGTGAACTTCACCGACAAGGCCGCGATCGCCAACGAAACCCAGCGCAGCCGTACCAATTCCGAAGATTCCGGGGTGACCAACTTCCTTGGATCGCAGACCATCACGCAGGCGAACAAGATCCTGCCCGGCAAGATCCTGACCGCCGAATCCACGGCCTCGAGCGACGGCAAGGGCTCGGTCAACCGCCAGGAAGCGTTGCAGACCAGCGTCGCGGCCGTCGTCACCCAGATTCTCCCGAACGGAAACCTTGTGGTCGAGGGCAAGCAGGAGATCCGCGTCAACTACGAAATCCGCGAGCTGATCGTGGCCGGTATCGTGCGCCCGGAAGACATCCAGAGCGACAACACCATCGACTCCTCGAAGATCGCCCAGGCCCGCATCGCCTATGGCGGCCGCGGCCAGATCACCGACGTGCAACAGCCGCGCTACGGCCAGCAGGTTCTCGACGTGCTCTTGCCCTTCTAGCTTTCTTCTTGAGCTCCCACATCTCGTCGCGAACCTAGGCGCGGCGCGGTGTACCAACACGGCCCTCGCTAGCTCCCCTGGCGAGGGCCGTGGCGTCTTGTGACCGGTCGAATGCATTAGAGCGTTTGCGAGCGAAGTAAACACCGGTTCGCGTGAAGCAAACGTCAAAACAAGAGTCGAGAGCCCCGTTCCGATTCCATCGGAACGGGGCTCTCGCGCGATCGTCGCACACCAGTCCAATACCGCTTCGCGCAAGTCGCGCGATCGCCTTCTCGGTTCGTTAACCGTTGGGTGAAGGTTAAGTAGCAGTCCCTCCGCTTGCAACGTAGCTAGACGACAACGCAGGGTTTGCAGTTCGTGACGGTCATGCAAAGAGACGGTCGATATGCGGCGTGGTTTCGTACGCCGCGCGGCGAAGGCACCGGAATAGTCCATCTGGCAAACGGCAGGATCTCAGGCGGCGACGCCACGTTCACCTATGGCGGATCCTATCAGCTCGACGAGGACCGCTTCACGGCGGTCTTGACGACGCACAGATATGCCGACGGCCCGTTCACCACCGTGTTCGGATGCGACGAGGTCGAGGCACAGCTGACCGGCACCTTCAGCGGCAATCGCGCGGTGTGCTCGGGTACGGCCAAGCAGGCCCCCGGCGTGCTGTTCGAGGCCACCCTGTTTCTGCAGCAACAGGAGCAGGCGCCCGCCCCCGGCCCAAAAACCACGACAACGCGCGCGGATGTGACGCGGCTGCCGAAGCTCCCCGACCGCCGCACGACCGTCGTGACCCGGCGTTTCAGCTGATCGGTCCGCAATCCCGATGGCATCTCGGCCCCTTCAGGCGTACCATCGCGCATGCGCGAAGCGCAGCCCGATCGATGCAGCCGGAAGGAGGAACGCATGTATGCCGCCATCCGTCACGCCAAGGCGAAGTCTGGTAGCGCCGAAGAACTCGCGCGCCGGATCAAGGAAGGCGCAATTCCGATCATCAGCGATGTCGAAGGCTTCATGGCCTATTACGTGGTCTATGCCGGCGACGACACCGTCACCGCGATCAGCGTCTTCAACAACTATGCCGGCGCCGAGGAAGCCAACCGCCGCGCACTGGCCTGGATCGATGACAATCTCGGCCCGTTGCTGATTGGGCAAGCCACCGCGGTTGCGGGTCCGGTCATCGTGCACACGAAGGCGTGACGGCCGCGCGCCCAGCAAACCTCGCCCGGCAGAAGCTGCCCCGCTGCGCTTCGTACGTGCGTGCGCGTTCGCAAGCCTATTTCAGCATACTCGCCAGAAACTGCGTGACGCGATTGATCGCATCCGCGCGGGCTTCCGGGTTCGACATCGCGATCGGCGAACTGCCGTCCGGCCGCTTCAGGCTGGTCATCTCCTTCCGCGGAAGGTTTGGATGGTCGAAGGCGTGATAGGCGTTGGGGTAGAAGTGCGGGTCGATCGGAGGGCCGCCCTCGTCCTTTGCCCGCGCCACCATCTCCCTGCACGGCCCTGCAGGCGTAGCGGTGTCTGCCTCGCCCACCAACAACAACATCGGTTGGCGCGGCCGCCAATGCGGGTCCTTTTCCGCAACCGGCGGACAGTTGGGATAGAGTGCGATCGCAGCCCGGAAATCCTTGTCCGGCGCCATACCCTTCGGCAATGCACCATTGGCGACCGTGAACATCATAGCCATCCCGCCGTATGACTGCCCCAGGATGGCGATGCTGTCGGGCCGGACGTCGGAGCGCGACCTCAGATAGTTCATCGCGCCGTAGGCGTCCATCGGCGTCTCCCTGTTCGGCAGAACGGGGCGGGAGAAGACCGGCTGAACCGCGCAAAGGCTGCCGTATCCGCGCGGCTGGAAGGAATCGATCAGGAGAAACAGATATCCACGCTGTGAAAGGATTTCGCCCCACGTTCCATACAACGGGCGGACCTCACCTTTTTCGTTCGTCGCGCCGTCACAGCCGTGAATGCTGACGACTGCCGCGAAGGGGCCAGATCCGGCGGGCTTGTAAAGATAGCCGCTGATCGTCGTTGGCGTGCCACCCTTGAGATCGCCATCGGTCGAGGGAAACGAGACTTTCTCTTGTGCCCCGGCCGCAGAGCTCAATGCCAGGACGACACTGAATACGAGCGCGATACGATTGAGGGAAACAATGCTGTTCAATGTCGCGGAGACCGCCGCCATATCGAGCTCCATGGTTTTTGGAAGCACGGCAGTTCCATCAATTTCCAATCGAAATCAATTTCGCGGCCATGCCGGTCAGGGCAATGCAATCGACCGGCAGTCTTGCAAAAACTCCCGAAGGGTTCATCACCCAAATGGGTGATAAACTGCCCCATTCTTCTCCCGCGAGATAGCTGCTGCGAAGTCGGCCCGTTGGCTCATCCGGGCTACGCCTGCTGCTCAGACCTGTCGCTCAGGACAATGAAGACTTCGCCTTCGAAGTCGTATCGCGCGACCTCGCGCATGCCGAGCCGCAGATGCGCCTTGAGCGAGCGCGGATTGTCTTCCCGGATGAAGAGGATCGCTTCGCGACCGGAAAATGTCGCCTGAAGCTCGGCGTATAACGCGTCCAGAACTCCCAAACCGCGCGCGTCCTGGGAGACGCATACGGGACCATACACATAAGCATCGGGACCGCCAGACCAGGCCTTCAGCATGGCCCGAACCGGCGGGGCATCGTCGAATCCCCTCTCCGAGGTCAGGAGCGCACCCAGCAGCATGCCCTCGTCACCGGTCGCGATCACGATCGATTGCCCGCTTGCAATGCGCGTCTCGATCACCTCGCGTGGCCATTGCCCGAGCAGCATGCCACCGCGTTCGCCAGCGTTGGCCTCGAGCAGCGCGGAGATGGAGCCGGCATCCGAAGCGGTGGCGAGCCTGGTCTTGATCATCTCGGATGGATCGCGATCAGCATGCCGGCGCAGCTCACGACTTCGTCTTCGCGGTCGCGCGGGCGCCCGCGGCCGCTTTCTTCGCCGGCTGCTTGGCTGATTTCTTCGCAGGCTTCTTCGACTTGGCCTGGTTGAGCTCGATCGCAGCACGGATCAGGGCCTTCAGCGCACGGTCATTGATCTTGTCGCCCTCGAACAGATCGATCGCGCGCCGCACATTGCCCTCGAAGCCGGTGTTGAACAGCTTGTCGGGGTCCGGAAGCTGCGCGCCGTACATGAAGGTCAGCTTCACCTTGCCCTTGTGGGCGTTGCCGACCGCGATGATGCCGTCGCGCGACCACACCGGGCTGCCCATCCACTTCCATTCCTCGATGATTTCGGGGTCGGCGGCGAGGATGCTCTTGCGCAGGCCTGCGAGCGTCTTGCCGCGCCAGTCGGTGAGATCCTCGATCATCCGGTCGATACGTTCCGATGCCGTCATTGCTGCCTCGTGGTCCTCGCCTGCCTCAAACAATCACACCATGCAATCACACTTCTGACGCCTGGGCATCACGCTTGTGACGCCCCGGTCGATGCCCCGCGTTCACGCCGCGGCGCCAGATAGGGCAACGCGAACAGATACAGGCCGCTCAGCAGCATCAAGATCAGCGGGAACAGCGCCAGCAGGCCGATCCAGACGGCTTGCTGCTGCAAGACCATCGCGATGATGTTGACGATGACGGCCGCCGTGAAGACGATCGAGAGCCAGCGGTGAAATTGCCTGATCCAGTTGTTCCAGTTCATGTGACCTCCTTTGGATGGGGTAAAATCTGTGTAATGCCGTCATTGCGAGCGAAGCGAAGCAATCCATCGCACCGAGTACGCGGATCCATCGATTGCTTCGCCGCTTCAGCGCAAAATTTCTTTGCAATCTTGTCGCGAGCTCCTCGCAATGAGGGCAAAGCGTCCGCCTATCACTCCGGCCGCACCAGCAGCTGATCGAGATTCTCCAGGAACTGCTTCCACCCGGCATGGGCGCCGCCATAGGCCTGCTTCTGATGCGGCTGGAAGCCGGACTGCTCGACGCGCAGATGGGTGCCCTTCGCCGTCGGCGTCAGCGTGAAGACGACCACGCTCTCGAGATTGTAGGCGGCATCTTCATGCGCGAAATTCCAGGTGTAGGACAGCGTCCTGTGCGGCTCCACAGTGAGCACCTTGCAGTCCAGCACGCCGCCCCACTCGCCGCGCAGATTGAAGCTGTGCCCGACCTCGGGCTTGAAGTCGTTCTTCATCAGCCACTCCTCCATCAGATGCGGTTGCGTCAGCGCGCGCCAGAGCTTTTCCGGTGGATGGGGAAATTCGCGCTCCACGATTGCGGAGCGCGTTTCAGCGGTGGTCTTGTTCATTGGTCCATCCTTTTGAGAAGATCTTCGAGGTGGTCGAACCGGTTCTGCCAGAAGCCCGCCATCTGGCTGGTCCAGTCGATCAGCGGCGCCAGCGCGCCGAGTTGCGCGCTGTAATGCGTCTGCCTTCCTTCGTGGCGATCGCGCACCAGCCCGGCCTGCTTCAGCACGCCGAGATGCTTTGACACCGCCGGCTGCGAGATCTTTGCCCGCGCCGTCAGCGCACCGACGGTCTGCTCGCCCTCGCGGCACAGGCGCTCGAAGATCGCCCGGCGGGTCGGGTCTGCGAGGGTTCGAAACAACACGTCGTGAGCGTCCGGCATTTTGCAATCAATAACCCGTTGGCTATGGATTAACGTATAACCAGACAGCTATGGATTGGTCAAGCTAGAAGTTGAGAAAAATGACTGACGCCCCCGGGCCGCCCCCCGTTTCGGTCTGCTTGGCGCAAAATCGGCTGAGCCCACAGACGCATAACTGATGGGTTATAATCCAGCCGCTGGTTTGCCCGTCGGAGAAAGCCGGGTTGTTTCCGGTTACACCTGTGGTCCTACCTCCCGTGCTTTTTGTTGCACGGGACCTATGGGGGTGCCGTCGGCACCCGGCTTTCCCTGCGCGCTCTGCTTTCAGAGCGGCCAAACGAAATGCAAAGCTCGGACGGATCACGTCGCGAGAATGCCAGAGTGTGATTCACGGGCCGTTCAACACACTCGGTGTCGTCCCTGCGAAAGCAGGGACCCATAACCACCGATGGTCATTGTTGAACGATGCTGGAACGACGAGTCCCTCCACGACATCCGCCGCAGAGTATGGGTCCCTGCTCCCGTGCGCAATTGCGCACTAGGCAGGGACGACGATTGTGGACGTGGCGGTCGCGAGCGCACGAGTGCAATGATTGCGAAGGCATTGCGCATGACCTACACATATCGCGCGGATGCGGTCCTTGTTCACGGAGAACCTTGATGTGCCAGCTCTGCGAGATCACGCCTCCCAGCCGAACCTCCCGGCGCTTCTTCCTCGCTGCCGCGACGTGCACCGCGGCCAGCCTCGCGCTTGCGCCGGCTGTGACGGCCAAAGAGACAAGACCGCCGCCGAAGCCGCAGAACGTGCTGCCGCCGGACGCCGCGCTCGACCGGCTGGTGAAGGGCAATCTCCGTTATGTCGAAGGCGTTTCGCGGCGGCATGATTTCAAGCACGAGCGCGAGGCGCTGGCCGGCGGACAGAACCCGTTCGCTGGCATCCTGAGTTGCGCGGACTCCCGCATCGCGCCGGAATACGCCTTCGACACCGGCCGTGGCGACCTGTTCGTCTGCCGCGTCGCCGGCAATTTCGCCAGCGACGAGATGATCGCAAGCCTCGAATATGCGTCGTCGGTGCTCGGCGTGCCGCTGTTCATGGTGCTCGGCCACGACAGCTGCGGGGCGGTCGATGCCGCGATCAAGTCGCTGAAGGACAACACCACCCTGCCCGGCCATCTGCCCTCGCTGGTCACTGCGATCGCGCCGGCGGTGAAGGCGGCCGAGGGCAAGCCGGGCGACCGCCTCGCCAACGCCATCAGGCAAAACGTCATCGACAACGTCGCGAAGCTCAAGACGGCGACGCCGATCCTGAGCGCCGCGGTCGATCAGGGCAAGCTCAGGATTGTCGGCGCGGTCTACCGGCTGACCGACGGCAAGGTCGAGCTGGTCACGGATGGCAAACGGCCAGCGATGTGAAAGTCAGGTGAACGTCGCTTCCGTGCACACTCAGTGTCGTCCCTGCGAAAGCAGGGACCCATAACCACGAATGCTGATTGTTGCGCGTCGGCGGAATGACGAGCCCTGTTCACAACAGCGGCCGCGGAGTATGGATCCCTGCTTCCGTGCGCAATTGCGCACTAGGCAGGGACGACATCCCTATGTGGAGGCAAGCTCGTCAACACAACGTCACCTCAGGTGAACGCCGCCTCCACCTTGCCGAGCCCATCGAGCTCCATCACGACCGTGTCGCCCGCCTTCAGCCACACCGTCTTGACCAGGCTGCCGGTCAGCACGATCTGGCCGGCGTGCAGGCCGCGGCCTTCGGCGGCGAGATGATTGGCGAGCCAGGCGAGCGCGTTGTGGGGATGGCCGAGCACGTCGGCGCCGGTGCCGTGCCCCTCCTCCTTGCCGTTGACGAGCGCGCGTCCGGTGATCTTGCGCAGATCGGGCACGGTGATGCGCGGCACGGCCTCGCCGAGCACGCAGCCGGCGGCGAAGAAGTCGTCGGCGATCAGCGTCGGCGCGCCGAGCGTCTCCCATTTGACGTAGCGGTCGTCGACGATCTCGATCGCCGGATGATAGGCCTCGATCGCCTCCGCGACCCATTCGGCGGTGAACGGCGCTTCGCTCGGAGCGAGATTGCGCGCCAGCCGCACCGCGATCTCGCATTCGACGCCGACATGGACGAAGTCGGCCGCCGGCAACTGCACGCCGCTATCATGCACGACCTTCTCGAACACGCCGCCGCCGCAGGGGTGCGGGATGTTGATGTACTCCTGCATCACCGCGCTGGTGCAGCCGATCTTGTAGCCGACGAGGCTGCCGACCTGGGCTTGCAGCAGATCGTGCAGCGCGTACTGCACCTGATAGCCTTCGGCCTCGTCGCGCGGCGCGACGTCCTTCGGAAGCGCCTTGAGCGGCGCGCGGCTGCGGCGCGCGCTGGCAATCGCCTTTGCGGCCGCGAGGATCCGTTCCATCTGCGCAGCCTCCCCGATGTTCTCGGCGGCGCGGTGGCGCCTCCGTCTGCTCGCGGCAATTCAGCACTCGCCGACGCGTCTGGCAAGCACGCCGGACGGGAGAGGCCGTCAGGCCTTGACCAGGCCGAGCCTGATCAGGCTCTCGGCGGTCGCGACGATCATCTCCTCATTGCCGCGCGGACGCCAGCCGAGCAGGTTCTGCGCCTTGGCGCTGGTCGAGCGGCGCACCTTGCCGAGCAGCGGCAGGGTGGCGCGGGCCAACGGGTTGCGTCGCGCGGCGAGCCGGATCATCCAGTCCGGCGCCTGGAACCGCGGCACACGCCGCGCCTTGCTGCCGAGTTTCCCGCGCAGCAGCCGGGCCACCTGCAGCACCGACATGGTCTCGCCGGCGACCGCGAGGAACCGCTCGCCCCTGGCCTTGGGCGAGGTCATGGCGCGCAGATGCAGGTCGGCGACGTCGCGCACGTCGACGAGGCCGAAATGGATCCGAGGCACCGCCGGCATCGCGCCGTCGAGCAGCGCCTTGATGATGCCGATCGACTCGGAGAAGTCGGCGCCGAGCGCCGGGCCGAAAACCGCGGTCGGGTTAACCACGGCAAGCTCGAGGCCATTGCCTTCGCGCGCGATGAAATCCCAGGCGGCGCGCTCCGCCAGCGTCTTGGATTTCGGATAGGCCTGCACGTCGGGGCCATCGAGATTGGACCAGGTGGTCTCATCGAACGGCTTGGCTTGCGGCGGATGGCCATAGCCGATCGCCGCAAACGACGACGTCACGACGACGCGCTTCACGCCGGCGTCGCGCGCCGCGCGCAATACCCGGAGCGTACCTTCGCGCGCCGGAACGATCAGCTCGTTCTCGTCCTCCGGCACATGCGCGCCGAGCGGCGATGCGACATGCAGCACGTAATCGCATCCCGCGACCGCTTCGCGCCAGCCGTTGTCGCGCAGCAGGTCGGCGGTGGCGAAGCCGACCTGGTCGGCCGCAAGCGCGCCCCCCTCGCGCAGCATCGCGATCACGTCCTTGCTCCGATCCGGATTGCGCAGCGTGGTTCGCACCGCATGCCCGTCGGCAAGCAGCTGCAGGATGGTATGCACGCCGATGAAACCGGATCCGCCCGTGACCAAAACCGTGCTCATGTCCCTAGCCTCTTCATGGTTCGGCAGGTGTGCACACAATGCATCGCCCACCCTGCACAGGCCGCATCTGGTCACTATCTGACGTCAGACAAGTAGAATGAAATTCGAGACAGGTATGGAAAACAATACCAGCGAACTGTGTGACGGCGGTGAATGCGAGAGCTGCCCGACCGACCCCAATCTGCTGATCGAGTTCAAGCACGCGATCCACGCGCTCGGCGGCAAATGGAAGCTCGAGATCCTGTTCACGCTGATGAACGGCGGGGTGCGGTTCGGCGCGTTGCGCCGCGCGCTGGTGCCGATCACCCAGCATATGCTGACCGCGCAACTGCGCGAGCTCGAGCGCGATGGCCTGGTGTCGCGCAAGGTGCTCACCGAGAAGCCGTTGCAGGTCGAATACGAGCTGACGGATTCGGCCTGGGGCCTGACGCCGGCTTTCCGCGAATTGCTGGCGTGGTCGAAGATCTACGGCCCGCGCCGTCACGCCGAGGCGAGCGAGACGACACTCGGGGCATCACTCGGCTGATGTCGACCTGCCACCTCATCGGCACGAGGCCCCCTCTCCAGCTTGCGGGGAACTGGGGTGGGGCCGACCCTGATCCGCGTCGGCGCATCATGCTCGCTGCACGGCAGGTCGCGCCACATGATGGCACGTCCCGCATCGGCGAGTTCGTGGGGAAAGGCGTCGTCGATCCGGACAAAGCCCTGTTCGATGAATTGCTCGATTTGCGCATCGCTGAGCGCACGCGCGTCGTCTCGATCAGTCATGATTGTCTCTCAAATCGTCGCCAGCCGTCGATGCTCCGCGAGGCGCGGAGTTTGGCCGGCTCATTCGGTTCACTGGAATCCCGCGAGCCCGAGCTCGTGGGGACGATCAGCGCTTCCGTGCGGAAGCGTGTTCCCTGGCGGAAACGAGATCAGCCCGGGAAGAAGACCGATGCGATGTTGAGAGTGCGTGTCATCATGGCGGCGCGAACGTTCAACCGGTGCGCGCCGGAATCAATCTGTAGCGGTCCGCCGCCACTATTCGTCGCGATAGACCTTCTCGCGCTTCTCGTGGCGTTCCTGCGCCTCCACCGACAGCGTCGCGATCGGGCGGGCTTCGAGCCGCTTCAGCGAGATCGGGTCACCGGTCTCTTCGCAATAGCCGTAGGTGTTGTCTTCGATGCGCTGGAGCGCCGCGTCGATCTTGGAGATCAGCTTGCGCTGACGATCGCGGGCACGAAGTTCGATCGCGCGGTCGGTTTCCGAGGAAGCTCGGTCCGCGAGGTCGGGGTGATTGACGTTCTCTTCCTGCAACGTCTGCAGCGTGACCTTCGATTCGCGGAGGATCTCGTCCTTCCAGGCCAGCAGCTTGGCGCGGAAATAATCACGCTGCCGCTCATTCATGAAAGGCTCTTTTTCAGTCGGCCGGTAGTTCTTCAGCTTTTCCAAAGGCAGCCATGTCCCTGTCTGGCGGAGGGAACAAAACCCCTCCGCGCGGCGCCTTATATAGCCACGTCATGTGACAGACAATATCTGCCACCGCGAAAGGCGGGCTGCCCCCAAGGCCTTGCACAGGCAAACTTATCTGTCCTGCCTCGAGCCAGCCCTTACCCCTCTCCTCGCCCGTCAGTAGCCGACCGTGAAACGCTGGCGGATATGGGCCGGGCGCTCGATTTCGTCGGCGAGTGCAACTGCGAAATCCTCGAACGAGATCGAGCTTTTGCCGTCGGCTGCGGTCAGAAGCTGGTCGGTCCCGAGCCGGAACTTGCCGGTCCGCTCGCCCGCCACGAACAGCGCCGAGGGCGACAAAAAGGTCCAGTTCAGGTCCGTTTCCTGGCGCAGCAGGTCTAGGAACTCAGCCCCCTTCGAGGCCTCGGCCTTGTACTGGGCCGGGAAGTTCGGCGTGGTCACCAGGCGGACGCCCGGGGCCACCTCGAGGCTGCCGGCGCCGCCGACCACGAGATAACGCCCGACCCCGGACGCCTTGGCGGCCCCGATCAGCTTGACCGGGTCGCTGACGGAGAAATGGACGGAACTGATCGCGGCATCGTGGCCGGCCCACAGTGCGGTCAGGGCGGCCTGGTCGTTCACATCCCCCCTCACGGCGGTGACACCAGGCAGGGTTGCGATCTTCTCCGGGTTGCGGGCGATGGCGGTGACGGCATGGCCGCGGCGGGCGAGTTCCGCAGTGAGGCGCGAGCCGGCCTGGCCGGACGCGCCGACGATAGCGATCTTCATCAAAGTCTCCGAATGATAGTTTCCGATGGTGACTAGATAGCGAAATGGATGTAGGTGTGAAGAAGGCACTCTTGTCTCACCTGATTACGCCGGAGTAACCCGATGAAAGCCGCCAGCCTGAAGCCGGACGCCTATGCCGCCAATTGCCCGACGCGCCAGATCCTCGACCGGGTCGGCGACAAATGGGCGGTGCTGATCCTGCTGCTGCTACGCAGCGAGCCGATGCGCTTCAACCAGCTTCGCCGCGCCATCGAAGGCATTTCGCAGAAGATGCTGTCGCAGGTGTTGAAGAGCCTGGAGCGCGACGGGTTGCTGCGCCGCCGCGCGATCGCGACCGTTCCGGTCACCGTGGAGTATTCGATCACGCCGCTCGGATCGACGCTCGCCGAGGCGGTCGATCCGCTGCGTGACTGGGCCGAGCAGAATCTGAAGGAAGTGCTGGCTGCACAACGCCGCTACGACGCGCAGCGCAAGGCCCTGGCGGCCTGAGGCACCGGCGACGTGAGACAAGTTAGTTGATCGAGCGGAGCCTAGTATTGCCCGGCCTTGGCGAGCTCCACTTCGACGCGCAGCTCGATCTCGCCCAGCACGGCATCGAGGCCGGGGTCACCGGAGGATTCCTTCAGGCTCGCGGCGGCATCGCGCAGCCGGTTCACAGTGGAGGAATCGAAATTGCCGGACAGCAGTCCGAGCTTGAGCGCGTCGAGCACGTCGAGCGCGCCCTTGCCGCGGGCCACCGAGCGCTTGCGGCGTTCGGTCGGGTCTTCGACGCCCTGCAGTGCAAGCAGCGCATCGAGGCTGGTGGCCGCCTTCGGCGCGGCGGTGGAGCGGATCTCCTCCTGCGCGGTGGTCGCGTCCGGCAGCGAGAAGCCGCCCGACGAGGTGCGCCGCGTCGAGCTGGTCGACGTGCCAAGCGTGGTGCCGTTCGGTCCGTAGATGCGCATCGTCATGATCCCGCAGGCCTGAATGCCGCGAGCATCGCCGTTTTATGGTTAACGGCGCGTAAACGACCCGGCAATTTCTGCCGCCGCACGGCAGTTTCGCGCTCCCTGGCGAACCGGAGCCGAATGGCGATTCGACAATTTCGATAAATATATCAACACATTGCCCCAACGAAACGAAGTGGCACGCGGCTCGCATGGTTAATGGCGGATCGCCGTCATGGGAGTGTCGCGTGATCTGCGTGAAGTTCGAGGGGAGCATTGGATGCCCGGCATCCGCATCGCAAATCTATTCGGATTGGCCTGCGCCGCGCTGCTGGCGCTGGCGGCTTGCGCCATGCCGGCGGCCGCGACGTCACGGATCAAGGATCTCGCCAACATCGAGGGCGTGCGCCAGAACCAGTTGATCGGCTACGGCCTCGTGGTTGGCCTCAACGGCACCGGCGACACGCTGAACAACATCCCCTTCACCAAGCAATCGCTGCAAGCGATGCTCGAGCGCATGGGCGTCAACATTCGCGGCGCCACCATCCGCACCGGCAACGTTGCCGCCGTGATGGTGACCGGCAATCTGCCGGCGTTCGGCACCCAGGGCACGCGGATGGACGTCACCGTCTCCGCGCTCGGCGATGCCAAGAACCTGCAAGGCGGCACCCTGCTCGTCACTCCCCTGCTCGGCGCCGACGGCAATGTCTATGCGGTGGCACAGGGATCGGTCGCGGTCGCCGGCTTCGCGGCCGAAGGCGCCGCCGCCAGCGTCGTGCGCGGCGTGCCGACCGTCGGCCGTATCGCCAACGGCGCCATCATCGAGCGCGAAATCGAATTCGCGCTCAACCGCCTGCCCAATGTACGCTTGGCGCTGCGCAACGCCGACTTCACCACCGCCAAGCGCATCGCCGCCGCGGTCAACGACTATCTCGGCGTCAAGACCGCCGAGCCGATCGATCCTTCCACGGTGCAGCTTGCGATCCCGCCGGAGTTCAAGGGCAACGTCGTCGCCTTCCTGACCGAAATCGAGCAGTTGCAGGTCGATCCCGATCTGGTGGCGAAGATCGTGATCGACGAACGCTCCGGCGTCATCGTGATGGGCCGCGACGTGCGTGTCGCGACCGTCGCCGTCGCGCAGGGCAATCTCACCGTCTCGATCTCCGAGAGCCCGCAGGTCAGCCAGCCCAATCCGCTGTCGCGCGGCCGAACGGTCGTGACACCGCGCACCAGCGTCGGCGTCAGCGAGGACGGCAAGAAGTTCGCCGTCGTCAAGGACGGCGTCTCGCTGCAGCAGCTCGTCGACGGCCTCAACGGCCTCGGCATTGGACCGCGCGATCTCATCAGCATCCTGCAGGCGATCAAGGCCGCCGGCGCGATCGAAGCCGACATCGAGGTGATGTGATGGGAAGCCTGATCAACAGCACCACCGGCAGCATGCCGAACAAGGCGCTGATGCCGATGTTCAATGGCCGCCCCGATCCCGTGCTGCAGGATGCGATGAAGAAGGTCTCGCCGCAGCAAATCACCAAGGCGAAGGCGACCGCGACCGACTTCGAATCGATGTTCCTCAATACGATGTTCTCGCAGATGACCACCGGCCTGAAGGGTGAAGGCCCCTACGGCGACACGGTCGGCACCGGCGCGTGGCGCTCGATGCTGACCGACGAATATTCGAAGAACTTCGCCAAGGCTGGCGGCGTCGGCATTTCCAACGAAGTGTTCCGCTCGCTGATCCTGCAGCAGGCCAACAAGAGCTAATTCGGTTTTCAAGGAGCAGCGCGATGAATCAGCGTCCACAGCAGCATCGGCCGGCCCCCGCCGCGCGGCCCGCGACGTCGACGCCGCCCGACATCGCACGTCTCGCCAACGAGCTGACCGAGGTGATGAGCGCGCTGCTCGCCGTCGTCGAGCAGGAGACCGAGTTCGTCCGCGCCGGCAAGATCCGCGAGGGTATGCGGCTTGAAGCGCAGAAGTCGGAGCTGTCGCGGCGCTACATGCTCGCGGTCGAGCACCTGAAATCGATGCAGAAGATGCTGTCGCAGACCGAACCCGAACTGCTCGCCACGCTGCGGCGTCACCATGAGACGTTCCGCGCGATGCTGCAGGTCAACCTGACGGTGCTCGCGACCGCACACGCCGTCTCCGAAGGCATCGTGCGCGGCGTCAATGCCGAGGTGCAGCGCCGCAACATCCCGAACACCTATACCGCGAACGGACAGCGCGCCACGCCGGGCCCGCGCAACATGACGCCGATCGCGGTCAGCCGCACGCTCTGACGCGCACACGCCGACAATTTAGCTCAATTCGGCGCGCCCGCGGCAGCGCGGCATTCAGCGTGTTCCCTAACAGCCTGTTGAGAGGTTCCCCGTAGAGTTGCGGATCGTGAGGGGTTGGGATTTGACTCAAGCAAACTAGTGCCTGTGCACTACGAGGCTGCCATGAGTACAGATTTCAACATCAAGCCGGTGGGGGCACCGGTCGCAGCGCCGATGATCACTCCCGCGAGTGATACGACGCAGAAGGCGGTGAAGACCGAATTGCCCGCGAGCCAGAGCGTCACCGCTCCGGAGCCGAGCGTGCGCGTCACGATCGATCCCAACGCCGTCAACGCATCGATTTCAAATCAGGCGCCGTCGGTCACCGACCAGGTCATCATCGACCGCGATGCGCGTGCCGTGGTCTACCAGGTGGTCGACAATCGCACCAACCTGGTGGTGAGGCAGTTTCCGGAAGAAGCCGTATTGCGCCGTCGCGCCTATTTCCACGCGCTTGATCTCAGCAAGGACGCGCCGACGCGGGCGCGCGCAACCGACCGCCGCGCATAACGCGCGCGAGCGGCCCCTCACTTCTGTGTGGCGTAGGCCTTGTCGAGATAGGTCGATCCTGTGGCCGGATCGGTGACGACATTGGCGATCAATGCCGTCCCCTGCTGCACCAGCGAAAACTTGGTATCTCCGACCCGGAACGAGCCGTCCTTGATCAGGACGTCCTGATACTTGCTGGTGGCGTCGCTCTGATAATGCACCTTGGCGCGGAAGCCATCGACGTTCGACACGGAGATGTTGAACGACTTGTTGTTGGCGTACTTGCCGCTCCAACTGCCCTCATAGAGCTTCGGATCGACCGCCACATAGGGCGTCTTCGACGGAACCGTCAGGCCGGCGGCCTTGTAGTTGGCCGACAAGATGCTCAATACGTCGGCCATGCCGAGGGCTCCGCCGTGAACCGGTCGATCAACCGCGGCCCGAGAGGCCGGCGGCGATGTTGCAGTTGATGTCGATCAACGACTTCAGCTTCGCCGGGTCCGGATTCATCTGGATGTCGATGGTCTGCTTCATCACGAACACGCTGATGTTCGCGATGTTCTGACGCACCTCGAGCGGCTGCGGATTGTCGGCGCCCTCTGCCGCGCTGAGGAAGATCGACCAAAGGCGGCGATTGAACAGCAATGCGTGATCGAGCGCTTTGTCGAGGCCGTTCCAGTTCGCTTGGACTTCCTGCAGCTGCCGCGCGGCCTTCAACAGCGCCTGCGCTTCGATTTCACGTGGGGAGGCCGTCGTCGTTGACGTACGGGCGTAGGCCTGGGCTGCATTCGACATTAATGACCTCGATGGGATGCGGATTTCTGGGGCCGCGGAGACGCAATTCTAGCGCTCGATATTTATGCATCCGGCGCCTTTAAATATGGTTAGCAGACGTTACGAAATGCGCCGTTCTGACGGCATGGAAAGATACCGTAATATCCCGGAGACAAAGAAAAACGGCGGGGTTTCCCCCGCCGTTGTCGAAGTGCTTATCGGCTCGTTTAGCGGAGCAACTGCAGTACGCTCTGCTGCGACTGGTTGGCCAGAGCCAACGCGGACACCGCGATCGACTGGCGGGTCGACAGCGCCTGGCTGTTGGCCGCTTCC
>NZ_CANSMR010000029.1 GCF_947648125.1 uncultured Bradyrhizobium sp. | reverse complement strand
GCTGCTCGGCGACGCCAAGAAGGTCACCGAGAACATCGTCAAGGCGATGTAGGGCAGGCGGCGAACGGCGCTCGCCTGTACCAGGGCTTTGCGATTGGCCAAGCCGGAAGCAGGGCTATGAAGCGCCGGATCCGATCGGGTCCCGCGGCGACAGAGTGCGGCCCAGGATGAGCTCGAGGGCAGGCCATGCCTCACCGGAGGACGAGCAAATCCACATCAGCAAGGCCTGAGGCACCGGCATTCGACGCTCGCCGTGTTGCGGATGACCCGCACCCGCCGTCTCACCTAACTCATTCGTCTGAACCGGGGAGCCGCCGTCATTGAAGTGAATAACCGGCATGCCGACGGATATCGACGCGGCCACATCAATCCGCAAGGCTTCCTGGGTGCTGTGCATCGTTGTCGTCCTCATCAAGAGCGAGCGAACCAGCGAATAATCCATCGTCCCATACATCGTACTATGTGATGGACGACGGACAAGTTCAAAATTTCGACGTCCTCTGCCTAAGATGGCAGCGCCTTCCGGTGGTATGTGGGAGCGCGTAAAAAAAGCGGCCCGCTTCGGTAACGAAGCGGACCGCCATGGATTTGCACAATGCAAATGCTGGTCGGCTAGGGCCGCTCGAGCATCCCGCCGCCGAACATTGTCGGGATGTAACGTGGCGCCTCAATCGCAGCCATGAAGCGATGTTTTGTCGCGACCGGATCGAGCGAGATCGGCGGCCGTACGACTTCGACGTCGGGCTCCGTCGCCAGAACCAGGGCTCCGACTCCGTTGCGCTTTTCGGCTGAGGCGATGCGGGCGGCGAGTGCACTCGGCGCATTCAGGTTTTCGGCGTGCTTGATTCCCGAGGCGCGCGCCAGCTGTGCCAGATCGAGCGTCGCGTTGGTCAAGGCTTGGCCGCCTGAAGCTGCGTGAACGCCGTTCTGGATCAGGAGGATGGTGAGATTTGACGGGTTCATCGCGCCAATCGTGACGAGCGCGCCCATATGCATGAGCAGGGCGCCGTCGCCTTCGACCGCGATGACGGGGCGGTCCGGTTGAGCGATGGCGAGGCCCAGCGCCAGGGGGAGTGTCAGTCCCATGGCGTCTTCGAAGTAGAAGTTCTCCGGCGCGTGATGCAGCGATGCCCACAAATACGAGGCATTGCCGAGCGACGTCACGACGAGCGTGCGGGAAGGCAGACTGCCGGCAAGCGCCTTGTAGTAATCCGCCCGGGTCGGTCGTGCATTGGTCACCACTGGATATCCTCCCGACCCATCAGCAGGGCAAACGGACACGAAGCTTCTTCCGCATAGGTTGCGGCCTGTTCGACCTGGGGACCAATCGGGCGGTATCGATCGGTGCAGGCATGGGCGAGGCCGATGCCGCGGAAGACCGGCTCCGTCGCTCGGCCCTTCGGCACATGATAGAAGACCGGATCATCGGGCGTTCCTCGGTAGGAAACCAACATCAGAAGCGGGAATTGATAACGCTGTGCGAGCGATACCATGCCCGCACCCATGCTGAGCACGCCGGCATTCTGCACAAGCAGGGCGGTGCGCACGCCACCGAGCCGGCTTCCACAAGCGATTGCGAGCGCCTCCTCTTCATGGGTTGCGCGCACCAGCGTCATGCCCGGCTCCCGGTCGATGCGAATGAGGATTTCGCCCAGCCAGCTGTCGGGTACGGAGACGACGGTGCCGAAACCAAGACGCTTGAGCGTATTGAGAACGGCAGACGGCCGATGGGCCTCTAGAGCTTCCGTCGATGTCGTCATCGACTGCCTCCGTGATTTCAAACCAACGTGCGGCGCAGGCTAATCGCAAAAGGTACTATTGTCGATAAGACAAACCTATTGCGGGTCGATAAGGCGCCTGATAAAAGGTACTATTAAGCGGATGATGAGTTTAATTTCATGACCGAGGATTGCAGCTGGAGCCGGCGCTGCATTCCGTCGCTGGAGGGAGACTGCACCTATGCTTCGCCTTTGGTCTGTGTTGATCGCTGTTCTGATTGCATTGCCGGCTCACGCACAAGACAAACTCGTTGTCAGTATCTGGGGCGGCAGTTGGCGTGATCTGGTGGCCGAGACGGTTGCCAGGAAATTCACCGCCGAAACCGGCGTCCCCGTCGAATTCATCACCGGCGGCACCATCGATCGGCTGAACAAGGAAAAGCTCGCCAAGGGAAATCCCGAAAGCGACGTGACGTTCACGACGTCGCATGTCGGGTGGCTCTATGCCAATGACGGGTTGTTCGAGACGATCGATACCTCGAAGATCCCCAATGCGAAGAATCTCGCGGACGAGGCGCGGATCAGTCCCTACCACCTCGGCGCCTGGGCCTACGTCTACACGATCGGCTACCGCCCCGATCTCATCAAGGATACCAAGTTCGAGAGCTGGAATGATCTCTGGAAGCCGGAGCTGAAGGACAAGCTCGCCGCTCCGGATTTCGATCCCGGTCACATCATTGCGGTCGCCGCCATTCTTGCCGGCGCCGACCCGGCCCATTGGGAAAAGGGCGAGGAGAAGCTCAAGGCGCTCAAGCCAAACTTCAAGGCGTTCTACACCAATGACGCCAACAGCCAGCAACTGCTCGCGAGCGGCGAGACGCCGGTGCAGATCGTGCTTTCGATGAACGCCTACTACATGATCGGGCAGGGCATTCCGATTGCGCTCGCGATGCCGAAAGAGGGCGCGGTGCTGGGAATCGACACCGTCGCGATCATGAAGGGGTCGAAGAAGGTCGACCTCGCATACAAGTTCATCAACACGCTCTACGACCCCGATATCCAGGCCGAGATCTCGAAGCAGAAGAAGGGGAGCCCGGCGGTCCTCAACGCGAAGATCGATCCTGAAATCGCCAAGCTTCCGGGCGTTTTTACGTCGGCGGAGCAATGGAAGCAGCAGATCAACATCGACGCCAAGCTGCGCGCCAGCAAGACGGCGGAATGGCGCAAATGGTTCGCCGAAAACATCATGAACTGATCCGTTGCCCGATCGGCTCCGCATCATGAATCAGCAGCCATTTCTGCGCATCTTTACGGCGCCGGCGACGCTCTGTGCCATCGGATTCCTCGCGGCGATGGTTGCGGTTCTGCAGTACAGCCTCAGGGCCTACGTGCCGGGATCGCTCGATCCCGGCGGATTTACCCTGGCGAATTTCGCCGACCTCCTGAAACCCCTCTATGCGCGCGTGTTTCTCGATACCGTCATCGTGTGCGCGATGACCGCGGTCGTGACGTTGATCGTCGGATATCCGCTGGCCTATGCGCTTGTGCGCGTCGAGCAGCCGATCCTGCGCTCCATTCTCCTCGTGATTGTCGTGACGCCGCTGTTTCTGGGCGAGGTCGTTCGCACCTATGCGTGGATCATCGTCCTTGGCAACAACGGCTTCATCAATTCGTTGCTGATGTCGCTCGGCCTCATCGGCAAGCCGCTCCAGCTAATGTTCACGCCATTCGGCGTTGTGGTTGCTCTCGTGCACGTCACGCTGCCGGTCATGGTCATCATGCTGGCTGCTGGATTATCGCACATAAACCGCGACTATTCCCGAGCGGCTGAAAGCCTGGGCGCCGGTCCGATTCGCGTGTTCCTGACCGTGACATTGCCGCTGTCCTTGCCCGGAGTGGTCGCCGGCACCACGACGGCATTCGCCTGGACATTCTCGGCATTCGCCACGCCGCAACTCATCGGCGGCGGCCGGGTCAATATGATCTCCAATCTGGTCTACCAGCTTGGGTTTTCGAGCTTCAACTTTCCCTTCGCGGCGACATTGTGCGTGGCCGGCCTGGCTTTGACGGCCCTGGTGCTTGGACTTCTTCAACTGGCCTCCCGACCATTTCGGAAGATCGAGGTGCATTGATGATCCCGCGCTCGACCTATCAAAGAGTGCTCGGCTGGATCGGATTGCTGACGGTGCTCGTCATCGTCGCGTTTCTCGTCTTGCCGGCAGCGGTCGTGACGATCGCGGCGTTCAACGACAAGCCTATCCTGTCATTCCCGCCGCAGACCTGGTCGTGGCGATGGTTCGGTCGAGCCCTCGCCTACGAAGACTTCCGGCAAGGGTTCTTCAACGGCCTGATCGTCACGGCCTGGAGTTCGACGATCGCGCTGTGCGTTGGCGGCATGTTCGCTTTTGTCATCGACCGCTACAAGTTTCCGCTCAAGTCCGCCATCGAGGGAATCCTCATCTCGCCCTTGGTGATTCCGCACTTCACGGTAGGGCTCGGCTTTCTCATCCTCGCGGCGCAAGTCGGCCTGAGCCGCGGTTTTGCGGTCGTCGTGATCTGTCACGTCGTCCTGGTGCTGCCGTTTGTGCTGCGCAGCGTGTATGTGTCGCTAAGAAATCTCGATCAGAGCTACGAACACGCTGCAGCGAGCCTCGGCGCCGGACCGCTTCGTGTCCTGACCACCGTTACCCTGCCGCTGTTGCTGCCCGGGCTCGTCAGCGGTTGGCTGTTCGCGGCGATCCTCTCGTTCAACGAGTTCACGGCCTCGCTGTTCGTGACCTCGCAACGTACCCAAACGCTTCCTGTCGCGATGTACAATTACGTGCGCGAGTTTGCCGATCCGTCAATGGCGGCATTATCGGTCATGTATATCGTCGGCACCGCCGCCTTGATCGCCTTTGCCAATGCGTTCCTGGGGCTCGGCAAGGTCCTCAATATCGAGCAGTCTCACTAGGGAGCACGGATCGTGAAGCCGTCTGCGAACGTTGAAGGGGAACAAGCGGCGGTCCATTTCGACGCCGTGACCAAGCGATTTGATGACGTCGTCGCCTTAAATGCCGTTACGCTCGGCGTTGGCCGCAGCGAGTTCCTGACGCTGCTTGGTCCATCGGGATGCGGCAAGACCACGCTGCTCAAGCTGGCTGCGGGCTTTCTGGGCCCGGACGGCGGTTCGATTTCGATCGAAGGCAAGCGGGTGAATGACATTCCGACCTACCAGCGCGGCATCGGCATGATGTTTCAGAACTACGCGCTGTTTCCGCATATGAGTGTGGCGGAGAACGTCGCTTACGGCCTGACGACGCGGCGCGTCCCCAGGGCTGCGAGGGACAAGCGCGTCGCCGATGCGCTGGCGCTGGTCAAGCTGAAGGGCATGGAGAGCCGCAAGCCCCGGCAATTGTCCGGCGGTCAGCAGCAGCGCGTCGCGCTCGCGCGCGCCCTCGTCATCAATCCGACCGTCCTGCTGCTCGACGAGCCGTTCTCGGCGCTCGATAAGAGCCTGCGGACCTCGATGCAGGTGGAGCTGCGGGAAATTCAGCGCAAGCTGGGTCTGACCACGATCTTCGTGACGCACGACCAAGGCGAGGCCTTGAGCATGTCCGACCGCGTGGCTGTGATGTCCGAGGGCCGTATCAGGCAACTCGGTAGCCCTGTCGACGTCTATCGCAGCCCGGCGGACCCGTTCGTGGCCGGCTTTGTCGGCGACAACAACAGGCTGCGCGGCCAGCTTGTGAGTGTGCACGCGAAGCAAGCGATCGTCGCGCTTGGCGATGCCCTGGTGAACGTGCCGGGCGAGAGCCTGTCCGGATTGGAGAAGTCCGCGGCCGTTGACCTGTTCGTCCGCCCCGAGCAGTTCAATGTTGTGGCGCCCGAGGAGCCGTGCGCCATCAAGGGCAGCGTTGTTGCCCAGATCTACCAGGGTGGCCACGTCGATCTTCAGATCGAGTGCTCTGGAAGCGCCGGGGAGCGGTTGCTGGTGCGATCCCCGGGTGAGCAGGCTGTTCTCCGCTGGCCAATGGGGGCACCTGTCGGCATTGCCATTCAGGCAGATCGGTGCTCGGCATTTCCGGCAGCCTGATTGCGATCGTCTTTCGCAGAGGCGTGAGGGTGAAGGAATCAAGCTTGCGGTATATTGTGAGGCTTGGGTTTAGCGGCGCCCATCTTGTTGTTTCCTGCGATGTCGTTGGCGCCGCTGTCACCTGGCATCTGGTCGCGTACCTGTGGAGAGAATACTTGAGTCAACCCCAATCGATCACGGCGACCGAGGCGATCAGCACGTATATCGAGGCAAAGGACCGAAACCTGCCCCAGCTCATGAAACGTGCGTTCGTGCCGGATTGTGAGCTCCAGATGCAGCTCCTGACCGACGCAATCTCTTTTCCAAGCTCCGCTCACGGATTGGAGAGCGTGACCGATGTTCTCGTGCGAAACTTTGGATTGCAGTATGAGAATGTGCGCACTTTCTGCCTCTCGCGCCCTGAGTCCAATCGCCTTCCACGGTTTCAATGCGACTGGCTGGTGGGAATGTCAAACAAGTCCGATGGCGACGTACGTGTCGGTTGCGGTGAGTACACCTGGGATTTTGATACCGCCGGAGACGGTCGCGTCAAACGGCTGTTCATCAAGATTGAGTTCATGTGCGTGCTGCCAGCCAGCTATCAGACGCCTGTCCTGCAGTGGCTTTCGGCCATCCCCTATCCCTGGTCGTCATACAGCGAGGCGCGCGCAGGCTTGCCTTCGATCGACGCTTTGACGCCGATTGCTCAATTTCTTCGACGCGAGGCCGGCAACTGACTTCGGCAGTTGAGCGCTGGACGGCGGTCTATCGAATTCAGGCTTCGATGGCGGACGATGGTGTCGGCCACCGTCCGCCTGCGTCGTTACTGCGAGACCAACTCGCAGCCACCCTCGCCGAGCGGCCGGAAGGCCTGCTCGGCGGGAATCGTCGCGACGATGTCGTAGTAGTCCCATCGTCGGCTCGAAGCCGCCGGTGTCTTGACGCGCGCCAGGTACATGTCGTGCACGAACTGGCCGTCGGTGCGGACCGTGCCGCGAGCGAACGCGTCGGCAACCGGCAATTCGCGTATCTTGGCTGCGACAGCGAGGCCATCGTCGGAATTTGCGGCCTGCACCGCACGCAAGTAGTGACGCACGGCTGAATAGACACCGGCCTGGGTCATGGTCGGCATCCGCCCAACCTTCTCAAAGAACTTGTTGGCCCACGCCCGCGACTCGGCATCGCGGTCCCAGTAATACGCGGTGACGAACTGCAGGTTCTGCGCGGCCGCGAGGCCCATCGCGTCGACGTCGGTGAGGAATACGGTCGGTGCCACCAATGCCTGCCCGCGGGTGATGCCGAACTCGGCGGCCTGCTTTACCGAGTTGGTCATGTCGGCGCCGGCGTTGGCCAGCGCGATCACCTTGGCGCCGGACGCCTGCGCCTGCAGCAGCACCGAACTGAAGTCGGCGGTGTTGAGCGGGTGGCGCACCTCACCGATCACCTTGCCGCCGCCGCTCTCGACCGCGCGGCGCATGTCGGCGGCGAAGGCGTGGCCGAACGAATAATCCACCGTGATCAGGAACCAGCTGTCGAGCTTCTGCGCCGTCAGCGCCCGCGCGAGACCGTAGCCGTTGGTATAGCTCGTGTAGACCCACTGGAACGAGGTCCGGGTGCAGGCCTTGCCGGTGAAGTCGGAGGAGGCCGACGCGTTCAGCACGATCTTGTTGCGTTCCTTGGCGAGAGCGGTCACCGCGAAACCGACGCCGGAATTGGAAATGTCGGCAACGGCATCGACTTTCTCCGTGTCGAACCAGCGCCGCACGATGCCAAGTCCGATGTCCGGCTTGTTCTGGTGATCGGCCGAGACGATCTCGATCGGCACGGCACCGATCGCGTTGCCGAATTCCTCCGCCGCCATCTTCGCCGCGACGACCGAGCCTTCGCCGCCGAGGTCGGCATAGGCGCCGGAGCGGTCGTTGAGGATCCCGATGCGGATCACATTGTCGGACATCGCGGCGTGCGCAACGTGAATGTGCAGCAGCGTCGCGGTCATCGCCGCGCATAGCATTCTGAGAGTGGTCGTCATGGTCGGGTGCTCCCCCGGGGGCGTGTTGTTTGCTGTTTGGCTTTGTTGCGTGGTACGCAATTCGCTTGTGCATCGATGCGGAGACCAACGGGATTTCCCATCATTTCAACATCGGGCGCAATAGAAATTGCTTGTAGAGCAATTTTGATTGACAGGGAAGCAAATTCTGGAGAGGGTCGGAGCAATGAAAACGCAGGACGAGACGCTGGCGAGGCTTGGAGCACGCATTCGCTCGCTGCGGGAGGAGCGTGGTATGAAGCTGAAGGATCTGGCCGACACCACCGGGCTGTCCGACGCTTTCGTGTCGCGCCTCGAACGCGGCCAGGTGTCGAGCTCCGTTGCCAATCTGATCCAGATCGCGCAGGCGCTCGACATTGGCGTCAGCGAATTGTTCGCCGCGCCGCAGGACCAGTCGCGCAGCCACGTCACGCTGCATCGCCATGGCGACGATGGTGAGGACCAGAGCATCCCGAGCACCGGCTATCGCTGGCGATTGTTCGCGGGCGGCATGCCGAACGATGATCTGGAGGTGTTTCACCTCTCGTTCCCGCGCAAGAACCGGATGGACCTCATGGTTTCGCATCCGGGACAGGAATACTGCTACGTGATCAGCGGTCGCATCCGCTTCCACGTCGGCGCCGAGGTGTTCGATCTTTCGCCCGGTGAGGGCATTTTCCTCAATTCCGAGCTGCCGCACCGCGCAGACAACATCAGCGAGGACGAAGCGCGCATCCTGATGGTGGTCGCGAAGTCGCCGCAGAAGGTCGAGCATTTCGACTGGTGGCGCGTGCCGAGCGCCGCCGCCCCACCTCGATCACCCAAGAGCAAGCCCCAAGGAGACTGATCCATGCAGACCGCAACCGCGACCGGCAGGCACCTGCCGTATGAGGCGAAGCACATCGACGATGTGGAGTGGGAGACCATCCGCTGGCCTGGCGAGACCGGCAAGATGCTGTTCCACCCGCGGCCGGAGCGGCCGACCGAGCCGAACGCGGGCATCCTGCGGCTGGATCCGGGCGCGCATCATCCGATCCACAATCACGAGTTCGCGCAGGTCTGGTACATCCTCAGCGGCGAATTCAGGATCGACGATAATGTCTACACGCCGGGCACGATGATCTTCCATCCGGACCCGCATTTCGAAGGCAAGTTCGAGACCGCGACCGGCGGCGATATCCTGATCGTGCAATATCCCGGTCCGACCACCGGCGGGCGGCCGATCTACGCGGGGCGCTTCAACATGGAGCAGCGTCGCGACATCGCCCAAGAACGCACCGATCTCTGATCGATCGACGCAACGGACGACGGGCCATGGCGCTGATCACCTATCTCACCACCATTCGCTTCGGCTTCGGCGAGGCGGACACGCTCGGCGATGAGATCGCAGCGCTCGGTATCCGTCGGCCGATGCTTGTCATCGACCGCGGCATTGTCGCGGCTGGCCTGGCGGAGCGCGTGACTGCTCCGCTCGGCACTGCGCCGGTGGTGTTCGACGCGACGCCGCCGAATCCGACCGAGCGTGCGACGCTGCAGGCGCTCGCACGCTATCGCGAGGCCGGATGCGACGGCCTCGTCGCGCTCGGCGGCGGCTCGCCGATCGATCTCGCCAAGGCGGTGGCGCTGCTCGCCAGCCATGAAGGCCCGCTGGCGCAATATGCCGCGATCGATGGCGGCGTCGCGCGGATCACCGCCACCGTCGCGCCGGTGATCGCGATTCCGACCACCGCCGGCACCGGAAGCGAAGTTGGCCGCGCTGCCCTCATCACGCTCGAGGACGGCCGCAAGGTCGGCCTGATCAGTCCGCATCTTATTCCGGCACGGGCCATCTGCGATCCGCTGCTGACGCTCGGCCTGCCGCCGGCGTTGACGGCCGCCACCGGCATGGACGCACTGTCGCATTGCGTCGAGACTTTTCTGTCGCCGCGCTTCAATCCACCGGCGGATGCGATCGCCCTCGATGGCGCAGCGCGCATTGTCGGCCATCTCAAGCAGGCGGTGATAGCGGGCGATGACCGCCACGCCCGCGCCGAAGTGATGATGGGCGCGCTGCAGGGCGGTCTGTGCTTCCAGAAGGGCCTTGGCGCGGTGCACGGGTTGTCGCACGCGCTCGGCAGCCTCGCGTCGCCGAGCCTGCATCACGGCACGCTCAATGCGGTGCTGATGCCTGCAGTGATGCGCTACAATGGTCCGGCGATCGCGGCCAAGCTGCCGCGGCTGAGGCTGGCGCTCGGTCTGCCCGAAGGTGCCGACATCGCAGCGTTCTTCGATGCCCTCAATGCCGAGCTCAATCTGCCGCGTGGCCTGCGCGCCATGGGTGTGCCGGCCTCGGTGCTGGACGACATGGCGGAGAAGGCGGCGAGGGATCATTCCACCGCCACCAATCCGCGTCCGGTGGATGCCGACGGCTACCGCGCCATTTTCCAGGCCGCCTGGGAGTGAGTTGACCGCAGCGAGATGATGCGGCGAGCGCGATGCCGAACGGCTCGATCGACGCCGCACGCGGGTGCCGGAGCCAAGGCTTTGATCGAATGGTGGGCCCGGCAGGACTCGAACCTGCAACCAGACCGTTATGAGCGCAGGACTTTGTCAGGAATTTTAAGCAAAATCAGCGATTCTTGATCAAGATCATTCACGTCTATGCGCGTTTGTTCACGGGGTTTCTGCCGGATAACTGGCGGCATGGGAGACCGCCACGAACCGCCAACAGGCCTCGACCGGACCAATGGGGCCAGTCTGTTGATGTCCGTTGTTCGTGGTGGACCGGAAGTGACCGGCGGAGGGTCAACCCGACGCGATTGACCCCTAGCGGACTCCCGCAGCTCCGCTGCGGAGCTATCAGTGTTCAGAGCTTCGCTGGACGCAGAAACGAACTCTTCGACTATGTTCGAGTTCCGCAGGCCGTGCGCGAGCCCAAGACAGAAGCCAGTCAGCCTTGGAACCTTCAACCTCGTTTCGTATCGCTTCCTCCGAAGCCACTAACGCGCCAAGCGCGTTTGTTAGCAGGCTTCTCCAGTTTCTGGTCTCTTCATAGACTTCGACGTTGAATCCAACGCTCCTGAATGCGCTAGGATATTCGTGGAACGCCGAAAGCGGCCGAGCGCTCGAATTGCCCCCCGACAGCGCGCTGCTGTCGGTGCGCAGCTCCCAGGTCGTGCCAACAAAGCGGCCGCCGGGTTTCAATATTCGGGCGATTTCCTGCAATGCAGCTAATTTATCGGGCACGAATAGCAGCACATCCATGCTGAAGGCGCCATCAAAGGAGTGATCAATCCATCCCGTCTTCGCGATGTCGCCGGTCTTGAACCGCAGGCGCTGTGCCATTCGGGACGTTACCGTAACTTCATCCGCCATGCGGATGGCGAGAGGATTGGAGTCTATGCCTTCAACGTCGGCATCGAACTCCTTGGCCAAATATCTCCCGACGCAGCCGATTCCACAGCCAAGATCCGCGAGTTTGGATTCCGAGCTTGGACGCAATCGTTGCTTCAGAAACGCAATATCGTCGATAGTAACTTGGGAGAGAGGTGGGGCCGACTCCTCCCAGAATTGATCTCCGTAGCTCTTTGTCCACGCCGAGCGGACGGCCTTGCTCTCGAACTGCGACCGAAACGCTCGATAAGGGTCAAAGCTCATCGCTCACTCCTGCTAATCGCCCGCAAGCCCTATTCATTGCGCCACCCCTCGCTCGGACTTGCCGCCACTCGTTGGTGCCCCTCCGCGAAGCTCTGTGCGATAATCCTGGCAACAATTTCTGCGTCGTCGCCAGTGAGGCCCTTGAGTGGCGCCAGTGAACGGACGATCTGACGAGCCCCTAGGAGGTCCATCTCCAAACGATGGGTAGCTTGATCGGCATTTCGGAACCCACAAGCATAGATTGCATCGATACTACCACGGCCTGGCGGATGCCGATATGCGCGAGAGCAGCCAAGGGCTGCGCTTTTTTCGAGCAAATTGCATTGCTCACACACACCCATGGAGACTTGTGGGCTAGGGGAGCAAGCTGCCTGTCGCGTGCCCGTCAGCTAAGGAGGATGTCGGCTTTTGGCACTTTTCGGACTAGCCGATGTTGCCAACGCATGTCCGTTCATTGATGTGAACCGGACTCGACCTTGGAGTCATTGCCACCAACCTGCAAGCAGACCGTAACGCACGGCCGGCTTGTCGTAGGTGCCATTGAGATGACTTGGTTATTTGCGCCGAGATCGTTCCTGATCCTGTCGGAATTTCTGACGGCGTAGAAAATATCAAGATCGACAAGCCTCTGAATTCATTGGTGGGCCCGGCAGGACTCGAACCTGCAACCAGACCGTTATGAGCGGCCGGCTCTAACCATTGAGCTACAGGCCCCGCCGCCTTGCGGGCCGCGGGGCGCGGCCGGCAACGGTGCGGGCTCCGTTTACAGGGTGCGTGGGGTTTCGGCAATGCCGCCGCGAGGCCCCAGCGCCGCCGCACCATCGGCCGCTCAATCCACCGAGACGCCGGCGAACTCCACGACCTTGCGCCATTTCTCGGTCTCGTCGGAGACCAACCTTCCGAATTCGGCCGGGGTCATCGGCTTCGGGATGCCGCCGACCTCGGCGAGGCGCGCCACGAGCTTGGGGTCCTTCAGGGCCTCGCCGACCGCCTTGTTGAGGATATCGACGATCTCCGGCGGCGTGCCCTTCGGCGCTGAGATGCCGTAGAAGCCGACCGACTCGAAGCCCGGCACGGTCTCGGCGATCGCCGGCACGTCGGGTACGCCCGGCCAGCGCTGCGGCGAGGTGACGCCGAGCGCGCGGACGCTGCCGCCGCGCGATTGCTCCAGCGCCGACGGCAGATTGTCGAAGATCAGCTGCACCTTGTTGGAGATGATGTCGGGGAAGGCGATCGCGGATCCGCGATACGGCACGTGCTGCATGTCGCACTTGGTCATCGCCTTGAACAGCTCGGCCGACATATGCACCGAGGTGCCGTTGCCGGACGAGGCGTAGGCGATCTTGCCCGGGTTGGCCTTGCAGTAGTCGATGAACTCCTGAACGGTCTTCACCGGCATCGCGTTCGAGACCACCAGCATGTTGGTGAGCTGCATGATGCTGGCGACCGGAGTGGTGTCGCGCAGGAAGTCGTAGGGCAGCTTCTTGTAGAGCGAGGTCGAGATCGCGTTGTTGGGTGCGACGAACAAGAGCGTATAGCCATCCGCCGTCGAGTTGATCGCGGCGGCGGCTGCGATGTTGCCGCCGGAGCCGGCGCGGTTCTCGACCACGAATTGCTGGCCGAGGTGATCCGAGAGCCATTGGCTCATGATGCGCGCCACGATGTCGACCGGCCCGCCGGCGGCAAAGCCGATCAGCCAGCGCACCGGACGGTTCGGATAGTCGGATGCGGATGAGGGGGCAACGAAGGCAAGGCAGCAGATCAAACCAAGCAACGTGGCACGTGCGAACCGGAACATCGTCTCTCCCGTCATTTTCTTGTGACTGTTGCCGTCATGGTTTCACAAAACGCTGGCTTTGCCTACGTCGCCGCCCGTGCGACGATAGTCGCGCTCATGTGCAATGCTTGAGGCTCGGGATGAAATTCGCTGCTATGATTTGCGCCGGCGCGCTGCTGCTCGCGGGCGGCGCGGCGGCGCAAGAGGGGGGCAAGACCATTTCCAAAACCACGATCAGCTTCGCCACGGCAACGCCGGGTGGCGGCTTTCCGCTTTATGGCAATGCCTTCGCCGAGGTGATGAACGCGGCCGATGCGACGCTGTCGATCGAGCCGCGCAACACCAAGGGCTCCAACGAGAACATTCCGCTGCTCGAGGCCGGCAGCGTCGACATCGCAACCGTTGCGGGCGAGCCGTCCTACGAGGCCTTCATGGGCATCGGCCGGCCGAAGGCGACCAGGCTGAAGATCCTCACCGCGATGTATTCGAGCCCGGGCATGTTCGTCGTACGTGCCGACAGCCCCTACAAGACGATCCAGGATCTGGTCGGCCAGCCGGTCGCGTTCGGTGCCAAGGGCTCCGGCCTGCCGATCCTGTCGCGCTACATCCTCGACGGCATCGGGCTGAAGCAGGACGAAGACTTCAAGTCGATCTATCTCGATCGCGCCGGCGACGGGCCTGCCATGGTCGAGGACGGCCGCGCCGCGGCGCTGTGGGGCGCCGGCATCGGCTGGCCCGGCTTCAGCAAGATGGCCGACAGCGCAAGCGGCGCGCGATTCATCGCGCCGACCGCGGACGAGATCGCCCGCATCCGCGCCAAGCACACGTTCCTGAAGCCGCTGACGATCCCGGCCGGCAGCTATCCGAAGCAGATCGCGGCGATTTCGTCGGTCGGCTCCTGGAGCTACATCCTGGTGCGCGAGAGCCTGCCCGACGACGTCGCCTACCGGCTGGCGAAGACGCTGCACAGTGTCGAAGCGTCCTTCTGCAAGAAGCTCGCTCAGGCTTGCGAGACCACGGCAGCGAACACCGTCGGCGCCGCGCCCGATATCAATCTGATCCACCCCGGCGTGCTCAGATATTTTCGCGAGATCGGGGTGGCGAGATAGCGCGGCGAATGGTGAGTGGCGAATAGCGAATGACCCCATCTATTCGCTACTCCCCATCAGCTGTTCGCCTATCTCATTTCTTCACCAACGCACACGCCGGGTCCGGCGGACCGAACGCGTCTTCGCCGGAGATCTTGGCCAGGATCTTGTAGTAGTCCCACGGATACTTCGACTCGGCCGGGGTCCTGACCTGCACCAGCCAGAGATCGTGCACCATCAGATTGTCCTCGCGCAGTTTGCCGTTGCGGACGAAGAAATCCTCGACCGGCTTCTCGCGCATCTTGGCCGCAACCTTGAGCGGATCGTCGGTGCCGCTGTCCTTGATTGCGTTCAGATAGGCGGTCACGGAGGAATAGACGCCGGCCTGCCACATCGTCGGCATCCGGTTCATCTTGGCGAAATAGCGCTTCGACCATTCCCTCGTCTTGTCGTCCATGTCCCAGTAGAACGAGGTGGTCAGCAACAGGCCCTGCGCGGCCGACAGCCCGATCGAGTGGACGTCGGTGATCAAGGCCAGCAGCGCGGCCATCTGCTGCCCGCCGGCGAAGACACCGAACTCGGCGGCGGTCTTGATCTCGTTGGTGTTGTTGGGCGGTCCGCCGGCAATGCCGATGATCTTGGCCTTCGAGGCCTGCGCCTGGAGGATGAAGGACGACAGATCGGGCGTCGCAAACGGCGGCCGCACCGCGCCGAGCACCTTGCCGCCGTTCTTGGTCACGATCGCGGAGGCGTCTTTCTCCAGCGAGTGCCCGAAGGCGTAGTCGTCGGTGATGAAGAACCAGCTGTCGCCGCCGCGCTTCACCACCTCCTGCGCGGTGCCGACCGCGAGCGCGCGAGTGTCGAACACCCACTGCATCGCATAGGGCGAGCAGAACTTGCCGTGGAAATCGGTCGCGCCGGTCGAATGCGTGATGAACAGCTTCTTCTTCTCGTTGGCGATGTTCTGCACCGCGAGCCCGACCGCCGAGACCGGCACGTCGACGATGAGGTCGACCTGATCGACGTCATACCAGCGTCGCGCGATGGTCGCGCCGATGTCGGGCTTGAGCTGGTGATCGCCGACGATCACCGAGATCGGCTTGCCGAGCACCTTGCCGCCGAAATCTTCGACCGCCATCTGCGCGGCGGTGACCGAGCCCTGTCCGGTCGGCGTCGAGGCCGGGCCGTTCATGTCGGTCAGCACGCCGATCTTGACGATGTCGTCGGATACCTGTGCCGATACGGCCGAGGAGGCCAGCAGTGCGGCTGCGAGCGTCCCGAACATGGCTAGTCTGGTGGCGATCATTCTGTCTCCCTCCTGAATTGGCGCATTGGCCATTATGGTTGTGCCGGGCCTCCGGGACCCGGTCATATTGGTTTCTTTTGCAACTAGTTTGGGGTCCGCGTCAACGCGCCATCGGTCTAATGACGAAGGTCGGGACCGGCCCGAGGCGGTTTCCTTCGCGGCCGATTCAGTCCATAGCGGGCCATGGTCACCGCCCAGCGCCTTCCGGCTTCGCTCACCCCGCTCGATGCGGCGCTGGCCGCCGTGCTGCGCGACCTCGCGCCGGTCCAGCCGATCGAGCTGCCGCCGGCCGACGCCTTGCGCTGCGTTGCAGCCGAGATGCCGGCCCTGCGCGCATACCCGTTGCATGACATCGCCGTTGGTGACGGCTGGGCGATGCGCGCCAATGATCTGGTCGGTGCGTCCTCCTATGCGCCGCTGCCGCTGGCCGGACCGCCGGTCTGGGTGGCGGCCGGCGCGGCGATGCCCGACGGCACCGACTGCGTGGTCGATGCCGATGCCGTCGACACCTCCGGTCCGCTTCCGCAGGTGCTCGCCGAAGCCATCCCGGGGCAGGGCGTCCGGCGTGCCGGCAGCGACATCGCGGTTGGGCGTGCCGTGATCACGGCGGGAGAGCCGCTGCTGCCGCGCGGTCTGCTGCTCGCACGCGCGGCCGGACTGGACCTGTTGCGCGTCCGGCGGCCCCGGCTTCGCATCGTCAACATCTGCAACGGCCAGCTGACCGCGCAACTGATCGCCGACACCGCGCGCCTCGCGGGCGCTGAGATCGTCTATGCCGAGGCGGCGCCCGACGTGACGGCAATTGCAAACGCACTTGAGACCGCCGGCTGCGACCTGATCGTCGCGATCGGTGGCACCGGCGTTGGCCACACCGATGCGGCGGTGAATGCGCTGGCGAGGTGCGGCACGCTGATCGCGCACGGCATTGCGTTGCAGCCGGGGCGCACCGCAGCGGTCGGCCGGATCGACGCAACGCCGGTCGTCGCCTTGCCGGGCGCGCCGGATCAGGCTTTCGCAGCCTGGTGGGCGATTGCGCTTCCACTGCTCGACCGCCTGTCGGGCCGACGCCCGCGCAAATCGCTTGCCCTGCCGCTGGAACGCAAGATCGCCTCCGGCGTCGGCATAGCGGAGGTCGTGCTGCTGACGCGTCGGCAAGGCTCTCAGCAAGGTTTTTGGGCGGCGCTTGCGATCGGGGACCTGTCGCTCGATGCCATCGCGCGTGCCGAAGGCCTGCTGATCGTGCCCGGCGCCGCGGAGGGCTTCGCTGCGGGCACGGTTGTCGATGCCTATATGTTGCGGGAGTGAGTTCCCGAAATGACCAATATTTTCACGCCGAAACCCAGCCCATCCGTCGAGCAGGACCAGTTCCTGACCATCCTGTCGCGCGAGGAGGCGATCTCGCGCTTCGAGGCGGCGCTGTTCCCGCGCCAATTGCCATCCGAGACGCGGCTGCTCGCTGACGCGCTCGGCCGCGCGCTGGCGGAGGACGTGGTGGCGCCGATCGACGTGCCGCCGTTCGATCGCTCCAATGTCGACGGCTTTGCCGTGCGCTCCGCCGATCTCGCAAGCGCAGGCGAGAGCGCGGCGGTGCAACTCGCGCTGAACGACGAGACCATTTCGTGCGGCACCGCGCCGACCCGGCCGGTGCTCCCGGGCACCGCGACTGCGATTGCGACCGGCGGTCCGGTGCCGCGCGGTGCGGATGCGATCGTGATGGTCGAGCACACCCAACCCGCTGGCAATGGTGCCATCGAGGTCCGGCGCGCGGTGTCGCCGGGGCAGTTCGTGTCCTATGCCGGCTCCGACATCGCGCGCGGCGAGGCGCTGTTGCGCGCGGGCACGATCATTGGCTCGCGCGAGATCGGTATGCTCGCGGCCTGCGGCATCGCCGAAGTCGTCGTGACGTGCCGGCCGCGCGTCGCGATCCTCTCGACCGGCGACGAACTGGTGCAGCCCGGTGAGACGCTGCGGCCGGCCGCGATCTACGACACCAATGGCGCGATCGTCACCGCGGCGATTGCCGAGAACGGCGGTGACGCAGCGTTCCTTGGCGCGATCGCGGACGATGAGGCGATGCTCGAAGCCGCGATGCGCAAGGCGCTGGCGGACAGCGACATGCTGGTGCTGTCGGGCGGCACTTCCAAGGGCGCGGGCGACGTCTCGCACCGGATCATCGGCAGGCTCGGCAAGCCCGGCATCATCGCGCATGGCGTGGCGCTGAAGCCGGGCAAGCCGCTGTGCCTTGCGGTCTGCGACGGCAAGCCGGTAATCATCCTGCCGGGCTTTCCGACCTCGGCGATGTTCACCTTCCACGACATGATTGTGCCGGTGCTGCGGCGAATGGCCGGCCTGCCGCCGCGGCCGGATGCCAAGGTGGCGGCGAAGGTGCCGGTGCGGATCGCCTCCGAGCTCGGGCGTACCGAGTTCGTGATGGTGTCGCTGGTCGAAGGCGCCGACGGCCTGATCGCCTATCCCAGCGGCAAGGGCTCGGGGGCGATCACTTCGTTCGCGCAGGCCGACGGCTTCCTGAAGATCGAGGCGCTTGCCGACCAGCTGCCGGCCGGCAGCGACGCCGAGGTGACGCTGTTCACGCCGCATGTGCGGGTGCCTGATCTGGTCATCGTCGGCAGCCATTGTACCGGGCTCGATCTCGTCACCGCACCGCTGGCGCAGGCCGGCCTTGTGGTGCGTTCGATCGCGGTCGGCAGTCTCGGTGGGCTGGCCGCCGCCAAGCGCGGCGAATGCGATCTCGCTCCGATCCATCTGTTCGACGACAAGACCGAGACCTACAACACGCCGTATCTGGCCGATGGCCTCGAGCTCGTGCCGGGCTGGCGGCGCATGCAGGGCATCGTGTTCCGCAAGGACGATACACGTTTTGCCGGCTTGAGCGCAGAAGAGGCGGTTCGCGCCGCGCTGGCGGATCCCGCCTGCATCATGGTCAATCGCAACCAGGGCGCCGGCACGCGCATCCTGATCGATCGCCTGCTGGCGGGCGGCCGGCCCGACGGCTACTGGAATCAGCCGCGCTCGCACAACGCGGTTGCAGCCGCGGTGGCGCAGCATCGCGCGGACTGGGGCATGACCATCGCGCCGGTCGCCCGTGCGTCCGGGCTCGGTTTCATTCCGCTTGCCGAAGAGCACTACGACTTCGCGCTGGTCACAGTGCGCAAGCAGCGGCCTGCGGTGCAGGCATTTCTCGACGCGCTGGCATCGGATGAGCGACGGGCTGCATTGACAGCGGCGGGGTTCAGGCCGGCGTAGGCGATCCACGACATTCACCGCCGTCGTCCTGGCGAAAGCCAGGACCCATAACCACAGGTTCGTGTTGTTGAAGAGGGCTGTGGCCCCAGCGTCGCGCACCAATTGAGATTTGGGGTAATGGGTCCTGGCTTTCGCCAGGACGACGGTGAACGTGTGGTATTGCCCACCTCAATCATCGTCCCTGCGAAAGCAGGGACTCATAACCACAAGGTGTTGTTGCTGAAGAGAGTTGCCCGTCGGGTTGTTTTGCCGCACGTCTCGGCGCGGTGGCGGATCCAGCTCAGTGCCGCATGGCCATCTCGACGAACTCCAGCACGGAGCGCGGGATCTCATCGTATTCGACGAAACGGCGCCGCAGCTCGTCGGCAATATCGGTCGTGACGTCGCGCGACCATCCTTCGCTGGTATTGAAGGCTATGATGCGGACCGGATGGCTGTACTGGTCATCGAGGAGGCGACGGATCAGCGTCTTCCGGTCGGTGCCTTCCTCGTCGGTCTCGCACCAGGCGCGGCCGAGCCGGCCGAAATCGTTCAGCACCAGATAGGTGTCGTGGTCGATTTGGTGCGGCACGATCGAAGGCGAGCGAGGCATAGGTGGTGCTCCGGTACGCCACAATATCGTGTTCCGGTCGACCGGTGCATTGGAAACTTCGAGGTATATCCGCTGGATAGTCTCCGAAGGCGATCCTCCAGGAGGTTGCCCGATCACTCGCGCAGCTTGCGGTCCAGGAAGCCGACGTAGGAGTTATCCGGATCCAGTTTGACGGCCAGGCGAAGCGCGGCGCGGGCCGCGGACTTGTCGCCCTCAGCCGTGGCCTGGTGCTCATCCAGAATCGCATTGGCCACCGTGCGCGCGGTGTCGAGACGGGCCTCGTCGATGGATTTGTCGGCAAGATAAGTTTCGACGGGCTCGCGGAGGCGCTTCAGTTCGTCCACGCTGACCGAACTGAGCGGATACCAGTTGTAATATTCGAGGCGCGGCCGATCATCCGTGAGGCTAGGCACATCCTTGACAAAGGCCGCGAGCTTTTCATCAGCGGCGATGAACGTCGCCAGGAAATCCTCGGGCGAGCGCAGGCCGTTGGCTGTCAGGTCTTCAGCCACCCCCGGCTTCGACATGCGCGTGGCGAGCACGCGAGGATCGATTGTCAGCGGTTCATCGGAGGCGATGGCCACGCCTTCCATTCTGGACGGCAGCCACAGGGAGACGTGCTTGAACTGGCCCATCATGGCCTTGAGGATCATCTTCGGAAGAATGCCGCGGTTGAAATCCAGCGGCACCCACTGCGCGAGAACGGCGCCGGGGCGCATCTTCTGCTTTGCCAGCGCATAGAATTCCTCTGTGTAGAGGTTGATGACGCCGGCGTCATGGGGCGGCGGGGGCTCGAGGGTGATGACGTCGAATGTCTCGTTGGTTCCCAGCAGGAAGTGGCGCCCGTCCGCGACGATCTGATGGACCTTGGGATTTTGATAGAACTGCTTGTTGATCGGCACGAAGTGGGGCGCAAACTCGAAAACCGTCGGAGCCAGATCGACCGCGTCGATGGATTTTAGTTCCTGATGGGTGCTGACCGCACCCACCGTGGTTCCGGTCCCGATGCAAATCACAACAGCCGTTTCAACCGGGCCCGGGTGCAGCAGAATGGGATAGTGCCCCATCGCGGCCATGTAGCGTCGGCCCTCGGGACGGTTGTTGGCATAGCTCTTCGAATTCACCACCAGCTGCTGATAGGTGCCCGCCGCCTTCTCGCGATACTCGACCACCGCAAATGTTGCTTGTTTGGTTTCGCGCAGTTCGAGGACATTGCCGCCTTCGATCGCGGTCAGGACCCGTTCCAGATAATGTGGGGTGAAGAGCAGGAGCGCTGCGGTGATGATGCTTGCTGCGACTGCCCCTTGCCGCCACAGGCTGCTTTCTTTCACAAGACCCGGTTGCGATACGGTGGTCGCGACAAAGAGCAGCACGTTCAGAACAATCAGGGCGGTGAGCGCCCCTTGGCTGCCCAGATAGGGGATCAGAAGAAACCCTGCCGACAGGGAGCCCACCACGCCGCCAATCGTGTTCAAGGCGTAGAGCGTGCCGATCCGGCTGCCCAGTGCGCTCATCTGCATCACGGTCAATTCGCTGGCCAGGGGAAAGCTGATGCCGATAAGCGTGGTCGGCAACAACAGGGCAACGGCACAGATCAGGAAGAATGAAACGTCACCTCCCAAGAGCGCCTGCGCCGGGACTGGAACTAGGCCCGATACGATGGGAGACAGCGCTGCTTCCACCGTGCGCGCCTTGCCGAGTATTCCGACGGTCAGCGTGGCCGCAACCGCGATGAGCAGCTGCGTGACGGCGAAGTATCGCAGCAGTTGATCCTTGCGCGGTGCGAGCAGCCTCGCGCAGATCAGGGCGCCGATCACCAAGCCCAGCAGGTAAACGCCGAGCATGCCGGAGAAGGCGTAAACACTCGAGGTGCTGACATTGGTCAGGAAGCGGAACCAGACGACTTCATAGGCGATGGACACGAATCCGGAGCACGCGAAGATCGCGATGAGCATGGACGTCCCGCGATGCCCCGGTCCGGCGGTTTGCGCCGGCGCTTCCGCGGCGACCGGCGACAGGGGGCTTGCGCCGCGCGCGAGGAGCAGGGCCACGCCGCTGACGCAGACATACAGGCCTGCCGCGACGAGGCCCGATCCTGTGATCCCCCAGACGCCCATCAGGACAAAGCCGACGGCCAGGGTGCCGATCGCGGCGCCCAGGGTGTTGAACCCGTAGAGCAGGCCGATGCGATTGGCGAGATCGGTTTGCGTGCGGGTCAGGAATTTCACGAGGAAGGGCAGGGTCGCGCCCATCAGCATCGTCGGCAGCGACAGGATGGCGAGCGACAGCGCGACCATGAGCGGCAACCGGAGTGGAGACTCGAGGTCCAGCATGGGCGACAGCCAGCCCACCCATGTCGACCAATGCGACAGGAACGCGGTCACCGCCAGGGAAACGACCGCGAGCGCGAGTTCGAGAAAGCCATAGATTCTCAGGGGGCGGCTGACGGTGTCGGCGATCCGGCCCCCGAAAGCGCTGCCCAGGGAGAGCCCGAAAAAGAAGCTCGCCACCGTAACGCTTACGGAGACGGTCGCGCTTCCCAGCACGAATTGCAGTTGCTTGAACCAGAGAACCTGGAGGATCAGGGATGCCGCGCCCGATGCCAGAAAGATCGCGGTGACCAGAACCCTGTTCTTCAGGCTTATGGCGTCTCGAACACCATCACGATTGGGCACTGGACAGGCCTCCCATTGATCGGGAGAACTGGTACGGCAAATGCCGTTAATATTGCCCTTATGGGCGGTCTGCTCGCATTTGCACTGCTGCAGCTGGTCCAGGAGCTTCCTAAGGCGATCCTCCCGGGAGCCTGATCGATCGCCATCCGCTGGCGGGGCTGGCATGACATTGCGTCAAGGCTGATATAAGCAGCATTGGACGTTATATGTCTGCGGAGATTGCGTATGAAAGTGATAGGCCTCGCGGGCTGGAGCGGAGCCGGCAAGACCACCCTGCTGTCGCGGGTGATCCCCTATCTGCTTGGCCGGGCCTTGCGCGTCTCCGTGATCAAGCACGCCCATCACGAATTCGATGTCGACGTTCCCGGCAAGGACTCCTGGGTGCACCGGCAGGCCGGCGCGACCGAGGTGCTGGTGTCCTCGACCCGGCGCTGGGCGCTGATGCACGAACTGCGCGGCGCGAGCGAGCCGCGGCTGCCGGAACTGCTCGCCAAGATGGCGCAAGTCGATCTGGTCGTGGTCGAGGGATTCAAGCGCGAGCCGGTCAACAAGATCGAGGTGTATCGCGCCGCCAACGGCAAGCCGCTGCTGTTTCCGGACGACCCGCGCGTGGTCGGGATCGCCAGCGACGTCGCGGTCGAAACCAGGCTGCCGGTCGCGCATCTCGACGACATCGAGGACGTCGCCGAATTGATGCTGCGCTCCGCTATTCCGGTCGACGATGTGCTCGCTTCGGCCGCGGCGGAAAGCTGACAGGGTGAGAAGGTGCCGCCGTTGACGATGCATGACGGCTTCGCCATGGTCGAACCATGACCACGATGAAGCTCGATCTCACCGGCCTGAAATGCCCGCTGCCTGCGCTGAAGACGCGCAAGGCGCTGAAGAGCGTGACGGCGGGAGATTTCCTCGAAGTGCACTGCACCGATCCGCTTTCGGTGATCGATATCCCGGCCCTCATCCAGGAGACCGGCGACAAGGTCGAGATCACCGAACGAAGCGATACCCGGATCATTTTCCTGATCGAAAAGGCGAATGGAACGATAGACAATTCAAATGCTGCAGCGCCGCGTACGCGCTAGATCTGGCTAGATATCTACCTTTTGCCAATCGACACCTATTTTCCATTCTGCGCGAATTGATAATCTCCGCAGGGTTGCGAAGACGAGCTGTGGACCCGGATTGGGCACAGCGACGGACGACGGCCGGCCTGCGTCCAGATCACGGGCTGTACTGCTGGGCATATCCGGTCGTATTGGGGGTTAGCATTTGCGGAATGCGCGTGGTTGGTCCCGGCGCATCGAGGAAATGTGCGGAGCAGTCGCCTGACGGTGGCCGCAAAGGGTTGAGACGGGATCGAAGACGCAGATGCGCCTGACGTAACGGCGGCTGCAGGGGAGGAGTCAATGACCACAATGAGCAGCGCCGGACGCGTATCCGCGGCAGGTGCAGGTTTCCTCGACAAGGACCACACGATCGCGACCGCCGGCTTCAACCGCTGGCTGGTGCCGCCGGCGGCGCTGTGCATCCATCTGTGCATCGGCATGGCCTATGGCTTCTCGGTGTTCTGGCTGCCGCTGTCGCGCGCGATCGGCCTGACTGCGCCGAAAGCCTGCCCGGACATTTCGCTGGTCCAGGAATTGTTCACGACCACTTGCGACTGGAAGGTCGCGAGCCTCGGGTGGATGTATACGCTTTTCTTCGTGCTGCTCGGCGTCTCAGCCGCGATCTGGGGCGGCTGGCTTGAGAAGGTCGGTCCGCGCAAGGCCGGCTTCGTCGCGGCGCTGTGCTGGGCCGGAGGCCTCGTGATCGGCGCGCTGGGCGTCTACACGCATCAGCTCTGGCTGATGTGGCTTGGATCCGGCGTGATCGGCGGTGTCGGCCTCGGCCTCGGTTACATCTCACCGGTGTCGACGCTGGTGAAATGGTTCCCCGATCGTCGCGGCATGGCGACCGGCATGGCGATCATGGGCTTCGGCGGCGGCGCGATGATCGGCGCCCCGCTGGCCGACAAGCTGATGAACTATTTCAAGACCCCGACCTCGGTCGGCGTCTGGGAAACCTTCCTCGCCATGGGCGCGATCTATTTCGTGTTCATGATGATTGGTGCCTTCCGCTATCGCATTCCGCCGGCCGGCTGGCAGCCCGAGGGCTGGACACCGCCGGCCAAGGCCAACGCGATGATCTCGACCAAGAACGTCCATCTGAAGGATGCGCACAAGACGCCGCAGTTCTGGCTGATCTGGGGGGTACTCTGCCTCAACGTGTCGGCCGGCATTGGCGTGATCGGCATGGCCTCGCCGATGCTGCAAGAGATCTTTGCGGGCAAGCTGATCGGCCTGCCCAATGTCGGCTTCAACGCGCTCGATGCTGGACAGAAGGCGCAGATCGCGGCGATCGCCGCCGGCTTTGCCGGATTGCTGTCGCTGTTCAACATCGGCGGCCGTTTCTTCTGGGCGTCGCTGTCGGACAAGATCGGCCGCAAGAACACATACTACACGTTCTTCATCCTCGGCATCGCGCTCTACGCGCTGGCGCCGACCTTTGCCGCGATGGGCTCGAAGCTCCTGTTTGTGCTCGGCTTCGGCATCATCCTGTCGATGTATGGCGGCGGCTTCGCCACCGTGCCGGCCTATCTGGCCGACATGTTCGGCACCCAGTTCGTCGGCGCGATCCATGGCCGCCTGCTGACGGCGTGGTCGACCGCCGGCATCATCGGCCCGGTCGTGGTGAACTACATCCGTGAATTCCAGCTTGCCGCCGGCGTGCCGCGCGACCAGCTCTACAACACGACGATGTACATCCTGTGCGCCATGCTGATCGCGGGACTGATCTGCAACTACCTGATCAAGCCGGTCGATTCGAAGTGGCACATGAGCGACGCCGAGGTCGCCAAGCTGCAGGATGCGAGCGCCAGCGCCGCTGCGGCCGGACCGCACGGTTCCTACGGGATCGGGTTTGGCGGGCTCGACGCCAAGGCGGCCCTGTTCTGGCTGTTCGTCGGCATTCCGCTGGCCTGGGGCATCTACATGACGCTGCTCAGCGCGGTCAAAATCCTCTGATCGCGACCATCATCGCCGCGGGCCGCCGATTCCCGGCGCCCGCGGTATTCGCTCTATTTCATGAACAGAAATCGGATTGGGGGATTTCAATGTTTCGCACCCGGATTTGCCTTGCCGCCGCGCTGCTCGCCCTCGGGCTTCATGCCGCGTCGGCCCAGACCGCGGCGCCGGCAACACCAGCACCGGCGGCCACCACCACCGCCAAGCCGTCGAAGATCAAGCTCACGATGGAGAAATTGAAGGCCATGAAGGAGCAGTGGCGCGCCAACAAGCCCAAGCTCAAGGCCTGCCGCAAAGAGGTGAAGCAGAAGGGCCTGACCGGCGACGACCGCTGGTTCTATATCTCGGACTGCATGGCCAAGAGCTGAGAAAACCTGAGAATCGGCCGCTCCGGAATGCGCTGGGTTCAAGGGGCGTGACAGCGGTCGCTGCACGCCCCTTTTGCTATTGGGAAGCGGTCACTCCGCGGCGGCGGGCGTCGCCTTGGCGGGCTCCAGCGCTGCGGCGATCGCCTCGTCGACGCGTTCGAGCCAGATGAACTCCAGCTTGGCGCGGGCGCCGGCGGGGATGTCGTCGTAGTCGCGCTTGTTGCGCGCCGGCAGCATCACCCGCGTCAGGCCGGCGGCCGCAGCGGCGACCACCTTCTCCTTGATGCCGCCGACCGGCAGCACGAGGCCGCGCAGCGAGATCTCGCCGGTCATCGCGGTGTCGCTGCGCACGGTGCGATCGGTCAGGAGCGAGGTGAGGGCGGTGAACATCGCGACACCCGCGCTCGGGCCGTCCTTGGGCGTGGCGCCGGCCGGAACGTGGACGTGGATGTCGCTCTTCTCGAACACGGCGGGATCGATGCCGAGCTGGGACGCGCGGCTCTTCACCAGCGTCAGCGCGGCCTGCACGCTCTCGCGCATCACGTCGCCGAGCTGTCCGGTGATCATCAGCGCGCCGCGGCCCGGCGTGCGCGAGGCCTCGATGAACAGGATGTCGCCGCCGACCGGCGTCCAGGCAAGCCCAGTGGCAACGCCGGGAATGCTGGTGCGCATCGCGATCTCGTTCTCGAACCTGGGCTGGCCGAGCAGCGAGACGATGTCCTTCGGTGCGATGGTGACATGGCTGGTGCTGCCATCGGCGATCTGCACCGCGACGTTGCGCAGCACCTTGCCGATCTCACGCTCGAGATTGCGGACGCCGGCCTCGCGGGTGTAGCTCTTGATGATCAGCCGCAGCGCGTCCGGCTCGATCTCGACCTGCTCGGCCTTGATCCCGTTGGCCTCGAGCTGGCGCCGCACCAGATAGCGCTTGGCAATCTCGAGCTTCTCGTCCTCGGTGTAGCCGGCGAGGCTGATCAGCTCCATGCGGTCGAGCAGCGGGCCGGGGACGCCGTCGAGCATGTTGGCGGTGGCGATGAAGACGACGCGCGAGAGGTCGAACGGCACGCCGAGGTAATTGTCGCGGAAGGTCGAGTTCTGCTCGGGGTCGAGCACTTCGAGCATCGCGGCCGACGGATCGCCCTGGATGCCGCGGCCCATCTTGTCGATCTCGTCCAGCATCATCACGCAATTGCGCGCGCCGGCCTTCTTGATCGCCTGGATGATGTTGCCGGGCAGCGCGCCGATATAGGTGCGGCGATGGCCGCGGATCTCGGCCTCGTCATGCACACCGCCGAGCGAGACACGAACGAACGGGCGCGACATCGCGCGGGCGATCGATTGCCCGAGCGAGGTCTTGCCGACGCCGGGCGGCCCGAGGAAGCAGAGGATCGGCGCCTTGCCGCCGGGCGCGAGCTTGCGCACCGCGAGATATTCGATGATGCGGCTCTTGATCTTCTCGAGGCCGTAATGGTCCTGGTCGAGGATCTTGCGCGCCTCGGCGATGTCGATCGGCTTCTCCTCCGGCAGGCTCCAGGGCAGGTCGATCAGCCAGTCGAGATAGCTGCGCACCATGCCGGACTCGGCGGCCGCCTCCGGCATCCGCTCGTAGCGGCGCAATTCCTTCTGCGCCTGGCTCTCGGCCTCCGGCGGCATCTTGGCATCCGCAATCGCCTTGGTCAGCTCGGTAACCTCGGCAGCCTTGCCGTCGCCTTCGCCGAGCTGGCGCTGGATGGTCGCCATCTGCTCGCGCAGGATCGCCTCGCGCTGCCGCTCGTCGAACACCGCCTTGGTCTTCTGCCCGATCTCCTGGCTCAGCCGCAGCACCTCGATGCGCTCGGCGAGATGCCGCGACACCTTGTCCATCCGCGCCACGAGATCGACGGTCTCGAGGATGTCCTGCTTCTCCGCCGGCTTGATGTCCATGTAGGAGGTCGCGAGGTCGGCGAGCGTCGCCGGCGACGTCGTGCCCTGCAGCGCGGCGATCAGTTCGGGCGGCGTCTGCGGCAGCAATTGCGCGGCCTCCAGCGCCTGGCGTTGCAGATTGAGGAAGCGCGCCTCGATCTCCGGCGAGGTGGTGGTCGGCTCGGGGATCTGCAACACACGCGCGGCGAGGAACGGCGTGCCGGGCAGATAGTCGAGCACGCGCATGCGCTGCACGCCCTGGCAGACCAGGTGATGGCTGTCGTCGGCGCCGGTGATGTAGCGCACGATGTTGGCGATGGTGCCGACACGGTAGAGCCCGTCGGGTCCGGGGTCGTTGGCCTCGGGATCACGCTGCAGCAGGATGCCGATCGGCCGCTGCTCGCGCACCGCCTGCTGCGCCGCGGCAATCGAGGTCGCGCGCGCAATCGTGATCGGGATGATGACGTCCGGAAACAGCACGGTGTTGCGCACCGGGACGATGATCGTTGCGTCGCTCGGGATCGGCGCCGAGCTCGCCAGATTTGAGATGTCGGATGCGGCCATGTCGAAATCCCTCAGCTCGATTTTCCGAGCCGCAGGCCGACGCAGCCATGCGCGGCAAAGCGGCTGATGGTGTAGCGCCCGGTCGGCAGCGTGATGCGGCGCTCGAAGCGGCCTTGCGGCAGCTCGAGGCGCAGGATGCGGGCGTTGCGCAGCTCAGCGGGCAGGGTGCGGCGGCCGGAAATCACCAGCGTGCCGCCGTCGAGCGCGGCCTCGACCTCGTCGGGGTCGACCCCCGGCAGCGCGACCAGGATCAGGATTTCCTCCTCGGTCTCGATCACGTCCATCGGCGGTTCCCAGCTCGGCTCGCTGCCGCCCCCGCGCGGGTGCAAATTGAGGAAGCTCTGGTGCAACCGTTCGGCGCGGGCGAGCGCCTCGATCGCATCCGTCAGCATCCAGTTGATCTGATCCTTGGGCCGCATGGGAAGTCTCCACGTCGTATTGGCAGGCGAGGTTACCGGTCTTGCTGCCGACCGTAAACCGGCCCCTCGCGCCGCCGATCGAGGCTAAAAATGTCCGAAATCTCGCGATTTGCGGCATGGCCGCGATCCGCCCGGCGCGTCCGGCCGCTTATGCCGCGGCTATGTGACAGGGTTGCCGGCCCTCTCGAATTCCTACGGCCTTCCCAGCATCTTTGCCGTGACGCGGTGCGCTCGCGCGCGCCGCCGACTGGAAGGTGGGACATGACCTTGCTCCATTACCACGATGCCCGGCCGCATGGTTCGGCCGGCGCCATGCCGGCGACGCTGCGGCGGACGATCCGGCGGATCGGGCTCGCTTTCAGAACCATCCACCGCGCCATCGCCGCCGCCAAGATCCATCGGCTGCGCAACGAGCTGCTGCTGCATCGCGGCCATGAGGATTGGGCGCGCACCCATCTCCATGTCGGCCTGCTCGGCGGCGATGCCGAGAAATATCCGCGCCCGCCGGTCGTGCTCGGCGAGAAGTGGGACTACTGAGATGCGCGCGGCTTCATTGATCGCTGCCCTGCTGCGTCGCGCCGCGGAGGGCATGCTCAAATTCCTCGCCTGGATCGGCGAGGAGCCGATCAGCGGCTACCGGCCCGAGGCGCATTACATGCGCGGCCCGGGACCGGCGTGGCGGGCCAAGCATCAGCCGGGTCAGGTGGCTTCGCTTCGCCGCGTCAGGTGATCGAGCAGATTCATCGGGAGCGGGAAGACCACGGTCGATGAGCGTTCGCCGGCGATGTCATGCAGCGCGGCGAAATAGCGGAGCTGCATCGCCTGCGGCTCCTGGGCGAGGATCCGGCCGGCCTCGACGAGCTTCTCGGCGGCCTGCTGCTCGCCCATCGCATTGATCACCTTGGCGCGCCGCAACCGTTCCGCCTCGGCCTGCTTGGCGATCGCCCGCACCATGGTCTCGTTGATATCGATATCCTTGATCTCGACCGCGGTGACCTTGATGCCCCAGACGTCGGTCTGCTTGTCGAGGGTCTCCTGGATATCGGCGTTCAACTTGTCGCGTTCCGCCAGCATCTCGTCGAGCTCGTGCTTGCCGAGCACCGAGCGCAGCGTGGTCTGGGCAAGCTGGCTGGTCGCAGCCATGTAGTCGCCGACCTTGATGATGGCGCGCTCGGGATCGACGATGCGGAAGTAGAGGACGGCGTTGACCTTGACCGAGACGTTGTCGCGGGAAATCACGTCCTGCGGCGGCACCACCTGCACCATCACCCTGAGATCGACCTTCACGAGCTGCTGCACCACCGGAATCAGGATGATGAGCCCCGGGCCCTTCACCCCGGTAAAGCGGCCGAGCGTGAAGATGACGCCGCGCTCGTATTCGCGCAGGACGCGCACGGCCTGGGTCAGGAAGATAATGACAAGCAGTACGACCGCCGCATAGGTGAAATAATCAAGCATCATGCTGTACCTCCTTCGCCGGCGGAAGCCGGCGCACGCCGCACCACCAGCGTCAAATCGACGATGTTGGCCACCTCGACCGTCTCTCCGGTCTTGAACGCCTCGGTGCCACGCGCCTGCCAGCGTTCTCCATTGGTGAAGACGTGACCCGTGGTCTCGGACCAGTCGAGCACCTCGGCCGGTAGCCCGCGCATGGCTTGCGCACCTGTCCGCAGCGGACCGTTGCGCGCGCGGCGCAGTGCCCCGAGCACGACCAGGATGAGGCCAGCAAACATCGCCGCCACGATGCCGACCAGCGGCCATGACAGCCGATATCCGGGCGCCTCGATCCGAAACAGCATGGCGGCTCCGAGGACAAAGGCAACTATTCCTCCGAGGCCGATCACGACGGTCGGGTTGAAGGCTTCGATCGCGAGCAGCGCCATCCCGACCAGCATCAGGGCGAAGCCGGCGTAGTTGATCGGCAGCATGTTGAGCGCGTAGAGCCCGAGCAGCAGGCAGATCGTGCCGACAACTCCGGGCGCCACGGCGCCGGGGGACATGAATTCGAAGATCAGGCCGTAGACGCCGACCATCAGGAGAACGAATGCGATGTTGGGGTCGGTGATCACCGCAAGCACGCGCGAGATCCAGGTCGGATCGATGGCTTCGATCACGGCGTCCTTCGTCGCCAGGCGTTGGGTCTTGCCGCCGGCGAGCTCCACCGTCCGGCCGTCGATTTGCCTGAGCAGGTCGGTCGGATCATGCGCGGTGAACTCGATGACATGGGCCTGCAACGCGGCGCTGGTGGAGAGGGTGGCGGCATCGCGGACCGCCTTCTCGGCCCAGTCGGCATTGCGGCCACGCAGTTCGGCGAGGCTGCGGATGAAGGCAACGGCATCGTTCGTCACCTTCGCCGTCATGGTATCTTTGGCCGTGGACGGGTTGCCGCCGTCCTTCTGGTCCTTGCCGTCCTTGTCCGGGGTGCTGCCAGGCAGACCCGGCATCGGGCCACCGATCTGCACCGGCGTCGCGGCGCCGATATTGGTGCCGGGCGCCATCGCCGCGAGATGGGTCGCATAGAGAATGTAGGTCCCGGCGCTCGCGGCATGGGCGCCGGAGGGCGCAACATAGCCGACGACGGGAACGGGCGAGGCCAGCACGTCGGTGATGATCTCGCGCATGCTGGTGCTGAGACCGCCCGGCGTATTCAGGCGCAGAATGACGATCTCGGCGTGCCGCTCGGCGGCCTTCGCCAGGCCATCCTTGACGTAGCTGGCCGATGCCGGCCCGATCGCGCCATCGATTGAAATGGTCAGGGCAAGACGGTTGTTGTCCGCGGCCGTACCGGGACCAATGGAAACAACCAGAGCGACCAGGGCGATCGCCACAACGAGAGCCGCCTTGAAGGTCTGCACGGCAAGCACTCCCTTGCCGTGGATATGGGGCGCCGTTCCGGAACCTCAATATGGCGCGGTGTCACCGACGCCGTGCGCAGGTCCCATTGTGCATTGCGATGGCCTGCGTTGCGGCATGCTCAGTGCGCGACGGCCAGATATTCGTCGGCGATTTCAGTCATCGCCTGCGCGATCTCGGCCTTCGCCGGTCCGTTGAGCTGAACGATCGGCAGCCGCGTCGCCGGCTGCATGAACCCCAACAGCGCCAGTACGAATTTCAGGGCGGCGGGGTGCTCGCGCTCGAGCAGCGTCGCGAGCGGGACCAGCCGCCGATGCAGCTCGCGCGCCTGATACAGGCGGCCCTCACGCAGATGCCGGGCCACCGCCACGCACAAATCGGGCGCGACGTTCGAGACCGACGAGATGCAGCCGTCACCGCCGGCGGCCATATAGGCGAGCGACACGGTGTCGTCGCCGGTCAGCATCCGGAATGTTGCCGGCAGGCGTGGACGCAGGCGCCTGAGGCGGGCGACATCGCTGCTGCCATCTCGCAGTCCAATGATGCGCGGCGATGCTGCGAGCTCAACGAGCGTCTCGTCCGCGAGGCCTTTCACCGTCCGCGCGGGAATATCGTGCAGGATCACGGGCAATGTCGTGGCCGCGGCGACGGCGCGGAAATGCGCCGCCATGCCCCGCGGCATCGGCTTGTTGTAATACGGCACGACCGAGATGATGGCATCGGCGCCGGCCGCTTCCGCCGCGCGCGTGAACGTAACGGCGCGATCCGTCGCGTTCGACCCGGCGCCGGCGATGATGCGGACCCGCTTGCGCGCGACGTGGGCTGCGATGTGAACCAGCTGCGCGCGCTCGGATGGCTCGAGCGTCGAGCTTTCACCTGCGGTCTCGCCGACCACCAGCGCCGAAGCGCCGGCCGCGATCTGACGCTCGCACAGCCGGCCGAACGCATCAGTGTCGATCTCGTCCAGGTGGCTGAAGGGGGTCGGAAGATCGGGGATGAAGCCCGACAGCCATGCCGCCGAATCCGCCTTCGCAGCCGTTTCCAAAGTGACTTTCGCAGTCATGGGGTGGCTCAGGCCACGCGGCTTGCGGGGAGGGGCGCGGTCTCGCCGCGCATATCGAGCTCGAGCTCGCGCGACAGCTCGACGATCATTTCGGGGTGCTGGCCGTTCTCGAACAGCGCGTATTTGACGGCCTGGGCGCGGTTGACGAACAGGCCGCCATAGAGGCCGTTCTGCTGCTGGGCGACCCACTGGCCGCGCTGGTTGCGGCCGATGAAGACAATGGTGGACGCTGCGCTACACGAGGGAGGTTCGACGAGTTTCACGATTGCAGTCCTTAAGATGGAAGTCACGCGTTCAATGTCTGTCTTGCCGGATATGAAATCGAGCGCGGCGGACGGCCGACTTCATAGGAGCGGCATAGGATTTTTCAGGGATGATTTCAGATGTGCTGGACGATGCCGGTCCCGAGCGCACACAGCGCGACGTAGGCGGTCATCTCGTCCCAGTGATTGAGATTTGCGGCGAACGGCATCTCGCGTTTGGCGATCCCGACGAACGCGCAGATCACGGCCGACATCCACAATAGCGTGACGAGGCCCCTGCCAAAGCCTGCGCCGGCGAACATGGCAAAGCCGATCATGATGGCAAGCCGGAAACCGAACCGGACCATGACCTGGACCGACTGCAGCTGCTGCGGCAGTTGTTTCGCGTTCACGACGGCGCCGCCATCAGCCGATATTGTCGACGAACAGCGGCTCGTAGAGCGGGCTGGCGTTGCGACGGACGGTCGGGACGCTGGTGCGGTTCTCGGGCGTCGAGATCCGCTGCGCCTCGACGAAGCCGCTAAGAATCGCGAGCGCGAGATCCACATGGCGGGTTTCGATCGACTGGTCGAGCCAGTCGGGCAACTCGCGTTCGCGCGACAGCGCGCAGTACCACTCGCCCTCGTCATAGACCAGGCGGCGGATCTGCCATTGCGGCAGCTCGAGGTCAAGCAGCGCGATCGCTGCATCAGTCCAGGCGCCGGACTGGATCAGGCGCTCGACACGGGCGCTCTTGCCGCTCTGTCCAGTCGAGGGAAAACGCCGGCAGGTCTGGCTGATGATGTCGGCCATGAACTCGGCGGTGACAGTGTAGGCGTCGCGCAGCCGGTCGCCCAGGTCGCCGGAGGTGTGTTGGGATAGCACTGACATGACGTCGTCTCGTCGAAGCACGGCCCAAGGTATTGGCCGCAGGCTCAAAATGGCCGGACCGCCATTTGAAAACGAGATGAGGCGAGGGGTGGAGATATAGGGATTCCATAAGGATGGAACACCTGTCGTCCTGGCGAAAGCCAGGACCCATTACCACTGCCGTCGATTGCAGGCTCAATGTCTATCCGCGTGCCGTTTCCTGAAGCCGCGGCGTACGGGTCCTGGCTTTCGCCAGGACGACGGCGGAGACCGGATCGCCACTTATAGGATTCCTATAACGTCCTTATGCGCCACCTCTCGAAAACCTATGCCTCGGATGGCACCTCACCCGTCATCCGGCGCGGCGCCCTTATACGGTCGTCCCGCGCCCCTCGGATGCATAGGAGTCTCTCATGATGGACATTCTCATGGCGGCGCTCGCGATCGGCTTCTTCGCGGCCGGCATCGGCTACGCCTACGCCTGCGAACGGCTGTAAGGGAGGCGGCGATGATCTTCGATTACTCGCTCGCTGGCCTCGTCTCGCTCGGCCTGCTGTTCTACCTCACCTACGCATTGCTGCGGCCCGAACGCTTCTAGGCGGCTCGGATGCTCGCGCTTTGCACAATTCTGTTCGCCGACGCGGTGCTGACCGGGCTGTTGCTCGGGATGCTCGCGTCGCTGCTGCGCTTCGCACCCATTCGAAAGGTATGACGCAATGACCGTCATCGGCTGGATTCAAATTATTCTGTTTTGCGCGATCGTGGTCGCGCTGGTCAAGCCGCTCGGCTGGTACATGACCCGCGTGTTCAACGGCGAGCACACCTTCCTCTCGCCCGTGCTGCGCCCGGTCGAGCGCGGCATCTACTGGGTCGGCGGCGTCGACGAGCGGCGCGAGCAGCACTGGCTGACCTATACGGTTGCCATGCTCCTGTTCCATGTCGGCGGCTTCGCCCTCATTTACGGCCTGATGCGGCTGCAGGCGGTGCTGCCGTTCAACCCGGCCGGCCAGACCGCGGTATCAGAGGATCTCTCCTTCAACACCGCGATCTCCTTCATCACCAACACCAACTGGCAGAACTACGGCGGCGAGAGCACGCTGTCCTATCTGGTCCAGATGCTGGGCCTGACCCACCAGAACTTCCTGTCGGCGGCGACCGGCATCGCGCTGGCGATGGCGCTGATCCGCGGCTTCACTCGTTCGTCGATGCGCACGGTCGGCAATTTCTGGGTCGACGTCACGCGCTGCACGCTCTACGTCCTGCTGCCGATCTGCATCGTCTATGCGCTGTTCCTGGTCTCGCAGGGCATGCCGCAGACGCTCGGCGCCTATGTCGACGCCACCACGCTGGAAGGCGGCAAGCAGACCATCGCGCTCGGGCCGGTGGCATCGCAGGTTGCGATCAAGATGCTCGGCACCAATGGCGGTGGCTTCTTCAACGCCAATGCCGCGCATCCGTTCGAGAACCCGACCGCGCTGTCGAACCTCATCCAGATGGTCTCGATCTTTGCGCTCGGCGCCGCGCTGACCAACGTGTTCGGCCGCATGGTCGGCAATGAGCGCCAGGGCTGGGCCATCCTCGCGGTGATGGGTGTCCTGTTCCTCGCAGGTGTCACCGTAGCGTACTGGTCAGAAGCCAACGGCACCTCGATGTTGCAGGCGCTCGGCCTGACCGGCGGCAACATGGAGGGCAAGGAGGTGCGCTTCGGCATCGTTGCATCCTCGCTGTTCGCCGTGGTCACCACTGCCGCGTCGTGCGGCGCGGTCAATGCCATGCATGACAGTTTCACCGCACTCGGCGGCATGATCCCGCTGATCAACATGCAGCTCGGCGAGATCATCGTCGGCGGCGTCGGCGCCGGTCTCTACGGTATGCTCATCTTCGTGATCATCTCGATCTTCGTTGCAGGCCTGATGGTTGGCCGCACGCCGGAATATGTCGGCAAGAAGATCGAGGCGCGCGAGGTCAAGATGGCGATGCTTGCGATCCTGGTGCTGCCGCTGATGTATCTCGGCTGGACCGCGGTCGGCGTGGTGTTGCCGTCGGCGGTGGCGTCGATGGCCAATGCCGGCCCGCACGGCTTCACCGAGGTGCTGTATGCCTACACGTCCGCGACCGGCAATAACGGCTCGGCGTTCGCGGGCCTCACCGGCAACACCTTCTTCTACAACCTGACGCTCGCCTGCGCGATGTTCGTCGGCCGCTTCTTCATGATCGTGCCGGCGATGGCTATCGCAGGCTCGCTCGCGGAGAAGAAGTCGCACCCGCCGTCTGCCGGCACGTTCCCGACGACCGGCGGGCTGTTCGTCGGCCTCGTCGTCGGCGTCATCCTGATCATCGGCGGCCTCACCTTCTTCCCGGCGCTGGCGCTCGGACCGATCGTCGAGCACCTCGCAATGAACGCCAATACCCTGTTCTGATCGAATTGGACCGGAGTGACCTCCATGGAAACCGCAAAACAACAGAAGCAGGCGAGGGGATCGACAATGCTCGACCCCAAGATCCTGGTGCCGGCGATCAGCTCGGCCTTCGTCAAGCTCGACCCGCGACTGATGGTGAAGAACCCGGTCATGTTTGTGGTCGAGATCGTGGCCACGCTGACCACGGTGATCTTCATCCGTGACCTCGTCACCGGCGGAGCAAACCTCGCCTTCACCTTCCAGATCATTCTCTGGCTCTGGTTCACGGTGCTGTTCGCCAACTTCGCCGAGGCCGTCGCCGAAGGCCGCGGCAAGGCGCAGGCGGAATCGCTGAAGAAGACCCGCACCGACAGCCAGGCCAAGCTGCTCACCGGTACGGACCGGACCTATCGCATGGTGCCGGGCACCTCGCTGAAGGTCGGCGACGTCGTGCTGGTCGAGGCCGGTGACAACATCCCCTCCGACGGCGAGGTGATCGAAGGCGTTGCGTCCGTGAACGAAGCGGCGATCACCGGTGAATCTGCCCCGGTGATCCGTGAATCCGGCGGCGACCGTTCGGCGGTGACCGGCGGCACCCAGGTGTTGTCGGACTGGATCCGCGTTCGCATCACGGCGGCGCAGGGTTCCACCTTCATCGACCGCATGATCAAGCTGGTGGAAGGCGCCGAGCGGCAGAAGACGCCGAACGAGATCGCGCTGAACATCCTGCTGGCCGGCCTCACCATCATCTTCGTGTTCGCGACCGTGACGATCCCGAGCTACGCCGCCTATGCCGGCGGTTCGATCTCGGTCGTGATCCTGGTGGCGCTGTTCGTGACGCTGATTCCGACCACGATCGGTGCGCTGCTGTCGGCGATCGGCATTGCCGGCATGGATCGCCTGGTGCGCTTCAACGTGCTGGCGATGTCCGGCCGTGCGGTGGAAGCTGCCGGCGACGTCGATACGCTGCTGCTCGACAAGACCGGCACCATCACGCTCGGCAACCGCCAGGCGACCGCGTTCCGGCCGATCCGTGGCGTCTCCGAGCAGGATCTCGCCGACGCCGCGCAGCTCGCTTCGCTCGCCGACGAAACGCCCGAAGGCCGCTCGATCGTGGTGCTCGCCAAGGAGAAATACGGTATCCGCGGCCGCGACATGCATGAGCTTGCCGCGACCTTCGTGCCGTTCACGGCGCAGACCCGCATGAGCGGCATCGATGCCGGTGCGTCGTCGGTCCGCAAGGGCGCGGTGGACGCCATCCTCAGCTATGTCGACGGCGGCTCGCCGCGTGCGGTCGCTTCGGGCAATACGGTCCGCGCGGTCGCCACGACAATGAGCGCTGAGGCGCGCGAGATCCAGTCGATCGCCGACGAGATCGCCAAGGCGGGCGGCACGCCGCTGGCGGTCGCCAAGGACGGCAAGCTGCTCGGCGTCGTGCACCTCAAGGACATCGTCAAGGGCGGCATCCGCGAGCGCTTTGCCGAACTGCGCCGCATGGGCATCCGCACCGTGATGATCACCGGCGACAACCCGATGACCGCAGCCGCGATCGCGGCCGAGGCTGGTGTCGACGACTTTCTGGCGCAGGCAACCCCTGAGGACAAGCTCAAGCTGATCCGCGACGAGCAGGCCAAGGGCAAGCTGGTTGCGATGTGCGGCGACGGCACCAACGACGCGCCGGCGCTGGCGCAGGCCGATGTCGGTGTCGCCATGAACACCGGCACGCAGGCCGCGCGCGAGGCCGGCAACATGGTCGACCTCGACTCCAACCCGACCAAGCTGATCGAGGTGGTCGAGATCGGCAAGCAGCTCCTGATGACCCGCGGCGCGCTGACCACGTTCTCGATCGCCAACGACGTCGCGAAGTACTTCGCGATCATCCCGGCGATGTTCCTCGCGTTCTATCCGCAGCTTCAGGTGCTGAACATCATGCACCTGACGAGCCCGCAGAGCGCGATCCTGTCGGCGATCATCTTCAACGCGCTGATCATCATCGCGTTGATCCCGCTGTCGCTGAAGGGCGTCAAGTACCGTGCGGTCGGTGCCGGCGCGCTGCTCAGCCGCAACCTGATGATCTACGGCTTAGGGGGCATCATCATTCCGTTCATCGGCATCAAGGCGATCGACCTCATCGTCGCCGCCCTGGGCCTGGCTTAACCAGAACCGTCATTGCGAGCGGAGCGAAGCAATCCATCTGTCCGCGAAGAAAGTGTGGATTGCTTCGTCGCTTCGCTCCTCGCAATGACGACCTAGAATTCGGAGACCTATCATGTTGAGAGAAATCCGCCCCGCCATCCTCGTGCTGGTCCTTTTGACCGCGATCACGGGACTGGCCTATCCGCTTGCCATCACCGGAATCGCCGGCGTCATCTTTCCGCGACAGGCGCAAGGCAGCCTGATCGAGAAGGACGGCAAGGTGATCGGCTCTGCCCTGATCGGGCAGGAGTTCAAGGAGGACAAGTACTTCCACGGCCGGCCGTCGGCGACGGTCGCGCCGGATCCGAATGATGCCTCCAAGACCGTGCCGGCGCCTTACAACGCGGCCAATTCCGGCGGCTCCAACCTCGGCCCGACCAGCAAGGCGCTCAACGACCGGGTCAAGGAAGATGTCGAGAAGCTGAAGGCGGAGAATCCAACTGCCAGCGTGCCGGTCGATCTCGTGACCACGTCCGCCAGCGGCCTCGATCCCGACATCTCGCCGGACGCCGCGCTGTTCCAGGTGCCGCGGGTGGCCAAGGCGCGCAGCATGTCCGAGGACGCGGTGCGCGAGCTGGTGACGCAGAACACGCAGGGCCGCTTCGCCGGCGTGATCGGTGAGCCCCGCGTTAACGTTCTTGCGCTCAACCTGGCGCTCGACGCGGCAAAGGCGAAATAGGGGAGTAGGCCCGCTCTCGCAGGATGACTATATTGCGGTATGGCCAATCAGCGTGACCCCAACAAACGACCCTCGCCGGATGCGCTGCTCGAGGCGGCGCGCCGGGAGACCGATCGATCGGGGCGGCTGAAGATCTTCATCGGCGCCGCGCCCGGCGTCGGCAAGACCTACGAGATGTTGCAGAGCGCCCACGCCCGCCTCAAGGCGGGCGTCGACGTCGTGGTCGGTGTCGTCGAAACCCACGGACGGGTGGAGACCGAGGCGCTGCTCAGGGGTCTCGAGGTGATACCGCGGAAGCGGCTGGCCTATCGCGACCAGACGCTCGAGGAGATGGACCTCGACGCCCTGATCGCGCGGCGGCCGCAACTCGCGCTGGTCGACGAGCTCGCCCATACCAATGCCCCGGGCAGCCGGCATCCCAAGCGTTATCTCGACGTCGAGGAATTGTTGTCGCACGGCATCGACGTCTACACCGCGATCAACATCCAGCACATCGAGAGCCTCAACGATGTCGTCGCGCAGATCACCCATGTGCGGGTGCGCGAGACGGTGCCCGACTCGGTGGTCGATCGCGCCGATGCGATCGAGCTGATCGACCTCACGCCCGACGACCTGATCCAGCGCCTGAAGGAGGGCAAGGTCTATGTGCCCCGGCAGGCCGAACGGGCGCTGGAGCACTATTTCTCGCCGGGCAATCTGACCGCACTGCGCGAGCTGGCGCTGCGCCGCACTGCCGAGCGAGTCGACGAGCAGCTGCTCACCCACATGCAGGCCAATGCGATCCAGGGGCCTTGGGCCGCCGGTGAGCGCATTCTGGTTTGCCTGAGCGAGGATCCGCGCGCGGCCGGCCTCGTGCGCTACACCAAGCGCCTGGCCGACCGGCTGCATGCGCAATGGACCGCGGTCAGCATCGAGACGCGGCGCAGCCTGCAACTGAGCGACGAGCAGCGCGACCGGCTTGCCGACACCATGCGGCTTGCGGAATCGCTCGGTGGCGAGGCGCTGACCCTTCCCGGCGTCGGCCGCCGCATCGCCGACGACGTCATCAATTTCGCCCAGGCCAACAACGTCACCCAGATCATCATCGGCAAGTCGACGCGCTCGCGCTGGTTCGAGCTGACGCGCGGATCGGTGGTGCACGATCTGGTGCGCCGTGCCGGCAATATCAGCGTCAACGTGATCGCCGGCGACGAGCTGCCGGTCGGCAAGGCTGCGGTGCAGACCGCGCAGCGGCAGGAGCCGTTCAACCCGCGGCCGTATCTGATGGCGCTGCTGCTGACTGCCGTCGGGCTCGGCGCGGCCAAGCTGATCCAGCCGTTCTTCGGCATCGAGAATGTCGACCTCGTGTTCATCACCGCGGTGGTCGGCGCCGCGGCGCGCTATGGCCTGTGGCCGTCGCTGCTGGCGAGCGTCGCTGCCTCGCTGTGCTACAACTTCTTCTTCCTGCCACCGGTCTATACTTTCACCATCACCGATCCGACCAACGTCGCGGCGTTTTTCTTCTTCATGCTGATCGCGCTCTTGGTCTCCAACGTCGCGGCGCGGGTGCGCACCCAGGCCGACACCGCGATCGGCCGCGTCCGCACCACCGAGTCGCTCTATGCGTTCAGCCGCAAGCTCGCCGGCACCGCGACGCTCGACGACGTGTTGTGGGCGACCGCCTACCAGATCGCCCTGATGCTGAAGGTGCGCGTGGTGCTGCTGTTGCCGGAGGGCGGGATGCTGACCGTCAAGAGCGGCTATCCGCCCGAAGACCAGCTCGATCAGGCCGATCTGGCCGCCGCCAACTGGGCCTGGGGCAACGATCGCCCGGCCGGCCGCGGCTCGGACACGCTGCCGGGCGGCAAGCGATTGTTCTTGCCGATGCGCACCGGCCGCGGCCCGATCGGCGTGATCGGCATCGACGACGACCGCACCGGGCCGCTGTTGACGCCGGACCAGCGCCGGCTGCTCGATGCGCTGGTCGACCAGGGCGCGCTTGCGATCGAACGCGTGCTGCTGGTCGAGGACATGGATCGCGTCAAGCGCACGGTCGAGTCCGATCGGCTGCGCGGCGCGCTCTTGACCTCGATCTCGCACGACCTCAAGACGCCGCTCGCCTCGGTGCTCGGCTCGGCCTCGGCGCTGCGCGATCTCGGCGCCAGCCTGAGCGATGCCCAGAAGCATGATCTGCTCGCGACCGTGATCGACGAATCCGAGCGGCTCAATCGTTTCATCGCCAATCTCTTGGACATGACCAAGCTGGAATCCGGCGCGATCGTGCCGAACACCGCGCGGCACGATGTCGGCGAGATCGTCGGCAGCGCGCTACGCCGCGCCGCCAAGATCCTGGTGCATCACCGGGTGTCGCTGGAGCTTGCGGCCGACCTGCCGATGCTGGAGCTCGACGCCGTGCTGTTTGAGCAGGTGCTGTTCAATTTGCTCGACAACGCCGCCAAATACGCCCCCTCGGACACCACGATCTCGATCCGCGGCGTGCGCGACCGCGACACCATCGCGTTGCAGATCCTCGATGAAGGCAACGGCATTCCGGCCGCCGAGCTCGAGAGTGTGTTCGACAAGTTCTATCGCGCCGAGAAGGGCGACCATGTCCGCCCCGGCACGGGTCTTGGCCTTGCGATCTCGCGCGGCTTCGTCGAGGCGATGCGCGGCACGATCGCGGCGGCCAACCGCTCCGACCGGAGCGGCGCCGTCCTCACCATCCGCCTGCCGATCCCGGCCGACACCAACGCGCTGGACACTGCTGCATGAACGCCACGCCGATCAAAGTCCTGGTCATCGACGACGAGCCGCCGATCCGCAAGTTGCTACGGATGGGCCTGAGCACGCAGGGCTACGACATTCTCGAGGCTTCCAACGGCAAGATCGCGCTGGAAATGCTGGGCGAGGGGCCGGCGTTGATCATCCTTGATCTCGGATTGCCCGATATCCAGGGCCACGACCTCTTGCGCATGATCCGCGGCCGCAACGAGAGCGTCCCGGTCGTGGTGCTGTCGAGCCGCGGCGACGAGGCCGGCAAGGTGCAGGCGCTCGACCTCGGCGCCGACGATTACCTGACCAAGCCGTTCGGCATGGACGAATTGCTGGCGCGGCTGCGCGCCGCATTGCGCCACCAGCTGCAGGTGCAGGGCGAGCGCCCGGTGTTCCGCTCCGGCGATCTCTCGGTCGACCTGGTGCGCCGGATCGTCAAGGTCGGCGACAAGGAGATCAAGCTGTCGCCGAAGGAGTATGACCTGTTGCGCGTACTGGTTCAGCATGCCGGCAAGGTGCTGACCCACCGCTTCCTGCTGAAGGAATTGTGGGACGAATTGACCGATGCGCAATATCTGCGCGTCTATGTGCGCCAGCTCCGGCAGAAGATCGAAGCCGATCCCGAGCGTCCGCAATTCGTGCTGACCGAGACCGGTATCGGCTATCGGCTGCGCGCGGCGGACTAGCGCTCTCCGCTGTCATGCCCCGCGAAGGCGGGGCATCCAGCACGCCGCGGCCTCTCGGCTCAACCACTACGATCTCTGGAATACTGGATCGCCCGGTCAAGCCGGGCGACGACAGTGAACTGAACCTTCACAACCAAACAGCTTGAGTTTGGAACTTGAACGGATACCGTAGGTTTTGGTTCCTGATGGCCGCAGGCTCGCGGCGGCCGTGGTTTGCGCCGAGGCCTGGACGTGTCGCTGAGAAATCTCACCACCTATCGCAAGAAGCGCGACTTCGAGAAGACCAATGAGCCGGCGGGCGACATCAAGGTGGCGCCCGGCAAGCAGCGGCGCTTCGTGATCCAGAAGCATGACGCGACGCGGCTGCACTATGATTTCAGGCTGGAGTTCGACGGCGTTTTCAAGTCCTGGGCGGTGACCCGCGGGCCTTCGCTCGACCCGCATGACAAGCGGCTCGCGGTCGAGGTCGAGGATCATCCGCTCGACTATGGCGATTTCGAAGGCACGATTCCGGCGGGCCAATATGGCGGCGGCACGGTGCAGCTCTGGGATCGCGGCACCTGGGAATCGGACGATCCCGAGCGTGGCTTCAAGAAGGGCGATCTGAAATTCACGCTGCATGGCGACAAGCTGCATGGCAGCTGGGTGCTGGTGCGGATGAAGAACGACCGCTTCGGCGGCAAGCGCACCAACTGGCTGTTGATCAAGCACCGCGATGAATATGCCGTTGATGGCAACGGCGAAGCGATCCTGAACGAGGACCGCTCGGTCGCCTCCGGCCGTTCGATGGCAGAGATCGCAGCCGGCAAGGGCCGCGCACCGAAGCCGTTCATGCTGGCCAAGGGCAACGGCAAGGCCAAAGCAGATGCGGTCTGGCAGTCCAATCACGGCATGGCCGCGGATGCGCGCGCCAGGACCAAGGCGCCGGCGCTCCAAGAAAAATTGAAGGCGCAATTGAAGTCGAGGCCGAAGGCGCAACCGAAGCAGGTGACGGAGATGCCGGACTTCGTCACCCCGCAGCTCTGTGCCGCGGTCGAGAGCCCGCCGAATGGCGCGGGCTGGTGCCACGAGATCAAGTTCGACGGCTATCGCGTGCAGCTCCGCATTCAGGATGGCGAGGCCGTGGTGAAGACCCGCAAGGGGCTCGACTGGTCCGACAAGTTCGGTGCGATCGTGAAGGAGGCCGGCAAGCTGCCGGATGCGCTGATCGACGGCGAGATCGTCGCGCTCGGCGAGGGCGGCATGCCGCATTTCTCGACGTTGCAGGCCGCGCTCTCCGACGGCAAGACCGACCAGCTGATCTTCTATGCGTTCGATCTGCTGTTTGCCGGCAATGAGGATCTCCGCCCGTTGCCGCTCGCCGAGCGCAAGGCGCGGCTGCAGGCGCTGCTCGCGGCGCGCAAGGGCAAGAATCCGCTGATCCGCTATGTCGAGCATTTCGAGGAGCGCGGCGACGCCGTGCTGGATTCCGCGCGCAAGCTCGGGCTGGAAGGCATCGTCTCCAAACGTCTCGACGGCGCCTACCGCTCCGGCCGCTCGGACGACTGGACCAAGGCAAAGATCCGCGCCGGCCACGAGGTGGTGATCGGCGGCTGGAAGACCACCAACGGCAAATTCCGCTCGCTGATGGCCGGCGTTTATCGCGGCGACCAACTCGAGTTTGTCGGCATTGTCGGCACCGGCTTCGGCCAGGACACCGTCCGCCGCATCATGCCGGCGCTGAAGGCTGCGGCGTCCGACACCAGTCCGTTCGGCGGCAAGGACGCGCCCAAGAAGACCCGCGATGTGCACTGGCTGAAGCCCGAACTCATCGCCGAGATCGAGTTCGCCGGCTGGACTGACGCCGGCAACATCCGCCAGGCGGCGTTCAAGGGCCTGCGTCAGGACAAGCCGGCGCATGAGGTCGAGGCCGAGCGGCCGGTCGTAACCAGAGTGGTGAAGCCGATGGCGAAAGGAAAGTCCAGCGAGGTGATGGGCGTCGCCATCTCGCATGCCGACAAGGCATTGTGGCCCGACGCCGGCGACGGCGCGCCGGTGACCAAGCTCGATCTCGCCAACTATTTCGAGGCGGTCGGCGCATGGATGATCGGCTACCTCAAGGGCCGGCCATGCTCGATCGTGCGTGCGCCTGATGGGATCAAGGGCGAGACCTTCTTCCAGCGCCACGCGATGGCCGGCACGTCGAAGCTCCTCAAGCTCGCCAAGGTCTCCGGCGACCGCAAGCCCTATCTGCAGATCGACCAGGTCGAGGGCCTGGCCGCGGTCGCGCAGCTCGGTGGCCTCGAGCTGCATCCCTGGAATTGCGCGCCGGATGCCTATGACACGCCGGGCCGGCTGGTGTTCGATCTCGATCCCGCGCCCGACGTCGCGTTCTCCGACGTGATCGACGCGGCCAAGGACATGCGCCAGCGGCTGACTGCGGTCGGTCTCGAGAGCTTCTGCAAGACCACCGGCGGCAAGGGCCTTCATGTCGTGGCGCCGCTGCTCGCAGGCAGCAGGGACAAGGTGACCTGGAAGGAGGCCAAGGCGTTCGCGCAAGCGATCTGCCAGTGGATGGTGCAGGATGACCCCGAGCGCTATCTGATCAACATGTCCAAGGCCAAGCGCACCGGAAAGATCTTCCTCGACTATCTGCGCAACGACCGGCTCTCGACCGCGGTCGCGGTGCTGTCGCCGCGGGCGCGTTCGGGCGCGACGGTGTCGATGCCGCTGACCTGGAGCCAGGTGCGCGGCGACCTCGATCCGAAGAAATATACGGTGCGGTCGGTGCCGGCGCTGCTCGCGAAGAGCAAGGCGTGGGGCGGCTATGAGGATGCGGCCTCGTCGATCAAGGCGGCGATCAAGAAGCTCGCGGCGCAGTGAGAAGCGTCAGGAGAGCGTTCTCCCCGTCATACCCCGCGAAAGCGGGGTATCCAGTACGCCGCGGCCTATCGGTTCAATCATCGGCGCCTCTGGAATACTGGATCGCCCGCTTTCGCGGGCGATGACGTTCGTAGCGGCGGTGATGGCGCGCTACACCACGCCCCGGCGCTACAGGCGTCCCAGCAGCAGCAGGATCAGCAGGATCACGATCACGAGGCCGAGGCCGCCGCCGCCGTAGTAGCCGGTGCCGTAGAACGGTCCGCCGCCAACGCCGCTGAAGCCGCCAAGCAGCGCAATGACCAGAATGATAAGAATGATCGTTCCAAGTGACATCTCAGTCCTCCTCAACCCGTGGGCCTGTCGTCTCTGCCCTTCGGGGGAGGAAACCACCCGCAACTATGAAGGTTCCGGTTTGAGCGGCGCGATAAAACTGTGTGATCTTCCATTTGCGGTGGAACAGAACTACATGAGCGGAATCCATGGAGGAGTGCACCGCGATGTCGGCTCCGCTGATTGTCTCGATTCCCCACAGCCTCGGCCGCGACGAAGCGATGCGCCGCCTGAAAACAGGCCTGTCGCGCGCAGCGGCGAACGTGCCTGTCATGAGCGTCGACGAAGAGCGCTGGGAGAATAACCGCATGAGCTTCCGCGTCCGCGCGCTGGGGCAGGTCGCGGCCGGACATCTCGATGTCGAGGATAGCCATGTGCGCCTGGAGGTGACGCTGCCGTGGCTGCTGCAACGCTTCGCCGAAGTCGCGCAGGTAGCCATTCAGAAGAGCGGGCAGTTGCTGCTGACCAAGCGCTGACGCGCGACGCTAACCGTGTGCGCGCACACGCCTAGCGGCGTGCTTGGCGCCCGCCGTGGTCTTCGCCTTCAGCACCGCGACCGGCAGTCTGGCGAACAGCGTCGAGAGCTGAATCCGGCTGTCGCCACCCGGGAGTGCATATCCGGTCAGGTCGATCTCGCCTTCAAACGCCTCAGCGCGCGGCCAGTGCCGTCCGCCCTGCGTGAACGGGGCAAATGATTTCGCCACCGCGACGATGATCGCCTCGCGGCCGTGGCGCCGCGCGAAGGTGATGACATGATCGCGATGTGGGCCGCTGACCGTGAGCGGCTGGTAGTCGCCGCTGGTGAAGACCTCGGGCAGCTCGTTGCGCAGCCGCAGCAGATGCCGCGTCCATGCGAACTTCAGGCGGCCATCGCGCCAGCTCTGCGCCAGTGCCTCCCAATCCGGCGCCTCCAGCGCGGTGAGCAGTTCCGCGCGTGCGGCAAAGTCGACCGGACGACGGTTGTCGGGGTCGACCAGCGATAGATCCCAGCTTTCGGTGCCCTGGTAGAAGTCCGGCACGCCCGGCATCGTCGCCTTCAGGGTGATCTGGCTCAGCGAGTTCAGCGCGCCGATCAGCGCGGTGCGCTCTGCCAGCGTCTCCAGCGCATCGAGGAATTCCGGCGAGGCCTTGCGATCGAGGATCCGCGCGATGAAGGTTTTCACGCCCGCCTCGTAAGGCTCGTGCGGATTGAGCCAGCTCGTTTCCTGCTTGCCCTCGCGCGCGGCCTTCAGGGCAAAGGCCTGGATGCGCCCGACCAGCGATTTGTCATCCGGATCCCAGGCGCCGAGCAGGGCCTGGTACAGCATGTATTCGAATGTCGCCGACGGGGCGCGCGTCTCGCCGTCGAGCTCCAGATGCGGCGCGTTCAGAACCTTCCAGCGCGCCACTGCGCTGGTCCATTCGCCGGGGATCTCCGCAAGCGCCATGATCCGGGCGCGGGCGTCCTCGCCGCGCTTGGTGTCGTGGGTCGCGGTCGCCGTCATGCCGTGCGGCCATTCACGGACGCGGGTCTGCATCATGGTATGGAAGGTCTCGGGCGCGATTGCGCTCGCCGCCGGATCGCCGCCGACCTCGTTCAGCGCGAGCAGGCGGTGATAGCGATAGAAGGTCGTATCCTCCAGCGACTTTGCCATCATCGGCCCGGTGAATTGCTGCACCTTCAGCGCGAAGCGCCGGACCCGCGGCGCACTGTGCGGCGGCCGGCCGGGCTTCAGGAGGTCCATAGTCAGGGCATCGCGCAGGAAGTCGAAGATGCCTTCGTCGGCGGCGAACCAGTCGGCGCGGGCGCGCTCGATGGTCACGCTGATCAGCGCGCGGTCATGCGCGGCTGGTCCCGAGGCGGTGAGATAGGTGCGATAGACCGGGAAGTGCAGCACATAGAGCTCAAGCGCCTGCCGCAGGCTGTCGGCGGAGAAGTCGCGGGTCGAATAGTGCCCGCTGGCAATGCGGGCGAGCAGCCGCGCCAGCACGGTGAATTCGCTGGTCAGCAAGGTCTCCAGCACACGACGCTTGGCCTCGCGCAGCACCGGCGTCAAGTTCGGCGACTGGTTGCTGATCTGGCGCCAGATCTCGTTGAGCGGATCGAGCCCACTGCCGTCGACCAGCAGCTGGCTGATCGTGTTCATCCATTCATAGCCGGTGGTGCCGTGGACGCCGCTGAATTTCGTCAGCCTCTCGTCCTCGCCGAGGATCTTCTCGATCACCATGTAGAACGGCTTTGCCGTGGCGCCCTGCGCGATACGGATCAGGCGGCGTAGGCGCTGGAAGTATTGGGCGGGATCGCGCAGGCCGTCGATATGGTCGAGCCGCAGGCCCTGCAGCCGGTCTTCCGCGATCAGCCGCTTCACGAGACTGTGGCTCGCCTCGAACGTGGCGGCGTCCTCGACCCTGAGGCCGGCCAGGGTGTTGACGTCGAAGAAGCGACGATAGTTGATGTCGCTGGAAGCAAGCCGCCAGTGGCCGAGCTTGTAGTGCTGGCGTTCCAGAAGATGATGCAGCGCCAGCGTCTGGGTGGGCCGGTCCTCACTGGTGCGATAGGCATCGAGCCCGCGCGCGATGATCTCGGCACTGCCCTCGATCGCCTGGATCGCGGCCTTCAGGGCCGGCGCTTCGTTGCGGTTCGGGTGACGTAGCCCGCGATACCTGGCGGCGAGTTCGAGCATCGCCCGTCCGGCAGTGCTGTTGTCCGCACCGGCCTCACGGACGATGGTCCGCAGCACCTCGCCATAGCGCTCCGGCGCGATCGGCAGGCGGTGCTCGAAATACCAGGCGGAGAAGCTGCCTTCGCTCGCGTCGTAGCGCAGCTCGATCTCGCCGCGCTCCAGCGCCTGACCGTAGGACGAGCCGAGGATCGGCAGCAGCACGCCGCCGCGCGCGCGATAGGGCAAGAGGTCCCAGTCGATATCGAAGGAGACCGCGTGCGGTGAGACCGGTCCCCATTCCAGCACGTCGAGCCACCACGGATTGTCAGCAAAATGCACGCCGACATGGTTCGGCACGAAATCCAGGATCAGGCCAAGGTCGCTCTGCTTCAGCGCATTGCTGAACCGCGCAAAGCCTTCTTCGCCGCCGAGTTCCGGATTGAATTCGGTGTGGTCGACGACGTCATAGCCGTGGGTCGAGCCCTTGCGCGCCTTCATGAACGGCGAGGCATAGACATGACTGATGCCGAGCGCCTTCAGATACGGAGCCACGGCGGCGGCGGCATCGAAGTCGAAATCGGCAGTGAGTTGCAGTCGGTAGGTCGCGATCGGGATCGCCGGAGGCATTGTGCTATCCGATGTGCCAGCGCACCGCCCAGCCGGGGAGGTCGCTCGACAACGCGGCGCCCCAGATCGCAGTTCCCTTCGCTTCCGTTGCGCCGGTGATATCCCGATCCGACAGATTGGCCGCCAGCCACAGCGTGCGGCCGTCGCCCATCCGCCAATGCGCGGTCAAGAGATCGCCCGTGACGCGGTCACCTCCGAAGCGTGCCCCGATGAGGTGCGGCGTGATCTCGCGCTGGCGCACGGCGAGCAGGTCGCGCACCAGCGCGAGTCGTGCGCGGGCGGGATCGTGGCCAAGCGCCGCCCAGTCGAGCACGGCCGATCGTGCCGTCGCCTCGGCAAGCGGGTCGGGAATGTCGTCGCCATATTTGGCATAGGCCCAGGCGAATTCCTTGCGTCGCCCGGCGCGGACGGCGTTGGCGAGGTCGCCCTTGAAATCGCAGAAGAACGGGAAGGGCGTCGTCGCGCCCCATTCCTCGCCCATGAACAGCAACGGCGTGGTCGGCGCGATCAGCGTGACCGCCAGCGTCGCCTCGATCGCCTCCGGCTTTGCAACGCTCTCGAGACGATCGCCGAGCGGCCGGTTGCCGATCTGGTCGTGGTTCTGCAGGAAGTTGATGAAGCAGGTTGGCGACAGCGCGCCGCTCGGCTCGCCGCGGGCCTTGCCGCCCCAAAACGCCGAGACTTCGCCCTGGTAGATGTAGCCAGACGACAGCGCTCGTGCGAGGTCCTGCTTCGGCGCGCGGTAGTCGCCGTAGTAGCCCTGGGTTTCTCCGGTCAGCAGCACATGCCAGGCGTGATGATAGTCGTCGTTCCACTGGCCGCGGAATTTGCCGCGCGGCGGGTCTTCGGCGGCATCGAGCAGGCTTGCAATGTTGTCGCCGTTCTCGAGCACGAGGTTGATCTGCCGGCCGGTCTCCATGGCGAGCTTGCCGGCAGCCTTGCTGAAGTCATGCAGGATGGAGATTTCGCCGGCTTCGACGATGGTGTTGACCGCGTCGAACCGCAGCCCGTCGAAACGATAGTCGCGCAGCCAGCTGACCACGCTGCCGATCGCAAACGCGCGCACCTCGGGCACGCGATAATCGATCGCGCTGCCCCATGGCGTATGCGCGTCGCTGAAGAAGGTGGGCGCATAGCGGCCGAGGTAATTCCCCTCGGGTCCGAAATGGTTGTAGACCACGTCGAGCATCACCATCAGCCCGCGCAGATGCGCCTCGTCGATCAGGGCCTTGAGGTCTTCGGGGCGGCCATAGGCGCTGTCGGGCGCGTACCACAGCACGCCGTCATAACCCCAGTTGCGCTTGCCTGCGAAGTCCGCCAGCGGCATCAGCTCGAGCGCGGTGATGCCGGTTGCCACCAGATGATCGAGCTTGTCGATCATGGCGCGGTAGGTGCCCTCCGGCGTGAAGGTCCCGACATGGGCCTCGAGAATGACGGCCTCATGCCAGGGACGGCCGCGCCAGTCGGTCGCGCGCCATTTGAACGCTGCGTGATCGATCACCTCGCTAGGGCCGAACACGTCGTCCGGCTGGAACGCGGAGGCTGGATCCGGCACATCGACGTCGTCGTCGATGCGGAATTGGTAGCGCGTGCCCGCGCGCGCGCCGGCAATCTCGCCGACGTACCAGCCGGCGGCATCGCGCGTGAGCACATGCGGCTTGTCGAGCAGGAGGTCGACGCGCTTGGCCGCCGGCGCCCAGAGCCGGAAGCGCGCGCCGTCAGCGGTCAGTTCGGGTCCGAAGTGCTGCGCGCTGCTCATGCGGAGCCTGCGAATGCCAGCACCGAGCGCGGCGGTGCCGTGGTGTCGGCGCCGGCTGCAAACTGCTCGGCCGTTTGTTCTGCCTTGGTCGTGTTCAAGACCTGCTGCCAGCTCCTGTATTCCGCCATCCGCGGCATCCTGAACACGATCTCCTGCGGCGCGGCATTGAGCACGATAAAGATCGGCGCCTGCCCTTGTTCCATCGGCCCCAGCACGTAGGCGAGGAACCGGCTTTCCGGGAATTTCCAGTCGGACTCCTTCATCTCCTCCGCTGATGGTGTCAGCCAGAGCACGCCATAGCTGCCGTCGCCGCGGCGGCCGTCGAGCCAGCTCTGGCAGCGGATCTGGCCGAAGCGCTGGCGGAGCGCGGTGAGATGGCCGATGAAGGCGATGGCGTCGTCGTCCGTGCCGAGATTCTCCCAGCCGATCCAGCCGGTTTCGTTGTCCTGGCAGTAGGCGTTGTTGTTGCCGGCTTGTGTGTTGGCGACCTCGTCGCCGGCAAGGATCAGCGGGGTGCCCTGTGCGAGCAGCAGGCAGGCCAGCGCGTTCTTCCTGAGCTGGCGGCGCAGCGCGATGATGGCGGGATCGTCAGTCGGGCCTTCATGGCCGCAATTGTTGCTGTGGTTGTCGTTGGAGCCGTCGCGATTGTCCTCGCCGTTGGCCTCATTGTGCTTCTCGTTGTAGCTGAAGAGGTCGGCGAGCGTGAAGCCGTCATGCACCGTGATGTGGTTGACGCTGGCGCGGGTCGCGCGGTTGTCGTGGTGAAATAGATCCGAGGACGCCGTCATGCGGCCCGAGATGTCGCCGATCAGGCTGCCTTCGCCGCTCCAGTAGCGCCGCATCGCGCTGCGGTAGCGGTCATTCCACTCCGACCATTGCGACGGAAACGCGCCGACCTGGTAGCCGCCGAGACCGAGATCCCAGGGCTCGGCGACCATCTTGGCGGTCGCCAGCACCGGGTCCTGGCGGATCGCGGCGAGAAAGGGATGGTTGCGATCGAACCCGTTCGGTCCGCGCGCCAGCGTCGTCGCGAGATCGAAACGGAAGCCGTCGACATGGCAGACCTCGACCCAGTAACGCAGCGAATCCATCACCATTTGCAGCACGCGCGGATGGGTGAGGTTGACCGAGCTGCCGCAGCCGGTGAAATCGTCGTAGAAGCGCGGGTTCTCGCGGTTCAGCCAGTAATACGAGGCGTTGTCGATGCCGCGGAAGCACAGCGTCGGGCCCATATGGTTGCCCTCGGCGGTGTGGTTGTAGACGACGTCGAGCAGCACCTCGATGCCGGCGTCATGCAGCCGCGCCACCGTGGTGCGGAACGAGTCGAGCGCATTGTCCTGGGCGTAGCGTGCCTCCGGCGCGAAGAAGGCGATGGTGTTGTAGCCCCAGTAGTTCGACAGCTTCTTCTCGACCAGGACACGGTCGTCGATCAGGCCGTGGATCGGCAACAGCTCGATGGTGGTGACGCCGAGCCGCTTGAGGTGATTGATCATCGCCGGCGACGACAGCCCGCCATAGGTGCCGCGCAGGTTCGGCGGCACGTCCTCGCGCTTCTGCGTCAGGCCCTTGACGTGGGCCTCGTAGATGATGGTGTCTTGCCAGGGAACGTGCGGCCGGATCTCGCGGCGGCCCCAGTTGAAGGTCTCGTCGACCACCACGGCCTTCGGCATGCCGCGGGCATTGTCGCGCCGGTCGAACGAGAGGTCCTCGCGTGCGCTACCGGTGCGGTAGGCGAAATGCGCATCGCTCCACACCAGCCGGCCGGCGAGCCGCTTGGCGTAGGGATCGAGCAGCAGCTTGTTGGCGTTGAAGCGGTGGCCGCGCTCCGGCGCGTAGGGCCCGTAGACGCGATAGCCGTAAAGCTGGCCCGGCGAGACGTCGTTGAGATAGCAGTGCCAGACGTCCTCGGTGCGCTCCGGCATCTCGATCCGCTCGAGCTCGCGGCGGCCCTGACCGTCGAACAGGCATAGCTCCACCTTCTCCGCATTTGCCGAGAACAGCGCAAAATTAGTGCCTCTGCCGTCCCAGCTTGCACCGAGCCGTGCGGACGTGCCCCCGGTCAGTCGCATGAATCAGCTTTCCGGTACGAGGAAGATCGCTGCCAGCGGCGGAATGGTCAGGCTTAGCTCGGGCGTGGCGCCCTCCGAGGCGCGGACCTCGCCGATATTGCCGACATTGGTGCCGCCGTAATGCGAGGAATCCGAGTTGAACACCTCGTGCCACTTGCCCGCGAACGGTACGCGGACGCGATAGTTGCGATAGACGTTGGGCGAGAAGTTCAGGACCACGAGGCAGCGGCCGCGCGCATCATTGCCCTTGCGGATCCAGCCGAACACATTGTTGTTGGCGTCGTTGGTGATGACCCATTCGAAGCCGGCCTGCTCGCAGTCGAGCTCGTGCAGCGCCGGCAGCGCGCGATAGAGCCGGTTGAGGTCGCGGACCAGATTCTGGATGCCGCTGTGCCTCGGCTGTTGCAGCAAATGCCAATCGATCGAGTGGTCGTGATTCCATTCGCGCTCCTGGCCGAACTCGCAGCCCATGAACATCAGCTTCTTGCCGGGATGCCCGAACAAGAAGCTGTAATAGGCGCGCAGATTGGCGAAGCGCTGCCAGTCGTCGCCGGGCATGCGGCCGAGGATCGAGCGCTTGCCGTGCACGACCTCGTCGTGGGACAGCGGCAGGATGAAGTTCTCCGAGAAGGCGTAGTGCAGGCCGAACAGGATGTCGCCGTGATGGAATTTGCGGTGGATGGGATCCTTGCCGATGTATTTCAGCGTGTCGTGCATCCAGCCCATATTCCACTTGTAGCCGAAGCCGAGCCCGCCATATTCGACCGGCCGCGATACTTGCGGCCACGCCGTGGATTCCTCCGCCGCCGTCGTCGCCTGCGGAAAATGCGCGAACAGCTCGGTGTTGAAGCGGCGCAGGAAGTCGATCGCCTCGATGTTCTCCCGGCCGCCATATTTGTTCGGGATCCAGCCGCCGGCGGGGCGGCTGTAGTCGAGATAGAGCATCGAGGCGACGGCATCGACGCGCAGCCCGTCGATGCCGTAGCGATCGAGCCAGAACAGCGCGTTCGACACCAGGAAGTTGGTGACCTCGGTGCGCCCGTAATTGTAGATCAGCGTGCCCCAGTCGAGGTGGCGGCCCTGCAACGGGTTGGCGTGCTCGTAGAGCGCGGTGCCATCGAAATTGCCGAGACCATGCGGATCGTCGGGGAAATGTCCGGGGACCCAGTCGAGCAGCACGGCGAGCCCGGCGCCGTGGCAGGCGTCGATCAAGGCGGCGAAATCATCGGGCGAGCCGAAGCGGCTGGTCGGCGCGAACATGCCGGTCGGCTGATAGCCCCAGGAGCCGTCGAACGGATGCTCGGTGATGGGCAGGAATTCGATATGGGTGAAGCCCATGTCGCTGGCGTAGGCCGGAAGCTGCTCCGCCATCTCGCGATAGGTCAGCCACTCATTGCGGCCTTTGCGGCGCCACGAGCCGAGGTGAACCTCGTAGATCGACATCGGCGAGCTCAGCGCGTTGACGCGATCGGGCGCCGGGCGCGGATGCGGGATCTTGCGCTCGTCGATCACGATCGAAGCGGTCTTCGGACGCACCTCGGCGGCGAACGCCAGCGGATCGGACTTCAGCGGCAGATGCTGGCCGTTGCGCCCGATGATCTCGAACTTGTAGTGGTCGCCGACGCGTGCGCGCGGGATGAACAGCTCCCAATAGCCCGGGCCGCGCACCCGCATCGGATGACGCCTGCCGTCCCAGAAATTGAAGTCGCCGACCACGCTGACCCGCCGCGCATTCGGCGCCAGCACCACGAAGCCGATGCCGTCGACGCCGTCGAGCGTCATCGGATGGGCGCCGAGCGTGTCGTAGACGCGCAGATGCGTGCCTTCGCCGAGCAGATAGAGATCGAAATCGCTCAGGATCGGCGGAAAGCGGTAGGCATCCTCCAGTTCGACGACGTTGTCGCCGAAGCGGGCGCGGAGCTGGTAGCGCGTCGAGCCGTTCGGCAAGGGACCTGCGAACAGGCCGGCGTCATGGATCTTGGCCAGCGGCGCCGCCTCGCCATGCTCCCCGATCGCCTCGACATTGCTGGCATCGGGCAGGAAGGCGCGCACGACTTTGCGATCCCCCTCGGCGTGGAGGCCGAGATAGTGGAACGGATCGGAGTGGCGGCCCTCGATGATGGCATAGGCCTCGGCGGGCAGTTTGGTCATGCAACCTCATGCGGCTGTTGGGCCAGGAGTCTCAACAGGCCAGTCAGTGGGACGCGGAGCCAATCCGGCCGGTTGGCCAGCTCATACTCGATCTCGTAGAAGGCTTTCTCAAGCAGGAAAAAGTTGAGCAGGCGATCGGCGGCCCTGGCGTCGGCGGGCCACAGCCGCTGGCCGGCCGTGGTCTCGCGATAGGCCGCCAGCAGGGCATCCGCGGCCTGGTCGCGCCATTCGGCCAGCGCGAGGCTCAGCCTGCCGCTCTCGTCAGGCGCGACCTTGAGGGCCCGTTCCAGCGCGGCAGTCGCGGCATAGTCGATCGAGCGGATCAGGCCAGCGACGTCGCGGGCGGCCGGCGCCTTGCGGCGCCGCTCGGCGATGGTGCGACCCGGTCCGCCGTCGAAATCGATGATGAAAACGTCGTCCTTGACGACCAGCAACTGGCCGAGATGCAGGTCGCCATGGTGGCGGATGCTGAGCCCGTCGGTCTCGCGCGGCAGCAGCGCCTTCAGCCGCTCCGGCAGCAGGTCGTGCTGGGCCTGCAACTGATCGCCCAGCAGCCGGTCGGCCTCTTTCAGGGAGCCGCGCCGCTGCTTCAGCGTGTCGAACACGCGCTCGGCGCGCGCCATGATCTCGTCGTTCCAGCGCTGCAGGTCCTCGGGCCTGGTCGGTTCGGGTGCGAAGTCCGGCAGGTCCCGGTTGCTGGCGAGCGCGATGTGCAGCTCGGCGAGACGCTTTCCGCTGTGCGACAGGTGGCGCAGATAAGTGGCGTGATCGCCGTTCTCCTCCGGATGTTCGCTCGCCGCCAGCAGGCGCTGCCGCTCGACCAGGCGGTCGAGGTGCGCAGCGGCCACGGTCCAGAGATCGCCCTGGTTGACCACCATGGCATGCAGCACCGCGATCGCGCTGCGATTGTCGCCCTCCACCAGTTCCGATGTGCCGAGCAATGCGGGCGTGTTGGGGAAATTGACCACTTCGGTGAGGAAGCGGCCCATCTCGATCTCCGGATTGATGCCGACCTCTAGCTTCCGGTAGATCTTGGTGACGTATTCGTTGTCGACCAGCGCGGTCGAATGCGGTTGATCGTTCTCGAAGACGCGGATCCGCTCCGGCTGCCGCACCGGCCGGTCGGAGAAGCGGCTGGTCGGCCGGAATTCGAGCTTCAGGCCCTGCTCGCCCTCGTCGACCGTGAGGTTTTCCCTGAGATTGCGCAGGAACAGGCCGGTGAAGATCTGGTCGGTGGCAACATCAAGCAGCGTGCCCTCGCGCGCGCCCTGGCGGACCGCGGCAAAGGCGCGCGGATTGTAGCGCTCGCGGTCGAAGCGCACCCATTCGATCTGCATCGGCAGCACGTAGCGGCTGGTGGTGCCGCGCTCCGTGGTTTCGAAGAAGATCAGCCAGGGCCGGTTGTCGCCGATGTCGCAGAACGGGATCGCGGCCACCAGCGTCGGCTGGATCGCCTTCGCGGAATGCTCGGGGTACCAGCGCATGCGGGAGAGATGGCCGGGCAACACGTCGTGCTCGAACACGCCGCGCTCCCGCGCTAGCGACGTCCAGGTCGAACCGAGCGGCACCACCAGCGTCTCGAACTCCGGCACCGCCCGCGGCTTCACCGGCTCGGACTTGTCGCGCTCCTGCAGCTGGAACCAGTAGAAGCCGTAAGGCGCCAGCGTGATCATATAGGGCAGCTCGCCGATCGCCGGGAAGCGCGTGCGTCCGAGCATCTCGAGCGGAATGCGATCCTTGAAGGCGGAGAGGTCGAGCTCGGTGGCCTGGGCCGAGCGGGACAGATTGGCGACGCACAGGATCGCCTCGCCCTGGTACTGCCTGACATAGGCGAGCACCGAGCGGTTCTCCGGGCGGATGAAAGTCATGGTGCCGCGCCCGAAGGCAAGCGTCGACTTGCGCACCGCGATCAGCCGCTTGGTCGCCGACAGCAGCGACGACAGGCTGCGCGACTGCGCCTCGACATTGACCGATTCGTAGCCGTAGACCGGATCCATGATCATCGGCGCGTAGAGCCGCGCCGGGTCGGCGCGCGAGAAGCCGCCGTTGCGGTCCGGCGACCACTGCATCGGCGTCCGCACGCCGTTGCGGTCGCCGAGATAGATGTTGTCGCCCATGCCGATCTCGTCGCCGTAATAGATGATCGGCGTGCCGGGGAACGACAGCAGCAGCGAGTTCATCAGCTCGATCTTGCGCCGGTCATTGTCCATCAGCGGCGCAAGGCGGCGGCGGATGCCGACATTGATCCGGGCACGCGGGTCGTTGGCGTAGGTCGACCACAGATAGTCGCGCTCGACGTCGGTGACCATTTCCAGCGTCAGCTCGTCGTGATTGCGCAGGAACAGCGCCCACTGGGCGGCTGCCGGAATGTCGGGCGTCTGCCTGAGGATGTCGGTGATCGGAAAGCGGTCTTCCTGGGCGATCGCCATGTAGATGCGCGGCATCAGCGGGAAGTGATAGGCCATGTGGCATTCGTCGCCATGGCCGAAATATTCCTGCACGTCCTCCGGCCACTGGTTGGCCTCGGCCAGCAGGATCTTGCCCTTGGCATAGGCGTCGAGCTCCTGGCGCAGCCGCTTGATGATGGCATGCGTCTCCGGCAGGTTCTCGTTGTTGGTGCCGTCGCGCTCGCACAGATAGGGAATGGCGTCGAGCCGGAAGCCGTCGACGCCGGTGTCGAGCCAGCGCTTCATCACCTGCACGATGGCGCGCACCACGCGCGGATTGTCGAAGTTCAGGTCCGGCTGGTGCGAGAAGAAGCGGTGCCAGTAGAACTGGCCGGCTTCCGGATCCCAGGTCCAGTTCGACTTCTCCGTGTCGGTGAAGATGATACGGGTATCGAGGTATTTCTGGTCGGTGTCGCTCCAGACGTACCAGCTGCGCGCGCTCGAATTCGGCGGGCTGCGGCGCGCGCGCTTGAACCAGGCGTGCTGGTCCGAGGTGTGGTTGACGACGAGCTCGGTGATGACGCGCAGGCCGCGCCTCTTGGCCTCCTGGATGAAGCGCTTGAAGTCCTTCATCGTCCCGAAATCGGGATTGATGTCGCCGTAGTCGCCGATGTCGTAGCCGTCGTCGCGGCCGGGCGAGGGGTAGAACGGCAGCAGCCACAGCGCGGTGACGCCGAGCTCCTGCAGATAGCCGAGCTTCTCCGTCAGGCCTGTGAAGTCGCCGATGCCGTCATTGTTGCTGTCGGCGAACGCCTTGACGTGCAGTTGGTAGATGATGGCGTCCTTGTACCACAGCTGGTCCGCGGTCTCGGTCGCGACCTTTGCCTCGCTATTGACGGAGGAGAATACGTTCATGACGGCTCCTTCAGGCGACACAGCGCAGCAGCAACGCGGGATCGCGCGCAGGATCTAGACGTAGGCGGATGCCTCCCCATTCGAGCGCATGACGCTCGCCGGTGACAAGGTCTTCCACGGCGGTGACGGGGCGGCGGGCATCGCCGCGGCCGGCCACAACGTCGCCGAGCGGAAGCCAGACCTCTCGCGGCTCGAGCGACAATGCAATCGCGGCCGCGATCACATTGCCCTGATCGGCCGCCTCCTTGACGAATCCGATCACGCCGCCGTCATCGATATTGATAAAGCGCAGATCGGCGAATTGTTGCAGGGCCGGATTGCCGCGCCTGATTTGGTTGAGGGCTGCGATATAGGGCTTGATGTTCCCGACCTGATCCCAGTCGCGAACCCTGATCTCGTATTTCTCGGAGTTGAGATAGGCCTCGCGGCCGGGCACCGGCGTGTGCTCGAGCAGTTCGAAGCCGCTAGTGATGCCGTAGCTGCTTGAAAGCGTCGCGGCCAGCGCGAGACGCGACTTGAACATCCAGGATTCGCCGCTTTGCAGGTGGAAGGGCAGGATGTCGGGTGTGTTGACGAAGAAATTCGGCCGAAAGAAGTCGCGATCGGGATAGGATATCAACTCGCCGAGATACTGTTCGAGCTCGGAACGCTGCGTACGCCAGGTGAAGTAACTATAGGATTGCGTGAAGCCGAGCTTGGCGAGACCCTTCATCAATTTCGGCCGGGCGAAGGCTTCCGAGAGGAACAGCACGTCCGGATCGCGATCCTGCACCTCGCGGATCAGCCATTCCCAGAATGCCAGCGGCTTGGTGTGCGGATTGTCGACCCGGAAGATTTTCACGCCCTGCTCGACCCAGAACAGCACGACATCGCGCAGCGCGCGCCACAGCGCGGCGGCATCTTCGGATCCGAAATCCGGATTGACGACATCGTCCCAGCGCTGCGGCGGATGTTCGGCCGTGCGCATCGATCCGTCCGGACGCCGCTTGAACCATTCCGGATGCGCGGTCAGCCAGGGATGATCGGGCGAGCATTGCACGACGAAATCGAGCGCGACCTCGAGGCCGTGGGCCTGGCATGCCGCCACGAAGGCGCGGAAGTCGTCGAGCGTGCCGAGCTCCGGATGCACGGCATCGTGGCCGCCCTCCGCCGCGCCGATCGCGTAGGGGCTGCCGGGATCGCCTGGCTGCGCGATGGCGGCATTGTTGCGGCCCTTGCGATGGGTCCGCCCGATCGGGTGGATCGGCGCCAGCAGCACGACGTCGAAGCCCATCGCCGCGATATCGGGCAGCCGCGCGATGCAGTCGTTGAAGGTCGCGTGAACGCCCGGCGTCTTGCCCTGGCTGCGCGGAAACATCTGGTACCAGGCGCCGCTACGCGCCCGCGGCCGGTCGGCAGTCAGGGGATAAAGCTGCGATCGCATCAGGTCGCGGCGAAACTGGCTGCCGGCCATCGCCTCACGCAACTCGGGCGCGAGCAGCGCGCCCGGCTCGCCGGTCTGCAGGAAGATTTCGCACTGCCTGATGATGATTGCGGCCGCGGCCGGGCCGCCGGCTTGCGCCCGGGTCAGCATGCCCGCGCCTTCGATCGCATCCAGCGTGTGGTCGCCGCCATCGCGCTGCTTCTGCTCGAAGCGTTGCCGCCAGCTGGCGAATTCGTCGGTCCAGGCCTCGATCGCGAAGCTGTAGCGGCCGGGCCGGTCGGGCACGAAGGCGCCGCCCCAGCGGTCGTCGCTGTGCAGCGCCATCGGCGCGTGTTGCCATTCGCCGTCGCCCTCATGTCGCCACACCAATGCTGCTGCGATCACATCATGGCCGTCACGGTAGACGTCGGCCCACACCTCGACAGGTTCGCCCGCGATGCGCTTGACTGCAAAACGGCCGCCATCAACCGACGGATAGACATCGGTGATATGAAAAGTGCCGTTGGCACTCTCGACAGGCCGGGCGGTTTTGTTCACGGTGATGCCGCCATTGAATAGGCAAATGAAGTCCCGGCGCCGGGAAGGAGGCACGCCAGACCCATATAGAAAGCCGCTCGCCGGGCAATGGTTCCCGGTGGGAACGCTGGATAGGGTAGAGCGTTGAACATCAACTATCCCTTTCCCGTATCTGTACAATTTAGCAACGATCCCAATACCGTTGCGAGCAGGCAGCGTGCCGAATGGATCTTTACGCCAAAGCCCAGACCCTGGGAATCCAGACCGAGTATATCGATGGGAGCGGTCACCGCCGTGTGACAACCCCCGAGGCGCTGACGGCGATCCTCGCGGCGCTGCCGCCCCAGACGCCGCGCCGGATCATCGCCGATCCCGTGGTCGTCAGAGGCCGCCATGGCGGACAGACGCAGCTCTCGGAAACGACCCAGCTTCCGGTGCAATGGAAGATCATGAACGGCACTGCGGTGCTCGCACAGGGCGAGGCGCATGAGCGGAGCGTGACGTGGCCGTCCGGCCTGCCCGAGGGCGTGCACCGCTTGCAGCTCAAGGACGCATCGGGCAGCGAGGAGCTGCCGTTCCTGGCGGCGCCGGAAGCGGCGTTCGGCGGCGCGTTCGACCGCTGCTGGGTGATCGCGGTCCAGCTCTATGGCGTACGGTCCGCGCGCAACTGGGGCATCGGCGACTTCACCGATCTGCAGGGTCTGCTCGAATTCGCCCATCGGCTCGGCGCCGACGGCATCGGGCTCAATCCGTTGCACGCGCTGTTCGATGACCGGCCCGGCGATTGCAGTCCATACTCGCCGAACAGCCGGCTGTTCCTCAACGCGCTCTATATCGACGTCGCGAAGATTCCCGAATTCCACATCGATGCCGAGGCGCAAGCCGCGCTGGCACAACTCCGCAGCCGTGACATGGTCGACTATGTCGGTGCCGCGGCGCTGAAATGGCCCGCGCTGCGTGCGGCCTTCGCGGCCTTCAAGGCCAATCCCGGCCTCGGCCGCTGGCAGGATTTCGAAGCTTATCGCAAGGAGCAGGGCGTGCTGCTGTCGCGCTTCGCCTGCTTCGAGGTGATGCGGCACAAATTCAACACGCCGTGGTGGGAATGGCCGGACGACTGGCGGCAGCCCGATGATGCGGCGTGCACGAAATTGCGCAGGGCGCGCGACACCGCCGCCGAGGTCGAGTTCGTCGAATTCGTGCAATGGACTGCGGACCGGCAGCTCGGCGCCTGCCAGGCGCTCGCGCACAAGCTCGGCATGCGGGTCGGGCTCTATCTCGACGTTGCCGTCGGCGTGCAGTCGGATGGCTTCGACGCCTGGAATGAGCAGACCGCGATCTCGCGCCATCTCGGCGTCGGCGCGCCGCCGGATCCGCTCAACACCGCGGGCCAGGACTGGGGGCTTGCCGGCTTCAATGCCGCGGGCCTCGAGCAGCGCTTGTTCGAGCCGTTCAGGCAGATGCTGCGCGCCTCGATGCACCATGCCGGCGCGATCAGGCTCGACCACGCCTTCGGGCTGAAGCGGCTCTATCTCGTGCCGCGCGGCTTCGGTCCGGCCAATGGCGCCTATGTGCTGATGCCGTTCGAGGCGCTGCTGGCGGCGACCGCGCAGGAAAGCGTCGCGAGCCGCTGCGTCGTGATCGGCGAGGACCTAGGCACCGTGCCTCCGGGCTTCCGCGAGCAGATGAACGGTTGGGGCATCTGGTCCTATCTCGTGATGATGTTCGAGACCGACGACCAGGGCGTGTTCCGCAGCGCCGACCATTATCTGCCGAACGCGCTGGTGACGTTCAACACCCACGACCTGTCGACCTATGCCGGCTGGCGCTCGTTCAGCGATCTCAAGACCAAGCGCGCGCTCGGGATCGATCCCGGCGAGACCGACCAGGGGCGCTGGGATGCGCTCGGCCATCTCGACGACGTGCTGCGCCGTCACGACATTCACCACAATGATTTCTATTCGGTGGTGAGCTTCATGGCACGGACGCGGTCGCGGATGATGGCGGTTTCGATGGAGGACCTGCTCGGCATTGTCGAGCAGCCGAACATCCCCGGCACCGTCTACGAGCATCCGAACTGGAAACGGCGGTTGCCGGTCTCGATCGAGCATCTCGCGTCGGCGATCGACATCGATGCGCTCAAGCGTGCAACCCGCGAGCGGTCGCACGCGGGTTAACGCGGAGCATGGCGCGTGGCCTCTCGCATCGAAGACTATGGACTGATCGGCGATTGCGAGACCGCAGCGCTGGTCGGCCGTGACGGCTCGATCGACTGGCTGTGCTGGCCGGCGTTCGATTCCGACGCCTGCTTCGCGGCGCTGCTTGGCACATCGCGGAATGGCCGCTGGCTGCTGGCCCCCGCCCAGGAGATCAGGCAGGCCTCCCGCCGCTACTGGGACGATACGCTCATCCTCGAGACGCGGTTCGAGACCGAAGGCGGCGTAGTCGCGCTGATCGACTTCATGCCGCCGCGCGGCAATGCCTCCGACGTGGTCCGCCTGGTTCGTGGCATCAGCGGCCGCGTCAAGATGCACATGGAGCTGGTGATCCGGTTCGGCTTCGGGGTCGATGTCCCCTGGGTGAAAAAGAACCCGGACGGCGAGGGGCTGCTGGCGATCAGCGGGCGGGACATGACCGTGCTGCGCACCCCAGTTAAGACATCAGGCAAGGACCTGACCACGATCGCCGATTTCGAGATCGGCGAGGGTGAGACCGTGCCGTTCGTCCTGACCTACGGCGCGTCGTATCAGCCGGTGCCGGAGCCGATCGATCCCGAGGCCGCGCTGAAGGATACCGAGGACTACTGGAAGGAATGGTGCAGCCGCTCGACCTATGACGACAGCTATCAGCGCGATCTCGTGATGCGTTCGCTGATCACGCTGAAGGCGCTGACCTTCAGGCCGACCGGCGGCATCGTCGCGGCACCGACCACGTCATTGCCGGAAAAGCTCGGCGGCGCGCGCAACTGGGACTACCGGTTCTGCTGGCTGCGCGACGCCACCTTCACGCTGCTGGCGCTGATGAATTCGGGCTACACCGAGGAGGCGGCCGCCTGGCACAACTGGCTGCTGCGGGCCGCAGCCGGCGCTCCCGCCAACATGCAGATTATGTACGGCATCCTCGGGCAGCGGCGCCTCTTGGAATGGGAAGCCGGATGGCTGCCCGGGTATGAAGGGGCGCAACCGGTCCGCGTCGGCAATGCCGCACATGCGCAGCTGCAGCTCGACGTCTATGGCGAGCTGATCGACGCCTTCCACCAGTCCCGTATGGCGAAGCTGAAGCTCGATGAGGAGAACTGGTCGCTCGAATGCACCGTCGTTAGTCATCTCGCCGACGTCTGGGACCAGCCGGATCACGGCATCTGGGAGCGCCGCGACACGCCGAGACACTACGTGTTTTCCAAGGTGATGTGCTGGGTCGCCTTCGACCGCGCCATCAAGAGCGCGGAGCGGTTCGGCTTCAAGGGACCGCTGGTCAAATGGCGGGTGCTGCGCGAGGCCATCCATCGCGACGTCTGCCAGCGGGGCTTCGATCCCGATCTCGACAGCTTCGTCGAGAGCTATGGTTCAAAGCTGCTCGACGCCAGCCTGCTGCTGCTGCCGTCGGTCGGCTTCCTGCCGCCGTCCGATCCGCGCATCCGCGGCACGATCGCCGCGGTCGACCGGCACATGATGCGCGACGGGTTCGTGCTGCGGCACGATCCGCGCGAGGTGTCCGACGAAATCCAGCCGATCGAGGGTGCGTTCCTGGCCTGCAGCCTGTGGCTCGCCGACGCCCATGTGCTGGCGGGAGATGTCGACAAGGCGCAAACCATGTTCGACCGCGTGGTGGCGGTCGCCAACGATCTCGGGCTTCTGGCGGAGGAGTTCGACTCCGGTGCCGGCCGGCAGACCGGCAACTTTCCGCAGGCGCTGACCCATATCGCGCTGATCAACACGGCGCACAATCTCAGCGCCGCCAGGGCCGACGCCGAGAAGCCCGCGGTGCAGCGGTCGACTTGATCGTAGCGTTTGCTTTGCGCACGATCTTTCTAGAACGCCGCCCTAACGGCCCATCGTCAACACCGTGTCCATCGCGCGAGCGAAACCGTCGTGCTCGTTGGTTTCGGTGACATGCGTGGCGCGCGCCTTCACGTCATCACTGGCATTGCCCATCGCGAACGAGATGCCGCTTCGCGCGAACATCGGCAGATCGTTCTGCATGTCGCCGATCGTTGCGACATTCTCGAGCGACACGCCAAGACGTTTCGCGATACCCTCGACGAAGGTGCCCTTGTCGTGGCCGGGCGGGGTGACGTCGAGATAGTAGGTCTGCGAGCGGACCGCGGTCGCGTCATTGCCGACCATCTGCTGCATCTCCGCCTCGCAGCGTTGCAGCAGGGACGCATCCGAGCTCGCGCCGACGATCTTGCAGGCTTGGTCGAGATAGGGTGTGAAATCGCTGACGATGGTCGGATCGTGCTTGATGGTGTGCTGCTCGTGGGCGGTGTACTCGCCGTTGGGATTGCGCGTCAGCCAGCGGTCGTTGGTGAACAGCCAGATGTCGACGCCATAGTTGCGCAGCAGGTCGACGCAGCCTTTTGCTGTCGCTGCGGGGATCAAATGCTGCTCAAGCGGCTTCATTTGCGGATCGACGATCGAAGAGCCGTTGAAGGCGCCGATCGGCTGCGTGATCGCGAGCGGTGCGACCAGGAAGCTCATCCCGATGGTCGGGCGGCTGGAGACGATGGTGAAGCCAATGCCGGCCTCATGCAGCCTGCGCACCGCTGTCCTGGCGCCGTCGGTCAAGGTCTTGTCCTTGGTGAGCAGCGTGCCGTCGACATCGGATACGACAAGAGCGATGCGGGTGGCGGTGTAGTTCATGGGCGGTCCAACTTCAGTTGATTGACGATGTCTTCGATGATGGTGTCGACCGAACGGTCGATCGCAACCGTGATCGGGCGTTCGTCCGGCGTCGGGGGCTCCAGCGTCCTGAACTGGCTGGCGAGGAGGCCCGGCGGCATGAAATGGTCCTTGCGCGCGGCGAGCCGCGTGGCGATCAGCTCCTGGGTGCCGTCCAGGAAGACGATGCGGATGTCGTCGCGGCCGTGCACCAGGATGTCGCGATAGGTGCGCTTCAGGGCGGAGCAGGCGATGACGGCGCGTTCGTGGACGCCGCAGGTGCGGTCGATCTCGGCGGCGATCGCGCGCAGCCAGGGCCAGCGATCCTCGTCGGTGAGCGGCTGGCCGGAATGCATCTTGGCGACATTGCTCGGCGGGTGAAAACTGTCACCGTCCTCGAAGCGCCAGCCGATCCTGATCGCGAGGCGGTCGGCGATGGTGCTCTTGCCCGAGCCGGAGACGCCCATCACAACCAATGCGCAGGGGTTTTGCCCGTCACCCAAGAAAGTCACCCAAGAAAATCATCCAGGAAAATCCTCCGGCAGCGCAGCCTGATCGATCAGCCAGACGGTTTCGCCCAGCGATCGCGCGCGGTTTGCCGGCAGGTTCTCGCCTGCGAACAGGCGCGTCAAGATCGCGCGCTTGTTTTCGCCTGCCACCTCGAACAGCATCTCGCGGCAGGAGGCGAGGGCAGGCAGGGTCAAGGAGACTCGCGGCACGAACGGCTCGACATTGGCCTTGGGCACCCCGACCACCCAGCGCTGCGTCTCCTCGACCGCGGGATAGCCCGGAAACAGCGAGGCGGTGTGCCCATCGGGCCCGATGCCCATCAGCACCAGGTCGAAAAGCGGTCGCTTCGGATCGAGCTGTTCGGCGCCGTAGAACGCCATCAGCTCGTTCTCGTACAGCGCCGCGCTGATGTCGGGATCCCTGAGATCGGCGGTGTCGGTCGCGATCGGGTGGACATTCGCAGCCGGGGCGCAGCGGTCGAGGAAGGCCTGGCGCGCCATGCTCATATTGTGCAGCGGGTCCTGGCGCGGCACCAGGCGCTCGTCGCCGATGAACCAGTCGATGCGGTCCCACGGAATCCTCTGGCGATAGTCCGGCGTCGCCACCAGCTGGTAGAGCGCCTTGGGGCTGGAGCCGCCGGTGAGGCACACCGCGATCCGGCCGCTGTTCTGGTCGATCCTGGCGATCACCCGCTCGGCGGCCGTCTTCGCCAGCGCGGCCTGATCGGCGACCGTGATGATCTTGCGCTCGCCGGTCGCGGTCATGGTCAGCCCAGCTTCCGCCAGCTGCGGCCGTCGCGCGTCAGCAGCGCGTTGGCAGCCTCCGGGCCTTCGCTGCCGGCCTTGTAGGGTTGCAGGCCACGCCCGCCGGCAGTCTTCCAGGCGTCGAGGAAGGGCTGCACCGCCTGCCATCCGGCCTCGACGCTGTCGGCGCGCTGGAACAGCAGATTATCGCCGATCATGCAGTCATAGATCAGCGTCTCGTAGCCGGTCGACGGCTCGGCCTTGAAGTAGTCCTTGTAACGGAACTTCATCTCGACGCCGTCGATGTTGATGGCTGGGCCCGGCACCTTGGTGTTGAACTGCAGCTCGATGCCCTCGGTCGGCTCGGTCGAGATGACCAGGTAATTCTGCGACAGGCGGTCGACCGCCGTGTCGCGGAACATCGCGAACGGCGCCTGCTTGAACTTGATCGCGATCTCGGTGCGCTTGGTGGTCAGGGCCTTGCCGGTGCGCAGGTAGAACGGCACGCCCGCCCAGCGCCAATTGTCGATGGTCAGCTTCAGCGCGGCATAGGTCTCGGTCGAGCTATCGGACTTGACGTCCGGTGTCTTGAGATAGTCCTCGATCTCGGTGTCGCCGATCCGGCCGCCGCGATACTGGCCGCGCACCGAGTTGGACAGCGCCTCCTGCGCGCTCTGGATCTGGATCGCGCTCAACACCTCGGCCTTTTCGGAGCGCACCGCATGGGCGTCGAAGCGCGCCGGCGGCTCCATTGTCACGAGCGATAGCAGCTGGAACAGATGGTTCGGCACCATGTCGCGCAGCGCGCCGGTGGCGTCATAGAAACTGCCGCGGTGGCCGACGCCGAGCTTCTCGTCGACGGTGATCTGAATGTGGTCGATATGGTTGCGATTCCAGATCGGCTCGAACATGCCGTTGGCAAAGCGCAGCACCAGGATGTTCTGGACGGTTTCCTTGCCGAGGTAATGGTCGATCCGGTAGATCTGGTGCTCATCCATCAACTTCAGCAGCGCTGCGTTCAGCGCCCGGGCCGACGCCAGATCGGTGCCGAACGGCTTTTCGATGATCAGCCGCCGCCAGGCGCCGTTCTCCTCCAGCATGCCGGTGCGCCCGAGCTGTTCGCTGATCGGCAGGAAGGCGCTCGGCGGGGTCGCGAGATAGAACAGCCGGTTGCCGCCGGTGTCGCGCGCCTTCTCGAGCTTGTCGAGCCGTTCGTTCATGGCATCGAACGAAGCGGGATCGCGCGGATCGGCCTCGATCGCGGTGACGCATTCGAACAGCCGCTTCGCGACCGCCTCGTCCACGGGGCGGGTGGCGAACTTGAGCAGCCCCTGCATCAGGCTGTCGGTCAGCTGCGCGCTCGACATGCCCTTGCGGACAATGCCGACGACGCAGAACTTCTCGGGCAAAAGACTGCCGGCGGCGAGATTGTAGAGCGCCGGGACGACGAGCCGGTGTGTCAGATCACCGGTGGCGCCGAAGATGATGAAGGAGCAAGGATCGGGTTTCTTCTGCACGTGACCTTCCGCGGTTCGTTTTAAGCCTTCTTCGGCGGCTCCTTGTGGCCGCCAAACCCTGCGCGCATCGCCGAGAGGATCTTCTCCGCGAAGGTGTGATCCTTGCGCGAGCGGAAGCGGGTGTAGAGCGCGGCCGTCAGCACCTCGGCCGGCACCGCCTCGTCGACCGCGGCATTGACGGTCCAGCGGCCTTCGCCGGAATCCTCGACAAAGCCGGAGTAATTGTCGAGCGTGTGGTTCTGCGCCAGCGCCGAGGCCGTGAGGTCGAGCAGCCAGGACGGGATCACGCTGCCGCGCCGCCAGACTTCCGCGATGTCGGCGATGTCGAGATCGAAGCGATGCTCGGGCGGGAGCGCCTCGATATTGGCGTTCTTCAGGATGTCGAAGCCTTCGGCATAGGCCTGCATCAGGCCGTATTCGATGCCGTTGTGGATCATCTTGACGAAATGCCCGGCGCCGATCGGACCGGCGTGGATGTAGCCCTGTTCGATGCGGGGATCGCGGCCGTCACGGCCGGCGGTACGCGGGATGTCGCCGATGCCGGGTGCCAGCGTCCTGAAGATCGGATCGAGCCGGTCGACCACGGGTTTGTCGCCGCCGATCATCATGCAGTAGCCGCGCTCGATGCCCCAGATGCCGCCGCTGGTGCCGACATCGACGTAATGCAGCCCGCGCTCCCGGAGCGCCTTGCCGCGGCGGACGTCGTCCTGCCAGAACGTATTGCCGCCATCGATGATGACGTCGCCGGGCTGCATCAGCTTCGACAGCGCCTCGATGGTGGCTTCAGTGATCTTGCCGGCCGGCAGCATCACCCAGGCGGTGCGCGGCGCTTCCAGCTTGAGGACGAAATCCTCCAGCGACGAGGAGCCGGTGGCATTGTCGGCGACCAGCGCCGCGACCGCCTTCGGATCCTTGTCGTAGACCACGGTGGTATGGCCGTTGCTCATCAGGCGGCGGACGATGTTGCCGCCCATCCGGCCGAGGCCGATCATGCCGAGTTGCATCCCTCGCCTCCGTCAGTTCAACGCAGCCGAGATCGCGGCATCAAGTGCCGCAAGCCCGGAGGTGAGATCGCCCTTGAGATGCACCCGCAGCGCCCGCCGGCCGCGCTCGGTGAGCACGTCGAAATCGCCGCGTGCCTGCGCCGCCTTGATCACGCCAAAGCTCGCCTTCTGGCCGGGCACCGCCAGGTCCTGGCTATCGTCGGTCGTGACCTGCAGGAACACGCCGCTGTCGGGCCCGCCCTTGTAGGCCTGCCCGGTCGAATGCAGGAAGCGCGGGCCGAACTCGGCGCAGGTCGCAAGGTGTTTTGCGTCGCGCACCTTCAGCCGCATCGCCTGCATGGCGTCGATGGTGTCGCCGTCGCGCTCGATATAGGCGAGCAGGGCGACATAGTCGCCGCGGCCGGAGCGCGAGAGGTGCGCCTTGATCCAGGAATTGAGATCGCCGTTGGCGCCGGCCTTGCGCAGCTCCTCGGCGTTCTGCGCGTCGGTGTAAAGCTCGACCCCGTCGGCCGACACCACCGGGTGCTCGGCCGGCAGCGATCCGGTCTTCTCGAACGCCGCGGTCAGCTCGCGCGTCTTGATCTTGGCGGCCTCGACGTCGGGCTGGTTGAACGGGTTGATGCCGAGGATCGAGCCCGCCACCGCGGTCGCGATCTCGAAGCGGAAGAACTCCTGGCCGATATGGTCGATCGACTTCATCACGATCCGAACCATGGGATGGCCGGCAGCCTCGAGCGCGGCGAGCTTGGCTTCATGCGCTGCGTCGTGCTCGCCCTCGGTGCGGAGGTCGATGAAGAACCGGTCGTTGCCGTAGACTGCGGCATCGCCGATCGTCTCGCCCTCGATCGGGATCAGGCCCTTGCCGTCCTTGCCGGTCGATTCCGCGATCAGCTGCTCGGCCCAGGCGCCGAAATCGGCGACCTCGGGCGAGGCGAAGATCGTCACCTTGTCGCGGCCTTCGAGCCCGGCGATGCCCATCGCCAGCCCGAGCTGGACGCCCGGGTTTTCCTGCGGCGGCACGTCGGCGCCGCAAGAGCGCACCATGGCGAGCGTATGGCCGAGCAGGCTGCGGACGTCGATGCCCGCGGCTGCGGCCGGCACCAGGCCGAACGGCGACAGCACGGAATAGCGGCCGCCGATCGCCGGATCGCCGTAGAAGATGCGGGCAAAGCCCTGCTTGATCGCGACCTTCTGCAGCGACGAGCCGGGATCGGTCACCGCGATGAAACGGTGGCCGGCCTTGTCCTTGCCGATCGCCTTGGCCACCCGGTCGAAGAAATAGTCCTTCATCACGTTCGGCTCGGTGGTGCCGCCGGATTTGGAGGAGACGATGAACAGCGTCTTGGCGATGTCGACATACTCCTCCATCGCGCGGACCTGCGCCGGATCGGTGGAATCGAGCACGTGCAGCCGCGGGAAGCCGGACTTGTGCGGGAAGGTCTGCGCGAGCACCTCCGGCCCGAGGCTCGATCCGCCCATGCCGAGCACGACGGCGTCGGTGAAGTTCTGTCCCTTCACGCGCTTGGCGAAATCCTCGTAGTCGGTGACGTCGGCGGAGGCGGCGCTGGTCAGCCAGCCCAGCCATTTGTCCTCGTCATCGCCGGTCCAGACCGACTTGTCCTTGTGCCAGAGCCTTCGGATCTTGGCCGACGCGCGCCATTCCTCGGTGCTTTTCTCGACCGCCTTCTCGATACCTGCGCCGAGCGCCAGCTTCTGATGGTCGATGCCGCCGCCGAGCGAGGTCGCGCGCTTGTGGGCGACCGCGCCGTACAGCTTGTCGGCCGCGTCGGCGAACAGCTTGACGCCGTCCTTGACCAGCTCCTCGGTGATCGCATCGAGCGAGATGCCGGACTTCTCCAGCTCCTCCAGCACGTGGCGGGCGTCCTCGACATTCTCCTCCAGGCTGTCGCGGACCTTGCCGTGGTCGCGGAAGGCGTCGAGCGTCGCCGGCGGCACGGTGTTGACGGTGTCGGGGCCGATCAGCTCCTCGACATAGAGCACGTCGCTATAGTCCTTGTTCTTGGTGCCGGTGGACGCCCACAGCAGCCGCTGCGGCTTGGCGCCCTTGGCGGTGAGCTTGTCCCAGCGTGGGCCTGAGAACAGGCGCTTGTAGTCCTGGTAGGCGAGCTTTGCATTGGCGATCGCGACCTCGCCCTTCAGGGCGGCGAGCCGCTCCTTCTCGGACGGGTCGTTGGCGCGTGCGATCTTCTCGTCGAGCTGCTTGTCGACGGCAGAGTCGATGCGGCTGACGAAGAAGCTGGCGACGCTTGCCACGTGAGAGGGGTCGCCGCCCTTGGCGACGTACTTCTCCAGGCCCTTGAGATAGGCCTCCGCGACCTGGCGATACACCTTCTGCGAGAACAGCAGCGTGATGTTGATGCTGATGCCTTCGCCGATCAGATATTCGATCGCCGGCAAGCCTTCCGGCGTCGCCGGCACCTTGACCATCAGGTTCTTGCGGTGGACGTCCTTCCAGAGCCGCTCGGCCTCCACGATCGTGCCCTTGGTGTCCATCGCCAGATAGGGCGACACTTCGAGGCTGACAAAGCCGTCGCCGCCATGGCTCTGGTCGTAGACCGGGCGCAGCACGTCGGCGGCATGTTGGATATCCACGACGGCAAGGTGCTCGAACAGGTCGGCGACCGAGCGGTCGCCCTTCTTGAGGGCCTGGCCGATCGCCCCGTCATACTCGTCCGAGCTCCCGATCGCCTTCTCGAAGATCGAGGGGTTGGACGTCACGCCTTTGACGCCGTCGGTCTCGATCAGCCGCTTCAGGTCGCCATTGGCGACGAAGCCGCGGGCAAGGAAGTCCAGCCAGACGGCCTGGCGGTGATTTTCGAGTGCTTTGACGGGGTTCATGGGTGCCTGTTCTCGTTCGATCGAGGGTCGATTTTTGGGTTCCCGGGCAGCTTTCGGGGGTGGAGGCGGATTGTCAACATGACTGGAGGCCCGGGCGGAATATCAGCATTCCCAAGGGATAACGCCATTCACAACAGTTCGATCCCCTCGGACGCGGTCGGAGCAGACCCCGATCTCGGCACATTTTTATGACGCATTGCGGGCGCGCGACCGCGCATCAGGGCCGCAGGTAGAGGTAGCCTTGGGATTGCAGCTCGGCGAGCCGGACCACGCCGCCGCGCTCGGCGGCGACGAAGCCCGGGAGCAGGTCCTTCAGGCCGATGTTCTGCGATTTCATGGTGTTGCCGCAGGCGGCGAGCTCGATGCCATCCCTGGTGAACTGCCCGACATGCTTCGACAGGTCGGGATTGGCCGCGGCCGAATGAAACGCCTTCAGCGCCTGGCCATGCACCACGAGCGCGATCGTCACATTGCCGGGGCCGCCGACGCCGTCGAGATGGTTCTGGATGCTGCCGATCACGAAATTGACCTTGCCGAGGTCGTCGAGGTGATAGACCACCTTCAGCTTCTGCGGCGGTGCTTCAGTGGTGGCGTTCGCGCGTGACGTCGCAAAAGCGGCGCCGATCGCCGAGAGCGTGCCCCACAGGATGCTGCGTCGGTGCATGGCGTCCCTCGCGCGATGATCGTTGACCGGCGCCAAGCCTATCACTTGTGCCGGAGCGCAGCGAGTTCCTTGCGGTCGGTCACAAGTTCGGCGCATTGGCTCAAGTCCGCGCGATCGACGCGAAAGATCTTGTCGTCGGCGCCGGCGAGCAGCTCTTCGGCCGCGTCATCGTCGGGCTTGTTGCGATTCCACATCCTGATGCTGCTCAGGCGTGCGATCGCGGATTTATCGTCTTTCGACAGAGCCACGGTGATACCGCCGCCCTCACAATCCACGCTGCATTCGAAGCGCATCTCGTGCCCGGATTCCGTCGCGATCGCGTGGTTGCAGTAGCCGCTGGAGTCGAAATTGCCGGGGCGATGGCGGTAAGTGACGCCGAGCCGGAACGAGTAGTTGGTGGTCTTGTCCTCCGGCGCATCTTCGGCGGCGACGAGGAGCTTCATCGCGCTGACCTTCTGCTTCGGATGCTGTGCCAGATGATTTGCATCGTAGCGCCGCACGAAGCAGGCATAGGCTTTCGCGCCGGGCGGGCCTGCGAACATCCTGTTGTCGAAGGCGGTCGCCTTGGCCTTGTCGACGCCTTCCTGCGCCCCGACGGTTAACGCCGCGCCGGCGCAGGCTGCGGCGGCAAGTGCGACAACAAGGAATGTCTGCTTCATGACCGCCTCGGGAATAGCCCGCGCCTCCAAGCTGTCATCTTTACAGCGCGGCAATGGTGCCGCGTGGAACTGCGCGGGCTCGTTGCCTTAGTCGCGGCGACAAGGAGGCACGTTCAACGACTCCTGACAGTTTGTTCATGCGAGTCTGTGACGTGCACATCTTGACGCCAAGGCTAGACAGCCACACCTTTTCAGGGAGGCCAACGTTCATCGCCGGACGGGGAAGTTGCCCCGCTCGGATGTCCGCTTCGGAAGCCTGGGCCCCGGTAAACCACGGATGTGGCGAGGGGGTTACAGACACCAAAAACAAGGGGATATTGATGAACCATTAAGCTTCCTGCCTGTTGATAAGGCAGAGGCTGCACGCGCCGTGCATTGCCGAAGGGAGTCGGTCGAGTGTCCAATGGACCCAGCGTGCCGACGCTGATTCGATCCTAGGACGCTCTGGTTGCGACTCGTGTCAGTCGTGCGGCGATACATATCGTGGAGATAGGGATCATGTACAACGATTCTTTGTTCAACGCCTTCGCAAGGTCGTTTGAAGCACGAAGCCAGACCGACATGTCGATGGCCGAGTATCTGGAGTCGTGTCGAAGTGATCCGATGCGATACGCCAATGCGGCCGAGCGGTTATTAGCGGCAATCGGTGAGCCCCAGATGATCGACACGGCCAAGGACCCACGCCTTGGCCGTATCTTTTTGAACCGCACGATCAGGTCGTATCCGGCCTTCGCCGGCTTCTTCGGCATGGAGGACACGATCGAGCGCCTGGTCGGCTTCTTCCGTCACGCCGCGCAGGGCCTCGAAGAGCGCAAGCAGATCCTTTATCTGCTCGGACCGGTCGGCGGCGGCAAATCGTCGCTCGCCGAGCGCATCAAGGCGCTGATGGAAATTCATCCGATCTACGTGCTGAAGGCGGGTGACGAGCTGTCGCCGGTGTTCGAGAGCCCGCTCGGGCTGTTCGACCCCGAGCAGCTCGGGCCGATGATCGAGGAGAAGTACGGCATTCCGCGCCGCCGGCTGAGCGGGCTGATGTCGCCCTGGGCCTACAAGCGGCTCGAGGCCTTCGGCGGCGACATCTCGCAATTCCGCGTCGCGCGCATCCAGCCCTCCCGGCTGCGCCAGATCGCGGTCGCCAAGACGGAGCCCGGCGACGAGAACAACCAGGACATCTCCTCGCTGGTCGGCAAGGTCGACATCCGCAAGCTCGAGACCTACGCCCAGAACGATCCCGACGCCTACAGCTATTCCGGCGGCCTCAACCGCGCCAACCAGGGCGTGCTCGAGTTCGTCGAAATGTTCAAGGCGCCGATCAAGATGCTGCACCCGCTGCTGACCGCGACGCAGGAGGGCAACTACATCGGCACCGAGAACATCGGCGCGATCCCGTTCACCGGCATCATCCTCGCGCACTCCAACGAGGCGGAGTGGCAGAGCTTCAAGACCAACAAGAACAACGAGGCCTTCATCGACCGCATCTGCGTCATCAAGGTCCCGTACGTGCTGCGGGTGACCGAGGAGCAGAAGATCTACGAGAAGCTGATCCAGGGCTCCGAGCTTGCCGCCGCGCCATGCGCTCCGGCGACGCTGGAGACGATGGCGCGCTTTTCGGTGATGTCGCGGCTGCGCAAGCACGAGAACTCGACGCTGTTCGGCAAGATGCGGGTCTATGACGGCGAGAGCCTCAAGGAATCCGACCCGAAGGCACGCAGCGTCCAGGAGTACAAGGACGCGGCCGGCGTCGACGAGGGCATGGACGGCGTATCCACCCGCTTTGCCTTCAAGGTGCTGGCCTCGACCTTCAACCATGACACCACCGAAGTCGGCGCCGATGCGGTGCACCTGATGTATGTGCTGGAGCAGGCGATCCGCCGCGAGCAGCTGCCTGACGAGACCGAGAAGCGCTATCTCGAATTCATCAAGGCCGATCTCGCGCCGCGCTATGCCGAGTTCATCGGCAACGAGATCCAGAAGGCCTATCTGGAATCCTACGCCGACTACGGCCAGAACCTGTTCGACCGCTATGTCGACTACGCAGATGCCTGGATCGAGGATCAGGACTTCAAGGATCCCGACACCGGCCAGCTGATGAACCGCGAACTCCTGAACCAGGAGCTGACCAAGATCGAGAAGCCGGCCGGCATCGCCAACCCGAAGGACTTCCGCAACGAGGTCGTCAAGTTCTCGCTGCGTTCGCGGGCGCACAACAATGGCAAGAACCCGAGCTGGACCTCCTACGAAAAGGTTCGCGACGTGATCGAGAAGCGGATATTCTCGCAGGTCGAGGATCTGCTTCCGGTGATCTCGTTCGGTTCGAAGAAGGACGGCGAGACCGAGAAGAAGCACGGCGAGTTCGTCGAGCGGATGGTGGAGCGCGGTTATACCGAGCGCCAGGTCCGTCGGCTCGTCGAGTGGTACATGCGGGTGAAGCAGGCCGGCTAGTGCGCGATCCGGAAAGCCGGCAGCGGCTTTCCGTCTCGTTCGGTCCCGTCCAATAAGAATGCGATGCGACATGATCGCATCCGGCGTGAGGCAGATGCAACGTGGTCATGCATATCGTCGATCGGCGGTTGAACCCGGGTAGCAAGAGCCTGGAGAACCGGCAGCGCTTCCTGCGGCGCGCGAAGGCGCTGGTGCAGGGAGCTGTCAAGAAGTCGTCGCAGGACCGGGACATCAAGGATGTCCTGGAGGGCGGCGAGGTGACGATCCCGCTGGACGGCATGGACGAGCCGCGGTTCCGGCGCGAGGGCGGCACGCGCGACATGGTGCTGCCCGGCAACAAGAAGTTCGTCGAGGGCGACTGGCTGCAGCGCCCGAACCAGAGCGGTGCCAAGGGCTCCGGCGCTGGCGAGGGCGACAGCGAGGACGCCTTTCGCTTCGTGCTCAGCCGCGAGGAGTTCGTCGACCTTTTCCTCGACGACCTCGAATTGCCCGACCTTGAAAAGCGCAAGCTCGCGGAAACCGAGAGCGAGGGCCTCCGGCGCGCGGGTTATGCGACGTCGGGCTCGCCCGCTAACATCTCGATCAGCCGCACGGTGAGCCGGGCGCTGGCGCGGCGTGTGGCGCTGCGCCGGCCGCGCAAGGACGAGATCGAGACGCTCGAGGCCGAGCTTGCGGAATGCGAGGACGATACGCGCCGCCGCGAACTGCTGGCGCTGCTCGAAGCGCTGAAGGCCAAGGTCAAGCGCATCCCGTTCATCGATCCGATCGACATCCGCTACCGCCGCTTCGAGACGGTGCCGAAGCCGGTGGCGCAGGCCGTGATGTTCTGCCTGATGGACGTCTCCGGCTCGATGTCCGAGCACATGAAGGATCTGGCAAAGCGGTTCTACATGCTGCTCTACGTGTTCCTGAAGCGGCGCTACAAGCACGTCGAGATCGTGTTCATCCGCCACACCGACCGCGCCGAAGAGGTCGACGAGGACACGTTCTTCCATGGACCGGCGTCGGGCGGCACACTGGTGTCGAGCGCGCTGGTTGCGATGAACGACATCGTCCGCACCCGCTTCCGTCCCGCCGACTGGAACATCTACGCCGCGCAGGCCTCCGACGGCGACAACATGACCTCCGACAGCGGGGTGACCGGGCATCTGTTGACCGACAAGATTCTGCCGGTCTGTCAGTTCTTCGCCTATCTCGAGGTTGGCGAGGCCGCCAACTACACCTTCGACATGCCCGACTCCTCGCTGTGGACGCTCTATGAGCGGCTGCGCAACGAGGGCGCGCCGCTGTCGATGCGCAAGGTGAGCGAGCGCGGGGAGATCTTCCCGGTGTTCCAGGACCTGTTCAAGCGCCGCAGCAAGCAGCAGGAAAGGGTTTAGCGTAATGGGTTCTTCCGACGGACGGCTGTTCGAGGGTGCCGACTGGGATTTCCAGACGCTGCAGCGGGTCCACGACGCCTGCGAACAGGTCGCGCGCAAGGAACTCGGGCTCGACGTCTATCCCAACCAGATCGAGGTGATCACCGCCGAGCAGATGCTCGACGCCTATTCCTCGGTCGGCATGCCGCTGTTCTACAAGCACTGGTCGTTCGGCAAGCAGTTCGCCTTCCAGGAAGCCTCCTATCGCAAGGGCCTGATGGGCCTCGCCTATGAGATCGTGATCAATTCCTCGCCGTGCATTTCCTATCTGATGGAGGAGAACACGGCGACGATGCAGACGCTCGTGATCGCTCACGCGGCGTTCGGGCATAATCACTTCTTCAAGAACAACTACCTGTTCAAGCAGTGGACTGACGCCGACGGCATCCTCGACTATCTCGAATTCGCCAAGGGCTACATCGCGGTCTGCGAGGACCGCCATGGCCGCGAGACGGTGGAGCGGACGATCGATGCCGCGCATGCGCTGATGTCGCATGGTGTCGACCGCTATCCCGGCAAGAAGACGCTCGACCTGCGGGCCGAGGAGAAGCGCGCCGGCGAGCGACGGCAGCACGAGGAAAGCGTGTTCAACGATCTGTGGCGGACGGTGCCGAACACCAAGGCCAAGAGCAAGGCCACGCTCACCGCCGAGCGCCGCCACGCGCTGCTTGGTTTGCCGCAGGAGAACATCCTCTACTTCCTGGAGAAGACCGCGCCGCGTCTCGCACCCTGGCAGCGCGAGCTCATTCGCATCGTGCGCCACATCGCGCAGTACTTCTATCCGCAGGGCCAGACCAAGGTGATGAACGAGGGCACCGCGACCTACGTCCATTACCGCATCATGAGCCGGCTGCATCAGCAGGGCCGGCTCACCGACGGCAATTTCCTCGAATTTCTGCAGTCGCACACCAATGTGGTGTTTCAGCCCGAGTTCGACGATCGCCGCTATTCCGGCTTCAACCCATACGCGCTCGGCTTTGCCATGATGCAGGACATCGAGCGGATCGTGAAGACTCCGGAGGACGAGGATCGCGACTGGTTCCCCGATATCGCCGGCAAGGGCGACGTCGAGGGCGTGCTGCGCGAGATCTGGAGCAACTACCGCGACGAGAGCTTCATCAACCAGTTCCTCAGCCCGGCGCTGATCCGGCGCTTCCGCATGTTCCACCTCCACGACGACCCTGCCGAAAGCCAGGGGATCAAGGTCGATGCGATCCATGACGAGCGCGGTTACCGCCGGGTGCGCCGCGAGCTGGCGCGGCAATACGATGTCGGCTTCGTCGACGCCAATATCGAGGTCGTGGATGTCGATCTCGACGGCGATCGCCGCTTGATGCTGCGTCACACCACCGTGAAGGGCGCGCAGCTCAACGAGACCGACGCGCGGCGTGTGCTGCAGCATCTCGCCGATCTGTGGACCTACGACGTGGCACTCACCGAACTCGACGGCACCGACAAGGTGCTGAAGGAATACGTCGTCAGCCCGCGCGCGGCTGCGGTCGCTGCCTGAGGAGTGCGCTCACGCAGCGATGAGCGCGCGGTGACCGTAGCGCGGAATGCGAGTCTTGCTTGGTGAACCTTCGTGTCTATCGAAGGCTCGCATCATGAACATCCCGGCAACATTCCGATATGGAAAGAGCATGACGTTCCACGCGCGAACCTGATTGCCGGCATGCGGAAATCTCATTGATGCCCTCTTGGTGATTGCCTGCGCGGGCGCGATTGATAATGTGCGCCGCGTCAAGAAAACCAAGAAAAGGATACGCTCTTGTCAACTCGCTCCCGCCTGGCGGGCTTTCTCGCCTTCACCGCGCTGACGACCTCGTCGATCTCGCCGTCCGTCGCCGCCGATTCCGCGATCAAAATCGGAAACACCGCACCCTATAGCGGCCCGGCGTCCGCCTACGGCACGATCGCACGCGCCGAAGCCGCGTACTTCCAGATGCTCAACGACCAGGGCGGCATCACCGGCCGCAAGATCGAGTTCGAGAGTCTCGACGACGCCTATTCGCCGTCGAAGACCGTCGAGCAGACCCGCAAGCTGGTCGAGCAGGACGAGGTGCTTGCGGTCTTCAGCGCGGTCGGCACCGCACCCAACATTTCGGTGCAGAAATATCTGAACATCAAGCACGTGCCTCAGCTGTTCGTGTCCTCCGGCGCGACGCGCTGGAACGATCCGAAGCAGTTCCCGTGGACGGTCGGTTTCAATCCCACCTACGAGCTCGAAGGCCGGCTCTATGCAAAGTACATCCTGAAGACCAAGCCGGACGCGAAGATCGCCGTCATCACGCCGAACGAAGACGCCGGCAAGGACTATCTCAGGGGCTTCAAGGACGGGCTTGGCGAGCATGTCGGCCAGATCGTCGCGGAGACCACGTACCTCACGACCGATCCGACCATCGATTCCCAGATGGTGACGATGCGGGAGTCCGGTGCCGACGTGTTCTTCGCCGAAGCGACGCCGAAATTCGCGGCGCAAGCGCTGCGCAAGGCGGCGAGCATGGGCTGGAAGCCGCTCACCATCCTGCCGACCGTCTCAAACTCTGTCTCTGCGGTGCTTGAACCGGCCGGGCTCGAGAACGTCATCGGCGTCGTGACCGGGCTTTATCTGAAGGACCCGACCGATCCGCGCTGGGCCGACGATCCGGCGCAGAAGGAGTTCTCGGCCTGGATGAAGAAGTATCAGCCGAATGCGAGCCCGGGCGACCTCTTCAACGTGCAGGGCTACACGGTCGCGCAGGTCATGACGGCGGTGTTGAAGAACTGCAACGGCGACTACAGCCGCGAAAACATCATCAAGCAGGCGACCAATCTGAAGCCGCTCGAATTGCCGATGCTGCTGCCGGGCATCAAGGTGCAGACCGAACCCGACAATGTGACGCCGATCCGCCAGATCCAGATGGCGCGGTTCGACGGCAAGTCGTGGGCGCTGTTCGGCGACGTCTTGAGCGACAAATAGCCGCCACCAACTCCGCTGTCGTCCCTGCGAAAGCAGGGACCCATACGCCGCGGCTTCTGTTGTGAACGGGACTCGTCGTTGCAGAGCAGCTCGACAATCTGCATCGGTGGTTATGGGTCCCTGCTCCCGTGCGCAATTGCGCACTAGGCAGGGACGACACGGAGTTTGCTGCACATCCTCGCCACGTCACTCGTGACGGCGAGAATGTGTGCTCAGCGCAGGCTGGCGTTGATCCTGTCCAGCACGGCTGAGCCGGGGCAGAGCGCCTTCTCGTCCAGCGTGTTGAGCGGCGTCTCGACGGTGTCGAGATGGGTGTGCAGGTCCTCGGCATCCGGATCGACGTAAAGGAGCCCGGTGACGATCTGGCCCTTGGCCGCGTGCTTCTGCAGGAAGGTCTGTGCTCCGAGCCGATCGTGCGGATCGTAGTCGGCATCGAGCTTGCGCAGCGCGAGCCGCGTGCCGTCGTGCTGCTCGACCACCTGCACGGTGCCGGGCGCGTAGTCGACGCTGATCGGCTCGCGGCCGACCAGCACGTCGAGCCGGTTCACCGCGTCGTTGTGCTCGCGCACATAGTCGAAGCTCTTGGTCGAGCCGGCATGGTTGTTGAAGGCGATGCAGGGGCTGATCACGTCGATGAAGGACGCGCCCTTGTGGCGGATCGCAGCGGCAATCAAGGGAACCAACTGCGTCTTGTCGCCGGAGAAGCTGCGCGCCACGAAGGTGGCCCCGAGCTGCAGGGCGATCGCGACCAGGTCGATCGCATTGTCGGTGTTGGTGACGCCCTTCTTGGACTTCGAGCCGCGGTCGGCGGTGGCCGAGAACTGGCCCTTGGTCAGGCCGTACACGCCGTTGTTCTCGACGATGTAGGTCATGTTGACGGCGCGCCGGATCGAATGCGCGAACTGGCCGAAGCCGATCGATGCGGAATCGCCGTCGCCGGAGACGCCGAGATAGATCAGGTCGCGGTTGGCGAGGTTGGCGCCGGTCAGCACCGACGGCATGCGGCCGTGCACCGAGTTGAAGCCGTGCGAGTTGCCGAGGAAATAGTCCGGCGTCTTCGACGAGCAGCCGATGCCGGAAATCTTCGCCACCCGGTGCGGCTCGATCGAGAGCTCGTAGCAGGCCTCGATGATCGAGGCGGTGATCGAATCGTGGCCGCAGCCGGCGCACAGGGTCGAGATCTTCCCCTCGTAGTCGCGATGGGTATAGCCCAGCTCGTTCTTCTTCAGGCCGGGATGATGAAACTTCGGCTTTGCAATGTAGGTCATGTCACGGCCTTGCGGAGAGGGGTCACCTTGAGATGATCCTGGTGGTCGGCGATCGCGTTGGCGATGAAGCGCGCGGTGATCGGCGTGCCGTCATAGTGCAGGATCGGCACCAGCCGCACCGGGTCGATGCCGTTCTCGTTGACGATCAGCTGACGGAGCTGCGCGTCGCGGTTCTGCTCGACCACGTAGACGAAGTCGTGATCGGCGATGAAGCTCGCGACGCTGGAGTGGAACGGGAAGGCGCGGATGCGCATGCGGTCGAGCTGATGGCCGCGCGCCTCGAGGATTCCGATCGCCTCGTCCATCGCGGGCGAGGTCGAGCCGAAATAGAGCACGCCGTATTTGGTCGGCTTCGCCGCGTTGGCTTGCAGCGGTCGCGGCACCATGTCCTGCGCGGTCTCGAACTTGCGCACCAGGCGCTGCATGTTGTCGGCGTAGACCGCGCCTTCCTCGGAATAGCGCGCGTAGCGGTCGCGCGAGGTGCCGCGGGTGAAGTAGGAACCCTTGGTCGGATGCGTGCCGGGATATGTGCGATAGGGGATGCCGTCGCCGTCGACATCGAGATAGCGGCCGAAGTCGCGGCCTTCCTCGAGCATCTCCGCCGTCATCACCTTGCCGCGGTCGTATTGCTTGGCATCGTCCCACTTCAACGGGCGGCACAGCCGGTGGTTCATGCCGATGTCGAGATCGAGCATCAGGAAGATCGTGGTCTGCAGCCGCTCGGCGAGATCGAATGCGGCGGCGGCGAACTCGAATGCCTCCGCCGGATCTTCCGGGAACAGCAGCACGTGCTTGGTGTCGCCGTGCGAGGCATAGGCGCAGGCGATCACGTCGCATTGCTGGGTGCGGGTCGGCATACCGGTCGAGGGACCGGCGCGCTGGATGTTCATGATCACGGCCGGGATCTCGGCGAAGTAGGACAAGCCGATGAACTCGGTCATCAGCGAGATGCCCGGACCTGAGGTCGCGGTGAAGGCCCGCGCGCCGTTCCAGGACGCGCCGATCACGATGCCGATCGAGGCGAGCTCGTCCTCGCCCTGCACGATGGCGTATTTCGCCTTGCCGGTCTCCGGATCGTGCCGATACTTCTTGCAGTGGCTGGTGAAGGCTTCCGCCACCGACGATGAGGGCGTGATCGGATACCAGGCGCACACCGTGGCGCCGCCATAGACGGCGCCGAGCGCGGCGGCGCTGTTGCCTTCGACGAAGATGCGGTCGCCGACCTTGTCGGACTTCTTCACCCGCAGCCCAATCGGGCATTTCAGGTTCTGCAGCGCCCAGTCGCGGCCGAGATGCAGCGCATGGACGTTGGAGGAGAGCAGCTTCTCCTTGCCCTTGTACTGCTCGCCGATCAGCTGTTCGACGAGCTTGGGATCGAGGTCGAGCAGCGCGCAGAGTGCGCCGAGATAGATGATGTTCTTGAACAGCTGGCGCTGCCGCGGATCGGTGTAGGTCGAATTGGTGATCGCGGTCAGCGGCACGCCGATCACCGTGATGTCCTCGCGGAATTTCGACGTCGGCATCGGCTTGGTCGAATCGTAGAACAGATAGCCGCCGGGCTCGATCGAGGCGACGTCCTTGTCCCAGGTCTGCGGGTTCATCGCCACCATCAAGTCGACGCCGCCGCGGGCGCCGAGATGGCCGTCCTCGGTGACGCGCACTTCATACCAGGTGGGCAGGCCCTGGATGTTGGACGGGAAGATGTTGCGTGGCGACACCGGCACGCCGTGGCGCAGGATCGAGCGCGCGAACAGTTCGTTGGCGGAGGCCGAGCCCGAACCGTTGACGTTGGCGAAGCGGACGACGAAGTCGTTTACGCTGCTGATCGGGCTTTGGACTGACATGTTGATCCCGCTTGAACCATATCGATGAGGTACTTCTGCATGTCCCAGGCGCCGGTCGGGCAGCGCTCGGCACACAGCCCGCAATGCAGGCAGACGTCTTCGTCTTTCACCATGACGCGGCCGGTCTTCAGGTCGCCGGAGACGTAGAGCGCCTGGTCGTGATGCGGCGAGGGCGCCTTCAGGCGCTGCCGCACGTCATCCTCTTCACCGTTCTCGGTGAAGGTGATGCAGTCCATCGGACAGATGTCAACGCAGGCGTCGCATTCGATGCAGAGCGGCGCGGAGAACACTGTCTGCACGTCGCAGTTCAGGCAGCGCTCCGCCTCGCCGAGCGCGAGCTTGAGATCGTAGCCCAACTCGACCTCGGCGCGGATGTCCTTCAGCGCGATCACCTTGTCGCGATGCGGCACCTTGAAGCGCTTGTCGGTGGAGATGTCGTTGTCGTAGCTCCACTCGTGGATGCCCATCTTCTGCGAGGAGATCTGCACCTCGGGCAGCGGACGCTCGTTGATGTCCTCGCCTGACAGCATCCGGTGGATCGACAGCGCGGCATCATGGCCGTGCGCCACCGCCCAGATGATGTTCTTCGGCCCGAACGCCGCGTCGCCGCCGAAGAACACCTTCGGATTGGTCGAGACGAACGTCTTTGGGTCGACCTTCGGCATGTGCCACTTGTCGAATTCGATGCCGCAATCGGCTTCGATCCAGGGGAACGCATTCTCCTGGCCGACCGCAACGAGCACATCGTCGCAGGACACGGTCTCGTCAGGCTCGCCCGAGGGCACCAGATTGCGCCGGCCCTTGGCATCGTACTCCGCCTTCACCTTCTGGAAGGTGACGCCGATCAGCTTGCCGGCCACATGCTTGAATGCCACCGGCACCATGTAGTTGAGGATCGGGATGTCCTCATGCAGGGCGTCTTCCTTCTCCCACGGCGAGGCCTTCATTTCCTCGAAGCCGGAGCGGACGATCACCTTGACGCTCTCGCCGCCGAGGCGGCGCGCGGTGCGGCAGCAATCCATCGCGGTGTTGCCGCCGCCGAGCACGATGACGCGGCGGCCGATCTTTTCGACGTGGCCGAACGACACGTTGGCCAGCCACTCGATGCCGATATGGATGTTGGCGGCGGCCTCCTTGCGGCCGGGAATGTCGAGCTCGCGGCCGCGCGGCGCGCCGCTTCCGACAAAGATCGCGTCGTAGTTCTCGGAGAGCAGCTGTTTCAGGCTGTCGACGCGCTGGCCGCCCTTGAACTCGACGCCGAGGTTGAGGATGTAGTCCGTCTCCTCGTCAATCACGTTGTCGGGCAGGCGGAATTTCGGAATCTGGCTGCGCATCATGCCGCCGGCCTTGGGATCGCCGTCGAACACGGTGCAGTGATAGCCGAGCGGGACGAGATCGCGCGCCACGGTCAGTGAGGCGGGGCCGCCGCCGACCAGCGCGATGCGCTTGCCGTTCTTCGGCCCCGGCTTCGGCAGCCGATGCTTGATGTCGTCCTTGAAGTCGGCGGCGACGCGCTTCAGGCGGCAGATCGCGACCGGGGTTTCCTCGACCCGGCCTCGGCGGCACGCCGGCTCGCATGGACGGTCACAGGTGCGCCCCAGGATTCCCGGGAACACGTTGGACTTCCAATTGATCATGTAGGCGTCGCTGTAACGCCCCTCAGCAATCAACCGGATGTACTCGGGAACGGGGGTGTGTGCGGGGCAAGCCCATTGGCAATCGACTACTTTATGAAAGTAATCCGGCGCCGAGATATCAGTCGGTTTCATTCCTACCTTTGACCCGCGCGAAAAATGCCTGCCCGCGCGGCCTTATCGTTGACGACGAACGCTCACGTGGCGTTGTTCTGGTTTTTGAATTGGATCATAGGCTTATCTTATTAGAGCCGTTCCAGAGAAGGCAAAGGCTAAATTGTCCGATCATCAGCTTTCGCGCGGCTGATGCGCGTGTAGCGTTAATCTCAATTGCGTTATGTGGCGGTGCAGCATGATCTGCACCGCATACCGCTCGTGTTTGAGCATGATCTCCGCGCAAACGCTGCGCGTTTTCTTCAGCTGCGCGGAAGGTCGCTCTCGGCGACGTCCCACAACAGCCGGTAGACGCCGCTGGTGACCACCAGCGGTGTGAAGGCGGCGTTGCCGGTGATGCTTGCCGCGACGGCAGGCACTGCGCTGACATCGGTGGCGTCGACCAGCACGAACCAGTCGCCGGCACCAGGATCGGCTTTCCCGGCGTCCGCCGTCAGCGGTTTCGACAGCACCGGGTCGTTCTCCAGCAGGTGCATCGAAATGATGCCGTCGCGCGAGGCTGGATCAAGTTGCTCCCGCAATGCAACGCGGAGTTTGTCCGCCCCCTCGGCCGGCGGGCGCAGGCGGATGACGCCAAGCGCCGCGCCGCGGCCGACGCCGCGGCTAATCGTGATGCGCGCGACCCCGCGGATCATGTTCTGGAAGCGCGCGATGTTGGCCTTCGACCAGTCGGTCTGGTTGGCGAGCGCCTTGCTGTAGGCGGGGCTCTCGAGCACCTCGAAGGTCGCGGTCGAGTAGAGGCTGAGATATTTCGGCTTGCCGTCATGGGCGACGTAGCGGCGGGCCTCCAGGAATCCGTCGATCGCCACCCGTTCTTCGAGATGTTCGCGATCATACCAGCGGTTGAATTCAGCTTCGTGTAAGCTGTCGATATCCATCGAGGTCAGCAGCATGCCTTGTCCGGCGATTGGCATCGAGTGCTCCTTTTTTGCCTGTTTTATCTGCGTAATATCGCCTGATCGCGCGCGCCCGGGAAGCCGATTCCGGGGTGCCCGCGACCGTGCAGACCAAGGATTGCCACAATTGCCGCAATCCTGTTCAGCGCGCATTCACGGAAGTAGCCTTTCCATCCGTAACGCCAACTCTCGAGAAGAAAAGGGACGACCACTATGACGCGCATTCTGTGGGCATTGATCGTCGGTCTGGTGTCGCTCTCGTCGCTTCCCGTCCATGCGCAGGATCAGGAGAAACGTCTCGCGCTCGTGGTCGGCAACGGCGCCTATCAGGCCGGCGCGTTGCAGACTGCCGCAAACGATGCCGGATTGGTCGCGCAGACATTGCAGGCCGCGGGCTTCGACGTGATCGGGGCGCGCGATCTCGACGGCGAGACGCTGCGCAAGTCGTTCCGCGATTTCATCCAGAAGGTGCAGGATGCCGGGCCCAATGCGGTGGCCTTCGTCTATCTCGCCGGCTACGGCGTGCAGCTCACCGGCGAGAACTACTTCGTGCCGGTCGACGCCAAGATCGCCCGCGACACCGACGTCCCGGTCGAGGCGATCCGCCTCTCCGACTACAGCCATCAACTCTCGGCATTGCCGATCAAGGCCGGCGTCATCGTGCTCGATGCGGCGCGCAGCAATCCCTTCGCCAAGGACGGCCAGCCGCTGGCCGGCGGCCTTGCGCTGGTCGATCCCGATCCGAAGCTCTTGATCGCCTTCAATTCGGCGCCCGGCACCGTCGCCCCTGACGGTGCGCCGCCTTACGGGCCGTACGCTCAGGCATTGGCGGAAATGATTCGCGCCGGCGGCCTGACCTTGCCTGAGGTGTTCGACCGCGTTCGCCTGCGCGTCAACGAGATGACCAAGGGCGCCGAGATTCCGTGGAATGCCCAGAAGGTCGACGCGCCCTTCATGTTCTTCGAGCGCAAGCCGGACGCTCCGCCGCAGCAGGTCGATGCCGGACTGCGCACCAAGCCGATCCGCGATTTCCCGGCGCAGGACGCCTATGCCGCCGCGCTGGAGCGCGACACGCTGCAAGGCTACGAGGATTATCTGCAGGCCTATCCGACCGATCCGCTAGCCAAGCGCGTGCGCGCGATCGTGGCGGCGCGGCGCGAGGCCATCACCTGGCGGCGCACCTACAACGCCGACACGCCTGATGCGTATTGGTCGTATCTGCGGCGTTATCCGCGCGGGCCGCATGCATATGACGCCCGGCGCCGGCTCGCCTATCTGTCGGCCGCGCTAGAGCCGCCGCCGCAGTTCGCGGCAATCGACTACGACGTGCCGCCGCCGCCGCCCGACGAGGTCGTCTATGTCGACCGCCCGGTGCTCTACTACAGCGATCCGGTGTTCGACTTCGCGCCGCCGCCGCCACCGCCGGTGTTCTTCCTGCCGCCGCCGCCGCCCGACTTCGTCGTGCTGCCGCCACCGCCGCCACCGATCGGACTGTTCGTGCTGCCGACGCCGTTCTTCGTGGCGATCCCGGCCTATGTCGCCGCACCGGCCTATGTCGTGCCGCCGCAGAACAACATCGTGTTCAACAACATCCACAACACGACAGTGATCAACACGGTGATCAACAATCCCAACCCGACGCCGGCGCAGCTCCACGCGGCCGGGGTGACGGCGGCAATGGGCGGCGCACCGGTCACGGCGGCGCCGCAACTGCCGGCCGCGGCGATGCAGCGCGCCAATCTGGCGCAGCCGGGCGGTCCGCAAGGCGTGACCCCGGCACAGGGGGCAGCCATGGGAGCGCCCGGCGCTGCGCCGAACGCTCCCGCTGCGCCGAACGCGATGGGGGCGCACACCTTGCCAGGCGCCAAGAACGGACCGCCGCTGCCGCAGTCGGCGACCGCGCCGGCCAACCCGACGCAGCAGCACGGCGCCGTGCAGCCGGGCACCGTACAACCTGGCGCCGCACAGCCGGGCGCCGTGCAGCCCGGGGCAAAGCCGAACGCGCTGACACCGGGCAAGCCGGCGACAGCCATGGCGCCTGCCAATGCGCAGCCGGCACCCCCGACCAAGCCCGGCGTTGCGCCCGCGACCAACGCGCCGGCCTCGCCCCCGACTGCCGGCAAGCCCGGCGCGCAACCGCTCTCGCATGCCGCGACCGCGCCGACCGCAAACGTGAAGCCCGCGGCGGCGCCGTCGCCGGCGAGCCGCACGCCGCCGGCACGGCAGGCGCCGGCTGCGCGTTCAGCACCCGCGCATGCCGCAGTGTCGCCGGCACCGGTCTCCCGGCCCGCGCCGCCGCGTGTCGCAGCTCCGCCC
>NZ_CANSMR010000028.1 GCF_947648125.1 uncultured Bradyrhizobium sp. | reverse complement strand
GGCCTGAAGGTCGCGGCCGTCAAGGCTCCGGGCTTCGGCGATCGCCGCAAGGCCATGCTCCAGGACATCGCCGTTCTGACCGGCGGCCAGGCCATCTCGGAAGACCTCGGCATCAAGCTCGAGAACGTCACGCTCCAGATGCTCGGCCGCGCCAAAAAGGTTATGATCGACAAGGAGAACACCACGATCGTCAGCGGCGCCGGTAAGAAGGCCGACATCGAGGCCCGCGTCGCCCAGATCAAGGCGCAGATCGAGGAGACCACCTCGGACTACGACCGTGAGAAGCTGCAGGAGCGTCTCGCCAAGCTCGCAGGCGGCGTCGCGGTGATCCGCGTCGGCGGCGCGACCGAAGTCGAGGTGAGGGAGCGCAAAGATCGCGTGGATGACGCGATGCACGCGACCCGTGCGGCGGTCGAGGAAGGTATCGTACCAGGCGGCGGCGTCGCGCTGCTGCGCGCTTCCGAGCACCTCAAGGGCATTCGCACCAAAAACGACGACCAGAGGACCGGCGTCGAGATTGTGCGCAAGGCGTTGTCCTACCCGGCACGCCAGATCGCGATTAACGCCGGTGAGGACGGTTCCGTTATCATCGGCAAGATCCTCGAAAAGGACCAATACTCCTACGGCTTCGACTCGCAGACCGGCGAGTACGGCAACCTGATCTCGAAGGGCATCATCGATCCCACCAAGGTGGTTCGGGTGGCGATCCAGAACGCGTCCTCGGTGGCGGCTCTTCTGATCACCACCGAAGCCATGGTGGCCGAAGTGCCGAAGAAGAACGCGGGTGGCGGCGGCATGCCTCCGAGTGCGGGCGGGATGGGTGGCATGGGCGGTATGGACTTCTAACTCCGAATATTCAGAGCTCAACCATAAAGGCCCGGCAGTGATGCCGGGCCTTTGAGTTCGGCGGGTTTGTGCCACCTCCCGGTTACGCCGCGATTGTCGATACGACCAAGTTGCACGTAATTTGCTGGAGCTAGCTCAAGCTTGCTCATGATGGATTGGAGCGAGACCTGAAATTTTTCAAATGGTTAGTGAGCCGCGTGTGCATGACGTGTGCACCGGGAGATCAAGAAAAACAAAATCTGAACAGTCGTTCGAGGCGTGACGCGGACGTCGGCTCGACGCGATCGGATTGATGAGAGCAGGGCAGCTACCGACGACCGATAAGCTGGCGTCGTTCCGTCGGCGTTAGCGAACCGACCTGCCTTCGTGTCGCCATTGGGGAGGAGGCTGCCGTTCAAACGTAACGGTGAGGAATGTTGATGCCGGGATGAATTGCTCACGCGCTATCGATTCTGCGATTTTGTTTACCACCTACGAGCCGCGTACTTGCGCGCGCAAGCAACTTGCGAGAATGCTGGCGAGCATCGATTTCGAGGCCGACGGTTCGACCAAATGTCAACAAGGTGGAGAAGCAAGGTCATCTCGCGGATTGAACTTCAATCGCGGGTACTGCACCGGCAATTTTAGCAGCTTTCTTGTCGGCCACATCCTCGCGTACGAAGCCATTGCCGTCGACTTTAATCGGGCGGAACCGGAAAGGCGCTTCAGTAGAAAATTTCCAGGGCATGTGAGGCGGTTCACATCGCGACGCTGCGGTCAGCACTAATCAGATCACTGCAAAACTTCTTCGGGGACAGCTCCAACCGAACGGAGATTTCGCATGAAGGGTCTGATGGTAGCGGTCATCACCGCTTTTGCACTTCTTACCGCGGTGCTCGGCTTCCCGCGATCACACTCGGTCTCGGCCGTCGGGCGTGCCGACTTGGCAAGCAGTTCGACATTGCAAGAACTGCAAGGCGCCCGCGGCGCAGCCAAGTTGCCGGCCGAGGACTTCGACGACCGGTCCCTGGTCTTTCCGAGAGAGACGACGCGGTAGACAACCAACTGTCAGGCGAAGCGACCCGCAGCCAGGATCAACGCTGAGGGCGCGCTTCAGATTGAAACCTGGTCGGGCGACGAACGCTACGGGCCCAAGAAGGCGGCTGGAGGTGAGTCGTGGCTTCGGAGGAGACCAAGCGATTCCAATTCACCTCGATGAAGGTCGACCTCCAGGATAGCCGAGAGAAGCGTCAGCACGACCGCGACGAAAATGAGCGATGGTGACGTTTCACGGGGCACGTCGGCATCGTGTGGCGAAGTCGAATTGCGAAGTGACCGCCACAGCGAAATGAAATGCAGATACGCTTTGGGTCGTATTTGCATGCCGTCATCCTTGACGCTTCACGTTCAGCATAGGAGCCGGTGCCCCTCGGTTCAAGCCAACAAGACGCCATTGCGGCATTGAGTACCGGGGGCGTTCCGATCCCGCGGCGCAGCATGGAAACCGAACAACGGCTCCAGTCGTTGACCCTGGTCAAGCGCGTGCAAGCTATCCTGCAAGGCAACGGCAGCGTGCCGGAGCCGACCCGCGAGCCGCCGATGAACTGGCTCTCAAATCTGTACGTCGTTGCCGCCTTGTGGGCATTTGATTTAACGCCGGCGCAAGGCCAGCTCGCGGGTCATGGCGGACCCGTTCGGGCGATTGCGATCTCGAGTGATGGCAACAACGCTCTGTCAGGCAGCTTCGACACATCCGCCATTCGATGGTCACTCAAGACCGAATCCGCGGAGCAAGTCCTTCGTTTTCACTCCGATGCAGTGAATGCAGTCGCGTTCCTGAAGGACGGACGAATGGCGACAGCCGGAGCCGACGCGCGGATCGCGATCTGGACACCCGGCCGGGAGCAGCCGGATCAGGTCTTCGAGGGCCATCTCGCGCCAATCGTTTCGCTCGCCGTCTCGCCGGACGGAACACGGCTCGCCACGGCATCGTGGGATCATACGGTCGGCGTCTGGTCACTCGCCGGCGGCGCGTCGCAGGTGCTGAAAGGGCATACGCAGAACGTGAACGGAGTTGCCTTCTCTGCAGATGGACAATCGCTGGTCAGCGTCGGTTACGATCGCGAGTTGAGGATCTGGCCGATGGTGGCAGGAACGCCGGATGTCGTCCTGCTTCCGTCACCTCTCAATGCCGTGGCAGTCGCGCCCGACGGCGAGATCGTCACGGGCGGAGGCGACGGGAAAATACGGCTTCTGACATCGGATAGTCGTGAGACCGGCGAAGTTCAGGCCGGGTCGACCCCGATCGTCGCGTTGGCGATGTCCGCCGACGGCACGTTGATCGCGGCGACGGGAATTGGTGGAGGGGTTTCCGTCATCGACCGAAAGGCGCGGAGCATCGTGCAAGCGCTGGCCACTCAGGGAGCGCCCATTTGGTCGGTGGCATTCCTGCCCGACAACGCAACGTTGCTGACGGGAGGCGCGGACGGCAGGATCCGGCGCTGGAACGCGCGGACGGGCGATCCAATCGGCTCGTCGCTGCGGGATGCACAAAGCGATCCCCTGGCGCCCTATGCGGGAGATCGTGGCGCCGAGGTGTATAGGGCGTGTGTTGCGTGTCACACGCTGTCCGCGAAGGAGCCGCAGCGCGCCGGCCCTACGCTCGATGGCCTGTTTGGTCGCAGGATTGCGTCGTTGCCGGGATATCGCTTCTCCGACGCGCTGACGAAAATGGATATCGTCTGGACTCCCGAAACGGTGGCAAGACTCTTCGAACTCGGCCCGAATACCTATACGCCGGGCACAAAAATGCCGGAGCAGCGGATCGGCTCGGTCGAGGACCGCAAGGCGCTGACGGATTTTCTGGGGCGTGCGACGTTGGGGCGACGGTAGCGGCCCGTTACGCAGCTGTGTGCAGCTAGAGCGCTTTCGAGCAAAGTGGACACCGGTTCGCGTGAAGAAAACGCGTCAAAACAAGAATCTAGAGCTTCGGTTCTGATTCAATCAGAACCGAAGCTCTAGAAGCCGGGCCATTTCTCTACTGGGAGGTCCGTCAAGTTTGGATGCTCCTTGATCAGTTTGATGACGTCGACGTTTGGATGTTCCTTCAGGGCCTCGGAGACGCAGCTGTTGACATATTTCCGGCGGGCCAGCCATTTGATCTTCCTGCCCTTGGCTTGCGCCTTGCAGGCAACGATCGCCTGTTTCAGGGCGACCTTGTCGGCGTTCGACAGGCGCGCGGCTTCGACGGGCGCCGCGATCATCGCTGTGCCAAGGGCAACGCCAACGGCAACGAATGCAAAATGAGCTTTGGTGAGATGAGACATGGTGCGCCTTCCTAAAGTGTGCTGCTCCCCACAATCGAATTGGTTCTAATTCTTGGTTTCCCGTTCGCGTAGATAATCATCGGTCGTGCGAGGCGCCGCGCGTTGTGGCACGCCGGCAAACGGGTCGAACTGTTGCTCGCTCATGGTGATCACGCGGCAATCCGCGCACATTCTTACCGTATCGAGCCGCTTGTCGCCGGCGGGATACATCCAGTGCCGGCCCTCGAGTTTCGCTGCGATCTTCTCAATCGTGCTCTTCACGCCAAATGGTTTGTTGCAGCGGATGCAAAGCGCAGGCTCTTCCTCCTTGATGATCGTTGCCGGGGCCCTGGCGGCCCGGAAGTCGATCTGCGGCTTGAGCGTGATCACCTTTTCCGGGCACGTGCTCTGGCACAATCCGCATTGCACGCAGGCATCTTCGACGAATTTGAGCACAGGACGCTCGGGATCGTCGCGCAGCGCACCGGTCGGGCAGACCGACACGCAAGACAGACATAAGGTGCATCCCTCCACATTGACGCTGATCGCGCCAAGTGGTGCGCCTTCAGGCAGCGCGATGACGTCGACCGGCGAAGGAGCGCGGCTGTGAAGCTCGTGAAGCGCGAGGCGAAGCAATTCGCGCCGTTTGCCGACGGACCGGAAGGTCGCTGGGTGCTCGACGGTCGGCGCCGGCTCGATTGACCAGAGCGTCTTGCCGAGTGCGTCCGGATCGTCGGTTTCGATGGCTTCGACCCTGCGTCCTGCGAACCCAGGTCCTGCAAATCCAAGTCCGGAGATAATGGCATCAGCCATCGCGATCGTCTTGAAGAGGCCGGCGACGTCATGCCGCGGCTTTGCGCGAAGCAGAAAGCGGATCCCCGCCGCACCATAGGCGAAGGACGCGACGACGGCCTCGAGTCCAACCTGCGTCACCTCGTTCACCGCGAGCGGCAGCACGCTAGCCGGCAGCCCGTCGCCATGGCGGGCGAGCGCATCGATCAACGCGCTGCCGTGCTGGCTATCGTGGAACAGGACGACGGCATGGGTGCCGCCGGCCGCGTGATAGGACAAAAGCATCGCGCGCAATTTGTGTAACAGCGCGTCGGCCGGTGGCAGGGCATAGGTTGCCGCGCCGGTCGGACAGGCCGCGGCGCATTGGCCGCATCCGGCGCAAACCTCCGCATTGATCCTGACGTGATCGCCATCCGGTGTGATCGCCCCGGTCGGGCAAAGATCGAGGCAGCGATGGCACCCCGTTAGCTTCGACCGCGAATGCACGCAGAGCTCTGCGGCGAAGTTGACGTATTTCGGCTTGTCGAAACTGCCGACGAGATCGCGTGCCTTGAGGACCGCGCGCAGCATTACGGGCGGGTCTCCCGGGTCGGCGCGGAGATAACCTTCGCGCAGGTCATGCGCGGGAAAAAGCGGCATCCCGCCGGAAAGATCAAGGATGAGGTCGCAGCGCGACGTCAGGCCGTTGCGCGGAGCCTCGAACATCAGCGCCTCGCGCGAGGAGGGGCGAGGCGCGGCATAGTCGTCGATCTCAAGCTCGAAGGCGCCCAAATGTCCCTTGGCATTTCGAATCGTACCCTTGACGATCGGGAACGATGTCGTCGCCGGTGGCGCAATCTGCGCTGGCCTCGTGATCATGACCGTCACGTCGAGGTGATCTGCCAGCAGTTGGCCCGCTTCAACCGCGACGTCGTCGCGGCCATAGATCAGGATTACGCCCTCGCTTGACAAGGCGACAAACGGGTAGGCCGGCACGGGCTCCGACGCTGCCGCGAGCAGCCCTGCCGTTTTCGGCCCCGCCTGTCGCCCTTCCAGGGACCACCCTGCGGTCTCCCGGATGTTGACGAACTCCGTTCTTTCCGAGCGGCCCTCCATCGCATCGGCAAACAGCGGCGCCTCCTGGGTGCAGCCGACGATCATCGGGCCCGCGACCTTCGCTGCATCGCGAAACCGATCCAGCTCGGCTCGGCACAGGTGTCGGAATTCGGCGATCTCGCTGTTGCGACAGCCTCGCTTGATCGCAGCGGTGTCGAGACGCATCGTGTCTTCGCACGAGCAGATCAGGATCGTCTTCGGCGAATCCGGCATACGCGGCTATTCACCTCCCAAAGCGTCCGGGAACGAGGGGGCGGACTCGCGCCGTCCCCTTTGCTCGGATAAGCTATTATCACATGGGAAGAAATGGAAGCTGGAGGTCCGTCTGTCGCCGACCGTCCACACGCGCTCATCGATCCTGGAGCCCGTTGACCTGCCTCCGCCGTTCAGGCTGGTGAGGCTGCGCGAGAGGCGCGACGCCTTCGCCCATGCCATCGACATCGCGGAGAAGAGCGGGGCAGGCACGCTGACCTATGTGGGGCGGTTCGATCTCGCCGAGTTCGCCGTCGTGCTCGAACCCGCCGAGCCCTTGTGCACCGCGCGCCGCGCCTTCTATGCCGCCATGGTGGCATTGACCGACGCCTTGCGCGCCTATGCACCCCCGAACAAGCAGGTCGCCATCGACTGGCCGGATGCGGTCCGTGTCGACGGCGGGCTCGTCGGTGGCGGCCAGCTTGGCTGGCCATCGTCCGCGAAAGAGGATGAGCCGCCGCGTTGGTTGGTGTTCGGTGCCATGATCCGGACGGTTGCGATGACCGAGGCGGAAGCCGGCGTTCATCCACTCGCTTCGGCGCTCGATCAGGAGGGCTTTGGCGAAGCCGGCGCGGTTCAAATCACGGAAAGCTTTGCGCGGCATCTGATGCTCGCGACCGAAACCTGGCACGTCGACGGTTTTGACGCCGTTGCACGCGAATTCCTGAGTCTGCTGACGGACGAGCCGCAGACCTCTCGCGCGATCGCTGACAACGGCGATCTTCTGGTGCGTCGGGTTGGAGTAGATGCGACCGAGCGGCACGATTTGAGGAAATACCTGCGATCGTCCTCGTGGCTCGATCCGAAGCTCGGAGGACCGCGCCTGTGAAGCTCTTGCGCACCATCGCGCTCGACCCGTCCGACACGTTCGTATTCGACGTGCCCGCGGAGCCCGGCGAATGGGCGGTGTCGGGCGCGTTCCGTTTTCTTGATCGAGATTTGGCGCAACTGCACGGCAAGGACCGTGCCGCTTTCCGCGGCGGTTTTCTCGGCGTGCAATCCTGGGGCTGGTCGACGCTTGCGCAGATCGTCCCCGCGACCGAGGACGATCGCCGGGCGCTGGTGGAGCTCCTTGCGAGGCGACTGGTCGAGCGGTTCGGCGCGCCGGATCTTTCAACCGCGAGCATGGCGGCGGAAGAGGAGGTCGCCTTTGCGCAATCGCTCTGTGCCCGTCCCGTCAGCGTGCTGATAGCCGTCCACCGCTCGATGATCGATGGCGAGGTCCGCGAGTCATTCCGAAGCTTGCGACTGCGGGAGGGGCAGGGGCACGGCAAGGCGTTCTCGTTCATGGAACTGGAGGATGACTCCGATCCCGACGGCAATCTCAACCTTGCGGACATGAGCAAGGAGCCAGGGCGATGAGGGATTTCTGGATCGCCTGCGGCCACCATCTGCTCGATCGCAGCGCGAGCGGCGGGCTCGTTGTCACGGACGAATACCTGAAGGCCTACTTCGCGCGCCCCGAGCTGATGCCGCCGGACGACGCCTGTCCAGTCGAGCGTCGCTTGCACCGGCAATTGCTGGCCGATCCGCGCCTCCCGGTCGGGGACAAGGAGGCGGCCGCGATCGCCGATGCCGATGCGCGAGAAAACTGGCAATTCGTGCTGGCATTTCGTAACCTCCTGCTGCGCCATCCGACGCTGGAGGCGGCCTATCTCGCGATGGTTCGTTCCGGTTCGGTCAATCTGCCGCCGCTGTTCATGAACCAGCTGGTGCATGTGATCCTGCGCAATGCGCTTGATCGCTGCGAGGATCCGTTTCAGCTGCGCGCGGCCGAGTTGTTCTTTCGGCCGCAACGGATTCTGTCGCACGAGCATTTGCTGCTGCTGGGCGACGAGGAAATCCTTGGTGCGCGCAGCCCGACGCCGGTGCTGTCGCTGATGTCCATGCTGGGCGCGACGGGCGATACCCAGCTCGACGTTCTCAGCGAGGAGAATGCCGACGGCTATTGGCAACGCAGTGACCAGTTCGATATGGCGCTTGATCTGACCGGCGGAGGGCGGGGGCAGGCCGCGCTGGCCGACGCGATGCGGCGCTGGATCTCGCATCTGCTCGGGATCGATGTGACGATCGAGCCGCTGACCGAACTGCGCAACGCAGAACTCACCTGGTATGTGGGCCTGGATTCCGAAGCGACCCGGATCGGCGACCGGCTTTGGCAGGACGAATCCCTCGACGACCGCACCGCGGGGCGCGTGCTGGCGTTGTTTCGGCTGAGCTTTGCGGATCCCGGCCTGGTCGTTAACGCCGTCGGGCACACGCCGGCCTATCTGATCCTTGCAACGACGTCCGATCAGGTCGTCCGGATGAAACCGCAGAATTTGGTGACGGGATTACCAATCAAGCATCTGGAGGCTGCGACGTGAGCCCTGTCGCACAGCCGCTGTTGCGTATCTCCGTTGGCGTCGTGGTCGAGCGCCGCAGGGCGGAGTCTCCATGGATCGACGTCGTCTGGCGCGCCATCGGGGTGCTGCCGGACGAGCCGGAGATGAAGCCGTGGACGGTGATCCGCGAACAGGACGGGGTGACGCTGTTCTACGCCGGCAGCGCAACAGTGGATCTCTACCGCTCGGAAACCGAGCGCTACCGTGACAACCTCGTCTCCGGTGGGCCAAGCATCTGGGTCGTGTTGAGCCCCGCCGAGGGGACTTGGCCCTACCTCGTTTCCTCGGTCACGGCGGATCCCGCGGAGGGGGAGTCGTTCACGGGGGCCGGCGCCAATCTCGTCGAAGCGGTGCCGATGCCAGAGGTGTTGCACCGGGCGATTGAAGATTTCATTGCCGAGCACCACGTCGAGAAGGAGTTCTTCAAGCGCGAGCGGAGCCGCGCCGATCCGGAAGCGCTGGCGCAACTGCGCCGTGAAGGTGGGCACGAATGAGCGAAGACGACTTTTTGGCGCGCTGGTCGCGGCGCAAGCAGGCAGCAAGGGGCGGCCACGCTGAACCAAAGCCCGAACAACCCGTCGAGGCGCATGCGCCGGCGGCGTCCGACCCTGACGTGGCGGAGCCCTGCCCCACGGAGGCGGACTTGTCGAGCCTGCCGCCCCTCGACTCGATCGGCGCCGCGACCGACGTCTCGGCCTTCCTGCGCAAGGGCATTCCTCAGGAGTTGAGCCGTGCGGCGCTTCGCCGGGCCTGGACGGCCGATTCTGCCATCCGCGATTTCATCGGGCTCGCGGAGAGCGCATGGGACTTCAACGACCCGGCCGCCATGCCCGGCTTCGGTCCGCTCGACTATTCGGCCGAGCAGATTGACGCACTCGTCCGCCGCGTTGTCGGGGAGGTCGTGGAAGCCGCCGGGAATGCTACCAACGCGCTTGCACAGACCGTCGAAGACACCACGCGACCGACTCCTGCTGGAGACGATCTGGCGCAAGCATCAGGTCGGGTGAAGCCGTTTGCGGAATCCTCGCCGGTTGATGAGGCCGCCACCGCTGATCCGGTGCCAGACTCTGCTGCACCGCAACTGCCAGCCGCGAGCGAAGATACTCCCGTTCGGCACCGCACACACGGTGGCGCGCTGCCGCGATAGGCTGCGACCAAATGCTATAGCCTCAAGCTATGCCTTCGATTGACCGCTTCCCGGCACCCGTCTAGTCTTGGATGAGCAAACGCTATCAAGCGCTTGACCCCTCTGGATGGGAGGGCGGCGTGCGCGAGGCCGGCCTTGAACAAGCCATAGATGCCGCGGGCGGCGTAGCCCAGCTAGCCCGGAAAATCGGCATTGCCCAGCCCTCAGTGTCGAACTGGAACCGGGTGCCCGCGCAGCGCGTGATCGCTGTCGAAGCCGCGACAGGCGTATCGCGGAAAGTCCTCCGACCCGATCTTTATGGCGAGCTTGAGATGTCGGACATGCTTGATCCGATCGAAGCGGCACGCGCGCAGGAATACGCTCTGCTCGCGACCCTGCTCTCGTCCGCGCCATCACGTACCTTCCTTGAACGGATCGCGCTCCTGAGCGGCGATGCTACTCCGCTTGGGCGCGCCCACGCCTCTCTTGCGGAGGCCGCTTCGATTGCGGTCGCAACCGAGGTCGAGCGCGAATTTTTCGACCTGTTCGTCGGCGTCGGGCGCGCCGAGCTGTTGCCCTACGCGTCCTACTATCTGACCGGCTTTCTCAACGAACGCCCGCTGTCGCGACTTCGCAACGATCTGACCGCGCTCGGCATTGAGCGAATGGAGAGCAATCCAGAACCCGAGGACCATGCAGCGACGCTCTGCGAGATCATGGCGGGCCTTGTGGCTGGTCGCTTCCCGGCGACGCTAGAAACACAGCGCGCCTTCTTCGACAAGCATTTGTCCCGCTGGATTGGACGTCTGTTCGCCGACATGACGAAGGCGGAAAGCGCCAGGTTCTACCGAGCGGTCGGGACGGTGGGATGCGTGTTCTTGGAGATTGAGACGGAGGCCTTCAAATTCGCCAATTGACCGGCTGCCCCGGTCCAGGAGAGCTGCAATGAGCGATGAGAAGAAAATGACGGCAGGCCGCCGCGACTTCCTTCGCAAGGTCGGAATCGGCACGATTGGCGCCGGCGCTACGCTGGCAACCCCCTTGATCGCGCCGGCGCAAGCCGACAGCGAGACCGAGGCTGAGAAGCGCAAGGCGCGCTACAAGGAAACCGACCACGTGAAGGCGTACTACCGCGTCAATCGCTATCCGCGTTGAGGGAGGCGGCCATGTTGATCAGGAGAACACAGCGTTCCGAATCCGACCGACGTGGATCCGTCGCGGCCCTCCTGTCCGGGCAAACCGGCGGTCTCGACCGCCGCACGTTCCTACGCCGGTCCGGCCTTGCCGGTGGGGCGTTTGCAGCGCTCAGCACGCTGCCTCTCGGCAGCGTTCGCAAGGCGGAAGCTGCCGCCGCGGGGCCGCTCACCGCGGGAGCGACTGTTCGCAAGAGCATCTGCACGCATTGCTCGGTTGGATGCACCGTGACTGCGGAAGTGCTGAACGGCGTATGGATCGGCCAAGAGCCGACCTGGGATTCCCCGATCAATCGCGGATCGCATTGTGCCAAGGGCGCCTCCGTGCGCGAACTTGTGCACAGCGAGCGGCGGTTGCGCTATCCGATGAAGCTCGTCGGCGGGCAGTGGACCCGGGTCTCCTGGGAGACCGCGATCAACGAGATCGGCGACAAGCTCCTGGACGTGCGCGAAAAGTCGGGACCCGATTCCGTCTATTGGCTCGGGTCGGCCAAGATGACCAACGAGGGTTCCTATCTGTTCCGCAAGCTCGGCGCGTTCTGGGGCACCAACAACACCGACCATCAGGCGCGTATCTGCCATTCGACGACCGTCACGGGTGTAGCCAACACCTGGGGCTACGGCGCGATGACCAACAGCTTCAACGATATCCGCAATGCCAAGACCCAGATCATCATGGGTGGCAATCCGGCCGAGGCGCATCCGGTGTCATTGCAGCATCTGCTCGAAGGCAAGGAGCTTCAAAAGGCCAACTTCATCGTCATCGACCCGCGCCTGACGCGAACCGCCGCGCACGCGACCGAATATGTTCGTATGCGGCCGGGCACCGACATTCCAGTGCTCTACGGTATGATGTGGCACATTCTCCAAAACGGTTGGGAGGACAAGGAATTCATCCAGCGGCGCGTCTACGGGTTCGACGATCTCCGCAAGGAGGTGGAGAAGTGGAATCCGGAAGAGGTCGAGCGCGTGAGCGGCGTTCCCGGCGAACAGCTCAAGCGCGTCGCCAAAATGCTTGCTACGGAGAAGCCGGCGACGCTGATCTGGGCCATGGGGCAAACGCAGAAGACGGTCGGTACCGCCAATGTGCGGGCGAGTTGCATAGCATTGCTGTTGACCGGCAACGTCGGCATGTCCGGCGCCGGCGCCAACATCTTCCGCGGCCACGATAACGTGCAGGGAGCGACCGATGTCGGGCTCGATATCGTCACGCTGCCGTTCTACTACGGCCTCGCGGAAGGCGCCTGGAAGCACTGGTCGCGGGTTTGGGAGGTCGACTATGAGTTCCTGAAGTCGCGCTTCGATTCCAAGCAGATCATGGAAACCCCCGGCATCCCGCTCACGCGCTGGTTCGAGGCGGTGACGTTGCCGAAAGACCAGGTCGCGCAGAAAGACAATGTGCGGGCGGTGTTCGTGCAGGGACACGCCAGCAATAGCATCACCCGTATTCCGGAATCTCTGAAGGGCCTGAAGGCGCTCGACCTGCTTGTCATCGCCGACCCGCATCCAACCACCTGGGCCTCGCTCGCCGTGGAGGCCGGGCGCAAGGACAGTCTCTACGTTCTCCCGATTGCCACGCAATTCGAGTGCAAGGGATCGCGAGTCGCCTCGAACCGCTCGCTGCAGTGGGGCGAGCAGATCGTGAAGCCGATCTTCGAGTCCAAGGACGACCTCGAGGTGATCTATCTGATGGCGAAGAAGTTCGGCTTCGCCGACAAGATGTTCAAGAACATCAAGGTCGAGAACAATCTGCCCGAGGCCGAGGATATCCTGCGCGAGATGAATCGCGGCAGCTGGTCGACCGGCTATTGCGGGCAATCGCCCGAGCGCCTCAAGGCGCATATGAAGAACCAGGCCAAGTTCGATTTTCTGACCATGCGAGCTCCCAAGGACGATCCGGAGGTCGGCGGCGACTATTACGGCCTGCCTTGGCCGTGCTGGGGCTCCCCGGAACTCAAGCATCCGGGCACTCCGCTGCTCTACAACACCAATCTGAGTGTGATGGATGGCGGCGGGACGTTCCGGCCGCGCTTCGGCCTCGAGCGCGAGGAGAAGCTGCCCGACGGGACGACGCGGAAGGTGAGCCTGCTGGCGGACGGGTCCTATTCCAGGGGTTCGGAGATAAAGGACGGCTATCCGGAATTCACACTGGCGAGCCTGAAGAAACTCGGCTGGGACAGGGATCTGACGGAAGCGGAGATGGCCACGATCAACAGGATCAATCCGGCCACTCCCGACGCGGTGTCGTGGTCGCTGGATCTCTCGGGCGGCATTCAGCGCATCGCACTGATGCACGGCTGCGTGCCTTACGGTAACGGCAAGGCGCGCATGAATGCGTTCGGCCTACCGGATCCCATACCGGTTCATCGCGAACCGATCTACACGCCGCGCGTCGATCTCGTAGCGAAATATCCGACGCTGCCCGATGCCAAGCAGTTTCGCATGCCCAACATCGGGTTCTCCGTGCAGAAGGCCGCGGTGGAGAAGGGGATCGCCAAGCAATTCCCGCTTATCCTCTCCTCGGGACGTCTGGTCGAATATGAGGGCGGCGGCGAGGAGACGCGCACCAATCCGTGGCTCGCCGAGCTGCAGCAGGACATGTTCATCGAGATCAGCCCGGCTGATGCCGCGGACCGCGGCGTCAAAGACGGCGGCTGGGTCTGGGTCACCGGCGCCGAAAACAATTCGCGGGCCAGGATGAAGGCGCTCGTTACCGAGCGTGTCGGCAAGGGCGTCGCCTGGATGCCATTCCACTTCGGCGGCTGGTTCGCGGGCAGGGATCTTCGCGGCAACTATCCGAAGGGCACCGATCCGATCGTGCTCGGCGAAAGCGCGAACACGATCACGACCTACGGATACGATCCGGCGACCGGCATGCAGGAGCCCAAAGTCACTCTCTGCCAAATCGCGGCAGCATAGGGAGCAACGACCATGGCACGTATGAAATTCCTCTGCGACGCCGACCGTTGCATCGAGTGCAATGCCTGCGTCACCGCCTGCAAGAACGAGCACGAGGTGCCTTGGGGCATCAACCGGCGCCGCGTTGTTACCATCAATGACGGCAAGCCCGGCGAGCGTTCGGTCTCGATGGCCTGCATGCACTGCACCGACGCGCCCTGTGCGGCTGTCTGCCCGGTGAATTGCATCTACACCACCGACGACGGCGTCGTACTTCACTCCAAGGATCTGTGCATCGGCTGCGGTTATTGCTTCTACGCCTGCCCGTTCGGGGCGCCGCAATATCCGAAGATCGGTAATTTCGGCTCCCGCGGCAAGATGGACAAGTGCACGTTCTGCGCCGGCGGACCCGAGGCCGACGGCAGCAAGGAGGAGTACGAGAAATACGGGGCCAATCGCCTCGCCGAGGGGAAATTGCCGCTCTGCGCCGAGATGTGCTCCACCAAATCGTTGCTCGCCGGTGATGGCGAGATCATCGCCCAGATCTACAAGGAACGTGTGATGAAGCGCGGTTACGGGTCAGGCGCCTGGGGCTGGAAGACCGCTTATCGCGAGACCATCGCGTCCTGAACGCAAGACTCGCGCAAATCTCGGGAGGACCTCATGGCGTCTCTTGCAAAATGCGTCCGTCTCGCCCTGGGCGCATGGGTGCTTTCGTTGATGATCAGCGCGTCGGTGCCGTCCATCGCCCAACAAGTCAACCCGACCGCCAGCGCGGTGAAGGAGCAACAGCTTCTGCAGGAGCTCAACCGGATTCAAGGACGCGTCAGCATTCCGGATCAGCGGTCGGGCGTGCTGGAGCAGCCGGCAGGGCGCGAGTGGCGGGAATTCCGCAACGTCACCCTGCGCTGGATCGGCGGAATTGCCATTCTCGGCACGCTTGCCGTGCTCGTCGTCTTTTATCTCGCCTGCGGCATGGTCCGTCTGCAGGGTGGGAGGGCGGGGCGCACGATCGTGCGCTTCAGCGCATTCGAGCGCTTCGTACACTGGATGACCGCGACCTGCTTCATCACTCTGGCGATCTCCGGACTGAACATCACCTTCGGCCGTCCGCTGCTATTGCCGTTGATTGGCCACGAGGCATTCTCCGAGTGGTCGCAATGGGCGAAGTACGCGCATAACTATCTGAGCTTCCCATTCACCATCGGGGTGGTGCTGATCTTCCTGATGTGGCTCGGCGGTAATATTCCGAACAAGGTCGATGTCGAGTGGATCAAGCGCGGTGGCGGCATCGTGGGTCACGATCACCCGCCAGCCTATCGTTTCAACGCCGGCCAAAAGGCGGTCTACTGGATCGTCGTGATCGGCGGCGCTGCCGTTGCGGTCACCGGATATGAGCTGATGTTCCCGTTCTACCTGTCCGGCATCGAAGGAATGCAAATGGCCCAGATGGTCCACTCGACCGTGGCGATGCTGTTCGTCGCGGTGATGTTGGCCCACATCTACATCGGCACCATCGGCATGCAGGGTGCGTTCGAGGCGATGGGCAGTGGCACCGTGGACGCCAATTGGGCGAAAGAGCACCACAGCCTCTGGCTCGACGAGGAAGATGCGCGCGCCGCGACCAATGATGCGCGCTCGAAGCCGGCCGCCACGGCGGCGGAGTAGGAGCAACGCAGCCCCGGGCGGCCGAGGTCGCTAAAGCCGCACGGCCATCGTTGCAAAGGCCTCCGCGACCGGCTCTTGTACGCGGTCAAGAGCCGCGGCGCCGACTCCTGCCGTGACGGCGGCGGCCACGCAGGCGAGCAGAAAGGCTCTCATGGCAATCCTCCCAAGAGGTCGAATGCTGCAGGAGCTTACACAAAATGGATCGTGGCGGACAGCGCTGTTCCCTCGAGCCGGCTTTCGGCTCATGCTGCTGCCTTTCGCGGCGACGAGTACAGGTGACCTTTTAGCCGACCGCTTCCCTAGTCATCTTGAGAGCTTCTTCCCTCGCCAGGCCGGGATGGTCTTTCGGGAATTGCGCCAGATGCAGCCGGTCCTTGTCGGCGGCCTGCTCCGCAAAAACCCCTTGCCAGACGGCTTCAGCACCTTGAACCGGGGATTGGCGGACAATTACTTGATGAACCTGAAACGACAAGAGCTGCCCGGTCGCTAGAAGCTGGCCACACTGTGGTCGAGCGCGCGCGAAGTCTCGATGCTCATGCCGCCGTCGATCCGCGTTTGAAGGGCGGCGTCGTAGTGTGACTTGGCAGGTCTCTCGATGCGCCTGGAGGCCGGACTGGGCGACTTGATTTGAACAGGTTGATTGGAGTCGATAGGAAGTACCGTCTTGTGAGAAATCCGCTTCAAGGCCAGGTTTGAACGAATGCTGGTCACGCCTTGTATGCGCGAGAGCTTGTTGACGATGAGGTCTTCGAGCGCCTCGATATCGGACACCATCACGCGCAGAAGATAATCGCTATCGCCCGTCATCAGGTAGCACTCCATCACCTGGTTCAGGCGATCGATCGAGCGCGTGAAATTCTCGAGTGAGAGCTGGACCTGCTTCTCGAGCTTGACTTGGATGAACGCGGTAACGCCGATCCCGACGACCGCCGGATCCAGCACGGCAATTCGCCGGTCGATCACGCCAAGTTTCTCGAGCGTGCGAAAGCGGGCGAGGCAGGGTGACGGTGAGAGATTCACGCGCGATGCAAGCTCGACGTTGGTCAAGCCGGCATTCTGCTGCAGTTCATTCAGAATCTTGATGTCGATCCTGTCCAGAGCGGTCGTCGTCATTCGATTTCTCCCTGGCAAACCGTGGCTTCATCGAGGCCGGTCCCGCGCGTTATCTCGCGTGGTGACCTCTCCATGACGGCGATGCTAACCGCTCGTCAAACGGTTCGTCAGCCGGCCGCATCACTATCGGGCTGCCGAGTTTAAGTAACGACCAGGCTCGCTGTCGCGCATCAAATAGCGATTCCCAATTTGGCTGGCGTCACGCCTGTCCTCGCGCGCTGATCACAAGCACTATTCCGCCCGCTGGCGTGAGGCCAATCCCTATGGTTTGATAGCTTTGGCCGAGGTCCACCGATCGAGCGTTTCGTGGCAAGCGAGCGCGCGGAAACGAGAAACGAAATGGCCCGCGTAAGCGATGAGCGACCGAGACAAGATCTTTAAGCAGACGTCCTGTCGTCGGGGGGAGGTGCGGCTGCCTCGCAGCCTGCACCGCGGCAAGAGCGGGTGTCCGCGTCTTGCTCCTGGAGAACTACGGCTTCTGCGGCGGCGCGGCTCTGTTGGATCGGCAGCCGACCAATACATCGCAGCGCTGACGTCGCCGAGTTTCCGCCATTGTTCGTCGGCGCGTCGTTGTGGGATCGTCCGCGCAATGTCCATTGGCTCGGCAAGCCCGGCGAGGCCACGCACTTTCGAGATGAGGTCAGATGATGGGCTACAATCCCCGCCGGCCACGCTCAAGTGGCAGACCGCTGCTTGCCCGTTAGGAATTCGTTAACCATCGCGGCCTAGCCTAACTTCATAGCTTAGTCATCATCAGCCGATTGCCGCTCGGTTCGTTCTAGGAGAACAGCCGGTGTCCGCCGAGACGCTGACATATGCCGCACTGGGTGCGTACCTGAAAATCTCGCCAGTGGCCTTTGTCGCTTGCTAAGCGACCGCGCTTGCTGCGCTCACTTTCGGAGCAAAATCCTAGTGTATAGCAAAATCCGTGTCCCCTCATTCCCCAGCTCGGTGGAGCAATGGTGAGGCAAAAATGACCGATATTTGCGAGATGAAGGCGCGCATTACCGTGTTTGGGGTCGGCGGTGCCGGTGGCAATGCAGTCAACAACATGATCGCGGCCGGGCTGCAAGGCGTCGACTTCATCGTCGCCAATACCGATGCACAGGCGCTTACCATGTCGAAGGCCGACCGTCTCATCCAGATGGGCACGCGGGTGACGGAAGGTCTCGGCGCTGGCTCGCATCCTGAAGTGGGGCGCGCCGCAGCCGAAGAGACAATCGACGCGATCCGCGATTCTTTGACCGGCGCGCACATGGTGTTCGTTACTGCCGGCATGGGCGGCGGTACCGGCACCGGCGCAGCGCCCATTATCGCCAAGACCGCGCGCGAGCTTGGCATTCTCACCATCGGTGTAGTCACCAAGCCATTCCACTTCGAGGGCCAGCGCCGCATGCGCCTTGCCGAGGCCGGCATCGCGGAACTACTGAAGGTGGTGGATACTCTGCTGATCATCCCAAACCAGAACCTATTCCGGGTGGCCAACGAGAAGACCACGTTCTCCAATGCTTTCGCGTTGGCCGATCAGGTGCTTTATTCGGGGGTGGCCTGCATCAGCGACCTCATAGTCAAGGAAGGTCTGATCAACCTCGATTTTGCCGACGTTCTCGCCGTAATGCGCGAGAAGGGCAAGGCCATGATGGGCAGGGGCGAAGCTTCTGGCGCAAACCGCGTGCTCACCGCCGCCGTGGCCGCGATTTCAAATCCACTGATCGAGGACCCCTCGATCAAACGTGCCAGCGGCCTCATAATCTCCATCACTGGCGGCAAGGACCTGATGTTATTCGAGGTCGACGAAGCTGCTACCCGCATTCGCGACGAGGCCGACCAGGACGCCAACATCATCATTGGCGCATCGTTTGATGAAAGCCTGGAGGGTATCGTCCGCGTCTCGGTAGTGGCGACCGGCATCGATAATCTCGACCCGGCGCCCCGCCCGCAACCAGCGGAAAGCCCACTTACAGAACTCGCCGGCAGGCTGCGCAACGACAGCCGTCAGATCGCCGGATCGAGCGCAGTACACCGCTGACCGACGCGCACCGCATCGGGGCGTCGGTCCAGTCCGCTCAATACAGGAGCGATTCCGGATCCGCGTCCATGAACGATGGGCACTCGGCTACTTCCGATGTGGGCACGTTCCGGACTAGTCGGCCCGGTCTGACGATGTACGTTCATCGGGGTAGAGTGGACTCTCCGCGAATGGCTCTCCATTTCCGAGTTTGACCCAACTAAGACGTTGGTGCGGGGCTTCTGTCCCGCGTTTTGCGATTAGGACCACGGCGGCTCTTCGTTCGCCCCGGCTGCCTCGTGGTGGATCGTGACGCCTGGGGTAGTGGCAAATTGCTTGGACGGTGGTGAGCACAGTGATGCACAAACAAATACCAACCATAGGCAATCAGCGAGCCCGCTAGGAATACACCGCCGGCAATTGAATAAACTAGCGCGAAGCAAGCCCATATTTTCCAGAAAACTGTAAGCACCGGCTCGTCGGGATTGGCATGATACAGCGCGTGTTGCGTCGGTGCTAGACTGTGTAGCACGAAGCGATGAACGACATATTCGCTGAGGGTCCATGCGACAGCTCCACCTGCGAAAAGCGCACCGGCGTACGTCGTTTCGAGCGGTGAGATCGCAAGCAGCACGATTGCGAGCAGGGAGGCAACTAACATCTCGCCGAAATAGGTGATGGCGGTCATGCTCCAGCTTAGGCGCTCGACCATCGGATGCGCAAACCCGACATCGAAAGTGGGGCGATGAGCCCCATCAACGGGCTACGAGCTGGCTTGCGAAAGGAGAGGCAGTCGGGCGTGCACTGCACTACGAATGTAGTTCCCTGTTGCGACCAAAGCAAAAGGCCCGGCATCGCTGTCGGGCCTTGCGAATACGGATGTCGTTCTGGAAAACTCCGCCGCGACCTGCCAAACAGTGGGGGCGATCATGAGAGCCGGAAATTTATAGCGAGGAAGCTGAGGCGAGCGGCGCGGCGGGGCGACACGACGCTCGGTGCATTGGAATCCGTCGCTCGCCATGCGCTTGAGGATCTCATGCGCCGGAAGATTGCTTAGGCGTCGATCGGATGCATTTCGACCGTGATGTTGCGCTGGCGCCACCAATGGCCGCAGCGCGGCGCCTATCGTGCTGAGGGGGGACTGCACATGTATGACGTCTATCTAAGCGCACAGAAAGACCTTCTGGTCGTTCCATCCGGAATATCCGTTCCGTCGAAATTGAACGGCAGTTGGCGCAAGAAGAAGCGGGCCGTCCGTTCGGTTAGCGAGAAAATCCGCGCGGACGTCCAGCTCCCGCGGCTACCATCGCCGGAAGTTGGTTGGTCGCAGAGCGGGGACCATCAGCGGCTAACATAAGCCGGCGAGCGCCTGGGCGCTCACCCGAGGCGTGCCTCGTTCACCTTCTCACGAACTCGTCGGTGCTCCGGAGCGAACTCTACGACCGCTCGATGGAATTCGGCGGGGATGGCGAACGTCTGTTACGTGGAACCCAGAACCCGGACTTGGATTAGTCTTCAGGTCAGTCCCACCATCATTGCTGGCCTGCATGATTCTCGCGTTCACCCCATACCTGGACGGGACCGCGCCTATCGGGAGGTGGACATGGCAGAACCCACAGAAGAAGAAATACGAACGTATGCCCATCAACTCTGGGAGAAGGCTGGACGGCCTGAAGGCCGCGACAAGGAATTTTGGGATTTGGCCGAACAAGAGCTGCGGAATCAGGACAAAGCCTCGCCCCTCCGCACGCCGGACAACCTGTAGATAGACAGGGGGTGCTGGGCCTACGGACACGGAACGCGTCGGTGGTCGGTCCATTAGACCCCTATGGCCGAAGCGCTCAAGCAAGCTCTACGTTGCGTTTGCGGGTGATACCGCGGGTGTCGCGCAGCGTTGAAATGACTGAGCGATGACGAGGCGAAGCAGCGAGCCGAGGCGTAACTCGGAAGCCCACGAGATTGTCGAGCCTTGCGGAACGCACCAGGCAACGACGCTCGACGGGATTGCAAAGCCGTGCTTCCCGACGTTGCAAATGCCGGTAGAGTAGGACCCCTGCCAAGGCGGGGAAGCGTTTGAGATTCCCCGTGGCCTGCGCTTCATTTCCGACGCTTAACTTGCCTTTGTGCGGTTGGCCGCTTCAGCCAGCCGCGCCAGCCGTTCTGCCTTTAGGCGCTCGCGATTATCGTGGAATGCTTTCTGCGCTTTGGCGTAATCGGTCATAGCTCCCTTTGCCCTGACCGCCTTAAATACCTTGTGGGCTTCGCGTTCCGCCGCCGTGGTTGCCCGCCGTTCTCGGTCATTGATCATAGTTTACCTCCCATTTGGGCTTAGCGGTCAACGCGCAGAGCTGGTTTTCGATCCTATGCTTTTCGGTCGCGGCACACCTTCTGAAATTCGTCTTCGCCGACAACTGCCAAAGCCATGGCGTCACTCTCGACTGGTCGCTCAGCAGCGCATGAAGCGCCATCGACGGTCGCACCGGAAGCGGCTGCGCTCGCGCCGCCGGCGACTGTCTCGCTAATCCCAGAAAGGGACGCCGCCGGGATCGAAATGCAACGCCCGGCGGCGCTCATTCCTAAGCTGGGACGCTGAAATCCCCAGCACCAAGCAAACTGCAGACATTATGCCACCCGGGCGACGACAATGATTAATCCGAACCCCCGTTTTGCCGGCGGCTTTTCGCCGTCCGCTACTGGTGCCTTGTTTTCCGTGTCACTCGTTAAGGGGCCTGACGGCACGTCGTTAAAATAAACGCGGCCTTGCTACATTGCCATTCACTGCCGAGCGCAACACTCGATACGGGCTGTGGAGCAGCCATCGCTAACAGAACAGCGGCGCCGGCCAGCAAAATTTACCATTACGAGCATGCGTCCTTTACGAGTCCACGCCGAGCCCATCATAGCCGTCGCTCCTTTGGAACAATCGAGGAAAGGCTATGCCGGGTTTGCTTCTTGCCGGCTTCGTGGCTCTTGGAAAATGGTTTCGTCGCAGGACTGGCAGGAACAAGTAGGCAAGGCCAGGAAGCAATTTATTGCTCCCCCGCGGGCAGCCCCCGACTGCTGCGAGTTTAGTGGAATAGCGACCCCGGCCCGCCGCCCGCGTCGGGGTCGTTTCTGGAGCTGCCGCCGCGAAACGGTTGGACAGTGACCGATGAAGCGCCCGTCGACGATCGCAGGCTGGCGGCGCATGCCAGGATGGTTGAAAGCGATAACAAGAAGGGGGCGCGGGCTCAGGTCCGCGCCTTAATCCTGCGAATATCGATCTGAAAAATGGCGCCGCGGCCGCGCAGAAGGCGTAGCCTTTGAGAGGAGGGGAGTCGGTTGTGGTGCGAACTGTCTTGATCTTCCTATCGCTCTGCTCTCCCGCGCTCGCCCATGACCCCAGCCGTCCCGAACTGAACGAATGGTTCAACAGACTTGCGTCCCACAAGGGGCTTTGCTGTTCGTTCGCGGACGGTTTTGCCGTCAGCGACGTCGATTGGGAATCGAAGGATGGCCACTACCGCGTCCGTCTCGAGGGCCGATGGATCGACGTGCCCGATGACGCCGTGATCACCGAGCCGAACCGTGCCGGCAGAACTATGGTTTGGCCCTACACGGCCGATCGCGGGACCGATCATCCGTCCACTGAAATCAGGTGCTTCATGCCCGGCAGTATGGGCTAGGGCCCGGGGGACTTCGGTCCCGCGCTCATGGCGTCGCTAAAGGCCTCAAGCGCGCCGGTTCAGTTCGGCGGGTTTTCTTCAGGGCTCTGGGGGGAGCGGCGAGCGGTTGATCCGGCTTTTCACTTTGATGCTTTTCGGGCTTGGCCGCCCCGATCGGCCGCGCAAATCTGGCGGCCCACCGCTGTTCGAACTTTCTTTGCACGTCCCGAGGAACGTCGCACATAACCCACCTCCGGGTTCGGCCCCTCGACGGGGCCTTAACGCGCGGAGCGCTCTAAAGGTCCGTAAACGGCGCCACGGGGAATCAGCGTCGGGCGCCCGTGCAGTGCCGCGATTGCCCGGCCTCGGGAGCTCCAATCAAACCCACACCAGCGGCCTCGCCAGAGTCGCGGCGGCCATTCTAGCGGCTCTAGGCCTGCCCTGATCTGTGCCGCCAGCTGATCCGACCTCAAAACGCTTCAATGGGTCGTGGCCGCCGGTATCGTACCGATCGCGCGCAAATCCTCATCCCGCATAGTGACGGAGCGCCCGGTCTCTCGAGCGACCTTCCGGGCCGCCTTCATGGCGAATTTGGCACGATGATGCTGCCTTTCCCCGAGAACGCGGCCGCGGCGACATGCCAACCTCAGTTAGGCGGCTTCAATTCGCTGGCCAGCCAGCCGACCGCGTCGGTCTTCATCGGGTCTACAGACAAGGAGAGCTTTTCGGTCCGCCCGCAGGTCGAGCACTCGAACGTGCGGACCTCGAACCCGCGCTCGCCAGGCGAGATGCGCGCCAACGCCATCCGGTGCTTGCACGCGGGACACATCGGCCGCTCGTTGGTCGTGGCAATCATCCATAAATCCGCGAGGTCGATGATGATACTTTTGGGGCCCGAGTCTTCGCCTTCGCGATGTCGGACAGAGTATTTCACCGCGCCCACTATATGCGGCCGAACAGCATGGTCGACAGCCGCTCGTCGCCGCTCCTAAAATGAACGGCAGCAAGTTCGCAGGAGGCCGGGCGGCGGGGTAGGGCGGTGAACTTCCAGGTGACGGTTCTCAAGGTGCTGGTCAGCTATCCGGACGGGTTCGCGATGATGGCGGACCTCAAGCGCGACATGGCGATCCTGGCGACCAGCGGATGCGACTGGACCGAACGTACCAAGAGACTGGCGGGGCGCGTGCCCGAGTTAGACATCTTCTCGCAAGGACTCGTCGAAAGGCTCAACGGCGGCTGGCGTATCACCGAGAAAGGCTGCGCCGTGCTTGAGGTCATGGAGACGCGCCCGGCCGCCGTCCCGGCAAGGGACCCGCCTCCCGTCCGTGGGATCGATGAGCCCTCGCTCGCAGCGGCACCGGAAGCAACACCTTCGATCGCGACCGACCGGCGAAAGCAGGACCGAAAGCGGCGCCGGCGGGCCCTGGTCCGGCGGGGAAGAGCCGCGGCTTCGTAGGCGCTCGCGGGGACGGCGAAGCTTGCGGGACAGGCGCCTGGGCGCACGCGGTGCTCGTCGAGAAGCAGTCCGTCGCTTGGTCGGTGGCGAAGCCGTTAGTTTTCGCGCTACGGCACCGCCCCGCGACCCCAGACATTGATCGCGGGCAGCGGTTAGAACCTGGAATAGTAGTCGTTCACCACTCTCGCCCGTCCCTGGTCGTCACAATTACAATCGTTGTCATTGTTGCAGGCCCAGGAAATCATCAGGGACACACACACACGCGGCTCGTTTCAGCTCGGCAAGCGCGCACCAGCGAAGCCCGGCACTTTGAAGCGATGTAGTGGCCAAATCTAGCGCCGTAGGTCTCCCTTGCGGAAGAACCCATTGAGACCTGCAGGTCCATGTCTGCAGTTGGAAGTGGACCGGAAGTAATCAGCCAGCGTTCAACACGACGCGAATGACCCAAAGAAACTCTCGGCGGCGGCATCCTCGTCGAGTACGCCATCCGCGCCTGCAATCGGTCTCTTGCGAAGAAACGGGCCTTAAGCCTTCAGATCCGTGATCCGCATGATTGCGACCACGTTCCCATCGTTGTGCGCCTGCTCCTTTGTGTCCTTGTTGCAGGTCCAGACAAAGTTCTTCTTGGCCGTAAAGGTCTTTCGCTCCTGCTCGATCCGAAGCTCCCCCTCGGGGATATGGCAGATCATGGCATTCATCATCGGGGGACCCATAGTCTTCGATCCCGGCTGCATGATGACATCGCGCATTGAGACGGTCCTAAAACCGGGGATGAGGGATGGTGTCTCGCCATCATAAGCACGCACGACGACACCTGGCCACGGCGTCGTATCCTTGTAGCTGGTGGTTTGAGCGGCGGCGGGCTTCATCATAGCCGCCGAAGCCGCTGCCAACCCGATTCCCAGTGCTGACCTTCGATCGATCTTGTTCATCGCTTTTCTCCGAGGTTAAGCAACGAGCCGTCGCAGAAGCGGCGTGTGCGCTTCGTGGTGAATGCTGGTGCAAAACCAAAAAAGGGGCGGTCTCTAAGAGCACTGCCGATGGCACCAGTGCTGCTCGCTCGCCCCGAACGGCGATTTCGGCACGTCCCGCTTCAAGGGCAACTGCATTCTACGCCACCTGACGCGCCTGAGAAACGGGTGGCTTCGCCCGAAGGCCCGATCGGCATACCGCCCGGAGGCTGCGACTGCGGCTCCTGGGAATGTCCGGAGTTGGCCCGTTTGAGACACGGGGACGAGGCCTCAGAATGTCTGTTCGCCGGGGTAAACCGGAAGTCTTCGGCGGACGATCAAGACGACGCGAATGACCCAACTGAGACATCCGCTTGCGGATCGAGCCGCCGCTTGCCATGCGGTATCCCGAGTCCGAAATCCGCGGCTGCAAGCGGACGCCGGGACGAGGTTGTCGCGCGCGAGAGATGCCCGCGCGCGCAAGGGCTGGAGGTCGGGTAGTCCAAACGCCGTCAAGCAGCGCAACGCGGGCGTGGCCCTCTGCCTTCGCTGGGCCCGCCGGGCTCGGTGCTGCCAGGTCACATATGGCGGTTAAACGTCCAGCGCCCAGCCAGAAAAGTGCGTGGCATGGTGGTGGAAGTCGTCAACCGATTTGTCATCGTCGTTTGGCACGGCCAGAAGGCCATTGGTATTGCCGGCGGCGTCCGCGTAGAAGCCGACGATCTCTCCCTTGTCATTGATCCCGTTGAACACCGTCGAGCCGGCCGCGTTCGGATCGTCAAGCGTGGTGAATGTGCCCGTATTGGCATCGTAGATGATGCCATGCGTGACGCCATTGACGATGTCTTCGCCGACCGCGATGCCGTGATCGTTCACTCCAAGGAGCTCCGTCGTGGTCGCGCCGGGCGCGTCCACGGTCTTGAAGACGAAATGGTCCTCCAAGAAACCGTGAGTGACGCCCGCACTATCCGTATAGAACCCGGCGATCGTGCCCTTGTTGTTGATCGCTGCTGCAACCGTGCTGACTGCAAGCGGATCATTGATATCAGCCGAAAACTTGCCGCTGTTGATGTTGTATGTGTAGCCGTGGCTATTCCCGAACGCGTCGTTATAGAATCCGACCGCAATATTGTGGTCGTTTACCCCCAGCAGCTGGTTTTCGATTAGGACCCCGGCGTTCGGGTGGGTTGGCGTGTTCGGGTTGTTGACAGCTGTAAAAACGCCGTGCTTCTCGTAGAAGCCAAACTGATTGTCGACGGGGACCCCATTGTTCGTCGGGTAGAAGTATCCGACCGCGATGCCCTTGTCATTGAGCCCGGTCAGCTGAGTTTGAGGCACACCAGGAAAGTCCACGGCATTAAACGTGCCGGATGTCGTCAGCAGGTATCCCTGGTTGGGATGCCCTGCGTCTCCGCTGCCGTAAAATCCAGCGATCAAACCCCTGTTGTTGATCCCCAGCAAATTATTGAAAGTGGGGTCGGCCGGATTGTCGAACGTATGGAAGTCGTACGTCATATGCTCTCGCATGCTCTGCTCCCTTGGTGAGATGACGTGCCGAATGAGCAAAGCCACGCAGTGACAAAATCCCGCGGTGGGAAGACGCTCAATCCCGCAGTGGGAAGACGCTCACGCGATTTACGTGTTGCTCGGGAACACCCACTCGATCGTTTCTATTCGACCGCCACGGCACGCCGCTTGCTCTGCGCAGCCCGAGGGCATAGCCGCCTCACATTCCGTCCATTCTTTATGACTTGTGCGGAATGCCGGCATACTTGCTGAGTCTCCACACCGCATGAGGCGATGAAGGCCGCACAGCACTCTCGCGATTAAACGCGGGAATTCGTAACCGCTCAAATGACAAGCATTTTAGTTTCTAAATCGACTGGAACACGACCGACTCTAAATGGGACATGATTCCGGACGCTTTCGCGACGGGATGATGACAAGACTATGCTGACCTTCCTTGATTGAGCGCGGATTCTTTGGTGGGACTGGATGTCCGATGTTGGCCCTCAGCGGTAGTTGGCGCAGTGCGGTGTCATGTCCGGAGTTAGTGGAAAACCGGAAGCGGCTCACCGACTGTCAAAGTGGAGCGATTGACCCACAGCGGCAGTGGGCCGAGCCAACTCGCCCACGTGACTAACCGAAATGTGAAAAGCAGAATATGTTGCCGCTTTTCGCGGCGCGTTTTGCGTGTCACCATCCCTTTGCAACGACGGGAGGGTTGCCATGCGCTGGAGTGTCTCGATCGGAGCAGCGCTTGTGGCCGGAGCGATGGCGGGGAGCGACCTAACGGGCGCTGCAGCCCCGGGGCCCAACTCTCAACAGGCCGACCCCAACGGCGGTGTGCCGTCCGTTGACCTCGAGCTTGTGATCGCCGTCGATGTTTCCTATTCGATGGACTTGGACGAGCTTGCTGTTCAGCGCGAGGGCTACGCGCTAGCTTTCGTCTCGAAAGATTTCCTTCAGGCGTTGAAGGCCGGTCCCCACAGCAACGTGGCTGTGACCTATTTCGAGTGGTCGGCTTCGAGCGACCAGAAGATCATCATTCCGTGGCGGTTGATTGATGGTCCGGAATCGGCTGATGCAGTAGCCAACGAAATCATGAGTGCGCCGGTTCGCCGGGGCTCGCGCACCTCGATCTCAGGTGCGATCTATTTCGCGATGCCGCTGTTCGATGAGGATCCCTATCGCGGCTTGCGCCGCGTCATGGACATTTCCGGCGACGGCCCCAACAACAACGGCGCGCCCGTGACCGGCGCGCGCGACGAGGCGCTGTCGAAGGGCATCGTCATCAACGGTTTGCCAATCATGGTGAAAGAGCCGTCCTATTCGACCATGGATATCGACAATCTCGATTGGTATTATGAGGACTGCGTGATCGGCGGCCCTGGCTCATTCGTGGTGCCGATCAAGGATCGGGAAAAATTCAAGGAGGCGATCCGCGCAAAACTCCTGCTTGAGGTCGCGGGCCGTACGCCGGAGCGCCGGATCGTCACGGCAGCTGAGAAACAGCCGCGGGTGCCCTGTTTGATCGGTGAAAAGTTGTGGCAGGACCGCTGGGGCCGGTGAGCGTCAAGAGCAGATATTTAACAAAGTCGATCACTTCGCGGTTCGGACTACCGTGTCCGGTCATGGCCCTTTTCGAGGTAGCGGCTGGCACCGAAGACGTCCGATTATCGGGGAGGCCGAAAGTGACCGGCCGTAGCGATGCAAGCGGCCAAAGGGATAAATGGAGTTTCGTCATCGGAGTACTCAGAGACTACTTCGTTGCCGCAATCGGCTTACGGCACCGACCAAATCGGGCCGCTCGAGAACCTCAACCATCTTGTCGAGAATGCTTTCACTGTCGTGGGGGCGGGGCTGAAGGTATTCGTCCAAGATGCACAGGGCTTCGCTGACGGCCTGAAGAGTCAGCTGTTGATCGGTCATCGCTTCTTACCCATTTGAATGGCGGGAGAGTCGCGTTATCAAGAAGTCTGAAAGATCAAGTCGTCTATTAGACTTATCCAATCAAATTTTATTTAAATGCGGGGCCTCACCTCATAGCGAGGGCTCTCCGGTCTGGTTTTGCGAAAATAGGCAACGCACCACCAGGGGCTCGCACTTTAGGCCACGGATACCAAAAATTCAGCGGAAAGCGGTCGAGCGCAACGTCGGTATCTTTCCTCCGCGCGAGAGTTTAGGTGCTCTCGGCGATCAAGCACGGGGCTGGGCCGGCGCTTGATGGCTGTCGGGTGAGGCAGGGCCGAAAAGCACTTCTGCGCGCGAAACGCACCTTTTTGTTTGACGAATCTGGGCAACTCGTTGATATCGCAATAGATGCGCCCGCCGTCCGAGCGCACCAAGAGAATAAGTCATTGATGCGAAAAATGTTTTCGCGATCCTTTTACTCCCACGTTGTTACCCGCTGCGAATTCTAGATTGCTCTTCCGCTAATCCTCCATGTTTGATCGCGTGGTCGAGCGTTTGCTCTTGTGGTCGTCGCAGCATTCTTTGAACCACCGATCCGCGAAGGAAAACCGCTGTTTGCTCACGAGAGGGCAGTGGCGTAGCCCAGCGCAGAAATCGGTGGGTTCGTACTCTTATCCGTGAGCGCTACGCGCGGTATCCCGAACCGCATGTCCATCAAAAGACGTGCGGGCAGGGCGTCCACATCCTTGAGCTCGCCCACCGCCTCATATCCGCCTCGCGGGTCTTCCTGAATAGCTGCTATTGGCCCGAATGCGAAGTGCCAGAAGGTACCGAAGACGTCCGATGACAGTGGCAAACCGGACGCGACCGGCGGACCGTCAAAACGGCGCTTTTTGACCGTGCGCCCTGAAGGCGCGGATCACTAGTGGAGGAAGATTCCACCCAGAGAGTTGTCGATTGATCTGGTAGCTGACGAGCGGTTCGGTCGGGTAACCGGCAGGGCTGGAGCCTCGTGACAAAGGCCGCTTTAGGCGGTTGAGCAATGCGGCGGGCCGTAACGTGAGTGAAGCCTGAGCAGGCCTCGAAAGTCCTAATGCGGATGCCGACCCTCCGGTCAAAAGGGGTAGGCAGCATGAGCGGGGAAGCAATCGACAAGCGCACCCGCTCGATCCGCCGGGGTAGTGGGCACGGCACGTCGGAATGGTGGTTTCGGGTAATCGGGGGAGACCCGTCACGGGCGAGGGTAGCGGCCTCAACGTCGCGAAGGCGGCGGCCATGGCGGGAGTCGGACAGGGCCGTATGACCGTTGAAGCCGGGTAATGCTGGCTGAGGAAAGGGCCCTGACTTCTGGTGCGCTTTCGAAGATGGCGAAGTCGTGGTGATTGGCGATGAGCCTGCAAACACCATCAATGACAGGCGCCGCCGGAGATTGCTGTGTCGAGGGGCGAAGGAGAGTTACTCACCGTGCCGAAGCCGCGTGCGGTTAGTTTGCTCTCCGTGTGCCTCAACGGTGAAACCAGTCGGAGAGCCGGATGGCCTTAATCGGGCACGTCCGGTTCGATGAGCGGGATGGGAAACGGAGCGTTGCCGAATGGCCCAAGCTACCGCGCCCATCCTCGACTCTACCTGAGCTGACTTGGGCCGGACGATACCGTAGCAGTCAATGGGAGGGCGAAGCAGGGCTGGCGCCGATCACGACCGGGATTCGCTCGATCTGCGCAAGCATCGCGTCGCCGTTGACAACGATCTCGACCATGACGTCGTACTGGCTGGGCGGCAGCTTGCCGTCAAACTCGATCTGGAACGTCAGGTCCTCCCGTAGACGAGCGGCGCCCGTCAGCACGACCCGACCGTCAGCGTTCAGCACCACGTAGCGGCATTCGGGGGCAGCACGCTTGAGGAGGACGGCGTCAACCGACTGCATCGGTCGGCGCAGGACGCGGTAGTCGCGCATGAACCTCTCGAGAATTTCAATATCGGCGGAGAGGCGCAGTCCGCCGCCATCGCTCTCGACTTTGGTGACGTAGCCTCGGCGCGGAATGGCGTAGGCGTCGTAGGAACCCACTCCCAAGGGGTAGCTGAGATCCCGGAACGCCTGGAGCGTTGCGCTGTCGCCCGCCCAGCTCTTGAGCTGATAGGGACCGTTGGTCACCAGAAAATGCCCGTGGTCTCGGTAGAACGCCGCCATCGCTGCCCAGCGCTTCCGCGCCTCCTCGGCGCTTACCTGCGATCGCAGGATTTCGGGACGAAACCCCTCCTGTTCGAATTGATCGGTGAGCGCCGCGAGCCGCGCTTTCAATGTATCGGAGCGCACGAGATCGAGCCAATCGATGCCGCGGCGGGCAGCCTCGGCTTGCGAGAACGCGGCCCAGTCGCGGCTGACTGCCTCTTCCATCAGCACGAGCAAATGCCAAGGTAGCGTACTCCACGGCGGTGCGAAGACCGCGTCCTGCTCGGCATCCTCCGGCGGAATATTGGCGTAGACGTCGACCACGACCAACTCGCGGACGAAATTGACGTCACCCACCCGGAACGACTTCGACGCCGTATCGACACCCGCGACCCGCACGCCCGCGAGTCGCCGCCGCAGCGGGGCGGTCGCCGCGGCGACTACGGGGTCGTAATGTGAATCCGCTTCGCCGGGGACGGCCCAGCGATAGGCGAACATGTAGGCATAGAGCAGGTCCGCGAAGGTCGCGCGCGTCCCGTCATGAAATGCCGAGCCGAGCACGCGGTAGGTCAATTTCAAAGTGGCGAATCGGCCCGCCCCAACCGGCTGCAACCGGCCGGTCCCAGGCTCGGGAATAAGCGCGTCTTCGGGAACGGCCAGGGCCTCCGGTACCGTTGCGGTCGGTTGCGCAGGCACGCGGCGCTCAACGATCGGCTCGGCGAGAATCGACAAGCTTACAAACGTGTAGACCACCATCAGTGCGGTCAACGGCACCTGCGAGCGCAGCGCGGCGCCACGCGTTTCGAGGATCTGGTGTGCCCTCACATCGGCGAGATAGACGGCGGCGATGTGGCCAAGCACGATCGACGTCACTGCGGCATACCATGCAAACCGCGCGCCGACGACGGCGATGTCGACGCGGTATCCCGCGGTGTCAAAGAGATTCCAGCCATATCCGAATGGATCGGATGCGAGCGGCACGATGTATTGTCCCTGGGTCAGCAGGTACACGAGGTAATGCGCGAGGTGATAGGCGATGGCGATCGGGACCAGAGTGAAGGCAAAGTTCCGCGCTATTTCCCAGGGCGAGTGGAAGGCTGCCACCATGCTCATGACGGCGCTTACGGCCACATATGCGCCGAAGAACAAAGCCCAGAACGCAACGAGACCGATAGTCCTGACGATGATGGAATCAGCTTCCCCAAGACTGGGCAGCACACCGAGGAGTTGGCGCTCGACCTCCGCCCATTCCGGCGTGCTCAGCAACCCGTCATAGAGAACACTCGACAACACGAGCAGGACGAAGGCGACCATCGAGGTGGAGGCCGGCTCGTTGGCGAGCAGACCCGCTCCGAAGGGCCTTAGCGCCAATCCATGTTCGCCGGAACGATCGCGGATGCTCGGTTCGGTCGGCGCAAAGCGAGCAAATACGCCGAAGAAAACGCTGAAGACCTCGCCATGCTTGACCCAGGCCTCGCTGCCGAACGCGGCCATGCCGGCCCAGGTGAGTAGCGAATAGAAAAGAGCCAACCAGGCGATGTTGGCTGGCACCGCCGGGCTCGGAAATACGAGCTCCGTCCAGGAAACGGCAAGCAGCAATGCGAATGCCGGCCACACTGCGAGCGCCTCGGGATAGGGCCAGCGCAAGCCCAAACCGCGGCCGCCGCCGGTCCGGTAGAGCCGATCGGCCCAGTCGAAAAGGGTACGCCATGGATTGATCAATACCCACAGGTCTCCGAAGAAAGCCGAGAACACCGCGAGCCCTACCCACCAGATCACCCACACAAGCGTCGGCGCGATGTTCTGATACGGGTTCTGGCTTCCGTAAAACCCGGCGATCACGGTCAAGACCAACAGGCTGATCGAGAAGAGCTTAAGAAAGGTCCCAAGCGCGCGTGCGATCTGCCGGCGCAGCCGGTGCGCCAGGAGGTCGATGCGCGGGTAGCCACTCGCGCCTGGCGCATGGCGGGCGAATAACCCGACGATGACGAACGACAGAACGACGGCCGCCGCCGTGCCGAACAGATAGAGCGACAGCGGCAGGGGTAGGTCGTAACGCTGGCCGAAGCCATGGGCATGTGCCGGGAAAGCGAGCGAGCAAACACCCGCCACTACGGCGGCGAAGGTGAAAGCCGGCCGTTTCGCGTGGCCGAACCGTACGGCTTCGTTGTTTTCAGGCCCGCCATGGAGCGGGGAGGCGATGAGAGCTTGGGTCACCAAAGACATCCGAACATATGCTCTCCGGCAGGACGCAGCTTTGCCGCACGGTCTAGCGCGGATAAACCTCGATATTCACCAGCGGTTCTTCCTCGTGCGTGTGACCGTCGGCGCGCCCCCCTTGCGCGTGGACGTGAACCGGAAATCGCCCCGTCGCAGAAGCCGCGAATGTGAGATCGGTGGTGGTGCCCGGTTCGACGTGTTTCTCGATATCATAGCCGTGCAGATGCAGGGTCAACGGTTGATCCGTGCTCCATCGCAGCCTTACGACGTCGCCCTGCCTGACGCGGATGAGCTGCATGGAGTCCGGAACGCGACCATGCGCGACCTTGAGGTCGAAGGTAAGCTCCGCGGCAAGAGCGCCGAAGAACGCGCTGCCCGCCGCGATCAGCAAGAACGCCCATACAAACGTGGCGAGCACGAAGCGGACGTGAAACATTGGCTCCCCTCGCTTTTCACCGACGGGAATTCGATTGAACGTCCGAGAGGCGATTGAGCATCCAGCCCGAATCATAGGGTGCGGGCACCAGGGCCGGATCGCCGACCGCCGACCAAAGCAGCCGTCCGAAGCCGTCGTTAAATCCCGCGATCGGATTCCAGGCTGCGTTCGGCGCTTTGTCGATCCCTAGCATGAGCCAACCGTTCCACGGAAAGTTCTTGAGCTTCACCGTGCGTATGAACATCGGTGAATTGAGGCCCTCAATGGAATCGAATCCGATATTCTCGATGCCGTCACTGAATTCGACGCTGAAATACTGCCGCTTCACGGTGTATCCGACGACGAGCTTGCGACAACTGCTGGTGAGCGTAGTCACGAGGTCGCGTTGCAAGTTTATCCGCTCGACCGCATCGCGATAATCGCTCGCCTCGATCCGCCCCACCATGGCGTCAGCGCGAGCCCTAGTATCGCCATCCTCGATCGCATCAGCCAGGATGCGCTCGGCATGAAACCACCCGGCCTTCACCCACGGAGGCCCGAGCCAACCGTTGACCGAGGTCATCGATGAGGCGACGAGGTCCGCCGCGCTGACCTCCTCGACCGCGACATCCCATTCCGGACCCTGTGCAATCCATTCGGGACGAATGAGGTGTTGCAACGCGCCGTCGGCCTTGACTCTAAGATTTGCGGGCGCCGCCGATGTCCGGGCGCGCGCACGCAGAAAGCGCGCCTTCGCGGCCTCGGCGAGATCAGCGTAATAGAGATAATCGCCGTGAAAAGGCGTGATCGGATAGGGATGAAATATAAAGCCTTGCTTTCCGGCGATGTCGCCGACGACCGTCTCGACGGCGGCACACGCGGACGCGGCGGGATTGCGCAGCACGATGACGAAACTGCCGAGCGACTCCACCGCACGGATCGAGACCGGCACGTCGCCGGAAAAGCGCGGCTGCGGACCGAGATAGGCCTGAATCTTGTTTTCGAGCAGCAACGGAGCGGCGTGCTCAGGCGGTATGGTCTCGATGGCGATCTCGTGCGGATAATAGGACGGGTACATTGGCAGCTCGTGGCCGCCCCTCCCCACGGTTGCGATCGCCAATGTCGCCGCTAGCGCAGCAAGCAGGCTCAGCGGCTTCACCATGGGACGCGGCCTGGAAGAACCGGACATGGCAATCACCCGCGCAGCGTGCGCATCACCTGGTCATCGGCGAGCGCCTGCTGCGGCTTGCCATGGAAGACGATCTCGCCGCGATCGACCACGTAGAGCCGATCGGCCATCGTCGCCGCACTCACGAGATTCGATTCGGCGATCAGCAGCGAGATGCCCATGGCCTTGATAGTCATGACCGCCTCGCGGAAACGTTTCACGACGGCGGGTGCGAGCCCTTCGAAAGCCTCGTCTAGGATCAAGAGATAGGGGGCGAGCGCCATGGCCCTGGCGATCGCCACCATTTTCTTCTGGCCGCCACTCAAATTCTGCCCCTGTCGGTCGACAAGTTGGCGCACTTCAGGAAATACGGTGAACGCCCGCGCTTCGGTATTGCCATCGCCTGCGGCGCCGCGCTCCGTTTTTTGCGCGAGCCAGCGGCTGATCATCAGATTCTCGGCGACCGTCAGCTCGGGAAAAATGCCGGAGTTCTCCGGCGCGTAGCCGATGCCGCGTTTGGCGCGCCGATGCGGTGGCAACGAGGTGATCTCCTCATCGCGAAAGCGGATCTGGCCTGAACGGACGGGGAGCAGGCCGGTGACGCTCTCGATGATGGTCGTGCGTCCGGCTCCGTTGCGTCCGACCAGGGCCACGACCTCGTCCGTATCGACGCTGATCGACACGCCGCGCAGGATATGGGCGGGGCCTCGATAGGTGTTGATGTCCTTGACCTCGAGCAGCACCAGCTTTTCTCGCCTCAACTCGCCAGCGGCGCGCCAAGCAGAATGCTGGCGACGTCCTTGTTCGCGCGGATCTCGTCGGGCGTGCCATCGGCGAGGAAGGAGCCCTCATGCATCATCACGATGCGATCCGAGTAGCGAAACACCACGTCCATGTCGTGCTCGATGACGACCGCGGTCACCATTCCTCTGCGCACCACCGACGATACGGTATCCATGATCTGCGCCTTCTCGTGGGTGCTCACGCCGCTGGTCGGCTCGTCGAGAAACAGCAGCCGGGGACGCAGCGCGTAGGCGACCGCCACGTCGAGCAGCTTGCGATCGCCCTGCGCGAGGCCCCCCGCCGGAACCTCGATCTTGTTCGTCAAGCCGAACTCGCCCAGCACTTCGATCGTCTCGCGGCGCACATCATAGTCGTGGTCGGCCAAGGCCGCCATCTGCACGGCCTTGCCGTCACGCGAGAAGATCGACAGTGCGACGTTGTCGAAAACCGAAAGTCCGTCGAACAGGTTGACGATCTGGAAGCTGCGGACAATTCCCGCCTTGATGCGGTCGGTCACCGTAGTAAAGGTGATGTCGCGATCCTCGAACAGGATTTGACCGCTGTCCGGCTGCAGATGTGCGCTGATCAGGTTGACGAGCGTGGTCTTGCCCGCGCCGTTCGATCCCACCAGGGACAGGAATTCACCCTTGTTCACCACGAAATTGACGCCGTCGCAGGCGCGGGTCTCGCCAAACTGCTTCCTCAGGTTAACTGTCTTGAGAAGGGGCATGTCAGGATCTCCCCTTCCTCAGTCTCAGCCCGAGCGTCGACAGCCCCCCGACGATGCCTGTTGGCAGCACCAGCACGAGAGTGACCAGAACCACGCCAAGCAGAAGTTGCCAATATTCGGTCGTGGCCACCGCGTAGGTCTTCAAATAAGTGAACACGATGCCGCCGACGATCGGGCCGGTAAAGTTGCGGAAGCCGCCGAGCAGCGCAGAGAATACGATCTCGCCCGAGAAGGTCCAGTAGAGGACGTCGGGTGTCGTTAAGCCGTTGAGCGGCACCCAGAGAATGCCCGCGAGCCCGGTGAAAGTTCCGGAAACGAGAAAGGATATCCAGCGGAACCGGCGGATCCTCAAGCCGAGAAAGCGCGCGCGGACCTCGTTATCTCGTATGGCCTGAAGCGCTTTGCCGAACGGCGAGTGCACGACCACCCACATCAGGACGACGCATACGACGAAGATGGCCAGCACGTAGTAGTAATAGGACGTGATGAATTGCTGGAAGCCGCGGGGGCCGGAGAAATTGAGCAAGCCCAGCAACAAGGCCGGACGGGGTACCCGCAGACCGTCGCTGCCGCCGGTCACCCAATACAACTTTAGCGCCAGGCTGTAGACCACCTGCGAAATCGCCAGCGTAAGAATGCCGAAGAAGATTCGGGTATGCCGGACGCAGACATAACCGAACAGCGCCGACGCAATCGCGACGGCCGGAATCCCGATCAGGATATAGAACTCCATGGAATGCGGTCCGAGACGCTGCACCACGAAGGCGACGGTGTAGGCGCCGAGGCCGAAATAGGCGGAATGACCGAACGACAACAGGCCTGTGTAGCCGAGCAGCAGATTGAACCCGAGCGCGGCGATCGCCGCGATCAGCCCGTAGGTCACGAGCTGGATCTGATACGTGTCGACGAAGGTCGGCAGCAAGATCAACAGGAGCAGGACCGGCGCCATCGCGGCTGCGAGTCGTGCCAACGAATGATCGCGCGGCGCGCTTGGATCGGGTTTCATCACGCGGTTCCAAACAGCCCGGTCGGCCGCACCAGCAGCACCAGGGCGGCGATGAGGTACAGCACCGCCAACTCGAGCTCCGGGAAGAACTGAATTCCTGCGGTCCGCACGAAGCTCACGACCAGGGCCCCGACCAGAGCCCCCTTGAGGCTGCCTAGCCCGCCGATCACCACCACCACGAAGGCGATGACCAGCGCATCGATCCCCATGCCAAGCACGGCCGCCTGGGTCGGCACCACGATGGCTCCGCCGAGACCCGCCATGAAGCAGCCGATCCCGAACGCCATCACATAGACGAGGCCCACATTGAGGCCGAGCGCCGAAGCCATGCGCCGATCTTGGGACGTCGCTCGCAACATGACGCCGAACTTGGTGTGATAGATTGCCACCCAGAGGGCCAAGGCCGCCACCACGCCGATCCCGATCACCACCAGATTGTAGGCAGGATAGAGCAGGCCGCCGATATGGATGATCGGCAGCGCGTCCATCAGCGCGTCCGCGGAAAGGGGCGTCCCGCCCCAGATGAAACGGATCGAATCTTCGAGGATCTGAATGAGGCCGAAGGTGACGAGCAACTGGTATTCCTCGGCTCGGCGATAGAAGGGTCGAAGCAACAAAGGTTCTATGACGATGCCGATGAGCGCCACCGACAGCGCCCCCAAGGGCAGCAGGAGGAACAGCCAGCCCGGCGGCAGGCCCAGCGCAATCCCCCGGCCGACCAGCCACGCGGTGACGTAGGCGCCAACAGCATAGAGGCTGCCATGCGCCAGATTGATGATCCGCATGACCCCGAAGATCAGGCTGAGACCAGCGGCAATGAGGAAGAGCACCGAGGCATAGAGCAACGAGTTCAGGATTTGAATCGTCAGGAAGGCCACCCGGTGCTCCTCCGCCTTGGCGCTTATGACGCAACCCTGGATCCTGACGCGAGGTCGCCGCGAAGGTCCGGGACGCCCAAGCTTCCGCAAACCGCTGGTTCACGGGTCACGTGACACAGCTTCGTGCAATTATCGCCGACAAGAGCCCCCCGCGCCCGTTTGCAAGGGCGCGAGGGGATCTCACTGAAGTCACTTCGCCGAGCTCACCCGACCACCTTCGGCCAGGTGGTCTTGATCCAGTTCGCCGCTGCGGTCGACTCGTTGTGGGTCGTGCCGGGCTTCGGCCAGCCGAGCGGTGCGGTGATGTTCCGGATCGGAATGGTGATGATCCGGGCCGGATCCCAGCTCGCGAACTCAAAATCGGTAAGGTTCTTGCTGAATCCGGTGACCGCGTCCTTGTAGGCCTGGTGGTCGGGCCGCATGTAGAGATAGCCCGATGGCGCATCTATGCCGAGGCCCTCGAGCTGGCTAATGATCGCTTCGTCCTCGGGCCAGCCGCCGGTCAGCTTGTTGGCCCGCTCGATGGCGGATTTCAGTAGGTAGAGCGCCATATACGCGCCCTCCGACTGGAAGTTGGGGTACTCGTTCCAGCGCTTGAAGTAGCGCTGGACGAAGCTCTTGTTCAGCGGCCAGCGGTCGCCGCCCGGATAGGTGAAGTAATAGTTGGAGTGGACCCCGGCGAGCACACCCTCGGGGTGATCCTTGCCGATCGCATGCGGGGCAACGCCAAAGGCGATCGTGCTCGCGACCTTCATCTTGTCAAACAGGCCGTAGCGCAGCGCCTGCTTGTAGAAGGCCACATAGTCGCCGCCCCACACCGAAGCCACCAAAAGGTCGGGCTGCGCCGACATGATCTTGGTGATGTGGGCAGTGAAGTCGGTGGTGAAGAGCTTCGGCCAGCTTTCCGAGACGATCTCGGTTCCGGGCAGCAGCCGTTCGAGCGCGAGGGTAAAATGCTCGGATGCGTTGCGGCCGTAGGCGTAGTCCGGATGGATATGGGCGATCCTGCGGACATTCGGCCAAGCCTGCGCCACCCCGATGGCAGCCGTGATCCCGTCCGACGACTGGATGTTGGTGATCCGGAAGACGTATTTGGGATTGGGTATAGCCCTGTCGAACAGAAAGTCGGTGCACCCGTCCGTCAGGATCGTCAGCAGCCCGAGTTCCTCGGCAACCGGACCGACCGCCGGGCTGGTCCCGCTGGATATGACGCCGGTGAACATGTCGATCTTGGCGTCGAGCTTCATCCGCCGCACCTCTTTCACACAGGCGTCTGTGCCGGCGGCTTCATCGGCGGTAATGGTCTCGATCTTGCGCTTGCCCAGCAGCCCGCCCTGCGCGTTGATTTCTTCCGCCGCCATGGTGTGGCCCTTGATCGACGGCTCGCCCAGCACCGCGCCGGCGCCGGTCAGGAACGTCATGTGGCCGGTTCTGAAGGGCGTGTCGGGGATCCGCCCCTTGGCAGGATCTTGCGCGGCCTTGAGCATCTGTGAGCCGCCGACTACGCCAGCGCTGATGAGGCCTGTCCCGCCTATAGTCACGCCCAACGTATTGAGGAAGGCGCGACGATTTACTGAAGGTGTTGTCTTCTCCATGATGGTTCCTCCCTCTGAAGGAAGACCAAAGGCAGATCGTCTCCCTGGCGATCCGCGAATGTTGCAATCTTACCGCAGTTCTTACCAACTTAGAACAGCCAAATGGTCGCGTCCCGGGCGGACGATGATATGGTCACGCTTGGTGATGGCGCTCAACTGAAGCGAATGGCGAATTGCGGGTGACAAGAGGGGTGCAGTCTCCCTCACTGCTCGCCACTCGCTCACTGGATCAGCTTCAGCGTTCGAAAGCTCGCATGCCCGTTCTTGCCAACGATGATGTGGTCATACACCGACATTCCGAGCGGGCCGGCGATGTCGATGATCGCCCTGGTCATCTGGATATCCGCCTGTGAGGGCGAAGGATCGCCGGACGGATGATTGTGCGCTCAAGGCGAAATTTCATTCAGGTGGTAATTGCTGCGTTGCGCGAGTCTCCTGTTGACCCGACTCGGACATTGGCTCCGGCCAGAGCGGCTTCCCGTGATCAAGGTGAACTTGGCCACTTTCGAGCATACGATTTGCTTAGATCGCGTCGCGTTGCAGGTCTGATCAGGTGCGTCATGTTCCCCCCATGACTTAACTCTTGCCTCGCTCCGCAGTCGCCGAGCGAGGCATTTTTTCTCGTCGCTGCTGCGGTCTCTCAAACCATGCTTGTTGGAAAATTGAAAAGCTCCGGCAATTGGCGCCCCGCTTTTGACAAACGAAAAATGCCAAAACAACTGTCTGTGAAGTCAGCTCCATGTCAATTTCTGATAACATCGTTGGCGATAAAGGCGCGCCTGCACAACAACCAACAATCAAGAGAAGCAGGAGCCGTGAGCAAAACAGAACTGTCGAACAGATCGTGCAATGAAGTCTGTCAGCCTTCCTGACACGATGAGCTCGTGCGGGAAGTCGAAGCGGTTGATGCAGGCGAATGGATGCCTGTTCCGCTTGCACCGAACCAGACGTCAGTAGCTCAAGAAGAGCGAGAAACGATCATGATCAAGTTGAAGATTAATGGCCAAGAACAAAACTGGGATGGCGACCCAGATCTTTCGCTGCTTTGGTTTCTCCGTGATGAGGTGGGCCTGACCGGGACCAAGTATGGCTGCGGCGTGGCGCTGTGCGGTGCGTGTACCGTCATCGTTGACAAGGAAGCGGTACGCGCCTGCATCACCTCCGTTTCCGACGTGGTCGGCCGCGAGGTCACCACCATCGAAGGCCTTCACCCGACCGGCGACCATCGGGTTCAGAAGGCTTGGCGACAACTCAACGTCCCGCAATGCGGTTATTGCCAGGTCGGCCAAATCATGCAGGCGGCCGCGTTGCTGATACAAAATCCAAAACCGTCCCACGATCAGATAGTTGAAGCGATGTCCGGCAACATCTGCCGCTGCGGCTGTTACCAGCGCATCGAAAACGCAGTGCATCTCGCATCGACGGGGGTGTGACCATGACCATCAATACGAACCCCAAAAAACTCCGCGGCTTTGAACAGTTCATCAAGGCCAAGGTTGAGAACGTTTCGCGTCGCAGCATCCTGAAGGGCCTCGGCATCGCCGGAGGCTTCGTGCTCGCCGCTCCCGTGATGTCACGCCCCGCTTTCGCCGCGTACGAGACCGGCGCGAGCAAGATGCCGCACGGCACCGTGGTCGACCCTCGTGTCTTCGTGTCGATCGCACCGGATGGCTTGGTTACGATCCTCGCACACCGTGCCGAGATGGGAACGGGCGTCAGAACCAGCCTGCCGTTGATCGTAGCCGAAGAGATGGGAGCCGACTGGTCGCGCGTCCGCGTCCAGCAGGCCCATGGCGACGAAGTCAGATACGGCAACCAGGATACTGACGGATCGCGCAGCACACGCCACTATCTGATCCCGATGCGCCAGATCGGCGCCTCGGCTCGCACGATGCTTGAAGCCGCTGCGGCGAAACGCTGGGGCGTACCGGCCACCGAAGTGAAGGCCGCCAATCACGAAGTGGTCCACAATGCGAGTGGACGCCGCATCGGATTCGGCGATCTGGCTGGCGATGCAGCGAAGGAGCCGGTGCCGAGTATCGAAGGCCTGAAGCTGAAGGACCCGAAGGATTTTCGCTATCTCGGCAAAGGCGAGATCGGCATCGTCGACCTGCGCGACATCACCACCGGCGCGGCGCATTACGGCTCCGACACGCGCCTGCCCGGCATGAAGTACGCCGTCATCGCGCGGCCTCCGGTCACCGGCGGCAAGCTCGCGTCGTTCGACGCAGCAGAGGCCATGAAGGTTTCCGGCGTCGAAAAGGTCATGGAAGTGAAAGGATGGCCGTGGCCCTCCAAGTTCCAGCCGCTCGGCGGGGTCGCCGTGATTGCTCGCAACACCGGTGCTGCGATCAAGGGCCGCGATGCGCTAAAGGTTGTCTGGGACGACGGACCTAATGGCAAATACGACTCGGTCGCCTATCGGGCCGAACTTGAGGAGGCCGCGCGCAAGCCAGGGCTGATCGTGCGCAAGGAGGGCGACGTCGATGCCGCCTTGAAGGGGGCCGACAAGGTGATCGTGGGTGAATATTACCTGCCGCACCTTGCCCATGTCGCCATGGAGACGCCCGTCGCGGTCGCCGACGTCAAAGGCGACAAGGCCGATATCTGGGCGCCGGTGCAAAGTGCGGGTGGAACCCGCGAAGACGTCGCGAAGACGCTCGGCATTCCCGAGGAGAACGTGACCGTCAACGTCACGCTGCTTGGCGGTGGATTCGGACGAAAGTCGAAGTGCGATTTCGCGCTGGAAGCGGCCCTGCTTTCGAAGGAACTCGGTGCGCCGGTCAAGGTGCAATGGACGCGGGACGACGATATTCGTCACGGCTTCCTTCACACCGTTTCGGTGGAACGCATTGAGGCCGGCCTTGATAAGAAGGGCAAGGTGATCGCCTGGCGGCACCGCAGTGTCGCACCGAGCATCGCATCGACATTTGCGGCGGGTACGGTGCATCAGGCACCTTTCGAACTCGGCATGGGACTTGTCGACATGCCCTTCGAGATCGCCAATATCCAGTGCGAGAACCCGGAAGTGGCCGCACACACCCGCATTGGCTGGTTCCGCTCGGTGTCGAATATCCCGCGCGCCTTCGCCGTGCAGTCCATGGTTGGCGAGCTCGCGCAGGCCACCAACCGCGATCAGAAGGAAATGTTGTTGGACCTCATCGGCTCTCCGCGAATCGTTGACCTGTCTTCCGTGAAGGATCTCTGGAACTATGGCGAGCCGTACTCCAGCTATCCCATCGACGCGGCGCGGCTGCGGCGTGTCGTCGAGCTGGTCGCTGAGAAGGGCGAATGGGGGCGGTCGGTGCCCAAAGGCCATGGGCTCGGGATTGCTGTCCACCGTAGTTTTGTCAGCTATATCGCGACCATTGTCGAGGTGGCCGTGGACGACAAGGGCAAGTTCACGGTGCCTCGGGTCGACACCGCGATCGACTGCGGCACATATGTGAACCCGGAGCGAATCCAGTCCCAGATCGAGGGCGCCGCGATCATGGGAATGAGCCTTGCCAAATATGGCGAGATCACGTTCAAGGACGGCAAGGTACAGCAGCGCAACTATGACGACTTCCAGGTGATCCGGATTGACGAGGCTCCCCGCGTGACCAACGTCTACATCGTGCCTCCTGGCCCCGACACGCCGCCGAGCGGCGTCGGCGAGCCGGGCGTGCCGCCCTTCGCCCCGGCATTGGCCAACGCCATCTTTGCCGCGACCGGCAAGCGTATTCGGGTGCTGCCAATCGGCAAGCAACTGGAGACGTAGAGGCATTGCTCGCAGAGACCGTTTCATCGATCCGACGGCGAAACGGTCGCTCAAACAAAAGGAATGCGGCGGATATGTTCGGCCGCATTTTCTTGTTCTCGAATACCGCGCTCGGCGGTTGGTGCTGGGCTACTTCTTGACGGCGAACACCCAGACCACGCCGCCTTGGAGCACGTTGTTTCGAGACCGATGTTGTTGGTCGGAGTTGGTCTTCTGCTCCTAGAGCAGTTCGCCCGTCTTGGCGTCGAAGGCCCGGAAGTTGCGGTCGTTGGTCCCGCCGGCGAAGAAGAGCTCGCCTGCAGTCGCCGTGACCGAACCAAACAACTGCGATTTTGGGAAATTGTACGACCAGGTCTTCGTTCCCGGGTGGGATCCCACGCTTGCACTTCACCATAATGATCGGCGCCCCGAGCCCACCTTGAGGCCTAGAGCTTACCGGGATTCAGCGGTACCTTCGCGCCGCTGAAACCTCTGCAGCAGTTGTCGTTGGCGGGCTATCGGCGCTCGGACGGTCGCAATGTGAGGCGCAGATCAGCCCTGCGTGGCACCGACGCGACCCGAAAAGGCCGAAGCAACCGTCACCACGCCGTCCTTGAGCTTCAGCCCGAGCGCCGCAAGCGGACGCGGAGCCGGCCCACCAATCACCTCGGCGGCGTTTCTGGGGTCGAAGATGGAGGCGTGGCAGGAGCAGACGAACCCGTCGCGCTCCTTCGACCACATGTTCACCGGGCAGCCCTGGTGCGTGCAGATCGCCGAATAGGCAACGACGCCGTCTGCGGCGCGCGCCCGCGTCTCGTCGGTTAATGCGGCGGGGTCGAACCTCGCCAGGATCACCAGATTGAGGCGGTTGTCGCTGCGCACCGTGCCGTCCGGAGCCATCGGATAGGCCTGCACCTGCGGGCCGCCGAGCGCAAGGTCCTCGGCCCGAACCACCTGTCCCTTCTTCGGACCGGTCAGAAACACGAAGCGATCGTCCGGCGCTGGCGGCTTGGCAGCCTCGTCCTCCTCCGCCGCGCGCGCGGGACCGGCTAACAGCGGTACAAGCGCCAGCCCGAGGATCGTTCGACGCGTGTAGCAGCGACAGTGCAGCCAATCATCGCACGGCATGTGGCCCACTCCCTTCATTATTCGGTGCCATTGACGTTCGCGATCAGGCGCAGCGACACCATTGCCAGCTCGTCGGGGCCGTGGATGTAACCGACCCTGAAGTAGCCGTTGATCGGGTGTCTGCCCGGCTTTGTGGCCCGTACGCCGATTGCGAAGTCGAGCCCGCCCTCCTGAATGGTGCCCCGGACCACGCGACGCTCGAACACTACCCCATCGTCAAACGACGACAGCTCGATCACGCGATTGTTGTAGCCCTCGAGAACGCGGTGGCCGTCGCGAATGCGCAACGTGGCGTGCAGCACGGCCGGCTCGCCGACCTTGGCGGACACGTCGGTCACCTCGACCACGTAGGCGGGCGATTCATCGGCTCGCGCCTGTTCGAACCCCAGCGAGGCTGGAGAGGTCGCCAGCGCGCCGAACAGTGCAAAGGCAGTGAAGCGGATCATCGTCAGAATCCCTAACGGGTGAGACCCGACCAGGTTGCTTGACAAGACAACGAACCCCCCGGCCGAGAAACCGGCCGCCATTGCTGGCGGCCGGTCGCGAACAAAGATGGACTCACTTGGAGACCGCGAAGACCCAGACGACGCCGCCCTGCGGCACATCCTTCTGCCAACCTACCAGCTGGCTCATCAGCTCCTGCTGGAAGGCCGGGTCGACTCCGTAGCCGGACGCCACCGCCACATACTGCACGCCGTTGACCTCGTAGGTCGAAGGCGGGGCCATGATACCGGAGTTGGTCTTGAAGTGCCAAAGCTGCTCGCCGGTCCTGGCATCGTAGGCGCGGAACTCACGGTCGTTGGTGCCGCCCGTGAAGACCAGGCCGCCGCCGGTGGTGAGTATCGAGCCCCACATCATCGAGCTCGAATACAGGTTGCGCCAAACCCGCTTGCCGCTGTCGACGTCGTACGCCTGGAGCTCGCCGTAGAAGCCCGCCTTGGTGTCGACCGAGAAGTGAAAATCCGGGATGGCAACGCCCGTCCACCACTGTCCGGGAATGCGCTCCTCGACCTTGCCTTCCAGGTTGTTGCAGTGGTTCTCGTTGGACGGAATGTAGACCATTCCGGTCTTCGGGTTATAGGCCTCGTACGGCCAGTCCTTGCCGCCCCACAGGCCAGGGCAGAACTGGGCCGCCTTGCCGGTGGCCGGCTTGTGGGCCACGTCGACCTCAGGCCGCCCGGTCTTCGGATCGATGCTCTTGAAGACGTTCTGCGGCACGTAGGCCTGGGCGTTGATGTAGGAGATCCCGCCGTCCGGATTGCGCTTGAGCCAGTACAGGTAGCCGTTGCGCGCCGGTTTCAGCAGGCCCTTGGTGCTGGCGCCGTCCTTCTGGAAGTCCACCAGCATCGGGGCGCTCATCTCGTCCCAGTCCCATGACTCGTTCTGATGGTACTGGAAATAGCCCTTGATCTTGCCGGTATCGCCATCGAGCGCGACCGTGGAGGCGGTGTACAGGTTGTCGCCCGGCCGCTGATCGCCGAACCATGGCGAAGCGTTGCCGGTCCCCCAATAGACCGTGTTGGACTCGGCGTCATAGTTGCCGGTCATCCAGGTGGAGGCACCGCCGGTCTTCCAGGTGTCGGGCTTCTGCCAGGTATCGCTTCCCGGCTCGCCGGGTGCCGGAATCGTGTAAGTCTTCCACACCGGCTTGCCGGTCTCGGCGTCGAATGCCTGGACGAAGCCGCGCACGCCGAACTCGCCGCCCGCCACGCCGACCAGGATATTGCCCTTCACGACCAGGGGCGCCATGGTCATGTAGTAGCCGGTCTTCCAATCCTCGACCTTTGCGTTCCAGGCGACCTTGCCAGACTTGGCGTCGAGCGCGACCAGCACGGCATCGAGCCCGGCCGCATAGACCTTGTCGCCGTAAAGCGCCACGCCACGGTTGGTGTTGTGCAGGGCGCTGAACCCTTCGGGAAGCTTGGGCTTATAGCGCCAGAGCAGTTCGCCCGTGGCCGCGTCCAGCGCGATCACCTGGCTGTACGGCGTCGTGACGAACATCACTCCGTTGTTCACGATCGGCGGCGCTTCGTGGCCCGAATCCACACCGGTGGAGAAACTCCACACCGGCACCAGCGACTTCACGTTGCTGGTGTTGATCTGATCGAGCGAGCTGTAGCTCCATCCCTTGTAGTTGCCGCGTATCATCAGCCAGTTGCCCGGCTCCGGATTTTCCAGCCGGGCTGCGGTCACCGGGCTGTATTTCTCGATCGATCCTGCGCCGGCGGCGGTTGAAACAAGGGTTGTGAACGCGACAGCGCTCGATAGAAGCCATTGCTTTCTGGTCATAGCCATCTCCCTATGTTCCTCACCCACCCCCATGGTTGCCTCGATTGCTCCAAAACCAGCGTTGCCAACGGCCCTGCGCCATCGCGCCATAGCTTTGGAGAGCAGCGTCATGAGGGTTTTGCATAATCAACACAAACATCCGCTGATCGTTCTGTCGCCTGCCAAACTTATTGTCGCATGCGATGATCCCCTGAGAGCTTGGCACGGCGATCCCGCCGCGGCTCCCAGGCACATGCTCCACGGATCAACGATTCCGACCCCAAGCAGATGCTTGCGCTGACGCGCGGTGCGGAATGCTCTCGGCAATGGGAAGACCGAACATCATCGTTGGCGGCCCGCCGGAGTTCAGAGGCGGGCCGGAATCTGGGCGCCGAAAGAGATGCCCGTCGGCTCGCTCAATACGTACATGATGCTGACATTCCTCGCGCTCGCTCACGCCCGAGGCCTGACTCGGTCGGATACGAAAGCGAAGCCAAACTCGAGCCTGCTCGCAAAACCATGGAAGGCGTCAAAGCCCAATGCTTCATCGCAAATTCCGTTAAGGCCAAGGTAACGCTGACCCCGGAGTTCGTCGTTGCTTCCCCACCAAAGTGAGAACGTCCTCCGCATCAAGAGAGCGCTCAATCGTCTGGAAAATGATCTGAACCGATCGCCCGAAAGCACGTCGGTGGGCATTGGGCATCACATGCACGCCAAACACCACGAGACCAGGCGGCGGGGCTGGTAAAAGCAGTCACTCCGCAGAAACGCGGCTGTGGGGACGAATAAAAGCGCGACTGAACGCGGCGCGCGACGCGGGCAATCCCTGCAGTGCACGAGTCCGTTTGTGGCCCTTCGCGACATAATGCACCGCCACAAGACCTCGGTCGCGAACGGCGCATAGCGGAAGTTGACGAAAGCCGAGTGGTGCAGAGGGCGACGCCCGTGACCCATCTGCGACATTGGGCAGCACTCAAGAAAGGGCACGATCCCACTTGATCGGCGGAATGGTTCGCCCAGGCGGCGATGTCCTGAGCCTACGCGCTTATGTTCAACTGCCGCAGCACGTCAGCGATGAGTTGCTTCACGTCCTGATGGCCACCGTTGTTGAAGGTGATGCGTGTGCCTTGTCCGTCGGGCAGTGGTGTGGCGGTCACGATCCTATCCGTGTTGATGATGATAGGCTGATCGTCCGGTTGCGTGAACTGCACGAATGCCATGAAAGATCGATCCTACCCGTTGGGCGCGCGAGCCCCGCGGCGCCCGAAACCTGCGACGCGCGGGCGTCAAGGTCAAGCCTGTGTACCGAAAACGTAAAGGCGAGGCGCTTCAAACGGCTTGCGGCGTTTGCGCCCGCTCCACTCTGCCGCCTCGATTGCTGCGAACGTGGACGACAATTGCATGTTTCCGCTTTTCGATGCGCATTTTGGGTGTCACCATGCTTGTGAAAGGATGGGAGGGCGGCCATGCGCTGGTGTGTCTCGGTCGGGGCGGTGCTTGTTGCGGGGGCGATAGTCGGAGGTGACATTGCTGGCATTGCCGCGCCGAGCCCGAAATCTCGATTCGCCGACACCAAACGCAATGTACCGTCCGTCAATGTCGAGCTCGTTATCGCCGTCGACGTCTCCTATTCGATGGATATGGACGAGCTTGCCATTCAGCGCGAGGGCTATGCACAGGCCATCGTCTCGAAAGACTTCCTTCAGGCGCTGAGGGCCGTTCCGGGCAGCAAGATGGCCGTGACCTATTTCGAGTGGTCGATGTCGGGAGACGAGAAGATCATCATTCCCTGGCGCGTGATCGACGGCCCGGAATCGGCGGATGCCGTGGCCGCCGAGATCATGAAAACGCCGGTTCGCCGAGGTTCGAGTACCTCGATTTCCGGCGCGATTAATTTCGCACTTCAACTGTTCGAAGAGAATCCCTATCACGGGTTGCGGCGCGTCATCGATATTTCCGGCGATGGGCCGAACAACGACGGAGTCCCGGTAACCGTCGCGCGCGACGCTGCCCTTGAGAATGGAATCATCATCAACGGTCTGCCGATCATGGTGAAGGAGCCGTCCTATTCGACGACCGATATCGAGAATCTCGATCTTTATTACGAGGACTGCGTGATCGGAGGTCCGGGCGCCTTCATCATGACAATCAACGATCGCGGACAATTCCAGGAAGCGATCCGGACCAAGCTTGCTCTCGAAGTTGCGGGCCTCACGTCGGAGAGGGCGATCGTCCCAGCCGCCGAGAAGGAACCCCGGGTGTCTTGTCTAATCGGCGAAGAAAAATGGCAGGAGCGCGGGCGGCGGTGAGTGTCGAGACAATCATTCAGAGCCGCCGGACAAACAAACTTTAGACAGAAGTTTATTATGGTCGCAGCCAGCGCCCACGCGCCGGGGCATTGGAGGTGCTATCGTCCGTTCGTGGCCCACACCGACGAAATCTCGCGCTCGTTCAAATGCCGGCTGTTAAGAGTCGACCGGAGATGGCTGACGTATGGCCAAAACGACGCGACTGGCGAGCAGGCTTTGGAAACCGTGCCCCGGCAGGCCGTCGTCAGCATATATTTGGGCACAAGGAGGTGCGATATGGCGACAACAGCTACCCAAGTCGTTCTTGATACGCCGGCGGCGGAGTTCCGGCTTCCTGCCACCGACGGCAAGACTTACGCACTGGACGACCTTGCGGGCGAAAAAGGCACGGTCGTCGTCTTCATCTGCAACCATTGTCCCTTTGTTAAAGCGGTGATCGACCGCATGGTTTCGGACGCCTGCGTGCTGATGTCGGAGAGCATAGGCTTTGCGGCGATTTGCTCGAACGATGCGGCGAGCTACCCCGAAGACTCATTTGAGAATATGAAGCGTTTCGCGAAGGCTCATGATTTCCCGTTTCCATATCTCCACGACGAGACCCAGACAGTCGCTCGGGCATATGGGGCAGTCTGTACGCCGGACTTCTTCGGTTACAATGCCGACCGCAAGCTCAAGTATCGCGGCCGGCTCGACGAAGGCCGCACAACTCCGCGTCGCGCGGGGGCGCCCCGAGAGCTTGTCGAGGCCATGCGCGCGATTGCGACGACCGGCCTGGCGCCGGCTGACCAAAAGGCGTCGATTGGCTGCTCGATCAAATGGAAGGACGAGTAAAGCCGAGCCCCGTTTCGTATCTGAGACCGCCGCGTGCAGCCGCCTTTGCTGCACATGTGCGATTTGACTAGCGGCATCACGAGGGCCCAGCGGCGGCTGCCGGCGTCGCATTCGTCCCGTCTGCTTCAGGTCTGCTTCCGGGGCAACACGGACATCAACCGGTGAGATAACCGGCTAAGTCGGTCGAAAATGGACCCAAAGCGGAGTGCGCCAGGCAAGCTGGCAAAGAATAGGAGGTGCAGGTCCCCCCGGGGAAGGTCTAGCAACCACCCCGACCCCGAGTGATGCGCGGCGTCCCGCGAGGGCCGACGTGAAGCGTTCACAGGGGAGACCACGGGCCGAGTATTGAGCTGCGAAACGGGGCTGCTTCCGAGGTGCCGATCTCGTTCTGCTGAAGAGAAGGCGACATCTCCCATGACGAAATGGCTTGCATGGGCCGAACCTCGCACAGTCGGAGACCTTGTGCACGTGGAGACGTTTTTTGCGCGGAACCTGGGAGGTCTCATCCATGCCCGGACTCGTGTGCCGGGCCGGCTCGGGAAGGCGACAGCCGCACGCCGAGCATGTACGTGGATGAGAAGTCGGATGAGGCCATACTACCTGAGAAGCGATGAACAACGGGAGGCAGCTCTCGGCGGAAGTCGTGGAGGGAAGGGCCTCACCCAAGGGCAACAGCCGTTAGGCGGCCGCGGTTCGGACACTGAGCCGAAATGCCACGTCGATCCGAATGATGGCTGTGCGGCGGGGCGATGAGCCTGACTAAATTGCTCATCGCACGACGTCTGACCCAAGGGAGGAGCCCGGTGCGTTAGCAGCGCTCGCCGGAATCTCTGCGGGGGGCGAGGAGCAATCCTCGTCCCTACCGCGACCTGCCTAAGCCTTCAGCGCCTGAAAAAGCGCGAAGCGGTCCCGCAGTGGGCAAAGGTTATTTGGCTTCGTCCGAGCAGTAGGCCTGCCTCTTCTCAGTGTGCATGCAGGCCCGGTAGGCGCAACCGGCAGAGCTGGCGGCGCACGCCAGGCGACTGAGACGGTAGCTTTTCCACAACCTCGGCGGCGCTGGCGTCTTATGTCGCCCCGGCGCCGCCAAATGCCTGGGCGAGGGGCGCGATTTTTTGGCAGCGCAATCACTGCCGCACTGATTTTCATACAGGGAATATGCTAAAGTCCGACCACGCAAACGATGGGGGTCGCAGATGAAGATTCCCCCGACTATCGAGCCGATCGCGCATATCTCGCCTTATCGCCGCATCGATCCGTTGCATCCCGGACGGAAGCGCGTCATCACGCTGGAGGAATGGCAGGCAAGCGGGAGCACGCGCAAGCCAGACCCGGCAATCTACAGCTATGACGCACGGAACCGGCGCTGGGTGCTGAAGGAGGATGTGCGATAAGGACGAATGCCGAGCGCGGACACTTCGGTCATGCGCCCTAAACGCAGCATGGAGCAAAAATCACAGTTCCGAGTTAGGGGGGTGAAAAAATCGGGAGGGTCTCATGGATCCGATAACGCACTGCCCCAAATGCGGAAAACAACGGGTGCCGGTTGTCACCTTGTCCGGCCGCACCGACCTTCAATGCATAAGCTGTGACGACCCCGCGGTGAAATGGGCTGAAAGTCCGCTTATAGCTCCTGAGATCGTTGCAGAACCCGTTAGCCACTCGGCAGGCATGCGGAGCTGACACAGCGCGCCTGCGCCGGCGGCTTGGACGATAGAAGGAAGCGGGGCGGGTTGCGGTCCAGCGCTCACGCCGCCGATGCAGGCTGCTTCAAACACGCCGCTTCAATCTGGCGGGTTTTTTCTTTGGCTTGGTCAAGCGCTGGCGCCGGTGGTGCGGCCTGCCTTTCGGGCTGATGCTTTTCAGGCGCTCCCGTCGGAGCTCGCGGCGCAAATCTGGCGGCCCACCGCTGTTCGAACTTCCTTTGCAAGTCCCGAGGAACGTCGCACATAACCCACCTCCGGGTTCAGCCCCTCGATGGGGCCTCAACGCGTGGGGCGCTCTAATAGAAGTCCCTAAACGGTGCCGCGGGGAATCAGCGTCGGGCGCCGGTGCGAGGGGGCAACCGGGTCTGGGACACCGTCACCACCTCGGAGCCGGACCGATAAAATTCATCCGGGACAGCGGCGCACAGCGCTGCATGGATGGCTTCCCAGGACGTGAATTCCTTCGGCATCTCCTGGAGAACGCCATCTCCGCCGTCAGGGTCGATTATCAGACTTGCACGGCGGTTGAAGGAGACGGCTTCGGATTGCCACGCCCATGCGGCCGCCTCGGCGGTTCGATCCCGATCGCCCGCGCTAATCCTATGGCAGATGCGCGGCTTTGCGCGCAGCTGCAACCCAGTCCGTGACGTTGTCCGATTTCAAGATCGCATCTTCCCAAGCACTCTTGGCGGCCGCCAACCGCCCTCCGAACTCGCCGAACGCGAGCTGGCCGCCTTTGCCGCATGCGTGATCGATCTCGAGTTGGATCTTGAGAAGTTCCTCGGCCGCCTTCCGCACCTTGCCGAGGGCATGCAATCGCCCCGAGATCGACCGGTCGCGTTGGGTCGTCTTCGGTGCTGCCTTCTTCGGGGCCGGCTTGCGCTTCTTCGCGGACTTGGCTGCCTTCTTCGTCTTCTTGACCACCGACCTCTCCTCATGTTCGGCCGGCCAGGCTACAGGTCACTTTTCAGCGGGCAGCCTCCGGGTGATGCGGTTCGCCCGCGCATGCCGGCCTCAGGCCGCCAAGGGGGCCGCACTTGCCATTCACATCGACGGAGGGTTGCGTCCGCCGAGGGTGCAGGGGCATGCTTGAGAATAGGTGGAAATCCGACATAACAAGCGCAACACAATGAAATCGGAAATTTTCACTAACCCACTGATATCATTGGCGCGTATGATGCTCGCCCCCATTGCAGCAGGACGTACAGAGGTTAGCTGGCAACTTTGATTGTGCAGTTCACGGACTTCGGGTTGCACGGTCCGTATGTGGGTCAGATGAAGGCGGTGCTGGACCAGATGGTGCCGGGCATAGCCACCGGCGTGCCGCCCTACCTTGTTGACGCGCTGGGCGAACTGTTCGCCGCGCGGCGGCAAGGGCAGCGAGTCACACGTCTGGCCGACGATCGCCGCAGTGTTTAAGATGAAGCCGACGTCGTTCGACCAATTCGTAGCGAAGCATGGGGCGATCTTTCGCGGCGAGCAGCCGGCGCCGAGATTGTGAAAGGTATCAGATGAAGCAGTTCCTGATCCGTTATCGCCGCACGACCGCTACCGCCGAAGCCTGGCACGAGGACATCAAGCGCTTCATCGCGCAGATCGAGGCCGATCCGGAATTGCGCGGACGGATCTCCTACCGGTGCATGAAGGTGCGCGACAGCGACGAATATATGCACCTTGCGACGCCAACGGACGACGCCGCAGTCAAGGCGCTGCAAAGCCGCGACTGGTTCAAGCGCTATAACGAGCAGACCCGCGCGGCCGCAGGTGGCTCGGTCGAGGTGCTGCCACTTGAGACCGTCGCCGAGACCGCCCCCGCGTAACGAAAAATAGCGCCCCTGCGCTCGAGGCTGTCCTTCCTTTTGTGCCGATCATGTTGCGGTGCATGAGTCCGGAGTCGGCCCATCGCGTCATTTCGTTGCCACGCAGCAACCGCGTCGCTCCCGGGAGCAGACCGGACATCAAATGGCAGGTAAAGTCCGCCCCCAGGGTCACATCAGAGGAGCAACAACATGACCCCACACCTTCCCGGTTTGCGAAAATAGGAAACGGCACCACCAGAGGCTCGCACTTTAGCGGGGGAAATTCGAGGTGCGCCGCTTGCCAAGTTGGCGCTGGCCCGTCGCGGTGCCATGATGGGCTCACACTAGGCCGACGACGGATGTACACGTTTGGTCTGGCCGTATTTGGCCTCAGCTCCATCTGTCCCCCAGAGAGCTGAGGCCTTTTCGTGTGATCCGACTCAGGACCACCGTGTTCTTCCGGAATCCTCAAATCCTGTGGATAAGAGTAAATTAATCCTTGCCGATGGCAGGGTATTTCAATCGGTAACGCGCTTTTTGAAAATTTTCTCGGCTGGGGGCCGCATTGCCAGCGGCCCCTTTCGATTCAGCGGCATGGTGAAACTGCCTCAGCATTAACCTCCAAGGGTGCTAGGGCCGTTTTCCTTTAGGGCTTAGTTCTTCCCCGAAGTGGGGCATATCTTTCCTCTGCGCGAGAGTTTAGGTGCTCTCGGCGATCAAGCACGGGGCTGGGCCGGCGCTTGATGGCTGTCGGGTGAGGCAGGGCCGAAAAGCACTTCTGCGCGCGAAATGCACCTTTTTGTTTGACGAATCTGGGCAACTCGTTGATATCGCAATAAATGCGCCCGCCCTCCGAGCGCACCACACTTGGAATTTCCGATTGAAATTGTTGCGGTTTTAGCTCCCATGCTCCCGGTATGGGACGTGGTGCAACGTTGAACGGTGGAGTTCAGGTCCGCTTCCGCCGTGCGCGGAGGCCACCATGACGCCGCCGCCCGGCTGAATCACCCCCGGCGATTCTCCCTCCTGGACTCTCTATCTTCCGTCTTTCGTCGGCTGGTCGAAGACCGGCGCGACGGGGCGGTCGTTCACCATTTCCACCAACGGCTGAAGTAAAGAAACAGCATCGCGCCGGCGATTGCGGGGCCGCCAGGGAGCAGCAGCACGGCGAGTGCCGCGACGATCACCAGTGCCGTGACGAACCACGGCTGCCTTGTCCCGCTCGGTGCCGACGGGGGAGCAGCCTGCGGGCCGACCACGCGCGTGACGCTCACCGGCGGTGGCGGAACGTTGGGCATGCGCGAGGGGCCCGGCGCTGCGGCGCGCGCCTGCGCCGTCCGCTTCTTTTCGTCCTGTCGTGCCAGCGCGACCAACACCGGATCCGGCGGTGGCGGCGGCCGCTCGGCGGGATTCCATTGCCGGCCGGGCGGCGTCTGGCCGGCGGCCGCGGCCTTGCGGAATGCGGCGCGAGTCGGACGCCGCGCGGAAGGGACGGGTCCATACTGTGCGGCGAGGCGCTGCGCTCGCTGCAACAACGGCGTGCCGCTTTCCGGATCCACCATCGCGGCGAAATGGCCGAAGCCGAGCAGCGACCGGATCACGTCCTTGCCGGGGCCGAAATGCTTGCCAGCCGGCCCGTGGCGCTCGACCTGTTGCAGCACGGCGCGGTAACGGCGCAGCAGGTCGCGCGGCACGGCTACCGCCTCGTTGACGGTGAGGCCGGTGACCTCCTGGCGCGTCGAGCGGCGCATCACGCGCGTCTTGTCCGGATGGACCCTGAATCCTTCGGCCTCGACGATGCCGTGCACGGCCTTGAGCAAGGTGCCGATCTTCTTCAAGGCTTCGCCCGAGCCGGAGAAGGTCAGATCGTCGGCGTAGCGGCTGTAGACGAAACCAAGTGTGCGCGCGAGCCCCACAAGACGTCGGTCGAGCTTGCGGCAGATCAGGTTGGTGATCGCCGGGCTGGTCGGCGCGCCCTGCGGCAGCAGCCGCGGACCGTCGGCAACGAAGTGGCGTTCGCCGTCGAGCGCCACTTCGTCGACCATCGGCTCGGTGCACAACAGCGCGAGCGGAATCGCGACCGCTTCGGCATAGCCCAGCGCCTCGAACAGGCCCTTGACGCGAGCGTAGGTCAAGGTCGGGAAGAAATCCTTGAGATCGAGATTGATCACCACGTCGCGGCCGACATGGTTGCGCGCATTGGTCAGGATGGAGCGCTGCGCTGCAAAGCCGTGCGCGGCATCATGGAGTGGCACCCGTGCGAGAACGTTGTCCAGCACCCAATATTGCGTGCGCTTGAGACGCGGCATCGGCGCCGAGATCAATCGCTCGCCGCCGCTCTTCTTGGGGATCGTGAAGCGCTGATAGTGGTTGACCAACGCCACTTTTCTGTTGAAGGCGAGGAAGCGCAGCTCGCCCAGTGCTATGCCCATCGCGTCAGCCAGCGCCTTGGCATCGGCGAGCGGGGGCAGGCCGTCGTGCAAGGGCGTGGTGGCCGTACGGGTGTGAAGGCCCCGCGAGACGTCCTCGCCGAGATAGAGCACGTCGCGCTTGCGCCGATCGTACCAGGCAAAGGCCCGGCTTTGGCATGCCTCCGCGTTGCGACGCTTGGTCTCCTGCCGCCGCGCCATCGCTTCGGCCTTGCGGCGCTTGTGCATTTCCTTCAGCGCCCGCTCGGGATCGCCGAGCGTGGCGTTCTGACGCTGCAGTTCGGTGAGTTCGCGCATCGCGTCTGCGCGGGCGCGGATCACGTCCGCGGCCGGCGCCGGTGCGTCTTCGCCGTCGGGCCAGAAACCGAGCCGGATCATCTCTTCGAGGATGACCTCGTCCTTCGACGACTGGCGGATGCGGTCGTAGAGTTCCTGACGCGTCAGCGTGCCGGGAGCAATGGTCTCGTTCACGCGGCCAGCCCTCCGTTCAGGAGGGGCGCGGCAGTCTTGTGGAGGGGGATCGGAAAGGGCGCAGGCCGGGTTGCCTTCGTCTCTTCTAAGAACTGGATCGATCCACTCGACGCCGGGGCGTCCACCCGTACGCAATTGGGTTCAAGGAACCCATTCTGCGATTGCGTACGGGTGGACTGCCCCGGCCCAGTGAAGATCGGGCCAGTGACGCATGCGTGGTCATAGTGCAAGGACGGCGATACGCCGCCCGGATTGCAAGGTCCTGACCGGCCTGCGCCCTTCCGAATGCAGTGATACGCGAATTGTCGTGGCCGGTTCAAGCCGGCTCTGCAGATGGCAGCTCTCATGTCACTCATGCGATGGCGGGTCCATCCTGGGCGACGCCCTCGATTTGTGAATGGAAGATCCGGCGCAATGCGAGCATGTGTTCGCAAGGGCCGCGCATCATCTTGTTGTGGCCGTAGAAATGACAGCTGCACCGCGCCTCGACGAGACGGTCGTCATCGTCGATGACGAGATTCACCTGCTCGGTGCGGGCGTTGTCGAGCACGCTGCCGTTGATCGCGCGAACGCCCTGGTTGCGATCTATGTTGCCGATCGTCACGAGGTTGGCGTTGATCAGGCGATTGGCTTTCTCCTCCTGCGCGCTGGCGAAGCGCAGCCGGGCGGGGGACAGCGGCTCGCGCGTCAGCTCGCGCAGGCGGTACAGCGACTTGTCGAGGTCGAACATGACGCGTCCGGCCTGAGTGTAGGCGGTGAGCGCCGCATGCACCAGCGCCTGGTCGACACCGGTCTGTCGCGCCAGCTCGGCGGCGCTCGCCGCGTGGGATTTGCTGAGCGCTGCGAAAACGCGTTGGGCCGTGTCGTTGTCGACCTTGTGGCGCGGCGCGAGCAGGTCGAATTGCCCGGCGGACGACCAGTCGTTCGCGGTCCAGCCGGACAGGCCGAGCGTGAAGCGCAGACCGCCAAAATCGACGACGAAGAACGACGGCAGGCCGGTCCCGCTCAAATGCACCCGCACCGACCGCGCCAGCGGCAGCGCCCGCCCGAGAATGGCAAGCCGCCGCCGGCCCCAGATGCGGATCTCGGCGGGCGCCGGGCCGCGATAGATCGAGCGGCGGAAGGTGAGCCGGTCGTGCCATGGCTCGATGACGACCTCCACCGGCGCGTCCGGCTTCAGCACGAATCGCAGAGAGCGCGGGCCGGCTTGCTCCTTCCTCTGCGCGAGGCGGGTGAGGATATTGGCCATGTCCACGGGGTGCAGGTCGAACACATGCGCCGGCAGGGTCATGGCACTCGACACCTGCAGGAAGCCGCGCACCCAGCTATCCGGCAGGTCGATCTTCTCCTCGCGGAAGTCGAGGTCGTCGCCGGTCTGCACCTCGAATCCGGACGGATCGATGGTGAGCGTGGTGTCGCGGTAGGAGCGGATCTTCTGGAATTCGTCGTAGAGGGCGTGGCTGTAGTCGATATTGGTGGTGCCGAACGCCATCTCGCCGAGGCTCTCGAACACGTCGTGGTCGCACGACAGCCGCCCGTAGCTCGATTCGTCGAGGCTGAAGCACTCGAAGAAAATCTCGTCCGGATGCACTGTGATTACCGGATCGAGCACGATCCAGGCGTCGCGGTTCTGCTTGTAGAGGTAGTTGAAATAAGATTGCCGCGCCGCCCAGAACGGCTTCATCAGCCGATCGCGCTCGCGGTCGAAGCCGCGGATGCGGTCCTGCAATTCCGCGATGCGCGGCTTGAGCGCCGCGGATTGCGCTGTCGCCTCGGCGAGGAAGTTGGCCTCGTTCTGCTTCAGCCACTCGAAATAGGCGGTGCGATCGCGCGGCTTGAAGCGCAGGTCCGAGACGACGACGTGATGCAGCGCGGAGATCGCCTCACGAAACGCGAGGTGACGCGCGACCTTGCCGGTGAAGAAAGTCGGCTGGCGCAGCGTGTCCGGCGCGAAGGCGAACGACGACGAGGCGGCGTCGGACGACGCGCTGCTGCTGCCGAGAAATCGATACGCGAAATTCATGCGGCGGTTCCGCTGGTTTGCGAGCCGCCGCCCGGCGGCGTGCGGCCGGCGCGGGCCACGGTGACGGGCAGGCTGAGATCCGGCCAGGCATGAGCGATGTCGCGCAGGATGATCAGTGCGGGCGCCTTGTCACGCAGGGTCACGCTGAGCGTGAAGTCGTGCAGCAGCTGTGCGATCGCCGCTGCGCGATCCCGGTGCGCCAGCGCCTCGTTGCGTAGTGACGTGAAGATCCGGTCCTTGGCGATGCGCCCGCGGTTGATCTGCATCAGGATGATGCGGGCCTGGGTGAGGAATTTGGCGAAGATCGCCGCATCCGCCAGCGAATCGCCGGTGATCAGCTCGGTGACGAAGAGATGGAAGCTGCCGGAGGGGTGCTCCAATACGCGGCCCAGCACCTCGGCGACATCGCCGTCAGCGAGGCTGCGCCGCAGCAGCAGGCGGGCGCCGTCCTGCACCGCGGGCACGGTCGAGTCCGCCATCACTGCCAGCGCCGCCGCCGGCAGCGCTTCGCTGGGCCATGCCGTGAGGCGGTTCACCGCGACTGTTCGTACATCGTCCCATTCGCTCTCGACCAGCAGCACGGCATTCTGCGGGTCGGCGCGGAAGCGCGGCTCGTCGGTCGCAAACGCATGCAGCGCGAAGCGGCGCACGGCGGCAAACGAATGGTTGCCGAGGCGGGCGAGTTGACGGACCGAGAAGCGCGACGGGTCGCTGCTCTCCAGCAGCTTTGCGCCCAGCATGCGGGCGCCGGCCGCGCGCGCTTGCAGCAGGCGCCATAGGGTGCCATCGTCGATGGCAGCCGCTGCCTGCGGCAAGGCCTCGACGAAGAGTGCGACCATGTCGGCGGCATGGCCTTCGACCGGCTCGGCGCGAAAGAGGCCAGTCATCAGCGCGTCGCGCAACCGAACGGCGAAAGCCTCGTCGGCTGCCGCGAGGCGTGCAACGAGTGGCCGCGCAGCCGCTCGCAGCCCTGCATGAGCGCCGGTGGCCGCCAAAGCGATGCCATCGCGATGTTGCGCGAGCGCGGCGTCGTCGAGCCGTGCCAGCAGGCTCATCGAGGCAATACGGATTTCCGGCGCGTCGGCCTGCAGGATCGCCTGCCAAAACGCTGTCGGCAGGTCGTCAGGCCGCGTCGGGGTGACGGCGATGAGCTGGATGCTGGCTGCCTGCACGTCGGGGCTGGCGTGACCGGTCAGGCTTTCGATCACCTCCGGCTGCAGCGGGCAGTCGCGATCCGGCCATAGTTGCGGCAGCAGCGCGAGAGCGGCAGTGAGGCCGGCGCGCTGCAGATCGTCAAGTTCTGGCGGCAACTGCGCGAGCCAGGCTGCGAACGCCTCCGTCGCGTGGGCGCGTTGGTCCCGTGAAGGCGCTCGGTCGCGTAGCCAGCCGCGCATGCGGCCTTGCACGTGATCGTGCGGGCTCGTCAGCGCGGCGCGTGCAAGGGCGGCGTCGGCCCACGGCCAGTCGGTGCGGTCGTCAATGGCACGGATGGCCAGGTCGCGCATGTCGGGCGCCGACGCCTCGAGCAGCGCGGCGATCAATGCCGCATCGGCCTTGTCGGCATCGATCAGGCGCCGCGCGATCGTGGCCGCGAGCGCGGTGACCTCGGGATAGGGCGAGGCCAGCAGGCCGCCGATCGCAGCCACGTCCATCGCATCGGGCCGCGGCGGGCCCTGCCGCAGCGCCTCTGCCGCGAAGCGCGCCGCCGCATGATTGCGCGCCAGCGTCGCGATGCGCAGCAGCCGCTGCGGCTGCGCATCCCATAGCGCGGGAAAGGCTTCCTCGCGCTGCGCGGGCGTGCGCGTGCCGACATGGCGATGGGTGAGAGCCTTGTCATTGAAGCGGCTGGTCTGGCCCCCGGCATGCAGCAGGTGGCTGACGCTCCACACGCGGCTCAGCGCCTCGGCGGAATGGGGAACGGGACGAAAGCTGCCGTCGATACGGACATGCTCGGTCCATGTCGCCGGCTTGATGCCGTCGGCGTCGGTGAAGGCGAGGAGGAGCTCACCCGCCATCGCCGTGAAGGCGTCCTGTCCGAGTTCGGCACGCTTGCGCAGCATGCGCCAGGCGCGTCGCTTGAAGTAGAACAGGGTCTGGTCGGACAGCGCGATGCGCGGAGCCGCGCTGTGCTGTTCCTCGCTGAGCTTCAGCGCCTGGCGCGAACCGGGCACCCAGACTCGGTCGTTGTAGACCCGGCCGCGATAATACATCGGCGTAGCCAGCTCGAACTGTCGTGCAGTCGCGGCGAACAGCGGGCCGTCGTCGATGAGATCGGCATATTTGAACAGGCGTCGCAGCACCTGCACGTAGGGCGGTCGTGGGCTCATCGCATGCACAGCCGCGAGCAGCGTCTTGCGCGCGGCGTCGTCTGCGAGCGCGTGGTGGGCAAGAGCAATGAGGAACTGATTGGCGAAGCCCGGTTGCGCCGAGTTCGCCGCGAGCAGGGCCTGCGTCAGGCCCGCGCCATTGCCGTTCGTCAGCGCCATCTCGATGTCGCGTGTCGCCGCAGCATCCGTGGTTCGCGGCAGCGACAGCCGTGGCGACAATTGCCGAGCGCCCATCAGTTCGCTTGCGAGGGCATAGGCGGCGTAGTCGCGCGTCACCAGGCTGACATTGAGGTCGGCGCAGCTGCGCAACAGATGGGCGGCGTCCGCACCGCCACAGCGCGCCAGCGCATATACCAGGCTGTAGCTCGCGTTTGCCGCGCCGACCTTCTCGGCGAAGGCGGCGAGTTGGGGATAGGCGGCGGCCAGCCGGATCACACCAAGGCGCCAGAACAGGCGGTCGCGCTCCTTCTCGGGCCACGCACTTCGTGCACAGAGCGCGAGCTTCTTGAGCAATTCCGTGTCGCGTCCGTGGGCATCGCCGGCGTCGCGAACGGCCAGCGGTGGTGCGTCGCCGTCGATGCGGCGATAGCCATCGTTGATCTTGGATACTACGACACTATCGAACAGCTTCTCGGCGTTCGAGCGAGTGACCGGCGACGGAGTCTTGGTTCCATCCCTCAACGAGGTGCCGCGACGGCCATATCTGAAGTTGACGAGATATCGTGCGTCGGCGGCGCGTTCCAGATCGACCAGATCGACTTCATAGAGCTTGTCGGATCTGCCTTCCTTCATCCAGAGGCGAACGGAACGAACGATTTGCATTGACCACCCTGGGATGTCCGGGGCGGCTTACATCGCAAGCCGGCCGCGCCGCGTCAATGGGGCGACTACCCGCGCGCCAGCCATGCCGGCTCGAGCCGGCTGGTGACGAGAAGCTGTGGTCGATGCGGTCCTGTAACACCGGTCGGGTAGAGTAGTGGGTGCATGGCCCTGTTGGTATGTCGCTGCCGACCAAAGGCTGCCTCTTGCGATCGCGCGGCCAAGCCTGCCCCACCCGGAGCGCCTGATGATCTTTGCCAGCTACGCCTACCGTATCCTCTCCAACTTCGTGTTCCTGGGGCTGGTCTATTTCACGCTGAACCTGCTGGAGAAATACGAGCAGCGCGCGACGGTCGCGATCCTGGTCCTGGTCTATGCAACGATGCATGCCCTCTCGGGCCTGCGCTCGTTCTATTTCTTCCAACGGATCGAGCGCCTCGAAGGCGAAACGCGGCGGCTGGCGGCTGCAGCCGGCGAGGGGCCCAACGCTGTCGCCTCGCGCAAGCAGATCGTCGCCGATGTCACCGAGCTCAGGCATGCCGGCGAGATCAAATCCTATATCGACATCTTCTCCTGGCGGCGGTGATCCTGCTTTGCGTCGCTAAGATCGTGGTCAGCTAGATCGCGCCCTATTCAGGCTCGCGCTTGCTTGCCGCCGAGGCCTCGGCGCGCGGGGTGCGCCTGGCGACATGGACCGACGCATTGCTCGCGGCAGGCGGGGCGATATGCAGCGGCGCGCCGTGAAGCCGGCCGTGGGCCGCAGCGGGAATCTGATGCGCGGCCTGTTTCGGATGCCTGGCCTGACGCGCGGAGATCGCCTGCGCGCGCGGTGCGCCAGCTCCGGGGACAGCTGCCGCGCGCTGTGCCAGACGACGTTCGGCCGCCGAGCGGGCCGCAAGCAGGGTCACGTCCAGCGCTTCGGGAATGCGAAACACGTCAGCCGCCGGGATCGGCAATGTCGAGGGCGACGCCGGCTGGGCGAGCTGCGCCTGCGGCCACAGCGTGCGGACGGATGCGCCGACGCGCGCGCGCTGCGCGTGATCTAGGACGTCGCCATCGCGCCAATCCATGTCGGCAAACACCGGCGCCGGCAGCGTCCGCGTTGCGGTGAAGACGAAGTTCGGTATTTTGGGCCAGCGCGTGATCGCGACCGTCTCGGTCGGCGGACGCATGAACCATTGCTGCGGCTCGGTCGGCGTCGCCGGGCGGTCCGGTGTCGCGGGCACGACATGGACGATGCGGTAGCCGCGCTCCTTCAGCGTGTTGAGGATGCGCGGCAGCGCCGCAACCGTGCGCGGCTGGATGTCGTGCAGCAGCAGGATGCCCTTGTGCTTGGCCTCGATCCGCTGGATCGCGAGGTCGTAAACCCGCTGCGGCGAGATGTGACGCCAGTCGTCAGCCGGGAAGTCGGCGCTCCAGACCTGGATGCCCTGCGACGCCAGATAGGCTTCGGGGATCTCGGCGCGCATCAGGCCGGGGATCCGGAAGAACGGCGCCAGCTTGCTCTTGTCGCCGTTGAGGGCGGCGAGCGTCGAGGCGATGCCGTCGTCGACCTCCTGCCGCACCCGCTCGAGCGGCATCTTGTTCATCGTCAACGGATGATTCTGGCTGTGCGTGCCGACGGTATGCCCCGCAGCGATCAGCCTGCGCACGCCCTCCGGATTGAACCGGGCCTGGGAGCCGATGGTGAAGAAGGTTGCCTTGACGCACTGGCTGGCGAGAATGGCCAGCACCTGGTTGCTGTATTTCGGCAGCGGTCCGTCGTCGAAGGTCAGCACCACCTCGTGATCGGCGAGCGGCAGCGTCTCCGGATACTGCATGGTGCCGATCCGCGGATGCTCCGTGGGATCGACGACGATGGTCCGCGAGGTGCCGAGTGCGTTGGGGTTACCCGGGCAATCCGCGGCGAGGCCGGCCTGCGGCGTCATGAAGCAGCAGCCCAGCAGCGCCGCGCCGATCACGGTCCGCGACCGCTTCCGGATCATCACCAGGACGTCTGCAATCATCAATCTCGGCCGCATTCCAAACGCACTGACGAATCCTTAGGTGCGGCCCCATGAATGCCGCCTTAACGGTCTGTAATCCACCTTGGGTCCCGGGTTCAATGTGTCCGGTCGGACACGGTTTTCAACGCCGCCGGGACGATGTGGACGACGTGATAATTATGCTCCTGCAGGTACCTTAGGAAGGCGGGCAGCATCTGCGCTGTTCGCATTTGCGGGTCATGCAGCAGGATAATTCCCTTGCGATGGCCCTCGAGCCGCCCGGTGAGCAGCTTGAGTTCCTCCTCGGGGGTCATCTTGTTCCAGTCGCTGGCCCAGAAATCGGCGCCGAACACCGCGATACCGCGCTTTTCCATGCGCCCGAGCAGGGCGGGCGTCGACTCGAAATAGGGGAACCGGAAGAACGGCGTGCTCGGGACCGTGCTCGCGGTGCCGCGCAGGGCCGTCTGGATCGCTTCGATCCCCCGGTTGATGTTCGCCTCGGCCTGATCCGTCGGCATTTTGTTGAGATGCGGATGGTCCCAGCTGTGATAGCCGATGCTGTGGCCGAGCCGCGCGATCTTGCGGACCATATCGGGATGATCGGCCGCATTGCGGCCGACCATGAAGAAGGTGGCCTGCACGCATTCGGTTGCCAGCGCCGTCAGCACCTTGTCGGTGACACCAGGTGTCGGCCCGTCGTCGAAAGTCAGCACAACCTCGCCATCGCGCAGCGGCAGGGTCTGCGGAAAGCTCTTCAACCCGACGCGCGGATAGGTCGCAGGGTCGACCTCGAGCACACGCGCGGTGCCGAGCGCGTCCTTGCGCGGGCATTCGGCGGCCTTCGCCGAGCCGATCAGCGCAAATGGCGCAAGCGCGATCAGCGCCGCGACAGTGTTCAGGATCGGTCGCGGTGCGCTCGACATCTTTCTCATTGCACTGGGCCCCACCGATTAGGTAATCCGTTCCGCACTCATCAGAGCAGTTTTTCTCTTCCTGTCAAACCGGCGAAACACGGCATGGCCGAGAATATCGACATTGCCGAACCCGCCGAGGCCGCCCCGCTCGCCGGGATGCCGATGCGGGACGAGGAGGGCCAGCTCCGCCCCGAATTCGTCACGGAGATCACCCGGGCCATCCACGCCGCCGACCGGCCCCTGCTGTGCGAGGTGGTGGCGGAACTGCACGAGGCCGATCTCGGCGACCTGATCGAGGCGCTGGAGCCCGACGACCGCGTCACCCTGGTCGAGATCACCGGCACGGACTTCGACTTCTCGGCGCTCAACGAGGTCGACGAGACGGTCCGCGAGGAGATCCTCGAGGAACTCGAGCCGGAGACCGTTGCCGAGGGCGTCCGCGAGCTCGAATCCGACGACGCCGTCGAGCTGCTGGAAAGCCTCGACGAGGAGGACCAGGAAGAGATCCTGGAGAAGCTCCCGGCGGCCGAGCGCGAGGACATCGAGCGCAGCCTGCTGTATCCGGAGAATTCCGCCGGCCGGCGGATGCAGACCGAGTTCATCGCGGTGCCGCCGGACTGGAAAGTCGGGCAGGCGATCGACTACATGCGCGACACGCCCGATCTGCCGGACCGCTTCTACGAGATCTATGTGGTCGACGCCGACAAGCATCTGCTCGGCGCGGTGCCGCTCGACGTGCTGCTGCGCACGCGCCGCCCGGTCCCGGTCAAGGACCTGATCGACGAGGACCGTCGCCGGGTCTCCGCGCTGGAGGACCAGGAAGAGGTCGCGCGGATGTTCGGCAAGTACAATCTGGTCGCGGCTCCCGTGGTCGACACCACCGAGCGGCTGGTCGGCGTGATCACCATCGACGACGTCGTCGACGTGATCGAGGAGGAGGCCGACGAGGACCTCAAGGCGCTAGGCGGCGTCACCCATCCCGAAGAGCTGTCCGACACGGTCTGGACCATCGCCCGCGGCCGCTTCAACTGGCTGCTGGTCAATCTCGCCACCGCGTTCCTGGCCTCCTCGGTGCTCGGCCTGTTCGAGGGCCAGCTCGAGAAGATGGTGGCGCTCGCCGTGCTGGCGCCGATCGTGGCGAGCCAGGGCGGCAATGCCGCGACCCAGACCATGACGGTCGCGGTGCGCGCGCTCGCCACCCGCGAGCTCGGCGCGTTCAACGCGACGCGCGTGGTGCTGCGCGAGACCATGGTCGGGCTCGTCAACGGTCTCGCCTTTGCCGTCATCACCGGCATCGCCGCGGTGGCCTGGTTCAAGATCCCCGGCCTCGGCATCGTGATCGGGCTTGCGATCATCTGCAACCTGGTCGCCGGCGCGCTCGGCGGCATCCTGATTCCGATGGTGCTGGAACGGGTGCGCGCCGATCCCGCGGTCGCCTCCGGCACCTTCGTCACGACCGTCACCGACGTGGTCGGCTTCTTCTCGTTTCTCGGCATCGCCACGCTGTGGTTCGGCTTGAAATAGCCCGGCGCGCGCCGGCCGGCTTATCGTTAATCGCGCCTTAACGGGGTTGGCGGATGATGGTCCTATCTCCAAGGGGGCCATCACGGGGGCCATCATGCAGCGATTGCGGCTCAAGGCGGACGGACGGATCGTCGAATTGCGCGACGGGCAGGAAATCCCGCTCGTGCCGGCCCATCCTGCCGAGGCGGCGATGCAGCCTTCGGCCTCGCAACCGGCCGTGCGCGATCTGCGCCGCCGGGCCCAGCTCACCCAGCTCGAATTCGCCGCCAAGCTCGGCGTGCCGGTGGAGACCATCCGCAACTGGGAGCAGGGCAAGCGCGCCCCGCGGGGACCGGCCCGCGCGCTGCTCGCCGTGATCGCGCATTCGCCAGAAACGGTGTTCGCCGCGCTGTCGAGCGAGCCGACGGCGGCTTGAGCTGATACGCAGCGTGCGACGTTCATTGTCGTCCAATGGATCGCGCATGCAGTCCACAACACCGGTGTCGTCCCTGCGAAAGCAGGGACCCATACGCCGCGGCCGGTGTCGTGAACAGGATTCGTCGTTCCACCATCGCGCAACAATGGCCATTCGTGGTTATGGGTCGTCCCTGCTCCCGTGCGCAATTGCGCACTAGGCAGGGACGACAGCGAGTGTGTTGCACGATCTGCGAGTCAAACTTCTGAGTTCTCGCGACATGATTTGCCCGAGCTCTGCTGTTCGTTCCGCCCTCTCTCTCGCAGAGGGCGCAGGGAAAGCCGGGTGCCGATCGCACCCATGGGCCCCGAGCAAAAGGTAGAAAGCTCGGGGGTAGGACCACAGGTGTAACCGGAGCAATCCGGCTTTCCCTGCGCGATGGGTTACGGCTTATACGTGCTCTCCCCGGCGAGACTGGGCTTTTTTGTCACCGCCTTCGCAGGGCGCTTGCGCGCTCTGCGAGAGGACACCTGCCACTAGGGCGTCAGGCCTGCACGATTTCGCCGTCCGCCACATTGCGCACTCGTCAGTTGCGCAACCGGCGTCCACCGCATCTCGACCCACGTTCGTGACGATCGCGAAGCGCCCCTCGATCGGGCGAGACGGGCGAACCATACACTGAGTTGCACTTCGGATAAAGCGAAATATTTTTGCCGCGAGGGCTTGCGCCGTCGGGCAACTCAGTGATTTGCGATTTTCGGTGCGGGCCGGCCGCAACGCTCATGGGGCTTGCCAGCAAGGCGGTTTGGCCGCTTTAATCCAAGGATTGCAGTACGTTCTTATTTGAAGCGTGGATTTCCAATGAAGGCCATCGAGCAGATCATTGCCGGCTACGTGTCGCTGAAGAATCGTCAAGCGCTGGAACAGCTCCGAGACCATCGCCAGCAATTGCTGGACGATGTTCGAACGCACAGCGTTCCCGGTTTCAGGCCATCGGTCGTGAATGAGACTCTCGTCGAGGAGATCGAGCTCATCGAAGGAGCATTGGCTCGTTTCGATGAGCACGGATAGCTCGCGATCGGGGCGTCATGCCGTCTGGTCATCTGATGATCAACCGCAGCACGGCTGCTTGGCTTTCGGCGTGCAGCAGGATTGCTGTTCCTGCAGCCATCGGTCGCGCGGCTTGCAGCTCGACGGGCGCGGCGAAAGATGGACCCGTATGGCAGCGTCGCCCGTATCCATGCGTTCCGCGCGATAGATTTGCATCGGCCGGACGCCATCGCTGACTTCAAAGGTCAGCTTGGCTTGCGGATCGAAGCCGACCGCCTCATCGACCTTGCGGATGATTGCGAGGAACTTTCCGGCCGGCATGTGGCCCCGGTTTTCCTCTTCGATGTCCCAGAGCTGAATGAAGGTTTCGCTCCAGCTCTCGGGGTTCGCGCCGCAATCGAGCCCTCTGAATGAGCCGGTCTTGACCTCGGTCACGTGGTAGCTGGGGCGGACATCCCGGCCGTCGTAACTGAAGATCAGCGGCTTCTCCTTGTGCGCCTCGAGGCTGGAAAGCAGCGCTGCGGACGAGAGCTCTTCGACCGCGAGCAGGGCGCCGACGGTCGATCGGGTATTGGCAAGCGTGGTCATGGCTGCTATCCTCATTTCAATGGTTATTGAATTGTAGGATTATCGAAAGATGGAGGAGCGTCAAGCCCGAACCGCCTTCGCCGCGCTGTCGCAGGAAACGCGGCTGCGGATCGTGCGGCTGCTGGTGCAGGCCGGTCCGGATGGCATGGCGGCAGGGGCGATTGCCGAGGCGGTCGCAGTATCGCCATCCAACGTGTCCTTCCATCTGAAGGACCTCGAGCATGCCGGCATGATCGTGCCGCGTCGCGAGGCGCGTTCGATCATCTACTCGGCGGATTTCACCGGCCTCCGCGATCTCATCGCCTTCCTGATGAAGGATTGCTGCGCGGGCCATCCGGAAATCTGCGCGCCGGCGCTCGCCGATGCCCAGTGCAGGCCCTCCACGGCCAAGAAGAAGGTGCGGGCCTGATGCATAGCTTCGACCTGCCGCGGCGCCTGGTGGCCGAGGGCCTCGGTACGCTGCTTCTGGTCACAACCGTCGTTGGCTCCGGCATCATGGCCGAGACTTTGACCAAAGACGTGGCGTTGGCGCTGCTCGGCAACACCCTTCCGACCGGCGCCATCCTGGTGGTGCTGATCACGATCCTCGGACCAATATCCGGCGCGCATTTCAATCCGGCGGTCACGCTGGTGTTCATGCTCAAGGGTGAACTCCGTCCACCGCATGCCGTGCAGTACGTCGCGGTGCAGGTGCTCGGGGGAATCCTCGGCGCCATGGTCGCGCACGCCATGTTCGGCCTGCCGCTGCTGGAGTTCTCGGCAAAGGCAAGGACGGGATTTCCGCAGTGGTTAGCCGAATTCATTGCAGCTTTCGGACTGCTTGCAACGATCATAGGCGGCCTCCGGTTTCGTGAGGCTGCAATTCCATGGCTGGTTGGGCTTTACATCACGGCCGCATACTGGTTCACCGCATCCACGTCATTCGCCAATCCGGCCGTCGCCATCGCGCGATCGTTCACCGACACGTTTTCCGGAATCCGCGCGCAGGATCTGCCGGGATTCATCGTCGCCGAGATCCTGGGGGCCATGGTCGCGCTGGCATTCATGAGCTGGCTGCTGCGGGGCGCCGAAACCACGAAGGAGGTGACCCAATGACGATCACGATCTACCACAACCCCGCTTGCGGGACGTCGCGCAACACCCTGGCAATGATCCGCCAAAGCGGGGAGGAGCCCGAGATCGTCGAATATCTCAAGACTCCTCCCTCGCGCGACAAGCTGATCGCGCTGATCGCTGCCTTGGGCATGACGCCGCGCGCGCTGCTCCGCGAGAAGGGCACGCCCTATGCCGCGCTAGATCTCGCCAATCCGAAATGGAGCGACGACGAATTGATCGATTTCATGATGGCGCATCCGATCCTGATCAACCGGCCCATCGTCGTCTCGCCGAAAGGCGTGAAGCTGTGCCGGCCGTCCGAGGCCGTCCTTGATCTCCTCGCCGTTGCTGACATCGGCCGGTTCGTCAAGGAAGATGGAGAAGTGGTTCCGCCGAGGACGCCGGGTGCGCGCGCTGGATGAGCCGCCGTGCAGATAATTTTCTGATCGTCGCGCTCGGCACCACGCAAACCCTGGCCTGGGCGTCGAGCTATTATCTGCCGGCGATACTCGCGGACCCGATTGCGCGCGACCTCGGCATATCGATGAACTGGCTGTTCGCCGCGTTCTCGATGGCGCTCGTGATATCAGGACTGCTCGGCCCGCGCGTCGGCCGCCAGATCGACCGCATGGGCGGGCGCGAAGTGCTCTGCGCCTCCAACCTGATTCTGGCGTCCGGTCTGATCCTGCTCGGGCTTTCGCAGGGGGCCGTTCTGATGGCCGCAAGCTGGCTGTTGCTCGGCGTCGGCATGGGCCTTGGCCTGTATGATGCGGCCTTCGCCGCGCTCGGGCGCATTTACGGCAACACCGCGCGCCGTTCCATCACCGGCATTACCTTGATCGCCGGGTTTGCCAGCACCATCGGCTGGCCGCTCACCGCGTGGGGCCTTGCAACCATCGGCTGGCGCTGGACCTGCTTCGGCTGGGCGGCGGCGCACATTCTGATCTGCCTGCCGCTCAACGCCTTCGTGGTCCCCGAGCTGAAGCGCGAGCATCGGATCGCAGCCGACACGCCAAAGCCGCACATTCCGATCGACCGCGCGATGGTGCTGCTTGCCTTTGCCTTCGCGGCGGCCTGGAGCGTCACGTCGGCGATGGCGGTGCATTTGCCGCGAATTCTGGAGACGTTGGGCGCGACGCAAACCCAGGCGATCGCGGCAGGCGCGCTGATCGGCCCGGCGCAGGTGGCTGCACGGATTGTCGAAGCGAGCCTGCTCAAGCGCTTCCATCCATTGTGGTCGGCGCGTTTGGCCTGCATCACGCACCCCTTGGGAGCCTGCGTGATCGGCCTGTTTGGCGGAGGCTTCGCCGGGATCTTCGCGCTGCTGCACGGTGCCGGCAACGGCATCCTGACGATTGCACGCGGCACGCTGCCGCTCGCGATATTCGGTCCAAAGGATTACGGCTACCGGCTGGGGCTGCTCGGCGCGCCGTCGCGACTGTCGCAAGCCATCGCGCCGGTGGTGTTCGGGTTCCTGATATCACCGCTCGGCGGCTATACGTTCGCGGTCACATCGGCGCTCAGTCTGGCCGCGCTGCTGGCGTTGTTTGCACTCAAGGCCGAGCCGAAGATCCCCTCGCGGTAGCGTCACGACCTTTCATCCGCCGAACCGCGCACAGGTTGGGGCAGAACGCCGCTGCGCGCGATCGCTGGAGCCGCAACGCCGGGGCAATTCCCCGAAATCACCTGGCTCGAGCGGGCGGCCAGACGCCTAATCCCTCATCATGGGCTGATCAGCAATGATACTTGATGTGATTAAAATATAGGAAAATCAATAGTTTATTATTAATTGCATGCAGAATGCAAAATGTGCTTGTCGCCTCGCGCGGCTTGAAGCAGACTTCGCACGGGGCAGGAGAGGGCCAGTGACCTTCGATGACGAGGGTCGTGCCAGGGGCAAAAACAATCTGCCGGCAGAGGAGCGAGCAATGAGCGATCAGGTGTCCACCATCGCAATGGCAGATACGGCGAAGCCTTCCGGCGTGCGCTGGAAGATCTTCCTGCTGATGCTGTTCCTGATCTCGATCAACTATATCGATCGCGCCTCGCTCTCGGTCGCGATGCCTGTGATCGCCAAGGAGTTCGACATCGATCCGGCGATGCAGGGCCTGATCCTGAGCTCGTTCTTCTGGACCTACGCGCTGATGCAGGTGCCGGGCGGCATGCTCGCCGATCGCTTCAAGCCGCGCATCGTGATCGCGCTCGCGACGCTGTTCTGGGGCTTCTTCCAGGCGCTGGCGGCGCTGTCGACCAGCTGGATGCTGCTGCTGTTGACCCGGCTCGGGCTCGGTGCGTCGGAAGCGCCGATCTATCCGGCCGGCGGCAAGCTCAACGCGATCTGGATGACGCAGACCGAGCGCGGCCGCGGCGCCACACTGCTGGACGGCGGCGCACCGCTTGGCGCTGCGCTCGGCTCAATCGTGATCGCCTGGCTGATGGCGGCGTTCAGCTCCTGGCGCGTCGCCTTCGTCGTCGCGGGTGTCGGCACCATGCTGTGCGGGCTGTTGGCCTGGTACTACATCCGTAACGTGCCGCGCGAGCATCCGTCGGTTAATGAAGCCGAGGCGCGCTATCTCGAGGAGTCCCATGCGATCGAGGACGCGGCGACGCCGCCGTCGTCCGGCGCAAGCGGGATGGCCTATTTCCGCTTCCGCTCGGTTTGGTGCATGTGCCTGGGCTGGATGTTCTTCAACACCACATTCTATGGCCTCCTGACCTGGATGCCGACCTACCTGTTCAAGGTGCACGGCTTCGATATCAAGGCGCTCGGCGGCGCGTCCTTCATCATCTTCTTCGCGGGCTTCGTCGGCGAACTGGTCGGCGGCTGGATCGGCGACGGCTGGCGCGCGCGGGGCGGGGCACCCAACACCGTGTTCCGCACCCTGTTCGGCATCGCGGCGATCATGGCGACGGTCTCGATCTTCCTTGTCGCTTACGTCACCAATGCGGTCGCGGTCGTGGTGCTGCTGTCGACGACGCTGTTCTTCCTGCGCTGGTGCGGCATGTACTGGGCGATCCCGTCGGCGCTGGCGGGCCGTGGCAAGTCCGGCTTCCTCGGCGGCTGCATGAATCTCGGCGGCAACATCGCCGGCATCACGACGCCCTTGATCGTCGGCTTCATCGTGCAGGCCACCGGCTCCTACTTCCTGGCCCTGATGTATTTTGCTGCCGCGGGCATTGCGCTGTTGATCTGCTCGACCCTGATCGACTACAGCCGCAAGCTTCCGGTCTAGAACTGATACGGCCGAATCCTTACGAGGGTTCGGCCGCTTGATGAGGTCCGTCAATGACACGTCCCGTCCGGCTCGGCATGCTGACGCCGTCGTCGAATACCGCACTCGAGCCGATCACCTGCGCGATGCTGGCAGGCGTCGATGTCTCGGCGCATTTCTCGCGCTTCAAGGTGATGGAGATCGCGCTGTCGGAACAGGCGCTGCGCCAGTTCGACGCCAGCGAGATCCTTCGCGCGGCAGAATTGCTGGCGCATGCCAAGGTCGACGTCATCGCCTGGAATGGCACCTCGGCAAGCTGGCTCGGCTTCGACCGCGACGAGAGCCTGTGCGAACAGATCACGGCGGCAACCGGAATCAAGGCCTGCACCACGGTGCTGGCCTATCGCGACCTGCTGCGGCGGATCGGCGCCAAACGCATCGGTCTGGTGACGCCGTATCGCAGGGATGTGCAGGAGCGGATCATCGCCAACTGGAATTCGGCCGGGCTGCGCTGCTTCGCCGAGCGGCATCTGTCGCTGCAGGATAATTTCTCCTTTGCCGAGGTCAGCGAGGCCATGGTCGCGGGGATGATCGAGCAGGTGGTGCGCGAGGGCTGCGATGTCGCCGTCGTGCTATGCACCAACATGCGCGGCGCGGGCGCTGCCGAACGGCTGGAGCGCGGATTTGGCGTGCCGGTGCTGGATTCCATCGCAGTGACGCTGTGGGCGTGTCTCACAGCTGTGGGCTGCGACCCGTCGCGCGTACACGGCTGGGGCAGCCTGTTCACCAACCCCGATCTGCGCGCGGCGACCGCGATCCCCGATCATGATGATGAAGGCGTGCGGTGACTGAAGCCAAGACTGAAGCCAAGACCAAAACAAAGCCGACCAGACGTAGCAAGGAACCCAAGCGCGCGATCACGGCGCAGCAACGGCGGCGCCTGCGCGTGCCGCGGGTCGGACTGCACGAGCAGGCGGCGGCGCGGCTGCGCACCATGATCGTGCGCGGCGAGCTCGCGCCGGGACAGTCGCTGGGGGAGGCCGACCTGTCGGATGCCCTCGGCATTTCGCGGACCCCGCTGCGCGAGGCGCTGAAGCAATTGGCGAACGAAGGCCTGGTTGAACTCAGGCTCAACCACAGCGCCGTGGTGGCGCCGTTCCGCCGCGCCGAATTGACCGAATTGTTCGAGGCCGTCAGCGGCATCGAGCGCTGCGCGGCCGAGCTCGCCGCGCTGCGCATGGAGGATGCCGACTTCGAACGGCTCGACGCGCTGCAGGACAAGATCGAGTGGCATCATGGCCGCGACGAGCTGCGCGACTATTTTCAGGCCAACCAGCAGATCCATTCGGCGATCGTCGGCTTCGCGCGCAACGCGGTGCTGAAGGCGACGCACGAGGCGTTGCTGGCGCGGGCCGAGCGGGCGCGTTTCTTCGCGCTTTCGGTGCTCGGGCGCTGGGATGAATCGGTGCGCGAGCACCAGGATATCTTGGCCGCGCTGAGGCGCCGCGATGCGGCACAGGCCGGGCAGATCCTGGCCCAGCACGTGCGCCGCACCGGCGAGATCGTCGCCGAGACGCTGGATGGCGAGGCGCTGAACGACAAGGGAGATGATGTCGTGGCGCCGGACGCTCCCGCAAAACCGCGCGGCCGCAAGACGAGGACCATTGCGCCATGAAGATCCTGCTGCTCAATCCCAACACGACGGCGGCAGTAACGGATTTGCTCCACGCCGCCGGCAGCAAGGCCGCATCAGGCAGCACGGAGCTTATGCCTGCCACTGCAACGCGCGGCGTGCCTTATATTGCGACCCGCGCCGAGGCGCAGATCGGCGGTGCAATCGCGCTGGAGATGCTGGCCGAGGCCGGCCCCGGCATCGATGCCGCCATCATCGCCGCGTTCGGCGATCCCGGCCTGTTCGGCGCGCGGGAGCTATTTGCCTTTCCCGTCGTCGGACTGGCCGAGGCCGCGATGCTCACCGCCTGCATGCTCGGCCGGCGGTTCTCGATCGTGACCTTCGCCGGCGCGCTGGCGCCGTGGTACGAGGAGTGCGTCGCCATGCACGGCCTGAGCACGCGCTGCGCCGGCATACGCGCGCTCGACGGTAGCTTCCAGTCGATCTCCGACGTGCAGGCCGAGAAGGAAGAGCTGCTGGTCGCGCTCGCCAACCAGGCGGTCGCGCAGGACAATGCCGACGTCGTCATCCTGTCAGGCGCGCCGCTCGCAGGGCTTGCCGCGAAGGTCCGCGACCGCATTCCGGTGCCCGTGGTCGATCCGGTCGCGGCCGCCGTGCGCCAGGCGGAGACGCTTGCCGTGCTCAAGCCGCGCAAAGCGGTCGCCGGCACCTTCCGCCGGCCGGATCCGAAGCCGACGATCGGGCTGGCCGAGCCGCTTGCTGCAATCATCGAACATCGCTCACCGAAAGAGGGGACGGACTGATGTCCTTCGACACCATCATCCGCGGCGGCACCGTCGTCACCGCTGCCGACACCTTCGCCTGCGACGTCGGAATCCGCGACGGCAAGATCACGGCGCTCGGTCATGATCTCGGCGAAGCAACTACGATCATCGACGCCACCGACCGCCTCGTGCTGCCCGGCGGCATCGACAGCCACGTCCATTTCGCCCAGCCGTCGGGCGACGGCATCGTGATGGCCGACGGCTTTGCCAGTGGCACGCGCTCGGCGGCGTTCGGTGGCAACACCACCGTGCTGCCGTTCTGCCTGCAGGAGAAGGGCCAGACGTTGCGCGAGGCGCTGAAGCACTATCATTCGCTGGCCGAAGGCGAATGCCATGTCGACGTGGCCTTCCATCTGATCGTCACCGATCCGACCGAGCATGTGCTGGGCCAGGAGCTGCCGGCGCTGGTCGAGGACGGCTACACCTCGCTCAAGGTCTTCATGACCTATGAGGGGCTGGCGCTGTCGGATCGCGAGCTGCTCGAGACCATGTCGGTCGCGCGCGAGACCGGCGCGATGCTGATGGTGCATGCGGAAAACTTCGACGCGATCCGCTTTCTCACCGACCGGCTGGAACGCGCCGGCAACACTGCGCCGCGCTTCCACGCGACCTCGCGGCCGATCCCGGTCGAGCGCGAGGCCACCCATCGCGCGATCTCGCTGTCGGAGCTTGTCGACGTGCCGATCATGATCGTCCATGTCTCGAATCGCGAAGCGATGGACGAGATCCGCCGCGCCCAGCAGCGGGGCTTGCGGGTGATGGGCGAAACCTGTCCGCAATATCTCATGCTGACCGAGAAGGATCTCGATCAGCTCAACATGGAAGGTGCAAAGTACGTCTGCTCGCCGCCGCCGCGCGACGTCGCCAGCCAGAAGGCATGCTGGGAGGGCTTGCAGCAAAAAGTGTTCTCGGTGTTCTCGTCGGACCATTGTCCGTTCCGCTACGACGACCCGCAAGGCAAGCTCGCCCCCAAGGGGCGCACCAGCTTCCGCTGGGTGCCGAACGGCATCCCCGGTGTGGCGACGCGGCTACCGATCCTGTTCTCCGAGGGCGTGGTGAAGGGCCGCATCGATCTCAACAGCTTCGTTGCCTTCAGCGCCACCAATCACGCCAAGATCTACGGCCTCTATCCGCGCAAGGGCACGATCGCCGTCGGCTCGGATGCCGACATCGCGCTGTGGGACCCGAAGCGCAAGGTGACGATCCGCCATGAGCTGATCCATGACGGCTCGGACTACACGCCCTATGAAGGGCTCGAAGTCACGGGCTGGCCGGTGCTGACCATGGTGCGCGGCAAGGTGGTCGTCGACGACGGCACGCTTGTCGGCAGCAAGCAGCACGGCACATACTTGCCGCGTGCCAAACCTCAGGCGGGGGCGACCATCCCGTAACGCGAAGGAATTGCTTGCAAAGCAAGAAGGCAGGAGACCACCATGCCCTACGCGACAACAGATGACGGCGTGCGGCTCTATTTCGAGGAAACCGGATCCGGCCATCCGGTGATCCTGGTCCATGAATTCGCCGGCGACCTGCGCAGCTACGAGCCGCAGATGCGGCATTTCGGCAAGCGTTTCCGGACCATCGCCTACAATTCGCGCGGCTTTCCGCCGTCTGACGTGCCCGAGCAGGTCGCGTCCTACTCGCAGGCGCGCGCTGCCGACGACATCCTGGCGGTGCTCGATCACGTCGGCGCGCCGAAGGCGCATATCATCGGCCTCTCGATGGGCGGTTTTGCAACGCTGCATTTCGGCATCCGGCATCCGGCGCGCGCATTGTCGCTGTGCATCGGCGGCTGCGGTTATGGTGCCGAGCTCGACAAGCGCGAGACGTTTCGCGCCGAGGCCGACGTGATCGCGGGCATGATCCGCAAGGAGGGCATGCCGGCCTTCGCCGAGCGCTATGCCTACGGGCCGACGCGCGTGCAGTACGAGAACAAGGACCCGCGCGGTCACGCCGAGTTCAAGGCCATGCTGGCCGAGCACTCGGCGGTGGGATCGGCCAACACCCAGCAGGGCGTCCAGAAGGAGCGTCCCTCGCTCTACACGCTGGTCGACGAGATGAAGCGCATCAATGTGCCGACGCTGATCATCACCGGCGACGAGGATTGGCCGTGCCTGCTGCCGGGCATTCTGATGAAGCAGAGCATTCCGTCCGCCGCGCTCGCCGTCATGCCGAACTGCGGCCACGCCATCAACATCGAGGAGCCCGACGAGTACAACCGGATCGTCGGCGAGTTCTTGTCGCAAGTCGAAAGCGGCCGCTGGCCGCAGCGCGATCCGCGGGCGGTCAGCGCCTCGATCACGGGGATGAAGGATTAAGCTGCATACTCCTTGAGGCGTTGGCCGACCGTGCTACGCTCACGGCTGCATCCAGAATCCCCCCTGATTGAGGCTCGCCATGAAGCTGTTCTGCGCGCCCGGGACATTGTCTCTGCTGCCGCACATCGTGTTTCTTGAGGCCGGGCTGGCGTTCACGGTCGTCAGGATCGACGAGCACACCAAGGCCATCGAAGGCGGCGGCGACTATCGAACAGTGAATCCGCTGGGCTACGTGCCGGCGCTGCTGCTCGACGACGGAACGGTGCTCACCGAAGGCGCCGCCATCGTTCAATACATTGCCGATCAGGTCCCTGACAAAAAGCTGGCGCCACCCAACGGCACGATCGAGCGCGCCAAGTTGCAGGCGTGGCTCAACTTCCTTTCGAGCGAGATGCACAAGGGCGGCTTTGGACCGATCTTCCACAAGGGAATATCGGAGCAATCCAAGGAGGTGTTTCGTGATCGTCTCCGCGCGCGCTACGCCCATCTCGATCGGCATCTTGCGGATCATGAGTACCTGATGGGGGAGGACTTCACGGTCGCGGACGCGAACGCTTTCGCGATCACGAACTGGGCACCTCGCGTCGACTTTGATCTTTCGCCGTACCCGAATGTGCTCGCGCACCATGCGCGGATCGGTTGCCGTCCGGCCGTTCAAGCTGCGATGGCAGCCGACGGCCCCATTCCCGGTCCTGATCCATAGCCTTTGACTGGAGCGCCGGGTTGGCGAGCGCCGCCGAAGCAGGGACCGGCTTGAATCTCAACTGCCAGAATCTGTCACTATGCCGCGCTACAGCGTCTTCCGATCAATGAAAGGAAAGACGATGAACACGAGCATTCAGTTTCAGGGCAAGGCAGCGCATATCGCCAAAATCTACGTCGAGGCCATCGGTGACAAGAACGTAGACACGATCGTGTCGCTCTCGTCGGACGACGTGATCTGCACCTCGCCGCGCGGTCGGATTGCCGGAATCGACAAGTTTCGCCAATTCCACGATGGGTTTGCCCGCATGACCAAAGGGATCACCGTCCTGGCGATATTGGGAGACGATGAGCAGGCCGTCGTCGTCTACAACGCTGAGACCCATCCAGTCGCGAACGCACCGGTCGCAGAACTCATCAAGGTAAAGAACGGGAAAATCATATCGACCGACGTGATTTACGACGCGGCTCCGTTCGCCGCTTACATGACGACCATCAGACCTCATTAAAGCACGGTTGGTTAGTCATGAAGCGGATTCAATACCACAGCTATGGCGGTCCGGAGACGATGAAGCTCGAAGACTTCGAGCTCAAGCCGCCGGGGCGCAGTGAAGTCGGCGTGAAGGTCAAGTTCGCCGCGATCAATCCCATCGATTGGAAGGTGCGCAGCGGCTATCTCAAGATGATGACGGGGAAGCAATTCCCCCGTGCGATGGGTAGCGACTTCTCCGGCATCGTGACGGCGGTGGGCGAAGGCGTCACGCGCTTCAAGCTCGGAGACGCTGTCTTTGGCATGGCGCACATCAAGGATGGTGGCGCTCTCGCCGAAGCCGTGGTCGCGCGCGAGACCTTCGTCGCCAAGAAGCCGGAAACGGTCTCGTACGAGGACGCCGCTTGCCTGCCTACGCCGGGCGTTACCGCCTGGAATGGACTCGTCGACAAGGCGGGTCTGAAACCTGGCAAGCATGTGGATGTGTTCGTCAACGGGTGTACCGGCGCCGTTGGTGAAGCTGCGGTGCGGCTTGCAAGGATGTTCGGTGCGACCGTAGCCGGTACGTGCGGCCACGCGTCGATGCAGCGAGCCCGCGATCTGGGCGTTCAGCCGCTGTTTGACTATCAAACGACCGATTTGTCCGCCGTCGGTGAGCGCTTCGACATTGTGTACGATACTTCAGCGACAATGACGGTTGCGACGGGGCTCGGTCTTCTTCGCAAGGGGGGTGTCTATCTCGATATCGCCCCGGCACCGATCAAGTTCATCCGCGCCTTGATCAACCGCAAACTGAAGCCCGTCATTTGCACGGCACGGGCGGATATTCTCGATGGCCTAGCCGGCGCGGCGGCGCAAGGACAGCTGCGCCTCACGATCGCAGAGACGGTGGGCCTTGGAGATGCAGTCCGGCTTATTGCGGCCATCGAAGGCGGGCGCAAGCTGGGCGGTAAAGCGCTCGTGGCGATGTAGCAGGTTCTGGCCGTGGGTGCTGGTACGCCCGATTGCGCAGCGCTACTGCCACATTCTGGCAGGACCTGTGCTAGATTGGCAACATGTCCAAGAGCCAGCGGCTATTCGATCTCATGCAAATCCTGCGGCGACACCGCTATCCGGTGGCCGGCAGCAAGCTTGCGGAAGAAGCGGGTGTGTCGCTGCGAACGCTCTATCGCGACATCGCCGAGTTGCAGGCGCTGGGGGCTCGAATCGACGGGGAGCGGGGGCTCGGCTATGTGCTGCAGCCGGGCTTTCTGCTGCCGCCGTTGATGTTCTCCGAGCAGGAAATCCAGGCCCTGGCGCTCGGGGCGCAGTGGGTATCTCGTCAGACCGACGAGGAGTTCGCGTTCGCGGCGCGTGAAGCGCTCGTGAAGATCGGGGCTGTCCTTCCCGCGGAACTGCAACACAAGCTGCACGACAACGCATTTCACGTGGCCCGCAGGCCGAAGCGAGCGGAAGCCGTCGACCTTGGGACTGTGCGCAGAGCGATGCAGGATCAACACAAGCTTTCGATCGTGTACCGCGACCCCAAAGGTGAGAAAACCACCCGAGTCATTTGGCCGATCGCCGTGGCGTTTTTCGATTCCCGGCGAATCATCGCGGGCTGGTGTGAAATGAGAAACGACTTCCGTTCGTTTCGAGCGGATCGAATCGAAAAGGTCCGGGTGAAGCCGGAGCGCTATCCGGGTCGTCGCCGCGATCTCGTCAAGCAATGGCGAATCCAAGTTGGCGCCGAACGTCGTCCATCGACCGAATAGCTCAGGTGAGAGTCACCGCGCATGAGCGGGCTCATCCTACGACTCTACCGAGTCGACCGAGCCGCCCCGTCGCCGCTCAGCCGCCGGTGTCTTGCGCGTCCATTGCAATGCTCGCGCGCCGTGCCCGCGCACCTTTCGTCCGATGCAGCGTCGGCACATGGCCGCGCCGCATTAGGGTCGACAGGGAGAAGCATGGTACGCGCGCAGATTGCTGCGCCGATGCTTGCTGCAACCGATGCGAAATGCGCGCACGCTGTTCGCATCGCATTGATTGGTGATTGCACAAGACTGACACAGACCTGTCACCCGTGATGGCTAACTTGTCGCAGGTCGACGTCACAAATCTGTAAAATCAAGGGGCACTACGGTGAAAGCCAAATTTCTTTCGACGGTCGGAGTCTGTCTGGTCGCTGCTGCTGCAGTTGTGTGCAGCGCCGCCGCTCACGACGATGATAGAGACCACGATCATCGTCATCCGCGCGACATTCACACCGCAACTCCGATCAAGCATCTCGTCGTCATCTTCAACGAGAACCGCTCGTTCGATCATTATTTCGCGACCTACCCGAATGCGGCCAACCCGACCGGCTCGATTCCGTTCACTGCGAAGCCGCATACGCCGAAGGTCAACAACCTCGCCACCGCCAATCTGCTGACCAACAACCCGAACACCAATCCGGCCAACGGCGCCGGCGCGACGAATCCGTTCCGCCTCGATCGCACGCAGGCCAACACGCGCTCGCAGAACCACGCCTATACGCCTGAGCAGCAGGCGGTCGACAACGGCAAGGAAGACCTGTTTCCGGAATTCACCGGTCGCGGCACCGCCGGCGGCGTCGGCGCCTTCGGCACCAACGGCCAGGTGATGGGTTATTTCGACGGCAACACCGTCACCGCGTTCTGGAATTACGCACAGAACTTCGCGATGAGCGACAACAACTGGACCGACACCTTCGGTCCGTCGACGCCCGGCGCGCTCGAGGTGGTGTCCGGCCAGACCAACGGTGCGCAGAACATTGTCGGCACGTCATCGTCGATTGCGGACGGCCAGGGCGGCCTGACGCTGATCGGTGATACCGACCCTGCTTACGACTCCTGCTCGAGCACGACGAGCCAGGTCTTGATGACCAGCAAGAACATCGGCGACCTGCTCAACGCCGAGCACATCAGCTGGGGCAGCTTCATGGGCGGCTTCGACCTGACGCTCAAGAACAGCAACGGCACCACCAACTGCGGCCGCAGCACGTTCTCGAGCAACGTCAACGGCACCATCGTGGACTACATCCCGCACCACGCCTGGTTCCAGTACTACAAGTCGACCGCCAACCCGACCCATGCGCGGCCGAGCTCGGTGAACGCTGTGGGCCACACCTACGTTCCCGGCAGCAAGACGCTCGATCCGGCCAATCATGCCTACGATCTCGAGGACTTCTACGCCTCCGTGAAAGCCGGCAACTTCCCGGCCGTCTCCTACATCAAGATGCCTGCCTATCAGGACGGTCATCCCGGCAACTCCGATCCACTCGACGAGCAGGCCGGCAATGTCGAGCTGATCAACTTCCTGCAGAAGCAGAAGGAGTGGCGCGAGACCGCAGTCATCATCACCTATGACGACTCCGACGGCTGGTACGACCACCAGTACATTGCGCCGACCAGCGCTTCGTATGATCCGACCGCCGATCAGGTCAACGGTCCCGGCCAGTGCGGCCGCGGCATCGGCAAGCAGACGCAGCCGAACGGCCTCAACGGCCAGCCGGTGAACGGCCGCTGCGGTCCCGGTACGCGGACCCCGTTCCTGGTGATCTCGCCCTTCGCCAAGAAGAACTTCGTCAGCCATACGCGCATCTCGCAGGCGTCCGTGGTGCGCTTCATCGAGGACAACTGGCTGCACGGCCAGCGTCTCGGCGGCGGCTCGTTCGACGACAGCGTCGAATCGATCACGGACATGTTCGACTTCGATCATGGCCACGATCGCGACGATGACGATCGGCAGAACAAGCTGTTCCTCGATCCGACGGCCGGCACGGTCATCGTCAGCCCGTCTGATGATCATCACCACTAACGATCTGGGATCACTGGACGTCATATGAACGGCCGCATGTTGTGGCTTCTCGGCGCCGGCCTGCTCTGCATGGCCGGCGCCGTTGCGGCAGTCGAGACCCAAGGACTTCCGGGGACGAATCCGCATCCGGTGCAGCTCAGGCGTCCGCCGGTCGCCCCGCTGTCCGGCATGGCGCAGCTCGGCCAGAAGATCTTCTTTGACGCGTCGCTGTCCTCGTCGGGCGCATTGTCATGCGCGTCCTGCCACAGTCCGGACCACGCTTACGGTCCGCCCAACGATGCGGCGGTCATGTTCGGCGGGCCTGCGCAATCGCGGCAGGGAACGCGCGCCGTTCCCGGCCTGACCTATCTGGAACGCCAGCCGAATTTCAGCATCGGACCCGAGAAGGACGAGGACGACAATCTCGTCGACTTCGCGCAACTGGCCGCGGCGGGCCAGCAGGCTGCGCGTGCGAAAAAGGTCGCGACCGGGACCGCGGCGTCGGCGGTCAACATCGTGCCGCAGGGCGGACTGTTCTGGGACGGCCGCGCCGATACGTTGCAGGACCAGGCGATCTTCCCGCTGCTTGATCCCAATGAGATGGACGGCGGCAGTATCGACGTGGTGGCGCAGAAGCTGCGCCAGGCGAGCTACGCTCCGCGCTTTGCCGAACTGTTCGGCGCTCAGGTGTTCGACAATACGCGGTTGCTTGTCGCGGAGGCGATGTTCGCGGTCGCGCGCTTTCAGGTCGAGGAGCCGAGCTTCCATCCCTACACCAGCAAGTTCGACTACTGGCTGGAAGGCAAGACGCGGTTGAGCGAGAGCGAGCTGCGCGGCCTGCAATTGTTCAACGATCCGGACAAGGCCAATTGCGGCGGCTGCCATACCTCGGCGCCGACCCGCGACGGCCTGCCGCCGCTGTTCACCGACCACCAGTACGAGGCGCTTGGCGCGCCGCGCAACGCCGCGCTCGCCAGCAACCGTGATCCCAATCGTTTCGATCTTGGGGTCTGCGGCCCGTATCGCACCGACATTGTCGAGCAGACGCAATATTGCGGGATGTTTCTGACGCCGACCTTGCGCAACACCGCGACCCGGCGCGTGTTCTTCCACAACGGCGTCTTCACGAGCCTCGAGCAGGTGCTCGATTTCTATAACTTCCGCGATACCAATCCGGAGAAGGTCTACCCGCGTGCAGCCGACGGTACCGTGCGCAAATACGACGACCTGCCGGAGAAGCATCACGGCAATGTCGACGTCAGCGATCCGCCGTTCGAGCGTCATCTCGGCGACACCCCTGCGATGACCGCGCAGGATGAAGCCGACATCATCGCCTTCCTGAAGACGCTGACCGACGGTTATCAGCCGGAGCGGTGAGCGGTCGCGACGGCTCGCCGCGGAACCCATACGTGAGTTGGCAGGCCTTCGTCAGGCGCGCATAATGGGCGCATGAATGTCGTCGAAGGCAACGGTGCCAGAATTCCCGCGATCGGGCTCGGCACCTGGGAGCTGCGCGGGCGGACCTGCGCCCGCATCGTCGAGCAGGCGCTGCGGCTCGGTTACCGGCACATCGACACCGCCCAGATCTATGACAACGAGCGCGAGGTCGGCGAGGGGCTGCGCGCCTCCGGCATCAAGCGCGACGATGTGTTCCTGACCACCAAGATCTGGACCACGCATTTCATGGCGAAGGATCTCGAACGTTCCGCCAAAGAGAGTCTGGCGCGGCTGCGCCTGACCGAGGTGGATCTGTTGCTGCTGCATTGGCCGCATTCGCACGTGCCGCTTGCCGAGACGCTCGGCGCGCTGGCGCGGGTCAAGCAGGCGGGACTGGCGCGGCATATCGGGGTCTCGAACTTCAACGTGGCGCTGATCGAGGAGGCGGTGGCGGCGTGCCCCGAGCCGCTCGCCTGCGATCAGGTCGAGTACCATCCTTATCTGGGCCAGACCGATGTGATCGAGGCCTGCGCACGCCATGGCATGGCATTCGTCGCCTACAGCCCGATCGCGAAGGGACGCGTCAAGGGCGACCGCGCGTTGGCGCGGATCGGCGACCGTTATCGCAAGACGGCCGCCCAGGTCTGCCTGCGCTGGCTGGTGCAGCAGAATGTTTCCGCGATCCCGCGCACCTCGAAGCTCGAGCGGCTCCAGGAAAATATGGACATCTTCGACTTCGAGTTGTCGGATGAGGACATGGGCGAGATTTCGGCAATCGGGAGCGCGGCCGCGCGCTGACGGCCGATCTGACGGTCCCATCTGATGGCCCCATGGCGCATTGGGTCCTTGCCTGTGAATCGCCGCGCGGAAAAGGGCTGGGCAGCGGTCCGGATCATGCTATTGCGCGCTGGCCGATTGCGGTTTTGCATCGAATGGGGATTGAGGCAGGCGGGTTCCACCCGGTATTGTGACCGGCGGGGAGACGACACTGATGTGATCGAGCGGGATGAAGTTTCGGCCAAACGCGGATCTGATGGCGTCGGTGTTCGTGCACCTGATGCTGCTCGCGCTGATTTTCCTGTATTCGGAGGTGCATCAGTTCGATCCCGTCGCCGCTGACACGGTGCCGGTCGAGATCGTGACGCCGCAGGAGGTCGCCAAGAGCGAAATCAAGCCCGATCCGGTGCCGAGCCCGTCGCCGACGCCCGAGTTCCAGTTGCCGTCGCTCGACAAACCGGTGGACACAGCCAAGTCCGAACCATCGGCGCAAGCGCCAGCACCGCAGCCGCAGCAGGCACAGCAGCAGAAGCAGGCGACACCGCCGGAGCCCAAACCCAGCCCGGCGCCGCAGCACGCCGCGGTCGAGCCGCCGGCACCGCAGACGCCGGCATCCCAGACGCCGCCGATGCCCCAGCCGACGGCGCAGCAAGCGGCGCCGCCGTCGCAACCTGCCTATGCGCAGCCCGAGCCTGACCTCTCCGTCAAATACAATGTCATGCTCGGTTTGCCGCCCGACATCCCCGTGAAGCTGCCGGCCGATGCGCCGCACGGCCCCGGTCCCGGCAAGGACAATTTCGACGCCGCCGCCACCGAGCAGGCCGACGTCGGCTCCAGCGTGGTGGCCGAATTCCGCCGTCATCTGAAGAGCTGCATGAAGCTCCCGGCGACGCTGAGCACCGGCGATGACGTCAGGATCAAGCTCAGGGTGTTCATGAAGCCCGACGGCAAGCTCGGCGCATCGCCGTTGCTGATCGAAGCCACCGCATCGGAAAAGGGGCCGCTGCTGCTCAAGAGCGCGACCGAGGCGCTGCAAGCCTGCCAGCCTTATGCGATGCTGCCGCGGGATCGCTACGGCGAATGGAAGGTGCTCGACCTCGACTTCACGCCGCGCGATTTCGCATCGTAGGGCGAGGCAAGTCTCAGCTTCCCATCGCCTGCCAGGCATTCGAGGCGAACTGCCGGCGCCAGATCACGATGACGACCGCGGCTGTCGTGGCGATCAGCACCCAGGGGCTGACGAACCAGCCGAGATAGGCGAGCGCGAAGAAGAATGCGCGCTGGCCGCGGTTGAAGTGGCGGCCCGCGGTCTCGAACAGCCGCGTGGTGCGGATCACATGCGCCTCGGCCTCCGGCGTATCGCGCTGGCTGGCCGGCGGCATCGCACCGAACAGGATCGCGACATAGTTGAACAGGCGATAGGCCCAGGCGAATTTGAAAAACGTGTAGATGAAGATCAGGATCAGCCCGATGCACTTGATCTCCCACAGCGCGGGCGAGGGCGTCAGGTTGACCGGCAGCGCACCGAGCACCGCGAGAGCGTCGCTGGTCGCGCGCAGCAGCGCCAGCGCCCCGCCGATCGCGATCAGGCTGGTCGAGGCGAAGAACGCGGTGCCGTTCTGCAGGCTCGCCATGATCTGCATGTCGACCATCCGCGCGTCGCGGTTGAGCAGATTGCGCACCCAGATCTCGCGATAGACATGCATCCGCGCCGACAGGCTGTCGCGTCCGTAGGCGGTGTGCTCCAGCGTGATGGCGTAGACCAGCCATTCCAGCGCAAAGAAGCCGACGGCCAGGATGTCGACCCAATAGCCGGTCATTGGTGCCTTCCTTCGTCAACGTGCGGCCGGTCCGCGCCGCGCTGCATCCCGCGTCATGTACAGGTTGAACGCGTGCAATGCACTATGGCAAACTGGCGTGGCAACAGGATTCACAGGCATGCTCAAGCTCGTCATCGGCAACAAGAACTATTCGTCATGGTCGATGCGGCCCTGGCTGGCGCTGCGCGCCAACGACATCCCGTTCGAGGAAATCTTCGTTCCGCTCTACACCGACCAGGCCGACAAGGACCGCATCCTCTCTTTCAGCAAGGCCGGCAAGGTACCGACGCTGATCGACGGCGACGTCACGGTGTGGGATTCGCTGGCGATCATCGAGTATCTCGCCGAGAAGTTTCCCGAAGCGAAGCTGTGGCCGTCGGATCGCGCCGCGCGCGCGCATGCCCGCGCGATCTCGGCGGAGATGCACTCCGGCTTCGTGCCGCTGCGCAGCGAATGCGGCATGAACCTGCACCGGCCGATCCGCGCGGTCGCGCTGTCGGACGATGCGCGGGCCAATGTGGCGCGGATCGAGGAGATCTGGGCCGATTGCCACGCGCGCTACGGCAAGCAGGGTCCGTTCCTGTTCGGCGCATTCTCCGGGGCGGACGCGATGTACGCGCCCGTGGTGCATCGTTTTCGCACCTACGCGATCCCGGTGAAGCCCGCGGCGCAGCATTATGTCGATGCCATGATGCAGCTGCCGGCGTTCCAGCAATGGACCCGCGACGGCCTGGCCGAGACGCTGCGGATCGAGCGATTCGAGGACGCCTGACCGGTCCCTGCGCTGCCGAATTGTGACAGCGGCGGCAAAGATCGCGGCTTGACGCCGCGGGGCCGAAGGCGTCGAATCCGAAAGACCAGTTTTGCAAGTCGTGAAAGGACTTAGACCATGGGCATTCTCGATTCCCTGGAGAATTCACCGGAGCTGAAAGGCTTGCTTGGCCAGCTCGGGGCGGCCGTGATCCCCGTCGTGCTGGGCCAGGTGATGGGCAATGGCGGGCAGGGCGGCTTGTCGGCGATCGTCGCCAAGCTCGAGCAGGCTGGCCTCGGCGACCAGGTCAAATCCTGGATCGGCACCGGCCAGAATCTGCCGATCACCGCCGAGCAGCTCCAGCAGGTGCTGGGCAGCGACACCGTCAAGCAGCTCGCCGCCAAGTTCAACATTCCGGTCGACCAGCTGTCCAAGGTGCTGGCCCAGCAACTTCCGGCTGCGGTCGACGGCGCGAGCCCCAACGGCAAGCTGCCGCATACCGCCTGAGGCCGTGCCGCGTGCCGGTGGAACCGGGTTCCGGGTTCCAGCCGGTGGCAGCGGGCAATTTCTGACTGGCACGTAAATTGCTGCCTATCGCCCTGAAAAACCTGCAAAATCGCACCTTCGCCATGCCCCAATCTTGCTGGATTTGGGGCGGTGCGATGTGCTAGCTTGCCGCAGGGTTCTCAAAATGCCGGCTTGAGCTATCGGGACTGTCAGCTCAGCCAGCAATCTCTAAGAAAATGGAGAGGGCGTTGAAGCATAAGTACTCGATTGGCGAGATCGTCTATTTCACGGCCAGCAACGTGGCGCGCCCCGCTGCGAGCGGCACCTATGAGGTGATCCGCCTGCTGCCGACCGATGGTGACGATTGCCAGTATCGTATCAAGAGCTCGACTGAAGCTTTCGAACGGGTGGCCAAGGAGAGTCAGCTGGCGCTGTCCTGAACGCGTTGTGCGCAAGCCGGTGGCTGGAGCGGGTTTCGCGCCGTCGCCGTCAAAAGGCCCTGTTCGCAGACCCATTGTGCTGAAGGTTGGACGTCGGGATGGCGGCGTCCGCCGTCGCCGGTTGTGCTTACGCTGCGTTGAGGGACATCGCGCATGAATTGGGCTTCCTCGCTGGATCAGATCTGGCGCTCACCGACCTTCCCGATGTGGCTGACGCTGGCCGCTGCGGGCTTTTTTGGGATTGTCGTTCTGGTCACGCTGCTGCGCGCGGAAAAGTCCGTCGCCAACGGCGCGCTGACCGTCATCACGCTGTTGTCGATCGCGGTTGCGGTCGCCGCGACGATCCGCGGCTTCGGGCCGGGCGGGCAGGCGACGCCGACCGATACACGGACGGCGCAATTCAGCAGCCAGACCGCGCCGGCGCTGGCCTGCATCGATGACCTCGCCGGAGACGCCGTTCTCAATGCCTGCGAGAAGGTGCTGTTCGGTTCGTCTGATACCGCCGCGGCGGCGGTCAGCTATGCGGCGGCGCAGATCTCGCGCCTGACCGCGCTGGGCGACATCGCAACCGCGGAGCGCAATTCGACCACCGAACTGCAAGCGCTGCGCCGCGCCATCGAGCACGACCGCTACGGCCTCGTGGCCTACGCGCTGATGGCCCGCGACCACTGCACGCCGACCGCGTGTCCCGCGTTCCGCTCGCTCGGCGACAACCATCAGATCATCAACAACATGAACGAGCGGACCTACGAGAACCTGGTCACGCGCTACGCGGCGTCATGGAACGCACCGGCCGGCGCGCAGGCGTCGGCTGCCAACGGCCTGATCGCGGCGCTGCCACCGTCGATGCCCACGGGCAAGCCGACCAATGCGGAGTTTCCGAGCGCGTCCTCGACGCCGCCGGTCAGTATCATGACGCCCGAACCGGCAAAGCCGGCCGCAGCGGCCCCGCCGCCGGC
>NZ_CANSMR010000027.1 GCF_947648125.1 uncultured Bradyrhizobium sp. | reverse complement strand
AGATCGATGTTGCGGCAGCGAACCTGTCGCAGGTGAGCTACGTGTTCGGCCCCGGTGGTTCGACGCCCGATACGCTCTGGGTGAAAGCCAATGACGGCAGCATGTGGAGCACCTGGAAGAGCTTCACGGCAACACCGGGCCCCGACACGGCCCCGGTCGTGACGGCACCGAACGTGACCGCCAATCACGGCGAGTTCTCGACGCTCGCTTCGAGCCTGTTCTCGGTCAGCGATGCCGAGAACGATGCGATCACCCAGTATGCGTTCTGGGACACCGGCGGCAACGGACACTTTGTGGTCAATGGTGTCGCGCAGGCGGCCAATGCCGAGATCGATGTCTCGGCGGCGAACCTGTCGCAGGTGAGCTACGTGTTCGGCCCCGGCGGCTCGGCGCCCGATACGCTCTGGGTGAAGGCCAATGACGGCAGCATGTGGAGCGCCTGGAAGAGCTTCACGGCAACACCGGGGCCCGACACGGCTCCGGTCGTGACGGCATCGAATGTCAGTGGCATTCATGACCATTCGGTGGCGGCCTCGACCTTGTTCTCGACCTCGGATGCCGAGCACGACACGATCACCCAGTACGCGTTCTGGGACACCGGCGGCAATGGCCACTTTGTGGTGAATGGTGTCGCGCAGGCGGCCAGCGCCGAGATCGATGTTGCGGCAGCGAACCTCTCGCAGGTGAGCTACGTGTTCGGCCCCGGCGGCTCGGCGCCCGATACGCTCTGGGTGAAAGCCAACGACGGCAGCATGTGGAGCGCCTGGACGAGCTTCACGGCCACCGCAACCAACCAGGCGCCGACGGTCTCGGTCTCCAACGTCGTGACGGTCTCGGGGCAGACCTTTGCTGCTGCGAACCTCGTCACGGCGACGGACGCCGACGGCGATGCCATCACGAAGTATGCGCTGTGGGATTCCAACACCAACGGGCATTGGAGCGTCAACGGAGCTACGCAGGCCGCGAATTCCGAGATCGACATCACTGCGGCGCAACTTTCCCAGACGACCTATCAGGCCGGCTCGGGCACGGACCAACTCTGGATCCGTGCGTATGACGGCATCGCGTGGGGGGCTTGGCAGCCTTTCAACGCGACTGGCGAGAGCTCCGGCAACGCCAACATCGCAGCGGGCGCCACCCTGGAATTGCCGGGGGCGTCGAGCGCCACCGTCGCGTTCCAGGGTTCGACAGGGACGCTGAAGCTCGACAATTCCGCGAGCTTTGCGGGCACGGTCGCCGGGATGACCGGTTCGGACGCGATCGATTTCGCGAACATCAATTTCGCGAACGTTCAGACTCCGAGCTTCAGCGGAGACTCATCGCACGGAACGCTCACGGTGACGGACGGCACCGTCACGGCGAGTATTGCGCTGCTCGGCAACTACATGGCCTCGACCTTCACGACCTCGAGCGACGGCCATGGCGGGACCCTGGTTGTCGATCCGCCGGCGACGCAGGTCAGCCAGCTGGCGCAGCCGCAGCATGCGTAAGGGCGCGACCGTGAGGCATGCGGAGAGATCGCTGGGATAGGATGATCGTGGGGACCTGTTGCGGGTCCCCACAACGGTAAGACCGCATGTCCGCCTCTGCCGGTGAGGTGGCTCGCCCTACACTGCGCGTCCGAGGGTTGCTCGGGTGGTCCGAGCCGATCCTCATCACAGGGGGACGAGCCGTGGCGGATTATAGGGAAGCGTTTGTCGGAGCCGGTTTGGAAAGCAACGGCCGGGTGCCAGCGGCGTGCGGTCGCCATTTTACCCCTCATGGAGGGTGCCGATCGTCACGTGAACCTTTTGCCCAGATGTGTAGACGTAATGTCTACCGGGGTTTTGCATTTCCTTCCTGGGGCTAGAGCCGACGCCGTCCGCATGCATTTTAAGCGGGCGGTGTCGTGCTGATCTGAACCACTGCCCCGTCGCAGCATCCCGCTCCCGCGCGCGGAGGCGGCCTATGAAGCGAATACCCACGAGCGAAGCGATCATCACCGTCGCCTTATTGGTGATATTCGCGCTCGTGATCTGGTTTGGCGCCATGCCGTGAGACTTGGGCGCCCGGCGCAACGAGCCCGAGAAATCCCGACGGGCCGGATGCGTCGGGTGTCTGGGACCGCGTGCCGGGCGACGGCGCCCCGTCAAGGGAGCGAAACGACCCGCAGGTTGTTGGTGCTTCCCGCCTGCCCAAAGGGAATGCCGGCGACAACGACCAGCAGGTCCCGGCTTGATGCAAACTGCTCCGCATGCGCGAGCGTCGTCGCGCGCTCCACCATCTCCTCATAGCTCCCGACATCGTCGGAAAGAACGCTATGCGCGCCCCAAAGCAGGCACAAGCGGCGCGACACTTCGCGGCTTGGGGTGATGGCGAGGATCGGCAGGCTCGGCCGCTTGCGTGCAACGCGTGCGGCCGTGGTGCCGCTCGACGTGTAAGCCACGATGGCCGCGGCGTGAATGACGGAGGCGAGATCGGCAGCGGCCGTTGCAACGGCGTGCGGCGGCGTTTGCTCTTCGCCGGGCTGGGTCGCCTCGACGATCGAGCGGTACATCTTGTGCTGCTCCGTGCTGCGGATGATACGATCCATCATCTCGACGGCCTCGCGTGGATAGCGCCCCGTCGCGGATTCCGCCGACAGCATCACAGCGTCTGCGCCATCATAGATCGCGGTCGCGACGTCGGAGACTTCCGCGCGCGTCGGGGTCGGCGCGGCGACCATGGAGTCCAGCATCTGCGTGGCGACGATCACGGGCTTCACCGCGAGACGGCACGCCCGCACCAGCTCCTTCTGGCGCCCCGGCACGTCCTCATGCGGAATTTCGACGCCGAGATCTCCCCGCGCAACCATGATGGCGTCGCACAGCTGGATGATGTCGTCGATCCGCTCGAGCGCTGCCGGCTTCTCGATCTTGGCCATCAGGCCGGCGCGGTCGCCGACCAGGCTTCTCGCCTCGATGATGTCGGAGGGCTTCTGCACGAACGACAAGGCGACCCAGTCGACACCGAGGTTCAAACCGAACTCCAGATCGAGGCGGTCCTTGGCGGTGAGCGGCGAAAGATCGAGCACCGTCCCTGGCAGATTGACGCCCTTGTGGTTCGAGATCGTGCCGCCGACGATCACCTTGGCTTCGATGAAATCGTCACCGAGCCCGGCAACGCGAACCCGGACCCTGCCGTCGTCGATCAGAAGGTCGTGGCCGGGGGCCACGGCGGCAAAGATTTCCCGATGCGGGAGCGGAATTGAGGTTCGCTCGCCATCCGATCCGGACAGCACGAACCGGATGGTCTCGCCGGCCACCACGGTAATCTTGCCATCGCGCAAGGTGCCGACGCGGATCTTCGGACCCTGAAGGTCCATCAGAATGCCGATCGGCCGGCCGACCTCCCGTTCCAGCTTTCGGATCGCGGCGTGGATGCTTGCGTGGTCACTCTGGGTTCCGTGGCTGAAGTTCAGACGGAACGTATCGACGCCGGCCAGCAGCAGCGCCTTGAGCATCTCGGGGGAACTGCTGGCGGGGCCGACGGTTGCGACGATCTTGGCCCGTCGATGACGACGCATGGATCACCTCATTGCTGGCGTGCCGGCCGCAACCAGCACGGCACGGATATCGTTGACATTGGTAAGCGTTGGGCCGGTGCGCACGAGGTCTCCAAGGCGGTCGAAGAACGAGTAGCTGTCATGGGCTGCCAGATAGGCCCGTGCGTCGAGCCCGCTCGCGGCGGCGCGCCGCAGCGTATCCGGACTGATCAAAGCTCCAGCCGCATCTTCCGTTCCATCAATACCATCGCTGTCTCCGGCAATCGCCCAGATATCTGACGTACCGGACAGGGCGATGACAAGTCCCAGCAGGAATTCGGTGTTGCGGCCGCCGCGGCCCGCCGGCCGGCGTCCGATCGTCACCGTGGTCTCGCCGCCGGATAGCAGCACAGCAGGGGCAGGGCCGGGCTGCGCATGGCCTGCGACCGACCGGGCGATGCCCGCCATGACGGTTCCGAGTTCCCGTGCCTCGCCTTCGATCGCGTCTCCAAGGATGATCGGGGTGAGACCCTCATCTCGCGCTACCTTTGCCGCAGCGTCAAGCGCGTGGATTGGCGCGGCAAGGATGCGGACATCGGCGTCGATCTCGCCGGGTTTCGGGGTCTCGTCGGCTTGCTCGAGCACAAGCCGCGCCGCGTCCGGCAGGTCGATCGCAAACCGGCTCACGATCTCCTGCGCATTGGCTGTTGTGCTGCTGTCCGGCAGCGACGGACCGGAGCCGATCGCCGCGGGATCGTCGCCGGGAATATCTGATATCACCAGGGTCGTGACGTGGGCGGGGCGGGCTGCGCGTGCCAGCCGTCCGCCCTTGATCGCGGACAGATGTTTGCGGACGACGTTCATCTCGGCAATCGTTGCGCCGCTTGCAAGCAGGGCCCGGTTGACCGCCTGCTTGTCGGCGAGGGTCATCGGGGATGCTGGAAGGGTCATCAGGGCCGAGCCTCCGCCGGACATCAGGGCGATGACCAGATCATCCGTTGAAAGTCCCTGAACGGCGTTGAGCATGCGAAGGGCGGCGGCGTTGCTCGTGTCGTCAGGCACGGGGTGAGACGCCTCGAGCACTTCGATGCGGCCCGCGGGAACAGAATGACCGTGGCGCGTGACCACGACACCTGAAAGGTCGACATCAGGCCAGGCCGCGTCGAGGCCTGCTGCCATCGCCGCCGAAGCCTTGCCGGCGCCGACGACGATGCATCTGCCCTTCGGCTTTGCCGGTAGGGCGCGCGCGATGGTTAGCCTTGGATCGCAGCTGGCGATTGCAGCATCGAAGATCTTCCGCAGCGCCGTCCGCGCCCGCAAGTCCGTCCAATCAGTGTTCAATCGCCGCGCTCCGGCCAGGTGCAGGCGCGATCGCGGCCTTTGCCGTCGTCTCACTGCCGAGAATGAACGCGCGCCGCATCGGCTTGATCACGAGCAAGGCCGTGAGGGCTGCTGTGGCATTGAGCGCAACCGCGACGATGAACACGGCCTGCCAGCCGAGCTGCGAGGAGATGATGCTCGCGAGCGGCACGAGCAGCGCCGCGGTGCCCTTCGCGGTGTAGAGCATGCCGTTGTTGGTGGTTGCGTATTTGGCGCCGAAGGTGTCGCCCGACGTCGCCGGAAACAGGCTGTAGATTTCGCCGAAGACGCCGAAATAGACCGCCGTCGCGAGCACGAAAACAACCGGAATGTGGCCGTAGGTGGACAGCGTCAGCAACATCAGCGCCGCAGTCGCGAACGCGATGAACATCGTGTGCTCGCGGCCGATCGTGTCGGAGACCCAGCCGAAGAACGGACGGCCGAAACCGTCGAACACACGATCGAGCGAGATGGCAAAGGTCAGCGCCGCCATCTGGAAGCCCGCCAGGGTGACCGGCGTATCCGCGATCTTGAAGTCGTGGGCGATCGGTCCGATCTGCGCGGCGGTCATCAAGCCGCCGGAAGCCACCATGACGAACACCAGGTACATGACCCAGAAGATCGGCGTGCGCAGGACCTGGGGCGGCGTGTAGTCGATCGCGCTCTGCGGCAGGTTGAGCTGCTTTTTCCTCGGGGCCTCGACGCCATGCGGCGGGCGCACGAACCAGGCCAGCAAGAGAACGATGAGGCCTTGCCCGATTCCGAACGTCAGGAAGGTGCTCTGGTAGCCGCTGGCGGCAATCATGTTGGCGATTGGCACGACGGTGAGCGCTGCGCCGGCGCCAAAGCCTGCGGCGGTCGCGCCCGCGGCGAGGCCGCGCCGGTCCGGAAACCATTTCAGCGCGTTGCCGACGCAAGTGCCGTAGACGGCGCCGGCGCCGATGCCCGCGACAACAGCCGCTGCATAGAGCATGACGAGAGAGGAGGCGTAGGAATTCAGCACCCAGGCCAAACCGATCATCAGCCCGCCGAACATGATGACGATGCGCGGGCCGTATTTGTCGACGAACCAGGCTTCCACCGGCACCAGCCATGTCTCCGTCATCACGAAGATCGTGAAGGCGAGCTGGATGGCGGGACGGCCCCAGTGAAACTTGTCGTCGATCGGATCAACGAACAGCGTCCAGCCGTATTGCAGGTTGGCGATCATCGCCATGCAGACGATGCCGATCGCGAGCTGGAGCCAGCGGAAGCCGCCGGGCGACGATGCCGGTTTCGTGCTGGAGATCATGTGCGCTCCCAAAAAGAGGTGTTGGTCGTTTGGTCCGGCTGCGTCGGGCTGTCGTCCTGTCGCCGCCTACTGACGAAATTCGTTGGTCAACTCGCCGATTCCGTCGATCGCGACGGTGACCGTATTGACGGGCTCCTTCATCACCCCGACGCCGATCGATGTCCCGCAGCAGATCAGGTCGCCCGGCAACAGCGTCATGTCGTGCGAGATCTTGCTGACCAGCGCCTGCGCGCTGAAGATCATGTCGGCGATCGGGTAGTTCTGGCGCTCCACGCCGTTGAGAATCGTACGCACCACAAGGCGTGCGGGGTCGAGGCCCGAGGCAATCACGGGACCGAAGGGGCCATATCCGTCAAAACCCTTGGCCCGCGCCCATTGCGGGAAGGTCGGGTCGCGATTGAGGATGTCGGCCGCGGTGACGTCGTTGGTGCAGGTATAGCCGAAGATGAAGGCGTCGGCCCGTTCGGGGGCGACGGCCGTGCAGCTTTTGCCGATGACAATGCCGAGCTCGCCTTCGTAGGTCGTCTTGCCATCGTAGCCCGTGGGGCGCGTGATGACGGCGCCAGGCGCGGTCACGCTGGTCTGCGCTTTCAACAAATACAGCGGTTCGGCCGGTTCAGGTGATTTCAGCTTCGCCGCCAGCGCGTGGAAATTGTTCCAGAGCGCGATGATCTTGCTCGGCTCCGTTGGCGCGAGCAGCTCGACATCGTCAAGCGCCAGCGTCTGTCCGGTCGGTCGTGTCTCGCCGAACATCTCGCCTGCGTGCACGGAGATGCCCGACGAGGTGAGTTGCCCGAAGCCGATGTCGGCATGGTGGCGGAAGCGGACCCAGCGTGTCACATTGGCCATCGCGATCACGCCACCGCAAGCGATTGGGCTTCGACGCCGGCCGCCCCGTCATAGAGCCCGGCCAGTCTGCTGCGCTGCGCGACCAGCGCCAGCACCGCATCGAGCGCGGGCGTCGCAATCCCGGTCATCCGGCCCATCTCCTGCACCACGGTGATCAGCGGGTCGATCTCGACGGGACGTCCACGCTCGAGATCCTGCAGCATCGAGGTCTTGTGCGCGCCGACCTTGCGTGCGCCCTCGATGCGGCGTTCGACATCGACCCGGAACCTGACGCCGAGGCTTTCCGCGATCGCCTGGGCCTCCAGCATGATCGCCCTGGACAGCGCGCGCGTGCCGGGATTGGTGCAGATCACGTCTAGGGTCGCGTGGGTGAGGGCGCTGATCGGGTTGAAACAGACATTGCCCCACAGCTTGAGCCAGATCTCGTCGCGGATGCGGTCGAGCACCGGCGCCTTCATGCCTGCCGCCGCGAACAGGGCGGCAAGGCGCTCGACATCAGGTGTGATCTCACCGGAGGGTTCGCCGAGCGGAAAGCTGTTGCCGTAGACGTGGCGGATCACGCCGGGCGCCTCGATTTCGGTGGCGGGATAGACCACGCAGCCGATGGCGCGCGCGGGATCGAGCTCGTTCCATTGCCGTCCGCCGGGATCGATGCTCTCGAGCGCCGATCCTTCGTGCCGTCCGCCGTGCTTGTAGAAATACCAATAGGGAATGCCGTTGACCGCGGTGACGATGCGGGTTCGCTCACCCAGCAGGGGACGCATCGGTTCGATGACGCCGGTGATCGAATGCGCCTTGAGGCAAATGATGACGAAATCCTGCTCGCCGAGTTCGGCGGGGTTGTCGGTACAACGGGGATGCACCACGCGCTCCTCTTCGCCAATCAGGAGCTTCAGGCCGTTCTGTTGCATCGCGGCGAGGTGCGCACCCCGCGCGACCAGGCTGACATCGGCGCCAGCGCGCATAAATTCGACACCGAGATAGCCGCCGATGGCACCGGCGCCGTAGATGCAGACCTTCATGAAATCCTCGCGAGCAGAGTGGGGGCACAGCATGAGCCGCAACGGCTCGAACCGGGTTGCGTGGCAATGGCCTCGGAAAAGTCCGTCAGGCCGCGCAGGCGGCTTCCTCCAAGGCAAAGCCGATGTCCCGCATGCTCACGACGCCGACGAGGCGGCCGTTGTCGATGACGGGAATGTGGCGGATGTCGTGACGGACCATCAGATGCTCGACATCGCTGAGCGCATCCTGCGAAGTGCAGGACACCAGCGGCCGTGGCGAAATGAACTGCGCGACTTTCGCGGCAAGACCACCCGTGCCGCGCTCGGCGATCACGGCGACGACATCGCGCTCGCTGAACATTCCAACCACGGCGGCGTCGACGCTGCGCGAGCCGTTCCTGACCACCAGTGCGCCGACATTGCTCGCGTACATCAGGTTCGCCGCAATGCTCACGGTTTCGCTGGAGCCGATCGTCACCACGTGCGCACTGTTGGTGCGAAGGATGTCCCCGACATACATGGCATGGTCCTCCCGGTTGCATCATTGGATCGTTAGGAAGCAATCGTGGTATACATTATCCCAGAAGTCAAACAAAAGAATCGACGTTTTCTGCAAGAAAAATGGCAAAAAGACTTACCTATTCTTCAATTCTGCTGCCTTGACTTTGGGGTCTTTTGGTATGCCATATACCAATCGTGGCGCTCGTTGTCGGCGAGCAATTTCGTTCTGAACCGCAACCGGTTAGGGGCAGGTCGTGATGAAAAGAGAGCCGATCCGGCGCAAGCCGTCCGATCCCGATTTTCGCGCGCCGCCGGATCAGGACGCGCGAGATGGCGGCGTTCAATCGGTCGATCGCGCGCTGCAAATCATGGAAGCGCTTGCAGAGGATGACGAAGGCTATCGGCTGACCGATCTTGCGATCCGCATCGGCTTGCCGCCGTCGACGGCCCATCGGCTGCTGACGACGCTGGAGAATCGCAGGTTCGTGCAGTTCGACCGCGAGGAGTCGAAGTGGCACATCGGCGCGCAAAGCTTCGTGGTCGGCTCGACCTTCATGCGCCGGCGCAATTTCTCCGCGCGGGCATTGCCCTATCTGCGCAAGCTGCGCGACCAGACCAGGGAAACCGCCAATCTTGCAGTGGTCGATGACGACTCCATCATCGTCGTATCCCGCATCGAAAGCCGCGAGATCATGCGCTCGCTGACCAAGGTCGGCGGACGCGTGGCGTTGATTGCCTCGGGTGTGGGGAAGGCGGTGCTGGCCGCGTATTCCGATGCCGACATCAACGCGATCATCCGCCGTCGCGGCATGCCGCGCCTGACGGAAAAGTCGATCATTCGGCCGGGCGAGCTGTTCAAGGAATTGGAGACCGTGCGACGCCAGGGCTATGCGGTGGACGATGAAGAGGCGCGGCTCGGCCTGCGCTGCGTGGCCGCAGTCGTCTTCAACGATTGCAGCGAGCCGTTCGCCGCGGTTTCGGTATCGGGCATGGCGGACCGGCTCACGGACGAGCGCTTGCCGGAGATCGGCGCCATCGTGCACCAGATCGCAGCCGAGCTCTCCGCGGAGCTTCGGGGCAGCAGCCGAACGCAACCGTAGCAGGCGCAAGGCCTGCTGCTGTTCTCGCCGTTGCCGTTTTCCATTGTTTCGCCGGCGCTAATCTCTTGGAGACATGCAAGAAATCGCAAGCGCTGCCATAGCGCGGAAATTCCAATTGATTGCGTTGAGATCGATGACCCCGGGCCTGATGATCATGCTCAGGCCAACTCATAGCGAAGCGGGATCATCAGATGAAGATGCGAGCAATCGATGCAGCAGTGCGCATTCTCGAACGCGAGGGGATCACCTGCGCGTTCGGCGTTCCCGGCGCCGCGATCAATCCGCTTTACTCCGCGCTGAAGCGCAACGGCTCGATCCGGCACATTCTGGCGCGCCACGTCGAGGGCGCCTCGCATATGGCGGAGGGCTACACCAGGGCGAAGGCGGGCAATATCGGCGTTTGCATCGGCACGTCGGGCCCCGCCGGAACCGACATGATCACCGGGCTCTATTCGGCGATCGCGGATTCGATTCCGATCCTCTGCATTACCGGTCAGGCGCCGCGGGCGCGGCTCTACAAGGAAGATTTCCAGGCCGTCGACATCGAGGCGATCGCAAAGCCAGTGACGAAATGGGCCGTCACCGTGCGCGAGCCGGCGCTGGTGCCGCGCGTGTTCAGCCAGGCCTTCCATGTCATGCGGTCGGGGCGGCCGGGACCGGTGCTGATCGATCTTCCCCTCGATGTGCAACTGGCCGAGATCGAGTTCGACGACGAGACCTATTCGCCGCTGCCGGTCTACCAGCCGACGGCGACGCGCAAGCAGATCGAGAAGGCGCTCGAAATGCTCAACGCCGCGGAGCGGCCGCTGATCGTGGCCGGCGGCGGGGTGATCAATGCCGATGCGTCCGAGCTGCTGGTCGCGTTCGCCGAAGCGGTCAACGTTCCGGTGGTCCCGACGCTGATGGCGTGGGGCGCCATTCCCGACGATCACGCGTTGATGGCCGGCATGGTCGGCTTGCAGACCAGCCATCGCTACGCCAACGCCACGATGCTCGAATCCGATTTCGTGCTCGGCATCGGAAACCGCTGGGCCAACCGGCACACCGGTTCGATCGAGACCTACACCAAGGGGCGCAAATTCGTCCATGTCGACATCGAGCCGACGCAGATCGGACGGGTTTTCAATCCGGACCTCGGCATCGTGTCGGACGCCAAGGCCGCGTTGGAGATGTTCGTGACCGTCGCCCGCGAGTGGCGAAAGTCCGGCAAGCTGCGCGACCGGCAGGCCTGGCCCGCAGCCTGTCGCGACCGCAAGCGCTCGATGCTGCGCAAGAGCCACTTCGACAACATCCCGATCAAGCCGCAGCGCGTCTACGAGGAGATGAACAAGGCGTTCGGCCGCGACACCTGCTACGTGACGGTGATCGGATTGTCGCAGATCGCAGGTGCCCAGTTCCTCAACGTCTATCAGCCGCGCAACTGGATCAACGCCGGGCAGGCCGGCCCGCTCGGCTGGACACTGCCTGCCGCGCTCGGCGTGCGCGCTGCCGATCCCGACCGCGACATCGTCGCGCTGTCGGGTGACTACGACTTTCAGTTCCTGATCGAGGAGCTTGCGGTCGGGGCACAGTTCAATCTGCCCTACATCCACGTCGTCGTGAACAATTCATATCTCGGGCTGATCCGGCAGGCGCAGCGCGGCTTCGACATGGATTATCACGTCCAGCTCTCGTTCGAGAACATCAACGCACCAGAGATCGGCGCCTACGGTGTCGACCACGTGACCGTCGCGGAGGGGCTCGGCTGCAAGGCGATCCGCGTGACGGACCCGAACGAGGCTCAGGCCGCGTTCGCGACCGCGCGCGAGTTGATGGCGAAGCACCGGGTGCCCGTGGTGGTGGAGTTCATTCTCGAGCGGGTCACCAATATCGCGATGGGAACGGAGATCGACAACATCGTCGAATTCGAGGAGGTGCTCGATCTCCCGCTCGATGACGTGCCGAGCGCCCAACGATCCGGCACGCTGTTGCCGGCCTGACGACATCATCCAGCGCTGCCCCAAGCGGAGATAGACCCGTGCCTCAATTTGCCGCCAACCTCACCATGCTCTTCAACGAGCTGCCGTTCCTCGATCGGTTCGCAGCCGCCAAGGCCGCCGGCTTCAACGCAGTCGAGTATCTCTTTCCCTATGACTTCGAAAAGGGCGCGTTGCGCGAGGAATTGGCGCGCTGTGGGCTGACCCAGGTGCTGCACAATCTTCCGGCCGGCAATTGGGCCGCCGGCGAGCGGGGCGTTGCGATCCTGCGCAATCGGGTCGACGAATTTCGCGACGGCGTAGTGCGCGCGATCGACTACGCGAAGGCGCTGGATTGCCGGCAGCTGAACTGCCTGGTCGGCATCGCTCCCGCCGGCGCGGATGCGGCAGAGCTGCGCGAGGTCCTGGTGTCCAATCTGCGCTTCGCCGCCGGCGCGCTCGGCCAGCATGGCATCAAGCTCCTGATCGAACCGATCAACACGCTCGATATTCCCGGCTTCTTCCTGAACGGGACGGAACAGGCGGTGCAGCTCATGTCCGACGTGGGCTCATCCAACCTGTTCATCCAGTACGACATCTATCACATGCAGATCATGGAAGGTGATCTGGCGCGGACCCTGCAAAAGCATCTCGACCGGATCGCGCATGTCCAGCTCGCCGACAATCCTGGCCGCTATGAGCCGGGGACCGGCGAGATCAACTATCCCTATTTGTTCAAGCATCTCGACAGCATCGGATATCGCGGCTGGATCGGATGCGAATACAAGCCGCGGACGACCACACTCGAGAGCCTTGCCTGGCACGCCGCGCAGACTTTCGTGACCTAGAGCTTTTCCGTTCCGATCGAATCGGAACCGAGCTCTGGATTTTGTTTTTGACGCGTTTTCTTCACGCGAAGCGGTATCCGCTTCGCTGGAAAACATCCTAATCCGGCTGACAGGAGCGACGACACATGAAAGACATAGGATTCATCGGGCTCGGCACCATGGGACGTCCGATGGCGAGCCACCTCCTGGCTGCCGGCTATCGCCTGTTCCTGCACGACGTTGCGCCCATTCCGCCCGAGCTGATTGCGGCCGGTGGTGTCGCTTGCGAGTCCGCGAGGCAAGTGGCGCAGGAAGCGGACGCCGTGATCATCATGGTGCCGGATACGCCGCATGTCGAAGCCGTGCTGTTCGGTCAAGGAGGCGTCGCGGAGGGGGTCTCCAAAGGCATGATCGTGGTCGATATGAGCTCGATCTCTCCGCTGGCGACGAAGGAGTTTGCACGCAAGATCGATTTGCTCGGAGCCGACTATCTCGACGCGCCGGTTTCCGGCGGCGAGGTTGGTGCAAAGGCGGCAAGCCTGACCATCATGGTTGGCGGGCGGGAGCGGGCGTTCAACGCGATGAAGCCCCTGTTCGACGCGATGGGGAAGAATGTCACGCATGTCGGGGGTAATGGCGACGGCCAGACCACCAAGGTTGCGAACCAGATCATCGTGGCACTGACCATCGAGGCGGTGAGCGAGGCGCTGCTGTTCGCGTCCAAGGCCGGCGCCGATCCTGCGCTGGTGCGCAAGGCGCTGATGGGCGGCTTCGCCTCGTCCCGGATCCTTGAAGTGCACGGCGAGCGTATGCTTAAGCGCAATTTCGATCCGGGCTTTCGCATCGAGCTGCACCAGAAGGATCTGAACCTCGCGCTGGAAGGCGCGCGGGCACTCGGCTTGTCGTTGCCGGGCACCGCGGCTGCCCAGCAACTGTTCAACGCCTGCACCGCCCTCGGCGGCAAGGCGTGGGACCATTCCGCAATTTTGAGGGCACTGGAAGTCATGGCAGGCCACGAGGTGGCGGCTGCCTGAGCTTCATGCAATGATCACGGTGCCGAACTGCAATGGCCAGCCCTGGTGACGAGATCGACGGTTCGGCACCCGTATCTCAAAGACCGATCTTTGGCTCCTTGACACGGTAAGTAAAAATATTATTACATGCCGTGTTTAGGAGAGAGACGGCTGATGTTGCAGACAAAACGAAGCTATGGCGGCATGGTGACCGCGCCGCACCACCTGGCGGCGCAGGCGGGACTCGCTGTCCTGTCGGAAGGTGGCAATGCCATTGAGGCGATGATCGCGGCGGCCGCGACGATTGCCGTGGCCTATCCGCATATGAACGGCCTCGGCGGCGACAGCTTCTGGCTCGTCGGCCGCGCCGGTTCGGTGCCGGTCGGGATTCAGGCTTGCGGACGCGCTGCGATGGCAGCAGATAGCGGCTGGTATCGCGAACGTGGCTGCAGCAGCATTCCCGGTCGCGGCCCGCTCGCCGCGCTCACCGTCGCAGGTACCGTCGACGGCTGGCAGAAGGCCTATGAACTCAGCCGCGATCGTCATGACGGGCGGCTGCCGATGGCGCGGCTGCTCGAGCCCGCAATCCGGCATGCTGAGGAGGGCGTTGCCGTCACCAGCACGTTGCATGAGAACATCCGCAAGAAGCGGCATGAGCTCGAAAACGTGCCCGGCTATGCCGAAGTTTATCTGCCGCAAGGCACCCCGCTTGCGCTCGGTGCGCGGTTGCGCCAGCCGCGTGTCGCCGAGACGCTGCGGCGTCTGGCCAAGGCCGGGCTGTCTGATTTCTATCGCGGCGAACTGGCGCGCTCGATGGCGGCCGACCTCGAGCGCGTGGGGAGCCCGCTGCGATTGGCTGATCTGGAGCGGCATCAGGCATCGCTGGTGACGCCGCTCTCGGTCGAGGTGTCCGGACACAAGGTCTTCAACATGCCTCCGCCGACGCAGGGGCTGGCCTCGCTCCTGATCCTGGCACTTTATGCCCGGCGCATGGCTGGCGAAGCCGATGGCGTCGATCATCTGCACAGGCTTGTCGAATGCACGAAGGCCGCGTTCCGTGTTCGCAACGGCCATGTGACCGATCCCGACTACATGAAGCGCCCCGCCGCCGAATTCCTGTCCGAGGAATCGCTCGCCGCGCTCCACGAAACCGTATCCGACCGCCGCGCCGCGCCGTGGCCCGATCCGTCCAAGCAGGGCGATACGGTGTGGCTCGCTGCGACCGATCGAAACGGGCTCAGTGTCAGCTTCATTCAAAGCGTCTACTGGGAGTTTGGTTCGGGCGTCATCCTCCCCGAGAGCGGCGTCACCTGGCAAAATCGCGGAACGAGCTTCAGCCTCGGCGAGACCGATACCAATCGGCTGGATCCGGGACGCCTGCCGTTCCACACGATCCAGCCGGCGATGGCCGAGCTCGGCGATGGGCGGCTGATATCGTTCGGCACGATGGGCGGAGAGGGCCAGCCGCAGACCCAGGCCGCCATCTTCAGCCGTTACGCGGTGCACGGCCAGGAGCTGCAGTCCGCGATTACGGCGCCGCGCTGGCTGCTCGGTCGCACCTGGGGCGAGGAAAACAACAATCTGAAGATCGAATCCCGCTTCGATCCCGCGATCATCGAACGGCTACGCGCGCTCGGCCACGACATTCAGGTGACCGGCCCGTTCGAGGAGTTCATGGGACACGCCGGCGCGATCGTCTGGCATCCGGACGGCCTGATGGAAGGGGCCAGCGATCCGCGCAGCGACGGCGTCGTTGCGGCCCGCTGAGGGGCATTCCCGGCGCCTGATCCGCACGATACTGCGTGCGGGTCGCCCGCTAGCGTGACGGCTTGCCGAGGCGCGCTGTCGCCTTCGATGCTGCTGACTTGTCCTTGCGTGTCCCGGCAGGGGCCGTCAGCCAGGTCAGGATCATGTCCTGCGCATGCTCGCGGCGCAGCTCAAGCCAGTCCGACGCGCCGAGGTCCTTGTCGAACATCGCCGACAATGTGTACCGGTTGGAAACGTGGAAATAGCTCATCGCAGTGATCGAGACATAGAGCTGGATCGGATCGACATCACCGCGAAACAGGCCCGCCGCCACGCCGCGCCGCAGAATGCTTTCGATGCTTGCAACCAGGGGCAGGGTGAGATCGGCAATCTTGCGCGACTTGCGCATATTGCGCCCGCGCTGAAGGTTCTCGGTGTTGATCAGCGCGATGTAGTTCTGGTGCTGCCCGAAGAAAGTGAATGTGAAATCGATCAACCCGCTCATTGCGGCGATCGGTTCGAGATCATCCAGTTTCAGTTGCTGTTCGGCCGCGCGAATTTCGGTGTAGACGTCCTCGAGGACCGCAATGTAGAGCCCGTTCTTGTCGCCGAAATAGGCGTAGAGCAGGCGCATGTTGGCCTTGGCGCGCTGCGCAATGGCTTCGACGCGTGCGCCGCCGAGGCCATTGTGGCAGAACTCGAAGGTCGCCGCGCGCAGGATCGCTTCCTTGGTAAGCGCGGAGTCGCGGGGCCGCTTTCCGCGTGTGGTACTGCGGGTGGGGCTGGTCTGTGCTGTCGTCTCTGTCACGGCGTCAACCTTGCCTGGGCTCGGGTATTCACGCAAGGCACGTCCGCATCAGGCCTCATTGGGCAGCGGACCGGTTCCCGGCGCAAGCAGCTGGGATTGAGATCGGCATTACGACTGTTCGTCAAGTGCGATTCCTCCATGTTCACTGCTTCCGGGCACCGGCCGCCACCATCACGCCGCCCTGCGCGACCAGTCGGCCAGCCTTGTAGACATCGCGTGGCTTGGGACGCGCGACCACGGCTTCCTGCACATGCCGGGCGTCCAGCACGACGAAATCCGCCGTGCCGCCGACGGCAAGGCCGTAATCCTTGAGGCCAAGCGCGCGCGCTGCGTTGGTCGTCACCATGTCAAAGGCCGCGGCCAGTTGATCGTCCGTGTTGAACCCGGAGCGGTAGCCGACCATCATGGCGCGTTCGAGCAGGTCGCCGTCGCCGTAAGGCCACCAGGAATCGCGGATGTTGTCGTTGCCGGAGAACACGGTGACGCCGGCATCACGAAGCAGCAACACAGGCGGAAACAACCGCGCGCCCGGGGCATTGGTGAGAATGGCGACGCCGGCCTCGGCAAGCTGCTGCGCAGTACGTTGAGCCACGTCAACAGCCACTTCGCCGAGCGCATAGGCATGACTGATCGTGACCTTGCCGCCAAGGCCCGACGCTTTGGTCCGTCGCGCGATCTCCTCGATCTCCGAGATGCCCTGCAGACCACCGTCATGCAGGTGAATGTCGATGCCGACGCCATGCCGCTCGGCGATCCCGAAGATGACGTCGAGATGCCCGGCGACGTCACCATCATGGCCTGCGGGATCAAGTCCGCCGACCAGATCGGCGCCGGCGCGAACGGCTTCCTCAAGCAATTTGGCGGTTCTAGGCGATGTCAGGATGCCGCTCTGGGGAAACGCGACGATCTGGATCGAAAGCTTCTCCCGGTGAGCCTGCCGCGCGGCGGCGATCGGTTCGAAATGTCGCAGGCCGACCTCGGCGTCGACATCCACATGGCTGCGCATGTGAGTGGTGCCCTGCGAGACGCAAAGGTCGATCAAGGCCGCTGCCCGAACTGGGATCGGCTTGGCGCCGGCGAGGGCTTCCTTCTCGAATTTGACGCGCTCGCGGACGTCGAATCCGGCGGTGCACGGCCGATGCGGCTTCCAGTCGTCGCCGATGAAGCATTTGTCGAGGTGGATGTGACCTTCGACCATGCCGGGAAGCACCAGGCGCCGGCCAAGATCGCGGCTTTCGCCGACCGCCTCGTAACTTTGCGGGGACGACGCGATCGCCACGATCTTGCCGCCGCGGACGGCGATTTCGACCAGCTGGCCGTCGGCGAGCCGCGCGTTCTGAAAGAGTGTGTCGATGGCTGTCAATTCAAGTCTCCAGTTTCTTATGTCGGTACGATTCCGTCGGGCAGGGCGCGGGAAAATGCCGCGATCTCGCCGGCGGTGGTGATCCAGATGTCGTCGCGCCTTGCGACGATCGCCTGCAGGGCGCGTCGCAGCGGCCGCAGCCGGTGGGGCTGGCCGACCAGATATGGATGCAGCGCGATCCCCATCACCAGCGACTGCCTGGCGGATTGCGCCAGCATCTCCTCGAATGTGTCCGTGATCATGGTCGCAAACTGCTCGCCGCTGTCCTTGCGTCCGACAATCGAGGGGATGTCGTTCAGTTCCTGTGGATAGGGCACGGACAGGATCCGCCCGCCCCCCCTTGTCGAGAACCACACCGGCTGATCGTCCATGCACCAGTCGAGCAGGTATTGGTAGCCCGCTTCGGCGAGAAGGTCCGGCGTCACGGCGGATTGCGAGATCCATGGACCGAGCCAGCCGAGCGGCCGCCGTCCCTCGGCCCGCGCGATGACATCCGTCGCCTCCGCGATCAGTTGCTGCTCCTCGGTAGGTGAGAGCACGCCCTGCCGTTCGGAATTGGTCCGTCCATGGCCGACGACCTCGTCGCCGCGCGCGCGAAATGCGTCCATGACTTCCGGGCAGTAGTGATAGATGCTGCTGTTCGCGAGCACGGAGATCGGCAGTTTCAGCTCGTCGAACAGATCGATGAGCCGCCACACGCCGACCCGGTTGCCATAATCGCGCCAGGCGTAATTGAGGACGTCTGGATGCGGACCGCCCGGGCAGAGTTCGGCGCCGAGTCCATCGCCGAAAGCGAAATGCTCCAGGTTGAGCGCGATGTAGACCGCGAGCCGCTTTTTGTTCGGCCACAAGAAATCGGGGCGGCGGGTGATCGCGCTGTAGCGGTAGCGGTCATGAGAGAGCAGAGCGCGCGCTGGATCCGCCGCTTGCGCGGATGTTGCACCGCCGAGAACGCCACGTGAAGTGGCCCGCTCCGGTTCCGCTCCAGTCTCCCGTTGCATTGCAATCTCCATCCGGCGCGCGATCAGCCGCTTGACATTCGCCAATTTGTGAAGAAAGTTTTTACTTCCGTCAAGGCCGCGGAGACAGCGGCAGCGGACCAGAGGCGGCTTGGGAGCCGTCGGAGCGGGAGGAATCGCAGAAATGAGCTACGCTTGTACCCCCATCACCGGGCTGTGCCGCCGCGTTGTCTTGCAGGGCGCGCTCGCCATTCTCATCGGCTCTGTGCCGCTCGCGGAGCGGGCACGGGCCGCCGAGCCGATCAAGATCGGCCTGGTCACCGCGCTGTCTGGGCAGTCGGCGCGCGCCGGCGAAGCGTTGACCCGCGGCGCCACGATCGCGATCGAGGAGATCAACGCGAAAGGCGGCGTGCTCGGCCGTCCACTGGAGCTGGTGCGCCGTGACGATGAAAGCAATCCCGCCAAGGGGCTGACCGCCGCGCGCGAACTGATCCAGCGCGAGAAGGTCGCGGTGCTGCTCGGCGGTCTCGATACGCCGGTCCAGCTTGCGATCGTGCCGTTCGTCAACAACGTCAAGATGCCGTTCGTGGTGCCATGGGCGGCCGGAACCAACATCACGCAGAACGGCGCCGCGTCCAACTATGTGTTCCGCGTCTCGGCGATGGACGACGAGGTCGACAAGGCGATCGTTGCGTTCGCCGGCAAGACCTTCGCCGCCAAGAAGCCGGGCCTCATCCTCGTCAACAATCCCTGGGGCGAATCGAACGAGCACGGCCTGCGCGCGGCGCTGAAGGCGGCAGGGATCGAACCGGCGGGTGTCGAGAAGTTCGAGGCGAACGACGTCGACGTGGTCGCGCAACTGTCCCGGCTCAAGCAGGCCGGCGCCGACTCCCTGTTCCTGGTCGGCAATGTCGGTCCATCCTCGCAGGTCGTGAAATCGCTCGACCGGATGGGCTGGGCGCCGCCGATCGTGTCGCATTGGGGGCCGGCCGGCGGCCGCTTCACCGAGCTCGCCGGGCCGAGCGCCGAGAGCGTCGTCTTCGTGCAGACCTACAGCTTCTTCGGCAACCTCTCGCCGGTCGGCAAGCGCGTGCTCGCCGAGTTGCAGGCGAAGTATCCGGACATCAAGGGCCCGGCGGACGTGACGCCTGCGGTCGGCTTTGCCAACGCCTATGACAGCGTGCTGGTGATCGCCGGCGCTATCCAGAAGGCCGGCAGCACCGATCCGACCGCCATTCGTGACGGCTTCTACGGAATCGACCGGCTGGAAGGCCTGATCAAGACCTATGAGAAGCCGTTCGCCCAGGACAAGCACGATGCGCTGACGGCGCAGGACTACATCTGGGCCCACTTCGAAGACAACCACATCCTGCCGTTCAAGAACTGACGGTAGCGATCGTCCAGCAAGCAGATCGGGGTGATCATCGATGTCGTTTCTTTCGGCGATAATAACTGGAATGGCGCTGGGGAGCATGTACGGTCTGCTCGCGCTGGGCTTTCACGTCACTTACGCCGTATCCGGCACGGTCAACTTCTCGCAGGGCAGTTCGATGACCCTGGGAGCCGTTGCCGGATACTTCTTCCTCATCGTGTGGGGCTGGCCGGCCGCGATCGGCATCCCCGCGGTGTTGCTGGTCTGCGCGGTTTACGGCGTTCTGATTGAACGCTTCGCGGTTCGTCCGTTCGTGCAGCGCGGGTCGGACAACTGGCTGATGGCGACCGTCGCGGTCGGCATCATCGTCGACAATGTGATGCTGTTCGTGTTCGGCAAGGAGCCGCGCAGCTTCCCGTCGATGCTCGCGGCCAAGCCGATCCAGATCGTGGAGGGGGCAGGGGTCTACCCGCTGCAGCTGCTGATTCCTGTGGTCGGCCTCCTGCTTGCGCTGGCGCTGCATCTGATCACCCGCCGCACGCGGCATGGCGTCGCGATGCTTGCGGTGGTGCAGAATCCCAATGCCGCGCGGCTGATGGGCATCAATGTCAGCGGCGCCATTGCCGCGAGCTACGCGGTGTCGGCGATGCTTGCGGGCGTCGCCGCGCTGCTGATCGCGCCGCTGTTCAACGTCTCGTCCGAGATGGGCACGCTGTTCGGCATCAAGGCGTTCGCCGCCGCGATCATCGGCGGCCTTGCCAGCGCCTGGGGTGTCATGCTGGCCGGATTGTGTCTCGGTCTGATCGAGGTGTTCGCGACCAACTATCTCGGGTCGGTCTACACCCAGATCATCACGTTCGCCTCCGTCATCGTCATCCTCGTCGTCATGCCGCACGGGCTGCTCGGCCGAGCTGGAGTTAAGAAGGTATGACCTCTCGCGCCTCCCTTCTCGTCGCGGTCGTGGCGTTCGCGATTGCCATCTTCTATGCCGCGGTCGCGGACAGCTATTCGGTGTTCCTGATCGCGACGATCTCGCTGACCGCGATCGGCTGCATCGGCCTCAATGTCCTGCTCGGCCTCGCGGGCCAGATTTCGCTCGGCCATATCGGCTTCATGGCGATCGGTGCGTACACCACCGTGCTGCTGATGGAAAAGGCCGGCTGGCCCTACCTCGCCGCGACGGCGGGAGCGATCGTGCTGGTCAGCATCGTCGGCGGGCTGCTCGCAATGCCGGCGCTGCGCGTGCGCGGGCCGTATCTGGCGATGGTGACGATTGCCTTTGGCTTCATCGTCGAGCATGTCACGATCGAGTGGCGTGATCTCACCGGCGGCGGCAACGGCCTGATGCTGAGTGCGCCGCCGAGCGTGTTCGGCTATGCGCTGTCCGAGCGTTCGCTGGCCATCGCCGGCGTCGTGCTGGTGTTTGCCGGCCTCATCCTGTTCGCGCGGCTGAAGCGCAGCGGCTGGGGTTATGCCATGCGTGCCGCGCGCGATACCGAGGTTGCGACGCGCTCGCTCGGTATCGATCTGGTGCAGGTCCGCGCCGTGGCCTTCGTGATCTCGGCGGCCGCGATGGCGCTGGCCGGCGCGCTGTTCGCGCCGCTGCAGGGCTATATCAGCCCGAGCTCGTTTCCGTTTCTGCAATCGGTGCTGCTGTTGTTTGCCGTGATGGTCGGCGGCGCCGGCTCGGTGCTCGGCCCGGTGATCGGCGCAGCGCTGGTGGTGCTGCTGCCGGAAGCGCTGTCGGATCTTGCGGAGTATCGCCTGCTGGCCTTTGGCGTGCTGCTGTTCGTCGTACTGCGCGCCGCGCCCTCCGGCATCGTTGGCCTCGCGGAGCAACTTGCGGCAAGATTGCTGCCGGCGCGCAAGCCGGTGGCCGAGCCGGCGATCGCGGCGGCGGAAACCGATGCGGCGATCCTCGAGACCCACAACGCGGCGGGGCTCGACGTGACGGATCTGTCGATCTCGTTCGGCGGCGTGCGCGCAGTCCAGGGCGTATCGTTCAAGGCGGCGCCCGGTGCCGTCACCAGCATCATCGGTCCCAACGGCGCCGGCAAGACCAGCGCGCTCAATCTGCTCTGCGGCTTCTACCGGCCGCAGGCGGGGACGGTGAAGCTCGGCGATCGCGACGTCACGGGCATGACGTCGCATCTGCTGGCGCGGGTCGGCGTGGCGCGCACGTTCCAGACCACGCAGCTATTCGGCTCGCTCACCATCCTGGAAAACATCTTGCTGGCCGAGCGGGTCGGCCGTCTCGGCGGCGTTGTCTCCGCGCTCCGCAACGCGGAGACCGAAGGTTTCGCCCGCTTCCTGCTGCGCTTTGCCGGTGTCGACGGCGATGTCGATCGCCTTGCGGATTCGCTGTCCCATGGCGAGAAGCGGCTGGTCGAGATCGCGCGCGCGCTCGCGCTACGGCCCCGCATCCTGCTGCTCGACGAGCCCGCGGCAGGCCTCTCGAAGGGCGACAAGCAGCGCCTGACCGCGCTGTTGCGCCGGATCGCCGATCTCGGGATAGCCGTCATCATCGTCGAGCACGACATGCCGATGATCATGTCGCTGAGCGATCTCATCGTCGTGCTCGACGGCGGCAAGCGCATCGCGATCGGAGATGCGGCGGCGATCCGCAACGATCCGCTGGTCCGCAAGGCCTATCTCGGCGACGCCGCGCCCGGTGAGAAGAGCCGCGCGCCGCGGCCGGCACGGCAGGGTACTGCGCTCGAGGTCAAGACGCTCGATTCGTTTTATGGCCTGTCCCGCGCCTTGAACGGGATCGATCTGGTAATCGCTCCCGGCGAAGCGGTCGCCGTGCTCGGTGCCAACGGTGCCGGCAAGACCACCCTGATGCGGTCGATTGCCGGTCTCGAACCGCCGCGGTCCACGGGCGAAGTGCGGCTCGCCGAGACGCGCATCGACAGGATGCCCGCGCATGTTCGTGCCCGCTGCGGCGTCGTATTGGTGCCGGAAGGGCGGCAGGTGTTTCCGGAGCTGACAGTGAAGCAAAACCTGCAAATCGGCGCCTATGCGCGCAAGGGGATAGACCTCGATGCCGAGATCGAGGCGATGTTCGTGCGATTCCCGCGGCTGAAGGAGCGCATCGACCAGCGCGCCGGCCTGCTGTCCGGAGGCGAGCAGCAGATGCTCGCGGTGGCGCGCGGGCTTCTGACCGGGCCGAAGATCTTCATGCTGGATGAGCCGTCGCTCGGGTTGGCGCCGCTCGTGGTCGATGAACTGTTTGCGTCCTTCGAGCGGCTGCGCAGCGAGGGCATGACCCTCATCGTGGTCGATCAGATGGCAGGCCATGCACTCGCGCTGGCCGACCGGGCCTATCTCCTGGAGACCGGTGCGATCCTGAAGAGCGGCGCCGCCGACATCATCGCCGAGGATCCGCTGCTTGAGGCGGCCTATCTGGGCGGCGAGGCCCAGCCCGGCGCGCCGCAACGGTTCGCGGCCCAGGCACGCTGAGGGAGGCGAGGGCGGATGTTGGTCGGAGGCCGCGAAGCTGACGGAAGGCAGCCAGGTCGCGCGAGCGCGCCGGACGAGCGGCGTCCCGAGCCCGCAGCGACGGTCTGCGCCGGCGTGGAAGTGGGGCTTCTCGCCGACAGGGCGCTTCGCGATCGCGCCGCGGGCCAGGTCGTCGCCGTGTTCGAACGTTCGTTCTACGCCGTGATCGACGGAATCTGGATCTGCGTTGGACGGATCGGCATCGGATCGGGTCCGTTGCACGTGGTCGGCGACTTCCGATGGTCGGGCCTTGCGGTCGGCGATCCCGTGCGGGTCGCGGACTCCATGCTGTGGATCGGAGCGACGCCGCTCGCGAATCTGGCAACGCGGTCCGTCTGGGCGCCGCCCGCTGTACCACACTGGTCGACGGCCAGCCTGCGACGCGGCCTTGATGCGGTTGATGAGGTGTGGACCGGCGATCTGATTGCGGAGGGCCTCGCCGTGGTCGGGGCCGGACATGCTCCGGACGACGCCTCTGCGCTCGTTCGGGCTGCCATGCCCGGTCTCGCCGCACTGGAGCTAATCCTCGCAGGCTCGGATAGCGATGCGGATCGCGAGTCCGGGCTCGCCAGCCTGATCGGTCTCGGGCCGGGGCTTACGCCGTCCGGCGACGATCTGATCGGCGGTGCGCTGATCGCGTTGGCTGCGCTCGGACTCATCGAATGTCGCGACGCATTGTGGGAGCATTGCCGCGCGCTGCTCGACGGCACCAACGACATCAGCCGAATCCATCTGCGTGCGGCGGCACTGGGTTATGGCGCGGCGGCACTGCACGCTGCTATCCACGCAACGATGAGCGGGGAGGCCGCCGGATTTCGTCGCGCCCTCACGGCTCTGACGGCGATCGGGCATACATCCGGACTGGATGCATTTGCCGGCAGTCTGATCGTCCTGCGCCACGCTCTTTGCGCGCGGTGACAGCGTTGCAGATCAAATTTCGAGTTCTCCCAGACTGCTCCGAACGAAGTTCGGAGCACTTTTTTTAAAGCGGGATTGCGCTTCGGCCGGTCCGCCATTCGAGCGGATACGGAAATTCGCACTTTTCCGGGAATTCGGTCTTGACGAAGTAAGTGTTTTCTTATTTACTTGGCGCAACGAAAACGAACTTTATTAGGGCGGAGACGATGACGGATCAGGATAGGCCGCAGTATCAGCAATTGCTGGCGCGCAAGGTCGAAGTCGTGAATGTCGGGCTTGAGGGGTTCGTGAAGGACCTTCGCGACTGCGGCATCGACGTCGTTCACGTCGACTGGAAGCCGTCGGCGGGTGGAGATCCGCAGATGGCGGCCCTGCTCGCGAAGCTCGGTGTGTGAGGGCGCACCGATGAAACTGATCGAAGACGCAAACCAACAGGCGCTCGCCCGGATCCTCGAAGGGGAGCCGCGGCTGATCGACATCGTTCCCGCCCGCGAATTGATCCCGGGTCTGCGCGAACGGATGATCCTCCACGCCGGACCGCCGATCACCTGGGACAGGATGTGCGGTCCGATGCGCGGTGCGGTCGCGGGCGCCATCGTGTTCGAGGGATGGGCGAAGGATCTGTCGACTGCGACCAAGCTCGCCGCCGGTGGCGAGATCGAATTTCACCCGAACCACCACTTCGGCGCGGTCGGCCCGATGACCGGCATGACGACGATGTCGATGCCGCTGTTCGTGGTCGAGAACGCGCGCTTCTCCAACCGAGCTTATTGCGCGATCAACGAAGGGCTCGGCAAGGTGATGCGCTTCGGCGGCAACGACGCCAGCGTGCTGAAGCGACTCGCCTGGCTGCGCGACGTGTTCGGTCCGACGCTCGGCAAGGCGATCCGTGCCGCAGGCGGCATCGACCTGAAATCGATCGTCGCGCGGGGCTTGTCGATGGGCGACGAGCTGCATCAGCGCAATCTGGCCTGCTCGAGCGTCTTCCTGCGCGAGATCGCGCCCTGGATGGCGCGAACCTCGACCGACAACGCCGTTCTCGCCGAATGCCTCGCGTTCATCGGGCAGAACGATCAGTTCTTCCTCAACATCGCGATGGCGATGGGCAAGGCGATCACCGATCCGGCCAATGGCATTCGGGGTTCGACCATCGTCACCACGATGTGCCGCAACGGCACCGATTTCGGGATCCGCGTCAGCGGACTCGGCGAGCAATGGTTCACCGCGCCGGTCGAAATGCCGGAGGGGCTTTATTTTGCCGGCTATTCCGAGAAGGACGCCAACCCGGACATGGGCGATTCCGCGATCGTCGAGACGATCGGTCTGGGCGGATTTGCGATGGCGGCGGCGCCGGCTGTCGCGGGCTTCGTCGGGGCCGGCGCGCCGTCCGAGGCCGGCAACTTCACCCGCTCGATGGGCGAGATCACGGTTGCGCAGAATCCGGAATGGACCATCGCCGCAATGGACTTCGCGGGCGTGCCGACCGGCATCGATGTCCGCCTGGTCGTCGATTCCGGCGTGGTGCCCGTCATCAACACAGGCATCGCGCATCGCGAGCCCGGCATCGGGCAGGTCGGCGCCGGCGTGGTCAAGGCGCCGTTGGCGTGCTTCCAGCAGGCGATCGTCGCGATCGCCAAGGATTTGGGTGTGTCATGAACGTCGTTGTCCTGAACGAGGTCCGCAAGGGATTCTATCTCGACTCGGTCGCGCTGATGCGGCTGTCGCGCGAGGTGGCCGGCTCGCCCGGCGTGATCGAGGCGGCGTTGATGATGGGGACTCCGTCGAACGTTGCGATCATGCGCAATGCGGGGCTGCTCGAGGAGGGCGCTGCCGTGAAGGGCAATGACCTCGTGATCGCGGTCAAGGCCGAGTCCGGGACCGCTGCCCGCGAAGCCCTCGACAATGCGATCAAGTCGCTCGACAAGCCGAAGACCCAGGGCGAGGCACAGGCTGCCTGGCAGCCGCACTCGATCGCCGCCGCCGTGAAGGTCAGGCCGGAGATCAATCTTGCGCTGATCTCCGTTCCCGGCGAGTTCGCCGCCTCCGAGGCCCGCAAGGCGCTCAATCGCGGCCTGCATGTCCTGATGTTCAGCGACAACGTGTCCCTCGAGGACGAATTGTCGCTCAAGCAGCAGGCGCGGGCGGCCGGCCTCCTGATGATGGGGCCGGACTGCGGAACGGCCGTGATCGGCGGCGCGCCGCTGGCGTTCGCCAACAAGATCAAGCGCGGCAGGATCGGCATCATCGGTGCGTCGGGGACCGGAACGCAGGAGGTCTCGTGCCTGATCTCTGAAGCCGGCGCGGGAATCTCCCACGCCATCGGGGTCGGCGGGCGCGATCTGAAGAAGGATATCGGCGGCATCACCACGCTGATGGCGATCGATGCATTCGAGTCCGATCCGGAAACCGATCACGTGGTGCTGATCTCGAAGCCGCCGCATCCCGATGTCGCCAGGTCCGTCATTAAGCGGATCGGCAGAAGCAGGAAGTCGTACACCGTGTGCTTCATCGGTGCTTCGGAGATCGAGCTGCCGCCGAACGCCCGCTTCTCGCCGACGCTGAAAGGCGCCGCGGAGCTCGCACTGGGAGACAAGAAGATCGGCGCGGGCTTCGATGCGAACGCCGTTGCATCACGGCTTCCGCGGAGCGGCCGAGGCGGGATCGAGGGCTTGTTCGCCGGCGGAACGCTGTGTGCCGAAGCCCAGGTGATCCTCGCTGCCGCAGGCCGGAAGGTGGCGTCGAACGCCGCGATCCCCGGCGTGGCCAAGCTCGGCGTCGAGCCGAACGCTGGACGGGACCGGCTGATCGACCTCGGCGACGACGAATATACCCGTGGCCGGCCGCACCCGATGATCGACCCCTCGGTGCGCGACGATGCGTTGCGTGCTGCGCTCAAGAATCGCGATCTTTCGGTGGTCCTGCTCGATCTTGTGCTCGGTTATGGCGCGCATGCCGATCCCGCCGAGCACCTGACGAAGATCGTCGCCGATCGCGGACAGGATGCGCCGGCGTTGATCGCGTCCGTCGTCGGCACGGAGCAGGATCCGCAAGGGCGCTCCGCGCAGGTCAGGAAACTGGAGCAGGCCGGAATCCTCGTTGCGCCGTCGAACGCGCAGGCGTGCGAGCTTGCGGTTGCCATCGTCCAGAATGCCGGGAGGTAAGGAAATGCGTACACTCAATGACGTGCCGCGTCGCCTGGTGGTCGCGATCGGTGGCAATGCGGTGCACCCCGAGGATATCAGGGGTACGTCCCAGGAGCAGAAGTCGGTCGCGCAGATCACCGCGGAAGCGCTGCTGCCGCTTGCGCAACTCGACAACGAGCTGGTCATCACGCACGGCAACGGCCCGGTCGTCGGCAAGATCATGATGCGCCAGATGCTGACGATGAGCCGAATCCCGCCGATGGACATGGACATCTGCGTCGCGCACAGCCAGGGCGGCATCGGCTACCTCCTGATGCAGGCGATCGAGAATGCCCTGCGCGAACAGGGCAACCAGCGACATGTGGCAAGCCTGCTGACCCAGGTAGAGGTGGACAGGGACGATCCCGCGTTCAAGAATCCGACCAAGTTCGTCGGGCCGTTCTTCTCCGAGGACGAAGCGAAGAAGATCAGCGCTGAACTCAATTGGGCGATGCGTGAGGATTCAGGGCGCGGCTGGCGTCATGTCGTGCCGTCGCCGAAACCCAAGCATGTCTGCGACATCTCGCTGGTCGACGCATTGGTCAAGCGCGGGACGATCGTCATTGCGGGAGGCGGCGGCGGTGTTCCCGTGGTTCGTGATGCGAAGGGCGTGCGCACCGGCGTGCCGGCGGTCATCGACAAGGATCTGACATCCGCTCATATCGCGAATGTGCTGGGTATCGAAGAGTTGCTGATCCTGACCGCGGTCCCGCGCGTCGCGGTGAATTTCGGAAAGCCGAACAAGAAGGATCTGGATCAGGTCAGCCTCGAGGAGATCAAGGCGTACCACCGTGAGGGACATTTTCCTCCGGGAAGCATGGGACCCAAGGTCGATGCGGCGATCCGGTTTCTCGAGGGCGGCGGCAAGCGCGCGATCATCAGTCACCTCGATTGCGCCATGGCGGCGCTGCGGGGCGAGACGGGGACGCACGTCGTTCACTAACCGCCGGGATTGGCGCATCAACGGGACATCCGCCCGCGCCAATCTGCATTCGAGTGTCGAGCAAGATGGCGGTCCGCTCTTGATGGCCGCAGTGGCGCCCGCGCTCACCGAGTTGAAGCAGTTGAGGTGCGTCGGCGCCTCATTCTGATCAGGCAATCGAGCTGGCCGCTGGCTCAAGCTCAAACACAAGACAAACAAGCAGCCTGCGGGATTCAAGGGAACGACAAGGCAATGGCCATTCAATCCAGCATAAGGGCGAACCTGTATAAGGATTCCGTGTCGTTGATGCGGATTTCGCAGGTCACGGTCGCGCGGACCGGCGTGCAGCGGGTCACGCTGCTGATGGGAACGCGCAGCAACAAGGAGTTCCTGCAGCAGGCCGGGCTAATGAGTCCGGCGCTCGAGAGCGCCAAGCCGGGCGATATCATGATCGTCGTGGCGGACGATGCGCCCGAAAAGCGCGTAGCCGCGGAGCGCGAGATCCACTCCCTGATCGCCGGCGAAGAACCGAAGGGCGGATCGACTGAAGCCGCGGCGGAAGCACCGCCGCGTTCAATCTCCGGCGGCGTCGCGATCGCCGATCATGCCGACCTCGCCTTGATCTCGGTGCCGGGCCCCTATGCCGCGGCAGAAGCCTTGAAGGCGCTGCGCCAGGGCCTGAACGTATTGCTGTTCAGCGACAACGTGCCGATCGAACAAGAGGTGGCCATCAAGCGCGTTGCGGCGCGGAAGGGCCTGCTGGTGATGGGACCGGATTGCGGCACGGCCATCATCAACGGCGTGCCGCTTGGATTTGCCAACGTCGTTCGGCGGGGTGTGATCGGGCTCGTCGGAGCGTCGGGCACCGGCCTGCAAGAGGTGATGTGCCAGATCCATCGTCATGGCCAGGGCATCTCGCAGGCGATCGGCACTGGCAGCCACGACGTTTCCAGCGAGGTCGGTGGCATCACGATGTTGCAGGGCCTGGAGCTGCTGGCCGCCGACGCGCAGACCAAAGTTGTCGCCATCGTCTCCAAGCCTCCTGCGCCAGATGTGCAGAAGCGGGTCATCGAGCGCGCTCGTGCGATCGGAAAGCCGGTGGTGATCTGCTTCCTCGGCGGCGAGCCGGCAGCATCCGCCGGCAATGTTCACCGCACGTCGTCGCTTGAGGAGACGGCGCGGCAGGTCATCGTGCTTGCGGGAGCGCGCCAACCCGGGGGTGACGAACAGTCCATCGAACAGTTCGCAACGAGGGTTTGTGCGTCGCTGGCACCCTCGCAGCGCTACCTGCGCGGTCTCTACTCCGGTGGTACGTTCTGCTCGGAAGCCCAGACCATTTGGCGGGCGGCGGGCATTCGTGCCCGGTCGAACGCGCCGCTTGCCGGCGCAGATCGTCTCGCCGACGTGGCAGAGAGCCACGGGCACACGGCGATCGATCTGGGCAGTGACGAATTCACGGTGGGACGTCCGCATCCGATGATCGACTACGGCGTGCGGATCGAACGGTTGCTGAAGGAGGCGGACGATCCGACCGTCGCCTGCATCGTTCTGGACGTCGTGCTTGGTTACGGCAGCCACCCCAATCCGGCAGAGATCCTGGCTCCGGCGATCCGCCGGGCGAAGGCCGCGGCGCGAGCGCAGGGGCGGGAGCTTCCCGTGGTCTGCTTCGTCTGCGGCACGGGTTCAGATCCGCAGCCCTATGAGACCCAGAAAGCCATGTTGGCGGACGCCGGCGCCGAGATTGTCGGCAGCAGCACGGGCGCAGCGCTTTCCGCGCAAGCTATCGCGAGCCGCGTGGCCGCGGACGACAACGCCACGGGGCGCCGCGCGATGCAAGGTGGAGAACGATGATGAACGCAGCCTCTTCCGCGCTCCAGAACAAGACATCGGTCATCAGCCTTGGCGCCTCCGGCCTCGATCGCGGTGTCGAGAGCAGCGGGGCCCTGCTGGTGCGTCTGCAGTGGCAGCCGGTCGGCGACGGAAGTCCCGAGGTCGCCTGGAGCCTCGCGCAACTGGTTGGCGACGCCGGTGATGCCGACTGCCTGGGGTCACGGATCGATCGCGCCAATGCGGAAGTGCTCGAGCGCATCCTGACCGCGCAGCCGGTATGGGTCGACGTCGCGGCGCACGCATCCGAGGTCTGGCCGGACATGGGCCGGACGCTGCTCCATGCCGGTCCGCCGATCGCCTGGAACCATATGTGCGGCCCGATGAAGGGGGCCGTCGTCGGCGCAATCCTTTACGAAAAATGGGCGACGACCCAGCAAGAAGCCGAGCAACTCGTCGCGGCAGGCGGCATCCGCTTCGCGCCGTGCCATGAATTCGGCGCGGTCGGGCCGATGACCGGGATCATCTCGCCCTCGATGCCGCTCTTCGTGGTGCTGAACCAGACCACCGGCAATCGCGCCTATGCGCCGATGATGGAATCCGGCGGCGCCAAGACATTGCGGTTCGGTGCCTTCGCGCCCGAGGTGATCGACGGCCTCAAGCTGATCGAGAATGTGCTGGCTCCATGCCTGAAGGCCGCCGTCGCCGGCATCGACGGCGGATTGCCGTTGAAGCCGCTGATGTCGCAGTCGCTGCACATGGGCGACGACGTCCATAATCGCAACACCGCTGCGACCTTGCTGCTGTATCGCGCCGTCACGGAATCGCTGCTCAAGTCCCCGATCTCGCGCGACATCGTCCACGAGACGCTGCGGACGATCGGGGCGGACGACATGTTCTTCCTCAGCCTGTCGATGGCGGCCTGCAAGGCGACCATGGATGCCGCGCACGGCGTGCCGTTCAGCAGCATCGTCACCGCAATGGCGCGCAACGGCGTGAATGTCGGCATCAGGGTCAGCGGACTGAAGGGGCAATGGTTCGTCGGTCCGGCCGACATCCCGGTCGGCCTGTTCCTGCCCGGCTTCAGCGAGGCCGATGCCAATCCCGACATCGGCGACAGCGCGATCACCGAGACCGCCGGGCTCGGTGCGTTCGCGATGGCCGCAGCTCCCGCGATGGTCCAGTTCGTCGGCGGCACGCCGCAGGACGCGCTGCGCTATTCGCGCGAGATGGCGCACGTCACGATCGGTCGCAATCCCGGCTTCACTCTGCCGATGCTCGACTTCATCGGAGCGCCGGTCGGCATCGACATCCGCAAGGTTGTGGACGAGAGCATGCGGCCGGTCATCAACACCGCAACGGCGCACAAGGAGCCGGGCATGGGGATCATCGGCGCCGGCGTCGTGCAGGCTCCGATGAAGTGCTTTGTCGACGCTGTCGGCGCGCTGGCGGCGATGACCGCGAGATGACGTTGCTGCGATCTTGAGAACGACGGCGCGGTCGCGCCGCCGACTGAAAAAATGCCGCAACAATGCGGCGACACCGGGAACGAACAGGAGGAAACACATGAACGGTACCCGTCGTGCATTTCTGCAAACAAGTCTGCTCTCGGCAGCCTTCATCGGTTCATCGGGCCGGCTCGCCTTCGCTGACGATGCGAAGCCGCTGCGCATCGGCATTCTCATTCCGGGGTCGCGGGCCGACCATGGCTGGATGGAGTCGGCCTATAACGGCATGAAGGCGGCCGAGCAGCGCCACGGCAAGAAGGTCGTGATCACGTCGATCGAGAACGTCAAGTTCGCCGACATGGAGCAGGCGCTCGTCACGCTCGCGACCAAGAACGACATGGTGATCGGCGCCGCGGGGCAGACCCAGGCATCGGTGCTCAAGGTCGCCAAGCGATTCCCGAAGGTGAAGTTTTCCATCGTCGGCCCGACCGGACAGCCGACCGAAAACGTCGCGCAGTACGACGTGCTGCAGGCCCAGATCGGCTTCATTGCCGGCGCGGTCGCCGCGATGATGTCGAAGAACGGGGCGGTGAGCTACGTCGGCGGTCTTGAAATTCCGGCCATCGTCAACACCGGAACGGAATTCGCGAACGGCGCCAAGTACGTCAAGCCGGATACCAAATGCTTCGTGACCTACACCGGCGACTTCGACGACGTCGCCAAGGCGAAGGAGGCGACCCTTGCCGCGATCGCGCAGGGGGCCGACGTCCACTACAACATCCTCAATCTCGGCGTGCGCGGAATGGAGCAGGCGGCGCGCGAGAAGGGCACCAGGATGATCGGGAGCTACACCAACTACTGCTCCGACAACAACCCGCTCTACATCGCCTACACGGTCAGCGGCATCGGCTTCATGGTCGAATACGCCATCGACCAGGCCGTCGCCGGAGCGTGGCACCCGGAGTACAAGCAGTTCGGCCTCGCTATGGGGCCGCGCTCGGCCGACATCGAGATCTGCGCCGGTGCGACGCCGGAGATCCAGGCCAAGATCAAGGAGCTCAAGGACGACCTGCTGTCGAACAAGATCAAAGTCAAGGTGGGCTGACCGTGGCTCTTCTCGAACTGTCTGGCTTGACCAAGCGCTTCGGGGCTTTCACCGCGCTCGACGACATATCGCTGCTGATCGAGCGCGGCGAGGTGCACTGCCTGCTTGGCGAGAACGGCGCCGGCAAATCGACATTGTGCAACCTGGTGTTCGGGGTGCACCGGCCGGATGCCGGCACGATGACGCTGGGCGGCGAGCCGTTCGATCCGCGCGGCCCGGCGGAAGCGCTGCAGCGCGGCGTCGTGATGGTGCATCAGCATTTCAGCCTGGTGCCCAACATGAGCGTGGCCGAGAACCTGATGCTCGGTCGCGCCAGCGCGGTGCTGAAGCCGCAGGACATCATCGTGCGGATGGAGCAGCTCGCCGCCGAATACGGCCTCGAAATCGACCCCGAGGCGCGGATCGATGCGCTGTCGGTCGGCGAGCGGCAGCGGGTCGAGATCATCAAATGCCTGCTCGGCGATCCGCAACTGCTCGTGCTCGACGAGCCGACGGCCGTGCTGCAGCCGGATGAGATCGACGCGCTGCTGGCGATCTGCCGCCAGGTGGCGCTGCGCGGAAAGTCCGTGATCCTGGTGACGCACAAGCTCGGCGAAATCAGCCGGGTGGCCGATCGCACCACGGTGCTGCGGCAGGGCCGGATCATCGAGACCGTCACGATGGAGGGCGCCGACATCCGGTCGCTGGTGCGCTCGATGGTCGGCCGCGACGTCCAGTCGGCAGGCTCGGTGCTCGCTGCGGCGGTCGACATCGAAGGCAAGACGCCGGCGAAACCCACCTCGGACGCAGCGGGCCCGGTGTCGCCGGGCGAGGCGGTGCTGCAGATCTCGGACCTCGTGTATCGCGACCCGCATGGCGTGCCGCGGCTCGACGGCCTGAGCCTCACGGTCGGGACCGGCGAGATCGTCGGGATCGCGGGCGTCGAGGGCAACGGCCAGACCGAGCTCGGACTGATCCTGGCCGGTCTCGCCTCGCCAAGCGCCGGCGCGATCGTCGTCGGCGGGACACAGGTCGGCGGCTGCACGCCGCAGGAGATCACCGATGCGGGCGTCGGCATCGTTCCCGAGGATCGCCATGCGGTGGCCTGCATCAGGGAATTGTCGGTTGCCGAGAACCTGTTTCTCGGCGCGATCGGAAAATTCAGCCGTTTCGGCCTGCTCGATAAGTCGGCGCGCCGCAAGGCGGCGGAGGCGATGATGCGCGACTTCGACGTGCGGGCGAGCAGCCCCGATGTTTCGATGGCGAGCCTCTCGGGCGGCAACCAACAGAAGGCGGTGCTTGCACGCGAGCTCTCGCTCGATCCGCTGGTGTTCCTGCTCGCGGCGCAGCCGACGCGCGGCCTCGACGTCGGCGCGATCGAGGCGGTCTACAATCGCATTCGTGCCGCGCGCGATGACGGCCTCGGGGTGCTTTTGATCTCCAGCGAGCTCGAGGAGCTGATGGCGGTGTCGGACCGGATCGCGGTGATCTACCGAGGAAGGCTGGTTGGCGAGCTCGCCGCCGGGTCGTTCAGCCGCGAGGCGATCGGAGCGATGATGTCGGGGCATGCGCATGTCTAGGTTGGCCATGGTTATGAAAAATCCGAAGCTCGCGCGGGTCGCAAAGGGCGCGAGGCTCGAGCTTGTGCCGTTGCAGGTTCTGGTTCCGGTGATATCGACCCTTATCGCGCTCGGGATCGGCCTGCTCATCATCGCCGCCACGGGTGCGTCCGTCCTCGAGGCGATCGAAGCCTTCTGGGACGGCATGGCCGGAAGCGATTTCAACATCGGTGCCTCGATCAATCGCGCCATCAGCCTCGCGCTGGTCGGTCTCGGCTTCATCTTCGCCAGCCGTGCCAACCTGACCAATGTGGGCGGCGAGGGGCAGATCGCGATGGGCGGCATGTTCGCGACGGCAGCGGCCCTGCATGGCGCCGGCGACCTGCCCTTGGGACTGGCGTTCATCGTGCCGCTCGCCGTCGGGACCATCGCCGGAGCCGTCTGGGGCGGCCTCGCGGGCTTCCTCAAGGCTGCGCGCGGCACCAACGAGGTCATCAGCACATTGCTGCTCAGCTTCATTGCGCTGCCGCTGGTGTACTGGTCCGTCGAGTCCTTTCACCTGCTGCGCAAGCCGATCAGCGACGTGTCGTCGCTGCCGGAATCGGCGGAGATTCCTGACACGACCAAGCTGCCGCTGCTGTTCCCCGACAATGGATCTCCGCTCCATATCGGTCTGCTGATCGCGGCGATCGCGGTCGTCGTGGTGTGGCTGGTGCTCAAGCACAGCACGCTCGGTCTGCGACTGCGTGCCGTCGGCTTGAATGCGACGGCCTCCCGCCGTGCGGGCATGCGGACGAGCTTCTACGTTATCCTGGCCATGACGGTCTCCGGCGGCCTGGGCGGTCTCGGCGGCGCGATCATGATTCTCGGCCAGCAGTTCTATCTGACGAGCGATTTCTCGTCCGGTTACGGATTTGACGGCCTGGTAGTCGGTCTGCTGTCGCGCGGCTCGGCCACCGGCGTGGTGATCGGCGCGTTGCTGTTCGGATTCCTGCGATCGGGATCCATCAACATGGAAATCTCGGCGCACGTCCCGTCCGCGGTCGTTCTGATCTGCCAGGGCCTGATCGTCATTGTCATTGCAGGCTCCGCAATCCTCACCAACCGAAAGGTGACCCGATGATTGACGAACAAATGGCCGTGTTCATCGGTTCCGGGCTTCGTCTCGCGGTTCCGATCATCTTCGCCGCAACCGGCGAGATGCTGAGCGAGCGCGCCGGCGTGCTCAATCTCAGCCTCGATGGCATGATGCTGATGTCGGCCTTCACGGCGGCACTGGCATCGTGGGCGACCGGCTCGCCGCTTCTCGGCGTGGCGGCCGGCGTATTGGTCGCGATGGCGGTTGCCGCGGTCCAGGCCGTGTTGAGCGTGACATTACGCGCAAATCAATTGGTGGTGGGGATCGGGTTCAACATCCTGGCGCTGGGAACAACCACGTTTCTCTACCGTGAGATCTTCGGGCCGCTGTCGCGCGATCCGATTCCCGGCTTCGCGCAGCTCAATCTGCCTTGGCTCGCTCAGATCCCGGTGATCGGGCCGGCGTTGGCGAACCAGACCGGCCTTGCCTATGTCAGCATCCTAATGGTCGTCGTGACGTGGCTGATCCTGAAGTACACGTCGTTCGGACTGGCGGTGCGGGCGGTCGGCGAGGACCCGCGCGCCGCGGACAAGGCCGGCATCAGCGTGGCCAGGACGCGCTATCTCGGCGTGCTCTACGCCGGCATCCTGGCCGGCCTCGGCGGCGCGTTCATGTCGGTCGCGGACAGCAATACGTTCACCGAGAACATGACCAAGGGAGCAGGCTACCTCGCGATCACGGCCGTGATCTTCGGCGGCTGGAACCCCTGGTACACGCTGGCGGCGTGCCTGCTGTTCGGCTTTGCGACCGCGCTGCAATTCCTGGTGCCGGCGCTGCAGCTCGATGTGCCGGTCGCGCTGCTGTTGCTGCTGCCATATCTGCTGGCGCTGGTCGCCATCGCGGGCTTCGTCGGAAAGAGCAGGCAGCCCTCGGCCCTGACGATTCCGTTCGAACGCGGCGGCTGATCGCAACAGACTTCAAGAAAACATAGGCAAGGGAGGAAAGTCCGATGACGAGTTCCACTTTAGCAAAGGCCGCGGAATCTACCGCGCCCAGCACCGCCAATCCTCTTGGGTCTGCTCCCGGCTACAAATGGCTGGTCGACGACACCAACGTCAACATGGCGATGGCGCCGCCGCCGCCCAGGGCGGTCACGATCGACGCGCAGCCCCAAACGGTGACGGTCGATCTGCATCGCACCGCTCTCATCGTCGTCGACATGCAGAACGACTTCTGCGCGAAGGGGGGATGGGTCGACCATCTCGGCCTCGACCACACGCCGGATCGGGCGCCGATCGAGCCGCTGCAGAAACTTCTCCCGGTGTTGCGGAAGGCGGGCGTGCACGTCATCTGGCTGAACTGGGGCAATCGGCCCGATCTGAAGAACATGGCGCCGAACCAGCTCCATCTCTACAAGCCGAAGGGCGTCGGCATCGGCCTTGGCGAGCCGTTGCCGGGCAGTGGCGCGCGCGTGCTGCAGAAGGACAGCTGGGCCGCGGCCGTTGTCGATGAATTGAAGCAGGAGCCCGAGGACATTCACGTCGACAAATACCGGATCAGCGGCTTCTGGGACACGCCGCTGGACAGCATTCTGCGCAATCTCGGAACCAAGACGATCCTGTTTGCCGGCGTCAACACCGATCAATGCGTGCTGCATTCGCTCACCGACGCGAACTTCCTGGGCTACGGTTGCCTTCTGGTCGAAGACTGCTGCGCAACGACCTCGCCGGGCTACTGCGTTGAAGCAACCCTGTTCAACGTCAAGAAATGCTTCGGCTTTGTGACGCATTCGTCAAACGTCATCGAGGCGATTTCAGGGGCACACCCAACGGCGTGAGCACGATGCTTGCGACGTCGGTCGCATATAGATCGCACACGTTAGCCTTGTGAAGCGGCTTTCGATTCGTGAGCACTTGATCCCACGCGCGGCTCGGTCCCGGCCAGCAGCCGCTGGATGTTGGCACGATGGCGCGCGATCACATAAAGGCCGCCTGCAATGACCAGCAGCCGATAGGGCATCGGCTGCTCCATGGTGCAGACCAGTGCGATCGCAGTGAGCGCCGCCAGCATCGAACCAAGCGACACCATCCGTGAAACAGCCAGCACAACGCCAAAGGCTGCGGCAGCGCCTAAGCCGACCGGCCAGGACAGCGCCAGCAACACGCCGAGCCCTGCTGCGGCGGATTTGCCGCCGGTAAAATTCAGCCAGATCGAGCGGCTGTGCCCCAACAATACGGCAAGTCCGGCCAGGCAGACCGCCCAAGGCAGCAAGGTTTGCAGATCGATCGCTGTCGGTGGCGTGACCGACGGTAATGTCCCGAGCCAGGGATAAAACCAGCGGGCAAACGCGATCGCCGCCGCGCCCTTCAGCACGTCGACCAAGAGGACCGCCAACGCGGGCCACTTGCCCAGGGTTCGCAAGACGTTTGTCGCCCCGGTGGACCTGGAGCCGTGCTCCCGGATGTCGATACCCCTCAGCAGTTTCCCGGCCAGATAGCCCGCAGGTATCGAGCCGAAAAGATAAGCGGTCGCCAATCCAGCCGTACTCGCGATCCAAAAAACCACAGGCTTCTCCCCGATGCGCCAGTTTCAGCCAAGCGTCATCTGAAGTCTAGCTCTGTGCGACGGCCGATATCGTGGATACCAGGGGCGACTCCCTTACCCGCTCCATTCCGCTTTGGAATAGGCTGGCGGCGCGATAGATATTGCGATCGACATGCCGATCGATCGGCCATGCTGCGGCGACGGAGACAGGACACGGAATGACGACGCAATCAATCGAGATTCGCCGCCTCCTGCCTGCGGACGCTGCGCTTTATCGCGACGTCCGTCTCGAGGCGCTGCGCTTGAGCCCCGAAGCGTTCGGCAGCGCGTATGAGACGGAGAGTGTTCATCCGGTCGGCTGGTTCGCCGAGAGGCTCGCGCACGGGGCGGTGATACTTGGTGCGTTTCGGGGCGGTGAACTCGCCGGCATTGTCGGCTTCGTTCGCGAAGTCGGGCCGAAACGGCAGCATAAGGGCATGCTGGTCGGGATGTATGTGCGGCAGGCGGCGCGGGGCGCCGGAGTCGGCCGTCTCCTGATCGAAGCCGCGCTCGCGCTCGCCGCACAATCGGTCGAGCTGGTGCAGCTCGTCGTGGTGAAGGGCAACGAGCCTGCCTGCCGGCTCTACCGGCGCGCGGGGTTTGTCGAGTACGGGCTGGAGAAGCACGCCCTGAAGATCGACGGCCGCTACTACGACGACATCCTGATGGCAAAGGACCTGGTCGGGCGCGCCTGACGTCGCACAGGGTCGAGCGTCACAATTCCGGCGGCCCGTTGCGATAGCCGCACGTCCACGCTTAACGTCACGCATTCGTTTGCTGTCATCGCCCCGGGGACGCTGCCATGCCGAAGATCGATCTGACAACAGTGCCGGAACGCAAGGGGAGCGGCTATCCGGCCGAATTCGCCGCACCGTGCGCGGAACGAATCCGGCGTCGTCTCGGCGACGCCGGCGGGCTCGCCGATTTCGGCGTCAATCTGATGCGGCTGCCGCCGGGCAACTGGTCGAGCCAGCGCCATTGGCATTCGGACGAGGACGAGTTCGTCTATGTGCTTGCGGGCGAGGTGGTGCTGATTGAGGACGGCGGCGAGACGGTGCTGCGTGCCGGCGATTGCGCGGCCTTCCCGAAAAATTCCGGCAACGGGCACCACATGATCAACCGGTCGCAGATGACGGCGACCTATCTCGAGGTCGGCTCGCGCTCGCGTGCCGACGTCATCACCTGTTCCGACATCGACATGATGAGCCCGAGCTCCGACGGCCGCTTCCTGCACAAGGACGGCCGGCCGTACGAATAGCTCCTGGTCCGCAGGCTAGCGAAAAATCCGGCGTTGCGGATTGGCCGGCGAAGGACCAATCTTCCGGAGAGGGAGCTTTGGTCGCGTGCCATGACGGAATGGTATTTCATCTGGATTGACGGTCCGCGCGGACCCGAGCCGCAGAAATGGTCGTCGGACGCGCTGTGGGGCCAGCTTGCGCGCCAGGACATCATCGTCCGCTTTCCCTTGAGCGATCGCGAAGCCGGGTTGTCGCTCGACCAGCTGGCGCGGTTGCACCCGGTGCCGCAGTGAGCTGCGCGCGGCGGCCTCACACCACCAGCCGTCCTTCGCGCTCCGCGACCGTGATCTGGGCTTCCGTTCCCGAGTTGAAGTCGAGCCGGTCAGCCTCGATGCCGTCGCTGAAGATGACGCCGTTCTCGGGCATCAGCGAACGGACGCTGAGGCGCTCGGCGCGTTCGAGGCTGCCGCAGACGAGCGTGACCTGCGAGGTGCGGCTAGGAAACGGCTCGCGCACCGCAAAGCGCAGCGCGCCGGCGTCCCAGGCCTGCGGCAGGTAAGGCGGGCTGCCGGCGCCACCGCCGAAGCTGCCTGCGATCGCGAGCGAACCGGTGACGATGCTCTTGAACCAGGCGGTCGAGCCGAGACCGGTCGCGACAATCAGGCCGCTCGAGGACTGACGCTCCTTCTGGTCGGCGAGAGCGATCTCGTAGACGGCTGATGTATGCGTGCGCGCGCCGATGAAGAGGTCGTTGACGGCGTACAGCATCTGGCCGTCCGTGAGCGCGGCCTTGGCCATCGTCACCGCCTTGTGGCCGCGTCTGTCGCCTGCGACCTCGCGCAGCAGGGCAGGGAGATCGCGCGACACGAACGGCAGCAGGATGCCGTCATAGCGCCTGGCATCCGGATTGAGTCCGATCAGCGGATGACCGTCGAGATATTTCATCGTGTTGGCGACGAGGCCGTCCTGGCCGAGCGCCACCACGATGTCGGAGGGGCCGAAGATGAAGTTCGGCAGAAAGGCCCGGTCGATGATCTGGTAGCGGCCCCATTGCTCCAGCGCCTGCACGGTGACATGGCGCTCGGCATGGTAGACATCGTGCTCGCGCTGGTAGTCGGAGAAGTCGGCGCCGAGATGCTCGACATAGAAGCGTGCCTGCGCCGCTGTCAGGTATTTTGCGATCAGCTCCTCGAGCCGCGTCTTGCGGGTGACGAGGACGATCTTGCGGTCATTGTCGGCGGGCACGGGGAGCCTCCACCACGGGCTTGTCCAGCAGCGTGTTGAGCAGATCGGGCGAGACGTTGAGCTGGCCGATCTTCTCGGCCTTCTCGGCGATGCCGCTGAAGGCCTGCGCGATCAGCTGTCCCGGCTGCATGCCGGCTGCGGCCAGCGCCTGGATCACGCGGGTGTCGACGCCCTCGAAGATCTTCATCAGCGCGCCGACCCGATAGGCCTCGACATCCGCCAGCGTGCGGGTGTTCTCGGCGTTGAGGCCGACGAAATCCTTGCGCTTGCTCTCCAGAGTGATGTCGGCGACCATGCCGGCCTCGCGCAGCTCGGCCTGCTTGGCCGCAACGCTCGCTTCGGCGTCCATCTGGGTCTCCCGGATCGAGCGCTTCTTCTGTTCGACCGCGATCTCGGTGTCGAGCTCACTCTCGCGGATAGCGCGTTCCTGCTCCACGGCGAAGTTGCGCCGCGCGAAGATCGCCTCGTCCGCGCTCTTGAGGATCGCCTCGCGCGCCTCGGCCTCCAGCGCCTTGGCGGTGTCCGGCGTTGGCTTCACGCCGCGGATCGAGACGCCGAGGATTTCGAGCCCGAGGGCGGCGATATCGGCGCGGGTGCGCAGTCCGCCTTCGATCAGGCCGGCAATGCGATCGGCCGCCTGCAGCGCGTCCTTCAGGGTCAGTTCCTTCACCGCCTGCTGCGCCAGCACCTCGACGGTCGCGAGAATCCGCTGCGGCAGCTGCTCCGGGTCGTCGGACTCGTAGGTCTTGCCGTCGGCCTTGAGGGTGAAGTTGAGCATCGCGGCGGCCTTCTGCGGCTCGCTGATCCGGTAGGTGACATGGCCCTGAATGGTCAGCGCCTGGAAGTCGCGTGCGATCTGCTGGAAGATGAAGGCGGCGTCGCGGCTGCCGATCGGCACCGCGACCAACGAGGTGACCGGGCCATAATAGAAGCCGGACAGGCCGGCGCCCTGTTGGGTCACCGCGCCGCGGCGGTACTTCATGAGATAGGTGGTCGGCTGGGCCTTGATGAAGCGGAGACCGAACATGGCGTGCACTCCTGAGTAAGTGTGTCTAGGCAACTAAGTTAGTTGTACTGTACAACTAAGTATGCTATTGTCAAGGCCAGCAGCGAAAAGGTTCACGCCGCATGGCAGAGGGGCAGGACAGCATGGCGGGCACGCCGGAACTCGACTTTCCGAGGCCGCTGACGACGGTCGACGTCGTCATTTTCGCCATACGGTCAGACGCGCTTCAGGTTCTGCTGGTTCAACGCCCAAAAGCGGAAACCGAACCGTTTCCAGGGTCTTGGGCCTTGCCCGGCGGCTTCGTCGATATCGCCGGCGATCGCGACCTCGAAGCCTGCGCGGCGCGCAAGCTGAAGGACAAGACCGGCGTGGTCAGTCCGTATTTGGAGCAGCTCGGCAGCTGGGGCAGCGCGTCAAGGGATCCGCGTGGTTGGTCTGCGACGCATGCCTACTTCGCATTGCTGCCGGAGCACGCCGCGAGCGGCGCGCTGGCCGCGGACGCGCAATGGTTCGCGGTCGAGGGAGAGAAGGTGAGGCCGAAGCTTGCCTTCGACCACGCCGAGATCCTGCAGGCGGCGGTGCAGCGTTTGCGCAGCAAGGTCGAGTACACCTCGCTGCCCGCCTATCTGATGCCGCTGGAATTCACGCTGCCGGAATTGCAGCGGACCTACGAGATCGTGCTCGACCGCCCGCTGGAGAAGAGCGCCTTCCGCACCCGCATGCTCGCCGCTGACTTGATCGAACCGGTCGCGAAGATGCGCAAGGGGCCGAACCGGCCGGCGCAGCTCTACCGGTTGAAGAAGGCCAGAGCGCCGGTGTTCTTTGCGCGGACGTTCAATCCGCCGGGCTGACCGTTAAACCGAAAGATCGAAGCCGGGTGTCGCGACGTCGGTCAGGAACGAGGCCAGGAACATCTTGCCGAACACGTGCTTGGCCGCCGGCGTGTCGATCCTGAGCCGGCCGGCGCTTGTGGCTGCTGCGAGCTCGGCAAGCGTCGGCGCCGCGATGCGCATGTCGGGTGCGGCGCGCGGCGCTGTCGCGGATGCGCTGAACAGCACGCCGGCGTAGTAAAGGCGGGTAAGGGCGCGAACCAATCGGAGCCGGTCGCGCAGCGCCTCGTCGAGCGGGCGGCCGAGCCAGGCGCGATGCAAAATCTCCTCCAGCTCCGGCGTTCGCGCGAAGCTGTCGCCGACAACAGCGAGATCGACCAGCGGATCGGTGCGATAGGCGGATTCCCAGTCGATCAGCCAGAGCCTGTTGCCGTCGAACAGGATGTTGGCGGGAAGCGAGTCGTTGTGGCTCGAGACCGAGTTCGCCTCATCCCAGATATAGGCCGCGCGGATGCGCTCGAGATGGTCGTTGCACCGGTCTAGCACGCCGGGCGCAAACAGGCCGGTGCGGCAGACATGGGCCCAGAGGCGCGCGACGATGTCGGGATAGCGCACGAAAGCCGGAAAGGTCGGCGTCGCCTGCAACCGCGCCAGCAATTCGCCGAGCGCCTTTGTCAACGCCGGCAGGCCGCCGGGATAGCGATCGAGCGGCTGCCGTTGCACAAAATCCATCACCGCGACGCGCGACGCTTCGTCGACATAATAGAGTCGTGGCGCGATGCCGGCCTCGGCCGCGATGCGCAGCGAAACGTACTGATGCGGATTGCGCAGCGGGGTGGGCACGCCTTCGATCCGTAGCAAATAATTCTTGCCGCCTGCATCGATCCGAAACAATCGCGCCGACGTGGCGCCGCCTGAGATCGGCGTCACGGCGTCGGCCGTTGTCCTGCCGATCACCTCACGCAACGCAGCATGCGCTGCGTCACGCTCTGCCGGCTGAAGTGTATCGAGGTCGCTCATGCACAAAAAGTTAGCATGACGGCCATGCGTGCCGAAATCGCATTGATGTTGGGTTCCCTATCTTCAATTGCTGGTCGCGCGCGACGAAGCATGAAACAATGCCGCAAAAATCACGTCGGGAGAAAACTTGATGTCGTTCGAGCGGGGGTTGCATTGCGCCGTTGCGTGCAGGACCGTCAAGCGCAGATCGTGGATCGCGTTGCCATTATTCTGCCTGATCAGCACGTTCGGAGTGATGCACAACGCCGTCGCGAACGAATCCCTGGAGATTGTGGATGCGCGTGTACCGGCGGCCGACAAAGCGGGCGGGGACCTTCCCTTGACGATGACGATCAAGAACGAGGCCGACAGCGCCGATGCGCTGCTCCGTGTGCGCTGCCCGGTCGCGAATTTTTCCGAGCGCCACATCGTCGATCGCGGCGAAGGCGCCCCCGCCATGCGCTCGATATCCAATATACCAGTCCCGGCCAAGACAACGCTCGAACTGAAGCGCGACGGTTATCACGTCATGCTGCTGCAGTTGCGTCAGGCGGTCGCGCCGGGCGAGACCTTCAAGTGCGCGGTCGTTTTTCAGAAAGCAGGCACCATCGAGACGGAGGTACAGGTCCAGAAGTGACCCAAGACAAGTGAAGACAAGTGAAGACAAGTGAAGACAAGTGAAGACAAGTGAAGACAAGTGACTAGGAAGGCGGCGGGCGGCACAGCCGATCGCCGGGACTCAAGGCTTCTCGCGCGATCGCCCGTATGTGACGGGCGGCTCGATCAATGAAGAATGCTAGATCCGGAGGAAATGAACTCATGACAAGGTTGAATTGGGTTAAATCGCACATGCTTGCGGCGGCAGTAGCATCCGCAGCGACCTTCGCGGGCTCTTTCGCGCTCGCCGACGATGTCAACCAGGATCGCCTGCTCAATGCTGACAAGGAAGCAGGCAACTGGCTGCACCATCACAAGAACTATTCGGCGACCCGCTTCTCGTCGCTGGCGGATATCAACAAGGACAACGTCAAGAACCTGAAGGTCGCCTGGACCATGCATCTCGGCGGCGTCGAGGGCGGCGGAATCTGGGGGCACGGCGGCCTGGAGGGAACTCCGATCGTCGAGAACGGATTCATGTACGTCACCGACGGCTGGGGCTCGGTCTACAAGATCGACGCGCACGGCGGCAAAGGCGTGCTGCTCTGGAAGATGGATCCCAAGACCGACCACGACTGGGCCGGCGCAGTCGCCTGCTGCGGCGTCGACAACCGCGGCGTCGCGCTGTGGGACAACCTCGTGATCTCGCACACGCTCGACGGCCGCCTGATCGCGACCAACAAGGAGACCGGGCAGGTCGCCTGGCAGCGTCAGGTCGCCGATCCCGACAAGGGTGAGGTGATCACCGGCGCGCCACTGATCGTCAAGGGCATGGCGATCACGGGCGTCGCTGGCGCCGAATACGGCATTCGCGGCTGGATCGCCGCGACCGACCTGAAGAGCCAGAAGGAAGTGTGGCGTACCCACACCATCCCGGGCAAGGACGAACCCGGTTCCGAGACCTGGAAGGACGACAAGAACGCCAAGGCGAGCGGCGGCGGATCGACCTGGGTCACCGGTAGCTACGACCCGTCGACCAACACCATCGTCTGGGGCGTCGGCAATCCCGGACCGGACTGGGACAACGAATACCGGCCCGGCGACAACCTCTACACCGACTCGTCGCTCGGTCTCGATGCCGACACCGGCAAGATCAAGTGGCACTACCAGCATACGCCGAACGATCCCTACGACTATGACAGCGTGGCGGAGAACGTGCTGGTCGACGTCCCCGGCCCCAACAACACGACGCTGAAGCTCGCGCTTGAGGCCGACCGCAACGGCTTTGCCTATGCGGTCGATCGCAACAGCGGCAAGTTCATCTGGGGTCTGCCCTTCGTCAAGAAGGTGACCTGGACCAAGGGGCTCGATCCCGAGTCCGGCAAGCCGGTGGAGTATGATCCGAAGCAGGGTGTGCAGAAGTACAACGCGTCGGTGACGCCGAGCCGCACCAACAAGGAGACGGACATCTGCCCCGGCAACATGGGCGGAAAGAACTGGCCGCCGACCGCGTATAATCCGAACCTGAAGCTCTGGTACATTCCGGTGATCGAGAGCTGCAACCACATCAAGGTCGAGGAGATGACGCCGGACAAGGTGAAGGCGCGCGAGTTCTTCACCGGCGGCGGGCCGAGCCAGAACGTCAAGATCACCGGCAGCGTGACCGCGATCGACGTCACCACCGGCAAGGTGGCAGGGAAGGCGGAGACGCAATTCCCGAACCTCGGCGGCATCCTGGCGACGCCCGACCTCGTGTTCTCTGGACAGCCGTCCGGCGAGGTGATCGCCTATGACGCGAAGTCGCTGCAGCAGCTCTGGCAGTTCAACACCGGCGGTGGCGTCAATGCGCCTCCGATGACGTTCTCGGTGGACGGCAAGCAGTATGTCGCGATCCTGGTCGGCCTCGGCGGTGCCTGGGACAAGTGGTTCATCGATGCCACGCCCGAGCTGAAGCGGATGCAGCCGGGCTCGATGCTCTACGTGTTCGCCCTTTGATGTCGTAGGCGCGGGAGGCTTCGGTAAGAGGCCTCCCGCGTCGATCTGGCCAAGAGAAACAGAACAAATGAAACAAACATGGCTGGTTGGCGCGTGGCTCGGCTGCGCGCTCGTGATGGGATTTGTGAGTGCGGTGCAGGCACAGTCGGCGAGCGATCCTACAGACGCCGGCAAGGCGGTGTTCAAGCGCGGCAATTGTGTCGGCTGCCACAAATGGCACGGCAATGGCGGCGGCGGTTATGGCGGCGACGCGCTATCGCTGCGCAAGACCGAGCTGACGCGCGAGCAGATCATCGAGACCGTGACGTGCGGGCGGCCGGGCACCGGCATGCCGTTCTTCGTGCGCGGCTCCTATGACACCACGAAATGCTACGAGATGACCCGACAGGATGTCGCCGACCGCATGCCGCCCGAGGCGAATGTGTTCCTGCGGCCGAACGAGATCGAGGCCGTCGCCGATTACGTGCTCGCCCACGTCAAGGGCAAGGGTGAGCCGAGCTATGACGAATGCATCGCCTTCTTCGGCGACGGCTCGCGCGTCTGTAACATCTATAAGGAGGCCGGCCACGCTGCCGCGTCGTCCGACCAGAGCGAGAAGGCAAAGCCATGAGCAAGCAGCGATCGGCAATCCGCGGGCTCGTCTTCGCCGCGTCGGTCACCGTGGCCGTGCCGGCGATGGCGACGGCAGGTGACCTGCGCGACATCAATGTCGGCATGGACATCGGCAAGGTTCCCGACGCGGGATACATCAACCTGACCTGCGTCGGAGAGAAGACGCACCGATTGGCGGAATGGGCGCAGTGGGCGGCTTGCCCGGCCGGGCCAGACCAGCTGCGCGGCATCCGCTTCGAGTATGACCGCGAGACCGCGCGGGAAGGCACCATGGTCGGCGGCCATCCGGCGATCCTGACCGTGATGATCGACAAGGACGCCAGGATCGCGGCGCTGACGATCGAGACCGATCCGAAGGCGCGGCTCTATCTGCGCAAGAAGGCGTTCCTGCTCGGCCTGCAGGCGAAGTCGCGCTACGGCGAGGACGGCTGGACCTGCGCGGAGGCGAAGCCGGGCGCCGACAAGCAGGAGGTCGGCGGCGTATTCGTCGACGAGACCTGCAGCAAGACCACCGACGGCCGGACCGTCCAGATCGAGCGTCACCTCTATCGTGAGCCGAACAAGGAGCTCAAGGACATGACCGACGAGACCCGGATCACGATCCGCCGCGCGGGGTCGTAGAGTTTGACTGAAGATGCGGTCAACGAAAATCAGGCTCTTTTGGTTTGCTCGTCATGCCCGGCCTTGTGCCGGGCATCCACGTCTTTGCTCCAATCAGGCACGAAGACGTGGATGGCCGGGACAAGCCCGGCCATGACGGATGAGGAATCGCAGGTGCTAAGCCGCCCGATCTCAGGTCTCGATCGGTGGCGCGTCGATGTCGATCTGCGGCAGCAGGCCGGGCGACTGCCGTTCGACCAGCTCGCGCATCTTTCCGATGATCGCCTTGCCTTCCGCCGAGACGATCGAGCTCGGGCCTGCAACGGTGATGACAAGCGGCGGCGTCTGGTCGGCCTCGGTCAGCCGCATCGCAATCGCGCTCAGGCCGGGCGTGCCCATGTCGCGCGTGTAGGCAAATCCTTGGCGCCGGATTGTCGCCAGCGCATGCTGGATATCGCCGAAGCGGACGGCGGATGACGGCGCCTCCTCGGCATTGATCCGCTGCACGATCCGCCGCGCATCCTCGTCGTTCATCAGGCTGAGAAACACCCGGCCCGGGGTCGAGTGGGTCAGGAGCCGCCGTGCGCCGGGCTCGAGATAGTAGCGCACAGGCGTGGTTCCCTGCAGCACGCGGATATACTGGCTGTAGAGCTGGTTGCGCGCCACCACGAAGGTCGTCAGCCGCGTCGCTTCATGCAGCTCGCGCGTGATCGCATCGAGCGTCGCCCCCGGCAGCGTCTGGCTCGTGAGCCAGCCGCCGAGCAGGGCGACGCGGACCGTCGGCCGGTAGCTGCGCGCCTGCCGGTCATGGTCGAGATAGCCGAGCTCGACGAGGCTCTTCAGCAGCGCCGACGTGCTGGACGGTGGATAGTTCAGCCGGCGCGCGATCTCGGTCATGGCCGCGGGCCGTTCGATCTCGGCAAAATACTCGAAGATGGGGAGCACGCGATGCGCCGACTTGACGACGGATGGATCGGGACGGCCGTCGGCGGCGCGAAACAACTCGTCATGCCTGTTAGCCTCGATCACCATCGCCGCGGGATCGTCCGCTTGCAGGCGTACGCGGTCGGCGACGATGCGCCTGCGGCCCCGCCGGGACGGGGGCTGGGTATCGGTGCGAACGCCCTTCATCTTGCCGTTCGTGTCCTTGGACGCAGCGCAAGTCTGGTGCGCTGCAACATTCATTGTCGCCTTCTGCTGTCGAATGTGCAGCGAAACCAGTGGAGGTCAAGGCTCCGCGGTGCAGCAGGACTTGGCGTGCGATCCCCGAGCAGACGGCATTTCCTCCACGTATCTGAAATTATTCTCGCAAGTGGCTCCGCCGGTAGACATCGCCGCGATCGTTCCCGATGTTGCAGACGAAGTTTGAACACCGAGCGATGACATCGCGCGCACCGGCAAGGCTGCTGCGACGTCATCCCGAACAAGGAGATCCTCGATGCAGATGAGCGCGCGCGACCTTCGCAGCTCCAACGATGCCGCCGATCCGGCCCGCCACATCTCGCGTGATTGCGCAGGCCTCAACTTCTATGATCTCGATCGCGGACTTTGCGGCCTTCTGGGGCTCTATCTGGCGCGCGAGGATCGCGAGCGGCTGGAGCCGCACTTCAAGCGACTCGGCGAACTGGCGGGCGGCAGGCTCGACCAATTGGCACGGATCGCCGACAAGCACGCACCGGTGCTCAATCCGAGGGACGCCTACGGCCGCGACGAGGACTGGATCGACTATCATCCGGCCTACCGGGAGATGGAGGCGATCGCCTTCGGCGATTTTCAGTTTCACGCCATGAGCCATCGCGCCGGCGTGCTCGGCATGGACCGGCCGCTGCCGGCGGTGGCCAAATACGTGTTTCAGTATCTGTTCGTGCAGTCCGAGTTCGGGCTGATGTGCCCGATCAGCGTCACCGACACCTCGACGCACCTGGTCCGCAAGTTCGGCTCGGATGAGCTCAAGGCCTATCTGCTGCCGAAGATGCTGTCGGACGACATGGCGAGCCTGTGGAAGGGCACCCAGTTCATGACCGAGCGCGCCGGCGGCTCCGACGTCGGCGCCGTCGAGACCATTGCGCGCCGGGATGGCGACGTCTGGCGCCTGACCGGCGACAAATGGTTCTGCTCCCACGCCGATGCCGACGTCGCGCTGATGCTGGCGCGGCCGGAGGGCGCGCCCGACGGCACCAGGGGGCTCGCGCTGTTCGCGCTGCCGCGCCGCCTGAAAGACGGCCGGCGCAACAGCTACCGGATCGTCCGTCTCAAGGACAAGCTCGGCACCAAATCGATGGCGTCAGGCGAGATCCGGCTCGACAACGCGGTTGCCTATCTGGTCGGCGATCCCATGCAGGGTCTCAAGCAGATGATGGAGCAGGTCAACCTCTCGCGCCTGTCGCACGGCGTGCGTGCTGCGGCGATGATGCGGCGCTGTGTCAACGAAGCTGTCGTCAGCGCCTCGTCGCGCGTGGCGTTCGGCCAGCGCGTCATGGATTTCCCGCTGCTGCGCCGTCAGCTGATGAAGCTGATCGTGCCGACCGAGCAGGCGCTGTCGATGATGCTGGTGGCCGCGCGCGCGATGGACGATGCCAATGCCGGCTCGGCGCAGGCGAAGGAGCTGCTGCGCATCCTGACGCCGCTCTTGAAGTACCGCGCCTGCCGCGACAACATTCCGGTCGCCACCGGCGCGATGGAAGTGCGCGGCGGCAACGGCTACATCGAGGAATGGGTGCAGCCGCGGCTGGTGCGCGACGCCCATGTCGGCGTGCTCTGGGAGGGCACCAGCAACATCAACGCGCTCGACATCATTTCGCGCGCCGTTGGCAAGAGCGGCGCGCACCGGGCGCTTGCCTCGGCGCTGCAGGCGCGCCTCGAGGAGGCGAAGGTATTGCCCGAGCCGTTCCGCGAGCGGCTCCGGGTCGCGCTCGATCGCTCGATTGCCTTTGCCGGGCGGGTGGCAGCCGATCGCCAGTCGGAGCACTCGGCACGTCTTGCGGCTGGCGCGCTCTACCATGTGGCATCGGCCATCGTTCTGGCCTGGGAAGGGTGCCAGCCGGAGGTCGATCCGCGGCGCCTGCTGCTATCGCGCTTTGTGCTCGAGCATCGCCTGTCGACGAAGGATCCGCTGGCCCCGGCCGATGACGCGTGGGAGCGCGAAGCCATCGATCTGATGCTGAGCGAGGAGCCGGTCACATTCGGTCAAGCGGTCGGATCCCTGACGGCCTGACCATAAGAAAACGAAAGACATCGAGGGGAGGTTCCATGCGATCGATTGCGGCCGCGCTCGCGGCGGTCTTGTGCCTGGCTGCGGTCGGGTCCGGGCGCGCGCAGGTGTCCGGCGACGTGGTGCGGATCGGCGTCATCAACGACATGTCGGGCCTTTATTCCGATCTTGGGGGCGAGGGCTCGGTGGAAGCGGCCCGCCTCGCGATCGAGGATTTCGGCCCGACCGTGCTCGGAAAGAAGATCGAGCTGATGTCAGCCGATCATCAGAACAAGCCGGATATCGCCTCCGGCATCGCGCGTCGTTGGATCGACGAGAACGGCGTCGATCTGATTGCCGATGGCGGCAATTCCGCGACGGCGCTGGCCATTCAGGGCATCACCCGCGAGAAGAAGCGCATCTTTGTGATTTCCGGGCCTGGCAGCTCCGATCTTACCGGAAAGCAGTGCTCGCCGTATGGGTTTCATTTCACCTACAGCACCTACGCTGAAGCCTCCGCCGTCACCAAGGCCATGCTCAAGAAGGGCTCGGATACGTGGTTCTTCCTGACCGCGGACTATGCCTTCGGTCATGCGCTGGAGCGTGACGCATCGAGCTTCATCACGACCGCGGGAAGCAAGGTCGTCGGCTCGGTTCGCCATCCGCTCGGCGCGTCGGACCTCTCGTCGTTCCTGCTTCAGGCACAGAACTCTAAGGCGAAAGTTATCGCATTGGCGAACGCGGGCGGCGATACGGTCAACAGCCTGAAGCAGGCTGCGGAGTTCGGCATCGGAAAATCTGCCGACCAGAACATCGTCGCTCTTCTGATGTTGATCACGGACGTGCATTCGCTCGGCCTCGAGGCGGCGCAGGGCATCATCTACGCGACGTCGTTTTCGTGGACCCAGAACGAGGCAACCCGGACCTTCGGTCATCGCTTTATGGCGCGTCGGCACGGGCAGGCACCGACCATGATCCAGGCCGGCGTCTACAGTGGAGTGATGCACTATCTGAAGGCAGTGCAGGCGGCCGGAACCGACGATCCCGGCGCCGTTGCCGCCGCCATGCGCAAGCTTCCGGTCAACGATTTCATGACACAGAATGCACAGATCCGCGAGGACGGGCAGGTGATGCGTTCGATGTATTTGGTCCAGGCCAAATCGCCATCCGAATCGCGCGAGCCTTGGGACTATGAAAAGGTGATCGCCACGATTTCGCCGGACGAAGCCTGGCGGCCGCTCGCGGAAGGCGGTTGTCCGTTTGTAACGAAAGCTCAGTAACGTTTGCGTTCGCGCCATTGGCAGGAAGTTGAAGAAGTTTCCCGGTGAAGTCAGCTTCGTCGCCGCCATTGAAGACCTCTTCAATAGCCCGCTAATGTCGCGCCAGCAGCACCACGATGATCAGGGCCAGGATCGCGCACAGCACCTTCCAGAAGGTCACGGGATCGCGGTCGTGCAGCGATTTGCGGGTCGTGACGGCGGGGCCGGCCCAGGTCGCGCCGTTTTCCAGTTCGTGCGCGAACTCGATGGCGTCGCCGAAGCGTTGCGCGGGCTCGACGCTGAGCGCCTTGCCGATCACGGCATCGAGCCAGGCCGGCAGGTCCGGCCGGTAACGTGACAACGGCGCCGGCTTGCCGAACCGTGGCCGCGAGAACGGCTCGATCTCGCCGAACGGATAGTTCGCGGTGAACATGCGGTAGACGGTGACGCCGAGCGCGAACAGGTCGGAGGCCTCATCGCCGGCCTTGCCGCCGAAAAGTTCGGGCGCCATGTAGCTCGCGGTGCCCGGAATATCCTCGGCGGGAAAATCCTCCAGCAGCGGCACGCGCGCGACGCCGAGGTCGACCAGGCGCAATCCGCCGTCTTTCAGCAGGATCACGTTGTCGGGCTTGATGTCGCGATGGATGATGCCGGCGCGGTGCAGCGCCGTGACCGCGCGCACCAGCTTGGTGGCGATCGCGATGCCCTCGGTGAGCGACAGCCGCGGCGCGTGGTTGAGCCGCTGCTCCAGCGTTTCGCCCTCGTAGAGCGGCATCGCCGAATAGAGCCTGGTCTGCCGCTCCGCCGGCACCTCGATGATCTCGCCGATCCAGAGGCTTCGCACGCGCGCGGCGACCCAGGCCTCGCGCACGAAGGCGAGGCGGTAGGAGCCTTCGCTGGCGACCCGCGGATGCGGAAACTTCAGCACGACTTCGCGGCCGGCACGCTTGTCGACGGCCTTGAACAGGCGGCTGTAGCGTCCGTCGGACAGCACGTCGTGGAGCGCGAAATCGTCGATCGTGTCGCCGCTCTCCGGCAAGTCCAAAATCGGCAAGGTCGCGATCGCGTGGGTCAGGTCGTCGCGATCCGCCGGCGGCAGGTCGACGACGTCGAGCACCAGCGCGGTCGTGTTGTCGCTGCTGCCCGCCGCGAGCGCGGCATCGACGATGCTGCGCGCCGATTCGTCGGGCGGCGTGCGTTCCTCCAGCAGTTGCTGGAGGCGGGAATCGCCGAGCGCGCCGTGAACCCCGTCGCTGCAGATCACGAGACGATCATGCTGCCGGAGCCCGACGGAGGTGTAATCGAAGCGGGCGAACTCCTCGAAACCGATGGCGCGGTTGAGCATGTGGGCGAGGTCGCCGCGGCCGGCGATATGGTCCTGCGTCAACCGCTCCAACCGTCCGTCGCTCAGGCGGTAGGCGCGGGTGTCGCCGATATGGATCACATGGCATTGCCGCCGCGACAGGATGATGGAGGAGAACGCGCAGGCCATGCCGCTGCGCGCGGCATCGACGCGGCCCTGGCCATGGATCCAGCTGTTGGCGGCTTCCAGCGCCCGCGCGGCGCGGCGGCGGACGCCGAGCGTCTCGGGCAACGAATAATAGGCGTCGATGAAGCTGCGGACCGCGACTTCCGCGGCTTCGCGCCCGCCTTTGTGGCCGCCGACGCCGTCGGCGACCGCGGCCACGACATCGCGGTGCAGCGTGCCCGGCTGGCCCAGGCAGGCCGCGACATAGTCCTCATTGGCGGCGCGCTTGCCGGTCTCGCTGGCGAAGCCGACACGAACGCCGAGATCCCTTTGCAGGTCTCGTTGCAAATGTCGTTGCGCGCCGTTCGCCACGTCCGAACCCGTCCTTTTCGGAGCGGGCCGTTAGACACGCGCTCCCGACACCGCGCCCCAGGTGGTGCGCCAGCGGACCTTGACCATGGCAAGTCCGATGAAGCCAAGCAACGCCAGCGCGCCGAAGAACAGGAAGCCGGCGCCGAAACCGCCGGTCATGCCCTTGGCGAAGCCAAGCGTCTGGGCGAGGAAGAAGCCGCCGATGCCGCCGGCGCAGCCGACCAGCCCGGTCATCAGGCCGATCTCGTGGCGGAAGCGCAGCGGGATCAGCTGGAACACCGCGCCATTGCCCATGCCGAGCGCCAGCACGCCGATCGAGAACAGCAGCACCGAGATCCAGGCGATGCGCGGCAGCTCGGTCAACGCCCAGCCGCCCGCGGCCGGCGCGGTCGGGCCCTCCGGCATGAAGGCGATGACGAGATAGGCGGCGACGACCACGCCGAACAGGATCGACAGCGAACGAATGCCGCCGATGCGGTCGGCGATCATGCCGCCGACCGGGCGGAAGCCCGAACCGAACGCGACGATCAGCGCGACCAGCATGCCGGCTGCCACGCCCGAGACGTGATACTGCACGGTGAAATAGAGTGGCAGCGCGTTGGCGAGGCCGACGAAGCCGCCGAAGGTGATGAAGTAGAAGAACATGAACCAGCGGCTGTCGGAATCCTTCAGCAGCGCGCCGTAGGCCTGCAGCGAGATCTTCTTGCGCTCGCCCGGCGCGTCCTTGGCCGCGACGGCATAATAGGCGAGCACCATCAGCATCGGAACCAAGAGGCAGCCGAACACGGCCTGCCAGCCCCAATGTTCGGCGATCGACGGCGCCAGCAGCGTGTCGAGCACGACGCCCATGTTGCCGGCTCCGGCGATCCCCATGACCACGCCCTGGTATTGCGGCGGGTACCAGCGGCTGGCCTGGGGCAGGGCGACCGCGAACGAGGCGCCGCCGACGCCGAGCGCAAGCCCGAACAGCTCGATTGCGAGCTTGCTGGTCAGCCCGAAATGCCACACCGATGCGGTTGCGGCGATCACGACGAGCTGGGCGATGATGCCGGTGCGCTTGGCGCCGATGATGTCGGCGAGAATGCCCATCGGCACGCGCAACAGCGCGCCGGCGAGCACGGGAATGGCGACCAGGGTGAACTTCTCGTTGACCGCCAGATTCATGTCGCGCGCGATGTAGACGATCAGCGGTCCGAGCGCGACCCACGCCATGAAACTGATGTCGAAGTACAGGAACGCGGCGAGCAGGGTCGGCCAGTGACCTGCCTTCTTGAACTCGGCTAGCTTCATCGCAAGCGTCTCGCGGTGATGCGGCGGAGATGGCCGCTGACGTGCGACTCTCTCGGGCGCAGATAAATCGAATGTGGGTGAATGCGTAAGCGCGCTCGCCGTTGAGACGCACTCCGTCAAGAGTTCAGGTCAGCAATTTGCGTGCCATCGAATCGATCGCGTCGCTTTGCCTTGCAGTCGCAAGACGTTGCCGCGAGATCGCGAACCAAGTTCGGCGATCGGAATTGGCGTGGCTTGCAGCAAGCGCCGCCGCGTAAACGCGCACGCTGATGCTTTCTTGTGCGATGCGTCACGAGCGCGCGATGGCGTATCCGCGGCGGGTTCGCGAGCGCCGTCGCCGCTGCTGATGCTGTGATGCACAAGAGATCATCGGCGTGGCTAAAAATTCGGCCAGCCGGCCGCGCGGCGCGTCATCAGGCACATGCGAGGTCGCAGAAAAGCCGTTGATTCTGCAGAAAAATTCGTCCGCACCGAGTTGGCACGCGTTTTGAATATCAGTCAATAACGGAACATCGGTCGTCATCGAAGACGGTCTGCGCCCGCGGCTGGGCTTCCTACAACTCCAAACCTTTATCGGTGCCCATCAACGACGCACACCGCGTCGCTGCGTAGCGCCGTCGGAATTGAAAGGCAGACCATGCTCGACAAAGTGACCAAGCAGAAGCTCGTGGTGATCGGCAACGGGATGGCCGGCATCCGCACGGTTGAGGCGCTGCTCGAGCGCGCCCCCGATCTCTACGACATCACGGTGTTCGGCTCCGAGCCTTACGGCAATTACAACCGCATCCTGCTGTCGCCGGTGCTCGCCGGCGAGAAGACCGTCGACGACATCATGCTCAACACCGTCGATTGGTACGAGGACAACAACATCACGCTGCGCAAGGGCGAGACGATCAGCATGATCGATCGCCGCACGTGTGAAGTGGTCACCGAGACCGGCGAGCGCGTTCCCTATGACCGCCTTTTGATCGCGACCGGCTCAAATCCGATCATGCTGCCGCTGCCGGGCAAGGACCTGCCGGGCGTGATCGGCTTCCGCGACATCTATGATGTCGATCGCATGATCAAGGCCTCGACCGACTATCGCAACGCAGTCGTGATCGGCGGCGGCCTCTTGGGCCTCGAAGCCGCCAACGGGCTGATGAAGCGCGGCATGAACGTCACGGTGGTGCATCTGCTCGACACCCTGATGGAGCGCCAGCTCGATCCGGTGGCCGGCGGACTGCTGCGCAAGTCGCTGGAAGAGCGCGGCATGGTGTTCAAGATGCCGGCGCAGACCCAGGCGATCCTGGGCGAGGACCGCGTCACCGGCGTGCGCTTCGGCGACGGCACCGAGCTGGCGGCCGATCTCGTGGTGATGGCGGTCGGCATCCGCCCGAACTTCGAGCTCGCCAAGAAGGCCGGGCTTTACTGCGAGCGCGGCATCGTCGTCTCCGACACCATGCAGACCTATGACGGCCGCATCTATGCGGTGGGCGAATGCGTGCAGCATCGCCGCCAGACCTATGGTCTCGTCGCGCCGCTGTTCGACCAGGCCAAGGTCTGCGCCAACCACCTCGCGATGAAGGGCTTTGCCACCTATGACGGCTCGGTCACCTCGACCAAGCTGAAGGTCACCGGCATCGACCTGTTCTCGGCCGGCGACTTCGCGCCAGGCCCGGACAAGGAGGAGATCGTGCTGCAGGACGCCAATCGCGGCGTCTACAAGCGCATCATCCTGAAGGACAAGAAGATCGTCGGCGCGGTGCTCTATGGCGACACCATCGACGGTCCCTGGTACTTCCAGCATTTGCGGGACGGCACCGACGTCTCGCATATGCGCGAGCGCCTGGTGTTCGGCGCCGCCAATCTCGGCGAGGGCGGCGTCAGCGGCCAGAACTCGGTTGCCGCGATGAGCGACGAGACCGAGATCTGCGGCTGCAACGGCGTCTGCAAGGGCACGATCGTCAAGGCAATCTCCGAGAAGAAGTTGTTCACGCTCGACGACGTCCGCGCCCATACCAAGGCGTCGTCGTCCTGCGGCTCCTGCACCGGCCTGGTCGAGCAGGTGTTGGCGTTCACGCTCGGCGGCGACTATTCGGCGGCGCCGAAGGTCAAGCCGCTGTGCAAGTGCACCGATCACAGCCACGACGACGTCCGCCGCGTCATCGTCGAGCAGCAGCTCAAGACCATTCCCGCCGTCATGCGCTTCATGGAGTGGAAGACGCTCAACGGCTGCCATTCCTGCCGTCCGGCGCTCAATTACTATCTGCTCGCGACCTGGCCGGGCGAGTATCGCGACGACCAGCAGTCGCGCTTCATCAATGAGCGCGTCCACGCCAATATCCAGAAGGACGGCACCTATTCGGTGGTGCCGCGGATGTGGGGCGGCGTCACCACGCCGAGCGAGCTGCGCGCCATCGCCGATGTCGCCGAGAAGTTCAACATCCCGACGGTGAAGGTCACCGGCGGCCAGCGCATCGACCTGCTCGGCGTCAAGAAAGAGGACCTTCCGGCGGTGTGGGCCGATCTCAACGACGCCGGCATGGTGTCGGGCCATGCCTACGCCAAGGGCTTGCGCACGGTGAAGACCTGCGTCGGCTCGGAATGGTGCCGCTTCGGCACCCAGGACTCAACCGGTCTCGGCGTCAAGCTCGAGAAGTTCATGTGGGGCTCGTGGACGCCGGCCAAGGTCAAGCTCGGCGTCTCGGGCTGCCCGCGCAACTGCGCGGAAGCGACCTGCAAGGACGTCGGCGTGGTCTGCGTCGATTCCGGCTACGAGATCCATTTTGCCGGCGCCGCGGGCTTGCACATCAAGGGCACCGAGTTCCTGACCAAGGTCGAGACCGAGGACGAGACGCTCGAGGTGATCGTGGCGCTGACCCAGCTTTACCGCGAGGAGGGCTGGTATCTCGAGCGCATGTACAAATGGTGCGATCGCGTCGGTCTCGAGCAGATCAGGAAGCGGGTGGTCGACGACATTACCAACCGCAAGGCGCTGTTCGCCCGCTTTGCCCATTCGCAGCAGTTCGCGCAGACCGATCCGTGGGCCGAGCGCGCCAGCCGCGGCGTCGACCGCAACGAGTTCGCACCTCTCGCCGAATTGGAGCTCGCATGACCAGCTGGATCGAAATCGGCGCGCTCGACGACATTCCGCGGCTCGGCTCGCGCGTGGTGCGCACCCCAAGCGGCAACATCGCGGTGTTCCGAACCGAGAGCGACGAGGTGTTCGCGCTCGACGACCGCTGCCCGCACAAAGGCGGTCCGCTGTCGCAGGGCATCGTGCACAACAAGCGCGTGACCTGTCCGCTGCATAATTTCGTCATTGAGCTGGCGAGCGGGCAGGCGGTCGCGCCCGACGAGGGCTGCACGCATACCCATCCGGCCAAGGTTGAGAACGGAATTGTCTGGCTGTCGGTGCGGCAGTCGGCTGCGGTGAGCTGAGCGGGCAAGGATCGGCCAGCCATGTCCGTCAAGACCACGTGTCCCTATTGCGGTGTCGGTTGTGGCGTCATTGCGTCGAGGGACGCGGCGGGCGCCGTCCGGGTCGAAGGAGACAAGCAGCATCCGGCCAATTTCGGCCGGCTCTGCAGCAAGGGCTCGGCGCTCGCCGAGACCATCGATCTCGACGGGCGTCTGCTCGAGCCTGTCGTCGATGGCCTGCCCGCGGCGTGGGACGACGCGCTCGATCGTGTCGCCGACGGCTTTAACAAGGTTATCCGCGAGCACGGGCCCGACGCGGTCGCGTTCTATGTCTCCGGCCAGCTGCTGACCGAGGACTATTACGTCATCAACAAGCTCGCCAAGGGCTTTGTCGGCACCGCCAATATCGACACCAATTCGCGGCTGTGCATGGCCTCCAGCGTCGCCGGGCACAAGCGCGCCTTCGGCAGCGACACCGTGCCGGGCTGCTACGAGGATCTCGAGCAGGCGGACTTGCTGGTACTGGTCGGCTCCAACGCCGCCTGGTGCCATCCGATCCTGCACCAGCGCATGCTGGCGGCGAAGGAGAAGAACCCGGCGTGCAAGATCGTGGTGATCGATCCGCGCCGCACCGCGACCTGCGAGGGCGCCGATCTGCATCTGCCGCTGCGCTCCGGCAGCGACTCGGTGCTGTTCAACGGGCTGTTCGCGTTCATGGCCGGCAGCAATGCAGTCGATCGCAGCTTTGTCGGCAATTGCACGACGGGGATCGTCGACGCCCTCAAGCAGGTGGCCGGCCAGACCCTGGCGCAGACGGCTGCGACCTGTGGGCTGAGCGAAGGCGCGGTCGGGCTGTTCTTCGACTGGTTCACGAAGACCGAGCGCGTCGTCACGCTGTATTCGCAAGGCATCAACCAGTCGTCGAGCGGCGTCGACAAGGTCAACGCCATCATCAACTGCCATCTCGTGACCGGGCGCATCGGCCGTCCCGGCATGGGGCCGTTCTCGCTGACCGGGCAACCCAACGCAATGGGCGGCCGCGAGGTCGGCGGGCTGGCCAACCAGCTGGCCGCGCATATGGAGATCGAGAACCCGGCGCATCGCGAGCTGGTGCAGCGGTTCTGGCGCGCGCCGGTCATCGCGGAGAAGGGCGGGCTGAAGGCGGTCGACATGTTCGATGCGATCGCCGACGGCCGCATCAAGGCGGTGTGGGTCATCTCGACCAACCCGGTGGTGAGCCTGCCCGATGCCGACCGCGCGCGCGCCGCGCTCGACGCCTGCGAACTCGTCGTGGTGACCGATTGCATGCGCGACACCGACACCACGCGGCATGCCGATGTGCTGCTGCCGGCGCTGGCGTGGGGCGAGAAGGACGGCACCGTCACCAATTCCGAGCGCCGGATCTCGCGGCAGCGACCGTTCCTCGCCGCGCCCGGCGAAGCGCGCGCCGACTGGCGCATCATCTGCGACGTCGCCGCCCGCATGGGATATCCGGGCTTCGACTACGCCTCGGCGGCGGACGTGTTCCGCGAGCATGCCGAATTGTCGGGCTTCGAGAATAACGGCCAGCGCGATTTCGACATCTCGGCGCTCGCCGCGCTCGATGACGGCGCCTATGACGCGTTGGCGCCGGTGCAGTGGCCGGTGACATCGGACCATCCGGCCGGCACGCCGCGGATGTTCGAGAGCCAAAAGTTTTTCACGCCCGACCGCAAGGCGCGCTTCGTGCCGGTCGCGCCGCGCGCGGCGCGGCATGCGACCAGCCGCGACTTTCCGCTGGTGCTCAACACTGGCCGTGTCCGCGATCAGTGGCACACCATGACCCGGACCGGGAAAACCGGACGGCTGCTGTCGCATATCTTCGAGCCCTATGCCGAGTTTCATCCCGAGGATGCGCGGCAGGCCGGGCTGCAAAACGAAGGACTGGTGCGGCTGACCAGCAGCTGGGGCGAGATGATCGCGCGCGTCGTGGTCAGCGCCGACCAGCGCCGCGGCTGCGTGTTCGTGCCGATGCACTGGAACGAGGAATTCGCCGGCGCGGGCCGCGTCAACGCGCTGGTCAATCCGGCGGTCGATCCGTTGTCCGGCCAGCCGGAGTCGAAGCATACGCCGATCAAGGCCGATCCTTACGCGCCGAAATGGCACGCCTTCATCCTGAGCCGCGATGCGATCAAACGTCCGGCGAGCGGATACTGGGTTTACGGCAAGGCCGGCGATTGCACGCGGCTGGAGCTTGCGCTCGACGTCCGCCCGGAGAGCTGGCGCGACTGGGCGCGGGCACAGCTCGGTCTCGAAGGCGTCGAGATCGAATGGATTGCTTATCGCGATCCGGCCGCGGGCCGCTTCCGCTATGCAGCGGTGCGCGAGGGCCGGCTCGAGGGCTGCGTATTCATCGCGCCCGATCACGTGCTGCCGTCGCGGGCCTGGCTGACCGGGTTGTTCGCGGAGCAACAATTGTCGGCCAATGCGCGGATGGCGCTGCTGGCCGGGCGGCCGTTCGGCGCGGGCGAGGATGTTGGTCCGATCGTCTGCTCCTGCTTCAGCGTCGGACGGCACCAAATCACCGCCGAGATCAGGAAGGGCGCCGACAGCGTCGAGGCGATCGGCCGATGCCTGAAGGCCGGTACCAATTGCGGCGGCTGCAAGCCCGAGATCGGCAAGCTGATCGGCGCCACCGCGCAGCCGCGGCAGGCGATCGCGTCCTGATTAGCAGTCCCGACAGATGCTCTTCAGCTTGCTGTGAGCAGGCGGTCTTCACCTCGTCGCTTCCCACGAGGTGGTCTCGACCATTAGATGGATTCTAGCTGAGGCATATTGTCTCGGACCAGCATTGCAGCTTAATTCCACTTCGAGCCGGATGACTACTTAGCTGTCGCCTGGCGTGCTCCGCAGGGGACGAATTGGCGGGGCTCTAACTTTGAATTTCGAGCGGACAAGTCTGCCGGAGGTCATGGCTATGACCTCGGCGGAGATGGATGTGTGCTGTAGCGGGCGTTTGGGAAAGCGATGGTGGACAAATCGGCTCACGTCAGCAGATCGGTTATTGCGCAGTCCTCGCAGACTGCGCCGCGTGCGGTGAACAGCCGAGATCTCCTCGGAGGCGAGCGGCTGCTGCTTATCAAGCATGAAGAGGAGTTCTATCGGCTGCAATTGACAGCCGCGGGCAAGCTTATCTTGACGAAGTAGCGAAGAGAGCGCCGGCGTCGAATCGGGGATTCTCGTGCGGCGCGTTAAGCATTCACGTTCCTAGCCAGCCACCTTTGCGAAGAGCGGAGGAAGCCAGCCAAAGAACTCATCTTGGCATGAGCCCAATGGGGGTGGCGATGGTTGGAAGATCTGGTCTGGGTTCATCTCGGTTGCCGACGGTGCGATCGAGCGAGAAACGAAGCGGCCGCGAGCGAGCGGGCGCGAGACGACTATCGATATACGCTGGTCATTTGGCGTATGCCGTCCTGCTCGCGGTGATATTGTCGCTGGTTGCTTCTTCCGCCTTCGCCGAAGAGTCCATGTTTGCCTTTGTCTACACGACCGATCTGCTGCCTCAAGGCGGTAAGGAGGTCGAGCAATGGCTAACTTGGCGGCATCAGAAGAACGGCGGCACCTACGATCAGATCGAAGGCCGGACCGAGTTCGAATATGGTCTGTCCAGCAATCTTCAGGCGGCCATCTATCTCAACTACGCTTGGACGCAGGCCTATCACAATGGCCCCTTTAATGCGACGACCCCGCCCGAGCAGTTCGCCGACTACGCTGCCGGTCCGGACGATTACTTCAACGCGAAGCGTTTCACCGGCGTTTCGGGCGAGCTGATCTACCGGATTCTCAGCCCCTACACCGACGGTATCGGTCTTGCGCTCTACACCGAGCCGACGATCGGGAAAAATTTCTTCGAGCTGGAGAACAAGGTCATCGTGCAGAAGAACTTTCTGGACGATCTGTTGACCGTCGCGTTCAATTTCACCTATGCGCCCGAATTCCGCAACCTGCCCAGCGATGACAACCCAACTGTCTTCAACTGGCAGGAGGAAACCGACGTCAATTTCGCGCTCGCCGTCTCCTACCGCTTCATCGAGAATTGGTCGGCAGGAGTCGAGCTTGTTAACGAGCTCGAGTACAACAGCTTCAACTTCACGCACCTCTCGAACAGCGGCTACTATCTCGGCCCCACTATTCATTTCGGCGGCGAGCGTTTCTTCTTCACTGCGACCGCGCTCTGGCAGATGCCCTGGGCGACGGTGCACACCGACACGGTGCCGGGCTCGCTGGTGAATCATCTCGTGCTCGACAATGATTTCGAGCGCTTCCGTTTCCGGCTCAAAGCCGGCTACACCTTCTGAAGGACCTTACGATGAAGGCAAGTCATTGGATCTGGCTCCCGGTCGCCGCGATTTCCACTCCGGCCTATGCGACGACTTATTTCTCCGTCGAGCAGGCACAGCGCACTATTTTTCCCGGTGCGACATTCACCGGTACGGGGCAATCGAATACGTGGCGGACGTCGAACGGCGGCTATTTCGTCGTTGAGCGCGTGGTCGGCAAGCACGAATATATTACGGTCGCGATCGGCATCAATCCAAACGGGACGGTCAAGCAGATCGAGATCATGGACTACCGGGAGTCCTATGGCTACGAGGTGCGCGATGCCTCCTGGCGCTCGCAATTTGTCGGCAAGAGCGCGAGCTCGCCACTGCAGCTTGGCGCCGACATCAAGAACATCAGCGGTGCCACGTTGTCGTCGAAGCACGTCACTGACGGCGTCAAACGGGTCCTGCAAAATTTGAAGGTGCGGGGATGAGACGTGCACGCCCGCTGCTGGGAACTTTCGTCGAAATCAGCGCGGTTGGCCTTGCCGAGCTGGCCCTGGTGCGGGCGGTCGACGCCGCCTTCGCGGCGGTCGCGCGAGTGCATCGCCTGATGAGCTTTCGTGATCCCGACAGCGATTTGTCACGTCTCAACCGCCAAGCCGCATCTCGGCCCGTAGTCGTTGACCCCTGGACGGCGAGTGTGCTGCGCAGGGCACGTTCGCTGTTCGATGCAACGGACGGCCTGTTCGATTGTGCTGTCGGTCATGAGGCAATGCAGCGCGGCTCGTTGCCGTCGCAGGGCCTCGGGCATGTCAGAGGAGGAACGTTCGCGGCGGTTGAGCTCATGTCCGACGACCGGGTCAGGTTCTCGGCGAATATCGCCCTCGACTTTGGCGGCATCGCCAAGGGCTTTGCAGTCGATCGCGCCATCGGCGTCTTGCGGGCCCACGGGGTGCGCGAAGCCCTGGTCAATGCCGGCGGCGACATGCGCGTGATCGGCGAAACGGCCCAGCCCGTCTACATCCGCTGTCCCGGTGAAGATCGCCAGATCGTACAGGCAGGGCTCCTGCGCAACGCGGCGATTGCGACCTCCGCGGCCGTCCTGACCGTGTGCAAGGGGGCGGCGGAAGGAACGCTCCGTTCAATTCAGCCTCCAGACTCGGCTTATTCGGTCATTGCTCCGACCTGCCTGTTGGCCGACGCGCTTACGAAGGTCCTGGTGCAGATCGGGCGGGCGGACGTTGGCTACTTTGCGCGGTTCGGCGTGCAGGCGTTTATCACGTCCGCCGCCGCGAACACGGAGAAGGTGGCCTGAGAGATGCGTCTTGGGGTCCGGCAGAAGACAGCTGTGTTCGCGACTGTCGCGGTGGTGGGGCTGTCGGGTCTGCTCTGGTTTGTTCTGCACGACGTCGTCGCGGACGAGCTCGGCGATACGACGCATCTGTTGCTATCGCTGCATGGTGTCTCGGCCTACGCTCTGCTCGTCGCCGTCGGCTCGCTGCTGCCGCTTCACGTCCGGGCGGGATGGCGGAGCGGGCGCAACACGATCACGGGTGTCATGGCGACCGCGGCCATGGCCGTTCTGAGCGTCACCGCGCTCATGCTGTATTACGGCGGAGAAGAGACGCAAGCGGCTGCAAAATGGATTCATCTCGCGTTCGGCTTCGCCTTGCTTGCGGTGTTTCCGGCACATGCCTTTTCCAGAATGACTCGCGTCATCCCGGACGACGAGGCGTTGCGTGCGAAGGCTGGCTTGGTTACCCCGAGCGCGAAGCGGCCGCTCAACGAAGACAAGACGCTACGCGATCGGCAGGGGGACTTTCACTCGACAATCACCGGATCAAATAGGCCACAATAGGCGGCAGGCGACGCCCGGGTGACGTCACTCGTTGGCCTTCCGCGACCTCAGGCGACATTCGCGATTGCACTGCAGTTGGACAAACCGGCGCCCCAGGGGCTGTGACCCAGGCCCGATCTGTGAGGACGAGGCCTAGCAGCCGCGGCAGATGCTCTTCAGCTTGTTGTTGAGCAGGCGGTCCTCTTCCTCGGAGGCCGCCTTGGTGTAGGGGTCGTCGGCGTGGCGCTTGTCGGCGGCGAATCCGCCGCCGCGACTGGCGCCGCCGGCATGCATGCCGTGCAAGCCGCCGCCATGGCCATGGCCGCCACGCGCATCCGCCGGCGGCATCGCGGCCGCAACCAGCGTCAGCAGCAGCCCGGCCGTCGTGAATGTCCGCATGATGTCCTCCTCGTCGCGGTAAAATACCGCAGACGCTGCGGCAAATCGGTGTCGGCCAGCTTCACAATTTCGCGTGGCGGCAATCGGCCCGATCCTCGCGCCCGGTTCCCAAACGACCCCCGCCGCTGCGCCACACGGGGATGGCTTCATGCCGACAATGCAGTGCTCGCGGCAGCAAAATGGTGTATCGGCAAGCTCTGGCGCGCCCAAGACAGGGCAGGACACGGTCCGGCGCCGGATAATCAAGATTTAGCAAGATTTCGGAGGAACGTTCATGTCGGCTCTGCCACTTTCGGGCATCAAGATTCTCGACCTGACGCGGGTGCTCGCGGGCCCGCTGTCGGCCCAGATGCTGGCGGATCTCGGCGCCGAGGTGATCAAGATCGAGCGGCCCGGCGGCGGCGACGACGCCCGCGCCTTTGGCCCACCCTATCTCGCCGATCCCGAAGGCAAGGCGAATAACAACAACTCGTTCTACCTCTGCGCCAACCGCAACAAGAAGTCCGTCACCGTCAATATCGCCAAGCCCGAAGGGCAGGCGATCATCCGCGAACTCGCCAAGTCGGTCGACGTGATGATGGAGAATTACAAGGTCGGCGACCTCAAGCGCTACGGCCTCGACTACGACACCATCAAGCAGCTCAACCCCGGCATCATCTACTGTTCGGTGACCGGCTTCGGCCAGACCGGCCCCTACGCCACGCGCGCCGGCTATGATGCGATCCTGCAGGCGATGGGCGGCCTGATGAGCGTCACCGGCCATATCGATGGCGAGCCCGGCGCCGGCCCGATGAAGGTCGGCCCCTCGATCGTCGACTACATGACCGGCATGAACACCTCGATCGGTATTCTGTCGGCGCTCTACCATCGCGACGCCAACAACGGCGAAGGGCAGCATGTCGACGTCTGCCTGTTCGACACGGTGATCGCCTCGCTGTCGCACTGGCTGCAGATCTACCTCGTCAACGGCAACATGCCGCCGCGCCGCGGCACCTGGGGCAATGGCGGCATGCCGGCCGGCGTGTTCCGCTGCACCGACGGCGAATTGATGCTGGTGGTCGGCAATGATGGCCAGTTCCAGCGCACCTGTGCCGTGCTCGGCGAACCCGAGCTCGCGAGCGACAAGCGCTTCGTCAAGAACAACGACCGCGTCGTGCACGGCAAGGAGATCATGGCGATCTTCGCCGGCCTGTTCCTGAAACATCCGGTGGCCTACTGGCTGGAGAAGCTCGAGGAGGCAGGCGTGCCGTCGGGCCCGATCAACAATTTCGAGCAGGTGTTCAGCGATCCGCATGTGCAGTCGCGCGGCATGCGGGTGAAGGTCGATCACCCCTTCGAGCCGAACCTGTCGCTGATCCGCAACGCGCTGACCTTCTCGGGCACGCCGATCACCGACTACCGCGCCCCGCCGCTGCTCGGGGCCGACACCAAGGACGTGCTGGCGACCATCGGCTATGACGACGCCAAGGTCGAAGGATTGAAGGCGCAGGGGATTCTGTAGGCCCGCGCGGCTTCGGTCCACCGTTCCGTCATCCGGAGGAGCGGCCTCTTGGCCGCGTCTCGAAGGATGCACGGCCCGGTTGGTGGCCGTCGATCCTTCGAGACGGCCGCTGTGCGGCCTCCTCAGGATGACGGTTCGACAGCGGCGTCGCGCCTGATACACTTCGATCTGCATCGAAGCATCATTGACACGGGCCTGCTAGATTGGCGCCATCGATCCCTTATCGAAGGTGCCAATCATGAAACGGGAAGTGGTTCGCGTCGAACCGATCTCAAGTTGGCTGGAGCGCTGGAAGGCGCCGGCGTCGGCGGTCACCCGCGCCGGCAACATGGTCTTCGTCTCCGGCCTGCCGCCGTTCGATCCGGCAACCGGCGAGATCGCCGCAGGCGCCTCGATCGAGCGGCAGAGCGAGCTGGTGATGGAGCAGCTCAAGCAGTGTCTCGAGGCGGCCGGCGCGTCGTTCGACAACGTGATGAAGTGCAATATCTTCTGCACTTCGGCAAAACACTTCGCGACCTTCAACGCGATCTACCGGAGATATTTCGCGGATGATCTGCCGGCGCGGATCTTCGTCTGCATCCCGGAATGGACCGGGCCGTTCGACATCGAGATCGATTGCATCGCGATGGTGTAGGGCGGAAAGTCTTACAGATCCTGCCGCGTCAGCCGGCCGTGCACCACGACCGGCCGCAGCGCCGGCTTGCTCGGCACATCGCCCATCGTCAGCGCCATCACCGAGACCGTGACCACGCGATCGATGATGGCGCGGACGTCGTCGAGATCGCATTTGCCTTCCGACAGCCGCAGCAGGCGTTCCTTCTCGCGGATGGTGTGATGCGCCATCGCCAGCGCGAAGTGCAGGCCCCAATACAGTTCGGTGTCGTCACGGCCCGGCATCGCGCGGCGCATTGCCGCGGCGAATTTGCGCAAATGATCGACCTCGCGGTTCTTGATGCGGCGGATCGGCGGCACCGATTCGATCGAGGCGCGGATCATGAAGCGCGCCGCGGTCGAGCCCTCGCGATCGGGCCCGAGGCAGCCGCGCAAAGTGGGGCCGACGAGGGCGCGCATGATGTCCTCGATCGAGGCGCGACCGCCGCCATTTTCCTCCGCCGCCTTCAATTCATTGAGACGTTCGCGGTTGGTCTGGATGCTGCGGGTGACGAACAGCTCCGCGATCAATTCGTCCTTGGAGCCGAAATGATAGTTCACCGCCGCGAGGTTGACGTTCGCTTCCGCGACGATGTCGCGCAGCGTGACGTCGCCGAAGCCGCGGTCGGCATAGAGCCGCTCGGCGGCGGCGAGAATGGCGGATCGGGTCTGGTCGCTGGCCATGGCTGAGAGCCTTTCCGTTATTCCGCGGTGCGCCGGGGAATGACGAAGACGACGGGGAGTTGCATTTCAAACATTTGTATGAAACTATCGTTTGAAGAGCCGGAAATGTCAATCCGCTGATCGCGGGGCAGCGTTCTGGCACACCACCGCCGCCGTTTTCGCGAACGCCCTTGCGGGCCGCGGAGGCGGGGTCAACAATGTTGCCCAAACGGCCAAGACCCGAGTTCACGGCCCAGGTCCGCGGCCCAAGTCTAGGAAACGAGGAGCGTCCCATGGATTTCACGATGTCGGCCAGGCAGAAGGAATGGCTTGAGCGCGTTCAGGCTTTCATGAAAACGCATGTCCGTCCCGCCGTGCCGGTCTACGACAAGCAGGACGCCGAAGGCCCGCGCTGGAAGGTGATCCCGATCCTCGAGGATCTGAAGAAGAAGGCGAAGGCCGAAGGCCTCTGGAACATGTTCATGCCGCCGTCCTCGCATGAGGATGACGAATTCCACGGCGCGGGATTGAGCAACCTCGAATACGCGCTGCTGTCGGAAGAGATGGGCCGCATCTCCTGGGCCTCGGAAGTGTTCAACTGCTCCGCCCCCGATACCGGCAACATGGAAGTGTTCATCCGCTACGGCACCAAGGAGCAGAAGCGCAAATGGTTGCGCCCGCTGATGGACGGCGAGATCCGCTCCGCCTTCCTGATGACCGAGCCGGCGGTTGCTTCCTCTGACGCCACCAACATCGAGACCCGCATCGAGAAGGACGGCGATCACTACGTCATCAACGGCCGCAAATGGTGGTCGTCGGGCGTCGGCGATCCGCGCTGCAAGGTCGCGATCCTGATGGGCAAGACCGATTTCAACGCCGCCAAGCATCAGCAGCAGTCGCAGATCCTGGTGCCGCTCGACACGCCCGGCATCAAGGTCGAGAAGATGCTGCCGGTGTTCGGCTTCGACGACGCGCCGCACGGCCACGCCCAGGTGCTGCTCGAAAACGTCCGCGTGCCGAAGGAAAACATCCTGCTCGGCGAAGGCCGCGGGTTCGAGATCGCGCAGGGTCGGCTCGGCCCGGGCCGCATCCATCACTGCATGCGCACCATCGGCAAGGCCGAGGAGTCGCTGGAGAAGATGGTGAGGCGGCTCGCCTCGCGCACCGCGTTCGGCAAGAAGATCATCGAGCAATCGGTCTGGGAGCAGCGCATCGGCGAGGCCCGCACCGACATCGAGATGACCCGCCTCTTATGCCTCAAGGCCGCCGACATGATGGACAAGGTCGGCAACAAGACCGCGCAGGCCGAGATCGCGATGATCAAGGTCGCAGCTCCGAACATGGCGCTGAAGATCATCGACCAGGCGATCCAGGCTTACGGCGGCGCCGGCGTCTCCGACGAAGCCGGGCTTGCCAAGGACTATGCCCACATCCGCACGCTGCGGCTGGCGGATGGTCCGGACGAGGTGCACAATCGCGCCATTGCCAGACTTGAACTTCGGAAGTATGCAAACACGTCGCACTGAGCATGATGCGGAACGCATGGCGTTCGCGCTGACATCGTGCTCAGAATGAAAAAGAGAAATCAGGCTGGCGTGCCAGCCTGATTGAAGGAGCGTCCGACGGCGCTCCCCAAAAACTGAATTGAGGGAGCGTCATCGTGGTGGACGGCGTCAGGAAAGACGAAGAATTTTCCGGCACAAGGGAAGTCGAGGAGCGCCATCGCATCAACGAGGCGAACCTCGCGGCCTGGATGCAGGAACACGTCGAGGGCTATCAGGGCCCGCTCAAGGTCCTGCAGTTCAAGGGTGGCCAGTCCAACCCGACCTACAAGCTCGAAACCCCCGGCCGCAATTACGTGATGCGCCGCCGTCCGTTCGGTAAATTGTTGCCGTCGGCCCATGCGGTGGATCGCGAGTTCCGCGTCATCGCGGCGCTCGGCAAGCAGAATTTCCCGGTCGCCAAGGCCTATGCGCTGTGCACCGACGATGCGGTGATCGGCTCGGCCTTCTACATCATGTCGATGGAGGAGGGGCGGGTGTTCTGGGATCCGACGCTGCCGAGCCAGGAGCCCGACGCGCGCCACAAGATCTTCACCAGCAAGATCGAGACGCTGGCGAAGCTGCACATGCTCGATCCCGAAAAGATCGGCCTCGTCGATTTCGGCAAGCCCGGCAATTATTTTGCGCGCCAGGTCGACCGCTGGACCAAGCAGTACCGTGCGTCCGAGACGCAGCACATTCCCGAGTTCGAGAAGCTCGCGGAGTGGCTGCCGAAGACGGTGCCGGAGCAGAAGCGCGTCTCGGTCGTGCATGGCGACTATCGCCTCGACAACATGATCTTCCACGCCACCGAACCGCGGGTGCAGGCGGTGCTCGATTGGGAATTGTCGACGCTCGGCGATCCCATGGCCGACTTCACCTATCTGTTGATGCAGTGGACCATGCCTGGCCTCGCCAATGCCGACCTCAAGGCGCTGAACATTCCGAGCCAGGACGAGGCCGCGCAGATCTACTGCGACGTCACCGGCATGGCTGTGCCGGATCTGAACTGGTACTTCTCCTACAATCTGTTCCGTCTCGCCGGCATCACGCAGGGCATTGCGGGCCGCGTTCGCGACGGCACCGCCGCGAATGCCAAGGCCCTCGAGTCGGCCAAGCGCACCGTGCCGCTGTCGCAGGCGTCATGGGAATACGCGCAGAAGGCCGGCGCAACCTGATCCGAATACGCGGCGCGATCCCTCAGGGCTCGCGCCGCTGCTGCGAGCTGCGGCATGTTTCCGCATTGTAGCCATCTGTGACTTGAGTTCGCTGCGCCGCTTTGGCAAGTCAGTCCGGTCAACGCCCGCCCTGGTCCTGATCGGACACTTTCACTTTGCCCCTTTCCCCGAATCTTCGCGGCAGCCTGTTCATGGCGGCCGCCATGGCCAGCTTCACGGCCAACGACACCATCACCAAGGCGGTGTCGGCGGAACTCAACATCGGCGAGATCCTGCTGGTCCGCGGCCTGGTCGCGATGGTGCTGGTCGCAGCGCTCGCCTGGTACCGCGACGCGCTGCGCAGTTTTGGTGCGCTGCTGATCTGGCCGGTCGGATTGCGCGTCCTTGGCGAGATCGGCGGCACGCTGACCTATCTGTCGGCGATCGCGCAGATCCCGCTCGCCAATGCGTCGGCGATCTTCCAGGCGCTGCCGCTCGTGATCACGCTGGGTGCGGCGCTGGTGTTCGGCGAGCCGGTCGGCTGGCGGCGCTGGCTCGCTATCGCCGCCGGCTTCATCGGTGTGCTGGTCATCGTCCGGCCCGGCGCCGAAGGCTTCAGCCAGGCTTCGCTTCTGGCGCTGGCCTCAGTCGGCTTCTGCGCGGTGCGCGATCTCGCCACCCGCCGCATCCCGAAGCACTTGCCGACCGTGTTCATCACGCTGCTCACCACCGTGACGGTGACGACGGCAGGCGCTGCGGTTCTTGTCCCGCTTGGCGGCTGGCGGCCGCCGTCGGGCCACGCCCTCGGCCTGCTGGTGTTGGCCGCGATGCTGATCCTGATCGGCTATCAATGCATCATCGTGTCGCTGCGCACCGGCGACATCTCGGCGGTGGCGCCGTTCCGCTATACGGCATTGCCGTGGGCGATGCTGACGGGCTATCTCGCCTTCGGCCACAAGCCCGATGGCGCGATGCTCGCGGGCGCTGCGATCATCGTCGCCTCCGGCCTCTATGCCTTCTACCGCGAGCGCATGCGCGACAAACTCCGTCCGGCCGCGACGGGGCCAGGCCTGCCGCCGGACGGTTTGTGAGGACGCTGGTCCGGCGGGGCTGCAATCGGATACGATGACACCCATGATCATCAAAGTTCCAGCCGACCAGATCAAGGATTGGGACAGCTTTCACACCGTCTTCCAGTCGACGCTTGGCCTTGCGGAGTTCTACGGCCGCAACATGAACGCGTGGATCGACTGCATAACATATGTCGATGATCCGGCAAGCGGAATGACGGGTGTATCGGTCGCGGAGGGAGAGATTCTCACCCTCTGCATTGACGACGCCCCTGATTTTCGGCGGCGTTGCCCCGAGCAGTATGAAACGTTGATCGAGTGCTGCGCATTTGTGAACTATCGGCGGATGGAGCGGGGCGCTGCTCCGGTGCTCGCGCTGATGCTGAACGGTTGGTACGAAAGAACGTAGGCCGTAGCGCGGGTGAGCGACTTGTCCGCCGTTGCTCGAAGGGCGAAGGCGGAAGCGATACCCGCATGTCGCTTCGCTCGTGGGCGCTACCCAATTGGCAAGGCGCGCAGGGTGGATTCGCGTCGCGCGATCCGCCCTGCGACCTGTCGCAAGTTCACCGCCGGATACCCGGGCATGGCGAAAACAACCGCCTCAGCGAAGACCGCCCGTCACGTGCAACGTTTCGCCGGTGACGTAGGAGGCATCGTTCGAGGCGAAGAAGGCCACGGCCGCCGCGATCTCCTCGACCTTGCCGATCCGCGCCAGCGGCGTGACGGACTCGATCCACTTGCGCATGTCACCCTCGGAAAGGCCGGCGGAAACGACACCTTCGGTAGCGATCATGCCGGGGTTGACGGTGTTGACGCGGATCTTGCGCGGCGCCAGTTCCTTTGACAGCACCGAGGAGATCGCGTCCACCGAGGCTTTGGTCGCGGTATAGACGGCGGTGTTCGGCGGCGCGATCGTCGATACGCCGGAGCTGATATTGATGATGCTGCCGCCTGCCGTATTGAAGTGCCGCGCGGCTTCCTGCGAAACCAGCAGCAGGCCCAGCACATTGAGATCGAAATGCTTATGGAAGTGCTCGGCAGTGATGCCATCCAGCGGCGCGAACTCGTAGATGCCGGCATTGTTGACCAGGATATCGATCGGACCAAACGCCTTGACGGTCTCGGCCACCACCGACTTCACGTGGCCGGCGTCAGTGAGATTGCCGTGGACGGCGACGGCTTTGCCGCCCTTGCCGGTGATCGCATCCACAACACGCTCGGCTGCCTGTTTGCTGGCGCTGTAGTTGACGCCAACCGCGGCACCCTCCGCGGCGAGGCGGATCGCGATCTCGGCGCCGATCCCCTTTGACGCGCCGGTTACCAGCGCCACTTTGCCCTCGAGTCTTTTGCTCATCTTGTTTGTTCTCCATTGCCCGCGCGGATGCGCAAATTGTTCAATAGTTCAGTAATAGTGAACTATTGAAGCTGTTCAAGGGCAGCGCTATATATTTCGTGATGGTGCAGTTCGTTCACCCGTCGCGTGAGGACATCACATTGGCCGGAGTGCTGGCAGCACTCGCGGACCCGATGCGGTTGAAGATTGTCAGGGGCCTGCTCGAGCAGGGCGATTGCATGTCGTGCACGGCAGCGGCGCCGTGCCCTGGCATGGCCAAGTCGACGCTGTCGAACCACTTCCGCGTCCTGCGAGAAGCCGGCTTGATTCAAACCTCGAAAAAGGGCGTCGAGCATCGCAATGTGGTGCGCGAAGCCGATATCAATGCGCGCTTTCCCAAATTGCTAAAGACGATCCTGGGGTATCCGGAATAGCGCACAGAGCTGATCAACGAAGCCTAATCCGCCGTCTGTTCAGCGCAGTTGCAATGGCGGATTGCCTTTCGCGCATATCGCTTCGCTCTTACGGGCTACGTCTTGATCCGCGTCGCAGTTGCCATGTTCGATCTTCCGGTGGCCGACTCGCTCATCAGTGAATGCCGGTGAACAGCCGGTTCCAGCGCACCGAGGACGGCCAGCGCCACACTTGCCATGCCGGCGCTTCATTGCCGATCGAGAAGAAGATCACCTCGGCTTGCCCGATGAGGTTCTCGAACGGCACGTAACCGACCCCGCCGCGCGCCGGCGGCACGCGGCTGTCGGCCGAGTTGTCGCGGTTGTCGCCCATCGCGAAGAAATGCCCCGGCGGCACCACGTAGACCTGTGTGTTGTCGTATTCGGACCGCTCGATGCGATCGAGCGTGTCGTAGCTGACCCCGTTCGGCAGGGTCTCGCGCCAGCGCTTGACGCGGACCGGGCGCGGCCCCTCGTCACGATCGACATAATCATCGACCCGCTCGCGCTTGACCGCGGTGCCGTTGATGTACAACTGCCCGTCGATCATTTGAATGCGATCGCCCGGCAGGCCGATCACGCGCTTGATGAAGTCAACCGAGTCGTCGCTCGGCAGCCGGAACACCACGACGTCACCGGGTTTGGGTTCAGAGCCGAAGATGCGGCCCGAGAACAGCGGCGGCGAGAACGGCAGGGAGTAGTGGGTGTATCCGTAGCTGTATTTCGAGAGAAACAGGTAATCGCCGACCAGCAGCGTCGATTCCATCGATTCGGACGGAATGTTGAAGGACTGGAACAGGAAGGTCCGGATCACCAGCGCGATGATCAGCGCCTGGAAAGCCACGCGGAGGGTTTCCGATACGCCGCCTTGCTGAGGGTCCTTCTCGCTCGACATGCTCATAGACCTCGTTACGCTTCGCTAACCTGGCCGTACACGACTCTCCGTCAGTTATTTTCGCTTGACCGCCTGCGCAGCCGTCGCTTGACGACTTCGCGCAGCGGGCGATCAGGTGACTTACGAAATGCCTTCAGCTTCTTCGTTCGACCTTTGCTGAGAGCCTGCGATTGCGCCTCGTCGGCGACCTGGTCAGCAACACTCCCCTGTGCGGCAATCAGAACCTGTCGTACCGAGCGGCGCTCTTCCTGATGCGAGAGCTGCTTGCTGCGCGGAATGTTCTTGCGACTGCTCTTCTGATTTTCGCCGTAGACGTTACGTCGATCGTGTTGGTAGCTTTGGCGCTTCTTTTCCTGGGGAGTCTTGACCTTGCTCACGAATGATCTCCCGATTCGACCACTGATGCCACGTTGCGGATAAGCGCATCATTTCGCGCAATGCGCGATCAGCCGCGCGACGAAATCGCCGCAAGCTTCGAGCTGCGACATCTCGACGAACTCATCCGGCGTATGCGCCTGTGCGATCGAGCCAGGGCCGACCACCACGGATGGCACATCCGCCATGCTGACGAATAGGCCGGCCTCGGTGCCGAATGCGACCTTGGCGTGGTCATTGCGGCCGGCGAGCTGCTTGGCGAGCGTGACGATGGCGGCGTCTGCCTGGGTGTCGAGCGCAGGATAATCGAGGATCTCCTCGAAATCGATGCCGCACTCCGGATGCCGCTTGCGCATGTCAGGCTCGATCTCGGCCTTGGCCCAGGCGATGATTGCGTCCGTCACCTTCCGGGACTCGGTGATGCCGATGCCACGGCATTCGAATTCCACCACGCAACTGTCGGGCACGATGTTCAGCGCGGCGCCGCCATGCACGATGCTGGTGAGCAGGGTCGAGTGCGGGACGTCGTAGAGGCTGTCTCGCTCGGCAGCCGCGGCCAGCAACGTGGCGCGGCGGCGGATCTCCGTGATCAGGTCGGCCGCATATTCGATGGCGTTGACGCCGTCGGGCGCGATCGAGGAGTGGCGGGCGAGCCCGCGGAACGTGGCGCGCACGCCGTGCTTGCCCTTGTGGCCGATGATCACCTGCATCCGGGTCGGCTCGCCGACGAAACAGCCGAGTGGCCTGATCGGCTTGCGTGCGACCTCGCGCAGCATCGGGCGCACGCCGACGCAACCGATTTCCTCGTCATAGGAGATTGCAAGGTTGATCGGCGTCTTCAGATCGGCCGCGAGCATTTCCGGGACCATCGCGAGACAAACCGCGACGAAGCCTTTCATGTCGGTGGTGCCGCGGCCGTACAGCCGCCCGTCACGCTCGACGAGCTCGAACGGGTTGTGGCTCCAGTCCTGTCCCGCGACCGGCACGACATCGGTATGCCCCGACAGCACCAGCCCGGGCTTGTCCTCGGGGCCGACCGTGACCCACAACGAGGACTTCTGCCCGGTGTCGTCGACGATGCGCTGTCCGCTGACGCCAAGCGAGCCGAGGTAGCGCTCGATGTAATCGATCAGCGGCAGGTTGCTGCGGTCGCTGACGGTGTCGAACGCGACGAGGTCGGCCAAGAGCTTGCGGATGCGGTCGGGGCGTTGATTTTGCATGGCCTGTTCGGGTGCGAGGGATTGTGCAGGGAATTGCTGATGTGCCGGCGATCCTGCCAGTAAAGTATAACAGTTGGTTTGCCTGCCGGGGCCAAGCAATATTCGGACCGCTACCGGACGTTATTGCCGGTCCACGTCCGTCGCCCCATGTAACGACGGGGAGATGGCCATGATCCAGCAGCTGCGCATCTACGAGATTTTCGAGAAGAACAAGGCCGCGTTCCACACCCGGTTCCGCGATCACGCGGCGCGGATCATGACGGGACGCTACGGCTTCAAATTCGCGAGCATGTGGGAAACGAAAATCGGTGACCGCATCGAGTTCGTGTATTTGCTCGAATGGCCCGACGAGGCGACCAAGATCGCGCAATGGGCGGCCTTCATGGCCGATTCCGAATGGAGCGAGATCAAGCGGGTCACCCATGCCGAGCACGGCCTGATGGTCGGGCAGATCGAGGATCGGTTGCTGGCACAGGTGGATTATTCGCCGGCACGGGAGCGGAGCTTGTTGCCGGGGTAGGGCGCGCACCGTTGCGCTGATCGGTGTTGCCCATTCGATACGACGGGCAACTCAGCGAAACCCGTCAATCCTGCACGTCGGATGTTCGATGTCGTCCTGGCGAAAGCCAGGACCCATTACCCCAAATGGCAATTGTTATGCGACGCTGGGGCCGCGATCTCGTTTACAATCAAATTTGGTGGTTATGGGCTCCTGGCTTTCGCCAGGACGACGATATTAGCGCCGATAGTACAACACACTCGCTGTCGTCCCGGCGCAGGCCGGGACCCATAACCACGAATGGTCATTGTTGCACGTTGCTGGAACGACGAGTCCCCCTCACAACATCGGCTGCGGCGTATGGGTCCCTGCTTTCGCAGGGACGACAGTGGTGGATGTGGCGTCGTTATCGCGCCATTCGGGCTTGCGCCGCGAACGGAGAATGCCGTTGCTAAATCGGCTTGCCCGTATACGGCATCGACGCGGTGAGGCCGCCGTCGACCGGGATGGCCTGGCCGTTGACGTAGGACGCCTCGTCGCTTGCCAGGAACAATCCCATCGCGGCGAGTTCGTGCGGCTGGCCGGGGCGTTTCAGCGGATTGAGCTGGCCGATCTTGTCCTGGGTGCCGCGCTCCTTGGCGCGATCGAACACCGGCTTGGTCATGCCGGTCTCGATCAGGCCCGGGCAGACCGCGTTGATGCGCACGCCGGTGCCGGAGAGCGAGTAGGCGGTGGTCTGCACCAGGCTGATGACGCCGGCCTTGCTCGCGGCGTAGGGATGTCCGCTGGCGCCGGACTTCAGGCCTGCAACGGAGGCGGTGCAGACGATCGAGCCGGAACCCTGCTTGGTCATGTGCGGGATCGAATGCTTGATGGCGAGGAACGGGCCGATCAGGTTGACGCGCAGCACCTCCTGCCAATGTTCGACGGTCTGGTCGGCGAGCGGAACGAGGCCGCCGCTGACGCCGGCATTGGCCCAGATCGCATCGAGCTTGCCGTACTTCGACAGCGCCTTGTCGATGAAGGCCTTCACGTCGCTCTCCGAGCCGGCATCGGCGGTGACGGCTTCGACGGTGCCGCCGGCATCGCGCACCAGCTTGGCGGTCTCGTTCACACCCTCGGTGCGATCGACCGCGATCAGCTTAGCGCCTTCCCTGGTGAACAGCAGCGAGGCGGCGCGGCCGATGCCGCTTCCAGCGCCGGTGATGATGACGGATTTGCCTTCGAGGCGGCCCATGGTTTTTCTCCCTGTTCACATGGTCCATGGCGCGTCTGCCGCGCGACGGAATTCAAACAAAATTTCAAACGTCCGAAGCACTTGAGACGATGTGCGGCGTGACGTACAGCGACGGGGGACACTATTGAAGGGCTCATCCGATGTCCAATCCAGACAAGCCTAACGTGACGGTGACGCGGTGGTGGTGGGTTCGCCACGCGCCGGTGCGCAGCGACGGTGGCAACATCTACGGTCAAGAAGATATCGACTGCGACACCGGCGACGTCGAAGTGTTCGAGGCCGTCGCGAAAATGCTGCCGCGCGATGCGGTCTGGTATTCGAGCAATCTGAAGCGCACGCACAAGACCGCGGAAGCGATCTGGGCCGCAGGTTTTCCGAAGCCCGCCAACATGACGCAGGAGCGCGACTTCGCCGAGCAGCATCTCGGCCAGTGGCAGGGCATGAACCGCGCAGCACTGCTCGCGAGCCAGCCCCCCGGCAGAAGCTGGTTTGCCGACGTCAACGAGCCGGCGCCCGGCGGCGAGAGCTTCATGGATCTCTACACGCGGGTCTGCCGCACGATCGTGCGGATCACGGCGGCGGAGCCGGGCAAGAATATCATCGCGGTTGGCCATGGCGGCGTGATCCGGGCCGCAGTCGGTCTCGCGCTCGGCGGCCAGCCCGACCGGGGCCTGTCCTTTGACATCGACAATGTCTCGGTGACGCGGCTCGATCACATCGCAGGCATCGGCCTGTCGACCTGGCGGTTGCCGATGGTGAACCAACAGCCCTGGATCGCCGATCCGCGCCACGCCGCGATGCATCAGCCGTCCGGACCCGAAGTCCGGCCGGCGAGCAAGCTTGCGTGATTGCTGCTATCGCAACACGACAACGCTGCCTAAGCTCAACGCAGAATTCAAACGCCTTACATCAGGGAGAGAAACATGACCTTGTTCGACATGAAGGGAAAAGTCGCCGTCATCACCGGTTCGACGCGCGGCATTGGACGGGCGATCGCCGAGCGCATGGCCGAGCACGGCGCCAAGGTCGTGATCTCCTCGCGCAAGGCCGACGTCTGCGAGGAGGTGGCGACGGAGATCAACGACAGCTACGGCAAGGGCACCGCGGTTGCGATCGCGGCCAACATCTCGTCGAAGGAAAACCTGCAAAACCTGGTCGACGAGAGCAACCGCGCCTTCGGCAAGATCGACGTGCTGGTCTGCAACGCGGCGTCGAACCCGTATTACGGCCCGCTCGCCGGCATTTCCGACGATCAGTTCCGCAAGATCCTCGACAACAACATCGTCGCCAACAACTGGCTGATCTCGATGGTGGTGCCGCAGATGATTGAGCGCAAGGACGGTTCGATCATCATCGTGTCCTCGATCGGCGGCCTCAAGGGCTCGACCATCCTCGGCGCCTACGCGATCTCGAAGGCGGCCGACATGCAGCTCGCGCGCAACCTCGCCTGCGAATACGGCAAGCACAATATCCGCGTGAACTGCATCGCGCCCGGCCTGATCAAGACCGACTTCGCCAAGGCGCTGTGGGACAATCCGGACAATCTGAAGGCCTCGACCGCGCGCTCGCCGCTGCTGCGGATCGGCGTGCCCGACGAGATCGCAGGTGCCGCCGTGATGATGGGCTCGCGCGCCGGCGACTTCATGACCGGCCAGACTATCGTGATCGACGGCGGCGCGACGATCAGCTGACGCCGATCTCGCGTCCCGGACGCGGTGCGGCGCGAAGTGCCGCTCCGCAGCGCCGGGACCCACGAGGACGTGCACGGTTGGATCGAGGTAGGCCCCGGCTCAGCAACGCACCGCTCGCGCGCTGCGTTGCATCCGGGGCACGAGACTTATTCAACCGCCGCGTACACGCCGTTGCGTACCAGCGAGCGGGTATATTCGCGCTGGCCCGGGCCCTGCATCATGAAGACCGCGATCAGGTCTTCGCGCGGATCGATCCAGAAGAACGTGCCGGCCATGCCGCTCCAGAAGTACTGGCCGACCGAGCCGGAGAACGGCGCGATGCCCTGCTGCATGCGCACGGCGAAGCCGAGGCCGAAGCTGTGGCCGGGCGACACCAGCGTGCCCTGAACCTTGACGCCGGCGCCGAGGTGATCGGAGGCCATGAATTCGAGCGTCTTGCGGCCGATGATCCTGGTGCCGTCGAGCGCGCCGCCGCCCAGCAGCATCTGCGCGAACCGCGCATAGTCCATCGTGGTCGAAACCAGTCCGCCGCCGCCGGATTCCATCGCCGGCTTCTCCAGCATGTTGAACAGCTTCACCTTCTCGTTGGTCCAGGGATCGTTGGCAAACGCCTCGGCGAGACGGCCGGCATTGGCTTCCGGCGTGTGGAAGGCGGTCTCGTTCATCTGCAGCGGCGAGAGGATGCGCTCAGTGAGGAATTCGCCGAGCGTCTGGCCGCTGACGATTTCGATAATGCGGCCGAGGATGTCGGTGGAGCGGCTGTAGTTCCACTCGGCGCCGGGCTGGCAGACCAGCGGCATGCCGGCGAGCATGGTGGCGTGCTCGGCATTGGTGATCTTGCGGCTGCGCAGCCGCGACTGCTGGTAGAGCTGCTGCACCGGGCCGTTGCCGGTGTGGTCATACGTCAGGCCCGAGGTGTGGCGCAGCAGGTCCTGGATCGTCATCTGCCGCTGGACCGGGACCAGCTCGAGCTTGCCGTTGTGCTCGACGCCGACCTTGGTCTCGGCGAATTCGGGAATGAATTTCGCGACGGGGTCGTTGAGCAGGAAGTGGCCGTCCTCCAGCAGCATCATGATGCCGACCGAGACGATCGGCTTGGTCATCGAGAAGATGCGGAAGATCGTGTCATGCGTCATCGGCGCAGCGGCCGCCGGGCTTTGCCGCCCGATCGCGTCGAACCAGCCAATCTGGCCGCGCCGCGCCACCAGCACCGTGAAGCCGGGCGCGGTTCCCTTGTCGACCTCGCGCTTGAAGGTGTCGGACAGGGCCTGCAGCCGCGCGCTCGACAGTCCGATCGATTCGGGTTTGGCGAGGGGGAGGGACGGGGTGGTTGGGCTGGCGGCGTGCTTGGTGGCGGTTTGGGCGTTCATGGTCTCTCCCGGGTTCTTGATTCTTGCGGCGAGGTGCCGACGTGGAGTGATGGCCGAAGTCTGGCGCAGAAGTTTTGCAATGAACAGAAGCTTCACCGCTTCGCCCTTGCAAACCGGCCATGCCCTGTGCTTGAAACGGCGCGAACCGGCGGCGACGCAGGTTCCCTGCAGGAGTGTAGCTCAATTGGTAGAGCACCGGTCTCCAAAACCGGGGGTCGCAGGTTCGAGCCCTGCCACTCCTGCCAGCTTTTCACCAATCATTTGAATGTGTTGGCCGAGGTCCTGGACCCCGGCCATGATTGCATTCACTCACTTGATGAGCGGGCAGCCGCCGTCCTTCAGCGGCCGGAACGCCTGGTCGCCGGGCACCTCGGCGAGCACCTTGTAGTAATCCCATGGCGCCTTCGATTCCTCAGGCTTCTTGACCTCGAACAGGAACATCGAGTGCACCATGCGGCCGTCCTCGCGCACCACGCCGTTGTCGGTGAAGGCGTCGCGGACCGGGGTCGCGCGCATCTTCGCCAGCACCGGCTTGGTCTCCTTGGTGCCGGCGGCCTTCACCGCGTTGAGGTAGTGCAGGGGGGCGCTGTAGGTCGCGGCCTGGTTCATGGTCGGCATCCGCTTCATGCGCTCGAAGAAGCGCTTGCCGAAGGCGCGGGTGCGGTCGTTGAGATCCCAGTAGTAGGCCTCAGTGATGATCAGGCCCTGGGCGAGCTTCAGGCCGAGGCTGTGGATGTCAGAGATGAACATCACGATACCAGCCAAATTCTGCCCGCCCGCGACGATGCCGAATTCGGCGGCCTGCTTGATCGCATTGATGGTGTCGCCGCCGCCATTGGCGAGGCCGACGATCTTGGCCTTCGACGATTGCGCCTGCAGCAGGAAGGAGGAGAAGTCCGGCGTGTTGAGCGGATGCCGGGCGCTGCCGAGCACCTTGCCGCCGGCGGCACGGACCACGTCGCCCGTGTCGCGCTCGATCGAGTGGCCGAAGACGTAGTCGGCGGTGATGAAGAACCAGGTGTCGCCGCCGTTCTTCACGATCGCGCTGCCCACGGTGTGGGCGTTGGCGTAGGTGTCATAGGTCCAGTGCAGCGTGTAGGGCGAGCAGGACTTGCCGGTGATGTCGGAGCTCGCCGCATCCGTCACGATCATGATCTTCTCGAACTGCTTCGACATCTCCATGCCGGCGAGCGCGGTCGCCGAGGTCGGCATGTCGATGATCATGTCGACATTCTCAGCCTCGTACCATTTGCGGGTGATGGTGGCGGCGACGTCGGCCTTGTTGAGGGGATCGGCGGTGACGAGCTCGATCGGCTTGCCGAACATCGAGCCGCCGAACTCTTCGATCGCCATCTTGGTGGCTTCGACATTCCCGGCGCCGCCGATGTCCGAATAGACCGACTGGAAATCGGTCAGCACGCCGATCTTGAGCGGCGTCTGTTGTGCGAGCGCGGGCCCCGCCAGCGCGGCGGCGATCAGGCCGGCGGCGGACAGACTCGTGACGATGGATTTCATGATGATGGACCTCCCCGGGGATGTTCTTATCTGTTTGTCCGACAAAGCTAGGTTTGCCCGGTTCCGCTGTCAATTCTGGCCGGCCGGGTGCGACAATCCGGCCAAGACAGGCCAGTTTGACGCTTCAAAAAGCTTCGCCTATGCTTTGTCCGACAAACGACAATCAGAGGCCCCGGGGAGCTGAAGATGGCCACCACGCCGCTGTTCCGGCGCATCGACGTCGCGCCGGCCTATCAGAAGGTCGCGGACGCGATCGAACGCGAGATTATCAACGGCCGGATCAAGCCGGGCGAGCCGATCGGCACCGAGCAGCAGCTGGTCGCGCAGTTCGGCGTCAACCGCTCGACAGTGCGCGAAGGCATTCGCGTGCTCGAGGAGGGCGGGCTGATCCGCCGCGATTCCAGCCGCCGGCTGCAGGCCTGCCTGCCGCGCTACAACAAGCTCGCCACGCGGCTGTCCCGCGCGCTGATCCTGCACGAGGTGACGTTCCGCGAATTGTTCGAGACCTCGATGACGCTGGAGGTCGCGAGCGTCGAGGGCGCAGTCGAGCGCGCGACCGATGACAACATCGCCGAGCTCGCCCGCAATCTCGAGCGCAGCGCTGCGGTGGTCGGCAATCCCGCCGATCTCGCCGAGCTCGATGCGGAATTCCACGTGCTGATGGCCAAGGCCTCGCAGAACCGCGTGTTGCAGCTCGCCCGCGAGCCTGCCGCGCAGCTGTTCTTTCCGACCACCGAGATGATCGTCGGCGGCGTGCCGGAAGGCGGCGCGCGCCTGGTCGAGGCGCACCGCCACATCCTCGATGCGATCAAAGAGCGCGACAAGGAGGCCGGCGTGCTGTGGACTCGGCGGCACTTGCAGGACTGGCGGCGCGGCTTCGAGAAGATCGCCTCGCTCGATCGCTCGGTCGAGCACACCTACATGGAACACGCCTACGCCGCCCGGCAATAGCGACGGCTCGGCCAAGAGCGACAAAGACAAGACAACGACAAAAAGCACATTCGGGAGGGACAAATGAGCGGAGACATCGCAGCAACCATCCAGCGCGCCCGCGAGCACAGCATCGGCGATTTGTTGCGTCGGTCGGCCAAGCGCTACCCCGACAAGACCGCGCTGATCTGCGGCGAGGTGAGCTGGACCTTCGCGGAGATGGACGCGATCTGCAATCGGCTCGGGCGCGGCTTGCTCGCGCTTGGCATTGCGAAGGGCGACCGTGTCGCGGTGCTGTCGCGCAACTCGCATGGCTTCGCCGCGCTGCGCTTCGCGGTGGCGCGGATCGGCGCGATCCTGGTGCCGATCAACTTCATGCTCAATCCCGACGAGATCAATTTCATCCTCGCCAATTCCGGCGCAAAGCTGCTCGCGGTCGGTCCCGATTTCGTGGAGACCGCGCACGCGGCCGCCGCCAAGGGCTCGGCGGTCGAAACTCTGATCTGGCTGCCCGGCGAGGATCCGGCCACCGCGCCCGACGGCATCACGACCTTCGACAGCCTGCTGCATGGCGACGCCTCGGCGCCGGACGTATCGGTGGACAGCCGCGATCCCGCGCAGATCATCTACACCAGCGGCACCGAGTCGCTGCCGAAGGGCGCGATCCTCACCCATGAAGCCGTGATGTGGCAGTACGTCAGCTGCATCATCGACGGCGGCATGGCGACCGACGACACCGTGCTGCACGCGCTGCCGCTGTATCACTGCGCGCAGCTCGACGTTTTCCTGGGGCCCGCGATCTATCTCGGCGCCACCAGTCTCATTACCGGCAAGCCGGTGCCCGACAACGTCCTGGCGCTGATCGCGGCCCACAAGATCAATGCGTTCTTCGCGCCGCCGACGATCTGGATCGCGATGCTGCGCTCGGGCGCGTTCGATCGCACCAATCTCTCGACCCTGCGCAAAGGCTATTACGGCGCCTCGATCATGCCGGTCGAAGTGCTGCTCGAATTGCAGCGGCGTCTGCCCGACGTAAAATTCTGGAATTTCTACGGCCAGACCGAGATCGCGCCGCTCGCAACCGTGCTAGCGCCGGAGCACCAGCTGCCGAAGGCGGGCTCGGCCGGCAAGCCGGCGATCAATGTCGAGACGCGGGTGGTCCGGCCGGACATGACCGACGTCAAGGTGGGCGAGGTCGGGGAGATCGTGCACCGCTCGCCGCATCTCTTGTCCGGCTACTACAACGATCCGGTCAAGACGGCGGCGGCGTTTGCCGGCGGCTGGTTTCATTCCGGCGATCTCGCGACCGTCGATGCCGACGGCTACATCACCGTGGTCGATCGCGTGAAGGACATGATCAAGAGCGGTGGCGAGAATGTCGCGAGCCGCGAGGTCGAGGAGATGATCTACCGGCTGCCCGGGGTGTCGGAGGTCGCGGTGGTCGGGCTGCCCGATCCGCGCTGGATCGAGGCGGTGACCGCGATCGTCGTGGTCAAGGCGGGCGAGAGCCTCGATGCCGAGGCCGTGATCAAGCATTGCGCGGCGTCGATGGCCCATTTCAAGGTGCCGAAACAAGTCATCTTCGTTGACAGCCTGCCGAAGAACCCGAGCGGCAAGCTGCTAAAGCGCGAGCTGCGCCAGCGCTATGTCGGTGGCGCCACGCTGGATCAGGCGGTCCAGAAGAGCTTTGCCGGCTGATCCACCCGGCCTCCGCGGTGGACGGCCCGGGCTATGGACCTCGTACCATCAGCCTAAGTGCTTGATTCGAGAGGCCCCGTTCCGGCCTGCCGCGACCCCGGCCGGGGCGGGGCACGACCCCGCCGACCTTGACCTTTGGCCGGTCTCGCAGTAGATACCCGGCACTCGCAGCCGGCCCGCTTTGATGGCGGATATCCGGCGCGGCCTAATTCCCCGAACATTCGAGCTCGTTTATCGGCTCAACCTTCCAAACGAGGGCTGGGTCCGCAAGGTCGGCTGTTCGGATTCCTTAAACGTTGCAAATCGTCCGGAGACGGACGCGGATCTCACGATGGCTTTCAGCCCGTTCAAATTCCTGCAGGAAGTGCGCTCGGAGACCGCCAAGGTCACCTGGCCGACGCGCCGCGAGACGACCATCACCACCATCATGGTGTTCGTGATGGTGGCGCTGGCCTCGATCTTCTTCTTCGCCGCAGATCAGATCATCCGCTATCTGATTACCCTGATACTGGGCATCCACTGATGAGCATGGGAACTCAATTGATGGACAAGCGCTGGTACATCGTTCACGCCTATTCGAACTTCGAGAAGAAGGTTCAGGAATCGATCCGCGAGCAGGCTAAGCAGCGCGGGCTGGAAGAGCTGTTCGAGCAGATTCTTGTTCCGACCGAGAAGGTCACCGAGGTGCGGCGCGGCCGCAAGATCGACGCCGAGCGCAAGTTCTTCCCGGGCTATGTGCTGGTGAAGATGAAGCTGACCGACGAGGCGTTCCATCTGATCAAGAACACCCCGAAGGTGACCGGCTTCCTCGGCGCGGAAAACAAGCCGATGCCGATCTCGGAAGCGGAGGCGATGCGGATCCTGCACCAGGTGCAGGAGGGCGTGGAGCGTCCGAAGGCGTCGGTGTCGTTCGAAATCGGCGAGAACGTGCGCGTGGCCGACGGCCCGTTCGCCTCGTTCTCCGGCGTGGTGGAAGAAATCGACGAGGCGCGCTCGCGCGTGAAGGTCGCGGTGTCGATCTTCGGCCGCGCGACCCCCGTGGAACTGGAATTCGGTCAGGTCGAAAAGGTGGTCTGACCGGACGGCGTGGGGTATATGCCCCGCGTCAAGTGAGAGGCCGTGGGAGGGAGGAGGCGGTCGCCAGCCCCTTCAACCGAACCACGGAACCTGAAACCGTCGGCACCGTCCGGCACAACAGGAGTGATAAATGGCAAAGAAAGTGACCGGATACCTGAAGCTTCAGGTCCCGGCCGGTGCGGCGAATCCTTCGCCCCCGATCGGTCCCGCGCTTGGTCAGCGCGGTCTCAACATCATGGAGTTCTGCAAGGCGTTCAACGCGCAGACCCAGAAGGAAGAGAAGAATACCCCAATCCCGGTGGTGATCACGATCTACGCCGATCGTTCCTTCACCTTCGAGATGAAGACGCCCCCGATGTCGTTCTTCCTCAAGCAGGCTGCCAAGATCCAGTCCGGCTCGAAGGCGCCGGGCCGTGACAAGGCCGGCAAGGTGACCAAGGCGCAGGTGCGCGAGATCGCCGAGAAGAAGATGAAGGACTTGAATTGCGACACCATCGAATCGGCCATGAAGATGGTCGAGGGCTCTGCCCGTTCGATGGGTCTGGAAGTTGCGGGGTAACGGGCCATGGCAATCGGAAAGCGTTTGAAGAAGGCCCGCGAGGGTGTCGATCGCGAGAAGCTCTACCCGCTCGCGGACGCCATCAAGATGGTCAAGGAGCGCGCCAAGTCGAAGTTCGACGAGACGATCGAGATCGCGATCAATCTCGGCGTCGACCCGCGCCACGCCGACCAGATGGTCCGCGGCGTCGTCAACCTGCCGAACGGAACCGGCCGTACGCTCCGCGTCGGCGTGTTCGCACGCGGCGCCAAGGCTGAGGAAGCCAAGGCCGCCGGTGCCGACGTCGTCGGTGCCGAAGACCTGGTCGAGAAGGTGCAGGGCGGTGCGATCGATTTCGATCGTTGTATCGCCACTCCCGACATGATGCCGCTGGTCGGCCGCCTCGGTAAGGTGCTCGGTCCGCGCGGCATGATGCCGAACCCGAAGATCGGCACCGTGACCATGGACGTCACCAACGCCGTGAAGGGCGCCAAGGGCGGCTCGGTCGAGTTCCGCGTCGAGAAGGCCGGCATCGTGCAGGCCGGCATCGGCAAGGCCTCGTTCTCCGAGGACAAGCTGGTCGAGAACGTCAAGGCGCTCGCGGATGCGGTCTCCAAGGCGAAGCCGGCGGGTTCCAAGGGCACCTACATCCAGCGCGTGGCGGTTTCCTCCACCATGGGCCCGGGCGTGAAGGTCGAGCCGGGTACGATCCTCGGCTGAGGTCTCTGGCCGTGACGAGATAAAGAGGGGCGGGATCGGGCAACCGGTTCCGCCCTTTGTTTTGCTGGAGCGTTTCGCGCGAGGTGGCTACCGGCTTCGCGTGAAGAAAGCGCGCCAAGATGAGATTCGAGAGCCTCGTTCCGATTCAACCGGAACGGAAAAGGCTCCAGGTGAAGCCGCTCGCAGGAAACAACAACAATGCCCGATAAGGTCCTGGTCTATTCGCGCTTTCCCAGAAACGAACTGGTGCGCTTCGGCGAGCGTTACGAGCTGCTGAATGCCGCGGGCAAGCCGCCGACCGAGATGTTTCCGGCGGCGGAGCTTGGCGAGATCCGCGCGATGATCACGGCGGGCGGGACCCCGCTTGGCGGCGAGGCGATGGACATGCTGCCGAAGCTTGGCGCGATCATCTGCTACGGCACTGGATACGAGGGGATCGATCTCACTGCCGCCGCCAAGCGTGGCATTGCGGTCGGCCACAGCCCCGGCGCCAATGCCGCATCGGTTGCCGACATCGCGGTGACGCTGATGCTGGCGGCGGTCCGCCGCCTGCCGGTCGTCGACAATTATGTCCGCAGCGGCGACTGGATCGCCGCCAAGCCGTCGCCGATGATGCGCCCGCAGGCCGGCATGCGCGGCCGCAAGGTCGGTGTCTACGGTCTCGGCGAGATCGGCCGCAAGATTGCAGCGCGGGTTGCCGCGTTCGAGACTGAGGTCGGCTATTTCAGCCGGTCACGGCAGGAGGTGCCGTATCAGCACTTTCCGAGCCTCGAGGCGCTTGCCGACTGGTGCAGCGTGCTGATGGTCGCGGTGCGCGCCAGCGCGGACACGGTTCACGCCGTCAACGCCGATATCCTGCGCCGGCTCGGCAGCAGCGGGATCGTCGTCAATATCTCGCGCGGCTCCGTCATCGACCAGCAGGCGCTGGTCGCGGCACTGACCGACGGCGCGATCGCCGGCGCCGGCCTCGACGTGTTCGCCAGGGAGCCGCACGCGCCGGACGAACTGACGGCGCTGCCGAACGTCGTGCTGTCGCCGCATATCGGCGGCCACACCCTGGAATCGCACGTGGCGATGCAGGATTGCGTGCTCGCCAATCTCGGCGCATTCTTCGCCGGCAAGCCGCTGCCATATGAGGTGAGGGGCGCCTGAGCGGCCGGCGGTTCCGCCTCGGAACCGGTTCCCCGGCCGCAATATGAAACTGGTCTGAAATTTGCTCTTGGCAAGCAGGGCGGGACCGGTTACATAGCGGCTTCCGGGCGTGCTGGCACTTGCTGGCATGTCCGTGCTCGCATTCCGAAAACCTGAGATGATAGGAGATCATTCCTTTCCGCATGCCCGCAAGGATGCTCGAAAGGAAGGAAACCCGTCGCCTCCAACGGAATGAGAGCAGGGCGTTCGGCCCCGGCCGATAGCCCGATCCTGTCCAAGACTGCAGGCGCCCGCGAGAACTTCGTGTTTTCAACGGCTTAATCGCATGGCCTGCATAGACGGGTGAAGACCGGATTTTGTGCTCCATGTCGCGGCCTGTTCGCGGCTGGGAGACTGGTTTGGTTCGAACCTCGACAGCCCATGGCCGCAAGGCTTTGGGAGGGCAGGCTTCTAGATGTCGTCTTGCCCGGCATGTCCGAAGGGTCTTTGCGCCCCAAGGATCAGGTTTAGGGTAGGGCGATGGGTGCAACCCGGCGGTCCTGCCTTCGCGGAAAGGCCGCCAACCGGAAAGAGCTTGCTGTGGAACGAGCGGCAAAAAAAGAGTCGGTCGAACAACTCAACGAGGTCTTCAAGACCACGTCGGTTGCGATCGTTGCTCATTATTCCGGCCTCACCGTGGCCCAGATGCAGAAGCTGCGCATGCAGATGAAGCAGGCGGGCGCGTCGGTGAAGGTCTCGAAGAACCGTCTCGCCAAAATTGCTCTTGAAGGCACTGACGTCGCTGCCATCGGTTCCCTGCTGAAGGGGCCGACCGTGATCGCTACTTCGAACGATCCGGTTGCGGCGCCAAAGGTTGCCATCGAATTCGCCAAGGCGAACGAGAAGTTCGTCATCCTCGGCGGCTCGATGGGTAAAACCGTCCTGAATGTCGACAGCGTGAAGGCTCTCGCCTCACTGCCGTCGCTCGACGAACTGCGCGGCAAGATCGTTGGCCTCCTCGTGGCGCCGGCGACCAAGCTTGCTCAGCTGTCCAACGCGCCCGCGGCCAAGCTCGCACGCGTCATTCAGGCTCATGCCTCAAAGAGCGAAGCGGCCTGACCCCTTCGCTAATCTCAAACCTGGTTCGAACCAAACGTTTAAGGAAACAGATCAATGGCTGACTTGCAGAAAATCGTCGACGACCTCTCGAGCCTCACCGTGCTCGAAGCCGCCGAACTCGCCAAGCTCCTCGAAGAAAAGTGGGGCGTGTCCGCCGCTGCCGCCGTCGCGGTTGCTGGCCCGGCTGCCGGCGGCGCTGCCGCTGCTCCGGCTGAAGAAAAGACCGACTTCACCGTCGTGCTGGCTGCCGCCGGCGACAAGAAGATCGAAGTCATCAAGGAAGTCCGCGCCATCACCGGCCTGGGCCTGAAGGAAGCCAAGGACCTCGTCGAAGGCGCTCCGAAGCCCGTCAAGGAAGGCGTCAACAAGGACGAAGCCGACAAGATCAAGGCCCAGCTCGAGAAGGCTGGCGCCAAGGTCGAACTCAAGTAATGCGCGATCCGGGAGCGCCGCAGGGCGCTCCCGGGCCTGCAAACGGCGTGCGCGTGGCGCGCCGGACACAAGAAAGTGTGGGGATCCGTGGACTTAACCCTCGAATCTCCTTTATTGCCATCCCATATCGGGTTGGCAGCGGAAAAACACGGTAGGCGGCGGGGGCGGCAGGGCACCCGGCGGAAGCCGTTGGGAGACAGTCAGATTTCGGGCTTTTTCAGTCCGTAAAGCGGAGCGTTTGGACGAGCGGGTGCAGTGATGTGCCTCGCGCGTCGTTTTGCGTTTTGGAGGTGATGGGGGCTGGGCCGGGGATTTAATTCCTGACTTTGCGCTTCGTTCCTTCGGGACGATTCGAAATTCAACCCGGGGCCGATGGCAGTCGCTCCCGGAAGGTTCGCCCCACAAAGGCGACGAAAATGAGAGGCCACGATGGCGCAGCAGACATTCACCGGTCGCAAACGCGTACGCAAGTTTTTCGGTCACATCAAGGAAGTCGCCGAGATGCCGAACCTCATCGAGGTTCAGAAGGCGTCCTATGACCAGTTCCTGATGGTTGACGAGCCGGCCGGCGGCCGCCTCGATGAGGGGCTGCAGGCGGTGTTCCGCTCGGTGTTCCCGATCTCGGATTTCTCCGGCACCTCGATGCTCGAATTCGTCCGCTACGAGTTCGAACAGCCGAAGTATGACGTCGACGAGTGCCGCCAGCGCGGCATGACCTTCGCTGCGCCGCTCAAGGTGACGCTGCGCCTCATCGTGTTCGATATCGATGAGGAAACCGGCGCCAAGTCGGTGAAGGACATCAAGGAGCAGGACGTCTACATGGGCGACATCCCGCTCATGACGATGAACGGCACCTTCGTCGTCAACGGCACCGAGCGCGTCATCGTCTCGCAGATGCACCGTTCGCCCGGCGTGTTCTTCGACCACGACAAGGGCAAGACCCATTCGTCCGGCAAGCTGTTGTTTGCCGCGCGCGTGATTCCGTATCGCGGTTCCTGGCTCGACATCGAGTTCGACGCCAAGGACATCGTGTTCGCGCGCATCGACCGCCGCCGCAAGCTGCCCGTGACCTCGCTGATGTACGCGCTCGGTCTCGACGGCGAGCAGATCCTGTCGACCTTCTACAAGAAGATCACCTACAAGCGGACCAAGGACGGATGGCGCGTGCCGTTCGACGCCAACCGTTTCCGCGGCTACTCGACCATCAACGACCTGATCGACGCCGACACCGGCAAGGTGGTGCTCGAGGCCGGCAAGAAGCTGACCGTGCGCAGCGCGCGCCTGATGCAGGAAAAGGGCCTCAAAGCGCTGCGGATGTCGGACGAGGAGCTCGTCGGCAACTATCTCGCCGAGGATCTCGTCAACCCGAAGACCGGTGAAATCTACGCCGAAGCCGGCGAGGAGATCACCGAGAAGTCGCTCAAGGTGCTCAACGAGCAGGGCTACAAGGACCTGCCGCTGCTCGACATCGACCACGTCAATGTCGGCGCCTACATCCGCAACACGCTCTCGGCCGACAAGAACATGACGCGTGAGGACGCGCTGTTCGACATCTACCGCGTGATGCGTCCGGGCGAGCCGCCGACGCTGGATTCGGCGCAGGCGATGTTCCAGTCGCTGTTCTTCGATGCCGAGCGTTACGACCTCTCCGCGGTCGGCCGCGTCAAGATGAACATGCGCCTCGAGCTCGATGCGCCCGACACCCATCGCACGCTGCGCAAGGAAGACATCCTGGCGGTCATCAAGACGCTGGTCGACCTGCGCGACGGCAAGGGCGAGATCGATGACATCGACCACCTCGGCAACCGCCG
>NZ_CANSMR010000026.1 GCF_947648125.1 uncultured Bradyrhizobium sp. | reverse complement strand
GTGCGCTCCCTCTCCCGCTTGCGGGGGAGGGCTGGGGTGGGGGCTCTCTCCACGAGTCGTATCGTGGAGAGAGCCCCCACCCGCCGCGCTGCGCGCGTCGGCCTCCCCCGCAAGCGGGAGAGGCGAAGGAAATATGCGGCTGCTATTCAGCCTAATCTCACCTCGCCCTAACCCCAGGGCCCGCGCTGGCCTGAGGCACCGCCCCACGGGCTGCGCGGCGGATAGCTGGCGCCGGCCGGCCGTGGCGCGGTCTGGGTGCCGAGTTCGGCGGCGAGCTGCTGCAGCGCGGCGATGCGGTTCGCGGTCGAGGGGTGGGTGGCGAACAGATTGTCGACACCGTGCCCCGACAGCGGGTTGACGATGAACATGTGCGCGGTGGCCGGATTACGCTCGGCTTCCATGTTCGGCAGCTGGTGCGCGGCGTTCTCGATCTTCGCGAGCGCGGACGCCAGCCACATCGGCTGGCCGACGATCCGCGCGCCGAGATTGTCGGCGGCGTATTCGCGGGTGCGGCTGATCGCCATCTGCACCAGCATGGCGCCGAGCGGCGCCAGGATCATCATCGCGATCGAGCCGACGATGCCGGGACCGTTGTTGTTGCGGTTGCCGCCGAAGAACATGCCGAACTGCGCCAGCATCGAGATCGCGCCGGCGATCGTCGCCGTGATCGTCATGGTCAGCGTGTCGTGGTGCTTGATATGCGCGAGCTCATGCGCGATCACGCCGGCGAGCTCCTCGCGGCTGAGCTGCTGCATCAACCCCGTGGTGACGGCGACCGCCGCATTCTCGGGATTGCGGCCGGTCGCGAATGCGTTCGGCTGCGCCTCGTCCATCACGAACACGCGCGGGATCGGCAGAGCGGCGCGCTGCGCGAGCTCGGCGACGAGATTGTAAAGGTCCGGCGCCGAACGCGCGTCGACCTGATGGGCGCCGTACATCGACAGCACCATGCGATCGGAATTCCAGTAGGTGAACAGATTTGTCGCAGCCGCAACGACCAGCGCGATCACGGCGCCGGTGCCGCCGCCGATCAGATAGCCGACGCCCATGAACAGCGCAGTGAGGCCGGCAAGCAGGAGCGCGGTGCGGAAATAATTCATCGTGGTTCCCTCACGGCGAGCGGCATGCTGCCACAACTGACGGCGCTGAGGTAGGGATTTTGCCGTTGAAGCCGCAAGGGGAAGGCGTGCGTCGCAGCGACGCGGCGCGGATTAACGATTGGTCATGTGACGAAGCAGTCACCCGTAGCCCGGATGGAGCGCAGCGAAATCCGGGACCATCTCACTGCGGAGAAACCGCCCCGGATTTCGCTTTGCTCCATCCGGGCTACGGCATCGTGGCTACTCCGCCGGCTCCTGCTGCGCGAACTGCCTTTCGCCCTCATGCAGCGCGATCCGCAGCATGCGGGCGAGCTCGGCGCGGCTGTAGGGTTTTGCCAGGAACAGGATGCCCTGCTCGAGCTTGCCGTCCTGGTCGATGGCGTCATCGGTGTAGCCCGAGGTGAACAGCACGCGCAGGCCGGGGCGCCGCCGCGCGGCCTCGGTGGCGAGGTCGCGTCCGTTCATCGCACCGGGCATGATGACGTCGGTAAACAACAGATCGACCGGCGCGCCGCTGTCGAGCACGGCAAGCGCCTCGCCGCCATTGTTGGCCGACAACGTCGTGTAGCCGAGGCTCTCGATCTGGGTCAGCACGTAGGAGCGCACCAGTCTGTCGTCCTCGACCACGAGCACGATCTCCTGCGCGCCGCGCATTTCCGGCTGCCGCCGTTCCGGCGCCGCGGCCGGCGAAAGCACCGCCGCGCGCGGCAGATAGAGCATCACCCTGGTGCCGCGGCCGACCTCGCTGTCGAGCGCGATGTGGCCGTTGGACTGCTTGACGAAGCCGTAGACCATGGAAAGCCCGAGGCCCGTACCCTTGCCGACGTCCTTGGTGGTGAAGAACGGCTCGAATACTTTGGCGAGATCGGCTTCCGCGATGCCCTGGCCGTTGTCGATCAGCGCGATCGCGACATAGTCGCCGGCGGCAAGCCCGTCATGGGCGTGCACGTCTGATGGCTTCAGTTCGGCGGTGCGGGTCTCGATCCGCAGCTTGCCACCCTTCGGCATCGCGTCGCGCGCGTTCAGCGCGAGATTGATGATCGCGGTGACCAGCTGGTTGGAATCGACCAGCGCGCGCGGCAGATCGGGTGCGGAGCGAAAATCGATATCGACATGGTCGCCGATGGTCGACCGCAGCAGCTCGATGGTGTCGACCATCAACGCATTGACGTCGACATCGCTCGGCTGCAACGGCTGCTTGCGCGCGAAGGCAAGCAGATGCCGCGTCAGCGATGCACCGCGCTCGGCGGCATCGCGGATCAGCGAGGTGATTTCGACCAGCTGGCGGTTTTGGGTGACCGCCTCGGCCAGGATGTCGATGGTACCGGTGATGACGGTGAGGATGTTGTTGAAGTCGTGCGCGATGCCGCCGGTGAGCTGGCCCACCGCTTCCATCTTCTGCGCCTGGCGGATCCTGCTCTCATTGGCCTCGGCCTCGCGGAAACGCTCGAGCAGGACTTCCGAGCGCTGGCGCTGCCGTCCTTCCTCGGCGAGCGCGACATGCGCCTCGCGCAGCTGTCGCTCGGTCGGGATCGCCAGGATTTTCGGGATCAGCGGCCAGAGCAGCACCGCGGTGAAGATCGAGGCGATTGCGGTCAGCGCCTTGACTATTCCTTCGAGGCCGTAGATCGGCACCCATAGCGTGTAGATCGAAAACACATGCGTGAGGCCGCAGGCGAGGATGAACGCGGCGAACGGCCAGGCCATCCAGCCGAACTGGAAGTCGCGCCGCTTGGAGACGAGGATCGCCAGCGCAAACGGAATCGAGAAATACGAAGCGGCGATGATCGCGTCTGAAATCACGTGGAGCCAGATCAGCTCCGGCTCCCACAACAGGCAGATGCCGTGCGGCGAAAACGTCGACGAATCCAACAGCCGCTCGAGAAAACTCCACATGGGTCCCTCCGGGCGTGATCGATCCGCCGGCACCCCTGCCCCGCGAATCACCCGCCGATCATAGCGGCGAGGACTGAACCTGCCGAAGCTCAATTGGTCTAACAGGGCACCCCCGTTGTTGCCCGGTGTCGCCCTGGTGTATGCAGGATGGACCTTGATCCCCCTTTCCCAGCCGGTGACATCGATGCCAGCTTCTCGCCTCCGCGCCCCGATCATGTTCGCAGCGATCGCAGGGGCGCTGGCGCTCTCCTCGCTGGGTCAGGCGCAGCAGCCGCTGCCCAATCCCGCAGGGCCGGCCCCGGTCAGGGCGCGCCCGGCCGCGGTGGCATCGCCAAGGGCCGCGTCCTGCCACAACGGGCAGAGCTTCGATCGCTTCCTCGCCGAGCTGAAGCAGAAGGCGGTCGCCGCCGGCGTCTCGCAGCGTACGATCGCGGAGGCCGCGCCTTATCTCGTTTACGACCAGGGCATCGTCAACCGCGACCGCGGCCAGCGCGTGTTCGGCCAGATCTTCACCCAGTTCGCCGGCCGCATGGCCGCGAACTACCGGATGCAGCAGGGCCAGCAATACATTCGGACCTACGCAGCCGCGTTCGCGCGGGCCGAGAAGGAGTATGGCGTACCGCCGGCGGTGATCGCCGCGTTCTGGGGACTGGAGAGCGATTTCGGCGCCCAGATGGGCAATCTGCCGACGCTGAAATCGCTGGTGTCGCTGGCCTATGATTGCCGCCGCTCGGAGATGTTCCAGGGCGAGACCATCGCGGCACTGAAGATCATCGAGCGCGGCGACCTGACGCCCGATGAGATGATCGGCTCCTGGGCCGGCGAGCTCGGCCAGACGCAATTTTTGCCGACGCACTATTTCAACTATGCCGTCGACTATGACGGCGACGGCCATCGCAATCTGCTCGCCAGCGGCCCCGACGTGATCGGCTCGACCGCAAATTACATCGCCAATGGATTGAAGTGGCGGCGCGGCGAGCCGTGGCTGCAGGAGGTGCGCGTGCCGCAGGCCGCGAATTTTCCTTGGGACCAGGCCGACCTCACCGTCAAGCTGCCGCGCTCGAAATGGGCGTCGCTCGGCGTCAGCTTGACCGACGGCAAGGCGCTGCCGAATGACGAGATGCCGGCCTCGCTGCTGCTGCCGATGGGCCGAATGGGTCCGGCATTCCTCGCTTACCCGAACTTCGCGGCCTACACCGAGTGGAATAACTCGCTGATCTATTCGACCACCGCCGGCTATCTCGCCGGCCGCATCGCGGGCGCACCGCCGATGCAGCGGCCGCACGCGCCGGTCGCGCAGTTGCCGTTTGGCGAGATCAAGGAGCTGCAATCGCTGCTGGCGCGCTCCGGCTACGACGTCGGTAAGATAGACGGCGTGCTCGGCCAGGCGAGCCGCAGCGCGGTGAAGGCGATGCAGTTGAAATACGGCCTGCCGGCGGATTCCTGGCCGACCGCGGAGCTCCTGGCGCGGATGCGCGGCGGTGGCCGCACGCAGCCGGCCGCAGACGCCGCGATGCCGGGGACGCGGTAGGACATCGTCGGGCTGCCTAAGCGGCCCGCGTTGCTCTTGGACCGTCATCCTGAGGAGGCCGCGGAGCGGCCGCCTCGAAGGATCGACGGCCACCGGCCGGGCCGGGCATCCTTTGAGACGCGCTTCGCGCTCCTTCAGGATGACGGGGCACGAAAGTGCCGCAGAATATTTGACCAGTTGTTACAGCCGCCCGCGGTTGTTTTCTTCCCTATGCAGCCCCACTTGCAGCATCGCCGTTCGGTAACATCCGGATTTCATCTGAACAGGGAGCATCCCCATGTCCTTTCATGACGCCGTCGTCCCCGCGTACTTGCAGATCCTCAACAGCCTCACCGGCGAGCTGACCAAGGCCGAAGCGCATTGCGAAGCGAAGAAGATCGCGCCCGAGGTGCTGTTGGGATCGAGGCTCTATCCGGACATGCTGCCGCTGACCAAGCAGGTGCAGCTGGTCTGCGATCACGCGGCAAGAGGCTGCGCGCGGCTGACCCATAGCGAGGTGCCGTCGACGCCCGACACCGAGAAGACCTTCGCCGAACTGAAGCAGCGGCTGGCGAAGACGATCGACTATGTGAAATCGTTCAAGCCGGCGCAGTTCGACGGCGGCGACGCCAAGGACGTCACCTTCCCGATCGGCCCCGATCGCACCATGACCTTGAAGGGCCAGCAATTCCTCAACGCCTTCTCGTTCCCGAATTTCTACTTCCACGCCGTCACCGCGCACGGCATCCTGCGTCACAACGGCGTCGAGATCGGCAAGCGCGATTTCCTCGGCGTGAGCTGACGTCATATTCCCCGCCGCGGGATTTCCCGCTTCGGCGCGACACGTCGCCTCGCACGCACAGCCGTGCTACTGCTCCCTGACAACAACAAGACGTCAGGGAGCACGCCATGTCGACCACTCACGCCCCGAAAGCCATCGATCCGTCCGCCTCGCTGCATGCGGAATCGCTCGGGCTGGCAAAGAACCACGGCCGCCTCGCCGGCCGGCGCATTATCGTGGTCGGTGCGGGACAGCGTACAACCGTGGATGAAGCGCCGCCGATCGGCAACGGCCGCGCCATGAGCGTGCTGTTCGCGCGCGAGGGCGCCGCGGTCGCGTGTCTCGACGTCAACAAGGACGCCGCCGACGACACCGTCGCGCAGATCACGGGCGAAGGCGGCAAGGCCTTCACCGACGTGGTCGATGTCTCCGACGTCGCGGCGATCGCACCCGCGGTCGAACGCTGCGCGCATAAGCTCGGCGGGCTCGACGGCCTGGCGCTGAATGTCGGCATTTCCTCCGGCCTGTCGCTGCCCAAGATGACGGTGGAAGCCTGGGACCGCGACTACGCCGTCAATGTGCGCAGCCACATGCTGTTCGCGCAGAAGGCGCTCGAGGTGATGGCGCCGGGCGGCGCGATCATCCTGATCTCCTCGATGGCAAGCCAGCGCGCCGGCGGACGCAACCCGGCCTATGAATCCTCCAAGGCGGCGCAGATCGCGCTCGGCCGGGCGATCGCGCGGGCCGGCGAGGACAAGGGCATTCGCTGCAATGTGATCGCGCCCGGCTTCATGGACACGCCGATGGGCCGCGATGCCAGCCGCAGGCGATCGGACCGCGCCGTGACGGTGCCTTTCGGCCGCCAGGGCACCGGCTGGGAGGTCGCCTATACTGCGCTGTTCCTGATTTCGAATGAATCCTCCTATGTGAATGCGCACACTCTGTTCCTCGATGCTGGCCACATGGGCGGAATTGTGCGCGGCTAGCCTGCAAACTGGGCATATCCCGGCCATTGCGCTCGTCGCGGCAATGCACAAATCTCTCCTCATCGATCATTGTCTGGAACCGTTTCACATGAGCCAACCGACCAAACTTCTCGAGCCCTACAAGCTTGGCCCGCTGACGCTGCCGAACCGCTTCGTGATGGCGCCGCTGACGCGCAACCGCGCGGTGCCGCCCGGCATGGTGCCAAGCCCGCTGGCGGTGGACTATTACGGCCAGCGCGCTTCCGCCGGCCTTCTGATCACCGAGGCGAGCCAGGTCTCGCAGCAGGGCCAGGGCTACCAGGACACGCCTGGCATCTATTCGAAGGAACAGGTCGCGGCCTGGCGCAAGGTCACCGATCGCGTGCATGAGCGCGGCGGTCACATCTTCATCCAGCTCTGGCATGTCGGCCGCATCTCGCACACCTCGCTGCAGCCGAATGGCGGCGCGCCGGTGGCGCCGAGCGCAATCCGTGCCAAGACCAAGACCTTCGTGAACGGTACCTTTGCCGACGTGTCCGAGCCGCGCGCGCTCGAACTGTCGGAGATCCCAGGGATCATCGAGGACTTCAAGCGCGGCACGGCGAATGCGCTGGCGGCCGGCTTCGACGGCGTCGAGATCCATGGCGCCAACGGCTATTTGCTCGACCAGTTCGCCAGGGACAGCACCAACAAGCGCACCGACGCCTATGGCGGTTCGATCGAGAAACGCGCCCAGCTGATGCTGGAAGTCTCCAAGGCGGTCGCCAAGGAGGCCGGCGCCGACCGCACCGGCATCCGCATCTCGCCGGTGACGCCGGCCAACGACGTCTCCGACTCCAACCCGCAGCCGCTGTTCGACTACATCGTCGACCAGCTCAATGCACTGAAGCTGACCTATATCCACGTCATCGAGGGCGCGACCGGCGGCCCGCGCGACATCGCGCCGTTCGACTACGCCTCGCTGCGCAAGCGCTTCAAGCAGGCCTATGTTGCCAACAACGGCTACGACTTCGCGCTGGCGGAGAAGGTGCTGGAGGCGGGTGCGGCCGACCTGATCGCGTTCGGCAAGCCGTTCATCTCCAACCCCGATCTGGTCGAGCGGCTCAAGGCCGGCGCCCCGCTCAACGACTGGGACAAGGCGACCTTCTACGGCGGCGGCGCCAAGGGCTATACCGACTATCCGACGCTGAAGGCGACCGAAGCTGCGGAGTAACGTACACCAAAGCCGGTCATGCCCCGCGAAGGCGGCAAGCCGGGCGATGACAACGGAGAAACAGAAAGGGCCGGGATCGCTCCCGGCCTTTTTCATTGCGCGCTGCATGCCGGATTCCTACACCTCGGCAGCCTCACCGCTCTCCACCTCCTCCGCGACCATGCGGTCGAGGTTTCGATTGAGCCGCCGCAGCAGGTCGAGCAGGGTTGCGGTTTCGGCTGCGGTAAAACCCGCGAGTGCCTGGTCCTGATTGCGATGCAACGCCTTGCGCGCGGCCGGCAGTTTGGCCCTGGCCGCCTTGGTCAGCGAAACCTGCTGGCTGCGGCCGTCGCCCGGCATCGGCGTCCGCTGCACCAGGCCATCGCGCTCCATCCGCGCCAGGATCTGCGCCATCGACGGCTGCTCGACCTTCGCGGCGCGGGCGAGATCGCGCTGTGACATCGCGTTGCCGTCGCGCAGCAGATAGATCACCGGCAACTGGCCGATGCTGAAGCCGTGCGGTTTCACGCGCCGCTCACCGAGCCTGAGGAAGCTGCGCGAGGCCATGTTGACCAGCGGCGCCGGACGATCGAACAGGTCCCAGTCGGTCACGATCCCACCATTTACATAGGCCCCTATTTATACTAGATAGGCACCTATGTATCTTGTTGTGAGCGTGGTGTCCATGAGTTCAGATCCAATTCGCATAGCCATTGTCGGCGCCGGCCCCGGTGGCCTGACGCTCGCCCGCCTGCTGCATGTTGCCGGGATCAAGACCAGCCTGTTCGAACGCGAAAGCTCGGCAACCAAGCGGCCGCAGGGCGGAACGCTCGACCTGCACACCGAGAGTGGTCAGCTGGCGCTGGCGCGCGCCGGGCTCACCGACGGCTTCCTGCGCATCGCACGTTACGAGGACCAGGGCAGCCGGCTCTACACCAGCGATGGCCGGCTGCTGCTCGCGGATGACGACATGACCGGCGACCGTCCGGAGGTCGACCGTACGGCGCTGCGCGACCTGCTGCTGCAATCCTTGCCGCCGGATGCCGTCACCTGGGCGCGCGGCCTGCGCGAGGTCGCGCCACGCGAGGACGGCCGCTACGATCTTATCTTCGACGACAAGCGCGAAGGGCCGTTCGATCTCGTGATCGGCGCCGACGGCGCGTGGTCCCGGGTGCGGCCGCTGGTGTCGCGCTATCAACCGCAATACAGCGGGCTGACCTTCATCGAGTTCGGCATCGACGATGTAGATGCGAGGCACCCTGCATTGTCGCAGCTGGTCGGCCGCGGCAAGATGGGCGCCGAGAGCGCTGGCCGCAGCCTGATGGTCCTGCGCAACGGCAAAGCCCATCTGCGCGGCTATGCGATCTTCCGCGTACCCGTCGAATGGGCCGAGCGGCGCTTCCACATCACCTCGCCATCCGCGATGCGTCACGCGCTGCTCGGCGAGTTCGCCGGATGGGCCGATGCCCTGCTCGACCTGATCCGCGCCAGCAATGATCAGTTCGCGCTGCGGCCGATCCACGCGCTGCCTGTCGGGCATCACTGGACCAACCGCGCCGGCATCACCCTGCTCGGCGATGCCGCGCATCTGATGTCGCCGTTCGGCGGTGAAGGCGTCAACGCCGCGATGCTGGACGCGGCGGAGCTGGCGGCGCATCTGGTGGGATCAAAGGATTGGCGCGAGGCCGTTCGCGCGTACGAGACCGGGATGTTCGTGCGCGTCGCCCAGCCCGCCGGCGAGGCCGCCGAAGCCGCCGCGACCGAGCTGTCGCATATCAGCCAGGAACTGACGCTGGCGCACCACCAGGCGTACATGCAAATGCGCGCGGCAGCCGGCGACTCCGCGGCGCGGTAAGCGCTGGTCATGATCTCCGGCGCCGCATAGCATGGACCATAACGAGCTAACCTGAAGACGGTCGCGCACGGAATGAACAAGGACAACGCCGAGGACATCGTTCGACGCGCCACCGTCGCCTTCAATGGCGGCCGGCATGGCGAAGCGATCGAGCTCTGCGAGCGCGGCCTTGCGCGTCAACCCGGCGAACCGATGCTGAGCCATTTGCTGGCCGCCGTATTGTTCGCCAAAGGCGAGATCGCACCGGCCCGCAGGCATGTCGAAACCAGCCTGGCGCGGCGCCCCGACAATGCGGCGGCGCAGCTGCTCGCGGCCCGCCTCGCCCGCGCCGGCGGCGAATTCGATGCGGCACTGACGCATCTCGACCGCGCCGTCGCCCTCAAGCCGCAGCGCGAGGCCTTTGTTGAGAAGGCACGCACGCTGGAGCTGGCCGGTCGCAAGGCACAGGCCCGCGAGGCCTGGGAGGCGATCCTCAAGGCCATCCCCGAGCATCAGGAAGCCCATGCGCGGCTCGGCCGGCTTGCCTGGGAAGATGGCAATCTCGCCGAAGCGGTGAGCCTGCTTGAGCGCGCTGTTGCGAGCACGGCGCCGGCCTCGGTGTGGTTCGATCTCGGCGTCGCAAAGCAGGATCTGCGCGATCACGACGGCGCCGCACGCGCCTATCGCAAGGCGCTCGAGATCAAGCCGGACTACGCCGAAGCGGCGCTCAATCTGGGGACCACGCTGCAGGAGAGCGGCGAGCCCGACGCCGCGATGCAGGCCTTCGCGCGCGCCTATGCCTTGCGTCCGCATTTATTCGGATCGATCGCGATGGCGTTGACCTCGGCCCCGCACGGCCGGCTGTGGCTCGATGAGCGCGCGCTGCGCGCGGCCCTAGGTCACTAGCCGGCCGCGCTTGGCGCGGAAATGCTTGCGATAGACGTTGGGCGCGGCCAACACCTCGCCGACGACTTTCGAATAGGCTTCGCGGTGCGCGTCGTCGAAGGCCTCGAACACCAGTTCGGGAGCCGCGCGCGGCACCGCGAAGCATTGCACGACCGGCGTCCCCTTCGGCAACACGCCGGCAAAATCCGGCTGGGTCCAGACCGCCGGGAAATTGATCCCGCCGTCGTGAAACCGGTCGGCGTCGACCAGCCCCGAGATCACGCGGAACGGCAGGTCGTCGCGATTGACCGGATGCGTCGCGAACAGCGACCAGCCCGGCTCGAGCTCGATGGTCCAGAAGCTGTTGAATTTCAGCGCCGCCTGCCCGTTCGCGAACGGCGCGCCGGCGAATTGCGCGACGGGATGGAAGCTGAGCGGCGCGCGCGGATGGCCCTGCGTCGCCGGCTCCGGAATGTCCCAGTCCCATGCGAAGGCGCCGCGCTCGACCCTGACATCGCAGGGCAGCGGGATCATGACCCCATGGGCCATCGCATCGACAAAGGGCGGACATTGCTTGACGGTGCGGATCTCGCGGTCGTGGATGTCGGAATGCGCCTTCGCCGGCATCGCACGCAGCCAATCGGGCAACGCAATGCGGGCCGGATGTGGCCGCGGCAGATGATCGGCAAGCCGTGGATCGCAGCGAAATGTCATGCGCATGGCGAAACTCCCCGATCATGATGCGACGACAAGGAGACGCATGATGATCTCATCGCGTCATTTGAGCACAATCCTGAACCGGTCTCCACAGCCACAGATCCAGCAAAAAAGGCCGGGATTGCTCCCGGCCTTTTGCAGTTAGCGGATGGCGTGGGCGGTCAAGCCTTGCCGCCTTACTTAGCTTCGGCGCGCTTGGGCGGGCTCGCCGGCCACGACTTGATCAGGGTGTCGTAGTCGATCGTTTCGCCCTTCGGCTTCTCGTTCGCGAGCTTGCGCTGCGGAGCGATGGTGCCGTCCTTCTCGGCCTTCTTGTACCAGTACTCGGCGGTTTCCTTCTTGTTCAGCTTCGGTCCGCAGGCACCCTGCACACCGGACTTCTCAAGACGCTCCATCACCGAATCCTGGGCCGCGGCGAGCGCGTCCATCGCAGCTTGCGGCGTCTTCGCACCGGACGACGCATCGCCGATGTTCTGCCACCAGAGCTGAGCGAGCTTCGGATAGTCAGGCACGTTGTTGCCGGTCGGGGTCCACTGCACGCGCGCGGGCGAACGGTAGAACTCGATCAGACCGCCGAGCTTCGGAGCACGCTCGGTGAACGACTTGTCCCAGATGTCGGATTCACGGATGAAGGTGAGACCGACTTGGCTCTTCTTCAGGCTCGTCGTCTTGGAGACGATGAACTGCAGATAGAGCCAGGCCGCCTTGCGGCGATCAACCGGGGTCGACTTCAGCAGCGTGGCCGAACCCACGTCCTGGTAGCCGAGCTTCATGCCGTCCTTCCAGTACGAGCCGTGCGGTGACGGAGCCATACGCCACTTCGGCGTACCGTCCGCGTTCATCACGGCGATCCCGGGCTTCACCATGTCGGCGGTGAAAGCGGTGTACCAGAAGATCTGCTGGGCGATGTTGCCCTGCGACGGCACCGGGCCCGACTCGGAGAAGGTCATGCCTTGCGCTTGCGGCGGAGCATACTTCTTCATCCAGTCGAGATACTTGACGATCGAGTAGACCGACGCCGGGCCGTTGACGTCGCCGCCACGCTCGACCGACGAGCCGACCGGACGGCAGCCTTCCATGCGGATGCCCCATTCGTCGACCGGCAGGCCGTTCGGGAGACCCTTGTCGCCGTTGCCGGCCATCGACAGCCAGGCGTCGGTGAAACGCCAGCCGAGCGAGGGGTCCTTCTTGCCATAGTCCATATGGCCGTAGACCTTGACGCCGCTGATCTCCTTGATGTCGTTGGTGAAGAACTCGGCGATATCTTCATAGGCCGACCAGTTCACGGGCACGCCGAGGTCGTAGCCGTACTTGGCCTTGAACTTGGCCTTGTACTCCGGGTTGGTGAACCAGTCGTAGCGGAACCAGTAGAGGTTCGCGAACTGCTGGTCGGGCAGCTGATAGAGGTGGCCGTTCGGTGCCGTCGTGAACGACTTGCCGATGAAGTCGTCAACGTCGAGCATCGGATCGGTGACGTCCTTGGCTTCGCCCTTCATCCACTCGGTCAGGTCGACGGCCTGGCCATAGCGGAAGTGGGTGCCGATGAAGTCGGAGTCGTTGATCCAGCCGTCATAGACGTTCTTGCCGGACTGCATCTGGGTCTGGATCTTTTCGACGACGTCACCTTCCTGGATGATGTCGTGCTTGACCTTGATGCCGGTGATCTCCTCGAACGCCTTGGCGAGCGTGCGGGATTCATATTCGTGCACCGTCAGGGTCTCGGAGACGACGTTGATCTCCATGCCCTTGAAGGGGGCAGCGGCCTTGATGAACCACTGCATCTCCTTCATCTGGTCGTCCTTGGAGAGGGTCGACGGCTGGAATTCGCTGTCGATCCACTTCTTGGCGGCCGCCTCGTCGGCGCGGGCCGGCGCGACAAGAGTGACCGATGCTGCGACGAGCGCGACCGCGCTGGTCATCGTCAAAAGCTTATCTTTAGTCATTCGTAAATGTCGCATTAGATTCCTCCGGTTGCAGCGACTAAATCAGGCCCGGGTAGACCCCGGATCTGCTCTTTTTCGCGTTCTTCAGACGGTGCGAAAAATCACCACGGCTGAAAGAAGCGAAATTACCGTTCCGAGCCACAGGCTCGAAATCTCGACGCCCTCCCCGATCGGCAGGGTGAAAATCGGATCAGTGCCGACGAGGCCGATCCACAGCAGGTGGATCACCGCCGCCAGCACCAGCGAGACGAACAGACGGTCGCCGCGCGTGGTCGGAATGCGCAGCACGCCGACCCGCTCAGCCTCAGGATAGGCGATCGCGAGCCAGGTCATCATCCCGAGCGTAGAGGCAAGCAGCACGAAGAAGACCGCGGTGGGCCAGGTCCATGCCATCCATGCGATGCTGTCCATGAGCGCCTCCTAGACCCGGCCGAGCGCGAAGCCGCGCGCGATGTAATTGCGGACGAACCAGATCACGAGCGCGCCGGGGATGATGGTGAGCACGCCGGCTGCGGCAAGCAGGCCCCAATCCATGCCGGCAGCCGAGACCGTGCGCGTCATGATCGCAGCGATCGGCTTGGCTTGCACCGAGGTCAGCGTGCGCGCCAGCAGCAGCTCGACCCATGAGAACATGAAGCAGAAGAACGCGGCGACGCCGATACCGCTCGCGATCAGCGGCACCAGGATCTTGATGAAGAAACGCGGGAACGAATAGCCGTCGAGGAAAGCGGTCTCATCGATCTCCCGCGGCACGCCGGAGACGAAGCCTTCGAGGATCCACACCGCCAGCGGCACGTTGAAGATGCAGTGCGCGAGCGCAACCGCCCACGGCGTATCGAACAGGCCGATCGCCGAGTACAGGTTGAAGAACGGCAGCGCATAGACCGCCGCCGGCGCCATGCGGTTGGACAGCAGCCAGAAGAACAAATGCTTGTCGCCGAGGAAGCGGTAGCGCGAGAACGCGTAGGCCGCCGGCAGCGCCACCGCGATCGAGATCACGGTGTTGATGACGACATATTCCAGCGAGTTGATGTAGCCCGAATACCAGCTCTCGTCGGTGAAGATGCGCCGATAGTGCTGCAGCGTCGGCGTATGCGGCCATAGCGTCATCGTCGAGACGATCTCGGCGTTGGTCTTGAAGCTCATGTTGACGAGCCAGTAGATCGGCAACAGCAGGAAGATCAGGAACAGCGCCATGATCAGGCGGCGGCCAGGGATCGAATGCATCACGCCGCTCCTTGCTTGACCGGGCGCTCGGAGCCGGCATTGGTCATCACGGTGTAGAACACCCAGCACACGATCAGGATGATCAAATTGTAGACCAGCGACAGCGCCGCGGCCTTGCCGAGGTCGAACTGGCCGAGCGCGATCTTGACGAGCTCGATCGAGACGAAGGTCGTCGAGTTGCCGGGACCGCCGCCGGTGACCACGAACGGCTCGGTGTAGATCATGAACGAGTCCATGAAGCGCAGCAGCACCGCGATCAGCAGCACGCGGTTCATCTTCGGCAGCTGGATCGCCTTGAACACCGCCCAGCGCGAGGCGCCGTCGATCTGCGCCGCCTGGTAATAGGCGTCGGGGATCGACTTCAGGCCGGCGTAGCAGAGCAGCGCGACGAGGCTGGTCCAGTGCCAGACGTCCATCACGATGACCGTGACCCAGGCGTCGACCTCGTTGGAGACGTAATTGTAGTTGAAGCCGAGGTGGTTCAGCACATAGCCGAGCAGGCCGATATCGGGCCGGCCGAAGATCTGCCAGATGGTGCCGACCACGTTCCACGGAATCAGAAGCGGCAATGCGAGGATGACGAGGCAGGCCGCGACGCTCCAGCCCTCGCGCGGCATCGACAGCGCGACGACGATGCCGAGCGGCACCTCGATCGCAAGGATCACGGCGGAGAAGAACAGGTTGCGGCCGAGCGAGGCCAGGAAGCGGCCACCGAGATCGGTCGAGGGATCGAGCAGCTCCTTGAACCAGCCGACGCCGTTCCAGAAGAACTGGTTGTTGCCGAAGGTGTCCTGCATCGAATAGTTCACGACGGTCATCAGCGGCAGCACCGCCGAGAACGCCACCACCAGGAACACCGGCAGCACCAGGAACCAGGCTTTTTGGTTGATAGTCTTGTCCATCAGGCGACCCCTTCCACCAAATGGCTGTCGGCATAGACGTGGACATAGGCGGGATTGAAGATCAGGCCGGCGGTGTCGCCGGAGACCGAGAAGCCCGGCGGCACGCGCGCCGCCAGTTTGGTGTTGCCGACGCGGACGCGGGCGAACTGGATGCGGCCGAGATCGTCGATCCGCTCGATGGTGGCCGACAGCAACCCGGATGCGGGTGCCGCGACATCGACAAATTCAGGCCGCACGCCGATCTCGATTTTCTTGCCGGCCGGCAGCACACCATAGTTTCGATGCAGGCCGATGACATGGCCGTCGATCCGCGCCTCGTGCCCTGAGACCTCGGCGGACACGATGTTCATGCCGGGTGAGCCGATGAAATAGCCGACGAAGGTGTGGGCCGGCTTGTCGAACAATTCGGCAGGCGTGCCGCTCTGCACCACGCGGCCGTCATGCATGACGACGACGGTATCGGCAAAGGTCAGCGCCTCGGTCTGGTCGTGGGTGACGTAGATCATCGTGAGGTCGAGCTCGCGATGCAGCGCCTTCAGCTTCGAGCGCAGCTGCCATTTCAGCTCGGGATCAATCACGGTCAGCGGCTCGTCGAACAGCACGGCGGCGACGTCGGAGCGCACCAGGCCGCGGCCGAGCGAGATCTTCTGCTTGGCGTCGGCGGTGAGCCGCGTCGCCTTGCGGTTCAGATACGGCGTGAGGTCGAGCAGATCGGCGATCTGCCTGACCCGCGCATCGACCTCGGCCTTGGCGACGCCACGGTTCTTTAGCGGGAAGGCCAGGTTCTGGCCGACCGTCATGGTGTCGTAGATGACAGGAAACTGGAACACCTGCGCGATGTTGCGCTTCTGGGTCGACAGCGGGGTGATGTCCTGGCCGTCGAACAGGATCTTGCCGCGCGACGGCGTCACGATGCCGGAGATCAGGTTCAGCAGCGTGGTCTTGCCGCAGCCGGAGGGCCCTAGCAGCGCATAGGCGCCGCCCTGCCGCCAGGTCATGGTCACGGGCTTCAGCGCAAAGGATTCCAGCGGCGCGTCATTGCCGCTGTAGGATTGCGCGAGATCGACGAGGTCAATGCGAGCCATCGGGCATCTCCCTCAATTGCTCTTGCCGGCTGACGTGCGTGCCGCCAGCGAACTGCCATACAGTTCACTTGCGAACGCGGTCGCGGGCGACGCGACCAGGCGGTCGGCGGCGTCAAACACAAAGATGTTCTCCGGATCGAGCGCGGCCTCGAGCACCTGCCCGGGTTCATATTCATGCACGCCGTGCAGCACCGCGACCCAGTTCGAACCATGGACATGAACGTGCACGAAGCTCTCCGACCCGGTGATCTCGGTCACCGTCACGGTGGCGGAGAATTTGTGGCGGCCGGCCGCGACGCTCCCGACTTCGAGCTGATGCGCACGGAAGCCGATCCTGTACGTGCCGTCAGACAGATTGGCGTACAGCCCGGCCGCGGGCGCCTGCTCGCCGCCGGCATAGATCACCCGGTCACCCTTCTTCTCGATGCCGATGATGTTGAGCGGCGGATCGGAGAACACCTGCGCGACCCGCAGCGTGTCGGGATGGCGGTAGACCTTCGGCGTTGCGCCGGTCTGCAATGCCTGGCCTTCCCACATGCACACCGTGTCGCCGCCAAGCAGCAGCGCTTCCGACGGTTCGGTGGTGGCATAGACGAAGATCGCACCGGAGGCCTCGAAGATCCGCGGCAGCTCGGCGCGCAGCTCCTCGCGCAGCTTGTAGTCGAGGTTGGCGAGCGGCTCGTCGAGCAGCACGAGGTCGGCGCCCTTGACCAGCGCGCGCGCAATCGCGGTGCGCTGCTGCTGGCCGCCGGAGAGCTGCAGCGGCGTTCGCTTCAGATAGGGCTCGAGCCGCAACAGGCTGGCCGCCTCGGCCACCCGCTGCTCGATCTCGGCCTTCGGCTTGCCCTGCACCCGCAGCGGCGAGGCGATGTTCTCGTACACCGTCAGCGAGGGATAGTTGATGAACTGCTGATAGACCATCGCCACCGAGCGTTGCCGCACGTCGGCGCCGGTGACGTCCTTGCCGTCGACCAGCACGCGGCCGGTGGTCGGCTTGTCGAGGCCGGCAAGCAGCCGCATGATCGAGGTCTTGCCCGACAGCGTCGGCCCGAGCAGCACGCTGAGCGTGCCACGCTCCAGCGTCAGCGAAACATCGCGGATGGTCTGGATGCCATCCACGGTTCGCGTGACATTCTGCAGTGTAACGCTCATGCCCGTCCTCCCGCTTCGCGGAGGGGACGTTCACCGGACACACGGTTGGCGACCATCCACTCGTCGAGCGCGGCGATTTCACCCGCCGTCATCCGCAAGCCCAACTTGGATCGTCGCCAGACGACATCTTCCGCGGTCCGCGCCCATTCGTTCGCCATCAGGTACCGGACTTCACTCTCCGTCAAGGTGGCGCCGAAGGAGCGGCCGAGATCATCAGCCGTTGCTGCATTGCCCAACACCTTGCTGGCGCGTGTGCCGTAGGCGTGCGCGAGACGGTTGGCGTGGGACTGCGCGAGGAACGGATGATTGCGAACCAGTTCGGCGCTCAGCGCCGCGACCGCGGAGACATCCATGTCGCCGCCGGGCAGCGGCGCCTTGCCGGTCCAGCCTTCCTGCGCTTTCGCGCCGCGAAGATAGGGCGACAGCCGCTCCAACGCCTCTTCGGAGAGGCGGCGATAGGTGGTGATCTTGCCGCCATAGATCGACAGCAGCGGCGCGCCGCCGGGCGTATCGAGCTCGAACACGTAGTCGCGGGTCGCGGCCTTGGCTTCACTCGCACCGTCGTCATAGAGCGGACGCACGCCGGAGTAATTCCAGACCACGTCCTCGGGCTTCACCGGCTTGGCAAGGTATTCGCTGGCGGAGGCGCAGAGATACTCGATCTCCTCGCGCGTCGCCTTCACCTTGGCCGGATCGCCGTCATAGTCGCGATCGGTGGTGCCGATCAGCGAGAAATCGTTCTGGTAGGGAATGACGAAGATGATGCGGCCGTCGGCATTCTGGAAGATGTAGGCGCGGTCGTGGTCGTAGAGTTTCGGCACCACGATATGCGAGCCCTGCACCAGGCGCACCTTGGCCCGCGCGTTGACGCCGACGCCGGTCGCCAGCACCTGCTCAACCCAGGGACCGCCGGCATTGACCAGCACACGCGCCTTGATGGTGTCGCGCGCGCCGGTGGCGCCGTCCTCGACCGTGACGTGCCAGACGCCGTCGATCTGCCTGATCTCGACCGCGCGGGTGCGGGTGCGGATCTCGGCGCCGCGATCGGCGGCATCGCGCGCGGTCAGCGCTACCAGCCGTGCGTCGTCGACGAAGCAATCGGAATATTCGAAGCCCTTGGTGTAGCGCCCGGGGATCAGCGGCTTGCCGACCACGTCGCGAGTCAGATCGAGCGAGCGCGTCGCGGGCAACAGGTGCCGGCCGCCGATATGATCGTAGAGGAAGAGGCCGAGCCGCAGCAGCCAGGCCGGGCGCAGGCCCGAATGGTGCGGCAAAACGAAACGCAGCGGGCGAATGATATGCGGCGCGATCTGCCAGAGGATCTCGCGCTCGATCAGCGCCTCGCGCACCAGACGAAACTCGTAATACTCGAGATAGCGCAGACCCCCATGCACGAGCTTGGTCGACCAGGACGACGTCCCGCTGGCCAAATCATTCATTTCACAGAGGAAAACAGAATTGCCCCGGCCCGCCGCATCGCGCGCGATGCCGCAGCCATTAACGCCGCCTCCAATGATGGCGAGGTCGTAAATTCGGTCCAAAGAACGCTTCCCCCGGCAACCGTTTTCGCTTTGACGGTTTTACTTTCGGATTGGAGTAGATCACAACCGAAAACGAAAGCAAAGTGAAAACAGGGAACTTTAGTTGGGGATTTTTTGGGCGGCGTGATCGCGGCAGGGGCAAGTTTCCGTGCGACGCTTCGGGTCACCAGACCCGTCACCCTGAGGTGCGAGCGCAAGCGAGCCTCGAAGGGTGCGCGGCCCGAGTGTGGCCGTTCGCCCTTCGAGACGCGCGCAAATGCGCGCTCCTCAGGGCGACGGGTCAGAGCATGAATGCTTGGGGAGTCAACTACGCGCTGCGCAGCGTCGCGGGTGCGGGGTCGGCGCCGTTGTCGTCGATATCGACCGCCGGCTTGTCCATCGCGACAACCACCTCGATGCCGCGGCTGTGGCAGATGTTGGCGAGGCCCGCGGGCAACGGCGAATCGGTGACGAAGGTCTGGATCTGGCTCATATGCGCGATGCGCACCGGCGCGCTGCGGCGGAGTTTTGTCGCATCCGACACCAGCATCACGTTGCGCGCATTGGCAATGATCGCCTGCGCCACCTGCACCTCGCGATAGTCGAAGTCGAGCAGCGCGCCCTCCTCGTCGATCGCCGATGCGCCGATGATCGCGTAATCGACCTTGAACTGGCCGATCAGCTGCGTCGCGGTCGAGCCGACCACGGCGCCGTCGGCGCGGCGCACCGTGCCGCCGGCCACCACCACCTCGATGCGCGGATGGCGGTACAGCAGCATCGCGACGTTGAGGTTGTTGGTGATGACCAGCAGGTCCTCATGCGAGGTCAGCGCGCTCGCGACCTCTTCCGTCGTGGTGCCGATATTGATGAACAGCGAGCAGCCGTTCGGAATCCGCGCGGCCGCGGCGGCGCCGATCGCCTTCTTCTCCTCGGCGGCGACGAAGCGGCGCGCCTCATAGGCGAGGTTCTCGACGCCCGAGGCGATGATCGCGCCGCCGTGGATGCGGGTCAGCGACCGCTCGTCGCAGAGATCGTTGAGGTCCTTGCGGATGGTCTGCGCCGACACCTCGAATCGCTTGGCAAGGTCCTCGACCATGACCCGGCCGAATGCGCGTGCGATGTTGAGGATTTCAGTCTGGCGATGGGAGAGTCCGGCCACGGCGGCCCCCTTGAAACGGCGAATGACCCATCGTGCGACCGTTCGGCACCGAGGTCAACGAGCAAGCATCGCCGGGGTTAAGAACTGCGTTGCAGCAATGTCGAGCCGGTGAGTGCTGGCGCGATTCCTCACCGCGCCATTTCCGACCAAGACTTTGTCTCACCACGCCATGGCCGATGCGACAAGGCGAATCAATTCCGGATCATCGAACGCCCGGGCGCTGGCGACGGCGCCGGCCGCGAGCAGATCGGCATGACCGAGCCCGGTTCGCATCCCGATCGTCGCAATGCCCGCCGCCGTCGCGGACTGGATGCCGGAGCGCGAATCCTCGAACGCCAGCGAAGCCGAAGCCTGCGCGCCTGCAAGGCGCAGCCCCTCGAGATACGGCAATGGATGCGGCTTGCCGTGCGCCAATTCATCGCCGATCACGAGCGCCTTGAAGCGGTGCGCGATGCCCAGTCCCGCGAGCAGCAATTCGGCGTTCGGGCGCGGCGCATTGGTCACCGCCACCATGGGCACGCCGGCGCGATCGGCCCGGTCGAGCAGCGCCATCAATCCCGGCACCGGCACGATCTGGCCACCGACCAATTCGCGGAAGATCCGCTCCTTCTCGCCGAGGATGCTGGCGCGGCGTTCAGGCGCTTCGTGGGCGAGGAAACGCTCGCCGATCGACGCGTTGGAGAAGCCTTGCAGTTCCTTGCCGAAGCGCGCGTGATCGAAGCTGTGTCCATGGGGGCCGAGCACCTGATTGAACGCTGCCAGATGCAGCGGATCGGTGTCGGCGAGCGTGCCGTCGATATCGAACAGCAGCGCTTTGCCTTGTGTCTGCGACATCCGAAAAACGTTTCCGTGAGTTCGGATGCATCAATACAGACTCCAGCGGCGCGCGCAAACAGCGCGCCGCGTGGTTCCTGATCAGGAGGCCATCTGCAGATCTTGCCCAGTGACAAGCCGTCGCGCCGCGCGCTCGGCCTCGCGTGCATTGCGAAAAATCTGGCCTTCAAGGGCGTAGAAGCGGTGCGAGGCTGCAAAAAACGCGTAACCCTTGGTATCGCGCACCACGATACCCGCGGTCTGTGAACTCACTTCGATGACGTAGCAGTCAGACATTATCGGCCTCGGTTTGATTCCGAGCCGACAACTGCATCACCGTCTGTTTGTTCCTCAGTTTATTTGCGACGCGAAGCGCCGCTTTTGCAATCCAGTCGCGTTCCGGTCTCAGTTTCGACGCGTTTCCTCTCGCGCCGAATCAGCGGCGCTTTTCGCGCGGAAGACGTCACGTCGAAATCGTCGCACCATCGCGCTGGATCGGTTGCGGACGCCCCTGATCGTCGATCGAGACGTAGGTGAAATTGCCGTCGGTGACGAGGATCGACTGCTGCTCGCGGCGACGCAGCACCCAGGCTTCGAGATGCACCGTGATCGAGGTGCGGCCGACGCGCACGAGATTGGCGTGCACCGAGACGAGATCGCCGACATAGACCGCCTTACGGAAGTTCATCGCCTCGATCGCAACCGTCACGGTGCGGGACTTCGCCACCTTCGAGGCGAACACCCCGCCGCCGAGATCCATCTGGCTGAGCAGCCAGCCGCCGAAGATATCGCCATTGGCATTGGTGTCGGCCGGCATCGCCAGCGTGCGGATACAGAGATCGCCCTGCGGCTCGTTGCCGCTGATCGCCGGTGCGTGAACATGCGTTTCAGGCGCTTGGGTGTCGGTCACTTGAAGGTCTCCCAGCCTGCATCGGGTGCGAAACGATCGCCGAACTTCTGCGTCAATGCGCGCAGCGCGGATACGACGCTGTCGACGCCGCGGGTGCGCGCGTAGTTGAGCGGGCCGCCGCGGAACGGGGCAAAGCCGGTGCCGAAGATCATCGCGCCGTCGACCATATCGGGGTCGTCGACGATGCCTTCGCGCAAGGCGGCGACGCAGACATTCGAGATCGGCAGCACCAGCCGATCGATCATCTCGTCGCTGACTTTCGGACCGGTCTCCGGCAGCGGCGCCTTCTCCGCCTTACCGTCCTTCCAGGTGTAGAAGCCCTTGCCGGTCTTGCGGCCGAGCTCACCCTTGGCGACCTTCTCGCGCAGCCAGGCCGGCGTCGGCGGCAAGGTGTCGCCGAATTTCGAGCGCAGCATGTCGCCGACATCGAGGCAGATATCGAGGCCGACCTGGTCGGCGAGCTCGATCGGCCCCATCGGCATGCCGAACTCGACGGCGGCCGCGTCAATCAGGCGCTGGTCGGTCTTCTCGTCCAGCATCATCATCGCTTCCAGCATGTAGGGCGTCAGCGCGCGGTTGACGAGGAAGCCCGGCGAGCTCTTCACCGGCAGCGGCAGACGATCGATGGCGCCGACAAAGGCGAGCGCCTCCTTGAGCATCGCGGCATCGGTGCCGTCATGGCTGACGACCTCGACGAGTTGCAGCCGCGACACCGGGTTGAAGAAGTGCAGGCCGAGCAGCCGCTCCGGCCGTGCCAGCGTGGTGCGCAAATCCTGCAGCGGGATGCTCGACGTATTGGTGGCGAGGATCGCGCCCTGCTTCATCTTCGGCTCGAGGCCGGCATAGACCTTCTGCTTCAGCTCGAGCTTTTCCGGTACCGCCTCGATGATCAGATCGGCGTTGCGGACGCCCTCGCCGTCCATGTCGGGGATCAGCCGATCGAGCGCGTCGCGCTGGTCGATCTTCGTGCGCATGATCTTGCCGAACAGATCGGCGGCACGCTTCATGGCCCCCGCGATCGGCTCGGCCTTCATGTCGGCGAGCGTGACGCGCATGTCCTGGTTGGCGCACCAGGCCGCGATGTCGCCGCCCATCGCGCCGGCGCCGATGACATGGACGTGCGCAACCTTGTTGCCGGGGCCTGCCGCCTTCTTCATCTGCTCGCGCAGGAAAAACACCCGGATCAGATTCTGCGCAGTGGGCGTCACCATCAGATTGGCAAAGGACGCCTTCTCAGCATTCAGCATCGCCGAGCGATTGCCGGCGTGCTTCTCCCAGAGATCGATTAGTGCATAGGGCGCCGGATAATGCTTGCGCGGCGCGGCCTTTTCGGCCTCGCTGCGCATCCGCGAGGCGAGCAAGCCCCTGACCGGACCAAAATTGAGGATGGTATTGAGCACGCCGGGCTTGGCGCGCTTCAGCCGGCCGAACACCGCGTCCTTCACCGCGTTGCGGACGTGGCGCTCCTGGGAGACGGCGTCGACCAGACCGAGCGACCTAGCGCGGCGCGCGTCGATCGTCTTGCCGGTCAGCATCAATGTCATCGCCTGCATCGGGTTGACCAGCTCGGTGAAGCGCACGGTGCCGCCGAGGCCGGGATGCAGGCCGAGCATCACCTCGGGGAAGCCGAACCTGGCATCGTCGATCGCGATCCGCATCTGGCAGGCCAGTGCGACCTCGAGGCCGCCGCCGAGACAGAAACCGTGGATGACGGCGACCGACGGCACGCGCAGCGCCTCGAGCCGGTCGATCACCGCATGGGCGCGGCCGATCTCGGCCTCGACCGCGCGGGGGTCGCTGGCGCCGCGAAATTCATTGACGTCGGCACCGGCGATGAAGCCGCTTGTCTTCGCGGAGCGCACCACAAGGCCGGTGGGCCGCTGGTTCTCCAGCGCCGCGACGATGGCATCGAGCTCCTCGAGCAGATCGGCGGACAACGTATTGGCGCTCGTGCCGGCGCGGTCGAACAGCAGCCAGGCAATACCGTCCTCGTCCCGCGTGAGCCTGAAATTCCTGTACGGGCTGTCGGCGGCCGGGGTCGGCCCGAGCTCGAGCACGCGATCGGCGAGAAGGTCCATGATCCGTGAATCCATGATCACACCGTCTCTATCAACATCGCGCCGCCCTGCCCGCCACCGATGCATTCGGTGGCGACGCCGCGCCGGGTGCCGAGCCGCTTCATCGCATTGACCAGATGCAGCACGATGCGGTTGCCGCTGGTGCCGACCGGATGGCCGAGGCTGATCGCGCCGCCGTCGACATTCAACTTGGCGCGGTCGATCTCGCCGGCCGCGCCATCAAGTCCCAAAATCTCGCGGCAGAATTTGTCATCGTTCCAGGCTGCGAGACAGCCCAGCACCTGCGTGGCAAAAGCCTCGTTCAGCTCCCAGGTCTCGACCTCCTGCAAGGTCAGCCCGTTGCGCTTGAGCAGCGCACTTGCCGACAGCACCGGACCGAGGCCCATGATCGAGGGATCGAGCGCCGACCACTGGCTGTCGAGGATGACGGCCTTCGGCGTCAGCCCGTGCTTTGCGACCGCGGTCTCGGATGCCAGGATTACCCAGGAGGCGCCGTCGGTGATCTGCGAGGAATTGCCGGCGGTGACCTGGCCCCAGGGACGCTCGAACACCGGCTTCAGCTTGGCCAGGCTCTCGGCTGTCGAGTCCGGGCGGACGCCGTCGTCATGGTCATAGAACTTGCCGTCGCGGGAGAAAGCGGTCTCGACTTCGCCCTTGAGAAAACCCTGCTTCTGCGCGTTGGCGAGGCGCTGATGGCTCTCGGCGGCGTAAGCGTCGGATTGCCCGCGGGTGATGCCGAAGAGATGGCCGACCTTCTCGGCGGTCTGCCCCATGTTGAGCTCGGTGATCGGATCGGTCAGCCCGCGCTCAAGGCCGATGATCGGCTTGAAGTAGCTTGGCTTCACCTTCAGCACCGCCGCGATCTTGGCGCCCAAGCCCTTGGCTCCGGCAAAGCCGGCAAACCAGCGCACGCCTGAATTGGGCCAGACCAGCGGCGCATGGCTCAGCGCCTCGGCGCCACCGGCGAGGATCAAATCGGAGATGCCCTCGCGGATGTAGCGATAACCGGTATCGATCGACTGCATGCCGGAGCCGCAATTGATCTGCACCGTGAAGGCGACCATCTGCTCGCCCATGCCAAGCCGGAGCGCCGCCACCCGCGCCGGGTTCATCTCGTCGGCGATCACGTTGACGCAGCCGAGGATGACCTGGTCGAAGGCGGTGGGCGCGAACGGCTGCCGCGCCAGCAACGGACGGCCGCATTGCACGGCGAGATCGACCGGGGTGAACGGGCCGGGACCGGAACGCGCCTTCAGGAACGGCGTCCGGCTGCCGTCGACGATAAAGACTGGTCGCGCCATCAGCTCGCCGCCCTCTGCTCACCCAGCTCCTGGAAGAACTGATGCACGTCGGCGGTTTTCTTGTAAATCGGGGACAGCGCCTCGGGCGCAAAATCATCGACCTCGATGACCTTGGCCACGGCCTCATGGGCGGCGGCGAGCTTCTCGCCGTCGGCCTCGGTGAGGACGCCTTTCTTGACCGCATCCTTCCAGTCAAGCAGCCGCGCCGCGCGCAGCTGCTTGGCGGCATCCTCGGCCGCGGTGACAAGGCGGAAGGCCTTTTCCAGCCGCGCGATACCGCCGTCGTCCTCGACGAACGCGAGATCCGGCGTCAGGCGGTCGCGCGCCGCCGACGGCGACAGCACAAGCTGTGCGCAGAGATGCACGACACGGTCCGACGGACCCGTGACGCGGGCGCCGAACGGCTGGATCAGGAATTTCAACATCCAAGCCACCGGGCGGTTGGGCAGATTGGCGAGGATTTCCGCAAAGCGGTTCTCGATGGTCTTGAAGCCGGACGCCATGCACCATTGGAGCGCGGGAAGATCCTCCTTCTGCCGGCTCTCGTCCTGCCAGCGCTTGAGCGCCGCGGAGAGCAAATAGAGTTCGGAGAGGATATCGCCGAAGCGCGCGGAGAGCATTTCCTTGCGCTTCAGCGCGCCACCGAGGGTGAGCAGCGCCATGTCGGCGCACAGCGCGAACGCCGACGAATAGCGCGAGAGCTGGCGATAGAACTCCGTTGCATCGCCGGCATCCGGTGCCGGTGCGAACAGGCCAAAGCTCCAGCTGCGGCCCCAGGCGCGGAACATGGTCGCAAAGCTGTGGCCGACATGTTTCCAGAACGCAGTGTCGAACGCAGTCAGGCCCTTGTCGCGATCGGTCTCGCTGAGCGCGTTCATCTCCTGCAACAGATAAGGATGCGCTCGGATCGCACCCTGCCCGAACACGATCAGATTGCGGGTCAGGATATTGGCGCCCTCGACCGTGATGCCGACCGGCACCGAGCGGTAGAGGCCGCCGAGATAATTCTGCGGCCCGTCGATCACGGCCTTGCCGCCATGGATGTCCATGGCGTCGTCGATCGCGATCCGCATCCGCTCGGTGGCGTGCAGCTTCATAATCCCTGAGATGACGGCGGGGTGATGCCCCTCGTTCAGCGCGGCGCAGGTCAGCCGCCGCGCGGCGTCGAGCAGGTAGGCGGTGCCGGCGATGCGCGCGAGCGGCTCCTCGATACCCTCGAATTTCGAGATCGAGATGCCGAACTGTTCGCGGATGCGGGCATAGGCGCCGGTGGTGCGCGCGGCATAGGCGGCACCGGCGGCCGACAGCGACGGCAGCGAGATGCCGCGGCCGGCGGCGAGCGCCGTCATCAGCATCTTCCAGCCCTGCCCCAGGCGCTCCTGACCGCCGATGATGTAGTCGAGCGGAATGAAGACGTCACGGCCCCAGTTCGGGCCGTTCTGGAACACTTGCATCGCCGGCAGATGGCGATGGCCGATCGAGACGCCGGGCAGATGGGTCGGGATCAGCGCGACCGTGATGCCGAGTTCTTCCTGATCGCCGACCAGGTGGTCGGGATCATAGGCCTTGAAGGCGAGGCCGAGCAGAGTCGCGACTGGCCCCAGCGTGATGTAACGCTTGTGCCAGTTCAGCTTCAGCCCGATCACCTCGCGGCCTTCGAAATTGCCCTTGCAGATGACGCCGGTGTCGATCATCGAGGCGGCGTCCGAGCCGGCCTCCGGGCTGGTCAGCCCGAAGCAGGGAATGTCCTGGCCCGCGGCGAGGCGCGGCAGCCATCTGTCCTGCTGCTCTTTGGTGCCGAAGCGCATCAGGAGTTCGCCCGGCCCGAGCGAGTTCGGCACCATCACGGTGACGGCCGCGGTCAGCGAGCGCGAGGAGATCTTGCGCACCACTTCGGAATGCGCGTAGGGCGAGAAGCCGAGGCCGCCGAATTCCTTCGGGATGATCATGCCGAAGAATTTCTTGGCCTTGATGAAGCTCCACACCTCGGGCGGCAGGTCGCGCCATTCCCAGTTGATCTTCCACTCGTCGAGCATCGCGCAGAGCTCGTCGACCGGCCCGTGCAGGAAGGCGTTCTCCTCGTCGGTCAATTTGGCCGGTGCGAACGCCAGCAATTTCGACCAGTCGGGATTGCCGGTGAACAGATCGGCGTCCCACCAGACGTCGCCGGCTTCCAGCGCCTCGCGCTCGGTGTCCGACATGGTCGGCAGCACGCCACGCGCCCAGGAGAAGATCGGCTTGGAGAGATAATCGCGGCGGAAGCTCATGGTGGGGCCCTCATGGATCGGCGCAGCGGTGGCATGATCCTAGCGGAAAGTGCCGGTCACGGGTGAACACTTCGCCCTGCAAATAAAGCGAAATTGACGCGGCCAAGCCGCCGTTTGTTAACGGCAGGCCGCGCGTTCAGTTCCGAAAGCTGAGCTGCGACAATCAGGTAGCCGGGGGTGGCGCCAGCAGCTCGTGCCGGCGCCACCCCTCCACGGCTAGGCCGGCCCGGCACCCTGGGTTGCGGTGTAGACCGCATAGAGCGACTGGCTTGCGGCCATGAACAGGCGGTTGCGCTTGGGGCCGCCGAAGGTGATGTTGCCGCAGACCTCGGGCAGCCGGATACGGCCGAGCAGCTTGCCTTCGGGCGACCACACCGTCACGCCGTTGTAACCGACCGCGCGGCCGGCATTGCTCGAGCACCAGACATTGCCGTTGACGTCACAGCGGATGCCGTCCGGCCCGCACTTCACGCCGTCGATCGTGAAGTCGCTGAACCGCTTGCCGTTGACCGGCTTGTTGTCGGCGCCGACATCGAACACGAAGACGTCGCCCTTGCCGCCGGGGCCGGTGTCGCCCGGTCCCTTGCCGGTCGAGACGACGTAAAGCTTCTTGTAGTCCGGCGAGAAGCAGATGCCGTTCGGATCCGGCACCTGGTCCTCGGTCACCACGACATCGATCCGTCCCGAGGGATCGATGCGATAGCAATTGGTCGGCAGCTCGCGCTTGGCCGGCACGAAGCCCGCCGGCTGCCCGATCCGCGGATTGAGCTTGCCGGCGGAATTGCTGGGCCCACCGGCCGCGTCAGGCTCGCCCTCGTAGAGCTGGCCGCCATAGGGCGGATCGGTGAACCAATAGCTGCCGTCGGGATGCGCGACGATGTCGTTCGGCGAGTTCAGCCGCTTGCCTTGATAGTTATCGGCCAGCACCGTCGCAGTGCCGTCATTCTCGTAGCGCGTCACCCGGCGGGTGAGATGTTCGCAGGACAGCTGGCGGCCTTGGAAGTCGAACGAGTTGCCGTTCGAATAGTTCGACGGCATGCGGAACACGCTGACATGGCCGTCATCCTCCGACCAACGCATCTGCCGGTTGTTCGGGATGTCGCTCCACAGGAGATAGCGGCCCTGCGAGCTCCAGGCCGGGCCTTCCGCCCACAGCACACCCGTAAAGAGGCGCTTGATCGAGGTGTTGGGCTGGGCAAGGTCGTTGAAGGACGGATCGACCGCGATGATGTCGGGGTCCCAGAAATAGGTGGTCGGCGCACCGCGCGGACTGAAATCGCGCGGCGGACTGGTGATGGTTGTCGGCGGTCCGACCGGCGCGGGCGCGTTCTGCGCCAACGCGCTGCTGACGCCGGCTGCGGCAGCGGCCGCCCCCACCGCCAATCCCTGGACGAGCGTTCGACGTGAAACGTTCGGATCGCGCCGCTCTTCTTTCTGACCGCTCTGCGCGCCTTTTGGACCGCTTCGCTCCTGGCGTGTCATCGCATCCTCCCACTGTGTTCGCCGGCCGTTGATCCGGCCTGGCGCGCGGGAGGTTAGACTGCTCGCTCGGAGGTTGCGAGTGACGGCTTTTCATCACTGCGGGCGAAAATTTCACATTGCTGCGATGCCGTGTGTTCCGCAAGCTCGTCATGCCCGGCCTTGTGCCCGCCTTCGCTGAAGCTTCGGCGGGGCTGACGACACAGCCCGGCGAAACCTTGGCGTAGCCGGCTGCCGTGCGAGAGAGAAGACGTGGATGGCCGGGACAAGCCCGGCCATAACGACGCCAAGAGGCAGCGGCAAGGAAAAGGAAACTTCAATCCGGCCGGATCATCTCGAACATGTTTTCCGGCTTGATCTCAAAGTAGTCGCCGCGGCGGCCCGCGCGGACGATCGGGTGGGCGAGACCGGTCTGATAGACGCCGTCCTTGATGAAGGTCTTGTCGATGTGGACGGCGACGACCTCGCCGAGCGTCAGCCAGGCCTCGGCCTTCTTGCCGTCGGCGCCCTGGAGCTGGATGATCTGGCTCACCTTGCATTCGAACGACACCGGGCTCTCGGCGACGCGCGGGACGTTCACGAGCTTGCCGGCGACCTGCGTCAGCCCTGCGAGCTTGAACTCGTCGACATCGCGCGCGACATGCGCCGCGGTCGCGTTCATGTGCTTGGCGAGATCCATCGTCGCCAGGTTCCAGACGAACTCGCCGGTGTCCTTGATATTGGCGACGCTGTCCTTCCAGTTGGTGGAGGAGAAGCCGATGATCGGCGGCACGTAGCAGAAGGCGTTGAAGAAGCTGTAGGGCGCGAGGTTGACGTTGCCGCCCGCATCGCGCGAGGAGATCCAGCCGATCGGCCGCGGCGCCACGATGGCGTTGAACGGGTCGTGCTTCAGGCCGTGGCCGTTCTTCGGCTCGTAGAAATGCAGGTCTTTTGCGGTCACGCGGGGCCCCTCTCACGGTAGCCCGGATGGAGCGCAGCGCAGTCCGGGACTCGTCTCACAAGTGGAAGCATTCCCGGATTGCGCTGCGCTCCATCCGGGCTACGATTTCGCTTCGCTTGCAATGCGGGAAGAGTCAACTGACGAAAACGTCAGTACCGGCGCTCAATTGGCGCGGGTGCGCGGCGACAGGCCGGCGATCACGAAATCGATCATCTGGTCGATGGTCGGGCCCGGCTTGGTGGCGCATTGGGCGATCATCTGCGGGTGGAAAAACCGCATCATCGCCGTGCACGCACACAGCGCGGCAAGCTCCAGGTCCTTGACCTCGAATTCGCCCGTGGCCATGCCCTGCGCGATCACCTCGCCGATGATCTGGCCGATCAGCTCCATATGGGCGACGCAGACCTCCCAATCCTCCTGCATCGCGATCTCGACCATCTCGTGCAGCTTGGAATCGCCGACATAGCGCTCGGTGTTCATGCGATTGATGGTCGTCATCATCTGGCGCAAGCGCGTCGCAGCCGGCCCTTCGGATCGCGCGATCCGCTGCGCCTCGATCTCGACCTCGCCCATCAGGCCGCGCGCCACGCCCTCGTGGATCGACTTCTTCGAATCGAAGAAGCGATACACGTTGGCGGGGCTCATCCGCAGCTCTTTGGCGATGTCGGCGACCGTGGTCTTCTGGTAGCCGATCTGCCGGAACAAGCGCTCCGCCACCACGAGAATCCGCTCGCGGGTGTCGGTTTCGCTATGTTCCGAGATCAGTGTCATGTTGGCCTGCTCAATCTTCAATTATTCGGCCGCCTCAGCAAGTGGAAATGCGAGTTGTCCTTTTCCTGCATGCTGCGGCGCAGTATCGGTTTGCGCAGGACCGCTTTCGTCCAAGGTCTTGCGGAACCAGAGGGCGTAAAGGCCTGGCAAATACAGCAAGGTCAGGAAAGTCGCAACAAACAAACCGCCCATGATGGTGATCGCCATCGGGCCCCAGAACGCCGAGCGCGACAGCGGGATCATGGCGAGGATCGCGGCGAGCGCGGTCAGCACCACCGGCCGGGCGCGCCGGACGGTGGCCTCGACGATCGCCTCCCGCCGGGTCAGGCCGGACGCCACGTCGCTCTCGATCTGGTCGACCAGGATCACGGCGTTACGCATGATCATGCCGGCGAGCGCGATCAGGCCGAGCAGCGCCACGAAGCCGAACGGCTGGTTGGCGACGTTCAACCCGAGCGAAGCGCCGACGATGCCGAGCGGCGCGGTCAGGAACACCAGCGTCAGGCGCGAGAAGCTCTGCAACTGGATCATCAAGAGCGTCAGCATCACCATCACCATCACCGGGAAGAGGATGAAGATCGACGCGTTGCCCTTGGCGGATTCCTCGAACGCCCCACCCGGCTCGATCCGGTAGGCCGGCTCGAGATGGGCCTGGATGTCCTTCAGCTTCGGCGAGATCTGGTTGGTGACGTCGGGCGCCTGCACGCCGTCGACGACGTCGGAGCGCACGGTGATCGCCATGTCGCGGTTGCGCCGCCACAGGATCGGCTCCTCATGCGCGTATTCGATCTTGGCGATCTGCTGCAGCGGCACCGCCACGCCGTTGCGCGTGGTGATGGTGAGATCGCCGACGCGGCCGAGATCGAACCGCTCGGACGGCACCGCGCGGGCGACCACGCCGACCTTCTCGATGCCGTCGCGGATCGTGGTGACCGGCGCGCCCGAGATCAGCATCGCCAGCGCCTGCGAGACATCCTGCGGGGTCAGGCCGAGCGCGCGCGCCCGATCCTGGTCAACGGCGAGCTTCAGGTAAGGCGACTGCTCGTTCCAGTCGAGCTGGACGTCCTTGACGTTCTTGTTCTGCCGCATCACCTCGCGCACCTGGTAGGCGATGTCGCGCACCTTGTTGGCGTCGGGCCCGATCACGCGGAACTGGACCGGGAAGCCGACCGGCGGACCGAAGTTGAAGCGGTCGACCCGGACCCGCGCCTCGTTCAGCGCGCCGTCGGCGGCGGCCTGCTCGATCTTCGCCTTGACGCGCTCGCGCGCCTCGACGTTCTTGGCGAGGATGACGATCTCGGCAAAGGCCTCGTTCGGCAGCTGCGGATTGAGGCCGAGCCAGAAGCGCGGCGAGCCCTGGCCGACATAGGCGGTGTAGGTCTGGATGTCCTGGTCGTCCTTCAACAGCCCTTCGGCCTGCTTCACCGCCTTCTCGGTGACGTTGAAGGCGGTACCCTCCGGCAGACGAAGTTGCAGGAACAGCTCGGGCCGCTCCGACAGCGGGAAGAACTGCTGCTGGACGTGGCCGAAGCCCACGATCGCGGCGACGAACACGCCGACGGTCGCCGCCACCACCTTGATGCGGTGATCGACGCACCACTGCACAACGCTGCGCAGGCCGCGATACATCCGCGTCTCGTAGATCGCGTGCGGATCGTGGTTCTGGTGCACCTTGATGTTGGGCAGCAGCTTGACGCCGATATAGGGCGTGAAGATCACCGCGACGAACCAGGAGGCGACCAGCGCGATCGCCACGATCCAGAAGATGCCGCCGGCATATTCGCCGACCGCCGAATTGGCAAAGCCGATGGGGAGGAAGCCAGCGGCTGTGACCAGCGTCCCCGTGAGCATCGGAAACGCAGTGGATTCCCAGGCAAAGGACGCCGCCTTCATGCGGTCCCAGCCCTGTTCCATTTTCACGACCATCATCTCGACCGCGATGATGGCGTCATCGACCAGGAGGCCGAGCGCAATGATCAGCGCGCCGAGCGTGATGCGGTGCAGATCGAGCGACATCGCGTTCATCACGATGAAGACGATGCCGAGCACCAGCGGCACCGAGAGTGCCACCACGATGCCGGTGCGCCAGCCAAGCGCGACAAAGGAGACGAACAGCACGATCGCGAGCGCCTCGACGAAGGAGTGCACGAACTCGCCGACGGCGTGCTCGACCACCTTGGGCTGGTCGGCGATCTGCTGGATATCAACGCCCTGCGGCACCGCCTTCATGAACTCGGCGGTGGCCTGCTGGACCTCCTTGCCGAGCTCGAGGATGTTGGCGCCCTTGGCGGTGACGACGCCGATACCGAGCGCGGGCTTGCCTTCCTGACGCACCCTGAAGCTCGGCGGATCGACATAGCCGTGGCTGACGGTTGCGATATCGCCGAGCCGGAACACGCGACCGTTGCTCTCGACCGGCGTCTCGGCAACCGCCTTGACGCCGTCAAGCGCGCCGGTGACGCGCAGCGGCACGCGCTGCGACGACGTCTCGACCGTGCCGGCCGGGGTGACGTTGTTCTGCTTGGCGAGCGAGTCGAACAGCGCCTGCGGCGTGATGCCGAGCGTCGCAAGCTTGGCATGCGAGAACTCGACGAAGATGCGCTCGTCCTGGGTGCCGTAGAGGTCGATCTTGGTGACCCCGGGCACTTTCAAGAGACGCTGGCGAAAACCTTCCGCGACCTTCTTGAGCTGCGCGTAATCGGCACCGTCGCCGGTCATCATATAGAGGATCGAATCGACGTCGGAGAATTCGTCGTTGACCACGGGCCCGAGGATGCCGGAGGGCAGCTCGCCCTGCACGTCAACCAGCTTCTTGCGGATGAGATAGAAGAGATAGGGCACGTCCTTCGGCGAGGTCGAATCCTTGAAGGAGACCTGCATCGCGGTGAAGCCGGGCTTGGAATAGGTCTGCACCTTGTCGAAGAACGGCAGCTCCTGCAGCTTCTTCTCGATCGGATCGGCGACCTGCATCTGCATTTCCTGCGAGGTCGCGCCCGGCCACATCACCGAGACATTCACCACCTTGACGGTGAAGAACGGATCCTCGGCACGGCCGAGCTTCTCATAGGAGAAGAAGCCGGCGGCGCCGAGGATGATCATCAGGAACAGCACCAGCGTCGGATGGCTGACCGCCCAGGCCGAAAGGTTGAAGCGCTTCATCGAACTCTCCAAGTCCCTGAACCGATTTCGCTGCACCCGTCATTGCGAGGAGCGTCAGCGACGAAGCAATCCACACTTGTTTTGCGGCGAGATGGATTGCTTCGCTTCGCTCGCAATGACGGACGATTGATCAGAACGACAGCGACGATACGACCCGCACCTTCTGGCTCGGATCGAGTTTCTGCACGCCGAGGGCAACCACCTTGGCGCCGTCGTCGACGCCGCCGGAGATGACCACGTTGTTGCTCTCATAGGCCTTCACCTTGACCGGCTTCAGCGCGATGTCGCCCTTGTCGTCGACGATGTAGAGCGAGGGATCGCCGCCCTGGCTGTACAGCGCCGACAGCGGCAGTTTCGCCACCCGCCCGGTCGCCTTGTCGGCCAGGGTCAGAGTTGCGGTCATGCCGAGCGAGACGGCCTCGTCGGCGTCGGGCAGCGAGAACTTCGCGAGATAGGTGCGGGTCGCGGGATCGGCCTGCGGCGCGACCTCGCGCAGCCTGGCGGCATAGGTCTTCTTGGCATCCGACCACAGCGTCACCGTGGCAACGCCCGACCTGGCACGAGCGAGAAGCGTCTCGGGGATCGCGACGACAGCTTCCTTCTCGCCAAGTCGGGCGACACGGATCGATGCCTGGCCCGCGGCAACCACCTGGCCGGGCTCGATCATGGTCGCTGTGACGACACCCCTCGTGTCGGCCACCAGCGTTGCATAAGAGAGGGAATTCTTGGTCAGCTCGACCGAGCGCTCGGCACGGTTCAGCCGCGCCCGCGCCTCGTCGCCGGCGGCCTTGGCGGAATCGAGCGCCGCATCGGTGGTCCAGCCCTTGACCTTCAGATCCTTGGCGCGCTGCTCGGCGGCCGCGGCCTGTGCCAGCACGCCGGTGGCGGCGCGGAATTCCGCCTCCGCCTGCTCGGCCTGCAGCTTCAGGTCGACCTCATCGAGGGTGGCCAAGGGCTGGTCGACGTCGACTGTCTGTCCGACCTCGACCAGCCGCTTGGCCACCTTGCCGGCGACCCGAAAGCCCATATCGGCCTCGATACGGGGCTTGATGGTGCCGACAAAGCTGCGCTCAGGGGTTTCGGCTTCGTAATGGACGGTCGCCACCAGAACGGGGCGTCCCGGATCGGCCGTTTCGGCCGCCTTGTCATTGCAGCCGGTCAGCGCGAACACCGCGAATGCCAGCGTTGCTCCGGTCAAGAGCCTGTAATAGCTCGACAAAACGGAACGAACGAACATCTGAAATCTCCATCGGCTGACGACTGATGAAGAGTATCGATTTATCACTGATGAATGTCAATATTCGTCAGTAGTAACCAATTCGTGAGGACGGCAGTAATTAACGCGGGGTTAAGCGGGGAACTTTGGAAATTGCGCAGCCCGGATGGAGCGCAGCGAAATCCGGGGACGGTCTGCACACGGCGCCCCCGGATTGCGCTGCGCTCCATCCGGGCTACGACAACCCGTTAGGTACGGCCAAGTCGTAGGATGGGTAGAGCGCAGCGAAACCCATCATCGCGCCGCGGACGACAAACGATGGGTTTCGCTTCGCTCTACCCATCCTACGCAGCCGTCACGGCGCTCGCGCGATCGCTACTTCGCGCTGGCGAACTCGGTCTTGGTTTCGTGGCTGCCGAGGAAGACCAGAAGGCCCGCCGCGAGCGGCAGCAGCGACAGCACCAAGAGGCCGGTCGACGTGCTGCCGGTGGTCTCCTTCACCCAGCCGATCAGATAGGGCCCGCCGAACCCGGCAAGGTTGCCGATCGAGTTGATCAGCGCGATCGCGCCGGCGGCGGCAGTGCCTGACAGCCAGGCGGTCGGCAGCGTCCAGAACACCGCGAAGGTGCAGAACACGCCGATCGCAGCAACCGTCAGCACGACCATGGTCATGGTCGGATCGGTGATGTAGCTGGAGACGGCGAGCGCCAGCGCCGTGAGCAACAGCGGCGCGCCGACATGAAACACACGCTCCCGCGTGGCGTCGGAACGGCGCGCCCACAGGATCATCGCGACGGTGCCGAACGCATAAGGGATCGCGGTGACGAAGCCGGTCTGCGCGTTGGTGAGACCGAACGCCTTGACGATCTGCGGCAGCCAGAACTGCATGCCATAGAGCGAGGCGACAAAGCCGAAATAGATCGCGCTGAGCGCCAGCACCTTCGGCGAGGACAGCGCCTGGCCCAGCGTGAAGTGCTGCGCCGCCTGCTTGGCCGCGACCTCGGCATCGAGCTTCGCCTTCAGCCACGCCTTCTGCTCGGCCGAGAGCCAATCGGCCTTCTCCGGCCGGTCGGTGAGATAGAACCAGGTGACGATGCCGAGCAGCACCGAGGGGATGCCCTCGATGACGAACAGCCACTGCCAGCCCTTCAGCCCCATCACGCCGTCGAGCCCGAGCAACAGGCCGGAGATCGGGGCGCCGATCACGGTCGAAATCGGCACGGCGAGCGCGAAGGCGGCGAGGAAGCGCGCGCGATATTCGGCCGGGTACCAGTAAGTGAGATAGAGGATGATGCCAGGGAAGAAGCCGGCCTCGGCGACACCGAGGAAGAAGCGCAACGCGTAGAAGCTGTGCTCGTCATAGACCGCCGCCATCAAGGCCGAGAGGATGCCCCAGCTCACCATGATGCGGGCGATCCACTTGCTGGCGCCGAATCTCTCCAGCGCCAGATTGCTCGGCACCTCGAAGATGAAATAGCCGATGAAGAAGATGCCGGCGCCGAACGAGAACACCACCGGCGAGAACTTCAGCTCCGAGTTCATGGTCAGCGCGGCGAAGCCGAGATTGACGCGGTCGAGATAGGAGAAGAAGTAGGCCAGGATCAGGAACGGGATCAGCCGCCAGGAGATCGCGCGGATCGTGGACGTCTCGATCTCGCTGCGGGCGCCGCGATCAGGCGCAGCGGTTGCGGTCTGGCTCATCTGTTTCCCCCAAAGCTATTGCTTGCCTTGAGGATTATTGGGTGGCCCCGCATTGAGCAATGGCAAAAACTCGTAGCACACAGCACAGACGGGAACGCGGGCTGCGGGCGGGCTCCCGCGCTGCGGTCAATCGCTTTCCAAGCTCGTCATGCCCGGCCTTGTGCCGGGCATCCACGTCTTGATCTCGCGTGAAAGAGACGTGGATGGCCGGGACAAGCCCGGCCATGACGGTGTGGAAAGACGGGCGCCAAGAGCCTGCTGAAACCACCGGCCCTGGATCGAACTGGGATCTATTCAGCAAGCTGAAACCGCTCGAAGCGGTCGAGCTCCTCCTCGATCCGACGCTTCAGCTCCTTGCGTGCCGCCTGCTTCTTGCCGTTGCCGACCCAGCTCCATTTCTGCATCAGCAGCTTCCTGTTCTGCCGGTCGGTCTTCAGGTCGAGGGCGGCGACGATGTCCTCGCCGACCAGCACCGGCAGCGCGAAATAGCCAAACAGGCGCTTCTCCTTCGGCACATAGGCCTCGAACCTGTGGCCATAGCCGAAGAACAGCTCGGTGCGCTTGCGCTGGATGATCAGGGGATCGAACGGCGAGAGGATGTGAACCAAAGCGGGATCGCCCTCGCCGGTCTCCTCCAACACCTCGGGCCGCGCCCAATGCTCCTGCTTGCCGGCGCCATCGAGCGCGATCCGCACCAGCGCCTTGCGGCGCACCCTCGCCTCGATCAGGCTGCGCACCGCCTTCTTGCTCGGCGCGTCGAGATGGCAGATCGAGTCCAGGCTGACGATGCCCTGCGAGCGCAGCGCGCGGTCGAGCAGATAGGCTGTTCTGGCCGAGGCCGGTGCGGGCTTCGGCGGCTTGTCCCAGCCGAAATGCCTGGCCATCAGCTCGTAGGTCTTCAGCATGCCGGCGCGCTCGCTGATCGTGACCACGCCGCCATAGAAGGCGAGTTGCAGCGCACGCTTGGAGGGTTTGCGGCTCTGCCAGAGATGCTCCTTCTCGGTCAGCACGTCGTCGTCGATGTCGCGGATGGTCAGCGGACCGGCCCGCAGCAGCCGCAGCACCTTGCGGGTATCCGACGGCGTCACCGACGAGAACCATTTATGGCCCTCGCGCTTGTGTGCCTTCATCGCCGGCAGGAAGATGTTGATGTCCTTGGACGGCACGTAGGACAGCGCGTGGGTCCAGTATTCGAACACGCTCTTGTCCTGGCTCTGCGCCTGCTTGAGGTCGGCGCGGCGGTAGTCCGGAATCCGGGTGAACAGGATATGGTGGTGACAACGTTCGATCACGTTGATGGTGTCGATCTGCACATAGCCGAGATGGTCGACGGCGGCCGCCACGGCTGACGCCCCTTCCCCGAACGGTGCCGTTGTATCGAGCCGTTGCGCGCGCAGCCAGATATGGCAGGCGGCGGCATTGTTCAGGGATAAGGGTTCGGCGGCGCGGGGCATTGCTCTGGCAATGTAGTGAGATTCGCGCAGCTGTGGAGAGCTGTGCGAGGGAAATCAGTCGCGCATCATCATCGCCCTCTGGACGTTCGGGGCGCTTCGTACCGGTTACGGCGATCCAACGGCCCGCCGCAACCAGGGAACGTCCGCCAGTGCCGCCGCGAGCGCGGCGCTTTCCTCATGAAAGACCCGGGACGAATGACCGCCAACCGGAAACCAACCGCGGCCGTCCTCTACGTCCCGGCGATATTCTTCGAAGCCGATCGTCCCTTCCGGGCGAACGAAGATATCGACGCAGCGCGAGGCACCTTCGTCATTGATCGAGCGGAGGACGCGATTGACATGAGCCAAGATGTTCTCCTCTCCGTCGCCGGCCCCTGCCTTGGCACGGGAGGGGCCCCGGGACACTCAACCGTGATCTAGATCACATTCCCGGCTTTGAACCAGTCCTAGGTTCCCAGCATCAAAACGACAACAGCCGGATTGGCTGGCCTGACATTTAAGGACGAAACCATGACCCGCTCCTTTTCCCTGTCTCTTTTGACGATCGGCGCTGCGCTGTCGATGACGGCGGGCGTCGCACTGGCTGGCAGCGACACCGTTCCTGCCGCCCAGATCCTCAATGCGCTGAAGCCGAAGTCGGCCACCCGCGGCCTCTCCGCCGGCACGCAGGTCGACCCGGCCGCCTCGGCCAAGGAGGCGAGCTTCCTCAACACCGTTCGCAACCGGCAGACCCGCTCGCTGTCATTGGGCGAACGCCAGGAGATCGCCGACATCGCCGCCAACAAGCCGAAGATCGATCTGGAGATTCACTTCGACTACAACTCGGCGGAGATCGCCAGGGGCTCGACCCAGGCGGTGCAGGAGCTCGGCAAGGCGCTGTCGGATGCCAGCATGAAGGGCTCGACCTTCATCGTCGCCGGCCATACCGATGCGATCGGCAGCGAGGCCTATAACCAGGATCTCTCGGAGCGCCGCGCCGACACGATCAAGAACTATCTGGTCGAGCATTACGGCCTGAACGGCTCCGATCTCGTGACCGTCGGCTACGGCAAGACCCGGCCGAAGGATCCGAAAGCGCCGATGGACCCGACCAACCGTCGCGTACAGGTCGTCAACATGGATACCAAGACGGCGTCGCAGTAATCTCCCCAACTTCCGATCTGCCTGCCAGCCCTGGCAGGCGGATCGCTTGTTTCAGAGAGACTCAAATCCAGTTCTGGAACAGCATCAGCCGATTGAAGGTCGCCATCGACGTCCCGATGGCGGCAACCGTGATCGGCAGCATCGCGATGAAGCCTGCGCAACCGACCGCCACGAAGGCCCACAACAGCCAGCGCGGCATCCCCTTGCGCGTCAAGGCGTAGACCAGAACGAAACTCGCGCTGGTCGCGGCCGGCAGGTAGTAATAGATGAAGCCGAGCGTGCGCGGAAGCAGCGCCCAGGCGAGATACGGGCCGAGATAGAACGCCAGCACGAGAAACGCCTCGCGGCCGCGGGTCACGATCCAGTCGCGCAGCGCGACGATCAGCGCGATCAACGCCGGCCACAATATCAGCGGATTGCCGAGAAACACGATCGCGGCGAACCGGTCGTCGCCGGCCTTCTCGAACAGATACCAGACCGGACGCACCAGGAACGGCCAGGACGGCCATGAGCTCATATAGGTGTGGCCCGCGATCGCGGTCGTGGTGTTGTCGGCAAAGATGCGGCGCTGTGCCTCGACGAGGTCGGTGAACGAGAAGCCGTACGGCGGCACGAAGCTCGCGAGATAGACGGCCGACGGGATCAGCACGAAACAGCCGATGAAGTGGGGAAGACGGAAGTCCGGCCACAGGTCCGGCCGGTACCAGTCCTCCGCATTGGCGTCGGCGAAGCGCGTGCGCCAGCCCTGCATCAGGCGGATCACCGCGACGATCGCGATGCAGGTCGCGAGCACGAACAACCCGCTCCATTTGCAGGCACAGGCAAGCCCTGCGAAAACCCCCGTCAGCGCGAAGGCAGACTGCGGCCGCTTCTGCCTGAAGCCGTGGATGAAGGCCGCGATCGCGAACAGACAGAAGGCGAGCGCGAAAACATCCAGCATCGCGATCCGCGACTGCACGAACAGCATCTGGTTGAAGAAGGCGAGCAGCACGGCCGCAATGGCCCGCTCCTGCGACGCGAACAGCGCAAGCGCGCCGAGATAAACCGCAACCAGCGCGAGCGCACCGAACAGCGCCGCGGGATAGCGCCATCCGAGCGGCACGTCACCGAACGCCTTGATCGACAGGGCGATGATCTCCTTGGCGAGCGGCGGATGCATCGGGTTGAGGATCGGGCCCTCGACCACCGGCAACAGCATCTGGCGCGCCGCCGGCACATAATGCACCTCATCGAAGTAGAGCTTGTTCGGCGTGGTGATCCCGAGCAGCAACACGACATGGGCGACGATGAAGATGATGGCCGCGACGATCGCCGTGCGCGCGACGGGACGTCGCAGAACAGAAGGAGATTCGGATGCGATGATCAAAGGACAAGCACGCTGCGAGGGGACCCAGTGTGAGCGAAGTGTGAGCTACGACGGCCGCGAGTGTGATGTATGTGACGATTGTGATCAAATCTCACGTTGATGGCCGCAGCCGCGAGCATTTTCGAATCCGTCGACACGAACCATCCGGCGCAACTCAACACGGCTTGTGACAATTATACAATATCAGCTGCGTCCGCGATCCGGTACGATGAGAGGGTAGATCGATCGGTATTGCAATGAATTCGCGCCACAGCTTTTTCTCCCTCCTCGCACTCGGTCTTGCGGTCGCGCTGACGGCTCGTCCCGTTCAGGCGCAGACGCGCGTCGGCGAAGCGGCCATGGTGAAGAACGAGGTCGTCCGCGTTGCGACCGCGACCACGCCGATCAATGTCGGCGACGCGCTGCTGCGCGACGAGATGGTGCGCACCGGCCTCGAGAGCGCTGCGCGGCTGGTGATGGCCGACAGCACCAACCTGTCGCTCGGACCGAATGCCTCGCTCAAGCTCGATCGCACCGTGTTCGACGACGAGCATCATTATCGCGATGTTGCAATCCGCCTGACCTCGGGAGCGTTCCGCTTCGTCACCGGCCATTCGGAGAAGGCCGCCTACACGATCACGACGCCGCTTGCGACCATCGGCGTTCGCGGCACGGTGCTCGACATCCTATCGCAGCGCGGCAAGACCACCGTGGTGTTGCAGGAAGGCGCATCGACGGTGTGTACGTCGAACCGGCAATGCATCGACCTGACCCAGCCCGGCGACACCGCGATCATCACCTCGAGCGGCGGCCGCACCACGATCCAGAAGACCAACAACCCGCCATGGACCTTTGCCGCGACCTGTACCCAGGCCGCAGGGCTCTGCACAGTCACCCAGTTCGCGGATGCGACACCCTTGACGCCGCCGGTCGACGACACCGGCATGCTGTGCGGACGGTGACGATGGCGCGGCGTATCCATCACGTGATCCTGTCGACGGCTCTGATATTGGCGCTGTCGCTCGCGATACTGCCGGCGCTGGCTACGCCAGCCCGCGCTCAAAGCCCAACGCCGAACTGCACGTCCGATACCAACCTGTCGTCGAACTGCACATCGACCCCCACGCCGACGCCGACACCTACTGCCACGCCATCGCCAACGCCAACACCCACGCCTATCCCCACACCGACACCAACGCCCAGCCCGTCGCCGACGCCGATCACCGGCGCGCCGTCGAGCGGCAGTTCGATCAACGGACTTGCTGACCAGCGCTTCAACCAGATGATCACCAACCGCGTGCTCGGATCGGTGCTGCTCGGCGTCAACGAGCAGGTCAATTGCGACGACTGCATCAGTGCCTTCGGCTCCGCCGGCTCGTTCTCGGCCGGCATCCATGGCCGCAAGACCATCACGCCGAATTTGTCGCTGCTCGCCGGCATCGCCTACACGCAATATGGCCAGGGCGGCTACAACGTCACCAGCGCGCCGATCGGCGCCTTCGCGCTGCGCTACGACTTCGTCGACTGGGGCTCGTCACGGCCGTTCTTCGACATCGGCGCCATCCTCTCGCCGTCGGAGAAGGTACGCTACACCCGCAGCTACACCACCAGCCTCGGCCCGGTGTCGGTCACCGGCCAGACCTCGAGCGAGAATTACGGCGTGTACGGGCGCGCGGGCTGGATCAACCGGCTGTCGGCGCGCGACGAGGTCGCGGCTTCGGTCGAGGTCTGGCAGCTATGGCAGCGGGTCAAGGGCTACAGCGATCCTGCGATTGCCTTCAATCCGTTCGACGCCACCATCGCCGACGGCACCGATCGCACCAGCCTGGTCAAGATCGGCGGCCAGTGGACGCATTTGTTCGGATCGAACATCGAGACCAACATCAATGGCGGCTGGGTGCAATCCTTCGCCACCCATTCCGGCATCGTCGCCACCGTCACCGGCGATGGCACCATCGTGCCGACGATCGGCAACCAGGGCTGGTTCGAATATGGCGGCCGCGTCGGCTTCCGCATCACCAAGGGCTGGATCGCCGATCTCTTCCTCAACGGGACCGCCGGACCGCAGCCGGTCGGCAACACGCTTCACGGCGGCGTCGGCCTGCGGATCAGTTACTAGGACGGGGCCGCTCGTCCGGCCCCGCACTGTCGAGCAACCGGATCAGCGCCAACAGCGACGTGAAGAACATGGTGAACACCATGATCACGACGGTCGCGCCACGGATATCCTGCAAGCGCCAGGACTGGCCCGCGGCGTCGACGATGTCGCCGGACTGCCCCGACATCCATGGCACAACGTGCGTGATGCCGCCGCAGACATAGAACAGGACGCCGACGAGGCGAAGCTTGCGATCGGCGGCTCGATCGGGCCTGACCGGACCGTTGCGATGGTGCAGGTACAAGGCAAAGCCCTGGAAGAACAGCCATGAGGTCAACAGCCAGCCGAAGAAATTCGACGGCGGCACACCGAACACGGCTCCGCCCTCGTGCCAGATCCAGGCCTTGGCGATCGTCGAGCTGGGAGGGTCGACCACCAGGTCCCACTGCGCGGTGACGAACGCCGCGATGACAGGCAGGACGACCAGGTTGAACCGGCGATCCAGTTGACGGTCGGCCCCGCCGAGCAGGGTCGCGGCAACGACCCAGGAGAAATAGCCCGCAGCGAACCACATCGGGCCGACGACGAACGGGATACGTCCGACGTTCGGAAGACCAGCACCGATCTCAAAATGATATCGGCCGAACGGGAAGCCGGTGGTGACACCGATATTCTCCATGACGAATCCGACCGCGACGCTCATCGCGAAGAAAACGAGAGCGGCCCGCGATCCATAGGAGATGACGGCGTGCACGATTCCGCACGCAACGAACAGGGCCGCAAGCAGCTGCGCCATCGGCGTCGGATTCCAGGAGAAGCCGACGCCCGCCGCCAGGATGGCCGCGACGGCCGGCCAGATCACCAGGTCTACCTTCGATGCAAACGAAGAACCGTCAGTCCGCTCGCGCATCACCCTGCCCCACGCAATCGCCGCGCATATCCACCGATCGACGGTAATCAATCGGTCCGGCGGCGACAAGCCGACCTCGGCAATCAACCGCCGGCGGCAGCGCCGACGGTAAAGGTTTGGTCCAAAAACGCGGGTCGCTATCGTGTCACAGCTGTCCGCCGGCGACGACGCCGATCTACGTTTAGTCGTTGTCCCAATAGCCGTCCGAGTAGCCTTCCCGGTACCCGGATCTATAACCGTAGTGATATCCGCCGGGATATTCGTCGCCGTATTCGTACACTTGACGATGGTAGTGGACGACAGGGGCCGGCGAATAATAGTCTCTCTCGTAGACATAGGCCGGAGCCGCACCGGCAGCCATGGTCGAGCCCAACAGGGCGCCGACAGCCAAGCCGCCGACGATGCCGACGGCGACCGCATCTCCCCGCCGGCCACGTGCCGTGGCCTCTGTCGACGCAAGACATCCCACAGCGATCACCGCCATGGTCGCAAAAACAGCTGCTCGTTTCATTGAAGCATATCCTTGTTCGCGTTCAACAACCGCGCCCGCCCTCGGCAGCGATCGACAGAGCCCCTCTAGAACGTGACGAGCTCCTTGAGCTCGTTCCTTACGAATCGCGGCACAACCCGTCTGGCCACGAAATCATTCCAATCCTTGAACTTTGACTTTGCTCTCGCCTCCGTGATCGCAGTGACACCGCGCACGCTGAGGTGCGGAAGCTTCACCAGTTCGCTGACAGGAGCGGTGTTGAGGTTGATCTTGTCGGCGTGACTGATCGACGCTCGTGTTGCGGGGGCCGGGTGAGTTGAACCGGTCATCGATGGAGACGTCTGCGCGACCGCGGTGGCACCGATGATGCCGCAAACGCCGAGGCTGATGCAAACCAACCTGATAAGCATGGACCGCTATCCTTCGTGATATGACGCCCTTGACCCCGCCGCCGATAAAGCGGGGGCCGATTACCGCAAGATTACGCGCGCGATCGGCACGGCGGCATTCCCAGGATGAGCTTGATCAGCGCATCAAGACGAAGAGCTTTGCTGCTCCATGATGCACAAGCATGTTGGCTCCTGGATCGTTCGTCTGCGGCGCATTTCCCGGCGGCTGATTTTCCGGCAACGCGACATCCGGCTCCACGCGGAGCGGCGGATCTGTTTGCGGAGGGACATGTCCTCCGCCCTGACCGGCATCATTGACGAGGCTTGACGGTGCGTCGTCCGGCTCACGACGGGGCGCGACCAGGAATGCAACGAGGTTTCGCTTGATGCCTGGAATTCCGAACAGGCTCGATTGAACGGAAAACTCGCGTTTGACATAGTTTCCGGCGTGGGCTGCCATTCGCCCGGTCCATTCAAGGCAATCGTCCTGGTCATCGAAACAGAGCGCCGCCCAGCCGCGCTCCGGCGTTACCTCGCGAGGCAACGCCAATGAATATTGGAAGGCGAAAGGCTCGCCGTAATGCGGGTGATCGGAGCTGTAGAAGGCCACCGCAACCCCAAGGCTATCGTTGCCACCGACGATCGACAGCGGCGTGCCCATCTGCTCGTGCCACAGCCGGGTGAGTTTGTCGGCGGCCTGGTGATAGACGTTTCGCCCTTCCTCATAACCGTAGCTGTTGCGGTAGAGCGCATGGGCTGGGGCCGCCATCACGGTGGCGACGATCGCTATTCCGGCGACCAGGAGCGCTGCATTGACCGTATAGAACCGCTCGATCTGGTAACGCGTGCTGCACACGACGGGCACAGCGAACAGGAACAATCCTTGAAGCGCCCATAGCGATGGCAGGTCGGTGCCGAGCAATATGGACGTGATGAAAGGAAGAGCGATCGTGCCGATCGCAACGTGGCCGAGTAGCTTCAGGTTCGGATCTGCCGCCGCAAAATCCCGAGGAAGGCGCTTTATTCGATACCCGACGATCATCGCCCACGTCACGGCGGACACACTCGTCGCCGCGACAAGGCCCAACAGGAAATTGACGGCATCCCGCAGTGAACGGGGGAAATCGGCCCCTACATGCGTCGCGGCATAGTGGACAGGCTCCGCGCCTGTCGTGGCCAACCAGTGCAGATGCGGAGATAGCGCAATCAGCCCGACGGCAGTGGAGATCCAGGGCGAACTGGACGTGAAATAGGCTCGTCGCATGGGATGGATGATTGCCGACAATGCGAAGCTGGCGATCAGAAAGATGGAATAGTACTTGCCCAGCATTGCAAGCGATGCCGTGATACCCGCAGCAATCGCCCAGAGCGGCGCCCTGGTTTCAAAGGCGCGCAGGAAGCAGTAAGTCGCAAGCGGCCAGACCGCGAGCAACACGGCGTTGGCGTTGAAGCGCTGCGCATGAAACTGGTATGCCGGGGTCAGCATCAGCAGGAGCAGCACGATCAGGCGCTTGTGGCCGGTCACGAACCTTCTTGCGATGAGATCGACGAACCACAAGGCCAACGCCGCATTCGTCATCGCCATCAGCTGCAGCGACCAGTCGGTGAGCGGAAAGACCAAGGTCCATGCGCCGGTCGTCCACCCCATCAACGGCGGGTGCTTGGGATAACCCCATGCGAAATGCCTGCCATACGTCCAGGTCTCCAGCACGTCCGGATGCAGGCCGGCGCCGTGATAGGCCACTGACAGATACACCGTCCAGATGCCGACGAAGCAAACGAGCAGCAGTGGCACTGACCACCCCGCCTCGACTCCATCCAGCCATCGATTGAACGGACGGCGCCAAGACGCCGGGCTGCGATCCGACCGCTTGGCCATCGCTGAGAACGCAAAATCGACCGGCATATCGTTCGGAAGCCTGGGGGACGGAGATGGAAAGCGCGATGCGAGCCGCGTTGTCCGACATGCTTTTCACAGCGACCATTACGATAGCCTGACGTGGTTCCGTTCACGCCTCTGTCGACGTATTCCTGCGCGCGGCGACGCGCCGTCATTCGCCGGTCATGTTGATCGACGTCTCTGGCGGGGAAATCGCTGAGACGGGATGCACATGCGAAAGCTCACTCGCTGTCATGACGCTGATCGGCTCTGGAGCGCTGATCTGTGCGTCGCCCCTGATTGAGTCTTTCGGACTGCCCCCCATCAGGTGTCGATCCGATCACCCCTGCCATTCGCGGATGGCCAGTCAAGCCCCCAGGAAAAGGCCAATCACATCAATGCATTCGTGTGAACACCGCAGTTTTCTTGCCGGCCGTAATCTTATTGTAATCCGTCTGTAATGGTAGAAACAATGGTTTACAATTGGGAGAATGCGGTGCGCGTTCTGGTCGTGGAGGATGACCCTCAGCTTGGGCCATGGCTGCGGGATACCTTGGCTACGGCCTTCGGCGCATCCGACATGGTCACGACGCTCGAGGAGGGACGAGCCGCAGTCGCCGTGCGAAGCTTTGAACTCGTCGTGATCGACCGCGGATTGCCGGATGGCGACGGTCTGGCGTTGCTGCGCGACCTGAAGCAGCAGAAGCCGAGCCCCGCGACGATCGTGCTGACGGCACTTGATGACCCCCTTGATATTGCTCGCGCCCTCGACGAAGGGGCGGACGACTACGTGGCCAAGCCCTTCGAGCCGATTGAGCTGATTGCGCGAGCCAAGGCCGTGCTCCGACGTCTGTTTCTGGATCGAGGAGCGATCGTTCGCATCGGCAATCTGAGCTACGACGTCCTCAATCGCGAGGTCTGCGTCGATCACGCTCCCATTGTTGTCCCGCGGCGTGAGCTGGCGATTCTGGAAGCGATGGTTCGGCGCATTGGGCGCGTCGTCCTGCGCGAGACCCTTGAAGTCGCCGCTTACAGCTTTGATGACGAGATTCAATCAAACGCGATCGAGGCACACGTTTCGCGGCTGCGCCGGCGTCTCCGCGCGGCCAACTGCAAGGTCGTCATCAAACCTGTCCGTGGCCTCGGATACCTCTTGAGTGGCGAATGATGATGTTGAAGTGGCAAAGGCTCAAGCGCGTCCATCGCTCGATCGCGGTGCTGTCCGCGACGCTGATCGGCGCCGTGACGACCATCATGCTGCTCTGCGCGGCAGCGCTGCTGATCCGGTTTGGCGGCGACGATGACGGCACCTGGGCCGCCGCCGACGTCGCCGATGCATTGAAGGAAGCCGTCACCCGCAACGAGACCGGGCAACTGGCGCTCAAGCGAACCTCGAGGCTGGACGAGATTACCCGCAATTTCCCGACATTCTGGTATGTCGTGTCCGACAAGGGTGGAGAGGTCAGCTACGGCCCAATCCCGAAGTGGCGTCCGCAAAAGACCCAGACATCGCGTGACGGGACGAGTTTCATCGCCTACGCGTTTGACGGCGAAACCACGAATCTGAGGAAGATGGCGGTCGTCAGAAATACGCCCGTGGGCGAGGTGTGGATTGAAACCGGTGGCGTGGCCTATACGGCAGCACAACTGACGACCGGAATGCTCACCGATGCGACGATTGTCGCGCTGCCCATCATCCTTGTCCTGGCGGCGACGGCGTTTACCGCGATGGTTTTCGTACCGACGCTCATCGCGCGTCCCGTCCGGGCCGTCGCGGCGGCCGCCGAGATGATCGATGGGGTTTCGGATGGCCGACGACTGCCGGAACAAGATGCGCCAGCCGAGCTCTTGCCTTTGGTCGCGGCCTTCAACCGCGCGCTATCGCGAATAGACGTCGCTTCGAAATCGCAACGAAATTTCCTGTCGAATGCGGCACACGAACTTCGTACGCCCTTGACCAATGCGCGCACCATACTCGAGCAGGTCGAGGACGCTCCATTGCGTGCCAGGCTGATAGCCGAGAACCAGAAGCTGTCGTCGATCGTCACCATGCTGCTCCAGTTGGCGCGCATCTCCGCGGAACCTGCCGAACTGATCGAAATGGATCTTGCGGCGCTTGCGCGCAGGGTTGCGGCCGAACACGTGCCGATGGCGTTGAAGAACGGAAGCGATGTCGAGTTCACCGAGCCTCGTCACCCGGTCTGGGTGCGCGGCTCGGAAACCGCGATCGCCGTCGCGCTCTCGAACCTGATCCGAAACGCCGTGACTCATGGCGCCGCAGGTGGCTCCGTCCTCATCGAAGTCGGAGCACCAGCGCGGTTGAGCGTTATCGACTACGGATCGGGGCTCCAACTCGGTGAGCCCGAACTGCTGCTTGAGCCCTTCAAGCGCGGAAGCACGCGCACCGAAGGAACAGGGTTGGGACTTTCGATTGTCTCCCAGGTGATGACCACCCACGGCGGGACCGTTTCCCTCTGCGACACGCCCGGCGGCGGCACCACGGTCGAACTGAACTTTCCGGTCGCTGGCTGCCGGCAAGCCGATCTACCTCAGGGGAGAAAAGCCGTCCAAGCCATGACCGAAGCCCGGCCGGACGGCATCTCAGCTGCTTGAAGTGCTGCCTCAATCCGTCAGGCGGATTGCCAACTGTCGGTCATGGCCGGCTTCGAATGCCTGCATTGTGCGGCGGCTCAGGCGGTGGCCGGCGCGGACTGCGCCTTCATCGCAGCCTCGACGTCCATCCACATCACTTCCCAGATGTGACCATCGGGATCCTCGAAGCTGCGGCCGTACATGAAGCCGTAATCCTGCTGCGGCGACGGATCGGCGGTGCCGCCCGCACCCTTCGCCCTGGTGACATAGCCGTCGACGGCCTCGCGGCTCTCGGCGGAGAGGCAGATCAGCACCTCGCTCGTGGTCCTGGCGTCGGCGATTGCCTTCGGCGTGAACTGGCGAAACTTGTCGTGCGTCAGCAACATGACGTGGATGGTCTCGGAGATCACCATGCCGGAGGCGGTGTCGTCGGAGAATTGCGGATTTTTTGTCGCGCCGATCGCCTCGTAGAAGGCAGTAGCGCGGGCGAGATTGCTGACCGGCAGGTTGACGAAGATCATTGTCGGCTTGGCCATGAAAGGCGCTCCATTTTGCAATTTGTGCTCCGAGGACGAACCGAATAGCCGGATCCCGACATTGCCGCGCAGATTTTTCTTGCGGCGTCCTGCCGCAGGCCGCCTAGGTCACGATCGGCGTCGGCATGGTCAAGAATGCCCGCGTCACATGCCAGAACAGCTCACGATTGGTGGCCAGCGCCACCGAATGGGCGGTGCCGGGCAGGATGATGAACTGCCGGTCGCCATTCGGCAGCCTGTTGAAGAACTCCTCGAGGTCGGGGACTGCCGCGATCCCGTCATACTCGCCGCGGACCAGCAGCACCGGCGCCAGCACCTTCTCCGGATGCACCACCGGCAGATTGGCCGTCATGTCGAGATAGGTGCCGGTCGGGATCTGGTCGCCGAACTGCATTTCGACATCGGCGAGCACTTCCACCACGGCAGGGTCCGACGTGCCCGGCCTGTCGCGGGTCGCGATCGAGCGGATCATGTCGCGGTCGCGCGTACGCATGTTGTGGCTGCGATAGTAGGCGAGTTGCTCGGCGCGCTTTGCCAGTGTCGGCGAGCCCTCGCCCTTGTAGGTGAAGGCGGCGAACACCAGGCGATCGATGCGCTCGGGCGCGGCCATCGCGAAGGCACCCGCCCGCAGCGCGCCGGAGGATTCGCCGATGAAGTGATATCGCCGCTCGCCGGTCTCGCGCGCGATCACCTCGACGGCCGCCTTCAGATCCTCGACGCCACTCGCGATATCCGCATTGCCCGAGGTGCGGCCCGACTTGCCGTAGTTCTCGTGATCCATGGTCCAGCAATCGAAGCCGTAGCGCGCAAAGACATTGAGCAGCGAATACTCGCCCTTGCCCGGCACCGTGAGGTCGAACACCCTCGATGTCACCGACGAGCCGTGGACGAAGAACACTACGGGCCGCGCCGGCTCGCCTGGTTTCGGCGCGCCGATCCGCTTGCGGAACATCCACAGCGGGATGTCACCCTTCTTCGCCCAATATTCGTTGCTCCATATTTCTCCCTCAGCAGGAACTGCGGTCGCGGCCTGCGCCGGCGCTGCGCCGAGCACACCGGCTGCCGTCGTAACGCCGATGGCCTTGATCATGCTGCGCCGCGAATGGTCTGCCGGCATCATGGTTCGCTCCCTTCCGGATTTCTTCGTCCGACCCGGTGTAATCGAGCATAGCAGCGCACAGGACCGGTTGTGCGAAGCCGGCATCTCGCGGCCGCAGCTGCGATGCACGATTTTGTGAACGCGGTTTCCGGCAATCGGCGCGGACGACGGACGGACTTGGTCCTAGTCTCCGCCGCGGCCCGACCGGAAAAATCCGGCGCGATGCGGGAGCGAAGAATGAGCAGCAATCTCACCGACGAAGAACTTGCCGCCTTGATGCCCTCCGAACTGTGCCAGTACCCGACGCCGATCCCGACCCAGATCGTCTCCAGCGACGAGTTCTATCCCGACCCGCAGAACGAACGGCAGCGCGAGGTCGAGGCACGTCTGCTGGCGATGGCCGACGATCTCGGTGGCAAGCAGGGCCTCGATCGCCGCCGGTTCTTCCAGACCGCGGCCGGCATGGCCGCTTCCTTTGTCGCGATGAACCAGGTCTATGGGGAGTTGTTCGATGTGACGCCGGCCGAGGCCGCAACGCCGGCGATGGCGCAAGAGCGCGCCAACGGATTGAAAGACCAGTTCATCATGGACATGCACACGCATTTCCTGCGCGACGACACCCGCATCATGGGCTTTGTGGAAATGCGCAAGGCGGTCGGCAAGGCCGGCTGGAACAAGGAGCTCAACGATCACGAGCAGACCATCGAGGATCTGAAGTTCAACAACTACAAGAAAGAGATGTTTCTCGATTCCGATACCAAGATCGCGCTGATCTCATCGGCGCCGTCGGACATCGAGCAGGACTGGTTCCTGACCAACGAGCAGATGGCCGATGCGCGCAAGAAAATGAACGACGAGGCCGGTTCGCGCCGCGTGTTCTGTCACGCGATCTTCACGCCCGGCCAGCCCGGCTGGCTCGACAAGCTCGATGCCGCGCTGGCGCTAAAGCCGGAATCCTGCAAGGGCTACACGATCGGCGACAACACCCACAAGGAGATCAGCCGCTACCCCTGGCGGCTGGACGACGAGAAGGTCGCCTACAAGGGCTATGAGAAGATGGTGAAGGCGGGCATCAAGAATGTCTGCGTCCACAAGGGACTGTTTCCGCCCGGAATCGAGAAGCAGTATCCGAACCTGCGCGGCTTCGCCGACGTTGCCGATGTCGGCCAGGCGGCCAAGGACTGGCCGCAGCTCAACTTCGTGATCTATCACTCGGCCTATCGTCACGTCGGCGGCGATCCCAAGGTCGCGCTGGCCGAATTCGAACGCACCGGCCGGATCGCCTGGACCTCCGACCTCGCCGACATCCCGGCGCAGTATGGCGTCAACAATGTCTACGGCGATGTCGGGCAATTGTTCGCGACCACGCTGGTCGCCGAACCCAATGTCTGCGCGGCGCTGATGGGCACCCTGATCAAGGGCCTCGGCGTCGACCACGTTTGCTGGGGCACCGACGCGCTGTGGACCGGTGCGCCACAATGGCAGATCGAGGGCCTGCGGCGGCTCGAAATCCCCGAAGTGATGCAGAAGAAGTTCGGCTACGCGCCGCTCGGGCCCGCCGATGGACCGGTGAAGACCGCGATTTTCGGCGACAACAATGCCCGGCTCTACAACATCCAGCCGAAGCGCGCGATGCTCGACATCAGGGGCGACCGCTTTGCGATGATGAAGGCGCAGTATGAGAAGGCCGGTGCGGAGCCGTCGAATACGCGTTACGGCTATGTGGTGCCGAACGCGGCGATCGATCACCGGGTATTTGCGTAGTCATCAGACGCCGTCATTGCGAGCAAAGCGAAGCAATCCATCGCGCCGCGCACCGGAGAGATGGATTGCTTTGTCGCTTCGCTCCTCGCAATGACGGGGCTACTTCCCCGTGAACTTCGGCTTCCGCTTCTCGGCGAAGGCCTGCACGCCCTCCTTGAGATCCTCGCTGTCCCTGACCTCATCGAGCAGCCGCCGCGCATCCGCGACCGTTTCCAGCGGTCCCTTCGGCATCGCTTCGCGGGCCAGCTTCTTCAGCGCGCGGACCACCAGCGGCGCGTTGCCGGCGATCTTCGCAGCCATCTCCTGCGCCAGCGCGAGGTGCTGACCTTTCGGTGCGACCTTGTTGACGAAACCGATCTGGAAGGCGCGTTCCGCCGACATCTCGTCGCCGACCAGCAGAAACTCCATCGCGATCTTGTGCGGCATCCGCGCCATCACCGACGAGACGCCGCCCGCGGTGGTGCCGATCTTTCCCTCGGGGTAGATGAAGCGCGTCGTCTCCGACGCCACACATAGATCGGACATCTGGACCAGCACGAAGGCACCACCCACGACCCAGCCGGATGTCGCTGATATCACCGGCTTGTCCAGCTCCACGCCGAGGCCAGGCACGGCGTGCCACATGTTGGCGGGGAGATCACCAACGTCGGCGCCGACTGAGAAATATTTTTCCTCCGCCGAAGCCAGCACTGCGACACGATCGTCGCTGTCCCGAAACCGCAGCCAGGCGTCACGCAGCTCGGTGCACAACGCGTTGTTGAGCGCGTTGTGCTTATCGCTGCGCGCCATCGTGATGGTCGCGACGTGGTCGACGCTCTCGTAACGAACGAGCGTCATGCTGGCCTCCCTGCTTTTGTTGTTATTGTCTTTCGTCGCGGCTGCGTCGCGACGTTATTTCTTCTCGTCGGGATGCCGGTGCACGGGATCGACCCAGAGCACGTTCTCCGGCTTCTCGACCGGCTCGATGTCGAGATTGATCGCGACCGCCTCGCCGTCGGAACGCACCAGCACGCATTCCAGAACCTCGTCGGGACTGGCGTTGATCTCCTGGTGCGGCACGTAGGGCGGCACGAAGATGAAATCGCCGGGACCGGCTTCCGCGGTGAACTGCAGCTTCTCGCCCCAGCGCATCCGCGCCTTGCCCTTCACGACATAGATGATGCTTTCGAGGTGACCGTGATGATGCGCGCCGGTCTTGGCGTCCGGCTTGATGCTGACGGTGCCTGCCCACAATTTCTGCGCGCCGACCCGGGCGAAATTGATCGCGGCCTTGCGGTCCATGCCGGCGGTCGACGGCACGTTCGGATCGAGCTGGTTACCTGGAATCACCCGGACGCCGTCGTGCTTCCAGCGCTCGTCGTCGTGATGGTGATGATCGTGGTCGTGAGAATGGGTGTGATCGTGGGAACCGCTCATCGTTCCTGCTTTCGTTGGTCAAGTTTCGTGCCTGGAACGCTACCGAAAAGCACGCGCGCAGGCGAGCGGAAAATCGGAACGTTCCGGTCAGCTGCGCGGGCGCGGATGTGCCAGCACATCCGGATTGACGACATTCGTCGGCGTACCGGCGGCGTAGGCCAATATCTGATCGAAGATATCGGTGAACTGAATCTCGTATTCGTCGCGCGAGACGTAGCCGAGATGCGGCGTGCAGACCACATTGTCCATGTTGAGCAACGGATCCGACGTGTCGCGCAGCGGCTCCTTCTCGTAGACGTCGATCGCGGCCATGCCGGGCCGGCCGGCGCGCAGCGCGTTGACCAGTGCGCCCGGCTCGATCAGCGGCGCGCGGCTGGTGTTGACGATCAGCGCGGTGTCCTTCATTCGCGCGAGGTCTTCCGCCTTGACGATGCCGCGCGTTGCGTCGACCAGCCGCATGTGCAGCGACAGCACGTCGCAGCGGGCAAAGAAATCGGCTTTGCTGGCGGCAGTCTCATAGCCGTCGGCGCGAGCCTTGGCCAGCGCCGGCTCGCGCGCCCAGACCAGCACGTTCATGCCGAACGCCCTGCCATAGCCCGCGACCACGGCGCCGATACGCCCATAGCCGTAGATGCCGAGTATCTTGCCGCGCAACGTATGGCCGACGCCGATCTGCCATTTGCCGGCCTTGAGCGCCGCCATCTGCTGCGGGATCGCACGCATCGCCGCGAGGATCAGACCCCAGGTGAATTCGGCAGTAGCGTACGACGGCGTATCGGCATGCTGGCCTGACGATACGATGATGCCGAGCCGCGTGCAGGTGTCGATGTCGATATGCGGATAGACGCTGCGCTGGCTGATCAGCTTCAATTTGGGCAGCCGCTCCAGCAGCGGGGTGCGGATCTGGGTGCGTTCGCGGATCAGCACCAGCACCTCGGTGTCGCGCAGCCGTTCTGCAAGGGCATCGACGCTCTGGACATGGTCGTTCCAGATCGTGACGTCGTAGCCGTCGAGCTTGCGGAAGCAATCGAGGGTGCGCAGCGTGTCGAAATAATCGTCGAGGATCGAGATCTTCATCGCTGCGCCCCTCTTATCATGGGCCGGTTACTTGACGGCCATCAAGTCATTTTACGCCAAGCAGTTCGACATCGAACATCAGCGTGGCGTTCGGCGGGATCACTCCGCCCGCGCCGCGCGCGCCATAGCCGAGGTTCGGCGGGATGATCAGCGTGCGCTTGCCGCCGACCTTCATGGTGGCGACACCCTCGTCCCAACCCTTGATCACGTGGCCCTGGCCGATCGGAAACTCGAACGGCTCGTTGCGGTCGACGGAGGAGTCGAACTTCTTGCCCTTCTGGCCGTTCTCGTAGAGCCAGCCGGTATAGTGCATGACACAGGTCTGGCCGGTCTTCGGCGAGGCGCCGGTGCCGACCTTGCTGTCGATGATCTGGAGGCCTGAAGCTGTGGTCATGGGCTTTCCTGCGGTTTGGGCCGTTGCCGTCCTGCCGGCAACGGACGTGGAGACTGCCGCCGCAAGGCCGGCGAATGCAGTCGTGATGATCGCGCGTCGTGAAGATTGCATCTGGGACGTCCTTCCTTGATTGATGTTGATCCGATCAGTAGCCGAGCGCGCAGCCGTCCTTGCGCGGATCGGAGCCGCCGGTCAGCGTGCCCTTCTCCCAATCGATCCAGATGCCCTGGCCGCCGCCGAGCGGCGCGACCACGCTGGTGGTCTTGTGGCCGATCTTCTTCAGGCCTTCGACGATCTCCGCCGGCACGCTGTCCTCGAGCTGGTAGACGCCCTCGTAATGCAGGCCGCGCGGCATGTCGATCGCCTCCTGAATGTCGCAGCCATAGTCGAGCATGTTGGTCAGCACGCGGGTCTGGCCGACCGGCTGATACTGCCCGCCCATCACGCCATACGGCATCACCGCGCGGCCGTTTTTTGTGGCCAGCGCCGGGATGATGGTGTGCAGCGGACGCTTGCCCGGCGCGATGCAATTCGGATGGCCGGGCTGGATGCGGAAGCCGCCGGCGCGGTTCTGCAGCAGCACGCCGGTCTTGTTGGAGACGATCGCCGAGCCGAACGAATGCGCAATCGAGTTGATGAAGGAGCAGACGTTGCGGTCCTTGTCGACCACCGTGATGTAGACGGTCGAGGGATTCATCGGCGGAGCCACGTTCGGCAGCTCGAGCAGCCGGTCCATCCGGATGTTCTTGATGTGCTCGTCGGCGAATTCGCGCGACAGGATGCCGGCAACATCGACATGCGCGTGCTGGGGATCGCCGATATGCTGCTCGCGCATCATGTAGGCGATGCGCGCCGCCTCGGCCTCGAGGTGGAAGCGCTCGATGCTGAGCGGCTTGAACTTGGTCAGGTCGAAGCGCGACAGGATGTTCAGCATGACCAGCATGGTGATGCCGGGGCCGTTCGGCGGGCACTGCCAGACGTCGTGGCCCTTGTACATCGTGCCGATCGGCGAGGTCGTCTCGGTCGAGTGCGCGGCAAAGTCCTCCAGCGTGTGCAGACCGCCGATGCCGCGCAGCGTGTCGACCATGTCGGCGGCGATCTCGCCGCTATAGAAGGCGTCGCGGCCCTTTTGCGCGATGGCGCGCAGCGTTTTGCCGAGCTCGGGCTGCCGGATCACGTCGCCGGCGGCCGCGGGCTTGCCGTGCGGCAGCAGATAGCGCTCGGTGTTGGTGCCGTTCTTCAGCTTCTCGAAGCCGTTCTTCCAGTCGAAGGCGATGCGCGGAGCGACGACATAGCCCTCCTCGGCCGCCTTGATCGCGGGCTGCAGCAGCCGGTCGAAGCCGAACTTGCCGTGATCCCTGAGGATCACGTTCCAGGCGTCGATCGCGCCGGGAATGCTGACGGCATGCGCCGAGGTCAGCGGCACCGAATGGATCTTTCGTTCGAGATACCACTCGGCGGTGGCGGCCATCGGCGCCCGGCCGCTGCCGTTATAGGCCGTGATCTTGCCCTCGCCCTTCGGTTGGATCAGCGCAAAGCAGTCGCCGCCGATGCCGGTCGATTGCGGCTCGATGACGCCGAGCAGCGCGCAGGCGGCAACCGCAGCGTCGGCGGCCGTGCCGCCCGCGCGCATCACCTCGATGGCCACCAGGGCCGCCTCCGGATGCGACGTTGCGACCATCGCGTTCTGGGCGTGGACCGTGGAACGGCCGGCGAAGTGGAAATTCCTCATAACGGAGAGCTCGCTTGATCGGTGATGGTCTGATGCTGCTGCGGCGGATGGATGCCAAGGGGATGCGAAGTACATGGCACATTCGTCCCCGGCAGGGCAATGCATGGTATGCCAGAGGAATTATCCCGATAATGCATGGCTTTGCGGGGTTTCGCCGATCTGGCCGGCCTGATAAACCCCGGCCATGCCCCTCAAGGTCGCCGCCTTCTACCAGTTCGCCGCGCTGCCCGATTTCCGCGCGTTGCGCGAGCCGCTGCGCGCGCTCTGCACCGGGCTTGATCTCAAGGGCAGCGTGCTGCTCGCGCATGAGGGCATCAACGGCACCATCGCCGGCAGCGACGAAGCCATCGATCGCTTCGTCGCGGAGCTTAAGGACGGACCGCTGTTCGGCGGCCGCCTCGACAATCTCGAGCTGAAATTCTCCGAAGCCGCACAGATGCCGTTCCAGCGGCTCAAGGTGCGGCTGAAGAAGGAGATCGTGACGCTCGGCGACACCACGGTCGATCCGACGCGGCAGGTCGGCACCTATGTCGACCCCGGCGACTGGAACGAACTCATCGGCTCGCCCGACATCATGGTACTCGACACCCGCAACGCGTTCGAGGTCGCGATGGGCAGTTTCGAAGGCGCGGTCGATCCGAAGATCGCGAGCTTCGGACAGTTCAAGGAATTTGCCGCGCGGCACCTCGATCCCGCGAAGCACCGCAGGATTGCGATGTTCTGCACCGGCGGCATCCGCTGCGAGAAGGCGAGCGCCTATCTGCTCGCGCAAGGCTTCAGCGAGGTCTATCACCTCAAGGGCGGCATCCTGAAATATCTCGAGGAAACGCCGCGGCAGGACAGCCGCTGGCGCGGCAACTGCTTTGTGTTCGACGAACGGGTCGCGCTCGGCCACGGCCTGCGCGAGCGTGGGCACGAGGACGCCGTGCATGAATGACGCGGCAAAGCTGAGCGAACGGATCGATGCGCTGGAGGTCCGCCTGACCTACCAGGATGAGGCCATCGAAACGCTGAACCAGACCATCACGGCGCAATGGAAGCAGATCGACGCGCTGACGCGCCAGCTCGCCGAGCTGCGCGACCGGCTTCAGGAAGCCGAACGCCAGGCGCCGGGCCCGGCCAACGAGCGCCCGCCGCACTACTGATCGGTGCCGCCGGAGCCCGGCGGCGCCGGACTACATGTTGCTCACCTGACGCATCGGCTTCGCGCCGCTGAAGAACAGGCTGGACAGCCGCTGCACCATCGCCGTCGCGCGGCTTCCCTCGAGGCCCGGGCGAACACAGAGCATACGCTTCTGCAGCGGAAGCTCGGGAAGATAATAGTCCTTCGCCGAAATCAGCGAGGACGGGATCATCCGCTCGGGACAGGCCGTCAGGCCGTATCCGGCCCGTGCTGCTTCCAGTCGCAACTGATGGTTCGGGCTCCTGAACACGATCTTGTACGAGATGTTGTGCTTGGCGAGCGTCCGGATCATCCAGTCGTCACCGGGCCACGCCAGGATCGGGATCGGGGCGCCCGGCCGGAGAACAAAATCGCGTGATCGTACCCAAACCGAGCGCTCGTCGGCCTCGGCGGCGATCGTCACCTCGTCTTCGTTCTCCAGCGAAGGGTTGCTGTAGACGAAGGCGATGTCGATGTAGCCGTCGATCAATCCTCTGATGACGACCGGCGACATGTCGGCGTGAATGAGCACGTCGGCAAGTGCGTCGGCCGGATGCAGCTTGAGGAATTCCTCGGCGAGCATCGTGCTCATTCCGAGCCGCAACGGCTGCGGTCCTTCGTGATTGCCGCCGAGCCGAAGCAGTTGGTCGTTCGCTTCGAGGATTCGCCTTGCCTGCTGCACGGCAACCTTGCCGAGCTCCGTCGTCGTGGTGCCGTTCGCCGTTCTGACGAAGAGCGCGCCGCCGACCAGGCTCTGCAGTCGTTTGACCTGCGAACTGATCGCTGGCTGACTGAGGCCGAGACGCTCGCCGGCCTTCGATAGACTTCCCGTCTCCGCGATCGCAACGACGGTGCGAACGATCTCAGTAGGAATATTCAAATGCTGACGTGGTCTGTGCATCGCGAGCCCTCCAATCTCAGCACGGGACGCAATTTCGTTCTCCAGTATGTGATTCAGCTATACTAACATTTGGTTGCACTTTCGTTTAGTTTCAATTTGTCGCTATGGCGCCGTGAATGCAGACCATATGTATTGTTACGTGCATTGCCACGTAGTGTTACGGTATCGGACGACTGCATCTGCACGCATATGCAGCACCTCAACTCCATCAGACCCCGGGTTTCTGCGGACACGGCATCAAAGATTCTGATCGCCCCATAACGTGTCGCCCACCCAATAAGTTTGAACGCTGCCATTCATCTGAATTGACGTCACCGATTCGCGGAAGCCTTTTCATAGTTTTCCTTAATCAAAGCCATCGCAACGTGGCGCCCTAGTCTGCGTTTCGAGGTGTGCCATGACCAGGTTCTTTCGCTGTCGTAGCGGCGCTTCTGCTGTCGAATTTGCGCTGATGCTGCCGCTGTTTCTCGCATTCATTTTCGGCATCATTGTATTCGGTTCGTATCTCGCGATGGTGCATGGCGTTCAGCAACTCGCCGCCGAAGCGGCGCGGTCGTCGATTGCCGGAATGACCGACACCGAGCGCAACAGCCTCGCGACGAGTTACGTCACCGCCAACGCATCGACCTATCCGCTGCTCGTCGCTAGCAATCTCACCGTCAATGCCGCGCCGTCCCCAGCGAACGCCAACGTCTACGTCGTGACGGTCAACTACAACGCGGCCGGAAACTTCATCTACAAGCTGCCTTTCGTCCCCGCTCCGGCGAGCACCATCGTCCGCTCCGCTGCGATACAGTACGGGGGATTCTAGCATGAGCGGCATCCTCATGCTGATGCGGCGCTTCGGCGCCGACGAACGAGGAAACTTCGCGATGATCTCGGCCGGCCTGATGACGCTCCTGATCGGGTGCGCCGGGCTTGCCATCGATCTCGGTACGATCTTCGCCGACCGGCGCAAGACGCAGAGCACCGCCGACCTCGCCGCGATCGTCGCTGCCGCCAATCTGAGCAATCCGGTCAACGCCGCCTCCGCGACCGTGACCCAGAACAACTATCCGGCCAGCGCGCTGGTCAAGGTCGAGACCGGGACCTACACCGCAAACAGCGCCGTCGCGCCGCAGGCCCGTTTCGTGACCCCGGCGGTCGGCATACCCAATGCCGCACGTGTCACGCTGACAACCAAGACCCCGCTCTACTTCGCGCGCTACCTGACCGGCGCGAGCAGCTTCAACATCACGACGACCGCCACCGCGACCTCGACCGAAATGGCTTCGTTCGAGATCGGCTCGCGGCTGCTCTCGGTCAACGGCGGCGTGATCAATGCGCTGCTCGGCTCGATGCTCGGCACCACGCTGTCGCTCTCGGTGATGGACTACAATTCGCTGATCAGCGCCAAGATCGACGCACTCGACTTCCTGTCGGCGCTGGCGACCCGGATCAACCTGACCGGCGTCACCTATAGCGACCTCTTGAGCAGCAACGTCAAGGTCGGCGATCTCATGGCGGCGGCGCTGACCACACAGCAGATCACCAACGGCGCGAACGGGGCGACGACCGCGCTGTCGACGATCTCCCAGGCCGTCACCGGCTCCTCAACCAAGGTTTCGCCGGGCACCCTGATCGACCTCGGCCCGTTTGCCAACCTGACGGTGGGCCAGAAACCGAAGGTCGGCGCCAGCGTTTCGGTCTTCGACCTCATCAACACGGTGGCGCAGATCGCCAACGGCAGCAACCAGATCGCAACCTCAGTCAATTTCGGGCTGCCCGGTATCGCCAACGTATCCGTGATCGCGACGATCGGCGAGCGCCCGGTCGGCTCGAGTTGGATCGCGATGGGCACCCAGGGCGTGAGCGTCCACACCGCGCAGACCAGGATCCTGGCGACCATCAATGTGCTCGGTTCCGGCAGCGTTTCCGCGATCAACCTCCCGGTCTATGTCGAGGTCGCCTCGGGTACCGCGACGCTCAACGCGGTGTCCTGCGGCCATCCGAACATCAACACCTCACAGGTCACGATCGGCGTGACGCCGGGAATCGTCGACGCCTGGATCGGCAACGTCACGGTTGCCGACATGACCAACTTCACCACCAAGCCCAATCCGCCGCCGGCGCTGCTGGTCAATCTTGGCCTCGTCACCGTCACCGGCCTCGCCCATGCCGGCATGGGCAACACCACGCCGACCAACGTCAATTTCAGCTACAGCGACATCCAGTCGGGGACGAAGAAGACGGTGACGACCACCAACTTCCTCACGTCGCTCACATCAACCCTGCTCGGCGACCTCTCGCTCACCATCAATGTCGGACCGCTCGGGCTTCCGATCCCGGGACTGGGCGCGCTCGTCATGGGCATCCTCAACGCCGTGACGAGTCCGATCGATCAGGTGCTGGCGTCCCTGCTCTCGACGCTCGGCATCGGGCTCGGCCAGGTCGACGTCTGGGTGCTGGGCATTCGCTGCGACGGCGCGGTGCTGGTGAACTAGAGCATGATCCGGAAAAGTGTGTAGCGGTTTTCCGAAACGATCATGCTCAAAACAAAGAGATAGAGCGGGATGATGTTTCGAAGAAAGGTCATCCCGCTCTAGGGCGTTCTCTGGGGGAACGATCGCGAGCGGGCGTCACATCGGGGTAGGAGACTGCTGTGAGTACAACAATAAAAAGATACAAGACCGACAGCCAGCGAACGCCCCTGATGAAGCGCGGAACGCTCTTCTTCCGCAACACCAGCGTTGAATGCCTTGTGCTCAATATCTCGACCGGCGGCGCGGGGCTGGCGGTGGAAAGCGACGTCGCAATCCCGTTCGCCTTCGATCTCGAGATCGAGGGCGAGCCGATCTGGCGCCACTGCATTCTGGTCTGGCGCCTGGAGCGCCGGCTCGGCGTGACCTTCGAATTTGACCGAGTGCAGCGCCCCGAAGGCGGTCCGGTGTAGCCGGTCCGGACCATCGCGACATGTGGCGGCTTCGCTGGTCGAGGCCGCCCGCAAACATGTCACGCATGCGCTTCGAACCGCCGCTGCGCGGTGAGCCGTTCCTCGCAGGGCCGAACTCATTTCGTATCGTGGTTAGCGCTCGCTGGGATAAACCAGCTAATTGTCCGGATTGTCGTCGTACTTCGACGGCGCCGGTGGCGTGGCGCTGACCGGATCGGAGGCCGGGAAGGTATCCTCCAGCCCTCTTTGCAACGCGCCCACGCAAAGGGGGTTCCAGAACCGCCTTGGCCCATTGCGCCGCAGCGTGTATCAGGGGCCAAATTTTGACCGTGATCAGGAACTTTCGCGTGCCCCAGGATCCCACCAAGAAGCCGCTCATCGACCTCCTGTCGGGCCACCGGCAGGCCGTGCCACCGCTCTGGATGATGCGGCAGGCCGGCCGCTATCTGCCGGAATATCGCGAGCTGCGCGCCAAGGCCGGCGGCTTCCTCGATCTCTGCTTCACGCCCGAATTCGCCACCGAGATCACGCTGCAGCCGATCCGCAGGTTCAACTTCGACGCCGCGATCGTCTTCTCCGACATCCTGGTGATCCCCTACGCGCTCGGCCGTTCGGTGCGCTTCGAGGCCGGCGAAGGGCCGCGGCTCGATCCGCTGGCAACGCCCGGCGAGATCGCGACGCTGGCAACTGAGGCCAATTTCGACAAGCTCGAGCCAGTCTTTGAAACCCTGCGCCGCGTCCGGCGCGAGCTTGCGCCCGGGATCACGTTGATCGGCTTCTGCGGCGCGCCATGGACGGTTGCGACCTACATGGTGGCCGGACAGGGCACGCCGGACCAGGCGCCGGCGCGGATGCTCGCCTATCGGCATCCGGACGCCTTCGCCAAGATCATCAACGTCCTGGTCGAGAACTCGATCCACTACCTCGTCGGCCAGCTCAAGGCCGGCGCCGATTGCCTGCAGATCTTCGACACCTGGGCCGGCGTGCTGCCGCCACGCGAGTTCGCCCGCTGGTCGATCGAGCCGACCCGGCGCATCGTTGCCGGGGTGCGCAAGCAGGTCCCCGGTGCCCGGATCATCGGCTTTCCGCGCGGCGCGGCGGGCATGCTGCCGGCCTATGTCGAGCAAACCGGCGTCGATGCCGTCTCGATCGATTGGGCAACCGAGCCGTCGATGATCCGCGAGCGGGTGCAGAGCCGCGTCGCGGTGCAGGGCAATCTCGATCCGCTGGCCCTGATTGCCGGCGGCGCCGCGCTCGACCGCGCGGTCGACGATGTGCTGGAGAATTTCGGCAGCGGCCGGCTGATCTTCAATCTCGGCCACGGCATCCTGCCGGAGACGCCGATCGCCCATGTCGAGCAGATGGTCGCACGGGTGCGCGCGTATAAGGGGTGAGGCCTAGTGGCCCATTCTATCACCGTCACCCCCGCGCAAAGGCTTCGCCTTTGCGCGGGGGTGACGGGATAGTAAGCCTCGCTCCATCCTCGTCATTGCGAGCGAAGCGAAGCAATCCATCGCGCCGCAAGCGGAGAAATGGATTGCTTCGTCGCTATCGCTCCTCGCAATGACGGCGACGAAAGCATCACAGCCTCTCGGGAGACGGGTCGAGATGCTACCTTGCATCATCCAAAATCATATCCGACGCCTTCTCCGCGATCATGATCGTCGGCGCGTTGGTATTGCCCGACATCAGGTCCGGCATGACGGACGCATCGACCACGCGCAGGCCCTCGACACCGCGCACCTTGAGCCGCTGGTCGACGACCGCGAGCGCATCGTTGCCCATCCGGCAGGTCGAGGTCGGATGATAGACCGTGCTGCCGGTGCGGCGGCAGAACTCGAGCAGGTCGTCGTCGCTCACCACCTTGGCGCCGGGATCGACTTCCCCGACCGAGTATGACTTCAGCGCCGGCGCCGCCAGGATCTTGCGCAGGATGCGGATGCCGTCGATGAAGGCGCGCCGATCGGTCTCGGTCGCCAGATAATTGATGCGGATTTCCGGCGGCACGCTCGGGTCCGCGCTCCGGATCTTCAGCGAGCCGCGGCTCTCCGGGCGCAGCTGGCAGACCGAAGCCGTGAAGCCCGAGAACGGATGCAGCTTCTCGCCCATCTTGTCGGTCGAGAACGGCAGGAAGTGGATCTGGATGTCGGGCGAGGCCAGCCGCGGACTGGTCTTGAAGAACGCCCCCGACGTGCCGGCCGCAATCGTCAGCGGCCCCTTGCGCAGCGCCGCGTAGCGCAGGCCGGCCATGACGCGGCGCACCGGATTGTTGATGACGTCGTTCAGCGTGACGCTCTGCGCGCAGCGCGTGACGATGCGCACCTGCATGTGATCCTGCAAATCGTTGCCCACGCCGGGCGCATCGAGCAGAACCTCGATGCCGTGCTGCTTCAACAGATCGGCGGGGCCGACACCGGAGAGCTGCAGCAATTGCGGCGAATTGTACGCGCCGCTCGACACCAGCACCTCCTTGCGCGCCTTGGCCGTGCGCAACTGCCCGTTCTGCCTGTACGCGACGCCGCTCGCGCGCTTGCCGTCGAACAGGACGCGCTGCGCCAGCGCCGACGTCTCGACATGCAGATTGCCGCGCGTCAGCGCCGGCCGCAGATAGGACCGCGCCGTCGAGGCGCGCCGGCCACGGCGCGTCGTGGTCTGGAAGAAGCCCGCGCCCTCCTGGGTCGCGCCGTTGAAATCCGGATTGGTCGGGATGCCGACCTCGGCCGCGGCATGCACGAAGGCTTCCGACAGCGGATCGTGGTGCCGCCAGTCCGACACCGGCAGCGGACCGCCGGCGCCGTGATACTTGTCGCCGCCGCGCTGCTGATCTTCCGCCTTCCGGAAATAGGGCAGCACGTCGTCAAAGCCCCAGCCGGCATTGCCGCGCTGCCGCCAGCGGTCATAGTCCTCGTGCTGGCCGCGCACATAGAGCAGGCCGTTGATCGAGCTGGAGCCGCCGAGCACTTTTCCACGCGGCTGAAACACCTGGCGTCCGTTCAGGCCGGGCTCAGGCTCGGTCTGGTACATCCAGTTGACGGATTTTTCCTTGAACAGCTTGCCGTAGCCGAGCGGGACATGGATCCAGATGTTGGTGTCCTTCGGCCCGGCCTCAAGCAGCAGCACCGAATGCTTGCCATCGGCGCTCAGGCGGTTGGCAAGCACGCAGCCGGCCGAGCCGGCGCCGACGATGACGTAATCATACTCGGCCACATCATTATTGTTGTTCACTGGTTTCCCCCGGAATTTCTTTCTTCCGGTGGTACAGACAAAGCGGCGGCTTGAAAAGACTAGCGCCCTGCGCTGAGGTTCTGGAGCAGGTGCCCGACGAGCATATTGAGCTCGTCGGCGCTGCCGGCGGCACCAAAGACGTAACGGTCGGGCCGCACGATGACCGCGGCGGCGCCATGTTGCCGCATCCAGTCGGCGAACAGCCCGTCGCGCTCAACCACGCTCAGAATGCCGTTGGCATCGGTGCTTTCACCTGACGTGGTGATGACGACGCGTTCGCCGGCGAGATGCTGCCAGGCGGCACCGGACGCGTCCGACAGCCACGCCATCGGCCCTGCGGCCGCTGTCACGATCGCAAATTGCGGCCTCAGCAGATCGTCGAGCCGGCACGTCCGCCCATCCGGCGCGCGCACATGCGGCTGCACGAACAGCCGCCCGGCAAGAACAGCATCGTGCGCGATCAGACCGGACACGAGATCGGGAATGAATTTCTGCCGGATGGTTTCGGCCTTGCCGGCCTTCAGGTCGGCGCGCAGCCGGACGTCGCGCTCGGCGGCAGCCTCCGGATCGAGTTCGCCGATGATCTTGCCGAACTCCTTGGCGCTGGCGACGACGGCGCGGACATGCGGCTTGCGCTCGATCTCGTAAGCGTCGAGCAGCGTCTCGTCGGCGTCGCCACGGAGAACCAGCCTCAGCTTCCAGGCAAGGTTCACGGCATCGCGGATGCCGGCGCACAGCCCCTGCCCAAGGAACGGCGGTGTCTGGTGCACGGCATCGCCCATCAGGAGCACACGGCGGTCGCGCCATCGCTGCCCGAGCAGCGCGTGGAAGCGATAGACCGCCGAGCGCCAGATCGTGAGGTCGGAAATATCGGTGAAGCCCTTCAGCAGCTTCACGACATTGTCGGGTGCGCCGGCCGCCTCGGGATCCTCGCCCGGCAACAGCTTGATCTCCCAGCGCCGCAGATTGCGCGGCCCCGGCACGAAAGTGCCGGGACGCGACGGCCAGCAATACTGAAAACTCCTGGCCGGCCGCTTGGCGGGATCGCTGGTCAGCGTGTCGACCACCATCCACCATTCATCGAAAGCGAGGTCGTCGAGGCCAATGCCGAGCTGCTTGCGCACAAAACTGTTGGCGCCGTCGCAGCCGACCAGATAGCGCGCGCGGATCCGGAACTCCTCACCGCGCTCGCGCCGCGCGGTCAGCGTCACCGCGCGCTCGTCCTGCTCGAGCGCCATGCCGGCGGCAGCGAGGAAAACGTCGACCTGCGGATATTCGGCGAGCTTGTCGCGCAGCGCCTGCTCGACATCCGGCTGTACGAAGGTGACGTTCGGAATCCAGCCGAGCGGAAACGGCGGCGGCATCGGGTCGAAGATCTTGATGATCTCGCCGTCGACGCCGAGATAATGCGAGCCGTTATGCGGGGCGATCGCCTGCTCCATGAAATCGCCGAGCCCGATCGCCTGCAGCACGCGCAGCGCCTCGTGATCGAGCGTGATCGCGCGCGGCTTGTCGTAGATGTCGGCAGCGCGCTCGACGACCCCGACGCTCAGGCCGGCTTTCGCGAGCAGATTGGCGAAGATAGCGCCGACCGGCCCGAGGCCGACGATGGCCACGTCATACATCGGATCAAGCCCGGGGTTCGCTGCTGGCAATGACATGCTATTTCGCGAGGTAGCTCTCGAGCGTCAACGGCTTCGGCTTCATTTGCGGCTCGCGGATCGCAACACCTTCGAACGGCGTCGCCTCCTCGAACCAGGCCTGCCGCGCCGGCAGGCCCCAGGGGAACGAGATCTTGTGGTCGGACGGATCCCAGCCGATCGGCTCGTTCTCGATGTCCATGATCTGGTAGTGCGTGTTGAACAGCTCGACGCGGTGCCCGTCGGGATCGCGCATGTAGACATACATCGCGTGGCCCGGCCCATGCCGGCCCGGACCGCGCTCGACGGTCGCGCCATAACCGAGCTCGCCGGCGAGATCGCAGGCGTTCAGCAGGTGATGAACCTCGGGCGCGAGAAACGCGAAATGATGCAGCCGTGGTCCGGCACCGTTGAAGAACACGATGTCGTGCGGATTGCCCTTGCGCTGCAGGAACACGCCGCGCAGATCGAACGTGCCGGCGGGCGCGATATATTCGCTGAGCCGAAAGCCGGCCGCGGTGTAGAACTCACACGCCTTGCGCACGTCGGGCGTCAGCACCTGATAGTGATCGAGCCGCAGCGCCGAGCCGCCGGCATGGCGGGTGAATTTGGTGATCATGCGCGGCTCGACCGGCATGGTCGCGCAGAATTCCAGCGGCGTGCCGGCCGGATCGGTCGCCTGCAGCGCGCGGCCCTGGTGCGGCACCTCGGCCCAGCCGGCCTCGCAGCCATGCGCTTCGAAGAAGGCCTTGAGCCGGTCGAGGTCATCATCCCTAAACACCCGCAGGCCGAGCCGCGCGCAGACGGCGCCCGCGCCCCTGCGCAACACAAGGCTGTGATGACAGGCCTCCTCGACCCCGCGGAAATACAGCGCATCGCCCTCCTCCGCAGTCAGGATCAGCCCGATCACCTTTTCGTAGAACTGCCGGCTCGCCGCGAGGTCACGGACGGTGAGAACGACATGGCTGGCCCGCGTGATCCGAAACCCGGGATCGTGGTTCGTGGTCGGCAAGCTCATGTGCACCTTCTGGTTTTGCCGTTCGCGGGAACCCAACTCATTGCGAAAAACCGGCGGGCGATCAAGCCGCGTGGCGCTGGGCAATATCTGCCGGTCCGTGACGTCACGTCACGCATTTCTATCGATTTGTGAGCGATGCCTGCCGGTGGAACAAAAACGTGAGCCCGCCGTGGCCCAGTTCGTTCCAATAGTTCATAGTTTGTCAAAGGTTTGCAGAGAATTCTTGGTCCCTGCGCATGGTCAAACCACGCAGGCAATTTAGTGAGATGCGTATCGATCTCAGATCATATTTCGCGGCCCTGTTCGCGGGTGACCTCGCGACCTTCGGCGCACCACCGACCGACGAAGCGCTTGCCGGCCACATCCGCGCCGAGCAGGTTTCGCTCGTGCTCCGCTATTCCTTCGGCATCATGCTGGCCAACGCCTGCAACGCGCTGGTGCTCGCGGTTGCACTGTGGCAATCGCCGGATTGGGCCTTCGCACTGGTGTGGGCCGCCGCCGTGAGCAGCGCGGCGCTGTTCTTCGGCCTGCAGGCGCGCGCCTCGCGCCGCATCGCCAAGCCGCAATTCGTGTCGCGCCGAACCATGTACCGGCTGGTGCGCAATGCATTCGCGCTCGGCGCCGCCTGGGGTGTCGTCCCGGTCGCCTTCTTCGCGAACGCATCGAGCGGCGCCCAATTGGTGATCACGTGTCTCTGCGCCGGCATGCTGGCCGGCGGCGCCTTCGCCTTCTCGACCATCCCGATCGCCGCGATTGCCTTCACTGCACCAATCTTCGTCGGCACGGCGATCTGCCTCGGCAGGGACGGCGACTTCATCTATCTCTTGATGGTCGTCCTCGTCCTGGTCTACGGCTCCGTGCTGCTACGCGGCGTGTTCCTCAATGCGTTCGAGTTCAGGCGCCGCATCATCGCGCAGCACGAGGCCGAACGGACGGTGCGGCAGGATCCGCTGACGCATCTGCCGAACCGCGTCGCCTTCAACGAGGCGCTCAATGCTGCGCTGAGCCGGCTGGAGCGCTCGGGCGAGGAATTCGCGGTGCTGCTGCTCGATCTCGATCGCCTCAAGGAGATCAACGACAGGTTCGGCCATCCGGCCGGCGACGAACTGCTGGTGCAGCTTGCGGCCCGGTTGCAGCGCTGCACGCGCGCGGCTGAGCATGTCGCGCGGATCGGCGGCGACGAATTCGCCCTGATCATGTCCAATCTGACGCGGCCCGAGGATGCGCTCGCGATCGCCGAGCGGTTCGTCGCGGCGTTTGCCGATCCGTTCCCGATCGACGGATTTGAGATCACCAGCGCGATCAGCATCGGCATCGTGCTCGCGCCGCGGGACGGCAATACGTCCCACGAACTGCTCAAGCATGTCGACATCGCGCTCTACCGGGCGAAGAAATCCGGTCCCGGCACCATCTGCTTCTTCGAGGCCAGCGACGACCAGTCGGCGCGCGACCGCCGCGCCCTGCAGCGCGACCTCGAACAGGCCATCGAGGCGGACCAGCTGTTTCTCGTCTACCAGCCCTTCCTCGACATCCGCAAAGGCCGCGTCACCGGCTTCGAGGCGCTGCTACGCTGGCAGCATCCGACGCGTGGATTGATCCCGCCAAGCATCTTCATTCCGATCGCCGAGGAGAGCGGGCTGATCCATCAGCTCGGCGAGTGGGTGATCCGCCGCGCCTGCGCGATGCTGTCGCGCTGGCCTGATGACATCAGGATCGCGGTGAATTTTTCCGCTGTCCAATTCCAGAACGTCGGCATCCTGCAGACCATCGTCGAGGCGCTTGCCGAGGCCAATGTTGCACCGAACCGGCTGGAGATCGAGATCACCGAATCGATGCTGATCTCGAAATACGGATCGGCGCCCGCGATCCTGAACGGGCTGCTCGAGCTCGGCCTGACCGTCGCGCTCGACGATTTCGGCACCGGTTTCTCGTCGCTGACCTATCTGCGCAAGCTGCCGTTCAGCCGCATCAAGATCGATCAATCCTTCATCCGGGACATGTTGACCCAGCCGGATTGCGCCGCGATCGTCAAATCGGTGATCGGCCTCGCGCAGGACCTGCAGATCGGCGTCGTGGCCGAAGGCGTCGAGACCGCCGATCAGCTCGAATATCTGCGCCAGACCAGCTGCGACGAGGTCCAGGGTTATTTGGTCGGCCGGCCGATGTCGGGCAGCGAGATCTCCGCGCTGCTCGATCACAATGCGCAGCACTCGGTGCACGCGGCCTAACCCGGATCGAGCGCCGCGTCAAAGCGCATCGGCGCGATGCAGGGTGTCCACCGTGATGGTGCCGCGGGCACGCGAGACGCACGCGCAGATCTTGCGGCTCTCCCGCTTCTGGTGGTCGCTGAAGAAGACGTCGCGATGGTCGATTTCGCCGTCGACATCGACCACGTCAATCGCGCAGACGCCGCATTCGCCGCGCCGGCAGTCGCTCATCACCTCATGGCCGGCTTCGTTGAGCACGTCCAGCATCGAGCGGTCGCGCGGGATCACGAACTCGGTCCCCTCACCCCTGAGCCGCACGCGGAACGCCTCAGTCGGCAGCAGCCCGCTCGATCCAAAGGTCTCGTAACGCAGATCGGTCAGCGGGCGGCCGGACGCTTCCCAAGCCCGCCGCGCCGCATCCAGCATCCGCATCGGGCCGCAGAACAATGTCATCGTATGCTGCGGCAAGCCTGCGAAGACGCCGTCGAGGTCGAGCCGTTTGCCCTCGTCGCCGGCATGGACGATGAGGCGGTCGCCGAGCAGACGATCGAGCGTATCGAGATAGGCCGCATCGCCGCGCGTGCGCACAGCATAGTGTAGTGTCACGCCGGCATCGCGGCGGACCAGCGCCTGCGTCGCGCCGACGATCGGCGTGATGCCGACACCACCTGCGATCAGGCAGAATTGCCGCCGCGTCCAGTCGAGCTGCACCAGCGAGGTCGGTAGCGTGATGGCAAGCCGCGCCCCCGGCGCGAGCGACCACATGTAGCGCGAGCCGCCGCGGGAATCCGCTGCGTGTCGCACCGCGATCCGGAAACCTTGCGGATCGACTTCGCCGACCAGCGAATAGGACCGGGTGTGCGGCTGGCCGTCGATGGTGACGCCGACGTCGATATGGCTGCCGACGGGATAAGGCGCGCCGGTGAAATTGTCCGGCCGCAGCAGGAATTCGCGGATGCCGGGCGTGAGGTCGCGAGTTGCAAGCAGCGTGGCTGATGTCCAGGTTTCAATGAATCGCATGGCGCGCTCCGTTCAGCCGGCCGTGACCAGCGCCAGCGCCGGCAGCAGATCGAGGTGGGTGCGGTTGCGCAGCGCCAGCCGCAGATTGCGTGCCGCAAGCCGGGCATGCTCGCGCATGATCGCTTCGGCACGCGCGCCCTCGCGGTTCTCGATGGCGTCGACCACCACGCGATGATGGTCCTGCGCGATCAGCAGGATCTGGCGCGCCTCGGGCAAGGCCGATTGCGCCATCACGAAGCCGCTCGGCGAGGCGAAAGGCAGCGCCGAGGCGCGGTCGATCTGCCGGATCAGCGGCGGACTGCGCGACAGCTCGGTAAGCAGCGCGTGGAAGCGCGCATTGAGCGCGACATAGGACGAGAACGCTTCGACGGAGATCGGGTCCTGCCGCACCAGGCCGTCGATCTCGTTGAGGCACTCCTTCAGCGGCTCGAGATCGCGCGACGACACGCCGCGCTCGGCGGCAAAGCGCGCGGCGAGCCCCTCCAGCGTACCGCGCAGCTCGATCGAATCGAGAATGTCGCGCTCGGAAAAGGCCTTCACCATGAATCCGCCGGACGGGATCGCCTCCAGCAGACCTTCCTCCTCCAGCCGGACCAGCGCCATCCGCACCGGCGTGCGCGACACCCCGGTGATCTCGACTGCCTGCAGCTCCGAGATGCGCTCGCCGGGCCGCAGCCGGCCCGAGAGAACCAGGTCGCGCAGCGCGAGCTGCGCCCGCACGGTCTGCGACACTGAACGATCGGCTTCGCGCTCCGCCATGGCTCGGCCTACTCCGCCGCTTGCAACTGCTGTGGCGGATTTTCCTTCGCCACCATGCGGTCGATGACGCGCCGCGCCCACATCGCGCCGGCATCGATGTTGAGATTGTAGAACACGCGGTCCGGATTCTCGTCCATCGCGCGCTGTTGCGCCTCCAGGATGATCTCGTCTTCATGGAAGATGCCGGCAACGCCGTCGCGGATTTCGCTCGTCAGGCGCTGCTCGGTGATGCGGTGATTGCGGACGAAGGCCCAGAAATAATGACAGGTCTTCTCGGTCTCCGGCGTGATGGTGTTGAGCACATAGCCGTTGACGCCGTGCGAGCGATCGCCCTCCGGCGCGCCCGATCCGGCCGGCGCGACGCCGACGTCGATATTGACGGTGCACGGCGCCTCGAAGCGGATGATCTGCCAGCGGTCGACCGGGCCCGGCTTCTGCAACTGCTTGGCCCAGAACGGCGGCGGCTCGATGCCCCTCATCCAGCGCGTGACGGTCACGGTCTTCTCGCCATGGGTGACGTCGAACGGCGCTTCGGCGACCGCGTCGTTGCCGATGCTCGAGCCGTGCACGAAGGTCTCGTGGGTCAGGTCCATCAGATTGTCGACGACGAGGCGGTAATCGCATTTGACGTGAATGGTCTTGCCGTCGCCGGCCCAGGCCGGATCGTGATTCCAGTGCATGTCGGGCACCAGCGCGGGATCAGCCAGCGCGGGATCGCCCATCCAGAGCCAGATGAAGCGATGGCGCTCGACGACGGGATAGGCGCGGACGCAGGCCGACGGATTGATGGTCTCCTGCGAGGGCATGAAGGTGCAACGGCCCTGCGCATTGTATTTCAGGCCGTGATAGCCGCAGACCACGGTGTCGCCGTCAAGCCGGCCCTTGGAGAGCGGCACGAGGCGATGCCAGCACGCATCTTCGAGCGCCACGACCTCGCCGTCGGCCTTCCGGTACATCACGACGTGCCTGCCGCAGATCGTCCGCGGCAACAGTGCGTGCTTGATCTCGGCATCCCAGCCGGCCGCGTACCAAGCGTTCATTGGAAAGGGTTTTGGCATCGGTTCGCCCTCTTGGGGTCTCTTCGGATACGCAATGTATACATTAATTTTTCATACGCAGAAAATTGCTGCATTATCATACCTTTATTGGATAATTCTGTATACTGATTGACAATATCGGAAGCTAGGGAGGCTCTGCCGGCGCATTCCGCCGCGCCAACGGCGCATCGCCCGGCGCTTTCGCGCCCGAGACGAGGACACTCACTGAGGATTTGAAGGATTCGCTGACCGGCCGTGCCGGTGTGCCGGCTTACGAGTTCGACGCCGCGCGGGTCGAGGCCGACTTGACGTCCTTGATGCTAACCACGACGGCGATGCGCTTGATCGTGCCGCTGCGATAGGCCTGCAGGAATTTGTCGTAGTGCTTGACCGAGATGCAGCCGTTGGAGTCGCCGTTCGGCCCGAGCATGTAGCTGTGCACGAGCAGGCCGACACGCCCGAACGTATCGCTGCCATCGACCGGGGTCATGCGCAGCGCGGGCACGCCGTGGAACAGCTTCTCGCGCGGCTTCATCTCGTAGACGCCGGGCGGCGTCGCACCGGCGTTGCGGGCGGTCACATGCGACGGATCGTCGAGCAGATTGCCGAGCCCCGAATGCGCTTCGAACTTCGTGCCGTCGGGCATGTACACGATGCGGCCGGTGATGTCGTAGACCGCCGTGGTGCTGTCATAACCGAGCGCACCGAGATCGGGGCTTGGGCCGGACAACAAGCCATCATTCGGATCGATCGAGGCCAGCTGCAGCTTGCCCGGCATCATGTCGGCGATCTTCTGCAGGAACGTCCGGTTGTCGCCCTGCTGCACCGGCGCCTGCGGCGGCGGCTGATCGTTGCGCGCAAGCAGATTGGCCTCGACCGGCCGCGATCGCGGCATCGGCACAGCGGAAGCTGCGGTCGAGGTCGTGGCCGCGACCGATGCGGTCGCCGGCTGGCTGGCCGGCAGTTCGGTCTGGGTGTCACGCAGCTGGCCGGCCAGCGCATCCTCGATCTGGCCGAACTCGGAATTGAAATCGCCGCGGCTCGAACGGAACCCGCGGCGCAGGGGATAATAGAGCGAGGCCGTATTGATCGTGGAGCGAGAGCCGAAGCGATCGTCGAAATTCAGCGAGGCGGTGGTGTTGGCGAGTGCCGGTCCATGCAGCCAAGCGGTCGGGTCGATGCCGACCATCCAGGCGGCAAGGCCAGACGACAGGACGAGCGCGCTCACGGCGAACGCCGTGCTGCCCACCAGAGACACGCCGCGGTTCGACTTACGCGCGGCTGCTTTCGTCGTACGTTGACCCATCATCCCCAAGTCGGTGCTCTGGGGCCTGTTACCCGGCCCACGTTGGATTCACCGTTCGCACATCATATCAGGGAATTAGAGTAAGGCATAATCGAGACGACGCGGGCAACGACAGGATTTTTAAACGTTTTTCGGATGGAAAGTGCCGGCGAATCAGCCCCGGGCGGGGCGAAATGGCCGAAAAAGTCCCGTTTCGGGACAATCTCGGCGACTCAGGCGATCTTTTCTTCCCGGAGGGTGAGCACCGGGACCGGCTTGCCGATGGCGTAACCCTGCGCGTAGTCGACCCCGATCAGGCGCAGCTCGTCCAGGATCGCGAGGCTCTCGACGAATTCGGCGACCACCTGCTTCTGCATGATCTTCGCTGTCTTGGTGATCATCTCGACCATCGCGCGATCGACCTTGCTGTTCAGGATCTCCTTCACGAACGAGCCGTCGATCTTGATGATGTCGACCGGCAGGTGCTTCAGATACGCGATCGAGGACATGCCGGTGCCGAAATCGTCGAGCGAGAAGCTGCAGCCGATCTCGCGCAGCCGCGCGATGAACGCCTGCGCCTCGTCGAGATTGGAGATGGCGCTGGTCTCGGTGATCTCGAAGCACACCAAGGCCGGCGAAACATCATACTGCGCGAACAGTTCGGCGACGAAGTCGACGAAATCGCCGTCTCCGATGGTGGCACCGGAGAGATTGATGGCGTAGCTCGCAATCTTGCGCGGGTGGTGCTTGCGCTCGGCGATGATCTCGAAGGCGCGGCGAACCACCCAGCGGTCGATCAGCGGCATCAGCCCGTAGCGTTCGGCCGCGGGCAGGAAGCTGCCGGGCGGCACCAGGGCTCCGCTCTCGTCGCGCAGCCGCAGCAGCAATTCGCGCCGCTCATTGCCCTTCAGCGCGCCATTGATCGGACGAATCTCCTGCTCGTAGAGGCAGAAGCGCCCCTCGTCCAATCCCTTGCGGATGCGATTGACCCAGCTCATCTCGGCGACGCGCACCGCCGTGCCGGTATCGGACGGACGGTGTTCCTGGACGCGATTGCGTCCCTTGTCCTTGGCGAGGAAGCAGGCGACGTCAGCGAGCCGCAGCGCGTCCTGCACGCCGGCGCTGTCGCAAAGCGCGACCAGGCCGATGCTCGCGCTGATCCGGAAGCTCGAGCCCTCATGGACGAAGCTCGACTGCTCGACCACCGCCCTGATCCGCTCCGCGACATCGGCAGCAACGTCGTGTGTGGCGGAGCCATCGTCACAAAGCAGAATGCCGAATTCGTCGCCGCCGAGACGTGCAACCAGCCCGCTGTCGCCGACCTCGGCCGCCAGCAGCTTCGCCACCTGCTTCAGCAGCCGGTCACCCGCCATGTGGCCGCAGGTGTCGTTGACGATCTTGAACTGGTCGAGGTCGATCAGCATCAGATCGGCGCCGACGACCGGCGAGCCCGACATCGCCTTGTGCAGCTCGAACTCGAATTGCCGCCGGTTCGCGAGGCCGGTGAGCGCGTCATGCGACGCAGCCCACGCCAGCTCCTCGACCAGCCGCCGCTCGGCGGTCATGTCGTGAATGATCATGACGCGGCCGGCCGGTTCGCCGGCATGCACGATCGGGGTCTCGACCACCGAGACCGGCACGCTGGAACGATCCGGCCGCACCAGCAGCCGCTGCTGCGGCCGGCTTTCGTCGTCGGCATCAGCGCTCTGGAACGATCCCCGCACCGGCTGCTCGGCAATGTTGAACAGCGAGGAAAGCTGCCATCCGGTCACGTCCCGCCCCGACGCGATCAGCTGCTGCGCGGCGCCGTTCATGTAGCCGACGCGATCGTCCTGCGTCGTCACGATGACCGCGTCGCCGATCGAGGCCAGCGTGAGCTGGGCGCGCTCCTTCTCGACCGCGAGGGCGGTCTCGGCAAGCCAGCGTCGCCACAGCATCCGCCTTGTGTGGAACAGGACGATGCCGGCCAGGCAGGCCGCGATCACGAGATTGACCAGCAGCAGCAGCGCGGAGACCTGACGCGACGCCTTCCCCAATTGGTCGGAGAAATCGACGGCGAGCGTGCTCAGCGCGGCGTCGACCGCACCGATCCGCTCGGCCCAGTGCTTGATGGTCGCCGCCGAGGGATCATGCAGCGCGATGTCGTTGGCGGCCTCGTTCCTGATTTCGATCAGCTGATCGAGCAGCGCATCCGAATTCCGCCAGGCCGTCACCGCGCCGGCCACGTGATGCATCGTGCGGAAATATTTGAACAGCCAGATCAGGCCGCCGATGTCGTCGTCGTGATTGCCCGCTTTGGCGAAGCCACTCCTCGCCACGGCGTCGTTGTTGCCGGGCGCTTCCAGCGCGCGCCGCGCCGTGCGATCGGCCAGCGGCACCGCGATCGCATCATCGAACTTCTGCAGATAGAGCGGCGCGCCGGTGCTGACATAGGTCTGAAGGTAGTAGATGGCGTCCTTCTGCCCCTTCGACCACAGGCTCTCGCCCGCCACATAGGCGCGCACCGCCGACATCACCTGCAGGCTGCCGGCGGACAGACCGCCCAGCAGCAACACGATGGCGAGCAGAGGCCCGACCACCCGCCACAGTGACCAGCTTCGAAACGAAAAGAACATGCCTAATGCGCCCGACCCTGAAATGTCGGGTAAGCCTAGGAATGTCGGCTTAACCTCACGTTGCAAAACGCGATGAGTTTGAAACGACTTCGCTGTAACGCAATTGCGTCAAACTTTACCCATCCCGTCCGACCGCAGCCGGCGCTCAGGGACGTAATGTCGGCGACGTGTTCGGGACCGGCGCCTGCTCCATTTCGGCCTCTTCGGGCAGCTTGTCGGCATGGACGGCAAGCGGCGTGCCGATCCAGAGCGGATCGTCGCGATGATCGCGGCGTGGATTGGTGGTGTTGGGATGGACCAGGATGCTCCGGCTGCCGTGGTTCAGCATCAGCCACGGCACCAGGGTCGGAAACAGCTCGGCCGCAAACGCCACCTGATACATCGCCTGATCGTGCGGGCCGACCTTGACGTCGTGCCACCGCCCGAGCGTGACCAGGAAGCGCTCGCCCATCCAGTCGCGCAGGCGTTCGGCCTCGCCCCGGCTGGTGGCGGGGTCGTAATAGACATGGGCGTGATAGCTCGCGATCTCGCCGATCGCCCGTGGCCCGTCCGTCATCTCGCCTCTCCTTCCGCGGCCGGTCACCTGCGCCGCAGCACACTGAACTGGAACGACTGCGTCGCGCCCCAGGGGGTGACGTGCCGGTGCGCCTCATGCGCGATCAACTCGAACGCCGGACCGATGGTCCGGCTCAGCGTTGCGGGATCATAGCGCTGCACCGGGAGGCCGCTGCATTTTTCCGGACCGTCCAGCGCGAAGGTGCCGATCACGGCGTGGCCGCCTGCCTTGACGCCGCGATGCAGTCTTTCGAGATAGGCCGCGCGGTCGCTCTCCGCGACCAGAAAATGAAATGCCGCACGATCGTGCCAGATGTCGAAGGCCTCCGGCGGCTGCCAGACCGTCGCATCATCGGCGACCCAGCGCACCGACGGGCCGCTCGCGCCGATCCGTTGCCGCGCGCTCGCCAGCGCAGCTTCCGAGAGATCGAGCACGGTCAGATCATGAAAGCCACTCACCAAAAGCGCATCGACGAGGCGCGAAGCCCCGCCGCCGATGTCGATGATCGACGCGTCGCGGCCGGGCGCGGCCGATTCGATCAGACGCAGCGAGGGCTGCGGATCGGCCTGCGACCAGCTCACCTGCTGCTCGCCCTTGGTCAGATAGACAGTCTGCCAATGCGATTGTCGATCAGAAGCGGTCATGGCGATACGTCCCGAAGCGGCGACAACCCGCGTTGCGCACCATTAACCATGAGCTAGGCGCGGCGGTCTCCCGCGTCAACCGGCAGCAGGCGACACGCACGGCCGCGCGGCAGCAAATGCCGCATTTGCATCGCCACATTTTCCAATTAACCTGATGGCGAGGTTGAGATCGGGGCGTCCGGGGATGGCCAATTTCGGCTGGACACGTGGCAACAAGCCTGCACAAGCGGAGGACGCCGCCAGCGACTTGCGCGGCCTCACCGATCCATCGGCGTTTCTCGCCGCGCTCGACAAGGTGGTGCCGCGCTATCTCGATCTCGCCGACAACGGCGTGCTGGTCTATCCGGCTTGCAAGCGCAAGCCCGGCGACCTGCTCGGCGATGTCAGGGCGATCTGGGAGCACACGCGGCTCGAGGCGACGCGCTATGTCCCGATGGTGCCGCGGAAAGACACCTCGCTGCTGGTCGATCCGGCGCGCCAGGCCGAGATGATCGACGCCTTCCTGCGCCAGCGCGCGCACGACAACACCGTCGTCGATTTCACTGGCACGGCGATCGAGGATTACGGCATCGCGATCTATGCGGCGCTGAACTGGCTGAACCATTGCGGCGCCATCGTGGGCGCCGATCCGCAAAAATTCTCCGGCACGCTGCGCAGCTTCCGCAAGGTGATGGTCGTCGCCCGGCAGTGGTGGGCGCTCGACGGCGCCGCGGAGCGCTGCCGACAGATGCTGGAGGCGCGGGAGCGGCCGCCGCTGGTGTTCTTCCTGCTGTGGGCCGAATGCACCAATCTGGCGCGCGAGATCGCGATCGCCGCAGCCGGCGTGGCGGCGACCGAAGACGGTATTGCGCGCATGCGCGCGGCCGAAGATCCGGAAGAGCTGACGTAGCGCGAATCGGACGCGCGGCCGCAGGTTAGGGTGCGTACTCATAAATTCAGGATGTCCGCTTTCGAGAGGTAAGCGGACTCGCGGCCCCGACCACAGGGATGTCGTCTTTTGACCCATACCGGACATCGGGCATAGTTAAGCTGCCGCCGATTTGTGGGCCATTTCCTACCCGTCTTCCCGTCGTGAAGTGCTAAGCTTCAGGCATTGCGCGAAGCGTAGTCCTCAATGCGGCATAGCGGAGGGTTGGTGATGATGAAGCGCATAGCAATTGTGAACACTATAACCGCCATATTAGTCACTCTTACGGCGGCACGAGCAACTGCCGAAGGCGATTACAAGAAGGTTTGTCGGGTGAGCGAAAACCTGAGAGTACTCGACGACGGCGACGACGCAAATTCATGCAGGCAAATTGCAGTCGGCGCTCAGGCTCAAGAATATCAAATTGGGTGCCGTGATACTGAAAACAACGGCACGACTATCGTTACCGCACCCTTCAGCATAACTGACAAAGCCGCCAGGGTAACTAGTTCAAAACTAGCAGCGAACACGCAAAACACGGCTACGCAGGAACAATTTGCGAAGTGCGCAAAGGCTTGGGGGAGTCGGTAACTCCAGGGAGATCAGATCGGCCAGTCAGTCGAAGTCATTTTCAAACCACGAATAGCGCTTCTTTGCTGCGGTGCACGAGTCCGCCAATGGCCCATCGCGACCGTTCGCGCGGCACGGGGAAACGTCCGAAGTCAAGGTAAGACCGGAAGTCACCCGCGAACGTTCAAACCGACGCTCATGACCCAAAGGCGACAAATCCCGATTGCGGCCTGCTCGTGTACAGCTCGCCATTTGTGGGTTAGGTTCCCAAGTTGTCATGTGCCGCGCGTAGCTGGAGCTGGTCATGCAACCGATGAACGAGGTCCTATTCGAGACGACCCTAGCTGAATATGTCGAAGAAATGCTCGACGCCTGTACGCGATGCGGGAAATGCGTCGAGGCTTGTCCGAGTGTCGAGCCTGCCGGCATCTTGGGGACAAAGTCCGAAGACATCATCGGCGGCATCCTCGAACTGGTACGTACCGGCAACGGCCCGGAAGCGTCGCGCAAATGGGCGCAGTCCTGCATGCGGAGCGGGGCATGCATCAAGGCGTGTGACTATGGCGTCAATCCGCGCTTCTTGCTGAGCATGGCGCGGCTTGGCATCGCGAAGTCGGACAATGAGCTTGCCGAACGACGCCGACGGGGTGTCGAGAAGTACCGCGACGGCAGTCGTGGAGTGAGCGTGCTTTCGCGCCTGCAACTCGATATGGACGTGCTCGAACGACTGGGTCAGAAATCGGCGTCGGTCTCCACGCCCGTTGAGGCGGCGGATTTCGTGTTTTACACCGGCTGCAATGTGCTCAAGACGCCGCACATCGCCTTGCTTGCCCTCGATATCATGGATGCGCTCGGCGTCAGTTACCAGGTGATGGGCGGACCGAGCCATTGTTGCGGTATCCTCCAACTTAAGTCTGGGGACGCCGAGATGGCCGGCCGTATGGGCTCGAGTACTATGGAAAAGCTGTCGCACTCCAACTCGGGGCAGGTGATCTCCTGGTGCCCGTCGTGCTACGTCCAGTACACGGAAACCATCCTGCCGACGGTGGAGCGGCAGCGTGGCTCCCGCCCGTTCGAGATGAACCCGTTCATGCGCTTTCTTGGTGACCGGCTGGCGCAGCTAAAGCCGCACCTTCAGCGCAGGGTCGAAATGCGGGTCGCGCTGCACAAGCATCCCGGCGTGGCCGGCGTCGTGGAAGCCGCCGCTGAAATCCTGACGACGGTCCCCGGTATCGAGCTCGTCGATCTGAACCAGCCGGCGGTGGGTTTGCAGAGCGTGGATGTCGGCGTCCTTCCAAAGTTCAAGCGCGAATTGCAACTTATGGAACTTGAGGCGGCGCGCGATGCAGGTGTCGATGCACTGGTCGCGGTCTATCATTCCGATCATCGCGAACTGTGCGCGCACGAGCGCGACTGGCCATTCCGCATCATAAATATCCTTGAAGTGGTTGGCGAAAGCATGGGCCTGCATCGGCACGATCGCTACAAGGAGCTCAAGATCATGCAGGACGCCGACCAGATCGTCGCCGACTGTAGCGACCTGATCGCAAAGCACTCGCTTGATCCCAGCAATGTGCGTGACGTGGTGGTGAAGGTGCTGCTTGGCGACCAGCCGCTTCCCCTGAGGGGCGGCGCGCTCCCAAAGCCGCGCGCGGGGGGTGTGGCGCCGTCGTAGCAGCTTGACGTCGCCTATTGGCCCATCGCGTCAGTTGGCGCAGTGCAGCGACACGTCCGAAGTTGAGGGTAGACCGGAAGTGGCTGGCCGACTGAAAAGAAGACGCGAATGACCCACAGCGGAAGTCGAGCTCCGCTGCATCTGGTCGTCTCGCCCTTCTGGCCGCCCAGTCGGCGCTAGATTAATGGATCATCCCACTCTGGATACCTCGCGGGTCGATACCTCGGAGGCGACGTAGTCGATCTAAAGCGTGTAGTGCCGATATCTATCAGCTCCCTGTCAGTTAGGTCCGACAAGACGGCTCGTAACCTTTGGCATTGGCGTGGTTGCTGGAACGCCCCCAATATCTCCAGAAGAGGCCGGAGACGTGCCGTGTCGATGTAAACGTCTGCTCCAGCCATGCTATGCCGGGTGCCGTGGTTCATCGCTGCATCTCCCTGGGGCAAGGTTTTCCACCCGGACGAGGATGCCGAGGCATGGGGGGTTACGCTCGATAGTAGGCTTACATTTTCCTCTCCGGCGGCTTATTCTTTTCCTTCCATGCGGGTGGCCGCCTGAGGGGTTCGCAAGGTGCGCTATTTGTTCGAGGATTACGCGCTCGACACCGATCGGCGCGAGCTACGCCGCGGGGCGGACGTGGTCCCGACAACGCCGCAGGTTTTCGATCTGCTCGATTTTTTGATCCGCAACAGGGAGCGCGTCGTCAGCAAAGACGATCTCGTCATCGCAATTTGGCAGGGACGCACCGTATCCAATGCGGCGTTGACAACCCGCCTAAACGCCGCTCGAAGCGCGATCGGCGATTCCGGCGAAAAACAACGTTTTATCAAAACGCTGCCACGAAAGGGCGTTCGTTTCGTCGGCGCGGTGCAAGACACGAACCGGCCGACTGGTACCGCGGCCCTTTCAGACAGCCACGCGGAATCACCAGAGACCGCGCTCGCCCTCCCGGACAAGCCCTCCATCGCCGTGCTGCCGTTCGAGAACATGAGCGGCGACCCCGAACAGGAATACTTCGCGGACGGAATGGTTGAGGAGATCACGACAGCGCTGTCGCGTTTCAAATGGTTGTTCGTGATCGCTCGTAATTCGAGCTTCACGTTCAAAGGCAAAGTCGTCGATGTCAAGGAAGTCGGACGCAGGCTTGGTGTGCGCTATGTCCTTGAGGGGTCGGTGCGCAAGGCGTCGGGGAAGGTACGCATCACCGGGCAGTTGATTGATGCGATGACGGGCGCGCACATCTGGGCCGACAGGTTCGAGCGTGAGTTAACTGACGTCTTCGCCCTGCAGGACGAAGTAGCGGTCGCTGTTGTCTCGGTCATTCAGCCAAAACTGCTTCAAACAGAAATAACAATGGCAACGCGGCGGCGACCAGAGAACCTCACCGCTTATGATTATTATCTCCGCGCCATGCCGCAGTATTACCTAACAACCGGCGAAGGTTTGGCCGAGGCGCTAAGGCTGGCTCGTCGCGCTTTGGAGCTGGACCCTCGGTTCGGCCTAGCCGCGTCTCTGGCAGGTCGCTGCCACATGCTCAACGTCCTTTTTGGCTATGCTGTCGATCCGCAATTCGAGTGCAAGGAAGCAATTCGGCTTGTTCGCCTGGCCTTGAGCCTCGACGACAGTGATCCAGATACGTTAGCACGTGCGTCCGTAGTCTCGGCTTACATGGCCGGCGATTGTGAAGGTGCGATCGAAATGGCTGACCGGGCGGTTGCGCTCAACCCGAATTCATTTATCGCATCGGCCAGCAGGGGCTGGGTCTATAAAATAGCGGGATTGTCGGATGAAGCGGTGCGGAGCTGGGAACGGGCCATGCGCATGAGCCCAGTGGACCCACAGCTGCACATGGCGTTTCTCGGGATGGCGATGGCGTATATCGAGGTTCGTCGATTTGACGAGTCCATCGTCGCCGCGAAGAAAGCCCTACGTCAAACTCCCCCTTTGCGGGACCTTACCGCTGCCTCGCGTCTGCCTTCGCTCATCTCGGACGTGACGCTGAGGCGCGCGAGGCGGCGGCGCGTCTACTTGAGATCGATCCCGCCACAATATCGGTGTGGATCGCCCGGGGCGGAGCATACACGTCGAAACGAGCTGCGGCGCTCTTGATTGAGGGCCTTCGCAAAGCGGGGTTACCCGAATGAACCGTGCTCGTGGGCATCGACGAGTCGGGTCCTTTTTTGCTGCGGCGCATGAGTCAGCAATTGGCCCTTTGCGGACATCACTTAGGCATCCGTCGATGTCTGCTTCGGAGGACAACTCGGACCTCGCTATCTCCGGACGCGCGTACCAGATTTATGAGCACACGCCCTAGGCAACAGGATCCGCGTCGGCGGACACCACCAGCAGGTCCTTGGATTTGCGCGCGATCAGGCGGCCGAGGTCGCCGTGCTTGTAGGTCTCGACGAATTTGATGGCGAAGCCGTTCGGCAGATGGCGGACCACGCGGCCAACGCAGGCGCCGATCGCCAGCGGCATGCCGACCGGCGGCTGCAACTCGGAGGACACCGCCGCGCCCGACAGCGACATGTCAATGATGAAGCAGCTCTGCATGGTACCGTCCGCCAGCGTCAGCATGGCATGCGGCGCGACGGGGACAAAACGCGGATTGTTGCGCGCTTCGCGGACGCTCGGATCCTTCTGCTTCTTCTCGATCCAGGTCAGCTTGTCGGCGAACTTCTCGCGCCTGGCATGCGTCATCTCGAGCTCGACCAGGAAGCTGCCGCTCATCGTGTCGGTGATGCAGCCTTCGAACTTGCCGAACTCCTCGAAATACGAGGTCAGCCGGTCACCGACCTTGCCGACAACAGGCACGTCCACGATCATCCGGAACGGCGAGACGCGCGTGGTGCGGCAGGCGAAGGTGCGCAGCTTGCCCTGCGCATCGTACCAGTTCGGCAGCGTGTAGCTGCCGTTGACGATGATCCTGACCGCGCGTTGCTTGAGAAACTTTTCGACAGACACGACTGGACCTCGCCCGAGGCGATCTGAGTGCACGGAGGTCTGGAGATGACCGACATCCGTGGTCGGTCTGGTGGCGGGGACATCCGTTACCGACGCGATTGCAGCGGAAAGGCTGCGGGTTGCGTCCCAGCGCGTCGTGCATCGTCCTGGCGCGCAGGTGCGTACAGTCGTACCGTCGAAAGACTAGGAAAAAGTTAAGCCGGACAGAGCGCGGGCGGCACACTCTATGGCGCAACCCTTTCGCGTCGGTTTATTTTGCGAGCCGTACAACTACCGGGAGAGCTGCCGCACGCCGTTGCAATCGCGCCGTGCTCTAAACGGCCTGCCTCGGCCCGCAACCCGGTGCTAGCCTTGATGCCAGCCCTTTGATGCCAGCCTTGGCCGAAATCAGACCGGATCCTCATATGCCAAACATCTCAGACAAGTCGCTTGCCGACGGCAAGATCCTGCAAAGCGTGGTCGATGGCGTCGGCGTCATCACTTTCAACAATCCCGACAAGCGCAATGCGATGTCGCTGGAGATGTGGGAAGGGCTCGGCGAGGCGCTGACCGCGTTGCGCGACGATCCGGCGGTCCGTGTCGTGATCCTGGTCGGCGCCGGCGACAAGGCGTTCGTGTCCGGCGCCGATATCAGTCAGTTCGAGAAGACCCGCCACAACGCGGAAGCCTCCGAGGAATATTCACGGCGCAGCGCCGCCCAGCGCGCCCTGCTCGCCGACTACCCAAAGCCGACCATCGCCTGCATCCGCGGCTTCTGCCTCGGCGGAGGCATGCAGGTCGCGATGCTGACCGATATCCGCATCTCCGGCACCAGCGGCCAGTTCGGCATTCCCGCCGCCGAGCTCGGCATCGCTTACGGCTATGATGGGCTGCGCCACCTGGTGTCGCTGGTCGGCCCGTCCTGGGCGCGGCTGATCATGTATACGGGCATGCGGATCGACTCCGCGGAAGCGCTGCGGATCGGCCTCGTCGATCGCGTGCTGCCGGACGCCGAGCTGTGGGATGCGACCATGGAGATCGCGCGCACCATTTCGGGCAACGCGCCACTGGCGATCAAGGCCGCCAAGATCACCATCGCGCAGGTGCTGAAGGATCCCGCCGATCGCGACATGGCCGCGATCAAGCAGATCGGCATCGACTGCATGGACAGCGCGGATTTCCGCGAAGGCCGCAACGCCTTCATGGAAAAGCGTAAGCCGCAGTTCAAGGGCCGGTAGACCGTCTTCATCCTCACCTGTCATCGCCCGCGCATGCCTTCGCGGGTAGTGACAGCTGAGAGTGCGGTAACAGCGGTGGTCCAACCCGCCATCGTCATTGCAACGCAACACACTGTCATCGCCCGGCTCGACCGGGCGATCCAGTATTCCAGAGGCGGTTGTGCTTGAGCCGATGGGCCGCGGCGTACTGGATCGCCCGGTTAAACCGGGCGATGACAGATGACGATGTCAAGCGATTTCTGAATATTAGAAGAATACCCCTGATTTGCCCGACATGTCAAGTTGCCGTGACGAACGCCGGCAGCCGCCGGCGGCTACTTTGCATGGGGTTGTTTTCGATATTTTGGCAGTGGGCTCGCGATTGAACCTGCCGCCTACTTCTTCTCGTTGACCGGCACCGTGTAGTTGAGGATCAACCGCCCGCCGTCGGGATAGATGGTCTGGCCGGTGATGTAGGAGGCGTCGTCGCTGGCGAGGAATGCCACGACCGAGGCAACCTCGCTCGGCTCGCCGCAACGGCCGGCCGGGGTGCGCGACAGCACGCTGCGCCGCGCGTCCTCCGACGAGAAGATCGCCGTCGCCACCATCTCGGTCAGGATCGTGCCGGGCCCGACCGCCACGACGCGAATGCCGTGCGGCGCCAGCGCGACGGCCGCCACCGAGGTGAGTTGCTTCATCGCGCCCTTCGACATCGCGTAGGTCGCAAGCGAGGGGATCGCGAGCAGCGCATTGACCGAGGACATGTTGACGACGACGCCGCCACCGCCCTGCGCGATCATCTGGCGCGCCGCGGCCTGGACGCCGAAGAACGCGCCCTTGAGGTTGATCCCCATCACGTCGTCGAACTCGGCCTCGCTGATATCGAGGAAGTCACGGTTGCGCGCGACGCCGGCGTTGTTGACCATGACGTCGAGCCGGCCGAACTCCTTCACCGCGGTGGCCACGATGCGATCGACATCGGCGCGCTTGCTGACATCGGCCTCGACCGCCCGCAACCGATCCTCGTGTCCGAGCTCCTGGGCGGTGTGGACGAGCCCCGCAGCGTCGACATCCGAGATCACGACCCTGGCGCCATCGGACAGGAAGCGCACGGCGCAGGCTTTGCCTATGCCGCGCGCCGCCCCGGTGATGGCGACGACCTTGCCGGAATTCTTCATGGGAGAACCTCCAGAACAAAACTGTTCGCAGAGCAATAGCGCATTGCGCGTCGGCAGGGAACGCGGCGGATTCTCCACCCGCAGCACTCAGGATTTGATGCGCGCGAGAATCCGGTCGGCCTCGGTGCGCCAATCGGCGCTGCGGGCGAAGTCCGGCGTTCCCTTGACCCCGAACACGCCTTCATCGGCAAGATCGGCGATCCAGCCCTGCCGCTCGGCGGTGCCGGACGCGGACCATGGCGTCAGTCCGGCCTCACGCACGGTCTCCGCCACCTCGCGCACCTCCTCGGCCCGCCGCCGGCCATGCTCGATCACCCGCTGGAAGAAATAGGCGCCCTGCTTCTCCCAATCGATGCCGGGAAAGGTCTCCTTGAGCGAGGCGAGCACCGCATCCTCGACGCCATGGGCGCGTGCGGTGGTAAAACTCTCGATCACCATGGCCTCGAGGCCCTTGATCATGATGCTGCGGCACATCTTGACCGCGGAGGACACGCCAAGCTCGTCGCTCGTGACTTTCGCCGCAAAGCCAAGCGCGACCAATAGCGGCGCCAGTTCCCGCGCGCCGTGGCCGCCGAGCAGCAGCGGCACCTTGATCCGGTAGGGCGGCAGCGAGGTCATCACCGCGCCCTCGACATAGCGGCCGCCGGCGCCATCGATGTGGGCCGCCGCGCGCTGCTTGGCGCCGGGCGAGGCCGAATTGAAATCGAGAAACCAGGCGCCGCTCCGGATTGCGGGCACGCAAGCCTCGGCCACCGGCACTGCCTGGCTCGCGGTCACCGCCGAGATGATGAAATCGGCCCGCGCCGCAAGACCGGCGTGGGACTGCGCGAGCGCGACGCCGATCTCCGCCGCATGCGCACGCAGCGGTGCGCCATGGTCGCGGTCGAGCTTGATGTCGTAGGCAGCGACCTTCACGCCTTGCTTGCGCAGGTCCTCGGCGAGGATGCGTCCGACCTCGCCATAGCCGAGCATACCGACCTGCCACTGCCGCGGATCGCTGGAGATTGTCATCAGTTCAAGTCCCGTGTCGTGTCGTCGAACAGCTCGTCGACCGTGACGCGCCGGGGGATCAATGTCTGCTGGACGCAATAGTCGATCATCCGTTCGAGCGGCTTGCGGTTTGCCTCGACGCCGAACGGCAACAGGTCCGGCACGTCAGCCGGACCGGCCTTCGCCTTGGCGCGCTTGAGGAGCTCATAGAGGCTCCGCACCACGTCCGGGCGCGATGCCGCAAGCCGCTTGGTTACCATCACCAGATGATTGACCGGCACGACACCATGCCGGGCGTACCACCGCGCCGCCTCTGCGACCGGATCGGCGAACAACGGCTTGAGCGCCGGATCGCTCGAGGTCTCGCCCAGCACGGCATCGAGCTCGCCGTCCTTCAGCATCTGGATGATGGCCCTGCCCTTCGGGGCACGTTCGGTGCTGTCGACATATTCGGCGACATGCGGGTCCTCGAACGTCACCCAATTGATCCGGTCGAGGTTCACGCCATGGTCGTTGGCAAGGATGCCGCGCATCCATGCGCCCGTCGTTGTCGTGAACGAGCGGATGCCGACCCGCTTGCCTTCGAGATCGGCGGGCGTGAGCGTGCCGCGGTTGGCGCGATAGAGCGCGTGGCCATGCTGGAAGCGGCCGACCATCGCAGCCGGTAGCAGCACCAGCGGCTTGCCGTGCGCCCTCGCCATCAAATAGGTCACGATCGCCATCTCGCAGACGTCGAACACCTGCTCGCGCACCATCGGCTTGAACGCGGCGTTCGTCGGCGTGAACTCGGTGAAGTCGAGATCGAACAGCTCCGAGCGCAGCTCACCGCGCTTCACCGCCTGGACGTGCGGGTGATTGCCAAGCACCGTGCGCAGCCGAAGTTTCTCCACGGCGACGAACTCCGCTGGGTCAGGTCAGCATTCGCCCTAGACTCACGCCCGGCGCCTTGCGCGGCGCGGGCGCCCCTTGATCGACCGGCGCGGCTTGCAGCGCGGCAACCGTCGCGCGCACCAGCTCCTCGATGGCATGGCCGGCGTCGGTGCCGTCGGCGCTGCCGCGCGACAGCCGCGAGATGCGCTCGGGCGTCACCAGCGTGTAGTAGAGCGCGCCGAGCAGGAAGTGGCCGCGCCAGACCAGATCGGTGCGCGGAATATGCGGCAGGCTTTCATGGATCGCGTCGATGAAGGCATGGCTGGTGTCGTCGAAGGTCTGCGCGATGATCTTGCGCACGACCTCGTTGCCCTCGGCCGACATGATCGCGCGCAGCCGCGTGAACCGCGTTCCGCCGCCGGTAAGATCGCTGCCCGAGGTGAAGGCCGGCAGCACATAGGCGCGCACGATCGCCTCCAGCCGGTCCTGCAGGTCGCGGACCCGCCGCGCCGCCGCCAGGAGCTCCGAGCGCCGCCGGTTCATCGGGCCGCAATGGCGCCGATAGATCTCCAGCAGCAGGCCGTCCTTGGTCTTGAAGTGATAGGTCACGCTGCCGGGATTGGCGCCGGCGGCCTGCGCAATGTCGCGCACCGAGACGGCGTTGAAGCCGTAGGTCGAGAACAGCTCCTCCGCTGCGGCGAGGATCGCCTCGCGCATGTTCGGCTTGCGCGTGCTGGCGACCTTGGCGTCGGCCTTCATGCCGGACTTGGCAGGTTTACGGACCATATTTGTACTATCGTCCAAATATTCAGGTCACGTCAACAAGGCGGCGAGTTGGGTCAGGACAGTTTGACGTCGGGCTCGGCACGGCCGCGTGCCGCGGCATCGAGCAGAAAGGTTTGACCGTGGCCGGGATCGGCGGCGCGCTGTGCCTCGTCCATGTCCTGCCAGGCCGAGGTGACCAGCACGCGCGAAAAATCGCGGCCGACAAAGGCCGGGCAGCTCGACTGCTTCGCCGGCACCTTCAGCGAGCGCAGGTGCCGGCCGCTGGGGTCGTAGACATCGACGCAGCCACCGCCCCAGCGCGCGTTCCAGATCATTCCATCGGCATCGACGATCGCGCCGTCGAGCCCACTGGTGCCCTGATGTCTGATCAAATCGATCGGCTCGCCGGTCGGCAATCCCGTCGATGGATCGAGCGGTACGCGATGCAGCACGTTGGTCGCGGTATCGGCGAAATAGCCGACGTCGCCTGCGGGCGAAAAGCAGATCGCATTGGGGATCGTGATCCCGGGATAGAGCCGCGTGATACGGCCGTGATGGAGCGCGTAGATCGCGCCGGCGCCGTGCTCTGCTTGACGCCCCATTGTGCCGAGCCAGAACGTGCCCGACGGATGCACGCGCGCATCATTGGAGCGCGTCACCGGATTGTCGGCTTCGAGTGCGGCGAACAGCTCCAGCCGGCCGCTGGCGACCTGCCGGACGTAAAGCCCATCCTCGGTGAGGATCAGCTGCCGCTCGCTATCGATCCGCGCCAACGCGCTCGCCATTTTCGGCAGCGCGTGAATGACGGTGCGGCCGCTTGCAAAGCGATGCTCGAACAGGCGGCGCTCGCGGATGTCGAACCACCATGCGGTGTCGGTCGCCGCGTCATAGGTCGGGCCCTCGCCGAGATGACAGCGCTCGGCTGATAGCACCGATGTCGGCACCTGTTCGATCAGCGGCTCGGCGGCACGGTCGGTCATGGCATCACTCACATGGTCGAGAATCGATAGATTGCGGTGCGCCGATAGACCTGCCCGGGATCGAGCCGCGCCGACGGGAAGTCGGGCCGGTTCGGCGTATCCGGCCAGGCGTGCGGCTCCAGACATAGCGCATCGGATTGACGATAGAGCCGATCGCCCTTGCCGGCGCTCGAGCCGTCGAGGAAATTGCCGGAATAGAACTGCAACCCCGGCTGATCGGTGAACAGCTCCATCACCCGGCCGCTGTGCGGCGCCTCGAGGCGCGCGGCGAGGTGAGCGCCTGTCCCCGAGGCCAGACAGAAATTGTGGTCATAGCCGCGCCCGAGCTGCAGCTGCTCGTCATTCATCCTGATCCGTGCGCCGATCGCGGTCGGCTTGCGGAAGTCGAACGGCGTGCCGCCAACCGGCCGCGGCGGCTCTGGCAACGGGATCGCGGTGGCGTCCACCGCGAGGAAATGATCTGAGGCGATCGTCAGCCTGTGATCGAGGATTTGCGTGCCCGAGCGCGCGCCGTCGAGATTGAAGAAACTGTGATTGGTGAGGTTGACGTAGGTCGGCCGGTCGGCGGTCGCCTCATAGGTGACCGCGAGTTCCATCGGGTCGCGCACGCGATAGGTCACGCGGGTCTGAAGATTGCCCGGATAGCCCTCTTCGCCATGCGGGCTTTCGCGCTCCAGCACCAGCGCCGGCCCCGGATCATCTGATAGCTCAACGATGCGCCACAGCTTGCGATCAAACCCCTGTGGGCCGCCATGCAGCGCGTTGGGGCCGTTGTTGGCGTCAAGTTTCACCGTCTCGCCATCGAGTACGAAGCGCCCGCCGGCGATCCGGTTTGCATAGCGCCCGATGGTCGCGCCGAAGAATTTGCGCTGCGCGACATAACCGTCGAATTCGTCATGGCCAAGCACGACGTCGTCGCAATGCCCGGCGCGATCGGGCACGAGCAGCGCTTGCAGCGTGGCACCGAAGGTGAGGATGCTGGCATCGAAGCCGTGTTCGCCGCGCAGTGTCACGCGCTCCACCACGGTGCCGTCGGGCAATTTGCCGAAGGGCGCGCGAGCAATGTTGGCTGATGTCATTGTCAGTCCCCGAACGCCTCGACAAGGCGCCGTCGCCCCAGCATGAAGCTATCGGCGACGAGCCGCAAGGGCGCGAGGTCGACCTCGGATTTTCCGTCCGACGTCAGCGCGACGAAGCGGCGGTACAGCGTGGGATATTCCTCATCGGTGGCATCGACCACCAACCTGTTGCCATCGCGCAGCTGCCGTCCGCCCTTCGACAGCGTCACAGGCCCGGCCTCGGTCTCGCACAGGATGTCCCAGCTCGGCGGCCCGGTCTGGCGGAAATCGAACTCAGCGTGGATCGGTAGGCCGTTTTCATCGGAGAGTTCGACTACTGCTGCAATCGGCGCCTCCCGGTTGGAAGGAACGTCCAACATCGCGCTCCTGACAAAGACCGGACGCGGCAGGATCTCAGTCAGGATCGACAGCGCGTTGATGCCGGGATCGAACACGCCGAAGCCACCGGCCTCGAATATCCAGGCCTGGCCTGGATGCCAGACGCGAACGTCTTCCTTCCAGATGATGGTCACCTTGCTGATCGTGCGGCCGGCGAGCAATTGCCGCGCCGGTCCAACCGCGGGTGCGTAGCGCGAGTGCCATGTCGCAAACAATGTCCGGCCCGCCTCGTGCGCGGCCGCGATCAACGGCGTGAGTTCGCTGAGCGTAGACCCAGGTGGCTTCTCCAGCAGCACATGCTTGCCAGCAGCCAGCGCAGCGGCGGCCTGCGCGTGGCGCGCCTGCGGCGGCGTGCACAGCGCGACGGCATCGATCTCCGGCCCGTCGCGCAGCAACTCCTTCAAATCGCGGAAATGCGGCAGGCCGGATGGGCTCTTGGCCGGATCGACCACCGCGACGAGTGCGGCGCCCGATGTCTTCGCGATCGCAGGCGCGTGCTGCCGGCACGCAATCTCCCCGAAACCGACGATGGCGATGCGAAGCAGATCGCTCATGACCGTCCTCGCGTTACTGCCCGCCCGGCCGGCCGATGCCGCCAGACAGGATCATGGGCCAGCGCCGGATACCAACGGTATGACCCGACTTTGGTTGCAAGGCGCAAATCCACGACGCCTTGTTGTGCGCCGCATGGCGGGGGCATCGGTCCTGATCGATCACAACCGATGCTCCAGATCATTGTTTTGACGGGCTTTCTTCACGCGAACCGGTCGCCGCATCATTCGAAACCGCGCTAGCGCGCGGCTTCGAATCCGTCGAGCACTGCCGTCAGATTGGCACCGAGGATGTCGGAGAGATAGCCGCCCTCCTGCACCAGCACGGTCGGCAGGCCGAACCGGGCGAGCGCTTCGCCGATCCGGCGGAAGCCGTCAGTGGTAACGGCGAGGCCCGCAAGCGGGTCCTTCTCGGAGGCATCGAGCCCGAGCGCGACCACGAGCGCGGTCGGCGCGAAGGAGCGGATCGCCTTCTCCGCCGCCGCGAGCGCCGTGATGTAGTCGTCGTCGCCGGTACCCTTGGCGAGGGGAATGTTGAGATTGGTGCCGAGGCCGGGCCCGGCGCCGCGCTCATGCGCATAGCCCCAGACGAAGGGGTAGAAGAACGACGGATCGGCATGGATCGAGACGGTGAAGACGTCTCCCCGCTCGTAGAAGATGCCCTGCGTGCCGTTGCCGTGATGCACGTCGACATCGAGGATCGCGACACGCTCGTGCTTCTGGCGCAGATGCTCGGCCGCGATCGCACTGTTGTTGAGGAAGCAGAAGCCGCCGGCGAGATCACGATAGGCGTGGTGGCCCGGCGGACGGCACAGCGCGTAAACCGCGTCCTCGCCATCGAGCACCATCTGCGCCGCGGTGACCGCGACGTCGCTGGAGGCACAGGCCCCGGCCCAGGTGCCGGGTCCGATCGGCGCCGCGGTGTCGACCGTATGCCAGCCGAGCTTGCCGACGATGTGGGTGGGGTAGGTACCGGCGTTGCGCACCGGATGCATGTTCGCGATCATCTCCGGCCCGGCATTGCCGAGCGCCGACCATTCGTCCCAGGCATCGGCGAGAAAGCTCAGATATTCCGGACTGTGGACCCGCGCCCGCGGTCCCTGCCCGAATTTGGTCGGCTCGATCAGCGTGTGCTTGCCGGCCTTCAGGCCCGCCAGCAGGCGGTCGGCGCGCTCGGGCTGCTCGGTGGTGCGCTGGATCACGCCACGGACCAGGAAGAATTGCGGATCATGGCTGCGGTGCAGATCACTGTAGACGGCCTTCACGGGATACTCCTGTTGGATGAGCGGTTGGGGTGAGCCTTCGCTGGCGGGTTGTACAGTATCAGCGGCGGCGATGATCTGAAACAGAGGGCGATTTCATGCTATGTCCGCAGGCAGCGCAATGATTCAAGTACGCAGGATACGAATCCCGGCCATGGCGGGAAGCAAGATGGTGACGGCGGATGCGACAACGGGGCGGCGCGGCCGGCCACGCTCTGCCGCGACCACGGCCGCGATCCTGCAAAGCGCCTATACGCTGATGGCGACCACCGGCCTTGCCGCCACTACCATCGACGCGATCGCCAGACACTCCAATGTCTCGAAGATGACGATCTACAAATGGTGGCCGTCGCGTGAAGCCTTGCTGATCGATGCCTTCCTCGACCAGGCTTCGCGCGCGGTGCCGCTGCCCGAGGCGGGCCATCCGGTGGCCCGCATCCGCCGCCATGTCGCGACCTATGTCGAGGCGCTACAGGGCGAGTTCGGACGCGTGCAGCTCGCGGTGATCTCGGAATGCATCTCGCAGACCGGCACGGCGGAATTGTTCTACGCGCGCTACCTCGGCCTTCGCCGCAGCAGGATGCTGGAAATCATCGCCGCCGGCCAGAAGGACGGCAGTATCGGCGCGCCGGGCGTACCCGGCGATATCTATGACGCGATCTACGGCAGCCTGTTCTACCGCTATGTCTTCGGCATCAAGCCGCTGACGTCGGCCTATGCCCGCAATCTCGTCAACCTGGTGCTGCGGCCGCGCGCCGACGCTTGAGTCACGAAACAGCGCGCTGACGGCGGAACCAGGCCCAGGTCTCGCGCGTCACGGCGCGGTAGTTGCGGCCGCGATACACGATGTGGCCGTCGACGATCGCATTCAGCTTCGGCAACGCATGGAACGGCACCGTCGGATAGGCATGGTGCTCGACGTGGTAAGGCATGTTCCAGGCGAACCATTTCATGATCCGGCCTGTCATCGTGGTGCGCGTGTTCTCGAATGCACTCCGCGTACGCTCGCAACCGGTGTGCTCTGCGTAAAGGTACGGACGCAGGATGAGCTGACCGGCCAGCAGCGGCACGATCCACACCCAGAGCAGGATCGCGCTGTGCAGCGCAAATGATGCCGCCAACAACAGCAGATAGCCTGCAAGATAGAGCCTGGCTTCCAGCACGATCGAGGCGCGCTTGTGCTGCGGAATCCACGGCACGATCACCTTCCCGGTGAGTGCATGCCGAAAAATCAGCCGAATCCGGACCAGCACCTGCAACAGCCCCGAATAGGCAATCGCGAGCTGGGTGTCCGACGCCGGCTTGGGACCAACGATCAGCTCCGGGTCCTTCTCCGGATCCTGGGTGTAGCGATGATGGTCCCAGTGAAACAGGCAGTAATATTGGTAAGGCAATCCGATCATGAAGGCGGACAGATTGCCGACCAGAAGATTGAGCGCATGGCTGCGGAACGCCGTCTTGTGCGCGGTCTCGTGCACAACCATGAACAGGAACGCGACGCAATAACCCTGGATGGCAATCAGCGGCAACGCCCATGGCAAGCCGTAATGCGACGAGACGAGCCAAATCAGCGCGCCGACAACAACGATCATCCCGTAGTGGCTTGCCGCGCGCACCGCGCCGGCAAGGTTCGACTTGGTCGACAGGTCGCGCAAGGTCAGCGGGTTGAGCGGCTTCAGGCGGGGTCCGACATCACTGGTCTCTGCGGTGCTCATGGTCGTCTCACCTGTCAGCGTTGCAGGAGCGCCGAGATTTCGGCGTTGATGAAGGCACGGTCTTCGGCGTTGTTGACGGGATTGCCGGCCCGGTGCCCGTGGATCGAGGGGATCGCATGCAGCGCCGCGGAGCGGGCATTGACCAGGCGGCCGAGTTCATCCTCGTTGTCGCGCGGGTCGAAATAGCGGTCGGTGCGACCGGGCATCAGCAGCACATGCGCCTTGATCGCGGCCAGCGCCCGGTCGAGGTCGCCGCCGAATTCGTTGCAGCGGCTGATATCGCCGGCCTGCCAGATCGCGATCTGCGCCAGCAGATTATCGGCATCGCGCCGCGCAAAGGCGCCGTCCCAGGATCCCGCGAGGTAGTCTTCCAACGAGTTGAAGCCGGCCTCGCGCCAGACTTCCTCGCGATAGAACTCGTGCGACATCGCCCAGCCGGCATAGACCCGCCCCATCGCGCGAAGGCCTGCTGTCGGCTTGGTGACGAACCGGCCATCCTGATAGGCGGGGTCGGTTGTCAGCGCAGCCTTCACAGCTTCGAGGAAGACGTGGTTGTAAGGCGAACACCGCGCGCTGCCGCAGACCACCGCTGCGCGTTCGACCATGTCAGGATAGCGCGCGGCCCAGTGATAGGCCTGCATGCCGCCCATCGACCAGCCGTAGACCAGCGCGAGCTTGGTCACGCCAAACCGCTCGACCAGCAGCCGGCGCTGGATGGCGATCGCATCATGATAGGTGAAGGCGGGAAACGGCGCGCCGCCGAGCACCTCGCTCGAATTCGACGGCGAGGATGACAGGCCGTTGCCGAACAGGTTCGCGATGATGATGAAGTAGCGCCCGGGATCGAGTGCCCCGCCCGGCTGCACCAGCCATTCGATGTCGTAATGCTGCGCGGCGAACGACGTCGGATAGAGAATGACGTTGTCCTTGGCCGCATTCAGCGTGCCGTAGGTCTTGTAGGCGAGCGCAAGCTGCGGAAACACCGCGCCGCCCTGCAAGGTCACCCTGCCTGCCTCGAACACCTCATAGTCGCGTGACGTGGTCATGCGCATTCGACCTCGATCGGCTGGGCGCGACGCTGCACCCTCAATAACTGTACTTATGGTACATTAATTAGGAATCGAAGCAAGAGCGGTGAAGGTGGAATGACACCGGGCCGATCCATTCAAAATCGGCATCGATCAATACCCGTTTCGGCTTGGACCCATTGCCGTCATCTCTCTAGGACAGACCCCGAGGAAATCTTTCAAGGAGGCGCGAATGAGCGCAATTGTGTCCGCCACGGACGCGCGGCGATCCCGCGTCCGGCTGTTGATCGTGACGATGCTATTTCTCGTCACCACCGTGAACTATGCCGACCGCGCCACGCTCTCGATCGCCGGCCCTGCCCTCTCCAAGGAACTGCATCTCGATCCCGTCGCGATGGGTTACGTGTTCTCGGCGTTCGGCTGGTCCTATGTGATCGCGCAGGTGCCGTGCGGCTGGCTGCTCGACCGCTATGGCTCCAAATGGGTCTATGCGATCAGCATCATCGTCTGGTCGATCTTCACGGCGATGCAGGGCCTGGTCGGGTTCCTCTCCGCGGGCGCAGCCGTAGCCCTGCTGTTCGGGCTGCGCTTCCTGGTCGGCTTCGCCGAAGCGCCATCGTTCCCGGCCAATGCCCGCATTGTCGCGGCCTGGTTCCCCGGCAATGAGCGCGGCACTGCATCGGCGTTCTTCAACTCCGGACAGTATTTCGCAACCGTGATCTTCGCCCCACTGATGGGCTGGATCGCGCACGAATACGGCTGGCGCCACGTGTTCTACGTGATGGGCGGGCTCGGGATGATCATGGGCATCGCCTGGATCAAGACGATCTACGAGCCGAAGGACCATCCTGGGATCAACGAGGCCGAATTCGACTACATCAAGCAGGGCGGCGCGCTGGTCGACATGGACGCGGCGAAGGCCGGCAAGACGCAGGACAGCGGCCCCGGCTGGGATCATATCCGCCAGTTGCTCGCCAATCGGATGATGCTCGGCGTCTATATCGGCCAGTACTGCATCAACACGCTGACCTACTTCTTCTTGACCTGGTTCCCGGTCTATCTGGTGAAGGAACGCGGGCTCTCGATCCTGCAGGCCGGTTTCGTCGCGACGTTGCCGGCGCTGTGCGGCTTCGTCGGCGGCGTGCTCGGCGGCGTGATCTCGGACTACCTGCTGCGCCGCACCGGCTCACTGACCATGGCGCGCAAGATCCCGATCGTCGGCGGCATGCTGCTGTCGATGGTGATCGTCGCCTGCAACTACGTCGACAGCCAGGCGCTGGTGGTCGGCTTCATGGCGCTCGCCTTCTTCGGCAAGGGCATCGGCGCGCTCGGCTGGGCTGTCGTCTCCGACACCTCGCCGAAGGAAGCCGGCGGCGTCTCCGGCGGCTTGTTCAACACCTTCGGCAATCTGTCCTCGATCACGACGCCGATCATCATCGGCTACATCCTCGCCGCCACCGGCTCGTTCAACGGCGCGCTGGTGTTCGTCGGTGCCAACGCGCTGGTCGCGGCGATCGCCTATCTGTTCATCGTCGGCGAGATCAAGCGGGTGCAGCTGAAGGCGGCCTGAGCGGGCCGCAACAGCAACAACACATCAACGGCGGCTTCGGCCGCCGTCTTTGTCTTCTTGTTTGTCTTCTTGTTTGTCTTCTTGTTTGTCTTCTTGTTTGTCT
>NZ_CANSMR010000025.1 GCF_947648125.1 uncultured Bradyrhizobium sp. | reverse complement strand
AGCGCGGCCGGCAGGCCGGCTTCCACGACTATGTCGCCAAGTTTGATCGTCCCGGGCTGATCGCGGCGCTGAAAGAGCAGACCGCCGAACTGCGCCGGGCCGCTTAAGGGAAGCGAGCATGATCCGGAAAAGTGGGATCCGGTTTTCCGATCCGATCATGCTCAAACAAAAGGTTGATCGATGACCAGCAAGACCGAGACCAGTGAAGGCGCGATGGCCGAATACGTCACCGCCGTGATCGGTGGGCAGCTGTTCGGCCTGCCGATCTCGCGGGTGCAGGACGTGTTCATGCCGGAGCGGCTGACGCGGGTGCCGCTGGCCTCCAGCGAGATCGCCGGCGTGCTCAATCTGCGCGGCCGCATCGTCACCGTGGTCGACATGCGCGCCCGGCTCGGCCTGCCGAAGGCCGACGACGGCAAGCCGCCGATGGCGGTCGGCGTCGACCAGCGCGGCGAATCCTATGGCCTGCTGATCGACCAGATCGGCGAGGTGCTGCGGCTGCCCAACGACGGCCGCGAGGACAATCCGGTCAACCTCGACCCCCGCATGGCCAAGCTCGCCGGCGGCGTCCACCGCCTCGACGGCCAGCTCATGGTCGTCCTCGATATCGATCGCGTGCTCGAACTGGTGCCTGATGCCAAAGCGGCCTGAGACGGGCCGACAGAATTGAACTGAAACATCCCACCGGGGATGAGGAAGTAGAGGTCGCAGATGAGAACGTGTCTTGTTGTCGATGACTCAAGCGTCATTCGCAAGGTTGCCCGCCGTATCCTGGAAGGGCTCGATTTCCAGATCGTCGAGGCCGAGGACGGCGCCAAGGCGCTCGAGGCTTGCAAGCGCGCGATGCCCGAGGCTGTGCTGCTCGACTGGAACATGCCTGTGATGGACGGCTACGAGTTCCTCGGCAATCTCCGCCGCATGCCCGGCGGCGATCAGCCCAAGGTCGTGTTCTGCACCACCGAGAATGACGTCGCGCATATCGCGCGCGCGCTGCATGCCGGTGCCAACGAATACATCATGAAACCGTTCGACCGGGACATCGTCACCGCGAAGTTCCAGGAAGTCGGGCTCATTTAAGTCTACGTTCGATCCGGCGGCAGAAGCCTTCGGCTCAACGGTTGTTGTGCGTCGTGTTGCGTCGCTGGTGAAGTCATGAGTGTTGCGTTGACAAGTACTGCGGTCCCGACATCGTCCCGTTCCGACAAGGTGCGGGTGATGGTCGTCGACGATTCCGTGGTCATCCGAGGGATGATCTCGCGCTGGATCGGCGCCGAGCCCGACATGGAGGTCGTGGCCTCGCTGCGCACCGGCCTCGATGCCGTCAACCAGCTCGAGCGCTTCAACCCCGACGTTGCGGTGCTCGATATCGAGATGCCCGACCTCGACGGCATCTCGGCGCTGCCGCAGCTGCTGGCGAAGAAGCGCGACCTCGTCATCATCATGGCCTCGACGCTGACCCGCCGCAATGCGGAGATCAGCCTGAAGGCGTTGTCGCTCGGCGCGTCCGACTACATTCCGAAGCCGGAGAGCACGCGCGAGGCGACCGCCGCGGAGACTTTCCGTCACGACCTGATCCAGAAGATCCGTCATCTCGGCGCCAAGGCGCGGCGCAGCCCGGTGCATACGACGGCGAGCCCGCCGCTCGCGCCCGGGCACGACAAGCCGCGCACGGGGCTGGCCCCCGCCGCAGCACCCGCTCAGGTCGCGCGCCGTTCGTTCGGCTTGCTGCAGCCCAAGGTGCTGCTGATCGGCTCCTCCACCGGCGGCCCGCAGGCGCTGATGTCGCTGGTCGCAGAGATCGGCCCTGTGATCGATCGCGTCCCGGTGCTGATCACCCAGCACATGCCACCGACCTTCACCACCATTCTCGCCGAGCATCTGGCGCGCACCAGCAAGCGGCCGGCGCATGAGGGGGTCGACGGCGAGAGCATCAGGCCGGGTCAGATCTATCTGGCGCCGGGCGGACGCCATATGCGGATCGCCCGTCACGGCATCGATGCCACGATCGCGCTCGACGACGGGCCGCCGGTCAATTTCTGCAAGCCCGCGGTGGATCCGATGTTCACCTCCGCGATCGATGTCTGGCAGGGCAGCATCATGTCGGTGATCCTGACCGGCATGGGCTCCGACGGCATGCGCGGCGGCAAGGACATCGTCGCCGCCGGCGGCAGCGTGATCGCCCAGGACGAAGCGAGCAGCGTGGTGTGGGGCATGCCCGGTGCTGCGGTCAATGCTGGCATCTGCGCGGCCGTGCTGCCGCTCAATCAGATCGCATCGAAGCTTGTTCGCGTGTTTGCGGGAGACCGTTCGTGACGCCGCTGGACTATGAGTATCTGCGTAAGCTGCTGAAAGAACGTTCCGGCCTCGATCTGTCGGCCGACAAGCAATATCTCGTCGAGAGCCGCCTGCTGCCCTTGGCGCGCCGGTCCAACCTCGCCGGCATTCCGGAGCTCGTCCAGAAGATGAAGGGCGGCGCGGAGATGCTGACGTCGGAGGTGGTCGAGGCGATGACCACCAACGAGACCTTCTTCTTTCGTGACAAGCTTCCGTTCGATCATCTGAAGGACGCGGTGCTGCCGGCGCTGGCACAGGCCCGTGCCGCGCGCCGCAGCTTGCGCGTCTGGTGCGCGGCCTCGTCGACCGGGCAGGAGCCCTATTCGATCGCGATGCTGCTGAAGGAAATGACTGCGTTGTTCTCCGGCTGGCGCATCGAGATCATCGCCACCGATCTGTCGCAGGCGGTGCTGGAAAAGTCCAAGGCCGGCCTGTTCAGCCAGTTCGAGGTGCAGCGCGGCCTGCCGATCCAGCTGCTGGTCAAGCACTTCGTGCAGAAGGGCGAGCTCTGGCAGCTCAACGCCGATATCCGCGGCATGGTGCAGCACCGCCAGCTCAATCTGCTGCAGGACATTTCGCATCTCGGCACCTTCGACGTGATCTTCTGCCGCAACGTGCTGATCTATTTCGATCAGCAGACCAAGGCAGGCATCTTCGGCAAGATCTCCCGGATGCTCGAACCCGACGGCGTGCTGGCGCTTGGCGCGGCGGAATCCGTGGTCGGCATCACCAACCTGTTCAGGCCCTATCCCGACCGCCGCGGGCTCTATCAGCCCAGCAACGCTCCAGTCGCGCGCGCCGGCGCTCAGCATGTGCTGAAGGCGGTCGCGTCCGCTGCGCGTTGAGCAGAATGCACTGAAGCGGCCTCCGCTTTCTCCACGTCATTGCGAGCGAAGCGAAGCAATCCATCCCGCCGCGAGCGGAGAAATGGATTGCTTCGTCGCTATCGCTCCTCGCAATGACGGCGATGCAAAGTCGCATCCTCCCGGGATGACGGAGATGAAGACGCGCTTGCGTCGACGCCTTCACAAAATCGCGTGCGGCAGGAAGCGCGATGTGTTGCCGGTGATCGGGTTCTCGTCCTCGCGGATCGAGAGCCCGCAGGGCGTGTGGTCGACCAGCCAGCTGCCGAGCACGGGGTATTGCCCGGAGAAATTCGGCAGCGGCGCAAGGGCCTGCCGGATGAAGCCCTCGGCGCCGTAGGGGCCTTCCTCCGCGACCAGCGTGATGCCGGCGCTGACCAGTTCGACATTGGCGCCCTCACGCGAATAGATCGGCTTGCGCACGAACGAGGTGCCGAGCTGCGCAGCCTGCGGGTCGTCCTCGAAATAGGCCGGCAGCAGGTTGGGGTGATTTGGGAACATCTCCCACAACAGCGGCAGGATCCCCTTGTTGGACAGCATCGCCTTCCATGGCGGCTCGATCCATTGCGTCGGCGCCGAGCTGAGGTTCTTGCCGAACGCGTCGTGGAACATCCACTCCCATGGATAGAGCTTGAAGGCGAGCGCGATCGGGCGTTCGTCGAGGTCGACGAACTGGCCGTCATTGCGCAGCCCGATCTGTTCGATGTCGAGCAGCGTGGTCTTCAGCCCGGCCTGCGCCGCGGTGTCCTCGAGATAGGCGAGTGTGCCGGCGTCCTCGGCATTGCCGGTTAGCCCGGTGAGGTGCAGCGCGTGGGTCGCGCCGATCGTCTTCCAGGCCTCGATCAGCGCCTCGTGGATCGAGTTGAACTGGTCGGCGCGCTTCGGGATGATGTTGCGTTCGATCGCCTGTTCGAGCCAGGTCCATTGAAACACCGCGGCCTCGAAGATCGAAGTCGGCGTGTCGGCATTGTATTCGAGCAGCTTGGCCGGCCCGCTGCCGCTGAATTTGAGGTCGAGCCGGCCGTAGAGGCTCGGTTCCTTGCGGCGCCAGCTTGCCGCGATCAGGTCCCAGAACGCTTCCGGTATCTTCAGCCGGCGCAGATATTGTTCATCCTTGACCGCGCGCCCGGCGAGCTCGAGGCACATCGCGTCGATCTCGCCGGTCGGCGCCTCGATATCGCGCTCGATCTCGTCGAGCGTGAAGGCGTAATAGGCGCGCTCGTCCCAGTAGCGTTCGCCGTCGATGGTGTGGAAGGTGAAGCCGGCGCTTTCGGCGGTCGCCTGCCAATCCTCGCGCTCGGAACATGCGATGCGTTGCATGAAGGGGACCGTGATCTTCAGACGATGCGTGTCAGCTCGGTGTCAGCCGCCGCCATGCGCGGGACCGTTGTCGTAGCGGGCGATGGTTCGTGGCGCGTCGCCGAAGCCACCGGAGGGTGATATCTGCTCGGGCTTCCGTTTCGTCGTGTGCCCCGCATGGCGGTGGTGACTGCGGGCATGGCCTGGCGTCAGGCTCATCGAGGCTGCGCCGACCGCGATGCTTCCCATCAATTTCAGCCAGACACGTCGCGAGCGTTTCATGGACGCGATCCCCGCCTTTTGCCTTGCCTTCTGCCCTGCCAGACGCGGAGCCGCGCGAGTTTCCATCAGCTCCGATCGCCGGGCAAGCGAAAGCGCATGACGAGACGGCAAAGTGCTTGTCAGCCACCGCCGAAGCCGAACGCATGTGCGAACGAGCCGAAGCCGCCGCGGCTCACCGACGAGCTTGACGACGAACCCGACGAGGATGAAGAGCCGCCCGATGAGGAGCTGCCGCTGTAGAAGCTGCTGTGCGACGAGCCGCCGCTGCCGCCCGACCCGGACGACGAACTGCGAGGCGCGCAATCGGCGCCGGGTTGCAGGAGGCCCGGTGCGGTGACACCCGGTGGCGTCGGCTGGATGGGCTGGCAATTCTGCCGCGGCATCAGCGCGTAGGCGCCGCCGCCGACCGCGAGTGTGCCCATCATCAACAGCGCGACATGGTTGGAGCGCTTGGAAGGCGGATCCGTCCGCGGCGGCACCGCCGGCACGATTGGTCGCCGCTTGCCGAATTCCGGGTTGGGTTTGCGCGCCATGGTTTGGCTCAATGGCTCAGTAGATCATGCAGGCCGCGTTCAGCGCGCCTGCGGCCAGCGAGGACAGCCCGAGCCAGATCGCCGCCGCCATCTCGCCGGAGGCGATCCGCGCCGACAGGTTCGGCACCGGGATTTTCACGATGTAATAGACGATGATCTGCACGATCAGTGCGATGATGCTCCAGATCAGGCAGTCGATCACATTGGCGGAATGGGCGATGGCGCTGACAACAGGCAGCGCGAAGCCCAGCAGGCTTAAGCCAAGCGCGATCGCCGCCGCCGGATCGTTGTCGCGGATCAGCTGGAATTCGTCGTGCGGGGTGACGCGCGTGTAGACGAAGAGATAGGCGACCACGGCGATCAGCGCCGTGCAGAAATAGACCAGGAACGCCGGCAGGCCGGCGAGAGATTGCAGGATCATGTGATGCGCCCGGACAGCCCTAGATGGTCATCCTATAGCTGATTGGTCGCGGTTCGCGAAGCTTCGGTTCGATCTGACCTGTGGGCTCCGGTGGCCGCGGACCGCCGCCGGAAAATTGCGGCGCGGGGATGTGAGCCGCTTCACAGGCCCTCGCGATAGCCGTCTATACGATATACAACCAGAAGTGCATGTCGCGAATGGGCTCGGTGATCCCCATGACGACCAGTTTTGGCAACGACGTCCTGCCGATGTTTCGAGCGGGCGACATCGCCTGCATGACGGCGAAGGGCGTTCGGCTCGGCGACGCCGGCTGGATCTGCGACCTGGCCGGCAATGATGACTTTGCCGATCACGCCAACGCACGCCGCGTCTTCGCTGCGCTGTCATCCGGCTTCATGCCACCCGGTCACCGATGGTCGCGGGACTCGCTCGATATCTATGCGAGCTGGATGGGGACGGATTCCAACCTTGAACCGATGTGGAGCGCAAAATGCGAAGGTCGATCGACACGCTGCTCGTCTGTGGTCTGCTTGCGCTTCCCGCCCTTCCGGCCGCGGCGCAGTCGCCGCCGAATCCCGCGATGACCGCGCCGGATCAGGTCGCCTGGCAGCTCTTCATCCAGGCCAACACCCGCGCCGGCGGCAGCAATTCGACGTTCGAGACCTGGGCGAGCGATACCGATCTGTTCCAGCCCAATCCGCAGTTTCCGGCGGCCCCGACGCCGCCGTCGCTGCGCCCGCCGATCCTGCCGCAGGTGGCGCGCGAAGGCGTGCAGGAGAGCGGTGGATTGCTGCCGGCGCTGCCGCCGGGCGCCGCGCAGGGGCAGATGGAGGAAACGCGTCACAACAAGCCGACGTTCGACTTCATCGTCCAGAACAACCTCTACAAACTGTCGGGTGTGAAAGCCGCATTCGGCAAGGCGCTGTCGTTTCCGGTCGATTCCGTCGAAGTGAAGGGGAATTGGCTGGCGGTCAGCGACATTCCGCAATTCACGAATAACAAGGTGACGCTGGCGCAGGTGCCGCAACTCTATCACGTCAACAGCGCGGCCGGCGTGCAGTACGCCCTGGTTTCGATGCATGTGATCAGCAAGCAGGTGCCGAACTGGACTTGGGCGACATTCGAGCACCGGTTCAATCCGGGCCGCTGCGACATCATCGGCTGCCGCGACAATTTCGGCGCGCAGACCGCGTTCGTGCCGTCGAACCGGACCGCCGGCCAAGGCTATCCGGATTGCGTGAAGACGACCGCGCTGACGGCGATGCTGTCGAGCGCGGACATCGATCCGGTCTACAACAACTACTGCCTGAAGGGCTCCCAGGTGGATTTCGTCGACAATGTCGGGCTCGACATCAGGGTCGGCAATTCCGTCACCGAGGACGGCTTCGTCGCGACGTCATCCTGCATCACCTGCCACGGCCGCGCGGCCTTCAAGGCGGACGGCACGCCGTCGTCGCAGGCGGGATTCCTGTCGTTTGGTCCGAATGGCCCGGTCGCTCCGCTCGGGCCGCTGCTGCCGGAATGGTACTGGAAGTTCTCGGGCCAGCCGCCGATCTTCGAAGGCAAGCCCGGTCTCACCCGCATCGCGACCGCAGCGGACTTCGTGTGGTCGATCCCGTTCTGCGCCTACGACGATACGCAAACACCGGCGCAGCCAAGCCCATGCGCCGGAAAGTGAGACCGCACTGATGGCCGGCGCGCGCGAGAGCAGGATTCCGCTTGCCGGCAGCAACCGCGCCGCGCCTGTCGGTGCAACGCTGGTCGGCGATGTCGATCCCGACGAGCGGATCCCCATCGTGGTCTATGTGAAGCGACGCACCCCCGACAAGTTTCCGCCGGGCAGCGCCGGGGATCTCGCCCGGCTCGCCAGGCCGATCACGCGGCACCAGCTCGCGACGCAGCGCCATCGCAGCCATGCCCGCGCCATCGCCCGCGTGGTGCGGCTGGCGGCGAAGCGCGGCTTGACCGTCGGCCGCAGCGATCCTGTCGCGCGCACGGTCGAGCTGGAAGGCACCGCGCGGCAGATGGCCGAGATCTTCGGCGCGACGCTTCGCACTTACCGCGACGGCGAGCGCGCGTTTCGCGCGCGCGTCGGCGGCCTGACGGTGCCGGCCGAGATCGCGCCATGGACCCGCGCCATTCTCGGCTTCGATCAGCGGCCGCTACGGACCAGAACGCCGCTGGTGCAGGCCCAGGCCGACACGGGCGGCGGCAGCGGGCTGTGGCCGACCGACATTGCGGCCCTCTACGGCATTCCGCTGGATCGCGACGTGTCGTCGATCTGCGTCGGCATCATTGCTCTCGGCGGCGGCTATCTCGCCAGCGATCTCGCCATGGCCGTGGCCGGCATGAACCGGCCGCCGCCGGTTGTCGTCAATGTGCCGCCGACCGGCAATGATGGCAGCTTCGGCAGCAACGATGTCGCCGACCAGGAAATCGCGCTCGATCTCCAGGTGCTCGCCGGCCTGCTGCCGAAGAGCAAGATCGTGGTCTACTTTGCCGAGAACTCCGCCGCCGGTCTCACGGACGCGATCCATCAGGCGGTGTTCGATGAACAGCATGCGCCTCAGGTGGTCTCCGTCAGCTGGGGCAGTGCCGAGAAATACTGGACCGAGCCGGGGCGCGACGCGATGCAGGCGGTCCTGGCCGATGCCGCGCGGCTGCGCGTCAGCGTGCTGTTCGCCTCTGGCGATCAGCTCGCGACGAGCGGCCTGACCGACGGCAAGGTCCACGTCTGGTTTCCCGCCTCGAGCCCCTATGCGACGAGCTGCGGCGGCACGCAGCCCGTGCTTGCGGCAGGCAATGGGGCAGCCGCAGCGGAGGCGGTCTGGAACGCCGGCGCGGTCGGCACCGGCGGCGGCATCAGTGACGCGTTTCCCGTCCCCGATTATCAGTCGCATTTGACGCTGCCGAAATCCCAGAACGACGGCGCCATCAGGCGCGGCGTCCCTGATGTCGCCTGCGCGGCTGCGGCGAGCCCGGGCTACCGCATTATCGTCAACGGACAAGCGATGGCGATGAGCGGGACCAGCGCGGCGACACCGCTATGGGCCGCTCTGGTCGCAATAGCTGTCGCCGCGCGCGGCGAGCAGATCGGCTTTCTCAACGCTGCGCTTTATTCCAACCCCGGCGCATTCCGTGTGGTCGAGCAGGGCAACAACCGCGTCGGCGGCAAAGGCTACGATGCCGGCCCTGGCTGGAGCGCCTGCACCGGGCTTGGTGTTCCGAAGGGCGCGGATCTGCTCGCCGCTTTGACCGCGATCCCGGTGGCATAACCTCCCAAAAACAAAAACCCCGCCATTTGCGGCGGGGTCCAAGTCGAAAGCGAAGTCGGAACGCTGCGGGCCAGAAGGTCAGGCGGGAATGCGCTCGTCGGCCTCGTGCGGCTCGCGCAGCACATAGCCGCGGCCCCATACGGTCTCGATGAAATTGCGGCCCTCGGAGGCGTTGGCGAGCTTCTTGCGGAGCTTGCAGATGAAGACGTCGATGATCTTCAGCTCCGGCTCATCCATGCCGCCGTAGAGATGGTTGAGGAACATTTCCTTGGTGAGCGTGGTACCCTTGCGGAGCGAGAGCAGCTCCAGCATCTGGTATTCCTTGCCGGTGAGGTGCACGCGCTGACCGCCGACCTCGACCGTCTTGGTGTCCAGATTGACCACGAGATCGCCGGTCTGGATGACCGACTGGGCGTGACCCTTGGAGCGGCGCACGATCGCGTGGATGCGGGCGACCAGCTCGTCCTTGTGGAAGGGTTTGGTCATGTAGTCGTCGGCGCCGACGCCGAGACCCTTGACCTTGTCCTCGATGCCGGCGAGGCCGGAGAGGATCAGAATGGGAGTTTTGATCTTCGAAACCCGGAGCTGCTTGAGCACGTCGTAGCCGGACATGTCGGGCAGGTTGAGGTCGAGCAGGATGATGTCGTAGTCGTAAAGCTTGCCGAGATCGACGCCTTCTTCACCGAGATCCGTCGTGTAGACGTTGAAACTCTCGGATTTGAGCATCAATTCGATCGACTGCGCGACGGCGCTATCATCTTCAATCAGCAAAACGCGCATGCCAGTCCCCTATAGTCGCCGCTCCGGGCGTCAGGTCGGCCGCACTTGCGGCACTCACAAAACGCCTTTGAACAACTGATTCGGATCCTGACGAGATATGGTTAACAAAAACTGATTCCTCGACGCAAGCTCTAACCGTGCAATTTTTGTCGAATCGCCCTAAGATATTGCGTAGAAGAAGCTTTTCCTAACCGCGCTCGTTCAGTTTCCACATTAAGAGCCGGGCCTAACCGACTCTCGCGACTCGCCCTTCTTCTGATGGGCGAGCGACCTCAGTCACCAAAGACAGTGACGCAATGATTAATGATGCGGGTAAACACGAAGTTAAGCGGCCGGAGCAAAATTGCGGAAACTTAAGGTTTTCGCAATGAAGGCACTCGCGGAGCAGATCGGCGACATCGACGGCGTCAATATTTATGGCCGTGTGGTCGGCGTCCGCGGGCTCATGGTCGAGATCGCCGGCCCCATTCACGCGATGTCGGTCGGCGCCCGCATCGTGATCGACGTCGGTGCCGGCCGCTTCATCCCGGCCGAGGTGATCGGCTTCTCCGGCGACAACGCCGTGGTGATGCCGTTCGGCGGGCTCGAGGGCGTCAGGCGCGGTTGCCGCGCCGTGATCGCCAACGCGGCGAGCCAGGTGCGGCCGTCGCCGGCCTGGCTTGGCCGCGTCGTCAACGCGATGGGCGAACCGATTGACGGCAAGGGGCCACTGCTCCAGGGCGCTTCGCCGATGTCCTACCGCAACTCGCCGCCGCCGGCGCATTCGCGCAAGCGGGTCGGTGCGCCGCTCGACCTCGGTGTGCGCGGGCTCAATACTTTCCTGACCTGCTGCCGCGGCCAGCGGCTCGGTATCTTCGCGGGCTCCGGCGTCGGCAAGTCGGTGCTGCTGTCGATGCTGGCGCGCAATGTCGATGCCGCGATCTCGGTGATCGGGCTGATCGGCGAACGCGGCCGCGAGGTGCAGGAATTTCTCCAGGAGGATCTCGGCGAGGAGGGGCTGGCGCGCTCGGTCGTGGTGGTCGCCACATCGGACGAGCCGGCGCTGATGCGGCGCCAGGCGGCGTATCTGACGCTCGCCATCGCGGAGTATTTCCGGGACGAGGACCAGGACGTGCTGTGCCTGATGGACTCGGTGACGCGCTTTGCGATGGCCCAGCGCGAAATCGGCCTCTCGGCGGGTGAGCCGCCAACCGCCAAGGGCTACACGCCGACCGTGTTCACCGAATTGCCGAAGCTATTGGAGCGGGCAGGGCCGGGCACCGGCCTCGGCACCATCACCGCGATCTTCACCGTGCTGGTCGACGGCGACGATCACAATGAGCCGATCGCGGACGCGGTGCGCGGCATCCTCGACGGCCATATTGTGATGCAGCGGGCGATCGCCGAGCGCGGCCGCTATCCCGCGGTCAACATCCTCAAGTCGGTCTCGCGCACCATGCCGCGGTCCGCCGACCCCGACTTCCTGCCCTTCATCAACAAGGCGCGGCAGGTGATGGCGACCTATGCCGACATGGAGGAACTGATCCGGCTCGGCGCCTACCGGCCCGGTTCCAGCCCCGAGGTCGACGAGGCGATCCGGCTGCACGAGCCGCTGGAAAGCTTCCTGCGCCAGGCCAAGGACGAGGCCACCAGCCTTCCCGACGGCTACCGGCAACTCGCTCAAATCCTGTCGGGTTTGGAAACGGAACGCTAACTTTGTCAGGCCATCATCCCCGGCACACCATAGCTATGCCGGCGGGGCCCAGGGGGGAGCCGGTTCTGTCCCGCGTTCAGAATTGGGACTTCTGGGGAGTATGAGTCGATGAAGTCACGTGAAACGCTGATCCGCCTGAAGAAGTTTCAGGTCGATGAAAAGCGCCGTCGGGTTACCCAGATCGAAGGCATGATCGCCGACTTCCAGCGCATGTCCGTCGAGCTGGAGCGCGAGATCCAGACTGAGCAGGAGCGCGCCGGGATCAACGACCCCACGCACTTCGCCTATCCCACCTACGCCAAGGCCGCGATCCAGCGCCGCGAGAACCTGACCCGTTCGGCCGACGAACTGCGAGCCCAGCTCGACGACGCCAAGGCGCTGCTGTCGGAAGCGTTCGAGGAGCTGAAGAAGGTCGAGCTGCTCGACGAGCGCGACCAGGCGCGCGAACGCGCGGAGGAGAGCGCCCGCGAGCAAGCCGACATGGATTCGATCGGCCTGATGCGGGCCCGGCTCGGCGTCATCGCCTGAACCCTCGCTCCTTCCGCTGACCAGATTGAGAGCCCGGGCCGATCGCCCGGGCTTTTTGTTGGGCGCTGTCCACAAGCCGGCCTCTTGTCGGCCACTTGGCGGGTCGTGCTGTCCCAAACTATGCTACCACCTGTCCAGACCAGATGATGATCGGCAGCGCGGTGGCAATCGGGGCGATGGGGGATGCAGGCTTGGAGGGCGCTGAATGCTGACGCCGGCTGAGCTCGTCTGGCTGATCGCCGCCGTCGCGAAGGGGGATCAGGCCGCCTTTGAGCGGCTGTACGCCGCGACCCGCTCGAAACTCTTTGGCGTCGTGCTCCGTATCTTGCGGCGTCAGGACCTCGCGGAGGAGGTCATTCAGGAGGCTTACGTCAAGATCTGGAACAGCGCCGGGCAGTTCAATCCGGCCCTGTCGTCCCCGATCACGTGGATGGCGTCGATCGCGCGCAACCGCGCCATCGATGTCGTGCGTAAGCGAGGCGAGTCCTCGCTGGAAGATGAGCCTGCGGCGATGGAAGTCGCCGCCGACTCGCCCGATCCGCTGGCGCGACGGGAAATGACGGAAGAGTTGAAGCGGTTGCTGGAGTGCGTCGGTCGTCTGGAGCCCGATCGTCAGAAGCTCGTGCTGCTCGCCTATTACAACGGCTGGAGCCGCGAGCAGCTCGCCGCAAAGTTCGAGACACCGGTGAACACGGTGAAGACCTGGCTGCGCCGCAGCCTGATGGATATCCGGGAGTGTCTTGGACTCTGATTGATGGCCTATAGCGAAGACCATATCGCGCTCGCCGCGGAATATGCGCTCGGTACGCTCGATGCCGACGAGCGCACGCAGGTCGAGACCATGATGGCCGTCGACACCGAGTTCGCCGCGCTCGTGCAAGCCTGGGAGTTCAGGCTCGGGCCGCTGAACCAGATGGTCGGCCTGGTCGAGCCGCGCCCGGTGGTCTGGGAAAACATCAAGGCGGCGATCGGCCATGCCGGCGCGCCGCAGGCGCCGCTGGTGCTGCCCGAGACGCCAGCCGCGACCGTGACACCGCCGCCGCCGATAACCGACGATCCTCAATTCGGCTCGGCGTTCGATCCGGAGCCCCCGCAGTCACCCGAGATCCGGCGGCCGGCCGAAATCCGGCGGCCTCCGGTCCAACCACCGATTGGCGCCGGCGACAGCAACGTCGTTGCGCTCGTGAGCCGCGTGAAACGCTGGCGCGGCATCGCCTCAGTCGCGACGGCGATCGCAGCCGCGCTGCTCGTCACGCTCGGCTTGCAGATCTACCGGCCCGACGCCTTGCCGAATGCGATCCGTCCGAAGCCGCGCATCCAGACCGTCGAAGTGAAGACACCGGCGCCGGCGCTCGCGCCTTCGGCGCAATATGTCGCGCTGTTGCAGGGACAGAATGGCGGGCCGGCCTTCATCATGACCATCGACGGCGCGACCAAGAATTTCACCGTGCGCAAGGTCGGCGCCGCGTCGGAGCCCGGCAAGAGCTTTGAGCTCTGGCTGATCTCCGACAAGTTGCCACAGCCGCGCTCGCTCGGCGTGATCGGCGCCGATGATTTCACCGCGCGCCCGGTGTTGTCGGGCTACGATCCCGACGTGATCAACGGCGCCACCTACGCGGTGACCGTCGAGCAGGCCGGCGGTTCGCCGAATGGCCAGCCGACTTCGGCGCCGATCTTCACCGGCAAGCTGATCGAGACCGTGCCGCCTGCGTCGGGTTCGACGCGATAGGCGGTGTTTCCTCATTCTACTCTGCGCGAGGGCTGAAAATCGTTGGAGACCCGTCATTGCGAGGAGCGTTAGCGACGAAGCAATCCATCATTCCGCATGCTCAGTGACAATGGATTGCTTCGCTTCGCTCGCAATGACGTGGACACATCGATGTCGTCCACCATCCGCACAAAAAGAAAACGCCCGTGGGGAGCGGGCGTTTTCGATAGTCAACTTGGGGGTAGTTGGGGGTCTTAAATATCCACGCAGCGACTTTGGGGGGCTGTAAAGAACACTACGTGAATTCGTGAAACTCTCCTGTTAGCGGACCAGCGAGTTGCTCGAGCTCGTGATCGCGACCGGCTTGCCGGCCTTCATGACGCGCGCCGTCTGCGTGTAACCCTCGTCCGACGAATTGTGTGCCGCGATGCCGAAGCCCGCGACCAGGATACCGGCGAACAACGCCACAACCACAATCTTCAGGTGCGTCATACGATCGGCGCTGTAGATCGAGTGGTTCATGGAAGTCTCCTGCCGCCTTCCTGCTCTCAGTAAATCTGTCGGTTTGGTCTGCTGCCCGGTTCAACGTCTCGTGCCCCACCAACGTAGGATTTGCCGATTCCGTTCCCTAGGGGTCATCACAAGGGCGTGATAAGACGTGATCGGACGCGATCAAAAGCCGTCCATGGCTCCCGAAATGCACATTAACTGGATGTAATATCAGTAGCTTGCCTGGAGGCCGGATCATGTTACCCCAGATAGGGCCGTTCCGGACTGTTCCACATAAATCAGTTGCCTGTGGCGAGAAAGCACAGGCGAAAACGCAAGTGATTTGCGGTCGCTACACGCTGCCGACGGTCTTCAGCCGAGCCCGGGGATGGATCTCGGCCTGCGACAAAACGGTGGTTTGCGAGCGGAACCGTTCCACCAGCGAGCGAACGAACGGCCGGATCGCGGCCGACGTCACCAGCACCGGCGCCTCGCCTTCACGCGCCGCCTGCTCGAAGGCGTTGCGCACGGCGGTCATGAATTCCGACAGCTTGGAGGGCTGCATTGCCAGGCTGCGATCGTCGCCGGTGCCGACGATCGACTCGGCGAAGGCCTGCTCCCAGCGCGCCGACAGCGCGATCAGCGGCAGATAGCCGTTCGGCGAGGTGTTCTGGGCGCAGATCTGCCGTGCCAGCCGGGCGCGGACATGCTCGACCATGGTGGCCGGGTTGCGCGAGAACGCCAGCGCGTCGGCGATGCCCTCGAGGATGGTCGAGAGATCGCGGATCGAGATCCGCTCGGCGAGCAGCAATTGCAGCACGCGCTGGATGCCCGACACCGTGACCTGGCTCGGCACGATGTCCTTGATCAGCTCGCCCTGCTCCTTCGGCAGGTCCTTCAGCAGCTTCTGCACCTCGCCGTAGGACAGCAGGTCGGACATGTTGGTCTTGAGCAGCTCGGTCAGGTGCGTCGACAGCACGGTCGCGGCGTCGACCACGGTGTAACCCTTCAGCGCGGCCTCTTCCTTCAGGCCGGCATCGACCCAGGTCGCCGGCAGGCCGAAGGTCGGTTCGATGGTGTGGATGCCGGGCAGCTGCACCTGGTTGCCGCCGGGGTCCATGACCATGAACTGGCTCGGCCAGATCTTGCCGGTGCCGGCGTCGACTTCCTTGATCTTGATGACGTAGCTGTTGGCCTCAAGCTGCACATTGTCGAGGATGCGAACCGCCGGCATCACGAAGCCCATCTCGATCGCGAGCGAACGGCGCAGCGCCTTGATCTGCTCGGTGAGGCGGTCGGTACCGTCGGGGCCGTTGACCAGTGGCAGCAGCGCGTAGCCGAGCTCGATCTTGAGGTCGTCGATCTTCAGCGCAGCGGCGATCGGCTCCTCTGCGGCGGCAGCGGCGGCGGCCGCGGCTGCAGCGGGGGCGGCAGCTGCGGCGGCCTCGGCGGCGTTGGCGACCCGCTTCTTCTTGCGCGCGTTCCAGGCCAGCGCCGCGGCGCCGGAACCCAGTGCCAGGAACGGCAGCGTCGGAATGCCGGGCAGCAGCGCCAGCACCAGCATGACGCCGGCCGACATGCCGAGCGCCTGCGGATAGCCGGAGAGCTGGCGCATCAGCGCCTTGTCGGCGGCGCCGGTGATGCCGGCCTTGGAGACCAGGAGGCCGGCTGCGGTCGAGACGATCAGCGCCGGCACCTGGGTGACGAGGCCGTCGCCGACCGTCAGCACGGTGTAGGTGCGGGCGGCTTCACCGAAGGAGAGGCCCTGCTGGGCGACGCCGATGATGATGCCGCCGACGATGTTGATGCCGACGATCAACAGCCCGGCGATGGCATCGCCACGGACGAATTTCGAGGCACCGTCCATGGCGCCGAAGAAGCCGCTCTCGTCTTCCAGCGCCTTGCGGCGCTCCTTGGCGGCCTTCTCGTCGATCAGGCCGGCGGACAGGTCGGCGTCGATCGCCATCTGCTTGCCGGGCATCGAGTCCAGTTGGAAGCGCGCCGCGACTTCGGCGATGCGGCCCGAACCCTTGGTGATGACCACGAAGTTCACGATCACCAGGATCGCGAACACGATGATTCCGATCACGAAGTTGCCGCCCATCACGAAGTTGCCGAACGCCTCGATGACGTGGCCGGCGGCCGCCGTGCCCTCGTGGCCGTGGCTCAGGATCAGCCGGGTCGAGGCCATGTTCAGCGACAGCCGCATCATGGTCGAGATCAGCAGGATGGTCGGAAACGACGAGAATTCCAGCGGCGCCTGGATGAACAGCGAGGTCATCAGGATCAGGATCGAGATCGTGATCGAGACCGCCAGAAAGAGGTCGAGCACGATCGAGGGCAGCGGCAGGATCAGCACCACCAGGATGGTGAGGACGCCGAGCGCCAGCGCGAGGTCGCCGCGCTTGAGGATGTCGCCGATCTCGCCGAGGCTCGGCAATCCGCCCTTGCCTGCCGTGCCCTGACCCGCCGTGACGTCGACCATGGTAGCCGCTCTCCCCCGCGACTGGCGGCTACGTCCGCCAAGCGTCTGCGCGACGGCCGCAGGGCCGCCGTTCCGAAAGTGAGGCACCGCGCTGGCGTCCACGGGGATCTCCACCCGTCATACGCGTTCGACGACACTCGACTTCACTCGGCAATTCTTGCCGGGTGTATGGTTAGCAAAGGGTTAATAAGTGCCGTCTGGGGCCCGCACGGGACGTCGCAGGCACGGGGCATGCGGGATTCCCGACCGGGGGTGGGCGGCGACCGTCCGGCCGGTCCGGGGGGAAGGGGCGCGGCCTATCTCAGTGCGCCGAGCACGACGCCCGATGCGGCGATGAGGCCGAGCGTGATGACGCTGGCGCGCCACAGGAATTGCTGCCGGGCGGCGCGCTGGTCATGAAAAGCCAGCCAGTCGCGAACGAAGCCCGCGGGAATGTCGAACACCACGGCAAGTTCGTCGCGATGGTGCGTCTCATGCTCGCAGTACATCACGCGAACCGTGGGCACGCCCAGCCGCTCGAGCTCGCAATGCCACTCCCAGGCATGCTTGCCGTTGGTCCAGCGATTTTCGAAAGGGATCACGTGTGATTCCATGACGAGCCTCCTGGCCCACCCTCGAACCTCACGCGACAAGTCTAGCTGATTTTATGTGCTGGGGCGAGATGGCACCGCCTCGGGCTCGCGCCCCTGCGGCGCGATGGCGGCAACTCGTCCCGGACGCCATGGAGCGCCCCCGGCGGGTCCGCTCGGCGGCGCCGGCCGGCTCTAAGCGGGCTCAGTCCAACGGCGCCAATGCGTCGGTTGAACGTGGACGTGGTCATTTGAACCATCGACCCAGTCAGCGCCGTCCTTGTGACAAGGGAACACGAGCGCATGGACCAGTCCATCATAGTCCAGGACACAGACTTCGAGATCTCGGTCTGCTGGCGCAATTGAAACGGGTAGCCATTCTGCGGGCAAGGTATGCATGATGTACCCTCCGATGAAATGCCTGCGGTTTGCTCGGCGCGACGCCCGGGGCGTGAGGCATCAGGCTTGACGCCAGCACGCGAGCGTCTGTCGCTCGTCAGTTCCGTCACAAGCAGCGCTGCGGGCCTGCGACGCACAATCCACCGTCCGAACGATCTTGGCACGGATGACGAATGGCAAGTGTGAACCAGCTCGCACTGCTTTCAATCTTCTTCGACAGGATGATCGCCGTCGCGCGATCGATATTCCTGCACGTCCGGACACTTTCTCAAGTCGTATGCACGAGCACGATCAGTCCCGCCACAATCAACGCGGCGCCGGCGGAATAGCTGAGGCGGTGGCCGACCGGGAGCAGCTTCTCGCAGGCGACATAGAGGGTAATGCCGACGATCCAGAGCAGGTTCATCGCGCCGCCGACGAACAGCAGCGCCATCAGGAACCAGCAGCAGCCGAGGCAGTAAAGGCCGTGCCGCAGCCCCATGCGCAGCGCACCGGCCGTGCCCGGACGCCAATGCCGGCTCAGGAACAGCACCGGGCTCTGGCAGAAACGCAGGCAGGCGCGCTTGAGCGGCGTGAACTGGTAGAGTCCGGCCAGTAGCAGGACGCCGCCGGCGAGCGTCGTGCTGGTAGCAGCCATCGCCATCGACAAGAGGCCGGCGCGGTCGAGTTGCCATTGCGCCAGCGTCGCGGCGAGGCTGAAGCCGGCCCAGATCACGAGATAGCCGCACAGGAAGATCCAGGCCTCAGCGAGGGGAGAGGGCGTTGCCGATTGCTTGCGCTTCAGGGCGGCGAACAGCAACACCATCGGCGCCGCGCTCGAGATCATCATGGCGACCATCATCGTCAACCACATGACGAAGACCAGCACGGCGTAGGAAGGCGTCCATGGCATCGGATCCATAGGCATGTCAGCCATGCTCATGTCGATGCCGGCGCCGGCCAGGAGATAGGCCCAGGCCAGCGCCATCACCGCGGCGATGCCGCCTGCAAAGATCAGGCGGTCATGCCGCAGGACGTGCTCGAGCGCCGATGTCTCGCTCATGGTGGGATCCCAGAAGCCGAACGAGCGAACTGCGCTTGTCCGCAGTTACGCCGCGACCCCGTCCGGCGTCTGCACGACGTTGGCGAGCGAACTGTGTGAGCCCTTGGTCTCGTACTTGATCGCCCCGGTCGAGCGGATGTTGGCCGAGGCCACCTCCGCCGCCTTGTGCTCGAAGCCTTCCGGCATCACCACCTGGATGCGATGCGGCGCACCGGTCACCGGGTTCTTGATCGGCTCGACCTCCGTCTCCAGCACGCCCTTGGCGACGAGCTTGGCGACGCGCCCGTTTTTGTCGAAGGAGAACTCGAACGGCACGAACACCGGATCATGGATCTTGGTCACGATCAGGCTGAGGATGTGGAACAGCGTGCCTTCGGCTGAATTCTTGCCGGAGAAGATGTTGAACAGGGCTTCGCGCTGTTCCGCCGTGGCGCGTTCGTCGATGATCGGCTGCATCTGCCCGTTGCCCTCGTGGAGCGCGCCGGGAAAATCAACCGTTGCCGCGAACACCAGGCCGTCGAGCTTGGTGCTGCCGAAATGTCCCTTGGTGATCCGCATGCCGACCATGCCCTTGCAGGAGCCATGGGTCGGCAGTGCATTGAAATCGCACGGGCAGCCAAATGCACAATTGCAGTTCTTGATCCATTCGCCTTCGAGACGCCAGTCAGAAGCCATGGCAAACCTCCATATGACCGTCGGTGAACAATGCAGGCGCTTCAGAATGCCTTCTGCTTCAAAAAAAATTCCGGATCAATGCGAGCAGGCCGGGATCATAGCAGCGACCGGCCCGGCGGTACAGGAAGTGCTGACGCCCGATCGCCGAAACATGAGGCGCACGGAGGCGCCGATCGGGGAGGAAGGACGGACGGGGATTGAACGTCCAAGCCTCGACGTCAGACGAAATACAGAGCAAGTCGCTTCGTGTCGGGGGATTCCATGACAAGCCAAGGAGACCGTGCGGCGGCAACGACCGGCAAACCCTGGATTGGTGGTTTCGGTGCTGTCGCGGCTGTCACCCTTTCCCTCGCGACGGGCGCTGCCGCAAATCCTCCGGGCCAGGACGCCGCCATGATGCGCATGCTGGCGTGCGCCGGCGAAGGCGTCAGGATGGAAGTCTATTTGCCGCTGTCGGTCGCGTTCCCGCCGCACGGCCTGCGCGCCGGCCAGACGGTGATCGGCTACTACGCGCTCAATCTGACCGAGGCCAACAAGGGCAAGTCGCTTGAACCGGTTCGCGTCACGATGAGCGCGGACAAGAAGACGGTGACCGTCGACCAGTACACAAGGGGACTGCCGCCGACACAGATTCCGGTCGGCGGGGGCACGGTCGATTTCGACCAGCGGTTTGCAAAACGCGCCAAATGCGGCCCGTTTCAGTCGCAGGATCCGAATTTCGGGAATTGATCCGACACCGGCTGCGCCGAAATCCGGCGCCGACGCCTGCCGTTTCAAGAGCGGCGTCCCCTTGCATCTGCATGCCTAATCTCTCGGCAATGTGGCTTGACCCGAAGGCAAATGCCGACGAAGTTCCGCGTGCCGTGGTAATTTCTTCTGAATTTTCCCCTGAAGCCGCAATGTTCATTCCCGACTCGCGCCGGGCATGGCTGCGTCTTGCCATAGCCGTGGTGATCGGCTCGCTCGGCAGCGTCGGCATGTGGTCGGTCGTGGTGGCGTTGCCGGCGGTGCAGACCGACTTCGGCGCGACCCGCGGAACCGCGTCGCTTGCCTTCACGATGGTGATGCTCGGCTTTGGCCTCGGCCAGGTCGTGACCGGCAAGATCAGCGACCGCTATGGCATCGTCGCGGCGATCGGTGCCGGGATCGGCATTCTCGGCCTCGGCTATATCTGCGCCGGCTACGCACCGTCGATCTGGGCTTTCATCCTGCTGCATTTCGCCATCGGCCTGTCGTCGGCCGCGACCTTCGGTCCCCTGATGGCGGAGGCCTCGCACTGGTTCGAGCGCTACCGCGGCCTCGCGGTCGCGATCGCCGCCAGCGGCAACTATGTCGGCGGCACGGTGTGGCCGCCGCTGGTCAATTTCGGGATGCAGGGCGTCGGCTGGCGCACCACCCATATCGCGATCGGCATCTTCACCGCGATCGCGATGGCGCTTGCGCTTGTGGTGCTGCGCTTGCTGATGGGGGCGGCGACCCGGCGCAGCCATGTCAACGCCGCGCCGCCGCGGGTCGACATGCGGCTCTCCACCAACGCGCTGACCGCGATCCTGTCGCTCGCGTCGATCTCCTGCTGCGTGGCGATGTCGATGCCGCAGGTTCACATCGTCGCCTATTGCGGCGATCTCGGTTACGGCGTGGCGCGCGGCGCCGAGATGCTCTCGCTGATGCTGGGCTTCGGCATCATCAGCCGGATCGGCTCCGGCTTCCTCGCCGACAGGATCGGCGGCATCCGCACCCTCTTGATCGGCGCGATCGCGCAGGGAGCGGCGCTGCTGTTCTACCTATTCTTCGACAGCCTGACCTCGCTCTACATCATCTCGGCGATGTTCGGCCTGTTCCAGGGCGGCATCGTGCCGAGCTACGCCATCATCGTGCGCGAGGCGATGCCGGCCTCCGAGGCCGCGACCCGAATCGGCATCGTGATCTTCGCCTCGGTGTTCGGCATGTCCTTTGGCGGCTGGATCTCGGGCGTGATCTTCGACGCCACCGGTTCTTATGCCGCGGCCTTCGCCAATGGCCTGGCCTGGAACCTGCTCAATGTCAGCATCATCTTGCTGCTCATGATGCGGTCGCAGCAGCGGCTGGCAATCGCATGATCCGGACCGGAACGGCCGCGTAAGCGCAAAGTGCGAAGCGGTTTTCCACGCGACAAACGCGAAGAGCGTTTGCGCTGGGATCATGCGCGGGTAGGCGCCTGATCCGGACTGCGGGTTCAGCGACTTGCTAAAGATCGACCGAGATCTTCGCGATCGCCTTTTCCAGGCGGCTCTTGATGGAATCCATCTTGCCGGTCAGTTGCTGCATCTCCCGCAGATCGATGTCGGCATAGACGAACTCGTTGAGCTCTTTGCGTTGCGCGGACAGGTTCGCCATCTGCTTCTTGGCGTGCTCGGTCAGCGACAGGTTCACGACCCGGGCATCCTCGGTCGAACTCTTGCGGCGCACGAGGTTCTTCTTTTCGAGCAGCTTCGACTGCGTCACGACAAACGACTGATCGACGCGCAGGGCCCGCGAAACCGCGCCGACGGGCAGGCCGACGCTGCGGTCCTCGGCATTCGCCAGCACCGTCATGATCATCCATTGCGGACCGGTGATTCCGATCATCTTGGCCCAGATGCTGCGCAACTCGTCCAAGCGAACGCTGGTCGATACGATCTCCCACGCCAATCGCTCAGCGGCGTCCTGTAGTTTGTCGGTCGATTTGCGCTCAGTCATGACGTACCTTAACAAAAATTCATCTTCACGGATATCGACCAATTTTTGAAGCGGGCGTCCTGACGAAAATGTTCGTCGCTGCGTTGCCTGAATGACACATGGCTGCGCAAACATAGAATGACTAACTAATATAAGTTGAATATGTGACTACCCAATTGCATTGTTCCCCCGTCGTAGATGGGGGGCATCCACCATCTCACGCCTGCAGTGGCCGAGTTGACCACGAGCATCTTGAAAATGGCTGCGCCGCAGCGGTTTTCGGGAGGGGAACGTTTGTCGCTTTGCCAGCAGTGCAAGGCATCATTTGGAGGATAGCATGAAGATCGTAAAGGGCCTCTTGTTGGGCTCGGTGGCAACTCTCGCCGCGAGCAGTGGCGCTATGGCGGCCGACCTTCCGGTCAAGGCCAAGGCGGTCGAGTACGTCAAAGTCTGCTCGCTGTATGGTCCGGGCTTCTACTTTATTCCGGGCACCGACACCTGCATCAAGCTGGGCGGCTACCTGCGTGTCGACGTTCTGGCGAACACCAACTCGGACCACACCGGCAACTACGCCGGCGCGGGCGGCGCACAGAACCGCTTCACCAACGGCTACACCTGGCGCTCGCGCGAAGACCTGAACGTCGACACCCGCACCGCGACCGAATACGGCGTGGTTCGTACCTTCTTCGATGCGACCTTCAGCTGGACTTCGGACAGCTATGGGGGGGGCGCCGCGGCAGGCTCGACGGTCTACTCGCCGATCGGAACGTCTGCCGCCCCGAACAACGCAAGTTCGGGCGGTGTCGCCGCCGGCACGGTCGGCGTCTACTACGCCTTCATCCAGTTCGCCGGCTTCACCATGGGTAAGGCGGTCTCGCAGTTCTCGGCGCCGTGGGCCAACTATCCGGGCAACAACTTCGACGGTCTCGTCGGCGGCGGCGGCACGATCACCGGTGTGAACCAGTTCACCTACACCGCGCAGTTCGGCAACGGCGTGTCGCTGGCCCTGTCGGCCCAGGATCAGTCGGCCTACTATCAGGCCGGTGTGCAGAATCTCGGTGTGGTCGGTACCGGCGCTCTCGGTCCCTACGGCGCGAGCGACTATGCCGGCACGATTGCTCCGGATCTGGTCGCGTCACTCCGCGTCGACCAGGCCTGGGGTCTGTTCCAGGCGTCGTTCGCGGCGCATGACAATCACGCGGCCTACTACGGCGCCACCGAGTTGACCGGTCATCCCGACGACAAGTGGGGCTGGGCGGGTCAGTTGGCCCTGTCGATCAAGAACATCCCGACCGGACCTGGCGATACCATCAACGTCCAGGGCGTCTATACCAACGGCGCAACGCGCTACAACATCCAGGATCTCTCGGGTGCTGGTGCCTTCACTTCCTTCGGCAACACCAGCGTTCCCGGTGCTTACCAGAGCATCGGCTTCGGCATTGCGCCGGACAGCGTGTTCGTCAGCGGCGGCTCGCAGCAGCTGATCACGACCTACGGCGTGCGCGGTGCATACGTCCACAACTGGAATCCCTATTGGAACACCAGTGTCTACGGTGCGTGGGCCCAGGTTAACTACAACAGCACCGCCAAAGGCTACATCTGCGGCCCGGGCGGGACTGGCGTGGGCGGATCGTTCGGCGTCCTGATCGGCGCCACGTCGAATCTGACCTCGTGCAACCCCGATTACAGCGTTGCCCAGATCGGTACGCAGACCCAGTGGACTCCGGTGAAGAACCTGACCTTCTCGGCTGACTTCACCTACACCCATCTGGATCAGAACTACGCTGGCACGATCACCTACCCGGGTAGCGCTGCGATCGGCAAGCCGGCCGCTGTCTACTCTCTCAGCAACCAGGACACCTACATGTTGCTGCTGCGCGCGCAGCGCAACTGGTAAAGCCCGGTTGATCCGGAACTTGATCGCTACCCAAAGCCTCGACGGGAAACTGTCGAGGCTTTGATTTTGAAAGAAGAGTCTGTTGTATGATTTACTAACATTAGTCTATCATGTACAAACTTGATGTCGGTTGCTCTGCCGACCATGACGAGGAGATATCAGACTTCTTCATGAACTAACCTCCAGAACCTCCGGCAATGCCCTGCCGGAGGTTTTTCATTTGAAGCGGTGACGGCGCATCTGCTTAGCGGTACCGCGATATGCCTGCGCGCGCTCAAGCGGTCTCTCCTCACGAAGTCACGGCCGAGTGAGTAGCTGCATGCGGGTTCTCGCGATTCCGTGAGTGCGCTGGCGGCAAGTTCGCCAAGCGAGACAAGCAAGTTGGCGGCATCCAGAACATTTCCGAGCATTTGCTCGGCAACGATTGCTGCAGCAACATTCGGCCCTCAGGCATAAGCGCAACGCATTCCTGCGCCGCCATATCAACATTTGCCGCCGCCGAATTACTTCAATTATATGAAGCCGAATTGGAATATTTTCTTGGGAGAGCCGCGTGATTGGCGTTTGCGATTTCGGCGCCAATTTTTTCGCGGCGACCGAAGCGGCGGCTCGGCGACCCCAACGGGCGGACTCGTACCTTTCACGCGCACCGGCAACGGAGCCGGCTGCGAACGAGTTGACGAAACATGCATGAGCACTGTGGGGCGCGTGGAGCCTCGTCAAGCAGCGTCGAGTTCGATGACAAGGGCTGGCCTGCCTGGCCGGATCGCGAGGATCTGTCGGCGGAGTTCATCAAGCTTCTGGCCGCCGCACAGGAAGGCGGTTCGACGGTTTCCGAATGCTGGCTGACTTTGAGCAAGATAAACCTCGCATCGGAGAGCTCGTGGTCGGAAGAGTGGATCAAGACCGCGGAACTGAACGAGGCGAGAGCTGAGCTTTCGTTGCTGAACAACAATCTGGTAACCGCCCGTCGCAACTGGCTTCGGGCCACCACCTACTTTCACGCCGCCGTAAGGCCTCCCGGATACGCCAACGATTTGCTGAACTATGCCGTCGCCGGCATGCGGCGATGCGCGACCAGCTTTTTGAAGACCCGCCTTCCGGCCGGCCAGGTGTTCTCGATTCCCTGGACGGAGGACCTGTCGCTGCAGGCCTACTACCTGCCGTCAGCCTTCCGCGACGATGGACCCGTCATCGTGTGCATTGGCGAGCCAGGTTCCTACAAGGAAGAATTGATCACCAAATACGCGGGTCATGCCAACGAGCGCGGATTCTCGCTTCTCGCCGTGGACCTGCTGGGGACTCAGACGGCCTTGTCGCCGGAACGGCTCGAGGGCCACAAGTTCGAAGCGGCTATGAGCCGCGTCCTCGACTTTCTTTCGGGGATGCCCGGTGTCGACAGCACGCGGATCGCCATCGTGGCGGACGCCTGCAACTCGTCCCTGGTCGCCCGGGCAGCCGCAAGTGATGCCCGGTTTGCCGCGGCCGTTTGCGACGCCGGAATCTGGGACTCGCACGAGAAGAGTTTCTTCTATCGGCAGGCCGGCGAGGGTGAGCAGGCCGGATGGCTTGAAGAAGCCAATGCGATCTCGCGGAGCATCGATTGTCCGCTCCTCGTCACCGCGGGCGAGGGCGGCTGGCTTCTTCCAGGCGCCTTGATTGAATTTGGCAACCAATTGAGCAGCATTCATCGCGACGCCAGCCTGATCCTGTTCCGGCGTGCCGAAACCGCCGCCATGCAGGGGCATATCGACAACCCTACATTGGCGAATGAAGTCATATTCGACTGGCTTGAGGACAGGCTCCGGCTGAGAAAGGGCTTGTCCTGAAGCGACTGTCTTCAGGTGACCGTTGCGGATCCGATCCGCGCGATCACACCGATTGACCGGCCTTCAGCAATGAACAGCCGGTGATCTTCAAACTGCCGTCGGACTGCCGCTCCAGCGTATAGAGCGCCTCCCACGCCTCGCCATTGGCGTCGATGATCTGAACGCGTTGCGCGATCCGGTCGCCTGCGGTCTGCGCCGCGCCGAACTCGAAGCTCCTGTGGCGATAGACCGGCGCATATTGGTTCTGCACCATCGACATGAAGATATCGGCCTGCGGAAAGATCTGCCGGATCGCGGGCGCGGCATAGGAATAGGCCGCCGTGGCGTCATCGCGGCCGAACGCCTGCTCCTGGGCGCGGATCACGCCTTGCGCCGTGGCGACGTCGTCGGCCATGGCCGGCGAGGCGATGGCGAACAGAATGGCGGCAATGAGGGCGATCGCGCGCATTGGAAGGCTCCCTGGTCGATCCTTGAGCTTACGCGGCAAATCCGGCGTGGTTTCACGCGCGATCGATTCCCGTCGAAAAATTGATCTGCCGCAAGGCTTCCTCCGGCCGGCGCACTAACCTTGTTTTGCCAATCTTGGAGGACCGTCATGACCCTAGATACCATTCTCGTCGTCATCGCCGCGACCATGATGTTCGCGACGGTTGCGTTTGTGATCGCCTATGGCGACCACCAGACCCGCAACTTGTGATGGCGCAGCCGGCCGGCCGCGCAGCTATCTGATCGAGCCCTTGAAATTGTCGATGTCGGGCGAGGGGCGGGCGGGAAACAGCCGCGCGGTCGAGGAGTTGTCGAGCCGGCGCTTGCATTTTGCCTCGTCGGCGCTGTCTTCGGTGCCGTCCTTCCCGGCGCGCTTTTTAGCGAAGACATCGTCCCGTCGGTTGACGATCAGCATCGCGTGGTCGCGCTCGAGCGTATCCGGATTCTTGCGCTGCGCATCGGAGCGGAACGCGCCGCCGACCACCTTGCCCGTCATCTCGTAGTCGCAGCCGGCCTTCCAGTCGCCCTGCTCCCACTTCCATCCGACAGCCTTCAGCGTGCCGTCCTTCTCGGCGGTGACCTTGATGATGGCGTCATAGGCCAGCCAGGTGCCGGCAAGTCCACTGCGTTTGTCGTCAAAGCCCTCGAGCAGCGCCAGGCGTTCGCGCTGCAAGCCGTTGACGTGATCGCGCGCATCGACGGTGAAGTGGACCTGCGAGCTCTGCTTGTTCCACGCAGGGTGCAGGAATTCGGGGAATTGTTCGGTCTGGCTTTTCACCCAGTTGCGCTGGTCGTCGATCAGCGCGCGCCGCGTCGCCTCGTCGAGCCGCGGCTGTAGCGCCTTCCAGGCCCGGTTGAGCCGCTGGTCGTTGTCGGCGAGATCGGGATCGGCGCAGATTTCCTCGTCGGTCGCGGTCTCGGGCCTGGTGCAGTCGAAGGTCGGCGCGACGAACGCGGTGTCGGCCTTATCGGATGCCGCATCCTTGCCGGCGGCAAAGTAGCTGCCGGTGACCTGCCACATCGACGAGCAGTCGTTGAGCCCGTCCCACTCTTCGTCATCGATGGTGCCGACGATCCGCAACGTCTCGCCCTGGCGGCGGAGTTTGATTGACGGTGGCTTGCTTGGGGCGGCCCTGGCTTCGGTCTTGGGCTTGTCGGTGGATGCGTCCATCTCGATCACCACCGGGCCGGAGAACCAGCCAGTCCTGGAAGGCTTCAAATCGGCGCTCAGCTTGCAGGTTCGCCGGCGGTCGCCGCCATAGTCGCCGCGCAGATCGGCGGCGAGGTGGTAGGCGCCGCCCTCGGTCGGCGTCAGCGTGATACTGCCGAAGGCATTGACCCAGTTGCCTGATATGCCCGGGCGGCCGGATGCCAGCCCGCCAAGCGCCGCCGTGCGGCGGCGCAGGGCCGCGGCAAAACCAGCTTTCAGCTCGTCCTCGTCGGTATCGGCGAGCACGTCCGCGGCGTCGATGATCATCTCGTTGAACCAGGCCTGGTCGCGCTTCAACAGCGGCCTGACGTTCGCCGGCAGCTTGGGAAGCGCCGCGTCGAACGCCTTGTCGATCTGCGCCACTAGCTTGTCGGTGCCGGCCTTCTTGCAGTCGGCGGTCTTGATCCGGTTATCGCCGCCATCGCCGCACAGGCTGATCGCGGTCGGCGCGCTGCTCGATGCGCGCAGGAAATCGTCCATCGCAGCCGACGCGCCGGGCGCAAGGACCGCGATGGCCGCGACGGCGGCTGCAAGCCGTGGGGAGCAATGCATGGACGTCACCCCGCAAGGCCGCGACATGCGGCCCTTGCGGCTTGGGTCGCGCAGCGCCTGCGCCGGGTTCAAAATGTCGGCGGCGTGCAGGCCGAAATCACCTCGCACGGCTTGGCGCCGATGCAGCGGAAGCGGTGCGGGCGGCGGCTTTCGAAGTAATAGGCGTCGCCGGCGTTGAGCACCCGCCGCTCGTCGTCGACCGTGACCTCGAGCCGGCCCGAGACCACGATGCCGCCTTCCTCGCCTTCGTGCACCAGCGGCACCCGGCCGGTGTCGCTGCCGGGTTCGTAGCGCTCCTTCAGGATCTGCAACGCACGTCCGAACAGGCTGTCGCCGATCTGGAGGTAGGAGATCGGCTTCTTGCCGATCTCGGTCAGCTCGTCGGCGCGGTAGAACGCCTTGCGCGGCCGCTCCGGCTCGATCGCGAAGAATTCCGCAAGCCCCATCGGAATGCCGTCGAGAATCCGCTTCAGCGCGCCGACCGATGGGTTCATCTGGTTGGATTCGATCAGCGAAATCGTCGAATTGGTGACGCCGGAGCGCTTGGCGAGTTCGCGCTGCGACAGCTTGTGCCGCGCGCGGATGAATCGAAGCCGACCGCCGATGTCGACGCTCATGACAGATCCCTGTTGCAGGTGTTGCGGATCGAACAAATCTTGGCAGACCGCCCCAGCAAGATCAATGGCTTGCGCTGCGACAGAAAAGGACTTGTTGAGTGCCCCGAAGAGTGGTCCGACTACGCATCCCCAGCCATGGAGTGCGCCGTGACCGTTCATCAGATTCCGAACACCATCAAGACCGATTCGTTCTGGATGCCCTTCACGGCCAACCGGCAGTTCAAGAAAGCGCCGCGGCTGTTCTCCTCTGCCAAGGGCATGTACTACACCTCGGTCGACGGCCGTCAGGTGATCGACGGCTCCGCCGGTCTCTGGTGCGTCAACGCCGGCCACGGCCGCCCGCAGATCGCGGCCGCCGTCGAGCGCCAGCTGTCCACGCTGGACTTCGCACCCTCCTTCAACATGGGCCATCCGCTGGCGTTCGATTTCGCCGAGCGCCTCGCCGAGATCGCCCCGAAGGGGCTGGACCGGATCTTCTTCACCAATTCGGGCTCTGAATCGGTCGACACCGCGCTGAAGATCGCGCTGGCCTATCATCGCGCCGCCGGCCAGCCGACCCGCACCCGTCTGATCGGCCGCGAGCGCGGCTATCACGGCGTCGGCTTCGGCGGCATGTCGGTCGGCGGCATGGTCGCCAACCGCCGCCAGTTTGCGACCCATCTGCCGGGTGTCGACCACATCCGTCATACACATGATCTCGCCCGCAACGCCTTCGCCAAGGACCAGCCGGATCATGGCGCCGAGCTCGCCGACGACGTCGAGCGGATGGTCGCGCTGCACGGCGCGGACACCATCGCAGCCGTGATCGTTGAGCCGGTGCCCGGTTCGACCGCGGTGCTGCCGGCGCCGAAGGGCTATCTGCAGCGCCTGCGCGAGCTCTGCACCAAGCACGGCATCCTGTTGATCTTCGACGAGGTCATCACTGGCTTTGGCCGCCTCGGCGCGCCGTTCGCCGCCAACTTCTACGGCGTGACGCCGGACATGATGACGACCGCCAAGGGCATCACCAACGGCACCGTGCCGTGCGGCGCGGTGTTCGCCAGCCGCCAGGTCCATGACGGGCTGATGGTCGGCCCAGACAACGCCATGGAGCTGTTCCACGGCTACACCTATTCGGCGCATCCGGTGGCTTGCGCCGCAGGTCTTGCGACGCTCGACATCTACAAGGACGAGGGTCTCTTGACCCGCGGCGCGTCGCTCTCCGATTACTGGCGCGATGGCCTGCATTCGCTGAAGGGGCTGCCGAACGTCGTCGACATCCGCAATCAGGGTCTGATGGGCGCGGTCGAACTCGCGCCGCGCGATGGTGTCGTCGGTGCGCGCGGCTACGACGTCATGGTCGATTGCTTCAATCGCGGCCTCTACTTCCGCATGAGCGGCGACTCGCTCGCGCTGTCCCCGCCTTTGATCGTCGAGAAGTCGCATATCGACGATATCGTCTCGATCCTCGGCGACGCCATCAAGCGCGTGGCCTGATAATTGCTAGCTAAATTGTAGCTAGCTCTACAAATTGCTGTCGCCGTTGCGAAGCAGAGTGGTTTCGCAGCGGCGATTGCGTTTTCGCTGCAGGATGTGAGGAAAAGTGAAGGTCCTTGTTCTCGGCAGTGGCGTGATTGGCGTCACCTCGGCCTATTATCTTGCGCGCGCCGGCCATGAGGTGACGGTAATCGACCGTCAGCCCAAGCCTGCGCTCGAAACCTCGTTTGCCAATGCCGGTGAAGTGTCGCCGGGCTATTCGTCGCCCTGGGCCGGCCCCGGCGTGCCTGTCAAGGCGGTGAAGTGGCTCTTGATGAAGCACGGTCCGCTGGTGATTCGCCCGAAGCTCGATCCCGTGATGTGGCTCTGGCTTCTGAAGATGCTGCGCAATTGCACCACGTCGCGCTACGCGGTGAACAAGAGCCGGATGATCCCGATCGCGGAATACAGCCGCGATTGCCTGCAGGCGCTGCGCAACGAGATCGGCATCCGCTACGACGAGCGCGCCCGCGGCACGCTGCAGCTGTTTCGCGAGCAGGCCCAGCTCGATCACACCGGCGACGACATCGCCGTGCTCAAGCAATACGGCGTCCCGTTCGAGGTGCTCGGCCGCGAGGGCTGCATCAAAGCCGAGCCGGCGCTGGCCGGCGTGAAGCAGAAATTCGCCGGCGGGCTGCGGCTGCCGCATGACGAGACCGGCGACTGCCACATGTTCACGCAGGCGCTCGCGCTAGAGGCCGAGAAGATCGGCGTGCGCTTCAACTTCAATGTCGGCATCGACGGCCTGAATGCGGATGCCACTCGCATCACCGGCGTTGCGACCAGCGCCGGCCTGATGACCGCGGATGCCTATGTGCTGGCGCTGGGCAGTTACTCGCCGCATCTGGTGCGGCCGCTCGGCATCTCGCTGCCGGTCTATCCGGTCAAGGGCTATTCGATCACGGTGCCGATCAAGGACGCCGCCGGCGCGCCGGAATCCACCGTGATGGACGAGAGCTACAAGGTCGCGATCACCCGGCTCGGCGACCGCATCCGGGTCGGCGGCACTGCCGAGATCTCGGGCTATTCGACCAAGCTCTACGACGCGCGGCGCGCGACGCTGGACCATTCGCTGACCGATCTGTTTCCGCGCGGCGGCGACCTTGCCAAGGCGACCTTCTGGTGCGGCCTGCGCCCGATGACGCCGGACGGCCCGCCGGTGATCGGCGCGACGCGGTTTGCCAATCTGCACCTCAACACCGGCCACGGCACGCTCGGCTGGACCATGGCCTGCGGCTCGGGCCGGGTGCTGGCCGACATGCTCTCCGGCAAGAAGCCCGAGATCGATACCAAGGAGCTGTCGATCAATCGCTACGATCATCGCTTCGGGTGACGATTCAAGCAGGCGCGTTGTCATAGCCCGCGCGCTTGATCAGCGGCGGTAGTGCGAACAGGCCGAACGCGACCATGCCGACTGCGACGGCTATGAAATTCCAGGTGACGTCGGCCTTCAACGCGATCACTGCGTAGCCGCCGGCGACCGCGATCGCGGCTCTGAGCAATGCGGCGATCACCGATGCCTCCATTCGCCGGGTCGCCTGGCCGGCACAGTAGAGGACATAGCCGAGCCCGAAGAATCCGAAGAACGGTCCGACGCGGTGCAGATACTCCGCGCCGATCTGCAACACGGCCGGGTCTTGGCTGAACAGTCCGATCCAGGTTTCGGGGAAGGCCGCAGCAGCCAGTCCGATCGCTTCGGTCAGCGTGCAGGCCATCGCGATCCCGATCCATGACGTCTTCACCGCGCGGTCGATCCGGCCGGCGCCGAGATTGGCGCTGATGATGATGCCGACCGGTCCGCCGATGCCGTAGGCGAGCGGCACCAGCAGAAACTCGAGCCGCGAGCCCGCGCCGTAGCCGGCGAGCGCCTCGACGCCGCCGATCGCGACATAGGCGGTGACGATGGCAAGCGTCAGATTGGTGGTGGCTGACACGATGGCCGACATGCCTCCGACGCGAAGGATCGCCAGCATTGGCGCAAGCGAGAGCGCCGGGATGCGAAACGATGGCTTGAGCGCGCCGAACCGACCCCAGAGATAGACGGCGTAGGCCAGCGTTCCGAAGGTGTAGTACACCAGCATCGCGACAGCGCCGCCCGCGGGGCCGAGGCCCTGATGGCCGAACGCGCCAAAGATCAGCGCCGGCGACAGGGGCAGCAGGATCACGGCGCCGCTGCACACCACGATGACAGGGACCAGCAAATTGCCGGTGCCGCGCACCACGGCCAGCAGCAGGTTGAACAGCCAGATCGGGATCGCGCCGGCAAAGATGATGCCGGAATAGGACAACGCGATCGCGAGCGCGTTGCCCGAGATGCCCATCGCGCCGTAGAGCTGCGAGCCCAAGGTTAGCATCACGACCGATGTCGCAAGGCCGAGCAAAACGCCGAGCGCCACGGCGTACCACGCATAGTCGCTGGCGTCGCCGATCTGGCCGGTGCCGAGCGCGCGTGCGACCGTCGTGACGAAGCCGCCGCCGATCGCGCCCTGCGCGATCGCCACCACGAGCGACACCAGCGGAAACACCGGCGCCACGCCGGCCAGCGCATCGACGCCGGTGCGCGAGACGAAATAGACCTCCAGCAAGCCGATCAGGATCTGCACGGTCATGACGGTGGCGTTGGGCAGCGCAAGCCGCAGGATTAACGGGGCGATCGGCTGTTCCAGCAGCATGCGGGTGCGCGGGTCGAGCTTGGTGGCTACGGCGCGGGACGGCGGGTGCGTGCTACGGTGCGGGCAACGCGCGTTGGCCGGTGCTTCGGTTCGGCGCAAGAGGGCAGCGGAAGAGGACATCGCAGGTGCTCCAGGGTGCTCGGTCTCGGCACCTGCTCAACTAGTCCCGGTCCGGCAATGGGGCGAACGATATGATTTGACAGCACTTGTTAGCGTTCCTAACAATTGCCGGATGGCCCCATTACCGCCGTTGGAGACCCTGCGGGTGTTCGAGGTGGCTTGCCGTCACGGCAGCTACTCGGAAGCGGCGCGCGAGCTGCATGTGACGCACAGCGCGGTGAGCCAGCGCATCCGGCAGCTCGAGGAGGAGCTCGGCCTCACGCTGTTCGAGCGGCAGGGCAACCGGATGGCGCCGACGCCGGCCGGGCTTCGGCTGCAGGCCGGTGTCAAAGGCGCCTTCTCGGAATTGAACGCCGCGCTCGGCAGCCTTCATACGCGTCGCGCCGACGCCGAGCTGACCGTGAGCCTCTTGCCGGTGATGGCGGCGCGCTGGCTGGTCCCGCGGCTGTCGCGCTTCACGGCCCGCTATCCGTACATCAACCTGCACATCAAGACCGGTCAGTCGCTGGCCAATTTCACATCCGATGGCGTCGACATCGCGATCCGGTTCGGGACCGGCGACTGGAGGGGGCTTCGCGCCATCAAGCTTTTCGGTGAAGAGTTTTTCCCGGTGTGCAGCCCGAGCCTCAACGGCGGCCGGCTGCCGAAGGACCCTGTTGCGATGCTCTCGGAGCCGCTGCTGATCGACCGCAATCTGTCATGGCGGGCCTGGTTCAAATCGGCGGGCCTGAAGCTCGATCGCGACATCGTCGGTACGTCTTTCACCGATACCAACGCGCTGATGGAGGCTGCCGTGACCGGGCAGGGCATTGCGCTCGGGCGTCTCTCGATCACGCGATCGGACATGCTGGCGGGGAAACTGGTGCGCCTGTCCGACCACGGTCTGCGCGTGGCCTATTGCCACTATGCGGTCTATCCGACTTCCTCGGAGTCCAACCCCGCGCTGGTCGCCTTCCGGGACTGGCTGGTGGCGGAGGCGCAACGCGGCTGAGCTGCGCTATTCGGCGGCATCCCGGTCCACGGACGGTTCGGCATCGTCGTGCCGCTTAGTCGCCGTCCAGTTCGAAAGCGCGTTCGAGAATCTGTCGAGATAGAGATACACGACCGGCGTCGTGAACAGCGTCAGCGCCTGGCTCACGATCAGTCCGCCGACCATCGCATAGCCGAGCGGCTGACGGATTTCCGACCCCGTTCCGGTGCCCAGCATCAGCGGCACGCCGCCGAGCAAGGCTGCCATCGTCGTCATCATGATCGGGCGGAAACGCAGGAGCGCCGCTTTCCGGATCGATTCACGCGGCGACAGATGCTCCTCGCGTTCCGCGGCGATCGCGAAGTCGACCATCATGATGCCGTTCTTCTTCACGATCCCGATCAGGAGGATGATGCCGATCAGTGCGATCAGGCTGAAATCAAACCCGAACGCCATCAGGATCGCCAGCGCACCGACGCCGGCCGACGGCAGGGTGGAAAGGATCGTGAGCGGATGGATGTAGCTTTCGTAGAGCATGCCGAGGATCAGATAGACCACGACCAGCGCAGCCAGGATCAGCAGCGGCACCGAGCTCAGTGATTGCTGGAAGGCCTGCGCGGTGCCCTGGAAGCTCGAGCTGAGCGTGGCCGGAGCCCCCAGATTGGCGACCGCGTCCTGGATCGCATCGGTGGCTTGGCCGAGCGCCACGCCCTGCGCCAGGTTGAAGCTGATCGTGGTCGCGGGAAACTGCCCCTGGTGCGCGATCGCGAGCGGACGCACCGGAACCGTCGTCCACTTGCAGAACACCGAGAGCGGGACTTCGTCGCCCGTCGTCGGCGACTTGATGTAGAGCTTGTTGAGCGTGTCGAGCTTGCCCTGCAATTCCGGGAGGATCTCCAGGATGACGTGATAGCTGTTGAGCTGGGTGAAGTACTGGGTCACCTGGCGCTGGCCGAACGCGTCGTACAGCGTATCGTCGATCAACTGTGGTTGGATGCCGTAGCGCGACGCGGTGTCGCGGTCGATGGTCATCGTCAGCGTCGTTCCCTCGGTCTGCTGGTCGGTGGCGACGTCGCGCAGTTGGGGCAGGGTCTTCATGCTGGCCAGGATCTTCGGCGCCCATTGGTTCAGCTCGGCGAGGTTGGCATCCTGCAGCGTGTATTCGAATTGCGTGCGCGTGGCGCGGCCGCCGAGCCGGACGTCCTGGGAGGCTTGCATGTAGAGGCGTGCTCCCTCGACCGCCTCGAGCTTCGGCCGCAGCCGCGCGATGATCTGCTGGGCGTCGGCGTCGCGCTCTTCATGCGGCTTCAGCGTGATGTACATGCGGCCGGAATTCAGCGCGGTACCGCCGCCGCCGATGAACTCGGCCATGCTGTCGACCGCGGGATCGGCGCGAACGATCCTGCTGAGCTCTTCCTGATGCCGCTTCATGTCGGCAAACGAGATGTCCTGGGCCATCTCCGACACGGCGTTCAGGAAGCCGTTGTCCTGTTGCGGAAAGAATCCCTTGGGAATGATCACGAACAAATAAACCGACAGCGCCAGCGTCGCGAAGAAGATGCACAGCGTGGTCCGGCTCCAGCCGAGCGCCAGATCGAGGCCGCGCTCATAGCCATGCAGCATCCGGTCGAATGCCGCCTCGCTCCATTGGTAGAGCCGTCCATGCTTGGTCTCGCCATGCGCCCGCAGGAAGCGCGATGCCATCATCGGCGTCAGCGTCAGCGACACCACCAGCGAGACGAAGATCGCCATCGCCAGGGTCACCGCGAACTCGCGGAACAGCCGGCCGATGACGCCCCCCATCAGCAGCAGCGGGATCAGCACCGCGACCAGCGAAATGCTGATCGACAGGATCGTGAATCCGATTTCGCCGGCACCCCGCAGCGCCGCGGCAAGCGGCCGCTCGCCCTGCTCGACGTAGCGCGTGATGTTCTCGAGCATGACGATGGCGTCGTCGACCACGAAGCCGACCGCAATCGTCAGTGCCATCAGCGACAGATTGTCGAGCGTATAGCCGAACACCCACATCAGCGCGCAGGCGCCGAGCAGCGCGAGCGGCACGGTGACGGCAGGAATCACCGTGGCCCAGAAGCTGCGCAGGAAGACGAAGATCACCATGACGACCAGAACGATGGTGATCAGCAGCGTGATCTGCACGTCCTCGACAGCGGCGCGGATGGTCAATGTCCGGTCGCTGATGATCTTGATCTGGATGGCGGGCGGAATCGCGGCAATCAGCCTCGGAAGCTGCGCCTTGATCCTGTCGACCGTGCCGATGACATTGGCGCCGGGTTGCTTGAAGATGACAAGGAACACGCCGCGCTTGCCGTCCGCCCAGGCGGCCTGCTTCATGTCTTCCGGCCCGGCGATAGCCCGGCCGATGTCGCGAATCCGCAACGGGCCGCCGTTGCGGTAGGCGACGATGACGTCATTCCAGTCGTTGGCATCCGGGAGCTGATCGTTGGCGTAGATCGTGTAGGCGCGGCTTGCGCCGTCGATGTTACCCTTCGGGCTGTCGACCGTCGTGATGGCAATCTGGCTGCGGATGTCTTCCAGCGAGAGCCCCTTGGCGACCAGCTTGGCGGGATCGATCTGCACGCGGATCGCGGGCTTCTGCTGTCCGCCGATGAACACCTGGGCGACGCCGGAAATCTGGCTGATCTGCTGCCCGAGCTGGGCGTCGACCGCATCGCTCACCCGGATCAGCGGCAGGGTGTCCGAGGTCGCCGACAGCAGCAGGATCGGCGAGTCCGCCGGGTTGACCTTGCGATAGGTCGGCGGCGAGGGCAGGTTCTTGGGCAGCTGGCCGCCTGCGGCGTTGATCGCGGCCTGGATGTCGTTGGCGGCGCCGTCGATGTTGCGGTTCAGGTCGAACTGGATGGTGACCGCGGTCGACCCGAGCGAACTCGTCGAGGTCATCTGCGCGATGCCGGGAATCTGCGCGAACTGCCGCTCCAGCGGCTGCGCCACCGAGGAGGCCATGGTTTCGGGACTGGCGCCGGGCAGGCTCGCCGAGATCTGGATGGTCGGAAAGTCGACCTGAGGCAGTGGCGCGACCGGAAGCAGTGGATAGGCGACGATGCCGACGAACAGAATGCCGGCCATCAGCAGCGAGGTGCCAATAGGGTAGCGGATAAACGGAGATGAGATGCTCTCGTTCATTTCTGCAATCCAAATGAACGGCAGGCGCATCTTTTCCCGGATGCCGGGAGTCGTCCTCGAAAAGCTCGAGCGCGAACGCGCGTTTCCTCGCCATGGCCAATCAGCAGATCGCGGAGTTCGCGTCTACCTGTTTTTTGCCAGCATACTCACTCCCGGGGACGCCGTGCGAATGGAAACACCGGATGGCCCATTCGACCTTCGTTCAATGGCCGGAATCCACGCGCCCAAACGGGTCCTCCGCGCGAAGTATATCTGATCACGATATATTTATGGCAGCTACGGCGAGCGCGGCCGGCCGGCCTTCTTCTTCGCTGGCTTTGCCGCGGATGCCGCTGCACCCGTCGGCCGCAGCCGCAAGCCGTCCACGAACACATCCAGGAGCCGGAGCGCCGTGGTCTGCCAGCCCGGCTGGTCGTGCATGTAGCACATCCCGATCAGCGCGCGCAGCACGTCCTCGGCGCTGATGTCGTCGCGGATGGCGCCGGCCGCGACGGCGCGCGCGAGCAGGGTGCCGATCGCCTTGGTGAGGCGGTCGAACGAATAGGCGTGCAGCTCGGTCGAGCCGTGCGCGACCAGCGCGAGCGCGGCGACCATGCCCTTCTTGGTGGCAACGAATTCCACATTGGCGCGCAGCCAGCGCCGCAGCGCCTCGACCGGCTCGGGCGCGCATTGCAATTGCTCGGCAAGGTCGCCGAGCTGCTCGACCTCGCGGCGATAGACCGCCTCATACAGCGCCTCGCGGGTCGGGAAGTGGCGATACAGCGTGCCGATGCCGACGCCGGCCTGGCGCGCGACGGCCTCGAGGCTCGCCTCGCTGCCGCCGGCCGAGAACACGGCCTTGGCCGCTTCCAGCACGCGCTCGCGATTGCGCACGGCGTCGGCGCGCGGCTTGCGGACAATTTCTGGTGATGAACCGGCCATTCCTTTTTCTGTTTACCCTCCCTTGTAAACGGAGGATGCCTCCGTATATGGCGACCAGCACCGGGCCTGACAAGGCGCGCCGATCATGCATCGGCGGCCACGGGTTCGCGTTGCCTCGATTCAACCCGACCATACACGGATCGGAGCGCCTTGCATGAATCTCCCCATCAGTCTCACCATCAACGGTGTCCGCCGCGACATTGCCCTCGACGACCCCCGCGTCACCCTGCTCGACCTGTTGCGCGAGCGGCTCGACCTCACCGGAACCAAGAAGGGATGCGACCGCGGCCAGTGCGGCGCCTGCACCATCCTGGTCGACGGCCGCCGCATCAATTCCTGCCTCGCGCTCGCCGTCAGCCATGACGGCGCCGAGATCACCACGATCGAAGGCGTCGGGCGCGGCGGCGAGCTGCATCCGGTGCAGGCCGCCTTCATCGCCCATGACGGCTTCCAGTGCGGCTTCTGCACCCCGGGCCAGATCATGAGCGGCATCGGCCTGATCCAGGAAGGGCAGGCCGGCGACGATCCGGAGCGGGTACGCGAATGCATGAGCGGCAATCTGTGTCGCTGCGGCGCCTATCAGGGAATCACCGAAGCCGTGCTCGAGGCACAATCCAACATGACCGCCAGCAAGCAGAGGCGCTCCGCATGATGAATTTCGATTATGTCAGGCCGGCCAGCGTCGCGGATGCGATCGCGGCCGCGTCCGAAAAGGGTGCGAGCTATCTTGCGTCCGGCACCAATCTGCTCGATTTGATGAAGGGCGGCGTGAGCCGGCCGAGCCGCCTCGTCGACGTCACGCGCCTGCCTGGGCTCGATCGCATCGAGCATCTCGCCGACGGTAGCCTGCGCATCGGCGCGCTGGTGCGCAACGCCGATCTCGCGCATGACGCGGAGTTCGCGCGCAGCTATCCCGCGGTCGCCGAGGCGTTGCTGTCGGGCGCTTCCGCGCAGCTGCGCAATGCTGCGACCGTCGGCGGCAATCTGATGCAGCGGACGCGCTGCGCCTATTTCTACGACGCCGGCAGCGCCTGCAACCGGCGCTGGCCGGGCGCCGGCTGCGACGCGCTAAAGGGCGAGAACCGCCTGCACGCGGTGCTCGGCTGGAGCGAGGGCTGCATCGCGACCCATCCGTCGGATTTCTGCGTGCCGCTGGTCGCGCATGACGCCGTCGTCGAGATCGAGGGCAAGGGCGGCCGGCGCGAGCTGCCGCTCGAGGCGTTGCATCGTTTGCCCGGTGAGACGCCGGAGCGCGAGACCGCGCTGGAGCGGGGCGATTTGATCGTCGCGCTGCGGCTGCCGGCCGAGGCGCGGGGGTTCGCCAGCCATGCCCGCTACATCAAGGTGCGCGAACGCACGTCCTATGCCTTCGCCGTGGTCTCGGCCGCAGCGTCCTTGCGCATCGCGGACGGCAAGATCCGTGCGGCACGGCTTGCGCTCGGCGGCGTCGCGGCAAAGCCGTGGCGGGCGCGCGAGGCCGAGCAGGTGCTCGCAGGCGCCTCGCCGGATGCGGCGGTCTATCGCGAGGCGGCGCGCGCCGCGCTCGCCGGCGCAAGGCCGTCCGGCGACAACGCTTTCAAGATCGAGCTCGCGCAACGCATCGTCGTGCGCGCGCTCACCCTTGCCGCCGCAGGCACGCCGGATCGCACTCCCGCGCTGCCCGGCTCTCCCTTCTCGTCCGTTGCAGGAGCGTAACGCATGACGGTTGAACTCAGTCTGACCCGCGACCCCGCCCATATCAGGCATGGCTCGAACATCGGCCAGCCGATGACCCGCACCGACGGCGTGCTGAAGGTCACCGGCAAGGCCCGCTATGCTGCCGACAATCATCCGCCCGGCATGGTCTATGCCGTGATCGCGACGAGCTGCATCGCGCGTGGCCGCGTCACCGCGCTCGACGTTGCCGCCGCCAAGCGCCATCCCGGCGTCATCGACGTAATGACGCCGGCGCACAAGCCTGAGCTTGCCGAAGACCCCGACGCCAAGGGCAACCCATTCGCCTTCCGCATGGAGCTGTTGCAGAGCGACGAGGTGCGCTACGCCAACCAGGCGATCGCGGTCGTGATCGCGGAGACGCTGGAAGCCGCGACCGAAGGCGCAGCGCTGCTGTCGCCACGCTATAAGGTCGAGATCGCGCGCGTCGGCCTCGACGCCGGCGAGGCCTACGCGCCGCCGGTGGTCGGCATCGGCAATCCCGCCGAAGTCCGCCACGGCGATATCGATGCCGGCATGGCCGCGGCCGCGAAGCTGACCGATTCGACCTACGAGACGCCGGCGCAGTATCACAACGCGATGGAGCCGCATGCGATCGTCGCGGTGTGGGACGGCGACCGCCTGTTCATCGACACGCCGAGCCAGGGCATGGGGTTCGCACAGATGCGGATCGCGGGCCTGTTCGGCATCCCGCCGGCGAATATCCACATCAACAGCCCATTCCTCGGCGGCGGCTTCGGCTCCAAGGGGCTGATCTCCGGACCGCAGGTGCTCGGCATCATGGCCGCTAAAATGATCGGCCGTCCGGTCAAGCTCGTGCTGCGCAGGAGCCAGATGTATGGCCCGGTCGGCCATCGTCCCCCGACCCGCCAGCGCATCCGGATCGGAACCGACGAGGCAGGCGCGCTGACCGCGATCAATCACGAGGCGCGGATCACGACGTCGAGCTTCGACGATTTCTACGAGCCTGCGGCCGACGCCTCGCACACGCTGTATGCCAGCCCCGCGATCCGCACCGCGCATGAAGCGGTGCGCGTCGACACCGGCACGCCGCTGTTCATGCGCGCGCCGGGTGAGGCCACCGGATCGATCGTGCTGGAAAGCGCGATCGACGAGGCGGCGTTCGCCTGCGGCATCGATCCCTTGGAGTTTCGGCTGAAGAACTACGCCGAGGTCGAGCCGACCACCGGCAAGCCGTTTTCCTCCAAGGCGCTGCGCCAGTGCTACGCAAGGGCCGCCGAACGCTTCGGCTGGGCGGGTCGCCCGCTGCAGCCGAAGCAGATGCGCGACGAGAACGGCTTTCTGGTCGGCTGGGGCGTCGGCACCGCGACTTTCCCGGCGATCATGTTCCAGGGCAATGCGCGCGCGGTGATCCGCGCCGACGGCAAGGGTGTGATGGAGACCGGCGCGCACGACATGGGGCAGGGCGCCTGGACCGCGCTTGCGCAGATCTCGGCCGACTCGCTCGGTCTGGATTTCGATCAGCTGACGTTCCGCTCCGGCAGCTCCGATCTGCCCGATGCCGGCATTGCCGGTGGTTCGGGGCACACCGCAACCGTCGGCGCCGCGATCCACAACGCCGGTGCAGCCGTGATCGCGAGGCTCGCCGAGCTCGCGACCTCGGACCAGCGTTCGCCGTTGTTCGGCGCCGGCAATGCCGGCGTCGTGGCGCGGGGCGGACGGCTGCATCGCCGCGACGATGATGCGCGCAGCGAAAGCTACGCCGACATTCTGGCGCGCGCCGGCCTCGCAGAGGTCGACGCCACCGGCAGCGGCGCAGCCGATGCGGCGGCGCAGTCGCAATATGCGATGCACGCGCATGGCGCTGTGTTTGCCGAGGTCAAGGTCGATCCGGAGCTCGGCCAGATCCGCGCCACGCGGCTGGTCGGCGCGTTCGCTGCGGGGCGCATCATCAATCCGTTGATGGTGCAGAGCCAGCTCTACGGCGGCATGATCTGGGGCCTCTCGTTCGCGCTGCACGAGGAGGCGGTGATGGACCATCGTTCGGGCCGCATCTTGAATGCGAACCTCGCCGAATACCATGTGCCCGTGAATGCCGACGTGCCGCCGATGGATGTCATCACGGTCGACGAGCACGATCCGCATGTGAATGCGCTCGGCATCAAGGGCGTCGGCGAGATCGGCATCACCGGCAGCGCCGGCGCAGTCGCCAACGCCGTCTTCCACGCCACCGGCATCCGCGTGCGGAATTTCCCGATCAAGATCGAGGAGATCGTGATGGGGTTGGCGGGATAGGTGCTTCACCCTCCCCTGGAGGGGGAGGGTCGATAAGCATCGCGCGAAGCAAGATGCTTAGCGGGGTGGGGTGACGGTCCCTCCACGCGTGTGCTGCCCGTGGGGAGAGATCACCCCACCCCGGCTCGCATTTCGCTGCGCTCAACGCGATCCGACCCTCCCCCTCCAGGGGAGGGTGGCAGCGGGGCCTCACCCCGCCGCCGTCACGCAATTCACCCACAGCACTACCGCGTTGGCATCGCGTGCTGGATTGGAAAACCGATGCGGCCTGCGGCTGGCGAAGCGGAAGCTGTCGCCTTGTTTCAGCGTCCAGGTCTCGGTGTCGACTGTCAGGATCATCTCGCCTGATAGCACGAGGCCGGCCTCTTCGCCGTCATGGGTATAGAACTCGTCGCCGGTGTTGCCGCCGGGTTCGAGATGCACCAGGAACAGGTTGAGCCGGCTCTCGCTGCCGGCGGGGCTCAGCAGCTGCTTTGAAATGCCGGTGCGCCACAGTTTCAGCTCGGCGCGCTGCACCTCGCGGGTCACGACGCCGCCGGCGCTGTCGTCCCTGGGCGGCGCGCCGAACAGCGCGGCGATGCCGACGCCGAGCACGTCGGCCAGCGTCGCCAGCACACGCAGCGAGGGCGACGACAGGCCGCGCTCGATCTGGCTGATGAAGCCGATCGACAGGTCGGTACGCGCGGCAACGGTCTCCAGCGACATCTGCTTGGCCCGGCGCAGGTCGCGGATGCGGCGTCCGACCGCGAGATCCATCGCCGGTTCGGCCGGTTTCCTGACCGGCTTTTTGGCGGCGCGGCGTGGCGTCACGGGCCGCGCTGCCGCACCTTTGCGCATTCTCTTGCCGCCGCTCACGTCAGTCCGCTTCCTTCATGTGCATGAAAACCGCTTGCATTGGCTGCGGTTTCGTGACCACAATTTCATATTGGTGAAAATAGGCCGGAACGGCGTCGCCCGCAACCAAAAGCGCTGACACAGCGGGCGAGATGGCACCGGCGCCAGTTTGGGAGGTTTGCGATGTCGTTTCAGCGTCTCGTCCAGGCCGCGGTCGCGGCGCTTGCCCTTGCCGTGAGCGCGCCGTCAGGGGCGCAGCAGGTGCTCAAGGTCGGCTCGACGCCGACCGGCATCCCCTTCACCTTCCTCGACACCAAGACCAATTCGATCCAGGGCATCATGGTCGATCTCGCCACCGAGATCGGCAAGGACGCCGGCTTCTCCGTGCAGATCGAGCCGATGCAGTTCTCGGCGCTGATCCCCTCGCTGACCGCAAACAAAATCGACATCATCGCGGCCGCGATGTTCGCCACCGCCGCGCGCAAGGAGGTGATCGACTTCTCGGAGCCGGTCTACACCTATGGCGAAGGCCTCGTGGTGCCGAAGGCCGACACCAAGGCTTACACCTCGCAGGAGGACCTGAAGGGCACCGTGGTCGGCGCCCAGGTCGGCACCGCGTTCGTCGATGCGCTGAAGAAGACCGGGCTGTTCAGCGAGGTCAAGGTCTACGACACCATTCCCGACATCCTGCGCGACGTGAATGCCGGCCGCCTCAAGGCCGGCTTCGCCGATTATCCGATCCTCGCCTACAATCTGCAGCAGGGCAATTTCGCCGACGTGCGTCTGGTCGACGGCTACAAGCCCGTCACCGTCGGCACGGTCGCGATCGGCATCCGCAAGAGCGACACCGAGCTGCTGGCAAAGATCAACGCCTCGCTGGCGAAGCTGAAGGCCAACGGCACGATCGCCAAGATCCTGGAAAAATGGGGCCAAAAGGCCAGCGCGTCGTGACGCGTGCGCTCTTATGGGATTTGCATGAGGGGCGTGGCACTTTCCTCGTCATTGCGAGCGAAGCGAAGCAATCCATTGGTCGGCATACGCGGAGAGATGGATTGCTTCGTCGCTTGCGCTCCTCGCAATGACGGTTGCGTGATGTAAGCCGATGCAAAAATTCTTCCATGACGCCGTCGAGTTCGTGCCGATCCTGTTGCAGGGGGTCTGGCTGACCATCGTCGTCACGATCGGCTCGCTCTTGCTCTCGACCGTGCTCGGGCTGGTGTGGGCCTTGATGCGGGTGTCCGGAGTTCGCATCCTCACCGGACTCAGCGCTGCGCTGATCAATGTGATCCGCGGCATCCCGATCATCGTGCTGCTGTTCTACATCTATTTCGTGATGCCCGATTTCGGCATTGCGCTGTCGGCGCTGCAGGCCGCGATTATCGGGCTCGGCATCGCGTACTCGGCCTATCAGGCGGAAAATTTCCGTGCCGGCATCGAGGCGATCGACAAGGGGCAGATCGAGGCGGCGCAGACCATCGGGATGGGCTGGTGGCTCACCATGCGCCGCGTGGTGCTGCCGCAGGCGGTCAGGATCATCCTGCCGCCCTACGGCAACATCATGATCATGATGCTGAAGGATTCCTCGCAGGCCTCGACCATCACGGTCGCCGAGCTTGCATTGCAAGGCAAGCTGATCGCCTCGTCGACCTTCAAGAACACCAGCGTGTTCACGCTGGTGGCGCTGATGTACCTCACCATGAGCATCCCGCTCATCCTGCTGGTTCGGCACTTCGAGAACAAGGCGAACCGCAAATGATCGAGCTCAACGACGTCCACAAGAGTTTTGGCAAGGTCGAGGTGCTGAAGGGCATCACGGCGTCGGTCGCCAAGAGCGAGGTGGTCTGCATCATCGGCCCATCCGGCTCCGGCAAGTCGACCATCCTGCGCTGCATCAACGGGCTCGAGAGCTACGATCGCGGCGAGATCAGCGTCGAGGGCGCGCGCGTCGATCAGGGCAATCGCTCGATCGTCGCGATCCGCACCCAGGTCTCGATGGTGTTCCAGCGCTTCAACCTGTTTCCGCATCGCACCGCGCTGGAGAACGTCATCGAGGGGCCGCTCTATGTGAAGAAGGAGCCGCGCGAGCAGGCGATTGCCCGCGGCCGCGCGCTGCTCGCGCAGGTCGGCCTTGCCGACAAGGCCGAGGTGCATCCGCCAAAGCTCTCCGGCGGCCAGCAGCAGCGCGTCGCGATCGCGCGGGCGCTGGCGATGCAGCCGAAGGCGATCCTGTTCGACGAGCCGACCTCGGCGCTCGATCCCGAACTGGTCGGCGAGGTACTCTCGGTGATGCGCAAGCTCGCCGATGACGGCATGACCATGGTCGTCGTCACCCACGAGATGGGCTTTGCCCGCGACGTCGCCGACCGCGTGCTGTTCATCGACGGCGGCGTCATCGTTGAGCAGGGCGCCGCCAAATCCGTCCTCAACCAACCGCAGCACCCGCGCACCCAGGATTTCCTGCGCCGCGTGCTGCACCCGCTGTGATGACGATGACGTTTGCTCATACTGTCGCCTCGTCGGAAGTGCGCTCCCTCTCCCGCTTGCGGGGGAGGGTTGGGGTGGGGGTCTCGCCACGAGTCAGAGCCTTCGAGTGGAGAGAGCCCCCACCCGGATTGCATCTCCGATGCAATCCGACCTCCCCCGCAAGCGGGAGAGGTGAGTGAATCCGCGGACGCACCGTTCGGTACAACACCCTTTCTGGTTCGGTATCCTTCAATGACCTCTTCTACCCGCCTGCCGCTGCCACCGAGTCTTTACGCCGACACCGCGGTGGACGCGACGCCGACACCGCCGCTGACGTCAGACAAGAGCGTGCCGGTCGCGATCATCGGCGGTGGCTTCACCGGCCTTTCGACCGCGCTGCATCTCGCCGAGCAGGGCGTGCTTGCGACCGTGCTGGAGGCGCAGGAGCCGGGCTGGGGCGCCTCCGGCAACAATGGCGGCCAGACCAATCCCGGGCTGAAGCACGACCCGGATCAAATCGAGCAGGATTTCGGCGCCGATCTCGGTCGCCGCATGATCGAATTCTCCTACGGCACCACCAACTTCACGCACGATCTGATCCGCCGCTACCAGATTCCCTGCGAGGCGCGGCAGAACGGCACGCTGCGCGCCGCCTACAATGAGGCCAGCGCGACCGCGATCGAGACCACGGCGAAGCAATGCATCCGGCGCGGTATGCCGGTCAAGCTGCTCAACGCCGCGGAGATGCGCGAGATGACCGGCAGCGACCGTTACCTCTGCGCGATGCTGGATGCGCGCGGCGGCGACCTGCATCCGCTGAGTTACGCGCGCGGCCTGGCGCGCGCCGCGATCGGCGCCGGCGCCGCCGTCCATGGCGAGACGCCGGCGCTGTCTCTGCGCCGTGACGGCAACCGTTGGCGGATCGAGACGCCGCGCGCGGTCGTGCATGCCGACAAGGTGCTGCTCGCAACCAATGGCTTTACCGATGATCTCTGGCCCGCGCTCCGCCGCACCATCGTGCCGGTGTTCTCGTCGATCGCGGCGACCGCGCCGCTGTCCGATGCCGTCGCGCGCGCCATCATGCCGGGCCGGCCGGTGCTCTACGAGAGCGGCCACATCACGGTCTATTACCGCATCGACCAGCACAACCGGCTGCTGATGGGCGGCCGCGGCCCGATGCGCTGGATCAGCAAGCCGACCGACGTCGCCTATCTGATCCGCTACGCCGAGCGGCTGTGGCCGCAGCTCAAAGGCGTCAGCTGGACCCATGGCTGGAACAGCCGCCTTGCCATCACCGCCGATCACTATCCGCATGTCCACGCGCCCGCGGAGAATTTGCTGATCTCGCTCGGCTGCAACGGCCGCGGCGTCGCGCTCTCGACCGCGATGGGCGCGCAACTCGCCCGCCGCCTGATCGGCGGTGCCAAGGCCGAGATCGACATGCCCGTGACGGGCATCAAGCCGATCCCGATGCACGCCTTCTGGCGCGTCGGCGTCACCACGGCGGTGCTGACCGGGCGGGTAAGGGACAAGCTCGGGGTGTAGCGGCCGTTATCGCGTCCCGGCCTCGCCAAGGTGCGTCCTGAAGAACGCGACGGCCGCGGCGTGGAAACGCTGGTGAAAGGCGACGCGATCGAAGCCCGGTGCGTCGGTGCAGATGGCAGCCATCTTGGCTGTCTCCTCCGGCGTACAGGTCGCGAGGAAGGAGAAGTGCTTCGCATCCTTCACCAGGTGAAATTCCGGCTTGGACGGAAGCCTGTCGTTGATGGCGGCAGCACAGCACCCGGAGAGACCGTCGCCATTCTGCGCGGGGTCCGAGCTCCACATTTGAATCGGGATCGTCACGGCTTTCAGGTTATCGGCCGCAAAGAACAGCACCGGAAAGGGGTCGACGATGATCGCGGCCTTGATCCGCGGATCGTGGACGACCGGTCCGCTCGGCTTTTCTCCGGCTTCGAGCTCCTTGCAGGCCCGCAAGCTCGATGTCTGGCAGTTCGGCAGGCCCTTGCGGAGATCGGGCTCACCGCCGATCGCCGCGAGGCCCGTATAACCGCCCCAGGAGAAACCATAGAGACCGATGCGTCCGGCATCGATGTAAGCGGCATCAGGCCAGCCACCGAGCGCATAGTCGATCGCGCGTTTGATGTCGGCGGGCCGCTCGACCGTGACGGCAAGACTGTCGGTGGCGCTGGTGTCGCGTTCGGTATCGGTCGGATGATTGATCGTCAGAACCATGAAGCCGGCATCCGCCAGCGCAGCGGCGGTGTCGTGATGTCCGCCGAGCCATCCGCGCCGTCCATGCGAGATGACGATGAGGGGAAGCTTTGCCCCCACGATCGGGCAGTCGTTCACACCAAAGAACGTCCTGCCGCCGCGGGCATCGATCTCGTGCGGCGTCTCCGCACAAGGACTCCACACCACCCCTCTGATCGCGGGCCCGTCACGGCCAGCGGGAACGTCGAAGGCCCTTAGCCCGGCCGCCTGGGCAGCAGAGAGCCCAAGCAACAACAGCGCGGACAATGCGAGGGGAAAACGGCGCATGGTTATCGCTTGTCAGGCCGCCTTCGGAAACAACGGTCGGAAAAACGAGCGTTCATAGCGCGTGATGCAGCCCGTCTCTTTTGCGAAAGCTATCGCTTTCTGAACGTCCGGATCGGCGGCGGAATCCTTCCGATATTGCTCGTAAGCGGCAAGGCTAGGAAAACTGAACATCGCCAGCGCGACGTCGCTCGCTCCTTCCGATGGCAGAAAATAGCCGTGATGGATACCGCCAAACCGCGGCAGCAGGTCAAGCCACATTGCAGCGTAAGCTTCGAACTCGGCGAGCTTGCCCAGTCTGACCTCATAGCGCAGGTAACACGTAATCATCCCGCAGTGCTCCAAGCCGTCGTTGTACAACCTGTCTTCACTATATCCCGGCGGTGGATTCGCGCCACATTGCCACGTGTGCTCGATCGTGTGTTGCCGATCGAACACGACGGGCAACCCTCTTCAAGAGAAGGGTGAAAACGAAGGGCAGAGCCCGGACAATCATGTCGCGAGAACGCGAAGCTGCGTCCCTACCACAACTGTCATCGCCCGGCTCGACCGGGCGATCCAGTACGCCGCGGCCTCTCGGCTCAAGCACAGGCGTCTCTGGAATACTGGATCGCCCGGTCGAGCCGGGCGCTGACACCGGACGAGCTGTTTCGCCGTTGAATCAGAAATCTGTCACGTCATTGCGAGGAGCGAAGCGACGAAGCAATCCATCTTTCCGCTTGCGTGGAACGATGGATTGCTTCGCTCCGCTCGCAATGACGATTAGGACCAACCCGCCGTCATCCCTCCGCGATTGCATCGCTCCACGGATGAAACGGCTCGGTGGCGCCGCTGTTTGTGGTGCCGTCGCGCAGCACGATGCTGGGGCAGGCGAACTTCTTTGGCTGGGTCTGGATGCGCGCCTCCGCATAGTCGAAGCTGCCGCGCAGCACCTCACGCACGGCTTGCGGCAGGCGGACATCGCCGATCACCACATTGCCTTCGCTGGCGTCGATGCGTGGCTGATGGATCGCGGCGTCGAGGTCCATGCCGAAATCCATCACGAAGGAGAGCAGCTGCGACACCGCGGGCAGGATACGGCGGCCGCCGGATGCGCCGGCGGCAAGACGGCGGCCGTCGGCCGCCTCAGCCACCACGGGCGTGTAATTGGTCAGGCAGCGCTTGCCAGGCGCGAGCGAGTTCGGATTGCCTTGCGTCGGATCGAACCACATGATGCCGTTGTTCATGGTGAGGCCCGTGCTCGGCGTCACGAATTTGGAGCCGAAGGTCGACAGCAGCGTCTGCGTCACCGCGGCCATGTTGCCGTCGCGGTCGACTGCCGAGAAATGCGTGGTGCAGGATGGCGCGATCGCTTCGGCGCCGAGGGCGCGGCGGCCGTCGACATCGCCCATGTCCTTCAGCCGCTCGCGATAGGCGGCCTGCAGCGCCTCGGCGTACGCGGCATAGGCCGCCGTATCCGGGCCGCCTTGCGCGGGCGCCAACGCCTTCTGGAGCAGGCCGAGCGTGCGCGCCATGGTCGGACCTGCGGTCAATTCCGGCGTCGCGTAGACCGTGCCGCCGCGATAGGGAATCTTGAGCGGCTCACGCAGATGGGCGCGGAAAGCGGCGAGGTCGCGCACCGACAGCGCGCCGCCGGCGGCTTGGATATCGTCGGCGATGCTGCGGGCCAGATCGCCCTCGTAGAAATCGCGCGGGCCGGCTGCGGCAAGCTGCGCCATCGTTGCCTGCAGCCTGTCCTGCGGCATGCGGACCACCGACTTGATGCCCCATTGTGCATTGGGCGGCAGGCCATCCAGCAGATACGCCGCGGCGCTGGCCGGATAGCGCCGCAGATCCGCGGCCGAGCTTGCGATCATGTCGGTGGTCCACCAATCCACCAGCAGGCCTTCGCCGGCAAGCTTGACGCTCGGCGCCAGCAGGTCCTTCCATGGCATTTTGGCGTGGCGGCGATGTGCCTCTTCCATGCCGGCGACGACACCGGGCACCGCGATCGAGCCCGGGCCGTGCAGGTTGCGGTCGTCCTTGACCCGCGCCCAGGGGAACAGGTCGGAGGCCGCGCCGCCGGTCAGCGGATAATCCTCCAGGCGCAGGCCGTCGGGCGCGCGCATGCCGTAGTCGATCACCTCGACGCGGTTCTCCTTGGCGCGGTACAGCACCATGGCGCCGCCGCCGCCGGCGCCGCTCATCCACGGCTCCACCACGCCAAGGGCGAAGGTGGTTGCAATCACGGCGTCGACGCAATCGCCGCCCGCTGCCAATACCTCCGCGCCGACTTCGGCCGCCTTGCGCGACTGCGCGGCGACGATGCCGCCCTTGGCGCTGACGGCCGGCTTGCGGATCACTTGCGAGTTGGAGAACTGATCGGACATGGCGTTGCTTTCGCTGTTCTTGTTGCGGGCGGGTCACGTTGGCGTAGCATGCCAAGCATGGCACTGTCAGTGCAACAAGAACCAATTTCAGGGAGCGGAAAATGAGCAGTGTGAAGCGCGAACGGGACGGCAAGGTCGGTATTCTGACGCTCAACGATCCCGCCAGCCTGAACGCCATGACGCCGGAACTGCTCGGCGATCTCGCACGAGCGGTCGGCGAGATGGGCGTCGATCCCGGCATTCGCGCGCTGGTCCTGACCGGGGAGGGCCGCGGCTTCTGCTCCGGACAGAATCTCAAGGCGTTCAACTCGCTCGGCGACAATATCTACACCGGCGTGATGAAGCATTACTGGCCGGCGATGCAGGCCTTGCGCGAGTGCCGGATGCCGGTGGTGGTCGCGGTTAACGGCGTCGCAGCCGGCGGCGGCTTCAGCCTCGCGATGTCCGGCGACATCATCCTGGCCGCGCGCTCGGCGAGCTTCATCCAGGTGTTCAGCCGGATCGGCCTGGTGCCCGACCTCGGCTCGACCTGGCTCTTGCCGCGCTTGATCGGGCGCCAGCGCGCGCTTGAGCTGATGTTGCTGAACGAGCCACTGTCGGCCGAGCGGGCGAAAGAGTGGGGATTGGTGCGCGATGTCGTCGATGACGCAAGGCTGCTCGACGAAGCGAAAGCGCTCGCCGGCCGCCTCGCCGACGGCCCGACGCGCGCGCTGGTCGCGACGCGGCAGCTGCTCGAGGAGAGCGAGCACGCAAGCTACGCCGATCAGTTCCGCCGCGAAATCGAACTGCAGCAGGTGATCCGCGAAAGCGCTGACGCGAAGGAAGGCCGTCAGGCCTTCGTCGAGAAGCGCAAGGCCCAGTTCACGGGGCGCTAGGCCTTGGTCCTCCGGGTGCTAACCGATCGCAATCGCGACCTTGCCGAAATGCGCGCCGCTCGCCATGTGGGCGAACGCGTCCTTGACCTGGTCGAACGCGAACACCTTGTCGATCACGGGCTTGACGCCGTGCATGCTGATGCCGTCGCACAGCGCCTGCAGATCCTCGATCGAGCCGACGGTGACGCCCTGCAGCCGCTGTTGCTGCATCACCATCAGCGGCAGCCGGGTGTCGGACGAGGCGGGACCGGCGAGCACGCCGATGAAGGCGATGGTGCCGCCGATTCTCGTCGCGCGGATCGACTCGTTCAGCGTGCCGACGCCGCCGACCTCGACGACGAGATCGACGCCGCGCCCGGTCAGCTCGCGCGCCTTCTTGCCCCAGTCGGGCGTGGTCTTGTAGTTGAGCGTGACATCGGCGCCGAGCTGCTTCAGTCGCACGATCTTGGTGTCGCTGGAGGAGGTCGCGATGACGCGGGCGCCGCACATCTTGGCGAATTGCAGCGCAAACAGCGAGACGCCGCCGGTGCCCTGGGTCAGCACGGTCTGTCCCGGCTTGATGTCGCCGAGCTTGACCACCGCGCTCCACGCCGTGAGGCCGGCGCAGGGCAGCGCCGCGGCCTCGATGTCGCTGAGATGGTCCGGCGTACGCACCAGCGCGTGCGCCGGGAACGCGCGGTATTCGGTCAGCACACCGTCGACGCTACCGCCGAGCGCCGCGCGCATCCGCGTCTCGCTGGGCTCGCCGCCGAGCCAGCTTTCGAAGAAGCTGCCGATCACGCGATCGCCGGCTGCGAAACTCCTGACCCCGGCGCCGACCGCTTCGACGACACCCGCACCGTCGGAGACCGGCACCAGCGGAAATTTCTGCCGCGAGCCGTAGCCGCCCTTGACGGTGAGCAGGTCGCGATAGTTCAGCGTTGCCGCCTTCAGCCGCACCAGCACCTCGCCGGGGCCGGCCTGCGGAACCGGCTTGTCGACCAGCGCAAGCGCGTCGACGCCGCCGGGGCCTTGCAACTCATAGCATTTCACGGGACGTCTCCTGCTGGCTGTTCTCGTCGATCTTCTTGTCTTGGGCGGCGCACCGGGCGCCGCCGCGCATCCACCGAGCATATGTCAGGCCCGCCGCGCGTGGCCATAGTGCGCCGTGCAGCTGTTGGAATGGCGCCCATGCCCGATCATGTTGGCGCTGCCGAAATACCGCCAATGTACCGTTGATGGAGTAACCGAGCGGAGGTGACCATGGCTGCCTTGCTTGAAACGAAACCCAATCCGGTCGCCACGTTCGCACGCGGTGTGGTCGGAGCGCTGCTTGCGGCTGCATTGATCTGTTGCAGTAATGCGATGGCGGCGGCGGATGACGACCTCTACCGCGCGCAGACCGTCGTCACCGGCCAGGGCGAGCCGAACCGCTTCATCGGCTTCGGTGCATGCCTGGAGGACGTCCTGATCAAGGTCTCGGGCCAGCCGATGCTGGCAGGCGATCGCCGTCTCGCAGGTTACAAATCCAGGGCCAGGGAGTTCGTCAGCAGTTTCGACTATCACGACCAGTATGCCGGCAAGCCGCATCATGATGAGCAGGGCACCCGCGATCGGCCTTACGACCTGACGGTGGCTTTCGACCAGAACAAGATCGACGGCGTTCTCGCCAAGCTCGGCCTTAAGCCGTGGCGATCGCAGCGGCCGGCGCTCGGCGTCTTCGTCGAGATGCTGCACGGCCCGAAGGACTTCATCGTCACATCGGATGGGACGCAGTCCGATTTGCAGCGCGATGCACTCGCGGCCGCCGCCGGCAAGCGCGGCATGCGCGTCGTGCTGCCGGATACGGCCGCGTTGACGAACGCCAACGTCACGGCCGCCGGGCTCCTGAAGATGCCGGCCGCGCAGCTGAGTTCGATCGTGGCGCCGCAGGGTGGCGAGGCCATCCTGGTCGGACAGCTGGTCTGGGATGACAAGGATCTTGGCTGGGCCACGCAATGGCGGATGGCGTGGCGCGGCAGGGACCACACATGGCAGTTCCGCGGCGTCACCTTTGATGAGGCCTTCCGGCGCGGCGTCGGCGGCGCCGAGCAGGTGCTGTCCGGCAATGGCGATCCGGGACGATCGAAATGAGCTTGCTTTAGCCGGCGTAGCCGAGCGTGTGCGACGGGTACTCCCCGAACATCGCGCGGTAGTATTGCGAGAAGCGCCCGAGCTCGATGAAGCCCTGTTCGATCGCGACCTTGGAAACGGTGGTCTGCTCCGGCGTGCTTTCGCGCAAGATCGAACGGATCGTGCAGAGCCGCTTGTAGCGCAGGAACGTCACCGGGCCGACGCCGAACACCTCGTGGAAGGCGCGGTGCAGGCTGCGTCGCGACAGCCGGAGCTCGGTGCAGATTTCCGAGACATGGACCGGGCGGGCGCCCGCGGCGAGCAGATAGTCCTCGACGTCGCGCACCAGCTTCATCGCCGACGGCAGATAACTGGTTCCGTCTGGCGGCAGCGATGTGATGGCCGTCGGCCTGATGCAATCGATGATCGCGCGCTTCCAGAACTCGGACGAGGTGTCCGACAGCGCGTCCGGATACCGGGCGAGATGCGAGACGATTTGCGGCAGCCTGGCCGCTCCGGCCATGCCGAGCGCGGGGTCGGCGCGAAAGTGGTTCTTTGCTTGCCATGTTTCGGCATCGGCGAGCCGGGGCTCGTCGCCGAATATGTCGGGCAGATCGGCCATGTCGAAGCGAATCGCGGCATAGGACGAGGCCTTGTGAAAGACGCCGTCATGCTCGACCGACGGAGGGATCACCAGCACGTCGGCCGGCTGCATGTCGAATGCCCAATGCGTGACGCGATCCGTGGCGTTCAGGAGTATTCCGATGATCAGCTTGTCATCGGCCGAAGTACGCTGGGTGCGGACCCCGACATTGAATGCGCCGATGCTGAGCGAGAAATCGCCGATTCCGACATGGGACAACGTCCCGCGCAGCTTGCCGCGCTCAAGCTGCATGACTTCGACATGCGAACCTTTGACGGCGTCGTGGAGTCCCTCGAAGCCGTCAAGCTCGCCGGTGCTGACCGTCAGGTGCTGGCCCATATCCACGCTCACAAGTGTAGCGCGATTAATCTACTAATACCAAATGACGTGAAGTCAGTACAAAATACAACCGGATACACCTCGCCCGGATTGGTTCGATTCGTACAGCGAGCCGACGGTTTGGATTTTTGCCGGTTTTGCTCGGGAAGGCAACGCGGACGACGGTACGCATTTGACGGACTCGGGGCGTGGTTTTGTCGGGACTGCGCGCCTTGGGGCAAGACTGGCACAAAGTGCATATCGCGCCGCCGCATGGGCGGCAATCGGTTGATCTCAAAGCGAAATGCGCAGCCTCGAGCCGCCCTGCACACGGGCACGACGCCGGTAGCTAGGCCGCCATCAGGTGCTCAAGCGCAACAGCCTGTTCGCGGGTCTGGAAGGCGATGGCGGTGTGCGTGAAACCCGTCGAGGCCTGGGTCTGCGCGATATGGTTGAGGACCTCGGTGCCCTTGACCACGTGAAGGTCCATTCCGGGACCGGCCGGGAAGATGCCCAGAACGACGTCGTAAGCATCGACGATGGCCTTCAACGCGCCACCCTTGTCTTCCGAAGCATCGATAAAGATACGAACATCCGCGGCGATACTACGAAGTTCGTCAAAGTCGATCACTGGAAGTCTCCTATACGCAACTCACTGATCGACTTTAGCTACAACTTGCTTACTGAAACCTAAATTACGCCCGGTTCCTTCGTGCACTCACCGCACCGTGACTCGTATTTCGATCTGCGCGATCGGCTCTTTCCCGGCCTGCCGCGTTCAGGCGCCGGTCGGCGATCTCCGCTTCGCAATGCGCTTGACCGGCGCATGGGCCGGCGCGGCATGTTCGGACGGATCGGCCATGTGAGGAATGCGGTGCTCGATGTGATCAACGACACGGAAGAAGGTGTCCAGCGTCCGGGCATCGAGGCCGGCCGTGAGGTTGCTGTGCCGGCGCAGGATTTCGTCGAGGCTGCGGTCAAGCAGCGCCACGCCCTGCGCCGTCAGGCGGATCTCGCTCCGGTTCCGGGCGTTGCCCCTGACCGGCGTCAGCGCGATCAGCCCCTTTTTCTTCAGCGACGTCGTCTCGCGGCTGACGACCGCCTTGTCCAGTTGCGCGTTGGTCCAGATGTCGTAGGCGCTGGCGGGCTCATGCTCCCGGAGAAAGGACAGCACCCGCCATTCCGCGAGCGAGACGCCGTAGGCCTGCGGGAAGAATGCGTTGGCGTTGGCGCGCAACTTCGCGACCAGGCTCGAGAGCACCGTCGGCACATAGCGTTCGAAATCGATCACCAGTTCGGAGCCCGCGTCCTCTTGCGAGGCGCGGCGCGGGGCAGGGGCCTTGGTACGGCTAATGGCAGTCCGATTTTTCATTCTTTCACGAGTTGTGTGCGCGCGATCAACACCAGGACCGCCGCGACGAGGAGAACGCCTGTGACCACGAGGAAGCCGGTGGTGAAGCTGCCCGAGGCATCCTTGGCGCGCCCGATCACGATCGGGATCGTCGCGCCTCCGATGCTGCCGATCATGCCGACCAGACCGATTGCTCCCGGCGCGCTCTGCCGTGACATGTAGGACTGCGGAATGGTCCAGAACACGGCCTGCGTACCATAGACGCCGACATTGGCAACCATGAATCCGATGATGATCCAGACCGGCGATGTGGAGAAGGCAGCGATGGCGAAGCCCGCCGCCGCGATCACGAAGGTCGTCGCGGCATAGTAGAAGCGCTCACCGACATGATCGGAGTGCCGCGACAGCGCAATCATGCCGATCAGGCCGGCAATCGGCGGGATCGCGGTCACGAAGCCGACCTGCGAATTCGGCAGGCCGAACGACTTGATGATCTGCGGCAGCCAGGGGAACAGCGACGCGAGCCCGCAGAACAGGCCGAAATTGCAGAAGCCGAATAGCAGCACCATTGGCTTGGTAATGGTCCTGAGCACGCCCTCGGCATGCACCACCCCGGTTGCCTTGGCGTCGCGCTCCAGCGCGCCGGTCAGCCAGTTGCGCTGCGCCGTCGACAGCCAGCTCGCCTGCTGCGGGCGGTCGGTCAGGTAAAAGATGCCGACGATCCCCAGGATGATGGGCGGCACGCCCTCGAGGATGAACAGCCATTTCCAGCCCGAGATGCCGAACGTTCCATTCAGCTCGAGGATTGCGCCGGAGATCAACGAGGCGAAGATATAGGAGATCGGCACCGCATAGTTGAACATGGCGTTGTAGCGGGCGCGATAGCTGAACGGAAACCAGAGGCTGAGCAGCAGCATCACGCCGGGAAACAGGCCGGACTCGGCAAAGCCGAGGAAGCCGCGGAATGCATAGAGGCTCAATGGCCCCTGCGTGAAGGCCATCAGAACCGTGGCAATGCCCCACAGGATCGCGATCCGCGTCAGCGTGACGCGTGCACCATATTTGCTGAGGATGAGATTGCTCGGGATCTCGAAGATCGAATAGGTGAAATACATGATCCCGACCGCGATGCCGAACATCTCGGCATTGAGCCCGAGCTCCTTGTTCATCTGCAGCGCGGCAAAGGAGATGTTGCCGCGGTCGAGAATGGCGAGGAAGTACATCGCCATCACGAACCACATCAGGCGCAGCGCCACCTTGCGGATGGTGCTACGTTCGATCTCCGGATTGGCGGTCGCACTCACCGCCTTGTCCATCACGACTTCAGTCATCCCAGCTTCCCCCGATTTGTTGATTTTTTGGCGGTCGCGCTATGCGGGCAGGCAGACTTCCAGCCTGTCGCCAACCACGCGCACCGGATAGGTCCGGATGTCGATCTCGACCGGACTGGTCAGCGCCTCGCCGGTCCTGATGTCGAAGCGACCCATGTGCAGCGGGCATTCGATCTCGCAGCCGTCCAGAATGCCGTCGGACAGCAGCGCCTCCGCGTGGGTGCAGATATTGCTCGTGGCGTAGTACTCATTGCCGACGCGATAGAGCGCGATGTGGTGCCCGGCGATCTCGATGCCGTAGGGCTCGCCTTCGCTCAGCGCGCCGAGTGCGGCGCCTTCGTGCCAGATTCCCTGATCCGCCATGTGCTCTCTCAAATGCTGTAGAAATCGAGCACGGTCGGGACCCGGTCATTGACCAGCGTGATGACCTTGCGCGCGATCTTCCAGGTCTCGCCTTCGCGCTTCAGCGTGTGCTGATAGCGCCCGTGGCGCAGATGTTCCTTGGCGATGCGCGGGTCGTAGACGTGCACCGAGAACACCGACTGACAGATGATCTCGTCAGGTCCGCTCTCGGACGCTTCCAGGTTCGAGATCTGGTGCACGGTGCGCGGCAACGGCAGCGCCGTGATCGATTTGCGTGACTCGATGCGCGCGATCCGCTCCTCCAGCCCGCGCCGTGCATCGTGGTAGAGCAACGAGACCTGCGTATCGGGATCACTGGTGGTGGTGTATTCATCGAGCCATCCCGGCACCCAGTAGACGGCATCCTCGCTGTACATCGCGACCCAATCGGTCCATTCGCCGGTGTCGAGCAGGCGGGCTTCGCGGAAGATGGTCGCGGCGGCGGCCGCGTGCACATCCGTATGTTTGATTGCGCTGCCAGCCATCACGCCGTCTCCCCCGCGGCGTGCTGCAACAGCCTGCGCCACTCACGATAGCCCGGGTGGAAATTCGTCTCGCCGCCAAAGCTGGTGGGGCCGAACGACCATTCGGACGCCGTTATGCCGAGCTCGCGCGTATGCGCGCTCTCGCCGTGGCCAACCTCCGCAACGCCGCGCAGATAGCCTTGCGTGGGTGCGGCTGATGTCGCGTCGTAGCCGGTCTGGCAGAATTCATACATCACGTTGTCGTCGGAGCTCGCGAGCCCGGAGGCGTTGAAGAAGTCTTCGTAGTTGCGAATCCGAAGCGTGCGGGCCGCGGCGCTTTCGCCGACCGGGGCCAGGCAATGCGACACCATCTCGGTCTTGTCCGGCGCCAGCGGCCGCCAGGTTCGCACCTGCGCCGACAGGATGTCGATGACCTGGAGGTTCGGAAAAATCGTGAGGTTACGTTGCCGAAGCATCCACTTGGCGCGGGTGCTGCCGACGCGCTGCCGCACGGCATCGAGGCGCGCCGGATCCATGCCGAGCGGACGGCCATAGAGTTGCGTGCGCTTGATCGACCAGTTGACGGCGTGGCCATAGTCGAAGCTGAAGCTGCCCTGACCTTCCTGCTCGCCTTCCGGCTCGACCGTGAAGCCGGCGTCCGGTCCCGCGGTGGCGTTGCGCTTCTTCAGGATATCGACGTAGGAGCTATGGGTGGTCGCGAAATGATAGTAGTCGAGACCGTTCTCGAACTGCAGCTTCCAGTTCGCATCGAACGTGTAGGTGCTGGCGCCGGGCACGAACTCGACCTCACCGCTGTCGCTCTGATCGATGATGAGGTCGAGGAAGGCGCGGGTGTCGCCGAGAAACTCTTCCAGCGGCGGAACGTCGGCCGAGAGGCTTGCGAACAGGAATCCGCGATACGAGCCGAGCCGGGCGACCGGGAGCAGGTCGTGATTCTGGTTCGAGAAGGACGGCGGATACTGCCCGCTGGCTTCCTCCGTCACCGAGATGTTGCGCCCGCTCGAGTCGTAGGCCCAGCCATGGTAACGGCAGACATGGAATTTCTGCCGGCCTTGCTTGAAGGGGCAGACGATCGTTCCGCGATGCCGGCAGGTGTTGAGGAATGCGCCGACCTTGCCGTCTGCGCTGCGCATCACCAGAATTGGATGCCGGCCGATATGGGTGGTGACGAAGTCGTTGGGCCGGGCGACCTGGGATTCCAGGCCGATGAAATTCCACGTGGCCTCGAAAATATGCCTGAGCTCGGCGTCGAACACGTCGGGATCGCTGAAGATCCGGCGATCGACTTGGAAAATGCGCTCGCTGGGGCGATCGTCAATGAGCCGGGAAATCTCCCGCATCCGTGCCGCGTGGTTCTGCGAAGCAGCGTTCATCACGTCCTCCCTACGACTTGCCGCCGGCTGCAAGGCGCGCTCCACGGCGGGAACAGCCGGCTTGATCGCCAATCTTGGAACGACTCTATAGTTGTCATGACAACTATGGTCAAGGCGATTGGTGGACCCGGAGCGGACGCGGTGAGGCCGGGCCGCCTGGAACGGGCGGCGGGATGCTGCGAATGGAGCCCGCGCGTGCAGCGCGGAATCATGCTCAGCTCTTGCGCGCCGGCGCGGTCAGGATAATCCCGTCATCGATCAAAGCGCGGCAGATCGTCTTCAAGGCGGCAATCGCTTCACGCGTTGCCCGGCTCACCGGCCGTCCGCGCGGCAATGCCAGGATGCGGTCGGCGCGCATCCATGGCAACAGCGCTGCCGATAGCGCGCCGGCAGCCACCTCCTGGTGAATGCCGGAGAAGGGCAGCAGGGCATAGCCGAGGCCCGATGCCACCATGCGCTTCATCGGCGTGCTGTTGTCGACCCGTACCGCGCAGAGCATGGTCGATGGGAACGGGTTGCGGCTGAGCGGGCCGACAGCGGATGGCAGGGCGTCGAACTGCTTGCGGGTCAGTCTGCCGCGCTTCAGCAGCGGATCGCGCGATGGCCCGATCAGGAACACCTGTTCGACCATGAGCAGTTCATAGTCGAGGTGATCGTTGGGGGATGGCGTCGTCACGATCGCCAGATCGAGCTCGCCCCGTAGCAGGCGTTCCGATGCGTTTTCCGTCAAGCCTTCACTGAGCTCGAGCCGCACGCGTGGAAATTGCTTCACGAATGTCTGGGCAAGCGGCGGGTAGAGGATATCGCCGAGGCTTGGCGGCGCGCCGATCCGCACCGTACCGCTGGGCTCCCGATTTTCCGTGCGCACCTCGGCCTTGATGTCGTCGATCGTCCCAAGAAGCCAGCGGCCGCGTGCGAGCAGCACCTTGCCGGATTCAGTGACCGAGACGCCGCGCGCGCCGCGCTCGAGCAGGGCGCCGCCCAATTCGTCTTCGAGCTCCTTGACGTGGCGGCTGAGCGCCGACTGGGCGACGTTCAGCGTGCTCGCTGCGGCGGCAAAGCCGCCACGCTCGGCGACGGCGACGAAATAACGGATCTGCCGCAGGTCCATGATGGGAGCTCCATCTCAAATTGAGATGGATACCATATCAAACATATTCTTGTGAGATACCAAAAAGAGAGCAGTCTCTCCCCAACGATCAAACGGAGGAGAGACGAGGATGGGCATCGCCACCGATGAGGCACGCCAGACGTCAGTATTCATCGCCGGCGGCGGGCCGGTCGGCCTTGCGATGTCGCTGCTGCTCGATCGCTTCGGCATCGACTGCGTCGTGGTCGAGAAGAGCCCAACGACAACAGATCATCCCAAGTCGCGCGGCTGCTGGGTCCGCACCATGGAGATCTTCCGGCAGTGGGGGATCGAGCAGGCGATCCGCGATCGCGGCCTGCAGGACAACTCCGACATGTTCGTGTTCCTCGACAGCATCGCCGGTCACGAGTTCGGCCGCACCCGTCCCGAGCCGAATGTCGGTCACACCCCCGCCTGGAAGAGCCTGGTCGCCCAGGACGCCGTCGAGGAGGAAATTCTGCGGGTGGTCGAGAAGTCAAAACACGCCAGGGTCCTGTTCAACACGGCCTGTGAATCGTTCGAGGAGACCAACAGCGGCGTCAACGTTACGACGCGTTGCGAAGAGACCGGTCAGGTGACGCAGTGGAAGGCGACTTACCTGATCGCCGCTGATGGCGCGGGCAGCCAGACGCGGCGCAGCGCCGGGATCGAGATGGTCGGGCCCTCCACGCTGGCGGTGATGTCGAACGAATATTGGCGGGCCGATCTGTCGCGGTTGCCGATCGCGCGCGAGGCCGCCGGCTTCATCATCATCCCGGACAGGCCCGATCTGCCGCGCGCCGGCATCCTGAACACCAACGGCCGGGATCGCTGGCTCACCGTGACGCAAATCGGCCTGACCAAGGACGATCGCGAGCGGCCGTGGACCGACCAGGAGTTCATCGAGATCGCGCGCGGCCATGTCGGCATTCCGGACCTCGATGTCACGCTTTTGAATCGCTCGATCTGGCGCGTCAGCATGCAGGTGGCCGAGACCTTTCGAAAGGGCCGGGTGTTTCTGGTCGGCGACTGTGCCCACCGCTTTCCGCCGACCGGCGGCTTTGGCCTGAACTCCGGTGTTCAGGACGCGCATAATCTCGCCTGGAAGCTCGCCTTCGTGCTGAAGGGACTCGCGGACGAGAAGTTGCTCGACAGCTATTCCAGCGAACGCCGGCCGATCGCGCAATCCAATGCCAATTTCAGTTACGGCAATCGGCTGCGATTTGGGCTGACCGACGACGCCGTGCGATCGCGTAATCCGGACCGGATCAGGTTCTGGATCAATGATATGGACAATCACCTGCACAGCATCGGGCAGAACCTCGGACACAATTACGAGGAGGGCGCCGTGATCCCCGATGGCACCGTCGCGAAGGCGTTGAACTCCCGCTACTACACGCCGACCGACCGTCCCGGCGCGCGCTTTCCGCATATGTGGCTGGAGCCTTCGCGCAAGAAGTCGACGCTCGATTGGTTCGACAAGGAATTCACCGTCGTCACCGGGCCGCTCGGCAGCGAGTGGCTGGAGGCGGGGAAGCAGGTGTCGGAGAAGACCGGCCTGCCGCTCTCGCTGAAACAGCTGCCGTCAGCCGACCCGGCGGACGGATTCCAGCTGGGCATGCGCGGCGCCGTGCTCGTGCGCCCCGATGGACACGTGGCGTGGCGGATGCCGTGGGTGCCGTCGGATCCGGCGAAGGAATTGGCCGGCGCGCTTTCGACGTTGCTGCATTAGCGGAGGCTCCCATGCAATCGTTCGAATCTGGCGGCGTCGTCACGGCATTTGAGATGAGCGGACGCGGCGAGCCGATCGTGCTGCTGCATGGCGGCGAGGCCGATCACTCGATGTTCGACGGCCTTGCGCCTGCGCTGGCGGCGCATTTCACCGTGATCGCCTATGACCAGCGCGATTCCGGCGCCACCAGGAATCCTCCGTCGTCCTATTCGCTGGCCGACCTGGCTGATGATGCCGCGGCCCTGATCGGAGGGCTCGGCTACGATCGTGCCCATGTCTTCGGAACCTCGCTAGGCGGCCAGATCGCGCAAGTGCTGGCGGCCCGTCATCCCGGCAGCATTGATCGCCTGATCCTGAGCAGCACCTGGAAGGTCAACAGGAGTCCACTGGAGGTCAATGCGGATGTCTTCCGCACACTCGCGTCGTACCGCGCCGACACCGCAGGCAACGCGCCGAAGATCGCGGAGTTCTTCTTCCCGCCAGCATACCTGCGCACGCGGCCCGAACTGATCGACATCTTCCGTGGCTCGAGCCGCGACGACGGCCAGAAGGCGCGGCGTGGCGCGTTGCTCGCGCAGCCCGTCGCCGCCGATCTGACAGGCTTTGATCGCCCGACGCTGCTGCTCGTGGGCGGCGACGACCGGCTGATCCCGAATGCGGAGACATTTGCGCTCGCCCGCGACCTTGCGCACGTCGAGACCAAGACCATCGCAGGCGTCGGTCATGTCGCGTCGATCCAGGCCCCCGAGAGGGTGGCGGAGGCGGTGACGGCATTCCTAAATTCAAAAAAGAAGGCGGCTTGACAACAACAGGGGGAGACCATGGCTGAGCAAGCGAGCGCTGTGCCGTTCGACGAAGCGCCGGTGACGACGCGCTATTGGCTATCGATCATCATCTTCGCCATTTCCGGCGTGGTGGATTTCTTCGATTTCTTTGTGGTCGGGTTTCTGGTCTCTGTGCTGGCGCCGAAATGGCACCTGACGTTTGGCCAGACCTCCATCATGCTGATGAGCGCCGGCATCGGGGCGATGCTCGGGGCGTTCGCCGCGGGGGTCCTCGCCGATCGCTTCGGGCGCAAGCCGCTGGCGGTTGCCGGCGTTCTGCTTTGCGGCCTGACCTCGGGCGCGATCGCGTTTATTCCAGAAGACGGCTGGGTTGCGTTTGCGATCCTGCGCTTTTTCGTCGGCTTCGGCCTTGCCGCGGGTGCGGCGGCGGCGGTTCCCGCCATCGTCGAATTCGCACCGACCCGTCATCGCACGCTGGTCACGAGCCTCGTGGTCGTTCCGGTCGCCTTTGGCGTGCTGTCGGCGTCGGTGACGGCGAGCTTCCTGTTGCCGCTGGTTGGCTGGCGGGGCCTGGCGGCGGTCGGCTTTCTGCCGATCATCCTCGCGGTTCTGACCATGATCATCATGCCGGAATCGCCGCGCTGGCTGATCAGCAAGGGCCGCGTCCGCGAGGCGCAGGCGAGCATCCGAAAGCTCTATCGCGTCGGCGGCGACGAGTTCGCGCTTCCCACGCTGCCGCCGGCGAACCCGGCGACATTTGCCGATCTCTTTGCCGAGCAGCGGCGCTTCTGGCTGACAGTCCTGATCTGGTTCGGCGCCAGCACGGCGAATTACGGTGTCTTCCTGTGGGGGCCGACGATCGTGGCGCTGCTGCTTGGTGTCGCGCCCCAGGATGCGGCGAAGATGTTCATCTATGTCAGCCTAGCCGGCGTCGTTGGCCGGACCGGCTTTGCCTTTCTGGCGCATCGGGTCGGCCGCAAGCCGTGCGGCCAGTTGATGGGCTATGGCACCGCGGTTTCGCTGGCGCTGGCGGCCTATTTTCACAATGACTTTGCCGGCTCGGTCCCGCTGTTTCTGGTCTTCCTGATCATCGGCGCCGTGTTCTTCGACGGCGGATTCTCCAACATCGGGCCCTATCCCGCGGAGATCTTTCCGGTCCAGCTTTCGGGACGCGCGGTCGGCCTTGCCCAGCTCTCGAACGGGGTCGGCAAGATCGTCGGGCCGCTGTGCCTCGCATTGATCGCCGGCGCGGACAATGTCGTACATCCCAGCGCAACTGCCTCGGCGGTGGCGCCGGCGTTTTTCTTCCTTGCCGGCGCGGGCCTCTTGATCGGACTCGCCTTTACGTTCCTCGGCGTCGAGCCGCACGGACGGCCGGTGGCGCTGTTTGGCGAAAGCGCGGGCGCGAGCGCCGTACCGAAGCCGCTGGCCGCAAAAGCGGCAGCGGGACAGTGAAAGACGAAAGGTATGACCATGGACAGTGCGCACGACACGATCGCAACGGCGGCGCCGTTCGATACTGCAAAACTCGATCGGCTGATGGATGAAGCGGGGCTCGACGTCCTGATCGTCACCTCGCGTCACAATGTGCAGTACCTGCTCGGCGGATATCGCTTCTTCTTCTTCGACGTCATGGAAGCGATCGGCACCAGCCGCTATCTGCCGGTGTTCGTCTATCAGAAAGGACACCCTGAAAATTCCGTCTACATCGGCAACCGTATGGAGAAGTTCGAGCATGAGCTTGGACGGATATCGGCGCCGATTGTCAAAGCGGGCGCGTGGGGAACGATCGATGCGATCGGCTTCGCCATTGATCATGTGAAAAAGCTCGGGGGATCCGCCAAGCGTGTCGGCATCGAGGCAGGCTTTCTGCCGGCCGACGCCAGGGATCACCTGCTTGCTGGTCTTGGCACCGTCGAGTTCCGCGAGGCTCATTTCACGCTCGAGCGGCTTCGTGCCGTCAAGTCACCGGCCGAACTGGATCTCATCAGGGAGGCCTCCGAACGGGTCGTCGATGCGATGATGGCCACGTTCAAATGCTGTGCACCTGGCATGACCAAGAGCGATGTCGTCGCCCGTCTGCGCCGTGAGGAGCAGCAACGTGATCTCGTCTTCGAATATTGCCTGATCGCCGGTGGCAAGAGCCATAACCGCGCGCCGTCGAACCAGCCTCTTGAAGAGGGCGACGTGATCTCGATCGATTCCGGCGGAAACTACCGGGGCTATATCGGCGACCTCAGCCGCATGGGACTTCTGGGGGAGCCCGACAGCGAGCTACGCGAGTTGCTGCAACAGGTCGAGGACATCCAGCAAGTGGCCCGGCGCGCGATCCGGCCGGGCGCCATGGGGGGCGACATCATTGCGGCGGGCGAGGCGGCCGTCAAAGCCTCGCCGCATCGCGCCATACTCGACTTCACCGCACACGGCATTGGGCTCGTCAGCCACGAAGCGCCGCGCCTCACCGCGACCGGCCCGGTACCTTACGCGCCCTATGACGCCGACCGGCCGCTCGAATGCGGGATGGTGATCTCGATCGAAACCGCGCTGCTGCATCCGGCGCGCGGCTACATCAAGCTCGAGGACACGCTGATCGTCTCCGAAACAGGCTGGGAGGCACCCGGCGACCATGGCAGGGGATGGAATTCATCGCGTCTCATGGCGTGAAGCGGTCAACGCCGGGGCGGCATTTTGGGCTGGGTCACCGATTCAGCCTGCGGTGCTGGAGGCGTTTGCCAGCTAATTCTGAATAGTAGAAATATATTCCTGAGTTGCCCGACGTGTCAAGTGGTGCGGTCGACGCCGGCCGCCGCCGGCTACTTTGCATGGGGTTGTTTTCGATATTTTGGCAGCGCCCCTGCGACGGCCCAGATGACCTCATATGCGCTCGGCCAGGCGATTGATCCGGCGGTCTTCGCTTCACGCGAGCCTCCGGTCATGCGAAGGTTCGACCTGGATGCAGCGGCCGGCTCCGTGCCGTCTGCTCGCCAGGGCGGCGCCGACGATGGGCAGGTGCAACCGATATGGATTGCCTCCCCATCGACAGAAGCGACCCGATGACCGCTGCCGCCGACGCGCTCCGCGACTACGCCCAAAGCATCCTGACCGCCCGCGTCTACGACGTGGCGGTCGAGACGCCCCTCGACCCGATGCCGCGGCTCTCGGAGCGCTTGTCGCGCGCCGTCTTGCTGAAGCGGGAAGACTTCCAGCCGATCTTCTCCTTCAAGCTTCGCGGCGCCTACAACAAGATCGTCAGGCTGCCGGACGCGCAGCGGAGACAAGGCGTTATCTGCGCGTCGGCGGGCAATCACGCCCAGGGGGTGGCGCTGTCGGCGCGCAAGCTCGGCATTCCCGCGACGATCGTGATGCCGAGGACGACGCCCGCCATCAAGGTCGAAGCCGTCCGGCGTTTGGGCGGCGACGTTGTGCTGCATGGCGACACGTTCGACGACGCCCAGACCAAGGCCAGGGAGATCGAGGTCGCGCGCGGCCTGACCTTCGTGCATCCGTTCGACGATCCTGACGTGATTGCCGGCCAGGGGACCGTCGGGATGGAGATCCTGCGGCAGCATCCCGATCCGATCGAGGCGATCTTCGTGCCGATCGGCGGGGGCGGGCTGGCGGCCGGCGTCGCCGCTTTCGTGAAATTCCTCAACCCCGCGACCAAGGTCGTCGGCGTGGAGCCGGCAGACGCAGCCTCGATGGCGGCCGCGCTCGCCAAGGGCAACGTCGTCGCGCTGGATCAGGTCGGACTGTTCGCCGACGGTGTTGCGGTCCGCAAAGTCGGCGCCGAGACGTTCCGGCTCTGCCGCGACCTGCTCGACGAGGTCGTCACAGTGCACACCGACGCCATGTGCGCGGCGATCAAGGATATCTTCGACGACGTGCGATCGGTGGCCGAGCCCTCCGGGGCATTGGCGCTTGCCGGACTCAAGGCCTATGCCGAGCGCGGCGCGCTGAGCGACGGCAGCCTGATTGCCGTCAACAGCGGCGCAAATCTGAATTTCGACCGGCTGCGCACCATCGCCGATCGCGCCGAGGTCGGCGAACACCGGGAGGCGTTGCTTGCGGTCACCGTGCCGGAGAAACCGGGCAGCTATCGGCACTTCATCCGCGTTCTCGGCTCGCGGGCCATCACGGAATTCAACTATCGCTTCGCCGAGACGACGGCGCCGGCGCAGCTCTTCGTCGGCATCGCGCTGAGCCGCGGCGAGGCCGAGAAGCGGGAAGTCATGGAGCTGCTGCGGCGCGAGGGCTATCCGACCCTGGATCTGAGCGAGAACGAGATGGCCAAGGACCATGTGCGCTACATGGTGGGCGGTCGCGCACCGCTTCTCAGGGACGAGGTGATCTACCGCTTCGAGTTTCCGGAGCGTCCTGGCGCGTTGCTGAAATTCCTCGAGAGCCTGGCGCCCGACTGGAACATTTCGCTGTTCCACTACCGCAATCACGGCGCCGACTACGGACGCATCCTGGCAGGCATCGAGGTCAAGCCTGGCGAGCGCGCGCGGTTCGTTCAGGCACTGGATGCGCTCGGCTATCCCTATTGGAACGAGAGCGAGAATCCGGCCTATCGCCTGTTCCTCTCCGCCGAGAAGGGATGAAGCGACGCGCATTTCGCATCAGCGGTCGGCAGTCAGCTGTTGGCGATATCGCTCGGCGTCCCAGTTCAGCAACGCATGCTCATTCTCTGCCGTCAGATAGTTGACGCGAGCGATCAGGGGCAGGCGGCAGGTGACCAGCGCGAGACAGCTCAGCATGGCTTCCGCGCCGTCGCTCGCATCTTCGCGGATGAGGCTACCGACGCCCGGGACAAGGAGCGCGACCGGCGGCGACAATCCGTCCGCGGTGGTCTGCGCGATCACGTCACCAAGGCTCTCGCGATGCTCCAGGACCGGCAGGCCCGGGCCAAGGAACACGACGTGATCCGGATAAAGCGAGCCGCTGGTCGCGATCGCGCGGCTGTAGCGGTCGGTGGCGATGCCGTGGCCGCGCGGGTCCCGCGGCAAGCGATAGTTCGTGCCGGTGTGGATCTTTCGGAGAGCGTCATAATCGGCTGCCGGCGCGTGACGCTGCTCCAGCGCGAGGCGTTGCTCGACGTCGGCCACCAGGGCCTCCGCCGCGTCGCAGGTGTCTGCGCCGACCACCAGGCCGTGATTGCCGAGGATCAGGACATCGACCGCATCCTGTGCGATCGCCTCGCCGACCGCGCGTGCGAGCGGCAGCCCCGGGTGGTGATAATTAAGATAGCGCCAGGCCAGTCCGTCCATTCGCCGGGCAAATTCGGTGCGGGCGTCGGTTCGCACCGCCCATGCAATGGTGTTGACGGAATGGACATGCAGCACGATCCGGTGCGGCATCAGCGCATGCAGCGAGGTCTCGATCGAGGCGCGCAGCGACGTTCCGGCATTCGGCGCAAGCGGCACGCGTTCGTCGCCTTGCATCAGCGCCGCACGCGCGGCCGACAGGGCGACCGGCACGAAAATGTCCTTGTCCTCGGCGTCCGCCAGCCAGGTGCCTGACGCCTTCACCCACAGCACGTCGCCATCCTTGACCGACGAATTGCCGCCGGCGCCTTGCACCAGCAGGATATTGCTGCCGACGCGCGCCGACATGCGGCGCAGTTCGTTCAGCGTTTGAGGCGGTCGCATCGGCTGTTCTCACCAGGTCAGATGGTCCATCGTCCAGTGCGGCATCCGCGCCGCTACGCCGGCCGCGGTCTTGATCGCCTGCGGCAGATCGCTCGCCTGCGACAGCGTCGCACGGTGCGCGCCGGAGCCGATCAGCAAGGTCAGCATCCCGGCGGCGCGTCCACCGGCGATATCGTGATCGAGCGAGTCGCCGATGACGAGGATCCGGTCCGGCGGCGGATGTCCCAATCGGTCGCGCGCGGCGGCAAACATCGGTGGATACGGCTTGCCGACGAACAGCACGGTGCCGCCGAGCGATTGGTAGAATGCGGCAAGCGCGCCGGGCGCGGGGATCAGCCCGGCGGCGCCGAACATGACCAGGTCCGGATTGGCGCACAGCATCGGCAGTTGCCGTGCAGCGGCCGCCATCAGTTGCGCACGCCAGCGCTCGGGCTCCGCTGCGTCATCGTCGAGCCCGCCGAGCAGGATGAAATCGGCGTCGCGCATGGTCGACACCACCACAAGATCGGCGCCTTCGACGATCGAGCGGTCGCCGTCGCGCGAGATCAGGAAGCAGGCGCGTCCGAGATCTGCGAAGGGGGCCTGCTCGCGCGCATGCAGCCCGCGCCAGGTCACCTCGCCCGATGACAACACGCCGTCATAGGCCTCCGGCGGCAGGCCGAGCGCGGCGAGCCCCCGCTGGTTGCTGCTGGCGCGTTTGCCGGAATTGGAGAGGATCAGGATGCGCTTGCCGGCCTCGCGCAGCCTGGCCACGCAATCCAGCGCCGCAGGGAACACCGCCAGCCCCTCGTGCAGCGTGCCCCATTGGTCGAGCAGCACGTGATCGAAGCGGTCGGCGATAGCGTGAAGGCCGGCGATCGGGCTCGCATCGGCCTTCATGGCGGACCTCCGTTCAGCGCCAGCAGCGCGGCGCCGTAGCTTGCTTCGGTCTGTTCGGCGACCGAGACCGGGACGCCGAGCACGCGGTGCCTGATCCTGGTCCATGCCTCGTTCTTGGCGCCGCCGCCGATCCCGATGACCCGGCGCAAGCGCGGTGCACCGAGCCGCGCCAGCTGCCGGTAGGCGAGGGCTTCGATCGAGGCGATGCCTTCAAGCAGGCCCTGGAAGAAGCGACAATCCTCCGGCGGGCGCGGCGTGATCCGCGCGGCGAGCTTTGGATCGGCGATCGGGAAGCGTTCGCCGGGTTTCGGAAGCGGATAGTAGTCGAGCCCGGTCGGGGCATCCGGCTTCACCTGCGGTGTCAGGCGCTCCATCTCGTCGGCGGTGAAGTGCACCAGAAGCGCGGCGCCGCCGGAGTTCGAGGCGCCGCCGGCGAGCCAGCGCTCGCCGAGCCGATGCGAATAGACGCCCTGATCGGCTGCGAAAATCGGTTGGGTCGCGAGCTGCTTCACCACCAGCGTGGTGCCGAGCGAGGTGACGGCATCGCCCGGCTGGTCGGCCCGCGTCGCGATGAAGGCCGCAACACCATCGGTGGTGCCGGCCGCGACCTGCGCTGTGGGCGGCAGTCCCAGCGACCGCGCGATTTGCGGATCCATCTCGGCGAATGGCGTCCCCGGCACCAGCACCTCGGGAAGCAGATCGTCGCGCACGCCGAGCTGATCAAGCCACGGCGGCCAGGCGCGCGCGACCGGGTCGTAACCGAGCTTCAGCGCGTTGTTCTCGTCGCTGATGCCGTGATGGTTCGCGAGCCGGCCCGCGATCCAGTCCGCCTGGTGAACAGCGTGGCGCGCATCGCCGATGTAGCCATCATTCAGCAGATACAGCAGCTTGGCGAGCGCGCTGCTCGCGCCATGCGCGCCGCTTTCGAGTGGCGCGATTGCGGCCACGCGCGTCGCCTCATGGGTGGCGCGCGCATCGTTGTACATCAGACCCGGTGAGCAGGGGCGGCCGGCCGCATCGACCAGCAGCAGCGTGCCCGACGTGCCGTCGACGACGATGCGCGTGATGTCGCTGAGACTGACGGTCTCGCCGAGCTTGCCGATTGCAGCGACTGCAGCCTGCCACCACAGCTCCGGTGTCTGGTCGATGGCGTTGCCGTCGACGCGGGGCGCGGGCAGCGCGACTGAAGCGAAGCCGCGAATGCCGGCCTGCGGATCGATCGCACAGGCGCGGACGCCGCCGGTTCCGACATCGATGCCGAGATACAGACCTCCCATCCGACCTCACCGCTCTCTGGTGCGCGCGCTTCGACATTGGTTGCGCTGCAGCACGTTTGGGGGATTGACGCCCCGTTCGGCCTCTGCAATTTTTTGCAGGACGTGAAGAATTTTGCAAGCGGACTTTTCCGGACATGGCCACACCGCCCGACAGGCTGCCGATCATCGACGGCGAGGCGTCGCTCGCGACCCGCGCCGCGTGGTTGTATTTCGCGGCGGGGCTGACCCAGTCGGAGGTCGCTGATCGCCTCAACATCCAGAGCACCAAGGCGCATCGCCTGATCGCGCGCGCCAGCCGCGAGGGCATGATCCGCGTTTTCGTCGAGGGACCGGTCGCCGAATGCGTCGCGCTGGAGAACGATCTCACGCAGCGCTTTGGCCTTTCGTTCTGCCGCGTCGCGCCTGATCTCGGCGAAAGCGACCTGCCGCTGAAGGCGCTGGCGCTGGAAGGCGCGAGCTTCCTGCGCCAGATCCTCGAGCGCGGCGACGACAAGGTGATCGGCGTCGGTCATGGCCGCACGCTCGCCGCCGTGGTCGAGCAGATGCCGCAGACGCCGGCGCGCGACGCGCAATTCGTCTCGCTGCTCGGCGGACTGACGCGGAAATTCGCCGCCAATCCGTTCGACGTGATTCATCGCCTCGCCGAGCGCACCGGCGCGGAAGCCTATCTGCTGCCGGTGCCGGTGTTCGCCAATTCGGTCGCCGATCGCGCCGTCCTGATGCAGCAGTTCGGCATCGCCGACGTGTTCGCGCTGGCGCGCAAGGCCTCGCTGCTGTTCGTCGGCATCGGACAGGTCAGCCGCGACGGCTTCCTGGTGTCGAGCGGCATGATCAAGCCCGACGAGGTTGCCGAGTTGAAGCGCGTCGGTGCCTGTGCCGATCTGCTTGGACATTTTTTCAGCGCTGACGGAGCGGTGCTGGACACCGATCTCTCGGCCCGCGCCACCTCCATGAGCATGGCCGATCTCAGGAAGCACCGGATCGTCGCCATCGCCGGCGGTCCGGCCAAGGTCACCGCGCTGCGCGGCGTGCTGCGCAGCGGCGTGCTGCATGGCCTCATCATCGACGAGGTGACCGCAAAGGCGCTCGCAACCGACAAGCCGGAGACCACATCCGGCAAGGCAAGAAGCAAGACCCGGAAGGACACATAAAACAAGCGTCAACAAGGAGAGGAAATACATGTTCGATCGCGAGAAGAATCTGTTCGACTCCTACGCTGCCAAACGCATCAGCCGCCGCGATCTCCTCGACGGCGCCGCCAAGCTCGGCATCGCGGGCATCGCCGCCAACGCCGCCTTCGCCTCCTCGATGTCGAAGGCGATGGCCGCGGACTTCAACTGGAAGGCCCAGAGCGGCAAGAGCGTCAAGCTGCTGCTCAACAAGCATCCTTACGTCGATGCGATGATCGGCGACATCGAGGCGTTCAAGGCGCTGACCGGCATGAACGTCACCTACGACATCTTCCCGGAGGACGTCTATTTCGACAAGGTGACGGCGGCGCTGTCGTCGAAGTCGGACCAGTACGACGCCTTCATGACCGGCGCCTACATGACCTGGACCTACGGTCCGGCGGGCTGGATCGAAGACCTCAACACCTACATCAAGGATCCCGCCAAGACCAACCCGGCCTTCGCCTGGGACGACGTGCTGCCGGGCCTGCGCGCCTCCACGGCGTGGGACGGCGTCGCCGGCTCCGAGCTCGGCTCGGGCAAGGCCAAGCAGTGGTGCATCCCGTGGGGCTATGAGCTCAACAACATCACCTACAACCGCAACGTCTTCGACAAGGTCGGCGTCAAGCCGCCGAAGAACCTCGACGAGATGCTGGAGGTCGCAGCCAAGATCACCAAGGACGCCGGCGGGCCCTACGGTGTCGGCGTGCGCGGCTCGCGCTCCTGGGCGACCATCCATCCCGGATTCCTGTCGGCCTATTCGAACTTCGGCCAGAAGGATTTCGTGATGGAGGGCGGCAAGCTGAAGGCCGCGATGAACACCAAGGCCTCGAAGGAATTCCACGACAAATGGGTCAAGATGATCCAGACCTCGGGCCCGAAGAACTGGTCGACCTACACCTGGTACCAGGTCGGCACCGATCTCGGCGCCGGCGCCTCCGGCATGATCTTCGACGCCGACATCCTCGGCTATTTCATGAATGGCGGCGACAACAAGGAGAAGGGGCATCTCGGCTACGCGCCGTTTGCCGCCAATCCGGCCGCCAAGGCGCCGACCCCGAACGTCTGGATCTGGTCGCTCGCGATGTCGACCTTCTCCAAGCAGAAGGACGCCGCATGGCTGTTCATGCAATGGGCGGCGTCCGTCGAGCACGACCTGTTCGGCGCGCGCAAGATGGACTTCGTCAATCCGGTGCGCACCTCGGTGTGGAAGGACAGCGAGTTTCGCGACCGCATCGCGAAATCCTATCCCGGCTATCTGGAACAGCACGACATGTCGTCGCCCGGCGCCAAGATCTACTTCACGGCGCAGCCGCTGTTCTTCGATCTCACGACGGAATGGGCCGCCTCGCTGCAGAAGATGGTTGCGAAGGAGGTCAGCGTCGACGAGGGGCTCGACAAGCTCGCCGACAGCATCAACCGCCAGCTCAAGCAAGCCGGTCTCGGCTGACGGATCAACTGTGCGGTGCATGATCCCCCGCACCGCACCCATCCGCCGGCTCGGACGCTTGTCCCATCCGAGCCGGCGGCGTTTGCCAGCGGAACGCGATCTCTTATCATCATGAGCATGGTCCAACTTCTCCAGACGAACGCGCAGGCGGCGCCGGCCAGACCAAGGCCGCGCGTGCGCCTCTTGCCCTATCTGCTGAGCCTGCCGGCGTTGCTCGTCTGCGTGGCGATCCTGGTTCCGTTCGTGACCGCGGCGGTCTATTCGCTGCAGCGCTACCGGCTGAACCTGCCTTATCTGCGCGGCTTCATCGGCGCCGGCAACTACATCGACTTCCTGTCCGATCCGGCGTTCTGGAACACGCTCCGGATCTCGATCACCTACACCGCGGTGACGGTCGTGGTCGAGCTTCTGCTCGGCCTCGGCATCGCGCTGCTGCTGCGCCGGCCGACCCGCTTCCACAATGCGGTGTCGATCATGCTGCTGCTGCCGCTGATGACGGCGCCGGCGATTGCTGCGCTGATGTGGAAGCTGATGACCAATCCGAGCTTCGGCATCCTGTCCTATCTGGTCGGCCTGTTCGGCGTCACCGATTTCAAATGGGCCTCCGATCCGTCGAGCGCCTTGTTCACGGTGGTGTTGGTCGATGTCTGGGTCTACACGCCCTTCATCATGATCCTGCTGCTGGCGGGGCTGCGCTCGCTGCCGCGGCAGCCATTCGAGGCCGCGGCGCTCGACGGCGTGCCGGCGAGCTTCGTGTTCTTCCGGATAACGCTGCCGATGCTTGCGCCCTACATCATCACCGCGTCGCTGTTCCGCCTGCTGGATTCGATCCAGCAGTTCGACATCATCTATGCGATGACGCAGGGCGGGCCGGGCGACCGGCTGATGGTGTTCCAGGTGCAGGCCTATCTGGAGTTCTTCCAGTACACCAATGTCGGCCGGTCGGCGGCGCTGTTGATGATCCTCTGGCTGATCACCAACATCCTGTCCAACATCTTCATCAAGAACTGGCTACGGCTGCGCGCGCGTGCGCACGGCCACGCGTGAGGGGGAGGGGCGCGATGGAACATTCAAGCCTTGCCGGTCGTATCTTCCGCGGCGTGGCGCTCTCGCTGATCCTGATCTTCTTCATGTTTCCGATCGTCTGGATCTTCCTGATGTCGTTCCAGAGCAACGATCAGATCTTAAGGATTCCGCCGCGGATCCTGTTCGAGCCGACGCTGGCGAACTACGAGGCACTGATCTCCGGCCAGCTGCGCACCGCAGCCGGCAATCTGCAGATCTCCTTCATGCGCAACCTCTTCAACAGCGTCGTGCTGTCGAGCGCGGCGGTGCTGCTGGCGCTGCTGCTCGGCGTGCCAGCCGCCTATGCCTTTGCGCGCTTCAAGTTCCGTCTCGGCGAGACCATCGCGTTCACGCTGCTCTCGTTCCGCTTCGCGCCGCCGCTGCTCGTGCTGCTGCCGCTGTCGCTGTACTACCAGGAGCTCGGCCTCAACGACACCTACTTCGGTATCGTCTGGGTCTATCAGTTGATCGCGCTGCCATTGATCCTGTGGATCGTGCGCGGCTATTTCGAGGATATCAGCCCTGATATCGAGCACGCCTACCGGCTGGCCGGGCATTCCTGGCGCGAAGCCTTCACCCGGATCGCGGTGCCGCTGGCGGGACCGGGGATCGCCGCGGCCGGGCTGCTGTCGTTTATCTTCTGCTGGAACAATTTCGTCTTCGCTCTGATCCTGGCCTCCGCCGACAAGCAGCCGGTGACGGTCGGCGCGCTCGCCTTCGTCACCGCGTCGGGAATCCAGTATGGCCAGATCGCCGCGGCGATCGTGTTGTCGGTGACACCGACCCTGTTGCTCGCACTCTATGCGCAGCGCTACCTGGTCGAGGGTCTGTCGCTCGGCGCGGTGAAAGGCTGACCGGATGGCACGTCTCGAGATCAATTCGGTGAGCAAGGCATTCGGTGCGGCACGGCCCGCCGATGGATTGTCGCTGGCCGTCGAGCCCGGCGAGATCGTGGCGGTGTTCGGACCGTCCGGCAGCGGCAAGACCGTGTTGTTGCGCATGATCGCGGGCATGTTCGAGCCCGACGACGGCGACATCCTGGTCGGCGGCCGCTCGGTCGTCGGCGCGCCGCCCGAGCGGCGCGGGATCGGCATGGCTTTCCAGAACTTCGCTCTGTTCCCGCACATGACCGCCCGCGACAACATCGCGAGCGGCCTGCGCGCCAGGGCCGGCGGCGGCGATGTCGCAGGCCGTGTTGCTGCAATCAGCAAGCTGCTCAAGATCGAGCACGTGCTCAGCCATACGCCGCGTGAATTGTCGAACGGACAGAAGCAGCGGACCGCGCTGGCGCGGGCGCTGATCGGCAATCCGGATGTGCTGCTGCTGGATGATCCCTTGCGCAACGTCGACGCCAAGCTGCGCTACGAGATGCGGCTCGAGCTGCCGAACCTGCTGCGGCGCGGGACCGCCGCGGTGCTCTACGTGACCCAGGATTACCGCGAGGCAATGGCGATCGCCGACCGCATTGCGGTCTTGATCGATGGCCGGCTCGCGCAGGTCGCGACACCCGCCGATATCTATGCCCAGCCCGCGTCGGTCGCGGTCGCGCGACTGTTCGGCGATCCGACCATCAACCTCGCCGAGGTTTCGCCGGTCGCAGAGCATGGCATGCTGTCGGCCGTGGTCACCGGCGCCAGGATGCGGCTCGGCGCTGCAGATGGCGCCGCGCCTGCCGGTGCATGCTGGCTTGGCGTCCGGCCGGAGGATCTCGCGGTCTCGTCGGCATCCACGGACGACGCCATCCCGGCGCGCATTCTCGCGATCACGCCGATGCACGAGAAAGCGGTGCTGCTGCTCCGTCTTGCCGACGGGACCGAATGGCTGGCGGCGTTGTCGCCGGATGCGCCGCAAGGCACGGCCGACGACACCGTGTTCGTCCGCTTCGCGCCCGATGCGGCGATGCTGTTCGATCGCGCGACCGGGCTCCGGATCGGGCCGTCGCACCGGCTCAAGGCGGCATAGGAGCGGATGGTCATGGACATGCTCGAGCTTCGAGGCATCGACAAGGTCTATCGCAGCCGCGGCAAGCCGCCGGTGCATGCCGTGCGTGCGCTCGACATGGCGGTCGAAAAGGGCGAGATCGTCGCGCTGTTGGGATCGTCAGGCTGTGGCAAGACCTCGACCTTGCGCATGATCGCGGGGTTCGAGGACGTCTCGGCCGGATCGATTGCGCTCGGCGGGCGCCGGATTCACGAGCTGCCGCCGGCACGGCGCAAGGTCGCGATGGCCTTCGAGGGCTACTCGCTTTATCCGCCGCTCACGGTCCGCGAGAACATCGCGTTCGCGCTGAAATCCACCCAGCTGCCCCGCGGCGAGGTGGTGCGTCGTGTCGACGAGATTGCCCGCCTGGTCGAGATCGAGGACATCCTCGACAGCTATCCGCGCGCGATCTCCGGCGGCCAGCAGCAGCGCGTGTCGCTGGCGCGGGCGCTGGTGCGCGATGCCGATCTCTATCTGCTCGACGAGCCGATGGGGCAGCTCGAACCGCAGCTGCGCGCGGTGCTACGCGGCCGGATCAAGAGCCTGCTCGCCGAGCGCGGCATGACCGCGATCTTCGTCACCCACGACCAGACCGAGGCCAGCGCGCTGGCCGACCGTATCGCGGTGATGGAAGGCGGCGTGCTGCAGCAGTTCGCCAGCGAAAAGGAATTGAAGGGTCGGCCCGCCAATCTGTTCGTGGCGAGCTTCATCGGCGAGCCGCCGATGAACCTGCTCGACGCGGAGGTGGCGCGGTCCGATGGCGGTTACCGCCTGTCGGTCGGAACGGATATGCGTTTCGATATCGATGGCGCTGGACTCGATAGCGCGGCTGTGCAGGCACTCGCCAGCACGCCGCAGGTGCGGATCGGCATTCGTCCGCAGAAGATCGCGGTTGGAACCGGCGACGTCAGGGTTAAGGTCGTCTCCAACCAGTGGCTCGGCGATCAGTCGCATGTCGCCGGCGATTGCGGTGGCCGCATGCTGATCGCGGTGATGCCGGGGCGGGTCGCCGCGCGGCCGGGCGATAGTGTCCCGTTCGCGCTGGAGCCGCGTCACCTGCACATCTTCGGCCGCGACGGAACCTGCATTCGCCATGCGGAGGTGTCCTGACGATGACCGCTTCCGCAAGCCGCGACGTCATCATCGGCATCGATGCCGGTACCTCGCTGATCAAGGCAGTAGCGTTTACGCTCACCGGCGAGCAGCTTGCCGATGTCTCGCAGCCGAATGCGTATGGCAGCCTCGTCGGCGGCCATGTCGAGCAGGACATGGCACGGACCTGGACCGATACGGTCGCGGTCATTCGTGCGCTGGCAAAGTCGGTGCCTGACTTGTCCGCGCGGATCGCGGCGATTGCGGTGACCGGGCAGGGCGACGGCACCTGGCTGATCGATGACGACGGCCGGCCGGTGGCACCGGCGCTGCTGTGGCTTGACTCGCGCGCCGGCCGGCTGGTCGAAGAGATTCGCGCCAGCGAGCGCAACACGCCGCTCTACCGCCGCACCGGCTCCGGGCTCAACGCCTGCCAGCAGGGGCCGCAACTGGCGTGGCTGCAGGCGCACAGGCCCGACACGATTGCCAGCGCGACAACGGCCTTCCATTGCAAGGACTGGCTCTACTTCCTGCTCACCGGCGAGCGCGCAACCGATCCGTCGGAGGCCACCTTCTCCTGCGGCGATTTCCGCAAGCGGGGCTTCGATGCGGAGACCGCGCGGTTGATCGGTATCGCCGACCTGACGCGCCTGTTCCCGCCGGTGGTTGACGGGGCGGTGATGACGCATCCGCTCACCACAGCCGCCGCGATCGAGATTGGCCTGCCGGAAGGCGTGCCGGTCTGCCTTGGCTATGTGGACGTGATCTGCAATGCGCTCGGTGCCGGGCTCTACGATCCGTCACCCGATGTCGGCTGCACGATCATCGGCTCGACCGGCATGCATATGCGGCTGGTGTCGAGCGCAGATGCGGTGACGCTGAATCGGGAAGCAACCGGCTACACCATGCCGTTCCCGGTGCCGGGTCACTATGCCCAGATGCAGTCCAACATGGCGGCGACGCTGAACATCGACTGGATGCTCGACCTCGCATGCGACTTGCTGGCGGCGGAGGGCGTGACGCGCACGCGCGCCGAACTGATCCGCCGGCTCGATGACCAGGTGCTGCGGGCCAGGCCCGGCGAAGTGCTGTTCCATCCGTTCATCTCCGATGCGGGCGAGCGTGGTCCGTTCGTCTCGCATGAGGCCAGCGCACAATTCTTCGGCCTGCGCTCGCGTCACCGCTATGGAGATTTGATGCGCGGCGTGATGGAGGGCTTGGCTTTCGCTGCACGGGATTGCTACGCCGCGATGGGGTCGCTGCCGCGCGACGTCAGGATCACGGGCGGCGCGGCGAAGAGCCGTGCGCTTGGCGCCATCCTCGGTGCCGCGCTGGATTGCGACGTCCGGATCTGTAGCCGCGGCGAGGCCGGCGCCGCAGGCGTGGCGATGATCGCTGCCGTCACCATCGATGCCTATCCCGACATGCGCGCCTGCGCCGAGCAGTGGGTTGCGCCGCATCTGAGCGCGCCGCAATCGCCTGACGCTGCGCTGGCGAAGCGCTACGCCAGCATCTTTCCGACCTATCTCGATGCAAGGCTGGCGTCGCGGCCGGTCTGGAAGCAACTCGCCGCGCTGCGCGCCGGAGGCGACCATGTCTAAGTCCATCGCCATCATCGGCGACCGCTTCATGCTGCCCTCGGTGTTCGCCGAGCATATCCGGGCAGCCTGCGGCAATGGCGTCGATCTCCGCACGCTAGAGCAGCCCTGGCCGGACGAGCCGATGGAGCACGGCTATGCCGGCTCGAAGCTCGATGGCCTGAAGGAATTCATGGGGCAGCCTGACGAGATCATCGGTTTTATCGGCGATGCTGAGCTGCTCGTCACGCACCTGGCGCCGATCTCGCGGTCGATGCTGGAGCGGTTGCCGAATCTGAAGTTCGTCGCGGTGTCGCGGGGCGGTCCGGTCAACATCGACATGCAGGCGGCGCGTGACCACAACGTGCTGGTGGTCAATACGCCCGGCCGCAATGCGAGCGCGGTGGCGGAGTTCACCATCGGCGCGATTCTCGCCGAGACGCGGCTGATCCGCAGCGGCCATGAGGCACTGCGCGGCGGGGAGTGGCGCGGCGATCTCTATCGCGCCGACCGCACCGGGCGCGAGCTCGGCGAGATGACGGTCGGCATTGTCGGCTACGGCGCGATCGGCAGCCGCGTGGTCAAGCTGCTGAAGGCCTTCGGCTGCAGGATCCTGGTCGCCGATCCCTATGTCCAGCTCAGCGCCCAGGACCGCAATGACGGCGTCGAGCATGTCGCGCTCGGCGAATTGCTTGGCCGCGCCGATGTCGTCACGCTGCATGCGCGGGTGACGCCCGAGACCACCCGCTTCATCGGGCGCGACGCGCTGGCGCAAATCAAGCAGGGCGCGTTCCTGATCAACACCGCGCGCGGCCCGCTGGTCGATTACGAAGCATTGCATGATGCGCTGGCATCGGGGCATCTCGGTGGCGCCATGCTCGATACGTTCGCGGTCGAGCCGGTCCCGGCGGACTGGCCGCTCTTGCAGCTTCCCAACGTCACGCTGACGCCGCATATCGCCGGCGCCTCCGTGCGTACCGTCACCGAGGCTGCCGAGCAGGCGGCCGAAGAGGTTCGCCGCTTCCTGGCCGGCGAGCCGCCACGCAATCCGTGCTGAAGACGCAATCTGTGCTGAAGAGAAAGGCAGTCCGTATGACCCGTGAGGAACGACAATTGCGCGAGGCGATCATCGCCAAGTGCCGATGGATGAATGCGTCGGGTCTCAACCAGGGGACATCAGGCAACATCTCCGCCCGCTACAAGGACAGGATGCTGATCACGCCCTCGGCGACCCCGTATGATTCGATGAAGCCGGAGATGATCGCGTCGATGCCGCTCGAGGGCGACTATGGCACGTGGGAGGGGCCGCTGCAGCCGTCCACGGAATGGCGCTTCCATCTCGACATCACGCGCGCCCGGCCCGATGTCGACGCCATCGTCCATACCCACTCGACCTATGCGACCGTGCTCGCGATAGCGCGGAAGCCAATCCCTGCCTGCCACTACATGATGGCGGCATTTGGCGGCACCGACATCCGCTGCGCCGGCTACGCGCGCTACGGCACCAAGGAGCTTTCGGATCATGCGATCGCCGCGCTGGAAGGCCGCAACGGCTGCCTGCTCGCCAACCACGGCATGATCGCGCTCGGCGCCAATCTCGACAAGGCGATGTGGCTCGCAGTCGAGCTCGAGACCATCGCGCGGCAATACTATCTCTCGCTTGCGCTCGACTCGCGGATCATCCTGAGCGACGAGGAGATCGCCGACACCGCGAAGGGCTTCTCCACCTACGGCTTGCAGGCGCCAAAGCCGAGCAAGGCCCGTGCGACGGCAAAGGCGGCGCCGCGCCGCGCCGAGAAACGGCGTAGCGGCAAACGATGACGGGCACTGCGCCGGTCGCAGGCAGGGATCACGGGCTGGTCGATATCGCGGTCATCGGTGGCGGCATCAACGGCGCCGGCATCGCCCGCGATGCCGCCGGCCGTGGACTGAAGGTGCTGCTCTGCGAGAAGGACGATTTCGCCGAAGGGACTTCGTCGCGCTCGGGGAAGCTGATCCATGGCGGGCTGCGCTATCTCGAATATTACGAGTTCCGCCTGGTGCGCGAGGCGCTGATCGAGCGCGAGGTGCTGCTCGCGTCCGCGCCCCATATCATCTGGCCGATGCGCTTCGTGCTGCCGCATTCGCCGGAGCAGCGGCCGGCCTGGCTGGTCCGTACCGGGCTGCTGCTCTACGACCATCTCGGCGGCCGCAAGCAGCTGCCCGCGAGCCGCAGTCTGGATTTGTCGCGGGCCCCCGAAGGCGCGCCGCTGCAGCAGCAATTCCGGCGAGGCTTCGAATATTCGGATTGCTGGGTCGATGACAGCAGGCTGGTGATCCTCAATCTGATCGATGCAGCGCAGAACGGCGCCTGCATCCTGCCGCGCACACGGGCGGTGCGTGCGCGCCGCGACGGCGAGGTCTGGCTGCTCGAGATGCAGGGCGATGACGGCACGGCGCAAATCGTGCGGTCGCGTGCGCTAGTCAACGCCGCCGGGCCATGGGTGCAGGATGTCATCCAGGGCGTGGCGGGGCTGAACTCTGCCCAGAGCGTGCGGCTGGTCAAGGGCAGCCATATCGTGGTGCCGAAATTCTGGGACGGGCCGCAGGCCTATCTGCTGCAAAACAGCGACCGCCGGGTCATTTTCGTCAACCCCTATGAGAACGATCTCGCGCTGATCGGCACCACCGACATTCCCTATCACGGCCGCGCCGAGGACGTCGTGATCAGCGAGGACGAGACAGATTATCTGCTGCAGGTGCTGCGCCGCTATTTCCGGACGCCGCCGCAGCCGGGCGAGATCGTGCACGCGTTCTCCGGCGTCCGGCCGCTCTACGACGACAACGCCGACAATCCGTCGGCCGTGACGCGCGACTATGTGTTCGAGGTTCACGGCGCGCAGGATGCGCCGCCGTTGCTCTCGATCTTCGGCGGCAAGATCACGACGTACCGCCGGTTAGCGGAGCAGGCGATGCAGCGCCTCGCGCCGTGGTTTCCGAAGCTGTCGCCGGCCTGGACCGCGCATCGGCCGCTGCCGGGCGGCGATATCGGCGGCAGCTTCGATGATTTCTCGAAGGGGCTGGCGCGCGACTATCCCGATCTGCCGCAACGGCTCATCCATCACTATGCCCGTCTCTACGGGACGCGTGCGCGCGAGCTGCTGAGTTCGGCCCGCGCCTCGGTCGATCTGGGCCGTCATTTCGGCGGCGATTTCTATGAATGCGAAGCGGTGTATCTTCGCGACAAGGAGTGGGCCAGGAGATCGGCCGATTTCCTGGATCGACGCACCAAGCATGGCCTGCATTTGACACCGGCGCAGCGGCTCGCGTTTGAGAGTTATATCTAGGAAGGCATGTGCAGAGAGGCGAGAAGCCCGGCTCCGATTGAACGGAACGAGCGCGCGACGAGCCGCAGATGGCTGCGCCATTTGACGGCCCCGTCAGCATAGGCAAGACTGATCGAAGTCAAACTGTGCTTGCGGGACATTCCGGTGCTCAATTCGGATTCTGCCTTGCCTTCGTCGATCAACCGGGCAGGCTTACGCTCTGTCATGGCGGCGGCGCTTCTCATCGCGTCGACGGTTCTCTTCAGCCTGCCTGCGTCCGCTCAAGTGGCGTGGCAAATGGCGACGGAATATCCTCAAAGTAATATCTCGGGTGTCGGCTTGGCAAAATTCGCGGAGCTCGTGTCCGCGCAGACCAATGGATATGTTACGGTCCGCAATGCGTTCGACAACGAGTTGAAGATCAGCTCCGGCGAAATGTTGCGTGCGGCCCAGGAGGGGCGGATTGCCGGTGGCGACGCATTCGCGGGGCCGCTCGAAGCGTCCGATCCGGTGTTCGGTCTGCCGTCGCTGCCGTTTGTTGTCCAATCCATCGAGGCGGCGCGGACCATCAATGAGCGCGCGCGGCCACTCTATGAGAAGGCATTGGCCGCGCGCGGCCTCAAGCTCCTGTACATCACCATTTGGCCGTCCACCGGCCTCTGGAGTATCCAGCCAATCTCGACGCCGGCGGATCTGCGCTCCATTACCGCGCGGACGTATGACTACAATTCGGCCGAGGTGATGCGTGCGGTCGGCGCAACGGCGGAGTATCTTCCGTTCAATGAGGCAATCGCCAGGGTAAGGAGCCATGCGCTGAATGCCATCCTGACGTCGGGCGACGGCGGGGCCGGCCGAAAGCTCTGGCAGGATCTGACCTATTTCACTGCGATCAACTACGCGATCCCGATCTCGATTGCCTTTGTAAGGACCGATGCCTTTGATGCGCTCCCGGAAGCGGTCCAACGCCAGGTGATGCAGGTGGCTGTCGAGACGGAACAAAGCCAGTTCGAGCTTCTGGCCAATCGTACCGCCGAGAATTACGCGCGCATGCGTGCCAACGGGGTTCAGATCGCAGAGCCGGCGCCGGCTCCTGTTCTCGCCGCGCTCAAACAAGCTGCGTCGGCACCAATCGCAACATGGAAGGCCAAGGCTCCTCCGGAAGCCGTGGCCATCGTTGATCGGGCGCTGCAGCAGCAATAGATGGTGGTGTCATCGCGCGCGGTGCTGAGCCGCCATGAACGATGAACCAAGGCGCTGTGCGCGGCGTGCAGCATTAGTTCGTGCGTTGGCTGCGGACTTGCGGTGCATGCGCATTGACGATCGATGGGCTGACCGACGCGGATGTGGTCTCGACCCGAGGGGTCGCAAGATGCAGATTGCGGCGAATGCGAAATTCGAACGTGCCGGCGAGCGCGGTTTCGATGGCGGAGAGCAGCGCATTTCCATCGTCAAGCAACGCGTGGCCATGCCCCGCCGAGAACAATGCGCCTGCGACGAAAACTGGCAAATAGGCGGTGCATCCGACGCCGAGATCCCTGTTGTCGATGCGCCCGCTGAAACCATTCGCTTCGTTCGGCTTGCGGGGGTCCCAGTTCGCCGGCGGCGCGACACCAAAGTTGCCGAAGCACGGCGATAATCTCAGCTCCTGTCCCCAGGGCAGGCGCGCGATATTGCGCGCGCGATCGAGCGCGACATGCTGGCAGCAAAAGTCCAATGACGTTTCCGGCGCAGCGCTCGTCGGTGCTCTCATGTTCCAACCCCAGTCCGATCGCAGGCGGACATCGAGAACACGAACCTCGAGCACGTCACCCGGTTCGGCGCCCTCGACATGGATCGGGCCGGTCAATAGCCGCGGTGCGGCTCCGTGGGACGCGAGGATGTCGCTGCGACCAAGCGGTCCGACCAGGTCGCTCACGAGATCGAGTGCTTCATCCGGCTCGGCCGATAGCGTCTCGATCGTCACCCGATCACCAGACGCAATTCTGATGACGGGACTGAGCCGGCCATTCCACAGTCCCCAATGAAGATGATCTGGTGTCGAGGTAAGATAATGCTCCACGGTCCATCCTTTCTTATTGGTTCTCGTTGACGCCGCTGCGTCCGCTGCCGCACCACGCGGCCGTGGCAGCCGAGTGATCGCTGTAGAAGCAGGCGCTGCATAGCGATGCTTTCGAAAGTGCCGCCACGCTCATAAGCATGATTTGCATAAGCATGATTTGTGCCAAGCACCGTGATGTTCGGCGGGACATCCTATCTATAGGTTCATGGTCCTTATGCTCGACTAACAGGCTTGCGATCGCCAAGCGGCGCAAATGATGCCGTGGCGCCTTTCAAGCGCTCAAGCCGAATTCCGTCACGATTAAGCCGGTGCGAAAATTCTTCTAGACGCATGGGACTAACATTAGTACGATAGATCCAATTGGCAGGAAGGGCCTGCGGTTCGCTCCTCAGCCGCTGCCGGTTGCCGACAAGGAGGATGTTTTGCCGGATACCCTGGTGGAGCCGTACACGCGGCTCAGAGAGAAGATGGCGCAGCGCGACCGAAGCCTGCGCGAGAAGGTGGTGTCGCTCGAGGAAGCGGCAGGCTTCGTCCAAGATGGCATGAAAGTGGGTATTGGCGGGTCAACCATGTCCCGCACGCCGATGGCGATGCTCTGGGAGCTGATCCGCCAGCATCGCAAGGATCTTTCGATCTCGCGCTGCATCGTCTCGACGGACGGCGACCTCGTGTTCGGATCCGGCATCGCGAACCACGTCGTCACCAGCTGGTTCGCCCAGGGGATTCTCTGGGGCCTGTCCAAGGTGATGCGGCATCACGTGGAAAATGGCGGCAAGCGCTATGAGGAATGGAGCCACATGGCCGTCGGCATGCGCTTTCGCGCCGGCGGCATGGGCGTTCCGTTCCTGCCGACCCGCGCCATGTTGGGGTCGGATATCGTCGGTCAGCGTCCCGAAGCCAAGCAGATCGACTGTCCGTTCACCGGCGAGAAGCTGCTACTGGTTCCCGCACTCAACCCCGACGTCGCGCTGATCCACGTTCAGCGTTGCGACCCCTACGGCAACGCCCAGATCGACGGCCTGCAATTCATGGACATCGATCTCGCGCTCGCCGCCAACAGCGTGATCCTTACGACCGAGCGGATCGTCTCGAACGACCAGATTCGGCGCGCGCCGGACCAGACGAAGATCCCGTTCTTCTGCGTCGATGCCGTGGTCGAGGTTCCCTACGGATCGGCGCCGCACGAGTGCTACGGCCTCTACGAGCCGATGATGCGGCACATGGAAACCTATGTCGCGCAGGTCAACGCGGATCCCGTGAAGGGCATGCAGGAATATCTCGACCGCTATTTTTACAGCCCGAAGTCCTGGAACGAATATCTCTCGCTGATCGGCATGGATGAGGTGTTGGAGGCAACGCAGAAGGGCAGGAGCATCTATAATGACTGAGGCGCAGCGCTACACCGCAAGCGAAATTCTCGCGATCTTGAGCGCGCGCCAGCTGCAGGACGGGCAGGTGGTCTTCGCCGGCATCGGCGTGCCGCTGCTCGCTGCAACCCTGGCCCAGCGCACCCGCTGTCCGGCTCTGACCATTCTGTTCGAGGGCGGCGTGGTCGGCGCCTTCGTCGAGCCGGGCAAACTGCCGCCATCGACCAACGACCAGCGCTGCACCAAGCGCGCCAACATGGTTCTCGGCAGCGCCGATGTCCTGCTGCTGCTCCAGCGCGGCTACGTCGATGTCGGCTTCATGGGCGGCGCCCAGATCGATCAGTTCGGCAATCTGAACTCGTCGTTCATCGGCGATCCGGCGAAGCCGAAGACGCGCCTGCCGGGTACCGGCGGCGGCAACGACATCTCCAGCCTGACCAACATGATCGTCGCGATGAAGCACGAGAAGCGGCGCTTCGTCGAAAAGGTCGACTTCATCACCAGCCCCGGATTCATCCGCGGCGGCACCAGCCGGCGCGACTCCGGCCTGCCCAGCGGCGGCATGTGGCGCGTGATCACCGAGCTCGCCGTGTTCGGCTTCGACGACAGGACCCGGCGCATCAAGGTGCTGGCGCTCAATCCCGGCGTCAGCCGCGAGGAAGTGCAGGACAATACCGGTTTCAGGCTCGACTTCGACGAGAAGCTCCACGTCACGTCGCCGCCGACCGATCACGAACTCGAGACGCTGCGGATGCTCGATCCCGACCGTCTCTTCACCGCTTAAAGCTACACCAAGTCCGGAGATCTATTGATGACCACGCTCGCCAACACGTTTGGTATTGCCGCGCGCAACTTCACCGCTTATCCCGAAATGCCCAACGCCCGGGCGCTCGTCGAGTATGGCGTTCGGGTTGAGGAGCTCGGCTACGATTCGGTCTGGGTCTGGGATCACATGCTTCTCGGCGTGGATCCGAACTTCCCGATCATCGACTCCTTGACGACCCTGACGGGCATCGCCGCGCGCACGAAGCGGATCAAGATGGGTACCGGCATCCTGGTTCTGCCGCTCCGCAACGCCGTGGCGCTCGCCAAGCAGCTCTCGAGCATGGATCAGCTGTCCGAGGGCCGTCTGATCATGGGCATGGCGTCCGGATGGTACAAGCGCGAGTTCGACGCGCTCGGCATTCCCTTCGAGAAGCGCGGCAAGATCATGGATGAGAATCTTGAGATCATGCGCCGGCTGTGGACCGAAGAGTCGGTTTCGGGCGAATACATGCGCCACAACATTTCCAAGGCGGTGATGTACCCCAAGCCGGCGCAGCCGCAAATTCCGCTGCTGATCGGCGGATACGCCGATCCCGTGCTGAAGCGCGCCGCCTTGAACGGGGATGGCTGGCTCACCTACTTCTATCGTCCTGCCGACTTCAAGAAGTCCTGGGACAAGATCATCAACTTCGCCAAGGAGGGCGGCAAGGATCCGTCGACTTTGAAGAACGCCTCGCAGTTGCCGATCATGATCGGCAAGTCACGGCAGGCGGTCGAAGCCGACATGATGGACTGGCTCAACAAGGAGTGGGATTTCCCGGCTCACAGCGATTGCAGCCGCGAGAGCGCCATCATGGGCTCGGTCGATGAGTGCGTCGCCCAGCTGCGCGAACACATTGCGCTGGGCGTCCAGAAGATCATCTTCGTCCCGTACAAGTATCAGGCGGACCAGGTCGAGACCATTGCGCGTGAGATCATCCCACGCCTGCGCGCCAAGTAACCAGCCCGGAAACGCTCAACACAGGCGACAAGCAGATGACTGACCCCGTACGCAAGAAGATTATCGACAAGGTCGACGCTTCGAAAGATCACGCGATCAAGTTCCTCCAGGATATGGTCGCGATCCCGAGCGTGACCGGCGACGAAGCCGCGATCCAAAAGCACATGCACGGCTATCTGACCGAGATCGGTCTTGAGGTCGACATGTGGGAAACCAATTGGGAGGAGCTGAAGAAGCATCCCGGCTATCGCCCGGTTGACCGCGGCTATGAGAATCGCCCCAACATCGTCGCGACCCTGAAGGGCACCGGCGGCGGCCGCTCGCTGCTTCTCAACGGCCACACCGACGTGATCCCGGTCGGCAACGGCGAGGGATGGAGCGACAATCCGTGGTCGGCCTCGATCAAGAACGGGCGCATCTACGGCCGCGGTTCGTGCGACATGAAGAGCGGCGTTGCCAGCCACGTGCTCGCAGTCCAGTACTTGAAGGAGCTTGGGCTCACGCCGAAGGGCGATGTCATGATCAACATCGTGATCGACGAGGAAGTCAGCGGACACGGCACGCTCGACACCGTCATCCGCGGATACAAGGCGGATGCCGGCATTTCCGGCGAAACCAGCGATTTGTTCGTGCAGCCGGCCTGCATCGGGCGCATCTGGTTCCAGATCGATATCGAAGGCAAACCCGCCGGTATCCAGCAGCGTTACCTCGGCATCAGCGCCATCGAGCTCGGCAACAAGATCGTAAAAGCCGTGCAGGAGCTGGAAGACGAGCGCGTGGCGAACGTCAAGCACGCGCTTTACCCGAGTGCCATTGACTCCTTGCCTTGCATCATCGGCAGCTTCCAGGCCGGTAACTATCCGAGCGCCTTCCCGGCGAGCGCCGTTCTGAAGGGATCGATCGGTACGGTGCCGAGCGAGGACCACGAGGGCGTCAAGCAGAGCCTCGTCAAGAAGATCGCCGAAGTTGCGGCCCAGGACCCCTGGATGAAGGACCATCCTCCCGTGGTGAAGTTCGTCGGCTACGACGCCGAGGCCTCGGAGATTCCGGTTCAGCATCCGATCGTGCAGACCGTCTGCGACGTCTATACGGAGGTGACCGGCAAGAAGCCCACGATCTCGGGGCGCCAGGGCGCAGCGGACACAAGGTTCTTGAACAAGTACGCGAATACGCCAACCGTGATCTTCGGACCTGGTTCGACGGCGGTCATGCATGCGAACGACGAGTATGTCTCGATCGATGATTATCTGACGGCCATCAAGGTCATGGCGCTCAGCATCTACGACTGGTGCAATTCCGTCCCAGCCAAGTAATCAAAGGGCCGGATCGATCGGAAAGGGGGCCATGGTTTGGGCCCCTTTTTTTGGCGGCGTCGGTGGTGCGAACTCGCTATTGTCGCACGCGGGAGGGGTCTCGAGACTCGACGCTCAATCGTAATGATGCTATCATTGCGATAATAGAATGAATCTGGTTCGAGCAGTCGATCGCTCCGGACGCGGACGATAAGAGAGGGCGCGGAGTGGGAAAGCAGGGCGTTGGAGCTTCGATTGCCCGGAAGGAAGATGATCGTTTTCTTCGCGGGCGGGGCGAATATGTCGGCGATATTCGTTTGCCCGGCATGCGCGACGTTGCGTTCGTCCGTAGCCCGCTTGCACATGCGCGCATCAAGGACATTCGTATCCCGGCGCATCTTCGCGGCAGCGTCTTCATCGCGTCGGATATCGCGGCCGATACGCGCCCGATTCGCGCTGTGTCCGGATTGCCAGGCTTCAAGCCGTCCGATCAGCCGATCCTCGCGTTCGAGAAGGTCCGACAAGTCGGCGAATTGATCGCGATGTGCGTCGCCGATACCCGCGCGGAGGCCGAGGACATTGCGGCTGCCGTCGAGGTTGATTTCGAGGAACTGCCGGCCGTGCATGACATGCTGCTGGCGCGGCGTCCGGACTCGGCCCTGGTGCACGAGGAGTGGGGCGACAATGTCTTCCTCGAGACGCTTGTCGACATCAACATGGAGGCGGCCTACGACGCTCCAATCAAGATCACGCGCGAGATATCGACTGCGCGGCAGAGCATGGCGCCGATGGAAGGCCGCGGCACGGTTGCCGTCTGGCACAAGCGGATGGACCAGCTCGTCCTCTACACCGGCAATCAGCAACCGCACATCGTGCGCAACGGCCTGTCGGAGTGCCTCAATCTCGAACAGCTGAAGATCCGCATCGTCTCGCCCGATGTCGGTGGCGGTTTCGGCTACAAGGGCATCGTGCTGACGGAGGATGTTTGTCTCGGTTGGCTCGCCATGCGCTGTGGCTATCCGGTGCGCTGGATCGAGGATCGCCGCGAGCATTTGACGGCGGGCGCGAATTGCCGCGAGCATCACTATAACATCACCGTCTATGCCGATCGCGACGGGAAACTGCGCGGTGTCGAGTGCGAGGCCTCGGTCGATTCCGGCGCCTATTCGTCCTATCCGTTTTCGGCATGCCTGGAGGCTGCGCAGATCGCCAGCATCCTGCCCGGGCCGTACGATTTCCCGTCCTATCGCTGCCGCACCTGGTCGGTCTCCACCAACAAGTGCCCGATCCTCCCTTACCGCGGCGTTGCCCGCACCGGCGTTTGCTACGCGATCGAACTGATGATGGACGCGATCGCACACGAATGCGGTCTCGAGCCGTACGAGGTAAGGCTCAAGAACCTGGTGCGGCCGGAGCAGATGCCGTTCGACAACATCACGAAGAAGCATTTCGACAGCGGAAATTATCCGGAATCGCTGCGGCAGGCTCTGGCGAAGATCGATTTGGCCGGTCTCCGCGCGCGCCAGAAAAAGGGCGAGCCGGACGGTCGTTTGATCGGGGTCGGGCTATCAGTCTATTGCGAGCAGGGCGCGCATGGCACGTCGGTCTACGCGGGCTGGGGCATCCCGATGGTTCCGGGACACGAACAGGCGACCGCCCGCATGACCCCCGACGGCGGCCTCGAGCTGCGCATCGGCGCGCATTCGCATGGTCAGAGCATGGAGACCACGCTTCCGCAGGTTGCGCACGAGATCCTTGGCATCGACATCGCGCGCATCAAGCTGGTTCACGGCGACACCGAGTACACGCCTTACTCGACGGGCAGCTGGGGATCACGCTGCGCGGTGATGTCCGGCGGCGCCGTTGCGACCGCCTCGCGTGAACTCGCCAAGCTCATCAAGGGCATTGGCGCGCATCTGCTGCAGACCGAAGTCGAGAACGTCAAGCTCGAGAACGGCGCGGTCGTTGGTCCGTCCAACAGCGTGAAGATCGATGAAATTGCGCACACCTGGTATCGCAGGCCGCAGGATCTGCCGGCAACTGTTGATCCAAGAGGCCTCGAGGTCACCATCGGCTACAAGCCGGCGCGTGATTCCGGCACGTTCAGCTATGCGACCCATATCGCGGTGGTCGCCGTCGATCCGGAGCTGGGCGATATCGAGCTGATCGACTACGTGGTCGTCGAGGACGGCGGCCAGCTGATCAACCCCATGGTCGTCGACGGACAAATCTATGGCGGGCTGGCGCAAGGCATCGGCACCGCAATGTATGAGGAAATGAATTTTGATACGTCGGGGCAGCCGCTCGCATCGACCTTTGCCGATTATCTGTTGCCGGGCCCGACCGAGGTGCCGGCGCCCAAGCTTGGCCACATGGAGACGTTGGCGCCGTATACGGAGTTCGGTGTCAAAGGCATCGGCGAGGGCGGCGCCATTGCGCCTCCGGGAGCGATCGGCAATGCGGTCAACGACGCCTTGCGGCCTCTCGGTGCCCAGGTCTTGCACACACCGATGACGCCACGGCGCGTTCTCGAGGCCATCCAGTCCGCAGCCGAGCGCCGCAAGGCGAAGGCGCCCGAACTGGCGGAAGGGTTGCCGGCGTGAAACCAGTCAATTTCGACTATGTGCGCCCCGATGCGGTCGATGCGGTGATCAGGCTCATCGCGGACGACAGCAGAACCGTCAAGATGATGGCCGGGAGCCAGTCGCTCGGGCCGATGTTGAATCTCAGGCTCGTGCAGCCCGATCTGATCGTCGACCTGACCGGGATCGAAGAGCTGCGTTGCTTCAGTGACGGGGCCGACGAAATCTCGATCGGGGCTTGCGTCACCCATGCCGATATCGAGGATCTCCGCGTCACTGACGTCACGCGCGGCGCGCTGCCGACGGTGGCCAACGGCATTGCATATCGCGCGGTGCGCAATCGCGGCACCATCGGCGGAAGCTTGACGCATGCCGATCCGTCGGCCGACTGGCATTCGATCCTCGCCGCGGTCGGCGCGAAAGTCGTGCTGCGGGGCCCAGCCGGTGAGCGGACCGTGGCTGTTGAGGACTACATGGTGAGCGCGCTTGAAGCCGACCTGCGCCCCGGCGAAGTTCTCGTTCGCGTCGTGGTGCCGCGACTGAGCAAATCGGCGCGCTGGGGCTATTACAAGAGCTGCCGCAAGACGGGCGAATTTGCCCACGCGATCGGCGCGTTCATGACCGACCCCGATCGTGGCGTCAGCCGTGCGGTGATCGGCGCGACGGAGAGCCGTCCGATCGTCATTGCCAAGGCAGGCAATGTGATCGGCGACGGCCGCGCTCCGCGGCTGAGCGACAGTTTCGACCGCGGGGCCGTCGGCGAGATTCTGGAGAAGGCAGGGATGGTCGATCCCCTGGACAAGCAAACCCATGTCGCCGCGCTGCGCCGCGCGATCGAGCAGGCACGGCCGCAATGAGCACCTGCAACCTCAATGTCAACGGGAGCGCCGTCAGCGCGGAGATCCAGCCGCGGACGCATCTTGCGGACTTTCTCCGCGAGAAGCTCAATCTGACCGGCACCCATCTGGGCTGCGAGCACGGCGTCTGCGGTGCATGCACACTGCTTGTCGATGGCGTGCCGACGCGCTCCTGCATCACCTTCGCGTTGGCTTGCCAGAAAGCCGAAGTCACGACGATCGAGGGGCTCGACGACGACGAGATCACGCGCGAATTGCGTGCGGCGTTCACACGGGAACACGGCCTTCAATGCGGCTATTGCACGCCGGGGATGGTCGTGTCGGCGCGCGATGTCGTGCTGCGCATGCAGGACCCCAGCGAGCGCGATATCCGCGTGGCCATGAGCGGAAACCTTTGTCGCTGCACCGGCTATGTCGGCATCGTCCGCGCCATTCAAAGTGTAATCGCAGACCGCAGGCGACGAGGGATCGCGGCGATTCCAAACGGAAACCGGACGCGTCTTGGACCCTCGGGCTCCGGCAATGTGACTGCGGTGACCGCGGCTGCGGCTCGGCCCAAGGCAAACGCCGCACCAACTGTGAAAAAGGCCGAAGCTCCGGCAGCGGCGGCCTCGCTCAGGGATACGAGCTGGAAGCCGCAAACGACCTTCACGCAGAGCTTCACCGTCGGGCATCCGGTCGATGACGTCTGGAATTTCTTCTCCGACATCGGCGCGGTCGCCGCCTGCCTGCCGGGTGCATCGTTGGCCGGAGAGCCGGTCGACGGTCACGTCGACGGCCAGATCAAGATCAAGGTCGGGCCGATCTCTGCCGAATTTCAAGGCATCGCCGATGTGACGCGCGATGATGCGACCCGCACGGGCACGATTGTCGGCGCAGGCAAGGACAAGCGCAGCAACTCCTCAACCCGCGGTCTGATCGGTTATGCCGTCAAGCCGGGTGACGTGGAGAACCAAACCAGGGTCGATCTCAGCATTGGCTTCACCTTGACCGGGGCCCTGGCGCAGTTCAGCCGCTCCGGCTTGATCCAGGACGTGGCCGGACGAATCATCGCTGTTTTTGTCCAGAACCTGGAGACGCGGCTCTCCCATCGATCGGGAGGAGGCGAGGGCGAGCCGGCCATGGTCAGGGAATTCGACGCCGGCGCGCTCATGCGATCGATGGCGTTGGACTATGTGAGGCGGGCGTTGCGATGGCTGTTGCGACGATCCTAGTTGTTCGGCGATAAAACTCGCCTTTAGCGATGAAATGGACTATCTTACTATCATGAATAAGCTAGTCCCAAACTACGAGCGCAGCCGGGTCCCCCTCTACGTGCAGGTCGCATCGGTCATGCGTCAGCGGGTCGAGTCCGGGCAATGGCAAGAGGGCGACAAGATCTCGACCATCGAGGAGCTCGAAACCGAATTCGGCGTCGCGCGCGTTACGGTCCGGCAGGCGATCGAGATGTTGCGGAACGAAGGTCTCCTCGACGCGCAGCAGGGACGCGGGACGTTCGTGTCCGGAAGACCCAAGAATCGTCACTGGCTGAACCTGGCCAATGATTTCGAGTCGATGGTCGATTCCGTCAGGAACAACGTCCTCAAGCGCGTCTATGTCGAGGAGAACGCGGAGCCGCCCCGGCTCGCTGCGCATGAAGGGCAGCCCGCCGCCAGCTACGCCTTTCTCAGAAGCGTGCAATACAATGAGGACGAGCCGTTTTCGGTCGTCAACCTCCATCTGGCGCGCAACCTCTATCTCAAAGACCGCAAGCGCTTCACCCACACGGCCGCGCTGACGAAGATCATGGAGATGGACGACATCACGCTCGCCCATGCTCATCAGGTTGTGACGATCGGCGTGGCCGATCCCGAAACGGCCGAGCTGCTCAAGATCGGCCTCGGCGAACCAACGGCCGATTGCCGCTTGGTGCTGGTCGACAGCAACGACATCGCCGTCTATGTCGCGAACATCCACTATCATCGGAGTTGCTTCGCGCTGCGTTCCGATCTTCTCGAAAAATCGAAGAAGCGAACGAAGGCCTGACGAAGGAGCGGGCGGGAAGCCCGCTCCTGATCCGCGCTAGAGCGTTTTCGAGCGAAGTGGCGACCGGTTCGCGTGAAGAAAACGCGTCAAAACAAGAATCTAGAGCTTCGGTTCTGATGTAATCAGAACCGAAAATGCTCTAGGCGAGGATACTGGCCGGCGAAGCGCCCACGATTTCCGTGTAGCGCTTCTGGTCGGTCGCACCTTCGGTGTTGATCAGCAGCACGCGCGATGCCTGGTTCAAGCCCAGCGATTCACGCGCGGTGCTGCTCTTGGCGGCGCGCCAAAGGCCAGCCAATCCGGCAGCGCCGCTTTCGCCGGCCACAATGGCAGGATCGTCGCCTGTCGGGTGTGCGAGCCGGCGCATCGCTGCCGCGGCACCTTCTTCGCCGACCATCATGAACGCGTCCGCCTTCCGCGACAGGATGCGCCAGGCCACTAGAGATGGCTCGTAGCATTCGAGCATCGCCATGATCGTCGGCTCACCATGGGCGATCTTGATCGGCGCGCCCGCGATGGCGCTTTGATAGAGGCAGGCAGCCCGTTCGGGCTCGACGACCACGAATGTCGGCCGGCTCTTGCCGAAGACGACATCAAAGTAACCGGCGACCGCGGCCGCGAGGCCGCCGACGCCGGCTTGGATGAAGACGTGGGTGGGCGCCTCCGGCTGCTGCCGGAGGATCTCGTTCAGCATCGCCGTATAGCCCTGCATGACCAGTCCGGGGATGCGCTCATAGCCGGGCCAGGACGTATCCGAGACGACGATCCAATGATTATCCTGGCAGACCTTGTCGGCGACCGCGACGGAATCGTCGTAGGTGCCGGGCACCCGCACGATTTCCGCGCCGAAGCGGGCAATCGCCTGCACGCGCTCATCCGTGACCCCGGAATGCACGAAAATGACCGCCTTGGCTCCCACCATCTGCGCGCCGGCCGCGACCGATCGTCCATGATTTCCATCAGTGGCGCAGCCGACCGTCAGGCCGCGCGCGATCTCGCGTATGGCGGGTGTCCCGATCTCGCTGATATCCACCGCGCGGCCCAGCTTGTTGCCGGCATGCTCCAGCAGTAGCCTGACGACGGCGTAGGATCCGCCCAGTGCCTTGAAGCTGCCGAGGCCGAGCCGATGCGATTCGTCCTTGATGTGGATGGACTTCACCTCGAATTCGCGGGCGAGCGCCGGCAGCGATCGCAGCGGCGTTTCCGCGTGGTTCGGTCGAAAGCTGAGAAAGCGCTCGACTTCGTTGGCTTCTTCACGCGCGAGCGTGGCGGCATCCGCCGGGTCGAGCGGTTGGTCGTGAGATGAACTTGTATTCGACAGGAACATTCGAACCGGCCTTCGCGATGGGTTGTTTGGTGGGACCCGCTGCCGCTGATCGGACGTGTCGTCATCGGGCAGCGTAGCTTGCCAGGATTGGGGATACATACTATCATTGGGATGATGGTTCAATACGGTTCTCGTGAGGCGGCCACCTGCTGTCGTCGCTCCAAAGCGATCTTCGGAAAAGCGGGAAAAATTGTTTGCAAAAGGGATTGTCTTGCTAATGATAGGACGTTATAGGTCAAGCAGACGAGGTGACGGATGACCATATCGATCAACTTGAACGCCGACATGGCCGAAGGGTTCGGCGCCTATGACGTCGGTGACGATGCCGGGATCCTCAAGATCATCGGATCGGCCAATATCGCCTGCGGCTTTCACGCCGGTGACCCGCGGGTGATGCGCAACGTTGTGCGCGAAGCCAAGCGCCTCGGCGTGACGATCGGTGCTCATCCGGGTTTCAACGATCTCTGGGGCTTCGGGCGTCGGCGCATCGATATGCGCCCCGATGACCTCGAATACATGGTCGCCTACCAGATCGGCGCGCTGCAGGCGATGGCGGCCTACGAAGGCGAACGGGTCACCCACCTCAAGCCGCATGGCGCGCTCAACAACATGGCCGCCGAAGACGCCGAATATGCGCTTGCGATCGGCCGCGCCATCAAGGCCGTCGATCCGCGCATCATCTATGTGGCTCTCGCGGGGTCGGAGATGGAGAAGGCCGGCCGCAAGCTCGGCCTTCCCGTCGCAATCGAAGGCTTCTGCGATCGCCAGTACGACGACGACGGCAATCTGACATCGCGCAAGATCGCGGGCTCGGTCATCAAGGACGCGGCGGTCGCCACCCGGCAGGTGCTCGATATGGTGTTGAACAACACCATCACCTCCCGCAACGGCAAGAAGATCAAATGCAAGGTCCACTCGCTGTGCGTCCATGGCGACGAGCCCACGGGCGTCGCCACGGCCCGTGCGGTGCGGGAGGGCCTCGAGAAGGCCGGCGTCAAGCTCGTGCCGCTCACTGAAATGCCCCTCGACTAATCCTGGAAAGGCCACCGAGACATGAACACGAAACCGACGATTGCCATCCTTGGAGGAACCGGTGACTTGGGATCCGGCCTCGCAAAATGCTGGCTTGCGGCCGGTTACAAAGTCATTCTCGGTTCACGCTCTGCGGAGAAGGCCAGGAGCGCGGCCCAGACCATGACCGGCGATGTCGCGGGCGACGACAATTCCGCCGCCGCCCGGGCTGCCGACATCGTCGTCGTTGCCGTGCCGTTCGCGAGCCATGATGCGACGCTGAACGAAGTCAAGGACGTGGTTCAAGGCAAGATCGTCGTGGATGCCGCGGTGCCGCTGGTGCCGCCGAAAGTGTCCGTCGTCCAGCTTCCATCCGCCGGTTCGGCCGCGCAGATCGCGCAGCAGTTGCTGGGACCCGGCGTGCGGGTCGTCTCCGCCTTCCACAATGTGGGCGCGACCAAGCTGCATCAGGGCAACCGGGCGGATTGCGACGTTCTGGTCTTCGGCGACGACAAGGCGGCGCGCGACGTCGTCATCGGTCTCGCGAACGAAGTCGCATCCGCCGGTATCGACGGCGGCGTGCTGGCAAACTCGGCTGCGGCCGAGGCGCTCACATCCGTGCTGATCGGGATCAATCGGCGCTACAAGGTGCCCGGCGCCGGCATCCGTATCACCGGTCTGTCCGCGAGCCCAGGTGTCTGATCCATGCCTGTGGGGACGCGAGTCGAATACATCGCCCTGCAGGACATTCGGCGCGTCGAGCCGGGCGAGGATCTTGCCGCGCTCGTCAGGCAGGGCCTCGCCGGGATGTCTCTCGAGCTGCAGCGGGGTGACATCCTTGTCATTGCGCAGAAAATCGTCTCGAAATCCGAAGGGCGGTACGTTCGGTTGAGCGACGTCGAGCCTTCCCCGGAGGCGCTCGAACTCGCGGCGACGGTCGGCAAGGACCCGCGTTTCCTTGAGGTCGTGCTGCGCGAATCCACCGAAGTCGTCAAGACACGACCGAACGTCGTCATCGCCGCGCATCGGCTCGGCTTCGTCATGGCCAACGCCGGCATCGATCAATCGAACATCGAGCACCGTGAAGGCGAAGAGCGCGTTCTGTTGCTGCCCAAAGATCCCGACGGATCAGCGCAGAAGCTGAAGCTCACGCTGGACGCAGCCGGCGACCTCAATCTTGGAATCATCATCAACGACAGCTTTGGCCGTCCCTGGCGCAATGGTGTCGTCGGCGTGGCGATCGGCGCTGCCGGCATTCCCTCACTGTTGAGTCAAATCGGCGTCCCAGACATGTTCGGCCGGGCGATGCGCGTCACTGAGGTTGCCATCGCCGATGAGATCGCCGGCGCCGCTTCGCTCCTGATGGGACAAGCGGGCGAGGGGATGCCGATCATTCTTGTCCGTGGCCTGACGCTTGATGGAGCGGCCTCCCCCGCGGCCGCGCTCGCGCGACCCAAGAGCCAGGACATGTTTCGATGAGTGGCGCTGACCTCAACGTTGTTGCGCTTTGCGGCGGGGTCGGCGGCGCCAAGCTTGCCTATGGTCTCAATCGCTTGCTGGGCGCCAAGCTCGCCGTCATCGTCAACACAGGCGACGACTTCGAGCATCTCGGTCTCGCGATCTCGCCGGACATCGACACCGTCGTTTATACCCTTGGCGAACTTGCCGATGAAGAGCGTGGTTGGGGACGAGCCGGCGAAAGCTGGAATTTCATGGAGGCGCTCGGCGGCCTGAAGGGCGAGACGTGGTTTCGTTTGGGAGACCGTGATCTTGCCATGCACGTCTTGCGCTCGCGCGCGCTGAGCGCCGGCGTAACCTTGACCGATTTCACGGGCGGGATTGCATCGTATCTCGGCATTGAAGCGAGCATCTTGCCGATGACCGACGATCCGTTTGCGACGATCGTCGTGACGGCCGACCAGAAGCTCGCGTTTCAACGCTATTTCGTCGAGCTGCAGGCGCGGCCTGAGGTCAGGAAGATCGAATTCCAGAGCCCCAGCGGTGGAACGGCGACCAGCGCCGCATTGGAGGCGATCGGCGCGGCTGATGCCATCATTGTCTGTCCGTCGAATCCGTATCTCAGCATCGATCCGATCCTGGCTGTACCCGGTATCCGGGCGGCCCTGGATGCGACCAAGGCCCCCATCGTTGCCGTCTCGCCGCTGGTCGGCGGCCGCGCCATCAAGGGACCGACCGCAAAGATCATGAACGAACTCGGCGTCGCGACAAACTGCGCCTCGATCGTCAGGCACTATGGCTTCCTCGATGGTCTGGTGATGGATCGCGAAGACCAGGCCGACGCCGATGCGATCGGCATTCCCGTGGATGTGAGGAACACGATCATGCGCTCGAAGGATGAGCGCGTTCAGTTGGCACGCGAGTGTCTCCGATTTCTCGATCGACTAAAAAGCTGAGCGAAGCGATGGACGATTCCGAAACCTGGGCCCTCGTGCCTGTCAAACGGTTCAGTCAAGCAAAGAGCAGGCTGGGTGACATCCTGGTGGCGACCGAGCGCACAAAGCTGGCGCAAGCCATGTTGTGCGATGTTCTCGGAAACCTGCGGGATACGCGCTCGCTGGCCGGCATCGCTGTGGTGAGCGCCGACCCGGAAGCGTTTGCGATCGCCAAGCGCTTTGGCGCGGCCATGATCTTTGATGAGGCCGAGACCGGCGTTAATGCCGCGGTGCAGCGTGGCCTCGATGCGTTCCAACCTTACGAGCGACGGGTTCTTGTTGTGCCCGCCGATATTCCGTTCGCCCGTCCGGAGGACTTCGAACACGTCATCCGGTTGCTAGATCACACGCCGATCGTGCTGGTACCTGCGCTTTACGACGGTGGCACAAATGCTCTGGCGATGCGGTCGCCCGACATGCTGGAGCCTCGATTTGGCGAAGAGAGCTTCCGCGCGCACCGCGCCCTGGCGCGACAGCGGCGACTGAGCTGCAGCGTGTTCAAGTCCCATGGCATTGGCAAGGACATCGACTGCCCAATCGACTTTGGTCCGTATCTGATCTCGTCGCAGAACCTCGGAACGACTGGTTCGTTTCTTGATGAGCTCAAAATCGCCGAGCGCTTCGGCATCGACGACCATCCCGTTCCCGTGAGGCTGTTCTGATGACGTCCGTCTTGAATCTCTCGTTCGACCGCCGCCTGTCCCGAAGCGAAGCCTACGAGCTTATCGATGTTGCTGACATCGACGAACTCCTGACGGCCGCCGCCAAGCGAAGGGATGCCGCACACGGCGATGTCATCACCTATTCGCCCAAGGTGTTCATCCCGCTCACCCAGCTTTGTCGCGATGTCTGTCACTACTGCACGTTCGCCCACGCGCCGCGTTCGAACGTGAAGCCGTATCTCTCGGTCGAGGAGGCGGTCTCGATCGCCAAGGCCGGCAAGGAAGCTGGCTGTCACGAGGCGTTATTTACGCTCGGCGACAAGCCCGAGCTTCGTTATCGCGTCGCGCGTGAGGAGCTGACCAGGCTCGGCCACGAATCCTCGCTGTCATATCTCGCCGAAGTCGCCCGGGCCGTCTTCGAGCAGACCGGCCTGCTCCCTCACGTCAATCCCGGGATCATGAGCGAGCTCGACCTTGCGATGCTGCGCAAGGTATCGGTCTCGCAGGGGATCATGCTGGAGTCCGCGTCTGATCGGCTCTGCGCGAAGGGCGGCCCCCACTTCGGATCGCCGGACAAGGTGCCGGCCGTCAGGCTTCAGACAATCAAGACTGCCGGTGAGCAGGCCATTCCGTTCACATCCGGAATCCTGATCGGTATCGGGGAGACCAGGGCCGAACGGATCGATGCATTGCTGGCCTTGCGGGACCTGAATGATGCGCATGGGCATCTGCAGGAGATCATCATCCAGAACTTCCGGCCAAAGGTTGGGACGCGCATGGCCAATGCGCCGGCGCCTTCCGTGGGCGATCATCTCTGGACCATCGCTGTCGCCCGCTTGATCTTCGAGCCTGAGATGAACATTCAGGCGCCGCCGAACCTCAGCCCGGCAGCACTGGGGCGCGTCGTTGCGGCAGGGATCAACGATTGGGGTGGCGTTTCGCCTGTCACGCCGGACCACGTCAATCCCGAAGCACCATGGCCGCATCTGCGGCTCCTGGACGCTGCAACGCGGTCAACCGGCAAGCGGCTCGAGAAGCGGTTGCCGATCTATCCGGGCTTCGCACGCTATCCCTCGCGCTGGCTCGACAACAAGCTTTTGAAGTCGGTCCTCGATCGCATCGATGGGGACGGATTTCCTCGCAGCGATGACTGGCATCCCGGCCACATCGGCGGGGTTCCGTCGCGCGAGCTCGGATGGCTGAAATCCGCACCGCGCGGAGTGCATGGCAGCGAGGTCACGTCCGTCATTGCCAGGGCCCAGCGCGGCGATGAGCTTTCGGAAGGCGAGATTGTCAGGCTGTTCCGCTCCCACGAGCGCGACTTTGCCAGCATTTGCCGGGCGGCCGACGAATTGCGGAGCAGCGTCAACGGCGACGTGGTGTCTTACGTCGTATGCCGCAACATCAACTACACCAACATCTGCTCCTTCAAATGCCAGTTCTGCGCCTTCTCGAAGGGGAAAATGAGCGAGAATCTGCGCGGCCGGCCCTACGACCTCGAGATGTCCGAAGTCGCGCAGCGGGTCACCGAGGCCTGGGACCGCGGCGCCTCGGAGGTGTGCATGCAGGGCGGCATCCATCCCTCCTACACAGGGCAGAAGTATCTGGATGTCTGTCGGGCCGTGAAGGGCGCCGTCCCGGCCATGCATCTCCATGCGTTCTCGCCGCTCGAGATCCATCAAGGGGCGCATACCCTTGGCATTTCTGTTGCGGAGTTCCTGCAGGAGCTGAAGGCGGCCGGCTTGGGTACCCTGCCCGGAACGGCTGCTGAAATCCTCGACGACGGGGTGCGCGAGACGCTCTGCGCGGACAAGATCAGGACCCAGCAGTGGCTCGACGTCATGCGCACGGCACATTCGATCGGGCTCCGATCGACGGCCACCATCATGTTCGGCCATATCGAGCGCTACGACCATTGGGCGCGGCATCTGCTCCGGCTGCGACGCTTGCAGGCGGAGACTGGCGGATTTACCGAGCTCGTACCGTTGCCGTTCGTCCACATGGAAGCGCCGATCTATCTCAAGGGCCGGGCGCGTCCGGGCCCGACATTCCGCGAGGCGGTCCTGATGCATGCGGTGTCGCGCCTCGTCCTCAATCCACACATCACCAATATCCAGGCGTCCTGGGTCAAGATGGGACCGGAGGGACTGCGGCACTGCCTTTCGGCTGGCGTCAACGACCTCGGCGGCACGCTGATGGATGAGAGCATTTCGCGGTCGGCCGGTGCGTCGCACGGCCAGGAAATGACACCGCAGGAGCTCGAGTCGATCATCATTTCGGCAGGCCGTGTGCCGCGTCAGCGCACGACGACGTACGGCGTCGCGGACGACGTCCGGAGGCAGCGCTCATTTGACGCGGTCCGCGAGCGGCAGACCAGCACGGGTATACGATCCGCGGGGTGCTAAAGGACCCGGAAGGCCGCGAGAGCAGAGAACTCTCCAACAGGGATGTTTGAAAATGGCGTTTGTAATCGAGCCGAATGTTGTCGACAGGAAAGGTTGGCGGCAAGCCGCGGCGCAAGCGCGCAAACTTAACCTGACGCTGCCGACCTTTTCTCAGCTCGCGCATCCACCGCTTCCGTCGGCCAAGGTGTGGGAGGACATCGCGGCGATCGGACCGGATGAGCCGAGCGCCGCGAACCTCTGGCGCATGCACTGGTACAATGCGGAAAACCGCAGAGGCAGGGACCTGGTGCCGGGCTATATCGTGCTGCCAAAGGAGATCACCGGCGTCGATGCCAAGATCATCGTGCTGCTCGGCAATCGCTTCCCGATGATCGGCGCGCACAAGGTCCTGCCGGCATATGCCGCCTTGATCGAGCAGCTCGTGACCGGGCGGTTCGATCCATCTAAACAGAAGGCTGTTTGGCCTTCCACCGGCAATTACTGTCGTGGCGGTGTCGCCGTTTCACGGATCCTCGGCTGTCGCGGCGTTGCCGTTCTACCCGAAGGGATGAGCCGCGAGCGCTTCGAATGGCTCGAGAAGTGGGTGACGGATCCGGCCGACATCATCCGGACACCCGGCACCGAGAGCAACGTCAAGGAGATCTACGACAAGTGCGCGGAGCTCAGGCGGGACGACAGCAACGTCATTCTCAACCAGTTCTCGTCGTTCTCGAACTATCTCATCCACTATGAATGCACGGGGCGCGCGGCGGAAGATGCCTTCAAGGCGTTCAATCAGGACGATAACCACGAATTGGCGGCCTTCGTCTCGGCAACCGGATCGTCGGGGACAATCGCCGCGGGTGATTTTCTCAAGACACGCTGGGGCTCGAAGGTCGTTGCCGTCGAGGCGCTCGAGTGTCCGACGATGCTCAACAATGGCTATGGTGAGCACAACATTCAGGGGATCGGCGACAAGCACATCCCGCTCATTCACAATGTCATGAACCTCGACTTCGTTGTCGGGGTCTCGGACCGAACCACGGACCAGCTCAACCTGCTGTTCGGCTCGAAGGCGGGCCGGGATTATCTCGAGACGCGCCGCGGTCTCGAACCGGCGCTGGTGCGCGCCTTTGACCATGTCGGAATCTCCGGGCTCGCCAACATCATCGCCTCGATCAAGCTGGCAAAGCAGATGAATTACGGGCCCGAAAAGGCCGTCGTCACCGTGGCGACGGACAGTGCTTCCATGTACGGCAGCGAACGCAGGCAGTTCGAAGAGAAGCATTACGGGCGTGGCCTTGATCAGGTGAACGCCGCCGAAATCTTCGGCGCCTGCCTGCTCGGCGCCGCCTCCGACAATGTCGTCGAGCTGACGGAGCTTTCGCGCCGCGCCGTCTTTAACCTCGGCTACTACACCTGGGTCGAGCAGCAAGGCGTTTCAGTTGCCGATTTTGAGCGGCGCCGCTCCCAGTCCTTCTGGAGCAAAATTCAGGACAGCCTGGGCGAATGGGACCAACTCACCATCGAGTTCAATAAGGAAGCGAATTTGGCGAACGCTTGATCGGCACGCGCGGCATCGTGTCCGTCGAAGGAGTTTCGAAATTGGTCTAGGCGAAAGCAATCGCGCAAATGATGAGCTGCTGCGTCAAATGAGGGCACTGCGAAAACAAAAATAGAGCAGGGCGCCTGCTTGACGACAGATTAGAAGTATCTTTAAGATACTAAGAATAGGATGATAGGATCATCCCGGCGGTGACGAATGGCCAGCACCCATAAGCTGGCGCGCTGCACTGGTGTTTCGTTCCCTAGGCATGGCTCAAGCGAGCACAGGAGGAAAGATGAAGCGAGCACACGGATTGATTACGGGCGCGGCCCTTGCCGCGGCAATGTCGACCGCATTGGCGACGGGCGCCGCGGCACAGACCATCAAGATCGGTGTCAATGAGCCGCTCACCGGTCCGTTCGCCGCTTCCGGTACCTATGTCGTCAACGGTGCAAAGATTGCCGCCGACGAAATCAACGCCAAGGGCGGCTTGCTCGGTCGCAAGATCGAGCTGGTCATCGAGGACAACAAGAGCAATCCGACGGAGGCCGCGGCCGTCGCCGAGAAGTTGATCACCGGCGACAAGGTGCCCGTGATCATGGGCGCCTGGGGCTCGAGCCTGACGCTCGCGGTGATGCCGAAGCTCATGGAATACAAGGTCCCGATGGTGGTCGAGACCTCTTCCTCGAGCAAGATCACGACGTCGGGCAATTCCTACATCTTCCGCATCTCGCCGCCGTCGTCGGTCGAGGCGACCGAGTTCAAGTCCATCATGCCGTCACTCGGCATCAAGAAGGCGGACTTCCTGGTCATCAACAATGACTGGGGACGTGGATCGGCCGAGGACTTCGGCAAGATCATGAAGGCCCAGAACATTCAGGTCGGCCTCGTCGAAATCATGGATCAAGCCGCCCAGGACATGAGCGCTCAGCTTGCCAAGATCAAGGCAACCGACTCGGACACGATCATGGTCACGACTGCGGTCGAGCAGCTCACCCTGGTGTTGAAGCAGGCCGCAGCGCTCGGCATCACCAAGCGGATCGTCACCACCGGCGGCTCGCAGAACCCGGATCAGCTGATCGAGCAGGCCGGCGCCGCAGCGAACGGCTCGATGCATTTGACGACCTTCGCGCCCTGGTATCCGGACAAGACCCCGGACCCGGCAGCAACGAAGTATTTCCTCGGCGAGTGGAAAAAGCGTGGCTATGCGATCGCAGGCGCGACTGAAAGCTTCCGCGGCTACGACGGTATTCGCACGATCGCCAATGCGATCCAGCGGGCCGGCAAGGCAGAGCCCGCGGCGATCACCGACGCGCTATGGACGACCGACTTTGCCGGCCTGAATGGTCAGATCAAGTTCCAGAAGCAGGGGCCGGCCGGCAAGGAAAGCGGCCAGAGCATGCCCAACCTCTATCTGATCAAGATCGAGAACGAAAAGATCGTCCTGTCGGGCTCCTGAGCTCGACGATCGCAGAAGGCGCCACCATAATTGGTGGCGCCTTGGCATTGCCTCGCCCATTAAACATGCTCTGAAGAGAGGATCAGCGGTCTTCCGGCCGAAAAAATCAGCATGACCGAGCTTCTGCAACACATCGTCAACACGCTCATCCTGGGCAGCACCTACGCGCTGCTTGGGATTGGGCTCACGCTCATCTTCGGCATCATGCGCGTCGTCAATTTCGCGCACGGTGAGCTTTACTCCTTCGGGGCCTATGCGCTGTATTTCGTCGGTGTGATGCTCGGCCTGAATTTCTTCCTTGCGCTGATCGTGGCGGTCGTCCTGGGCTGCTTTGCTGGTGCGCTGATCGAGGTCGTCTTGCTGCGCCCGATGCGTGGCGCGGACATCGATACGACCATGCTGGTCATGATCGGCGCCATGATCGTGATGCAAAATGGCGAGCAGTTCGTCTGGGGTGGTGTCGCCAAGTCGGTTTCGACGCCGTTTCCGGAGCTTCCGCTCGTCATTGGTTCGATTTCGGTGTCCTGGTTGCGCCTGTTCGTCTTCTGCGCTGCCCTTGCCCTGATCGGAGTGTCCTATCTCCTGATCAACCGCACAAAACTCGGAAAGGCGATGCGCGCCACCTTCCAGGATCGCGACGCTGCTTCGCTCATGGGCGTCAACATCCAGTTCATCTACATGGCAACGTTCGCGATCGGCTCGAGCCTCGCGGCAGCGGCGGGCGCATTGCTCGGACCCGTCTATGTCATCTCCCCGCAAATGGGCAATCTTGCTTCGCTGAAGGCTTTCGCCATCGTCATCCTGGGCGGTCTCGGCAGCATTGGCGGGGCCACCATCGGCGGCTTCTTGTTGGCGTTGGCCGAGGAACTTGGCGCTGGATACGTTTCGTCGGGCTACCGCGATGCCATGGGTTTTCTGATCATCATCGTCGTTCTCCTCTTCAAGCCGACCGGCCTCTTTGCACGCGCGGAGCGGATCGGATGAAGCGCCTGATCCCCTATATCGCGCTCGCAGCATTCGTATCCGTCCCGCTCTGGCTGCAGGATCCGTATCTGCTGAACGCCTTCATCACGACGGGTATCCTGATTGTAGCGGCGATGAGCCTCAATCTCCTGCTCGGGTACACGGGACAGCTGAGCCTTGGTCACGTCGCCTTCTTTGGCATTGGAGCCTACACCAGCGCGCTCGTGTCGCTGGGCTTCGATGTCGAGCTTATCGGCGGTATCCGCGTGGTTCACGAACCCTGGCCGGTCTGGACCGGGTTTGTGATCGGTACCCTGGTTGCGGCGCTCTGCGGCTACGCCGTCGGCAAGCTGTCCTTCAAGGTGCGGGGCGCCTACTTCGTCATCGTGACCATCAGCTTTGCGGAAGTGGTCCGGCTGGTCGCGCTGAACTGGGTCGAGTTGACCCAAGGGCCGCTGGCCTTGACCTCGATCCCGCCGATGACGCTGGGATTCCCCGGAGTTGGCTATCTCGACTTCTACAGCAAGCAATCCAACTATTATCTCGTGCTTGCCGTCCTTGTGGTGTCCTACATCGTCATCCAGCGTCTGGTTTACTCTCGCGTCGGGCGCGCAATGATTGCGCTCAAGGAGAACGAGTCGCTCGCGGTCTCGGTCGGCATCGACGTGACCCGCTATTTGGTGCTGGCCGCGATCTTTTCGGCCGGCATCGCGGGGGCCGCCGGCAGCCTCTACGCCCATTACCTCAAGATCATCGATCCCGACGTGTTTGCGTTCCTTTACACGGTCACGATGGTGATCATGGTGATCTCGGGCGGCAAGGGCACTCTTGCGGGACCCATCGTTGGCGGCCTCATCTTCGGCTTCATTCCCGTCGCCGCTCGTTCTTTCGCCACGCCCGAGATTCAGTGGATCCTCTATGGCCTGCTGATGATCATCATCGTCTTCGTGTTGCCGAAGGGGATCGTCCCCGCCATCGAGAAGTGGTTCTCCGCGCCGAATACCAGCGTTGATCCGGAGCCTCTCCGAGCCAAGATGCACGACACGCCATGAGCACCATGCCCTCCAACGCTCCGCAGCCAGTTCTGTCCGTTGAACATATCGCCGTGCATTTCGGCGGACTGATTGCGATCACCGATATGAGCTTCGTCGTCAACCAGGGTGAGATTGTCAGCCTGATCGGACCGAACGGCGCCGGCAAGACGACGGCCTTCAACGTCATCACCGGCTTTCTGCGGCCGACCAAGGGCGAGGTGCGCTACAAGAATACCTCGCTCAGCAACCTCAAGCCGCATGAAGTCACCTCGCTCGGCCTGGCGCGGACCTTTCAGCGTACCAGCGTGTTCCAGAGCGTGACCGTCTTCGAGAATGTGATGATCGGCTTGCATCGACGGAGCCGGTCGACACTGCTGGATACGCTGCTGGCCTTGCCGCGCGAAGGGCGTGCCGAGGCGGAGTTGAGGAATCTTGCGCACGAGCTGCTCGAAATCGTCGGGATCGCACGCCGTGCCGACGAGCTCGCCGGGTCGCTGTCTTATGGCGACCAGCGCTTGCTCGGCGTCGCGCTTGCCCTTGCTACAGACCCGTCGATGCTGCTGCTGGATGAGCCGGTGTCGGGCATGAACGCGACGGAAACCGCCCGGTTCATGGAGCTGCTCAACAAGCTGCATGGCCGCGGCATGTCGATCCTGCTGGTGGAGCACGATGTGCCCATGGTCATGGGCGTCTCCGATCGCATTGTCGTGCTCAACTACGGCCGCATCATTGCCGAAGGGCCTCCTGCGGCGATCCGCGGCAATCCCGAGGTCATTCGTGCCTATCTGGGTGAAGGAGCCAGCCGGCATGCTGCACATTAATGGTCTTGTTTGCCGGTATGGCAAGGTCGAAGCGCTCAAGGGCGTCACCTTGTCGATCGGGCAGGGGCAGCTGGTCGCTCTGATCGGAGCGAACGGTGCGGGCAAAAGCACGACGTTGCGGGCGATCTCGGGAATCCTGCCTTCGGCCGCCGGACGGATTACGTTCGACGGGCATGACATTACGAGGTGCTCGGCTCGGGAAATCCTGGGCAAGGGGATAGCCCATTGCCCTGAGGGGCGGCGAGTATTCCCGGACATGACCGTCGACGAAAATCTCGACATGGGCGCGTATCTACGGTCCGACCGTCGGGAGATCGCGGCGGATCGGGAGCGGATCTTCGGGATGTTTCCGCGATTGGCCGAGCGCCGGCATCAGGTGGCGGGAACACTATCCGGCGGCGAGCAGCAGATGCTGGCGATCGGGCGCGCGATCATGTCCAAGCCCAGGCTCATGATGTTTGACGAACCATCGCTCGGCCTGGCGCCCAACATCGTCGAACAGGTGTTCTCGATCATCGATGGCATCAGGAAATCCGGAACGACGGTCTTGATGGTCGAACAGAACGCCTACTCGGCGCTCGAGATGTGCGACTACGCCTATCTTCTGGAGACCGGCTCGATCGTTCTTTCCGGCAGCGGCAAGGATCTGATCGACGATGAGCACGTGCGATCTGCCTACTTGGGCGGATGACGGTAGGTGAGCAGGAACGACGGGAATCTCGTGGGCGGTGCGGCGCGAGCGAGAGACGAGGTGAGTTCCGACGAATGCCTTGTGCTTCTCGCGTCGTTCATGAGGGTGCGGGATCGCAAGGCCCGCGCCGAGATCGTCAAGTTTGCGCAACGGTGCGCCGACTTCAAGTCCGGCGGAATTGTCTCCTTTGGGCTCGAGACGCCACGCGATTGATGCGTCGGCGTTGGCAAGCTGGAAATTCCTTCGACGCAGGCGGCCACCTTGGGATCGAGGACGATCTTCTGGGCAATACCGTGCTTGCGTCGCTGATTTGGTGAATGACCTCGTTGGTTCTCAAGAGTGGTGCTGTGAGTGTGAAGATCGCCGTTGCCAAGGAAATCGATGCGTCCGAGCCGCGGGTTGCGGTCTCGCCCGATACCA
>NZ_CANSMR010000024.1 GCF_947648125.1 uncultured Bradyrhizobium sp. | reverse complement strand
ACCGCCGCCTGGCTCCGATGCGGCAACATTGCTGCCGAAGTTCTCGAGGGCGGCCACCTCGCCTGGACGGCCGCGGAGCTTCCGACCGTTCCTGTCGACAGGATTCCGAAACGCGACGGGCGCGGCCGCACCGTCTGGGTGACGCGATCGCGGCCGAAGATCGATCGCATCGCCTGCCCGTGGCTGATCCGCCGCTTTGTCGATCCGGCGGCCGTGTTCCTGTTCGTCGCGTCGGCGGAGGTCGGGGCCGTTGCCGAACGCTTCGACGCCACACCGTTCGATATCGAGAACGTGTTCTGGAGCCATCGCGGCGAGCTCTGCACCTTCGACGTGATGGTCAGCGAGTTCGGCCTGTCGACGCCCGCACTGGAGCGACTCGCGACGATGGTGCGGGCCGCGGATACCGCGCGGCTCGATCTGTCGCCGGAGGCGCCGGGGCTGCTCGCCGCCTCGCTCGGCCTGTCGCGCATGTTCGACGACGACCTCGAACAATTGAGCGCCGGCATGCTGCTCTACGACGCCTTCTATCGCTGGTGCCGCGACGCGACCCGGGAGACGCATAACTGGCCGACCAGCAAGGTGAAGCCATGACATTGCGAGCTTCGTCCTCGCGCGGCCGGCGGGCGTGATCTGAGCTGGCAGCCGCGCATCCGAAGAACCTGGGGCAGCACAACACGGCCAGGAGAACGACCATGCAGAAGCGAAATCTCTCCCTGATTCTAGCGTTCACGATCGCGAGCATCGCCGTGCCCGTCCGTGCCCTGACCTATGACGAGCTGGCCGCAAGACTTCCGGCTGCCGGCGACGCGAATGCAGCTGCGGTCCTAATGCCGGCGGCCCAAACCCTGCGCGGTGTCGTCGATTGTGTCGATGAACGCAACGACACGCTGCTGATACGCCTGGCTGCGGGCAGAACGGAGCCGTTCAGGGTTCAGGACGGCTTGATCTTCAATGCCGTCCGCTTCGGCGATCCCGTCGAAATCTCGGTGCAGACCATCTCGGGATTCCCGACCATCGTCGGGCTCACGAAGGAATAGCCGCGATCTGAAGCAAGAACCGTTCAACATTGGGAGAAGCCGATGACCATCGACACCGGACGCCGGGACTTCATCGCAGCGGTTGGCGTAGCCGCAGCATCTGCAACCGTGCTTGGCGCCAATCGCGCCGCGGCCGAAGCCAACCCGCAGACAGGAGCCAAAGCCATGTCCTATCAGGCAAAGCCGATGCCGTTCGATCCAAAATCGATCAGCGGCATCTCGGAGAAAATACTCGTCAGCCACTACGAGAACAACTACGTCGGCGCCGTGAAGCGGCTCAACGCCATCGGCACGCAGCTTGCCGAACTCGACTTCGCCAAGGCACCGAACTTTGTGATCAACGGCCTGAAGCGCGAGGAGCTGATCGCAGCGAACTCGATGATTCTGCATGAGGTCTATTTCGACGGGCTCGGCGGCACGGGCAAACCGGGCGGCGCGCTCGCCGAGGCGATCGCGCGCGACTTCGGCAGTATGGAGCGCTGGCGGACCGAATTCGCGGCCATGGGCAAGGCGGAAGGCGGCGGTTCGGGTTGGGTGATTCTCGCCTACTCGCCCCGCGACAAGCGGCTCGTCAACCAATGGGCTGCGGACCACACGACGACGCTCGCCGGCGGCCGTCCGGTCCTGGTGCTCGATATGTACGAGCATGCCTATCAGATGGACTTCGGGGCCGCGGCCGCCCGCTATGTCGACATCTACATGGAAGCCATCCGCTGGGACAACGCGGCCAGATTGTATGAGCAATATTCGAAAGAAGTTTGAGGAGACACGCGTGAAATTTCTTTCCAGGGAGATCTTTCGGGAATGACACCAACGCCCGCGCCGCGCAGCCAGTTGGCGGAACTGGCGCGGTATTTCCTGCGCCTCGGCTTTCTCGGCTTCGGCGGCCCGGTCGCGCTTGTCGGGCAGATGGAGCGCGAACTGGTCGACGGCAAGAAATGGCTGACCAAGGCCGAGATGAAGGAAGCGATTGCCATCTGCCAATCGCTTCCGGGGCCGCTGGCGATCCAGGTCGGTATCTATGTGTCCTGGCTTCGCGGCGGTTTCTGGGGCGCCTGGGTCGGTGGATGGTGCTTCATCCTTCCCAACTTCGTCATCGTGGCTTCGCTCGGAGCGCTGTACGTCTACCTTGGCGATCTCCAACCGGTCACCGCGATCTTCTACGGTGTCAGTCCAGCCGTGATCGCGCTCATCCTTCACTCCTGTTACCGGCTTGCCAAGCTCGGCATGGAAGACTGGCTGCAATGGGCGATCGCGGCGGTTTGCCTGGCGGTCACGGTCATCCTCCAGGCCGAGGTCGCCCTGCTGTTCATCGGCGCGGGCATCGTGGGCATTGTTTATTACGGCAATCTGTTCAAACGCTCGCCTGCGATCCTGCCGGGAATTGCCATCGTGCCGGCGGCCGCCGGCCCGATCGCGCCGGTCGCAAGCGCGTCCACACTCTCGAAGCTGTTGCTGTTCTTCCTCAAGGCCGGCTCGCTCACCTTCGGCAGCGGCCTCGTCATCGTGCCGTTCCTCGAGCAAGGGCTCGTGCAGCAATATGGTTGGCTCGATGAGCGGCAATTCCTCATCGCGGTTGCGATCGGCATGATTAGTCCGGGACCAGTGGTGATCACCGCGACTTTTGTCGGCTACCTCGTTGCGGGATTCTGGGGCTCGCTGGTCTCCACCATCGGCATTTTCCTGCCGTCGTTCCTGCTGGTGCTGATCGTTGCCCCGCTGCTGGCACGGCATCGCGGCAACGCCAACGTGCAGGGCTTTGTGAAGGGCGCCTATGCAGCCGCGATCGGCACCATCCTCGGCGCCTGCATCCTGCTCGGCAAGATCGCCATCGGCGACTGGCTGACAGCGCTGATCGGCATGGTCTCGCTGGCCATCCTGTTCCGCTGGAAGGTGAGCAATCCGCTGCTGATCGCGGCGACCGCGGTCGTCGGCCTGATCGCGTATCCGTGGCTGCAGCCGAGCTGGGTGATGGTGCACTAACCGGACGCCGGGAGGACGCTATGATTTGTCCGTTCCTGAGGGTATCAGCCGTTTCGGCGTGCCTCGCCATATGGGCCAGCAGTCCCGCGCCTTCCCGAGCGGCGGATGGCAGCGTGTTGCAATTTGAGGCCAAGATTGCCTTGGGCGATGTGCGCGGACGCATCGACCACATGGCGATCGATACGAAGCGGCTGCGACTGTTCGTGGCCGAACTCGGAAACGATACGGTCAGCATTGTCGATCTGGCAAAAAGAAGCGTGATCAAGAGAATCGCGGGGCTTAGAGAGCCGCAAGGCGTTGGCTACGACCCGTCCAGCGACACGCTATTCGTTGCCAATGCGCGGGACGGGTCGCTCAAGTTCTTCCAGGGAGAAAGTTATGAAGCGACAGGCGGCCTCGACCTTGGAAGCGACGCCGACAATATCCGCATCGATCCGTCAACCAAGCACGTCATCGTCGGTTACGGGGACGGAGGCCTCGCGGTGCTCGACAATGCGACGCGCAAAAAGATCGAAAATATCGCGCTCAAGGCACATCCCGAGAGCTTCCAGATCGATCCCGACGGCGGCCGAATCTTTGTCAATTTGCCCGATACCCACGCGGTCGCCGTGATCGACAGCGCATCCGGAAAGCAGGTGACCAGCTGGCCGATGGACAAGGGCGGCAACTTCGCGATGGCCATCGATCGCGATCACCGCCGGCTTCTCGTCGCCTTCCGTAGCCCGGCCGAGCTCGCCATCTTCTCCATGGCCGACGGCAAGCGAATAGCATCCATCGAAACCTGCGGCGACGTTGACGATCTGTTCACCGACCCGAGCCGCGGCCGGGTCTACGTGAGTTGCGGAGCGGGCTTCATTGACGTGATTGAGGTCACCGGCGCCACCTACCACCGGAGCGGTCGCATCTCCACCGCTCCAGGCGCGCGCACTTCATTCTTCGCGCCGGAGCTGGATCGGCTCTTTGTCGCCGCTCGCGTAACGTCGACCGAACCGGCGGCGATCTGGATATTTCGCCCGCTCCCTTAAGCTCGTGGCCACGAGACATGGGTATGTCTACACCGAGCCAGTGCCTGCAAGGACGTCTCCACCGGTTCCTCTTATCGGGTTGGGTGATCGTACTCGGCTTGACGGCGTGGTCTCCATTTGCGTGGGCGTATCGCCCCTTCGACGGAACCGATGCCGCGGTCGCTGCTCCGGGAGAGGTTGAGGTCGAGCTACAGCCCGCTGGGCGATTGCACGATGCGGGAAGCACGACGCTCGTCGCACCGGCCTTTGTCCTGAACTACGGTCTGAGCAGGGACTGGGAGGCCGTTCTCGAGGGCCAGGGGGAAACACCGCTATCGTCCACCGGCCCGACAAGCCTGACGGCGGCCGGCGCCTTCCTCAAGCATGTCGTCGTGCCCGGAAGCCTGCAGGACAAGGCAGGGCCGAGCGTTGCCACCGAGTTCGGCGTCCTGCTTCCGGACAGCACCGGGACATCAGGCGTCGGCGCGAGCCTGGCTGGCATTGTCTCGCAACGATGGGATTGGGGCACGATCCACTTCAACGCCGAAACCGCGCTTACCCGCGATCATCACGGCGATGTCTTTGTCGGCGCCATTCTGGAAGGGCCGTCGAAATGGACGGTCAGACCGGTCGCGGAATTATTCTACGAGAACGAGTTTGGCAAGGAAGAAACCGTATCGGGCCTGATCGGCCTGATCTGGCAAGTTCGCGAAAATCTAAGCCTCGACGTTGCGTTTCGGCATGGCCTCACGAATCGACGCTCCGTCGACGAGATACGCGCAGGCCTGACCTTTGGCTTCCCGCTTCGCTTTCTCGAAGGGCATGCCGCCGCTCATTGATACGCTGATCACTTCCAGCCCCGGCAAGGAGACCGACCTCAGCGAGATACATGGACTCGCAACAAGCGCGACGTGTTTGCGCGGAGATCATGCTCAAACAGACAAGCAAAACTGAAACACCGCTGCGTTATCGGCGTTGAGAACCTGTCCGCGGCTCTCTAGATCAGGACTTGCCCCACCCGCCCCTGCGGCGCCGTCATCCCCACCGAAGAGTTGAGCCAATGCGACCCCACATCATCTGCCACATGGGCACGTCGATCGACGGCCGGCTTCATCCCAGCCGCTTCACCAAGCCCGCCGCCGACATCCCGGCCGACGCGTTGCGCTCACACTATGAGAGGATCCATGACGGCTTCAATGCCGATGGATGGGTCATCGGCCGCGTCACCATGAACGAGATGGCCAAGGGGACGGAGCGGCAATTCGCCAATGCGCCCAAGCTGCCACGCGAGGCGCATCTCGGCAACCGCGACGGCCGCAAGCTCGCTGTCGGCATCGACCCGTCGGGCCGCGTGCATTTCGGCAAGGACAATGTCGGCGGCGATCACGCCGTCGCGGTGCTCGGCGAACAGGTCTCGGACAGCCATCTCGTCGAGCTGCGCGAGGACGGCGCGTCCTACATCTTTGCAGGCCACAAGGGCGATGATCTGGCGAGCGCGGTGGCGCAGCTCGCAACGCTGTTCGGCGCCAAGACGCTGCTGCTCGAAGGCGGCGGCGGGATCAATGGCGCGTTCCTCAAGCAGGGACTGATCGACGAGTTCAGCACGTTGATCCATCCGGCGGTCGACGGCGTTGCGGGATCGCAGAGCATCGTCGACTATCACGGCCCGGACGGCGACCGCCCCGGCGCCGGGCAGTCGCTCCGGCTCACGCATTGCGAGACGCTGGAAGGCGGCATGGTCTGGCTGCGCCACGCCGTCGAGCGCGCGCCGGGCTGAGCTGACGCTTGAGAGAGGGTTGCATAGCCGCCTCACCTCTCCCGCGTGCGGGAGAGGGAACGCAGCGCTTTGCTCGCGCCGGTGTCAGAACTTGTAGCTCAACGCGGCGCGGGCAACGCTGAACCTGTTCTCGCGGCTGGCATTGTAACGGATCTGGCTCTGCAGCGGATCCGTGCCTTGGAACGTCGCCGTCGTGCCGCTGCTACCGAGATCGACATAGAGATATTCGCCGCGCAGCGTCCAGTTATTGGTGAAGGCATATTCGAGGCCGCCGCCGGCGGTCCAACCGACGCGGACGTCGGAATTGTCGCCAAGCCAGAGCCGCGAGAGGCCTGTGGAGAAGGCCGACGAATTGGCGATGTGGGTCTTCGCTTCACCATAGGCCAGACCGCCTGTCGCGTAGATCAGCAGGCGCTCGGTCGGCACGAAGCCGATGCGACCCCGCACGGTGCCGAACCAGTCGATCTTGCTGGTGTTCGCAATGTTGAAGCTTCCCGTCACGCCGCCAGGGAAAGCGGCGGTGGTGCTTCCACCTCTGGAGGACTTCACGTCGACATAGTTGAAATCGGCTTCCGCGCCGAGGACGACCCTGTCGAGCTGATAATTGTATCCGAGCAGTCCACCAGCGGTCACACCGGCCTGGTTGCTGTTCGAAACGGGCACACGGACGATGTTGCCGGGCGGGACGAGCGAACTGACATTGCTGCTGGTCGCGATATCCCCACCATCATACCAGCCGCCGCCCACATTCACACCGGCGTAGAATCCGGACCAGTTGAACGCGGGAGCCACCAATGGCGGAGCCTTGGTCCAACTGCGCTCCGGCAGGTCAGCGGCTGACGCCGCGTTCGCAAATTGCGTAATCAAAAGCAGGCAAGTCCCAACGATTGCAAAACGACGCACTTCCATTCCCCTTGCGGTTGCTGCAAGCCAGCGATACACGTCTCTGCCATGAGCGGAAGGAATGCGACAGCATGTCTCATTCGAATTTTATTCTTTTCTGCAATCTGTGGCCAAGTTGCAACGGCCCGCGCTCACAACCGGTTGAATGGACCGGCCAGGATCAGTCGGCGCCGAACCGGTAACCACTTCTGCACCCCGCGACGAAGAACGCGACGCCGCGCGCGACGTGCTCGTCGAGCTCGGGATCGAGCGCCTTGAGGTCGACTTCGTACAGAGCCCGAAGCAGCATCGGTACCGCGATGATGTCGAGGAACAGACGCGCCGTGGTCGGCAGGTGCTCCGGCGCGAAGGCGGGCAGCTTGCCGAGCTCGTCGGATTGCGTCAGGTCGCGCAGCAGGTGAACGCCGAGCTCGGTGGCGAGTGCGCGCGCCCTGCGGTTGACGGTGGCGGCGAGATCCGGGAAGCGATGCGCCTCCGCGATGGCAAGCCGCATCAGGCCGATCCGGTCGGCGTCGAGGCCCCAGTGCAGCAGGGTCGAGGCGACGCTGGTGAGACGCTCCTCCACCGTCGCGCCGAGCGGCGCGTCCGCCTTGAACTCCGCGATGCGTGCCAGGATGTCCCGCATCACCACCTCGGTGAACAGCGCCCGCTTGTCGCGGAAGCGCGCATAGATGGTGCGCTTGCCGGAGCGCGCGGCCTCGGCGATCTCGTCGATGCTGGCGCCTTCGAACCCGCGCTCAAGGAACACCTTGCGCGCGGCATCGAGGATGCGCGCATCGACCTCGCCGGCCAATTCCTTCGGCGGCCGGCCGGCGCGCACCTCGGCCGGCCTGGTCGCCGTCCTTGTCTTGGGCGCCCGCGGCATCTTCAGGGTACTGGTGGTCATCAGTCTTCCCCGGGTTCCAGGGGGCCGGTCCGGCCGGCAACATCAGGCAATATAGCCCTATCACATCTAGTTGTAAATAGAACGGTACAGTTCCGTTTCTATTGACGCTGCACTGCCGCGAGACTATTTGTCGCACAGAACGGAACGGTATCGTTCCCTTTTGCGAAGGCCTTGCAGACCTCGCCTGACAGCAGGAGCAGCCATCATGTTCGAAGACACTGTTTTGGAGCGCGACCAGGAAGGGCACGAGAGCAGCGAGGGTCCGCCCTCGGCGCCGGCCGCACACGAGCCCAACGTCACGTCCGAGCGGCCGGAGGTCACCGCGCGGGCTCCCGCGCAGGAGCGCCCCGCAAGCAAGCAGCCGACCCCGCCGGAAACCGTCTCGCCGGAGGTCACGCCACAGCGGCGCGGCTTCCTGCGTCGCCGTCCGGTCGTCTCCGCGATCGGCGCCGTGCTGCTCGCCGCCACGCTCGGCGGCGGCACGCTCTACATGAACTACACCGAGCATTTCGAATCCACCGACGACGCCTTCATCGCGGCGCGGCAGTTCGCGCTGGCGCCAAAAATCTCCGGCTACATCACTGCGGTTCCGGTCACCGACAACCAGCACGTGGCCGCCGGCGACGTGATCGCGCGTATCGACGACCGCGACTATCGCGTCGCGCTGGCGCAGGCCGAGGCGCAGGTCGCGGCGGCGCAGGCCAGCATCCAGAATGTTGATGCCCAGCTCGACGTGCAGCAGGCGCAGATATCAGCCAACCAGGCCCAAGTCGATCAGGCCCAGGCGGCGCTGACCTTCGCGCAGCAACAGGCGACGCGCTACCAGCATCTCGAGCAGACCGGCTACGGCACCGTGCAGAATTCCGAGCAATACACCTCGCAACTGCGTCAGCAGCAGGCCTCGCTCCTGAGCGCGCAGGCGACGCTCAACCTCGCGCAGCGCCAGGTGGAATCGCTGAAGGCGCAGCGCAAGAGCGCGGTCGCAAACCTCGCCCAGGCCGAGGCGCAGCGCGACCAGGCAGAGCTCAATCTGTCCTACACCACCGTCACCGCCGCGCAGCCCGGCCGCGTCGTCAGCCTGTCGGCGGCCGTCGGCCAGTTCGCGCAGGCCGGCACCAACCTCACGATGTTCGTGCCTGACCAGACCTGGGTCACCGCGAACTTCAAGGAGATCCAGCTCGACCAGATGCGTCCGGGCGAGAAGGTGACGCTGAAGATCGATGCCTATCCCGGCCGCACGATCAGGGGCCATGTCGAAAGCGTGCAGCCGGGATCGGGCACCGCGTTCTCGCTGCTGCCTGCGCAGAACGCCACCGGCAACTACGTCAAGATCGTGCAGCGCGTGCCGGTGAAGATCGTGATGGACAATCCGCCGACCGACGTCGCGCTCGGCCCCGGCATGTCCGTCGTCCCGACGGTGCGGATCAATCCTGCGCCGTCCCTGCTCGAGCGTCTTGGAAAGCTCTGATCCGGGGAGGCAGTCATGAGTGCCGCAGCAATCGATGCCAAAAGCCTCCCTACTCCGAGCGTTGCCGTCAATCCCTGGCTGATCGCCATCGTGGTTGCGCTCGCGAGCTTCATGGAAGTGCTCGACACCACCATCGCCAACGTCGCACTGCCCTATATCGCGGGCGGCATGGGCGTGAGCGAGGACGAAGCGTCCTGGGTGGTCACGACCTATCTCGTGTCCAACGCCATCATCCTGACCGCCTCCGGCTTTCTTGCCCGCATGCTCGGCCGCAAGACCTTCTTCCTGATCTGCCTCGGCATCTTCACGGTGAGTTCGGTGCTGTGCGGCTTCGCGCCAAATCTGAACGCGCTGCTGCTGTTCCGCATCCTGCAAGGGCTCGGCGGCGGCGGCATGGTGCCGGTGGCGCAGTCGATCCTCGCCGACGCATTCCCGCCGGCCAAGCGCGGCCAGGCGTTTGCGGTGTTCGGCATCGCCGTGGTGGTGGCGCCGGTGGTCGGGCCGACGCTCGGCGGCTGGCTGTCCGACAATCTGTCCTGGCACTGGTGCTTCCTGATCAACGCCCCGGTCGGCGTGTTCGCGATCGCGCTGATCGCAGCGGTGTTGCAGGAGCCCGCGAAGGCCAAAGGAGCGCAGAAGGCCGCACAGCCGCAGGGCAACACCTTCGACTTCATCGGCTTCGCGCTGGTTGCGACCTTCCTCGGCGCGCTCGAGGTGACGCTCGACCGTGGCCTCGAGGATGACTGGTTCGGTTCGCCCTTCATCATCACCTTTGCGGCGATCAGCGCCGCGGCGTTCGTGCTGATGATCCCGTGGGAGATGACCCGCCGTAGTCCGATGATCGACCTCAGAATGGTCGCGACCCGACAGTTCGGCGCCTGCTTCCTGGTGATGCTGGCGACCGGCGCCATCCTGCTCGCGACCACCCAGTTCCTGCCGCAGCTGGTGCAGCAGGATTTCGGCTATACCGCGACCTGGGCCGGCCTCGTGCTCTCGCCCGGCGGCGTGGTCACCATGGTGATGATGTTCGCGGTCGGCCGGCTCGCCGCCAAGGTGCAGCCGAAATATTTGATCGTCGCCGGCGCACTGGTGATCGCCGCCTCGATGTACAGCATGACCAACGTGTATGCCGATCTCGGCTTCTGGTTCATGGCGCGCTCACGCATGCTGATCGGCGTCGGCCTGCCCTTGATCTTCGTGCCGATCATGGCGGCGTCCTATGACGGCATTCCGCCCGACAAGACCGACCAGGCATCCGCGCTGATCAACGCGGCGCGCAACACCGGCGGCTCGATCGGCGTCTCGATCGTCTCCAACGTGCTGACCCATCGCCAGCAATTCCACCAGAGCCGGCTGGTCGAGCAGGTCACGCCGTCGAGCCCGCAATACCAGGACACGCTGCACCAGGTCACCGACTTCTTCGTCGCCCAGGGCAATTCGCTGGCGCAGGCGCACCAGCAGGCGATCCAGTGGATCGGGCAGCAGGTGCAGACCCAGGCCTCGTTCCTGTCCTACATGGACGCGTTCTGGGTCCTGATGCTGATCGCGCTCTCGGCGATCCCGCTGGCGCTGACCTTGCGCAAGGTCAAGCTCGGCGGCCCCGCCCCCGTCGGCCACTGACAGGGTGCAGAGGTCACCTGCGATACGCCCGCGCCACGGATCGGCGCGGGCGTATCGATTCCCGATCGTCTCCACGAAGATCAAATGCCGCGCGCAGCGGCAATGATCGTATCCCGCAGCCAGCGGTGCGCCGGCAGATCGTCGAAGCGGCGGTGCCAGCTCATGACGCTCTGCAACTTCGATGCATCGAACGGCAGCTCCCGCATCTCGATCGGATAGGCGCGGCGGAATTCGAGCGCGAGCTTGCGCCCGAGGATCGCGACCATGTTCGATTGCACCAGGACCGCGCCGGCGGACAGATACGGCACATCGGAAGCAATGGTACGGCTCGCCTTGCGCGCCCGCAGCCAGGCATCGATGAAATCCAGATCTTCACCGCTGGAGGTGATCACAAGGTGCGGCAGCTCGACCAGCGTCTCGCCGGTCAGCTTCTTGCGCAATGCCGGATGGCCGGCCCGCAGCACCGCGACGAAGCGGTCCTCGATCAACCGGCAGGAGGCAAAGCGCTCGCCCTCCAGCGCGCGGGCGGAGATCGCAAGATCGAGCTCGGCGCGATCGAGCCTGTCGGCGAGATTGAGCGTCCCGCTCGGCACCAGCGTCAGCCGTACCCTCGGCGCCTGCGCGCGCACGGCGGCGATGATCGAGCCGGTCGCGACCACCGCGGCATAATTGTTGACGGCAATGGTGAAGCGCCGTTCCGCCTGCGCCGGATCGAAACGATCCCCCTCGACCGCGAGTTGCAGTTCGTTGAGCGCCTTGCGGACCGGCAGCGCGAGCGCTTCCGCCCGCGGCGTCGGCAGCATGCCGGACGGCGTACGGACGAACAGCTGGTCTTTCAGCGCATGACGCAGCCGGTTCAGCGCGTGACTCACGGCAGGCTGGCTGATGGCAAGCGCGCCGGCCGCGCGCACCACGCTGCGCTCGCGCATGACGGCGTCGAACACCAAGAGGAGATTGAGATCGAGATTGCGCATCCGCATGCAGTCATCATGCATGATATGAATTGATGGATAAAGACAATTCATTTGAATAATATCGGTTCAAAGCCCAGCTTCCGGGCATGTCCGAAAGCCCGCACAGCGCAATCGCAGCCCGGCCCCGTCGTGCCACCACGGGCGTGCTGGTCGGCGTCCTGGTCGCCCCCGATGCCGCGTCCATCGCCATGCCGGAAACCTTCGCGCGCTGGCGCCGGCTTACGCCGCTTGCGACGTGGCTACCGATCGAGCTCCGAGAAGCGAGCTATGCCGGCATCCTGAGCGGCGTCGCGGACGCACTCGATCGTGTCGGCATGATCCCGCGGCAGCTGATCCTGCTCGGCGAGGGATCGATCGCGCGGCGCGTGCTCGATCTGACGCTGCGGGGCGAGCTGCCTTGCGGCGGCATTGTCGCGATCGACGTCGCCTCCGACGCCCTGCCGTTCCACATCGAGCCGACGGTGACCGCGATCCGGCTTGTCGTTCATCGCAACGACGATGCGCCGCAAGGCGATCTGATCGGCGCATTGCGCGCCGCCGATCTCGACGCACGCTTCATCCACCTCGATTTGACCGCCGGCCGCAGCGCGGAAGCAGCTGCGGCGAGCGCAACTGAAACCTTTGTCCTGGAGCTGGTTGCAACGATCGGCCGCCGGACAACCGATGGAGCTGGTGACCGATGAAATCGAAGACCTTCAAGATCGCTTGCGCGGGCCTCGTGGCCGCCGCCGCAATCGGCGCCGGCGCTTACGTCGCGCATCGGCCGGACGGTGCAACGGACCATGCACCGGCAGCGACGCAGTCCGCCGCGGCCACACCCGTCGTTCCGGTGACGGCGGCGAAGGTGCTGCAGCATGACGTGCCGATCGTGCTCGAGGGCCTCGGCACGGTGACGCCGATCAACACCGCCACGATACGTACCCAGGTGCAGGGCACGCTCGACAGCGTCGATTTCGTCGAGGGCAAGCAGGTCAAGCGCGGCGACGTCCTCGCCAAGATCGACCCGCGGGTCTACGAGGCCCAAGTCGACCAGGCCGAGGCCGCGCTGGCGCGCGACGAGGCGAGCCTGAAGAACGCCCGGACCAATTTGGCGCGAACGCAGCCGCTCGCCAATCGCGGCTTTGCGACCCAGCAACTGCTCGACACCCAGGATTCGCAGGTCACGCAGGGCGAAGGCACCGTCGCACTCGACAAGGCGGCGCTGGAAGCCGCGCAGACCCAGCTGAGCTTCGCGACGATCACCGCCCCGTTCGACGGCGTCACCGGCATCCGCCGCATCGATCCCGGCAACATCGTGCACCCGACCGACACCAACGGGCTTGTGGTCCTCACCCAGCTGCAGCCGATCGCGGTGATCTTCACGCTGCCGTCCGGCGAGATCCCGGGCGTGCGGCAGGCGCTGGCATCCGGAGATGCCTCCGTCGACGTCTACGATGCACAGAACAAGCGCAAACTCGACCACGGCAGCCTGATGCTGATCAACAACCAGGTCGACAGCACGAGCGGCACCGTGCAGCTGAAGGCATCCTTTCCCAATGCCGGCAACACGCTGTGGCCCGGCACGTTCGTCAACGTCCATCTGACGATCGCGGTTCGCCACGACGCGCTCACCGTGCCGCTGACGGCGGTGCGCCAGGGACCGGACGGCAGCTTCGCCTATGTGGTCGGCGCGAACAACGTCGTCGGCATCCGCAATGTCACGACCGGCCAATCGCGCGACGGGCAGGTCCTGATCGAGCAGGGCCTTGCGGCCAACGAGACCGTCGTCACCGCGGGTCAGTACCGGCTCAATCCGGGGACGACGGTCGAGATCGTGCCCGATGACAAGAAAGACCAGGTCCAGGACGCAACCACCGCAAGCGCAGGCATGCTGCCATGAACATCTCCGCAGGTTTTATCCGCAGGCCCGTCGCCACCGCCTTCCTGGCCATCGCCATCGTGCTGGTCGGCATGATCGCCTTCGTGCGGCTGCCGGTCTCGGCGCTGCCGACGGTGGATACCCCGACCATCCAGGTCACCGCGCAACTGCCCGGCGCCGATCCGCAGACCATGGCCTCCTCGGTCGCGACGCCGCTGGAGCGGCAATTCGGCCAGATCGCCGGCCTCACCGGCATGAGCTCGAGCAGCGGGCTCGGCAACACCCAGATCACGCTGCAATTCGCACTGAACCGCAGCGTCGATGCGGCCGCGCAGGACGTGCAGACCGCGATCGATGTGGCATCGGGGCAATTGCCCAAGACCATGCCGTCGCCGCCGACCTTCCACAAGGTCAATCCGGCCGACGTGCCGGTGTTGCTGATCGCGCTGATGTCGGACACCGAGCCGTTGACCAAGGTCGACGACTATGCCGACAGCATTTTGGCGCAGAAATTGTCGCAGGTGCCGGGCGTCTCGCTCGTCACCATCGGCGGCATGCAAAAGCCCTCGATCCGGGTGCAGGTCAATCCGGCCAAGCTCGCCGCCGCGGGGCTGGATCTCGAGCAATTGCGCACCACGCTCGGCAACATCACCGTGAACCAGCCCAAGGGCGTGCTTTACGGCAGCCAGCAGGCCTATACGCTCGCCACCAACGACCAGGTGCTGGTCGCGAACAAGTATGATGATCTGATCATCGCCTATCGCAACGGCGCGCCGGTCCGCCTGCGCGATATCGGGCATGCCGTGGTGGCGGCCGAGGACATCACGCTGCATGGCTGGTACAACGACAAGCCCGCCATCATCCTCGCGATCCAGCGCCAGCCCGGCGCCAACGTGATCAGCACGGTGGACGGCATCAAGAAGCTGCTGCCGCAGCTGGTGGCGAGCCTGCCCTCCGACATCAAGGTCGAGATCGCCTCCGACCGCACCCAGACCATCCGCGCCAGCGTCGCCGACGTTCAGCTCACTTTGGTGCTGACCATCGCGCTGGTGGTCGGCGTGATCTTCCTGTTCCTGCGCAATCTGTGGGCGACCATCATCCCCGCGGTTTCGGTCCCGATCTCGCTGATCGGCACCTTCGGTGTGATGTATCTGCTCAACTACAGCCTCGACAATTTGTCGCTGATGGGCCTGTCGATCGCCGTCGGCTTCGTCGTCGACGATGCCATCGTGATGATCGAGAACATCTCGCGGCATATCGAGGAAGGTCTCTCGCCGATGCAGGCCGCCCTGAAGGGCGCCGGCGAAATCGGCTTCACCATCATCTCGATCTCGGTCTCGCTGATCGCGGTGTTCATTCCGCTGCTGCTGATGGGCGGGGTGATCGGCCGCATGTTCCAGGAATTCGCCGTCACGGTGTGCGTTGCCATTGTGGTGTCGGTGATCGTCTCGGTAACCCTGACGCCGATGATGTGCGCCTATCTGCTGTCGCCGCACCAGGGCGCCAATGCCGGCGCGGTGTCGCGCGCGCTGGAACGCGGCTTCGTTGCGATCCAGGCGGCCTACGAGGCCGTGCTTGCCAAAGCGTTGCGCTACAAGGCCACGACCATGTCGGTCATGCTGGCAAGCGTCGTGGTGACCGGCCTGCTGTTCATGGCCATCCCCAAGGGCTTCTTCCCGCAGCAGGACACCGGCATGATCACCGGCATCACCGAGGCCTCGGCGGACATCTCGCCGGCGCAGATGGCGACGCTGCAACGCAGTGTCATCGACGTCATCGCCAGGAATCCCTCGGTCGCCAATGCGACCGGCTATATCGGACCGGGCGGCCCGACCGTGACCGAAAACAACGGCCGCCTGTTCGTGCTGTTGAAGCCGCGCAACGAGCGCAATGCATCCGCCGACCAGGTGATCCGGCAGCTCGACACCGAGTTGCAGAAGATCAAGGGGATGTCGGTGTTCATGCAGGCGACGCAGGACATCAATCTCGCCAGCCGCCTGTCCAAGACGCAGTATCAGTTCACGCTCACCGACGTGAACCAGGACGAACTCAATCTGTGGGCCGGTAAGCTGTACCAGAAGCTGAAGACGTTGCCGGAACTGGCCGACGTCGCCACCGACCAGGCCAACGCCGCGCGTCAGCTCAAGCTGCAGATCGACCGCGACGCGGCCTCCCGCCTCGGCATCGATCCGGCCACAGTGGACAACACGCTCTATGATTCATTCGGCCAGCGTCACGTCGCCCAGCTGTTCACGACGCTTAACACCTATTACGTGATCCTGGAGGTCGATCCGTCGTTCCAGCTCGGCCCCTATGCGCTCAACCGCATCTACGTCCGCTCGTCCGCTGGGACGATGGTGCCCCTGAGCCAGATCGCGAGCATCGATTACGGCACCGCGCCGCTCTCAGTGAACCACCAGAGCCAGTTTCCGTCGGTCACGCTGAGCTTCAACCTGGCGCCGGGCACGGCGGTGGGGACCGCGGTCGCGGCGGTCCAGAAGGCGACCGCCGACCTGCACGTGCCGTCGACCGTGATCACCAGCTTCCAGGGCAATGCGCAGGCGTTCCAGGCCGCGCTAGCGTCGACGCCGATCCTGATCCTCGCCGCGGTGGTCGCGGTCTATCTGATCCTCGGCATGCTTTATGAGAGCACGATCCATCCGATCACGATCCTCTCGACCCTGCCGTCCGCCGGGCTCGGCGCGCTGCTCGCGCTGTGGGCTTTCGGCTTCGGGCTCGACGTGATCGGGCTGGTCGGAATCATCCTGCTGATCGGCATCGTGCAGAAAAACGGCATCATGCTGATCGATTTCGCGCTGGAGGCCGAGCGCCACCAGCATCTCCCTGCCGAGCAGTCGGTCTACATGGCCTGCAAGGCGCGCTTCCGCCCGATCCTGATGACGACGATGTGCGCGATGCTCGGCGGCGTGCCGCTGATGATCGGCACCGGCACCGGATCGGAGCTGCGCCAGCCGCTCGGCTTTGCCATCGTCGGCGGGCTGATCGTCTCCCAGCTGATGACGCTGTTCACGACGCCGGTCGTGTACATCTATCTCGACGGCTTGACCCAATGGATCAAGCGAATGCGCAGCGGCCGTTCGGGTGAGCCTGCGGCACATCCGACATTGTCGACCTGAACGCGGCCGCGGAGACACGCACGGACATGCATTATGCAGAGATGCGAGGGACGAGCGGAGTGCGCGAGGCCGCGTTGCGGTTCTGGGCGATCAGGACCGCTGCCGCAGTGCTGGGCGAAATCGGAGGCCATGCGGTCGCGGGCAAGGGCAGCCACTTCCTGGCCGCGGCCGGCGTGGTGGCGATTGGGGTCCTGTATGCGCGTGCCGGTCGGATCGCCTTCTGGCCGGTGCTGGTCGGCGTCCTGGTCCTCAGCGCGGCATTGGCGCATATGGCGGACCGCTCGCTCGGGATCGGCGATCTTGTCGCCTCGGTTCAGCTGGCGGCGCTGTTCGCGCTCGCCCTGATCGTCTGGGCTCGGGTGGCGGGAACAACGGGATTCCTTTGCGTCGGCTCGGTTCGCGACCAGGCTCCGTTCTGGATCGTGGCGATGCTGGCGCAGGCATTCGCCAGTTCGTTGGCCGACTGGGTGGTGGACCCCGGCCAGACCGGCTCGTCCATCGTGCTGCTGGCCGTCGCAATCGGCCTGCCGGCGGTGGCTGCGGCCCGATGGGCGCGGATCGGGGCTCCCGCGCTGTTCTGGACCGCATTCGTGCTGACCGGAATTCTCGGCGCGCTATGGGGCGACATGCTGATCCGCCTGATCGGAGCCGGCCACGCGCTCTCGAGCTGACCTCAAGTTCCCCTGCGCCGCTGGCCGCGCCACCACAGGCCGAAGGCGATCGTGACCGCGGCGGCCAGCGAGAACCAGGTGATGGCGTACTGCATGTGGTCGTCCTTGAGCCGCACCTTGAGCGGTCCGGGCTTCGGCGTGCCGCTGTCGGGCACCGGCGCCTCGAGGTCGATGTAGAACGGCGCGACCTGTCCCCAGCCGAGCGTCTGCGCCATCGCACGATGATCGCGCACGAACCACAGCCGCTTCGCCGAATCTTCCTTCGGCGTCAGCCGGCCCGGCGGCTCGGGAAAGCGGATGTAGCCGGTCAGCTCAACCGGCGCGCCGGTGACGAGGCGGCCGGCGACGCGATCCTCAAAGGCACGGTCCTGCATCGTGTTCTGGACAAAGCCGGTGTTGATCACGACGGTTTCGCCGCTGGCGAGCTTGGCCGGCAGGAACGCCCAGGTGCCGGGTCCTGCGATGTCGTCGCGCACCGCGGAGCCGGAGCTGAACACCATCGCGTCCGGCAGTTTCGCGTAGGTCGCAGTCAGGGTGACGCGGCGGAATTCATCCTTGGCCGAGGTCACCGCGGGCCACGCCGATGGCGGCGGCAGCGCCTCGGTCGGGGCGGCCAGCCGCGAATCGAGCGCGGCGATCAGCGCATGCTTCTCGACCCTGCGCTGCAATTGCCAGAAGCCGAGGGCGATGAACACCGCGATCAGGATCAGCGTGAAAATGCCGAAGCCGGCCGCGCTCGGCCGTTGAGAGCCTTTTGACGCGTTTTCTTCGCGCGAACCGGTGCCCACTTCACTGGAAAACGCTTTGTTCGTGACGTCATTCATTTCGGGTCGCGATCGATCAATTGGCCTTCGGCGGCCTTGTGATGGAATTGCAGCGCGATCAGAAGCGCCTTCATCGAGCGCAGCGGCAGGATCGTGGTGACCACGATCAACGGCAGCCACAACGCCGCGTGAACCCAGAACGGCGGCTGGTACTTCACCTCGACGATCAGCGCCGCCGCGACCACGATGGCGCCGGCCAGCATGATGATGAAGATCGCCGGCCCGTCGCCGGCATCGATGAAGGCGAAGTCGAGGCCGCAGGACTGGCAGCGCGGCGCCAGCGTCAGGAAGCCGGAATAGAGCTTGCCCTTGCCACAGCGCGGACAGCGGCAGGCGATGCCGCGCAGCGCGCTTTCGGTCACAGTGGGTGGGGTGTCGGTCATCGGTTCTCTTCAAAAGCAAAGGGGGCGGCCATCAGGCCGCCCCCTCTTAGCACGTCAGCGAGATTAGTGTGCACCGTGCGCCATCGACTCGGCGCCGTGACCCCAGACGTAGATGCAGATGAACAGGAACAGCCAGACCACGTCGACGAAGTGCCAGTACCAGGCGGCGAACTCGAAGCCGAGGTGCTGCTTCGGGGTGAAGTGGCCGGCATAGGCGCGGATCAGGCAGACCAGCAGGAAGATGGTGCCGACCAGCACGTGGAAACCATGGAACCCGGTCGCCATGAAGAAGGTCGAGCCGTAGACGTTGCCGCCGAACGAGAACGTCGCATGGGCGTACTCATAGGCCTGCACGCAGGTGAAGCAGGCGCCGAGGATCACGGTGAGGATCAGGCCCTGCTTGAGGCCCTGGCGGTCGTTCTCCAGCAGCGCATGGTGCGCCCAGGTGACGGTGGTGCCCGAGGTCAGGAGCAGCAGCGTGTTGAGCAGCGGCAGATGCCAGGGATCGAAGGTCTCGATGCCATGCGGCGGCCAAGTGCCGGGAACCGAGCAGGCGCCCATCGCCGTGCCGGCGCCGCAGCCGAACACCGCATCGCGGGTGGCGTGTACCGCATCGGCCGGGAACAGCGCCGAGTTGAAGAACGCCCAGAACCAGGCGACGAAGAACATCACTTCGGAGGCGATGAACAGGATCATGCCGTAGCGGTGACTGATCTGCACCACGCGGGTGTGGTCGCCCTTGTACTGGGCTTCCTTGATCACGTCGCCCCACCAGCTCGCCATGGTGTAGAGCACGCCGATGGTGCCGACGCCGAACACGATCGGGGCGGCGGAGAACATGTGGTGCATCCAGCCGATCGCACCGAGCGCCATGATGAAGGCCGAGACCGAGCCGACCACCGGCCACGGGCTCGGGTCGACGAGATGATAGTCGTGATGCTTGACTTGCGCCTCAGCCATTGCCGTCTCTCCATTCGCGTGCCGCAAGGCACGTCTTAATCTTAAAATTCCAATCTCATCAGCATGATCTTCTCGGAAAACCGGTCCCCACTTTTCCGGATCATGCTCTAGCCGCCCTTGCGCTGCTCCGCCTCGCCCGCAGCCACGGGCTTCGGCGCGGCATCGCGCACGGGGAAGAAGGTGTAGGACAAAGTGATGTTCTTCAGCGTGTCGTTCTCGCTGTCCTTGGCCAGCGCGGGATCGACATAGAACACCACGGCCATCTCGCGCTTCTCGCCCGGCGCCATGGTCTGTTCGGTGAAGCAGAAGCAGTTGATCTTCTGGAAATAGGCGCCGACGGTCAGCGGCGCGACGTTGTAGGCGGCTTGTCCGGTCGTGGTGCGCGCCGACTGGTTGGTCACGGTGTAATAGACCGTGACGACCTGGCCGATCTTGACGTCGATCGTGGTCTGCTCGGCCTCGAACTTCCAGGGCAGGCCCGGCGCGACGTTGGAATCGAAACTGACCGCGATGGTGCGCGCGAGCGGCGCATCTGAAGGCACCGAGGTCGCGACCTGGGTGGTGCCGTTGAAGCCGGTGGTGCGGCAGAACCAGTTGTAGAACGGCACGGCCGCGTAGGACGCGCCGACCATCAGCACCACGACGAAGCCGCAGATCGAGGCGACAACGGCATCGCGCGTCAGCATGCGGCGCGTGACCTTGACGCCCTCGCCTTGCGGAGCCTGCTGTGCGGGATGGTTCGCCATCTCACTCACAGCGGCCGCACCAGCACGGCCGGCCCCTTGACGAGGGTGACGGCGAAGAACAGCACGACCATGACGCCGAGCGCGAGCGCAATGGCGATCGAGCGCTGGCGGCGGCTCTTGAGCTGCGCCTCGGTGAGGACGATTCCTTCTGGTTCGCGTTTCTCGTCCATTGGTATCCCATGCGCCCCCATCTTGCCCCCCGGCGTCCCTACCCGATGATGACGGGCAGGATCGCGCGAACGACGACCTCGGCGAGGAGGACGGCAAACAGCGCGAACAGATAAAGGATCGAGAAGGCGAACAGCCGGCGCGTCGCGCGGTTGGCGGCTGTGCCTTCACGACGGCGATAGACCTCGATCGCGAGCCACAGCATGCCGGCGCCCAAAACCAGCGAGGTGACGCCGTAGATTGCGTCGAAATAGCCGAGCGGCCACGGCGCCAGCGCGATCGCGACCAGCACGATGGTGTAGAGCAGGATCTGCAGCCGGGTCGCGTCGGGACCGGCGACCACCGGCAGCATCGGAATGCCGGCGCGCGCGTAGTCGTCGCTGCGGAACAGCGCCAGCGCCCAGAAGTGCGGCGGGGTCCAGAAGAAGATGATCAGGAACAGCAGGATCGGTTCGACCGAGAGCGAGCCGGTCGCGGCCGCCCACGCCACCACCGGCGGCAGCGCCCCGGCAGCGCCGCCGATCACGATGTTCTGCGCGGTCCAGCGCTTCAGCAACATCGTGTAGATCACGGCATAAAAGAAGATGGTGAAGGCAAGCAGCCCGCCCGCCACCCAGTTCACCAGGATGCCGAGCGTCATCACGGAGAAGAAGGCGAGCGTCAGGCCGAAGGCGGCCGCCTCGGCCTGGGTGATGCGGCCGCGCGGGATCGGCCGGTTGGCGGTGCGCGACATCAAGGCGTCGACGTCGCTCTCATAGGCCATGTTGAGCGCGCCGGAGGCACCGGCGCCGACCGCGATGCAGAGGATCGAGGTGAACGCCAGCACCGGATGGACATGCACCGGCGCGATCATCAGCCCAACCAGCGCGGTGAAGATCACCAGCGACATCACGCGCGGCTTCAACAGCGCGATGTAGTCGCCCACTTCGGCCTCGGAAATCCGGGGCAGCTCGATGGCGTTGTGATCGACAACCGACAAGATCAGGTCTCACTTCTCTCAAAAGGCGCGGCGCACCCAGGGTGCGCCGCGTTGTCTTGGACTTACTGCACGCGGGGCAGCACTTCGAACTGGTGGAACGGCGGCGGCGAGGTCAGCGTCCACTCCAGCGTGGTCGCACCCGCACCCCACGGATTGTTCGCAGCCTGCTCCTTGCGGACGAAGGCATCGATCACGCCGTAGATGAAGATCAGCACGCCGACGCCGGAGATGTAGGAGCCCCAGGAGGAGATCAGGTTCCAGCCGGCGAACGCATCCGGATAGTCGACGTAGCGGCGCGGCATGCCCGACAGGCCGAGGAAGTGCTGCGGGAAGAACACCAGGTTGACGCCGACGAAGGTGAACCAGAAGTGCGCCTTGGCGATCCGCTCCGAGTACATGTAGCCGAACATCTTCGGGAACCAGTAGTACCAGCCGGCGAAGATGCCGAACACGGCGCCGAGCGACAGCACGTAGTGGAAGTGCGCCACCACGTAATAGGTGTCCTGCAGCACGCGGTCGACGCCGGCATTGGCCAGCACCACACCGGTGACGCCGCCGACGGTGAACAGGAAGATGAAGCCGATCGCCCAGATCATCGGCGCCTTGAACTCGATCGAGCCGCCCCACATCGTGGCGATCCACGAGAAGATCTTCACGCCGGTCGGCACCGCGATCACCATCGTGGCGGCGACGAAGTAGGCCTGCGTCGCCGACGACATGCCGACGGTGTACATGTGGTGCGCCCACACCACGAAGCCGATGCCGCCGATCGCGACCATGGCGTAGGCCATGCCGAGATAGCCGAACACGGGCTTGCGCGAGAAGGTGGAGACGATCTGGCTGATCATGCCGAAGGCGGGCAGGATCAGGATGTACACTTCGGGGTGGCCGAAGAACCAGAACAGATGCTGGAACAGCACGGGATCGCCGCCGCCGTCGGCCGCAAAGAAGGCGGTTCCGAAATTGCGGTCGGTCAGCAGCATGGTAATCGCACCGGCGAGCACCGGCAGCGACAACAGCAGCAGGAACACGGTGACCAGGATCGACCACACGAACAGCGGCATCTTGTGCAGGGTCATGCCCGGCGCGCGCATGTTGAAGATCGTGGTGATGAAGTTGATGGCACCGAGGATCGACGACGCACCGGCGAGATGCAGCGACAGGATCGCGAAATCGACCGCAGGCCCTGGATGGCCCGAAGTCGACAGCGGCGCGTACATGGTCCAGCCCGCACCGACGCCGTTGGCGCCCGGCTCACCCTCGACGAAGGTGGACAACACGAGCAGCGCGAACGAGGCCGGCAGCAGCCAGAACGAGATGTTGTTCATGCGCGGGAACGCCATGTCGGGCGCGCCGATCATCAGCGGCACCATCCAGTTGCCGAACCCGCCGATCATCGCCGGCATGACCATGAAGAAGATCATGATCAGACCGTGCGAGGTCACGAACACGTTATAAGTGTGCGTTTCGTGGAATATCTGGACGCCCGGGTACATCAACTCGGCACGGATCGCGATCGACATCGCAGCGCCGATGATGCCCGCGATCACCGCAAAGATCAGGTACATCGTACCGATATCCTTGTGGTTCGTGGAGTAGAGATAGCGCCGCCATCCGGTCGGATGGTGGGCGTGATCATCATGGGCGTGATCGTCGTGTGTCGCTGCGCCTGTCGCCATGTTCAAAATCCTGCCTTGCAGTCCCTCTTGGACCTTGCGGTCCCATCGCCCTTATTCCATCCGCGCCGCAAGCCCTGGGGCCTTAACCCTTGGGGCTTACTGCGCCGCCTGACCAGCCGAGGCGTAGGAATTCGCCGGGTTGGTCGCAAACTTCTTCTTCGCCCCTTCAACCCAGGTCGCGAATTCCTGGTCGCTGACGACCCGAACCGCGATCGGCATGAAGGCGTGGTCCTTGCCGCATAGTTCCGAGCACTGGCCGTAGAACACGCCGGTCTTGGTGGCCTTGAACCAGCTTTCGTTGAGGCGGCCCGGGACCGAGTCGATCTTCACGCCGAAGGCCGGCACTGCGAAGGAGTGGATCACGTCGGCGCCGGTGGTCTGGATCCGCACCACCTTGTTGACCGGGACCACCATCTCGTTGTCGACGCCGAGCAGCCGCGGCTGCTTGTCCTTGTCGAGCAGCGAGTCGAACTCGAACTTGCCGTTATCCGGGTAGGCGTAGGACCAATACCACTGCTTGCCGGTGACCTTCACGGTGAGGTCCGGCTTCGGCACGTCGAGCTCCAGGAACAGGAGGCGGAACGACGGCACCGCGATGCCGACCAGGATCAGGACCGGGATCAGCGTCCAGGCCACTTCGATCAGGGTATTGTGGGTGGTCCTGGAGGGGACCGGGTTGGCCTTGGCGTTGAACTTCACCACCACGATGACGAGCAGCGCCAGCACGAACAGGGTGATGACGGTGATCAGCACCAGCAGGAAATTGTGGAACCAGATGATGTTTTCCATCACCGGAGTCGCGGCTTCCTGCAGCGTGTGCTCCCACGGCGCGGGCTGCCCCATTTCGGCGAAGGCCGATCCCGCGGCGACTGACGCCACCCCCGCTACCGCCAACCCCAGCAATTGCCTGCCCAACCGGCCAATCGACATCTTCATGCCGTTCGCGCTCCCTTGCATTATTCCCCAACGCACCCCCGGCATGTGACCGGAGATACAGCACGATCCGCCCTGACAAATGGCCTTCCGGACATACCCGTCTCTGAGTCAAGGTGGGTACGGGAGCCAGATCGCTAGAACGCGTCGAAATCCAGCCTCTCAAACCATAATTCGCAGGCGCTCGCAATGCAGTAGTACGGCCGAAAGCCATGCGCCTGCGATGAAGCTGCCGCTTGCGATTTTTCCCGCAAAATCAAGCGAAAGTCGTCGGAACATCGCCGCGCACTGTTGACAGGGGGATTACCGGATGTACGCACAGACGGGATAGCCCGCAGGAACCTGATTCGCTGCGGGCTGCCCCAATCCGGCGCGGGAATGGCTTCAAGATCGCCTTCAAGGCGCCCTATTGCGGTATCAGTCGACTGATGCGTGCTACCCGGCGGCCTCGACGGCCGGACCGACCGAACAATCAAAGGATCGACCCCGGATGGGCGCTTCGAAAATTCAGGCAGGACGAAAGGCCGGCTGGCTCGGCGGCCTGCTGATTCTGGCCTTTTCTCTCGGCCTGGCCCAGCCGTCGAACGCGCAGGGCGCGGTGCGCTCGGTCCATGGCGACTGGCAGATCCGCTGCGACACCCCACCTGGCGCCCAGGCCGAGCAATGCGCGCTGATCCAGAGCGTGGTAGCCGAAGACCGCTCAAATGCCGGCCTGACCGTGATCGTGCTGAAGACCGCCGATCAGAAGAGCCGCCTGATGCGCGTGGTCGCCCCGCTCGGCGTGCTGCTGCCCTCCGGCCTCGGCCTGAAGCTCGACAACCAGGACGTCGGCCGCGCCGGCTTTGTCAGATGCCTGCCCAATGGCTGCGTCGCCGAGGTCGTGATGGACGACAAGCTGCTCGGCCAGATCAAGAACGCCAAGACCGCGACGTTCATTATTTTCGAGACCCCGGAAGAAGGTATCGGGTTCCCGCTCAGCCTGAACGGCCTGGCGGAGGGGTATGACAAGCTGCCGTGAGGCGATGCAGGCAACCTCTTACAGACCGAACTTGTCCCGCAGACTGCGAGCTTCCGCAGGCCGGCCAATTGCCTCCAATACGACCGCGACATTTTCGGCCGCCTTCTTTGAGTTGGGATGGGTTGGCCCTAACTTTTCCACGAAGATCGCGAGCGCCTGTTCATGATATGGCAGGGCAGCAGCGTGGTCGCCCTCCCTCCGCAGAAGACAGCCGAAATCATTGAGGCTCATTGCAGTGTCGATATGGTCCGAGCCGAGCGTTGCTTGGCGCAGAGCCAGGGCGCGCTCAAGAAGGCTGCGTGCTCGCACAAGATCCCCTTGATCCATGACCACACCACCCAAGTTGGCTAAGTTTGCCGCCAGATAAAGGTGGTCAGGACCAAATCCTTTCTCGCAGATAGCCACCGCGCGTTCAAAATAAGTCAGCGCTATTGTAAGGTTGCCTTGCATCCATTGCGAATAACCAAGCTGGCTAAGCGCAAACGTTGTGTTCGGATCATTGGCATCCTCCCCGAGAATTGCGAGGGAACGCTCCTGCAAACTCTTTGCTGCTACGTGCTCACCTTGAGACGTCAGCGCGCTACTCAAATTGCTTAACGTTATGGCAAGGCGAGTGGGGCCCTCCTCCGGCTTCTTCTCATAGAACAGCGCAGCCCGCTCGTAACATGAGCGAGCCTCTCCGAAACTACCTTGCTGCAGATGCAGACCGCCGAGATTGTTAAGCACAATCCCCTCAAACGGACTTTCGCTATCGAGATCACGCTCATTGATTGCTAATGCGAGCTCAAAATAGCGTCTTGCTTCCGCGAAATCTCCCAACACTGTCTGACGATACAAAGCGAGCTGATTCAGGGTCGTTATCCTTGAAGCTGTAACGATCCTGCGCCAGTACTGTTCTGCAACGTCGACCGGCGCGCTAGTTTCGATGCCAACTAGTGCCGACGCGATGGCATCCAGCCGCCGCGCTCGCGGCCACAATTCCGGCTTCGCAAAGAGGGAGCCGGGCGGATAAACCTCCGCTATTGCTTCGATCAAAAACCATCCGATCCTTTGTCGGAATTCGGGGCTGAAGCGTGCAAGGGTTATTTGACCCACCAACCGGTGCACCGAAATGCAGTCCGTCACGACTGACGGATCACGTTCGTCAAAGATCAATTCCCGATCGAGCAATGCAAAGCCGCGCAGAGCCGCTATGACCCTATCGAGGTCACCCTTCTTGACGACAGATGCGAAGTCTTCCCCTAGTTTCTCATGTCCTTCAGAGAAGAAATACATCGGTATCGGCCGAGGCGAGAGCAGTGCCACAAGAACCATCAAAGAGAAAGCGTGGGGGTGAAGTTCGATGGCTCCCGCGATAGCGAGAGCAAATGTCCTCGCGACAGTCACCCCATAATCGAGTGCAAGGTCTTCGACCTCGCCGAGAAGTGCTACGGGCGTTGATTCAAATTGTGAGTTGTACCCCGCAAATGATGACCCAGTACGTTCGCAGTAGGCGGCGGCCTGCTCGTGCGCGAGCGGCAGACCGCCAAGCGATCGAGAGAGAGCCAAAGCCGCATCGCGTTCTGTCATCCTTTGGGTCCGCACCATCAGAAAATCAGCTCCGACCTCGTCCGACCAGATATCGACTTCCATTGGGGCGGCAACCGCTCCCCAATTCGGTGCATTTGAAGTAATGATGATGTGGGCCGAACCCCCGCGGGGCAGGTATTTCGTGAGCTCTCTTGGGCCGACTGCATTGTCATAGATGAGCAGCATGCATTCGCGTTCACTGCGAAGTTGATCCAGCACCGTGTTGACGGCCTGCTCCTCTTGAGTATCGGCTGCGATCCAGCCAAGGCGTACCCCGAGTCCTGCGATATCTGCACGCATTGTTGCTGGAGTCGCGGCCCTGATCCACCAAGTCGCGCGGTAGCCATCGCGATGGCGTTCGGCATATGCCGCTGCGAGCGTCGTCTTACCGACACCACGCAGACCGTGCAGTGCCGTCACGGCCGCACGACCATCGTCACCATTGAGCGCGATCTCGATTGCACGGAAGTCGTCGTGACGACCGATGAAATGCCGTGGCACGTTGATTGGAATATTGGTGATCACGCTGCGCCGCTCGGCCTTCTGCCCCGGAAAAGGTGCCGACACTTCCGGCTTCAAATCCATCTGAGGTTTTGCCGCACCCGGAAACTTCGTTGGTACTGCGGGCTTGTCAGCCGGCCGCAAGAGATCGATTAACCGCTCCCTCGCCTCGCTTTCATCCACGCCGAAGAGATCGGACCGTTTGACGGACGCAAGAAGGTTAGGAAGTTTGCAGAGCTCGATGCGCACCGGCAGCGCGAAGTTGGGACGATCCGTCTGCGCCGCCCATTGTGCCGACCGGCGCTCCCAGCTCGAATAGGGTTTGCCGAGATAGGTCTCGCTGATTACCAAAAGGGCATGATCGGCCTTGTCACACCGCTCATCCATCCAAGCCGCGATATCGCCGCCGCCTGAGATCTCCCACTCGTGTATCCTTGGTGTGTGACCGAGCTTTTCCAGTTCCTGCCCGATCCAGAATGCCCAATCGCGATCCTGCGACGTATAACTGATGAAAATATCCGCCACGACAACCCTCAAATCGAGGAGCTGGCCCACATTTGCTCGTTGCAACTCCGCCTACAGATTATCTCTAGGGCTCAGTGACACGCAACGGAATATCCCAGCGGCTCACACAACCTCCCGTTCGACGGCGACGACTCGGATCGCCGCATCGTTCGCCGCGGAACGGCACAGGCCTGAGGGCGGCGAGTTATTGCTGAAGCCCCGCCATGCTTCCTCAGCCTCCGTGGGTAAGCGGCCCCGGCTCACCGCCCACCCCCCGCATAATAATCAAACAACCCGCCCGCCTCCGCGGACAGCCAGTCCGCCTCGCCCGTCATATAGCCCTCGACCTGTCCGGTGATGCCGATCAGGAATGAGATCGGCATGCCGTAGAGCGCGAACGGCGTGTCGAGCTCGGCGGCGTCGACGCGGGAGACCAGACCGCCCGGATCGAAGCCGATCGCAAGGTGGCGAAGCTTGAGCTGCTTGACGTAGGGCGCGACCTGCGCGCGGTTGCGATCGGTGCTGATGGCGACGACCGCGAGGTCGCTGCGGCCGCTGGCGGCGAGGCGATCAAGCATCGGCAGCTCTGTGCGGCATGCTGCGCACCAGGTGGCCCAGAAGTTCACCAGCACAAGCTTGCCCTTGAACGCGGTGAGGTCGAGCGCGCCACCGGCGAGCGCGGGGATCGCAACCCGTGGCACCGGGCGGGCGCCTTGAACTAGCGTGAACTGATGCCGGATGGTGCCGAATGGCGGCGGTCCCGACACAGCGCGCGCCCGTGCTGCCGGCGGCGCGAGCGCGACGCCGGCGCCGATCATGCCGGCGACGACGGCGCGGCGGGTGGGCACGCGAACAGGCGTCATATCGGTTTCTCCACTTGCGTTGGTTGCCACATCACTCAGGACCGGATGTAGGACCAGCCGGCCTCCTGCAATTCGATGATGCGTCCGGGCCCGTTCGGCACCAGATCGACATTGTCGAGCAGGACCAGCGTATGTCCCTCGGCGCGCTCCATGCCGAGCTTGGTGGCTTCGCAGACCACGAAGCGGATGTCCGGCGTGAGCCCCCGCACCGCCCGCAACAAATCCTTCACCGGCGAGGTATCGGCGCGCAGCATGTGGACGCCGGCATTGTAGGCGACGACCTCTATCTCGAACGGCTCATCGCGCTCCCGATAATGTTTCGGGAGGTTGAGCGCGGTCGAGATCAGCGCCCGCATCGTGGTCGGGTCGTCGCTGTTGATCGGCAGCACCACATGGTGCACGCGCGGCTCGGGCTTCTTCGCTTCCGGTTTGGAGACCGCCGCGACCGATCCGGTGAGCAGCAATGTCCCAGCGAACGGCACCGCGAAGGCCAGCACGAGCCCCGCGGCCAGCGTCAGGATGCGGCGAGAGACGCGCATCGCGCCAACCTCACGGTGCGCTCGGGACCAAAGCGAACTGGCTGCGCTTGGCGTAGGCGACGATCGCGCTCAGCGCCAGCAGCACCAGGGCGGGCACCGGCGAGCCGCCGATCACGAACAGATGCGTGAACGTGGCGCCGACCATGATGCAGCTCAGCAGCAGGCCCCCGAAGGCTGCGACCGGCGGCACCAGGATCAGGACCGCGCCGAGCAGCTCCAGCGATCCGGTGAGATAGCGGAACCACTGGCCGAGCCCGATATGCTCGAATTCCTCGACCAGCATCGGCACGCCATAGAGCTTGGCGGCGCCCGCGGCGGCAAAGGCAAGCGCAAGCAATCCCCTGACAACCCAGAGGGTGACGGATTTCCAGCGCGACGGCGCGGCGGCAACGGCAACTGACATTGATGACTCCCCAAGTGCTCGAACCAAGTGTTCGAATCGACCGGGCCGCACGGCCACCCGCCCCTTTCGGCAGGCTGGCCTGCGGCTTTCGATGCACTAAATTCGGGAGTAAGATGAAAAGAACAAGTAGGATGCTTTTTGTGAGGTAGTATGAAAAGACTGACTATTGAGCCCGCCGAGCCTCCGGCGGCGTCCGAGCCGTGCAACGGCGACCTGTCGGCGCAATTTCATCGGGCGCTGTCGGTGCTGGCCGGCAAATGGAAGGGCGACATCCTCTGGCAATTGGTCGAGCGCAAGCGCCGGTTCGGCGAATTGCGGCAGGCGATCCCCGGTGTGACCCAGCACATGCTGACCACCCAATTGCGCGATCTCGAGGCCAACGGCCTGGTCAAGCGCACGGTCTATCCCGAGGTGCCGCCGCGGGTTGAGTACGAGATGACGCCGTCGGCCAAGGCGCTCAAACCGGTGTTCGACGAGCTATACCGGTGGGCGCAGGAGCATGGTTTTCCGACCTCGGCACAGGGCGCGGCGGCCGGTGGCGCGCAGCCGAAGCCGGCGCCGCAATCGAGCGATGCCGACGAGCCGGAAAGCCAGCCGCAGAAGGCGGATCGGCACGCGGGCTGATGACGACAAGGTGAGGATCCCGGGGGGCGGCCGTGAACGACCGCATGGCTGCAGGCACTCCCGGTTTGCCGCCCCAACCACTATCTTGAGCGATCGCCGTCCGGGCCTGAACCGGGACCGGCACAGGTTTCCGGGTTGTAAGGTGAGTTTTCCGCTCGTCTCTGCTTCAATTGCCCGAAAGTCCTGCTGCAGGTTCCGCACTGGCAATCAGTAGCGCTTCAGGCAAGGATGACACGGAATCGCCAAGGACTCGCACTGCGTCGGAGTGACCATGACCAATCCCGCCACGACCTCCCTGCTCGACCGCGCCAATCTGGACCGCGATGCCGTCCGCCGCGAGGTGTCCCGCGGACTTGAAGGCGCCGACGACGGCGAGCTGTTCCTGGAGTTCGGGCAGACCGAGGCGCTGGTGTTCGACAATGGCCGGCTGAAGCAGGCGACCTATGACACCTCGCAAGGCTTCGGCCTGCGCGCCGTCAAGGACGACGCGGTCGGCTATGCCCATTCCTCCGACGTCTCGATCCCGGCGCTGATCCGCGCAGCGGACGCGGTAGCGGCGGTGCGCGGCGGGTACGCCGGGACTTTCGCCGCGGCGCCGGCCCACACCAATGTCAGGCTCTATGGCGACGAGAACCCGCTGGATGGCCCGGCGTTCGAGGCCAAAGTAAAACTGCTCGGCGAGATCGACGCCTATGTCAGGGACAAGGACCCGCGGGTGCGGCAGGTCTCGGCCAGCCTCACCGCGACCTGGCAGGTGGTGGAGATTCTGCGGCCCGACGGCGAGAGCTATCGCGACATCCGCCCGCTGGTGCGCGTCAATATCTCCGTGGTTGCCGGCCAGGGCGACCGGCAGGAGAGCGGCAGCAAGGGCTATGGCGGCCGCGAGGGCTATGCGCGCTTCATCGAGACCAAGGCTTGGCGCGATGCCGCCGACGGCGCGCTGCGCGAGGCGCTGGTCAATCTCGAATCAGTGCCGGCGCCCGCCGGCGAGATGGACGTCGTGCTCGGCGCCGGCTGGCCCGGCGTGATGCTGCATGAGGCCGTCGGCCACGGGCTCGAGGGCGACTTCAACCGCAAGCAGACCTCCGCCTTCGCCGGCCTGATGGGCCAGCAGGTCGCGGCCAAGGGCGTCACCGTGGTCGATGACGGCACCATGGCGTCGCGCCGCGGCTCGCTGTCGATCGACGACGAGGGGACCCCGACCAACCGCACCGTGCTGATCGAGGACGGCGTCCTGGTCGGCTACATGCAGGACCGCCAGAATGCCCGCCTGATGGGCATGAAGCCGACCGGCAACGGCCGCCGGCAGAGCTATGCCCATGTGCCGATGCCGCGCATGACCAACACCTACATGCTGTCCGGCGACCGCGACCCGGCCGAGATCATCGCCTCGGTGAAGAACGGCATGTATGCCGCCAATTTCGGCGGCGGCCAGGTCGACATCACCTCCGGCAAATACGTGTTCCAGTGCACCGAGGCCTACAAGATCGAGAACGGCAAGCTCGGCGCGCCTCTGAAGGGCGCCATGCTGATCGGCAATGGACCGACCGATCTCCACAGGATCACCATGATCGGCAATGATCTTGCGCTCGATACGGGAATCGGCACCTGCGGCAAGAACGGCCAGGGTGTACCGGTCGGCGTCGGTCAGCCGACACTGCGGATGGAACGGATTACGGTCGGAGGAACAGGCTAGTGAGCAGCGGAAACGAAGTCGTGGCGGCCAAGCCGACCAGCTGGCGTGGGCAGGCCGTGCAACTGGCCGCGATCGTAGCCGTCGTGTTCCTCGCCAAGGGCGCAATCGCCGAGCCGTTCTACGTGCCGTCGGGCTCGATGGAACCGACGCTGCTGATCGGCGACGCGCTGGTCGCCTCGAAATTCCCCTATGGCTACGGCGCGGCGTCACTGCCGATCCAGATCACGCTGCCGGAGACCGGCCGCGTGTTCGGCGAGACGCCCAAGCGCGGCGACGTCGTCGTATTCCGCTGGCCGGGCGACCGCTCGCAGGCCTGGGTCAAGCGCGTGGTCGGATTGCCCGGCGATCGCATCCAGATGCGGCAGGGCCAGCTCTTCATCAACGATCATCCGGCAGCGCTGAAGCCCGACGGTACCGGCTTCGCCGAAGACGATCGCGGCGGCGGCGAGGATGCGAATCGTTATGTCGAGACCCTGCCGAACGGTGTCAGCCATGCGATCTTCAAGATCCGAGACAATGGAAGGCTCGACAACACGCCCGAGGTGACGGTACCGCCGGGCCAATTGTTCGTGCTCGGCGACAACAGAGACAATTCCGCCGACAGCCGAGTGCCGGTGCGCGACGGCGGCGTTGGCCTCTTGCCGATCGATAATCTGATCGGCCGCGCCGACGCGGTGGTCGGCTCCTGGGACATGGGCATCCGCAGCCAGCCGGTCTGGACCTGGCTCTCCGGCTTCCGCCTCGCGCGCTTCTTCACCTCGGTGCAGTGAGTTCGCCAACGTGACCTTCGACGACGTCAGGACCCTGGTGCTGGCGTGGCCGGAAGTCGAGGACGGCTCTTCCTACGGCACACCGGCGCTGAAGGTGCGCAAGAAGATGCTGGTGCGGCTCAAGGAAGACGGCGACAGCCTGGTGATGCCCGGCGTGCCGCCGGATGAGCGCGACATGCTGGTCGAGAGCCAGCCGAAGATGTTCTACTTCACCGATCACTACCGCGATTATCCGATCGTGCTGATCCGCCTGTCGAAGGCCAGGCGCCAGACCGTCGAACCGCTGCTGCGCCGGCACTGGCGCACGCTGGCATCGAAGAAGGCGGTCAGGGATTTTGACGCGACGGGATAATCGTTTCTCGTCATTGCGAGCGGAGCGAAGCAATCCATCGTGCGGCACATGTGGGACCATGGATTGCTTCGTCGCTTCGCTCCTCGCAATGACGGGGAGAGACGTGGAAGCATGACCCAGGACCAATTCCTCACAGCCGCACTGCGCAACCCGGCCAATCAAGCGATCACAGACGAGCTGCACCGCCTTGCCCTGCCCGATGCCTGGCTGGTGTCCGGCTGCCTGGTGCAGACCGTGTGGAACGTGCTGACGAGCCGACCGCTCGACCACGGCGTCAGCGATTACGACATCTTCTATTTCGATCCGGATACGTCGTGGGAGGCGGAGGACGCCGTGATCCGCGACCTCAAGGCGCGGCTCGGTCATCTCGGGGTTGCGATCGAGGCGCGCAACCAGGCCCGCGTCCATCTCTGGTATCCCGACAAGCACGGCCTGCCCTATCCTGCGCTGTCGCGTTCGACCGACGGCATCGATCGCTTCCTCACCGCGACCACGCAGATCGGCATCCGCCGCAGCACGCGCGGCTACGGCGTCTATGCGCCGAACGGTTTCGAGGATGTCGCCGGCATGATCGTGCGGCCGAACCGGACCGCGAATTTTTCCGCAGTGAACTATGCGAGGAAGGCCGAGCGGTGGAAGGCGCTGTGGCCGGAGGTCACGGTGCTGGCGGCGGAGTAGCCTGTCGTCCCTGCCTAGTGCGCAATTGCGCCCTAGGCAGGGACGACGATGCGTGTGCGGCCCTAGCGCACCACGCCCGAGGTGAACCCCGCCTTGCGGCGCGGCGGCTTGATCTCTTTCTTCAGGAAGCAGTGCGCGTCGCGGCCGGCATAGCCGGGCCGGGCGTAGGTCCAGGCGCGGCACTTGTTGTCGGCGGTGCAGGCGGCCTGGCAGGCCTCGTCGCCGTCGCTGCTCTTCAGTTCGAAATTCTTGTAGTCGCCGCCGAGCCGGTCGATCGAGGTTTCGATGGCGCCGTTGCGCGGTTCGACCACGCCCGCGCCACGCACCCCAGAGACGCAGCAGACGTCCTGCACCCGCGCCGGCACGGTGTTCTTCAGCCAGCACACCGCGCCACTATTGGCGTCGGTCGGATAGTTGAAGCTCCAGGCCCGGCAGCGGCGGTCGCGCTCGCAGGTGAGCGCGCAATCGGCGGGATCGCCTGATGTCACCGGCGCGTTCAGGTAGTCGCCGCCGGGCCGGTCGAAATTGGTCTGCGCCAGTGCCGGGCGTGCGACGAAAGCGGCCGCCAAAACCGCGAACATCACCATCCACGCCCTAAAGAGGCGACTTATCCCCATGAGATTGCTTTCAAATTCGCACCGCCCCGCGCACTCCGCGGGGCGTCATTTGAACGCCATGAACCTGTACGGCTGATGAACGGCGGGTGCGACACCACCGCCGTCCGCGCGCGTTCCGGGCCCGAATTCGGGCCGGGCGGGGATTAGAAGGCGTACTCCTGATAGGCCGGTTCCACCGAGCCTTTCCAGGGGCCGTTGAACTTCTCCAGCATCTCCTCCGCTGGCGAGCGGCCGGTCTCGATGATGTGCTCGAGCGGTTCGAGGAAGCGGCTCTCGTCGCGTCCGAGATGATCGATCCGGCCGCGCCGCCGCAATCCGGCATGCGACAGGATCAGGCATTCCTTGGCGATCTCGAACAGATAGCGGTTCTTGATCCGCGACTTGAAGCCGAAGCGCGGCACGTCGTCGCGCAGCGCCTGCCGCTCCGGCGCGGTCCAGTGCCGGACGATATCCCAGGCGGCATCGAGGCTGTCATTGTCATAGAGCAGCCCGACCCAGAACGCCGGCAGCGCCGGCAGCCGGCCCCACGGCACGCCGTCGGCGCCGCGCATCTCGAGGTAACGCTTCAGCCGCACCTCGGGGAAAATCGTCGACAGATGGTTGGCCCAGTCCGACAAGGTCGGGCGCTCGCCGGGGAGGATCCTGTTCTTGCCGGCGAAGAAATCGCGGAACGACGATCCGGAGACGTCGATATATTCATCGCCGCGCTTGACGAAATACATCGGCACGTCGAGCGCGTAATCGACATAGCGCTCGTAGCCCATGCCGTCCTCGAACGCGAACGGGATCATGCCGCTTCGCGCATTGTCGGTGTCGCGCCAGATCTCGGAGCGGAACGAGAGGAAGCCGTTGGGCTTGCCTTCGGTGAATGGCGAGTTGGCGAACAACGCGGTCGCGATCGGCTGCAGCGCCAGCGACACCCGCAGCTTCTTCACCATGTCGGCTTCGGAGGAGAAGTCGAGATTGGTCTGCACCGTGCAGGTCCGGAACATCATGTCGAGGCCGTATTTGCCGACCTTCGGCATGTAATTTCTCATGATCTTGTAGCGCCCCTTGGGCATCACGGGGATCTGCTCCCGCGACCAGGACGGCGTCATGCCGAGGCCGAGGAAGCCGATGCCGAGCGGGGTTGCGATCTCCCGCACCTGCGCCAGATGCGCCATCAGTTCTGACTGGGTCTGGTGCACGGTCTCGACCGGCGCGCCCGACAATTCGAACTGGCCGCCCGGCTCGAGCGAAATCGCGCCACCGCCGGTGACGTCATAGAGCCCGATGATGTTGCCGCGCTCCATGATCGGCTCCCAGCCGAGCAGGAGCTTCATGCCCTCGAGCAGCGCGCCGATGCCCTTCGCGCCGTCATAGGGCACGGGCTGGTGGCCCTCAAGCGTGAACGGGGTCTTCTCGTGCTCGGTGCCGATCCGGAATTCGGACTCGGGCTTCACGCCGGCTTCAATCCACGCCACGAGTTCGTCGCGCGATTGCAGCGGCGTCATGTCGATCTGGTCACGCGCCATACTAAATCCAACTCAAGGGCGCTTCGATCGAAGGCGCGCGGTGGCAGGGACATCCGTGGGCCGCAACGGCCGCGGATGGTGGAATCAGGAATATCATCGGGCAGGCACGCCGTCTCGCGCCGGCGTGGCCTTGGTATCGTTCTTTGCATCGACCTTGGTGTCACCTTTGGCATCACCGCAGGAGCAGCCGAGACGGTCGAGCAGACCGCACAGCCTGGTCGCGTCGGCATCGGACAATTTCGAGCCGACATGCTTGTCGATCGCCGAGGAATAGGCGCTCCACATCTTCTTCTGGAGCTCGCGACCGGCCTCGGTGATCTCGACGAACTGGCCGCGCTTGTCGATCTTGCATTCGCGCCGGGCGGCAAGCCCTTCGTCGACCAGCTTGTCGATCAGCCGCGAGGTCGAATATTGCGGGATCAGCATCTGCCGCTCGAGCTCGACCGGGCGCAGCTCGCCCGACGGCGCGCGCGACAGTTCGAGCAAGGCGTCATACCAGGCTAGCGGCGGAAAGCCCGCCTTCTTCAAATCCTGCTCGACGCAGTCCAGCACCCGGCTCGGCACCCGCATCAGGCGGATCCAGGCGGCCGTCGCCTCGCTCGATAGCTTGCGTTTCATCGTCTAGCCCATAAGGTCCCGGCACCGACTGTACCGCACTGAATGCATCTGCATCAATCTTGACTATTTCATGCAGGTGCATGTAGGCAATCCCTCTCCGGACGCCAAGAACAAGGGAAGGAATACCCCCATGAAGCTTTATTACTCCCCCGGTGCCTGCTCCCTCTCCCCCCACATCGCCCTGCTCGAGGCCGGCCTGCCCTACGACCTGGTCAAGGTCGATCTGCGCGCCAAGAAGCTCGAAAACGGCGACGATTTCCTGCAAGTGAACCCCAAGGGCCAGGTGCCCGCGCTGGCGCTGGATACCGGCGAGATGGTCACCGAAGGGCCGATCATCATCCAGATGATCGCCGACAGGGTCGCCGACCGGAAGCTGGCACCGGCGAGGGATTCCAACGAGCGCTACAAGCTGCTCGAATGGCTGAACTACATCACGACCGAGCTGCACAAGAATCTCGGCCCGATGTTCTCGCCGGTGCTCGCCGATGATGCCAAGGCCTTCTTCAAGGACCGCGCCATGAGCAAGTTCAAATATGTCGAGAGCCAGCTCGCCGGACGCGACTATCTGATGGGCAACCAGTTCACGGTCGCCGACGGCTACCTCTTCACCATGATCATGTGGGCGAGCGACCGGCTCGGCTTCGATCTCTCCGGCCTGCCGAATGTGATGGCTTACAAGGCCCGCGTCGCGGCGCGCCCGAAGGTGCAGGAAGCGCTGAAGAAGGAAGGCCTGCTGAAGGCTGCCTGAGCCTGGCACACCACAGTTGACAAAGAGCCGGATCGCCGATCCGGCTCTTTTTCTGTGGCCACCAGCCTACTTTCGGCAACCAAAGGTGGAACGTCTCAATTTAACCCGCATTGTACCGATTAATACTAAGTCGGTGTACTTCCGGCTGAGGGCGTAGCTGTCCTTGTTCGTGCGATCCAACTGACCGACTATGACCTGCGGCGCGCCCTCCGCTCCAACTGGTCCAACAATGTGACGATCGCCTTGACGCTTTTGACCAGCACGCTCGTTGGGCTGGCAACCAGTTTGTATTTTCGGGTTTGGACGTTGATGCTGGTGTCGCCGCTGATCGCGGTGCTCGCGGCAATCTTGCTCCAATCGGATGGCTATGCCTTTGCCACCGGCGCCCCGATCGTCGTCGCCTGCCTCGCGTTCAACCAGCTCGCCTATCTCGCCGGCGCCGTGCTCTCGCCGGACAATGACGGCTCAATTGCGGAAGAAGTCGACGGCATTCCACGCGGCCGCCGCGAGCACAAGGTCCACGGCCAGAACGAGTAGCACCAGGCCGAACCAGGAAGGACCCTTGCCGCGCAAGCGCAGCGAGACGGAATGCTTGCCCGCGGCCTCAGCGGCACCTTCCTTGGGCACAGAACGCATTGCAGGACACCCCAACCCTGATCGTCGTCTTCGATCATCCTGGCGATCGACGAGCAAGAGTGATGCCAGCAGCGTGGTGCCAGTGGGGAGCAAGCGTGGCGGGACTTTGACCTGTGCGACCGTCACGCAACAGGATCAAGTCGGATCGATGACCGGCTTGATCCTGCGCGAGTTGGCTCAAAACGTAACGGCGCTTACGCCGCCTGCTTCTTCGGCGGGAAGCGGCCGTAGAAGGTTTCGCCCTTGGCAGCCATCTCCTCGAGCAGCTTCGGCGGCGTGAAGCGCGAGCCGTATTTCTTCTCGAAAGCGTGGCAGAGCGCGACGAAATTCTTGGTGCCCATGAAGTCGATATAGGACAGCGCACCGCCGGTGAACGGCGCGAAGCCGAAGCCGAGGATCGAGCCGACATCGGCCTCGCGCACGTCGGTGATGACGTGATCCTCGACGGTGCGCGCGGCTTCCACCGCCTGCACCACCAGGAAGCGCTGCTTCAATTCCTCGACGCTGAGCGTGTCGGGATCGAGCTGCTTGGGCTGCAGATTCGCGAGCCCGGGCCACAGGCTCTTCTGACCCTTGCCTTTCTCGGGATAGTCGTAGAAGCCCTTGCCGTTCTTGCGGCCGAAGCGGCCCTGCTTCTCGACCATCTCGACCATCAACTTCTTCTGCGCCTGGTCGATCGCGTTGGGGCCGAGGTCGGCCTCGGTCGCCTTGGTGATCTTGAGGCCGAGATCGAGCGCGACCTCGTCCTGTAGCGAGAGCGGCCCGACCGGCATCCCCGCCATCTTGGCGGTGTTCTCGATCATCGCCGGCGGTACGCCTTCGAGCAGCATCTCGTTGCCCTCGGAGATGTAGCGCATCACGCAGCGGTTGGCGAAGAAGCCCCTGCTGTCGTTGACAACGATCGGCGTCTTGCCGATGGCGCGGACATAGTCGAGCGCGGTCGCCAGCGCGACGTCGCCGGTGTTCTTGCCCAGGATGATCTCGACCAACATCATCTTCTCGACCGGCGAGAAGAAGTGGATGCCGATGAACTTGCCCTGGTCCTTGAACTCCTCGGCCAGCGAGTTGATCGGCAGGGTCGAGGTGTTGGAGGCGAAGATCGCGTCCGACTTCAGCAGCGGCTGCGCCTTGGCGTAGGTGTCGGCCTTGACCTTGCGGTCCTCGAACACCGCCTCGATGACGAGGTCGCAATCCCTGATCACGTTGTAGTCCGCAGTCGCCGAGATGCGCGCCAGGATGGCGTCGCCGGCTTCCTGCTTCATCCGGCCCTTCGCGACGAGGCCGTCGACCACGGTCTTGGCGTGGCCCTTGCCCTTGTCGGCGCTCTCCTGGTCGCGATCAACCAGCACGACGTCGATGCCGGCCTGCGCCGAGACATAGCCGACGCTTGCGCCCATGAAGCCGGCACCGATCACGGCGAGCTTCTTGACCTTGGTCGGCGGCACGCCTGCCGGGCGGCGGGCGCCCTTGTTCAGCTCCTGCATCGACAGGAACAGCGACCGGATCATCGCCGCCGCTTCCTTCGAGCGCAGGATCTGCGTGAAGTACCGCGACTCGACCCGCAGCGCGGCGTCGATCGGCAGCTGCAGCCCCTCATAGACGCAGCTCATGATGGCGCGCGCGGCCGGATAATTGTCGTAGGTCTCGCGGCGATAGATCGCGTTGCCGGCCGGGAACATCTGCATGCCCATCTTGGAGAAGACGGGGCCGCCGGGCAGCTTGAAGCCCTTCTCGTCCCATGGCGCGACGGCCTTGCCGCCGCCCTTGATCCAGTCCTTCGCGGCCTTGATCAGGTCAGCTGCGGGCACGACGGCGTGAATCAGATTGAGCGCCTTGGCGCGGGTCAGGTTGACCGCCTCGCCCTTGAGCAGCAATTGCATCGCGTCCTGCGGCGACACCAGGCGCGGCACACGCTGGGTGCCACCGGCGCCGGGGAACAGGCCGACCTTGATCTCGGGCAGGCCGAGGCGAGTCTTGGGGTTCTCGGCCGCGACGCGGTAGTGGCAGGCCAGCGTGATCTCGAAACCGCCGCCGAGCGCGAGGCCGTTGATCGCGGCAACCCATGGCTTGCCCGAGGTCTCGATCGCACGGAACGACTGCGACATCTGGCGGCTCTGCTCGAACAGCATCTGGTTCGCGGCTTCCTCGCCCTTCTCCTTCAGGAGCTGCGCGTAGCTGCGGTTCATGCCCTCGAGCATCGAAAGGTCGGCGCCGGCGCAGAACGCCTCCTTGGCCGAAGTGATCACGACGCCCTTGATCGCTGCATCGCCGGTCGTCTGCTTGATGATCTCGCCGATCTCCTGGGTCGAGACCTCGTCGAACACGTTCATCGAACGGTCAGGGATATCCCAGGTGACCAGCGCAATGCCGTCGGCGTCGACGTCGAACTTGAAATTCTTGTAAGCCATCTTTTGCTCCCTCGGTGCCGGCGGCCGATCTCAGGCGCGGCGGTTGCGTCTCGATCTCGTAGGGTGGGTTCGCGAAGCGTAACCCACCACCTCTCTCGCGGTGACATGGTGGGTTACGCCTTCGGCTAACCCACCCTACGCGCTGCCTGCTCGGCTACACACGCTCGATGATGGTGGCGGTGCCCATGCCGCCGCCGATGCACAGCGTGACCAGCGCCGTTTCCTTGTTGGTGCGCTCGAGCTCGTCGAGCACGGTGCCGAGGATCATCGCGCCGGTCGCCCCTAACGGATGGCCGAGCGCGATCGCGCCGCCATTGACGTTAATCTTGGCGTTGTCGATGTCGAAGGCCTGGATGTAGCGCAGCACCACCGAGGCGAAGGCCTCGTTGAGCTCGAACAGGTCGATGTCCGACTTCTTCATGCCGGACCGCTCGAACAGCTTTTCGGTGACGTCGACCGGGCCGGTCAGCATCATCGCGGGCTCCGAGCCGATATTGGCGAACGCGCGGATCTTCGCCCGCGGCTTCAGGCCGTGCTTGGCGCCCGCCTCCTTGCTGCCGAGCAGCACCGCGCCGGCCCCGTCGACGATGCCGGAGGAATTGCCGGCGTGATGCACGTAATTGACCTTCTCGACCTCGGGATGCGACTGGATCGCCACCGCGTCGAAGCCGGCCATCGCTGCCATCGCCGCGAAGGACGGCTGCAGCTGCGCCAGCGACTGCATCGTCGTGGTCGGGCGCATGTGCTCGTCCTTGGCGAGGATGGTCAGGCCGTTGATGTCCCTGACCGGCACCACCGACTTGTTGAAGCGGCCCTCATCCCACGACTTAGCCGCGCGCTGCTGGCTCTGCACGGCGTAAGCGTCGACATCGTCGCGCGAAAAACCGTATTTGGTCGCGATCAGGTCGGCCGAGATACCCTGCGGCATGAAATAGGCCGGCACCGCCATCGAGGGATCCATCGGCCATGCGCCGCCGGAGGCGCCGATGCCGACGCGGCTCATCGATTCCGCACCGCCGCCGATCACGAGTTCATGCTGGCCACTCATGATCTGGGCTGCGGCGAAATTCACGGCATCGAGGCCGGAGGCGCAGAACCGGCTGATCTGCACGCCCGGCACCTTCTCGCCGAGGCCGGCGTTGAGCGCGGCGAAGCGGGCGATGTCGCTTCCGGCCTCGCCGACCGGATCGACCACACCGAGGATGACGTCGTCGACGCTGTCCTCGGGCAGATTGTTGCGCTCCTTGAGCGACTTCAGCGGCACCGTGGCTAGCGCCAGCGCGGTGACCTCGTGCAGTGCGCCATCGGCCTTGCCGCGGCCGCGTGGGGTACGAACGTGATCGTAGATGTATGCCTCAGGCATGACGCCCTCCTTGATATGAGGATCATAATATATACGGAAGGAAGCGCCGCCGCACGGGTGCGGCGGCAATTTTCAGAACGCTTCCGCGGCCAGTTCCATCGTGGTGGCGCTGCCGCTCTGGATCCGGGCCAGATGCACGGCGGTCTCCGGCAGCAACCTCTCCATGAAGAAGCGCCCGGTCACGAGCTTGGTGTTCAGGTAGGGCGTGGCGCCGGCGGCGGCCTTGTCCTGCGCCACCTTGGCCATCTTGGCCCACATGTAGCCGAGCGCGACGAGGCCGAACAATTTCATGAAATCGGTCGCGGCGGCGCCGGCATTGTCGGGCTTGGTCAGCGCGTTCTGCATCAGCCAGCCGGTGGCCTGTTGCAGATGGCCGAGCGCGGTGGAGAGCGGGGTGATGAACGGCTTCATCGCCTCGTCGCCGCCATGCTCCTTGGCGAAGGCGGTGACCTCACCGAAGAACGCCATCGCGGCCCGGCCGCCGTCGCGCGGCAGCTTACGGCCGACCAGGTCGAGCGCCTGGATGCCGTTGGCGCCCTCATAGATCATCGCGATGCGGGCATCGCGCACGAACTGCTCCATGCCGTGCTCGGCGATGTAGCCGTGGCCGCCGAACATCTGCTGCGCGGAGACCGTGTTGGCGAAGCCGGTGTCGGTCAGAACGCCCTTCAGCACCGGCGTCATCAGGCCCATGTGATCGTCGGCAGCCTGACGATCCTTCGGGTCTTGGGAGCGGTGCGCGACGTCGCTCTTCAGCGCGGTCCACACCACCATGGCGCGCGCCGCCTCGTTGAAGGCGCGGATGGTGAGCAGCGTGCGGCGCACGTCGGGATGCACGATGATCGGATCAGCCGGCTTGTCGGCGGCCTTGACGCCGGTCAGCGAACGGCCCTGCAAACGCTCCCGCGCATAGGCGACTGCGTTCTGATAGGCGACCTCGGACTGCGCGAGACCCTGCACGGCGACGCCGAGGCGGGCCTCGTTCATCATCACGAACATGCCCTGCATGCCCTTGTTCTCTTCGCCGATCAGCCAGCCGGTGGCGTTGTCGTAGTTCATCACACAGGTGGAATTGCCGTGGATGCCCATCTTGTGCTCGATCGAGCCGCAGGTGACGCCGTTGCGCTGGCCGAGCGAGCCGTCGGCATTGACGAGCACCTTCGGAACCACGAACAGCGAGACGCCCTTGATGCCGGCTGGCGCGCCTTCGATGCGCGCCAGCACGAGGTGGATGATGTTGTCGGCAAGATCGTGCTCGCCGGCGGAGATGAATATCTTGGTGCCCGTGATCTTGAAGCTGCCGTCGGCCTGGCGCACCGCCTTGGTACGGAGCAGGCCGAGATCGGTGCCGCACTGCGGCTCGGTCAGGTTCATGGTGCCGGTCCACTCGCCGGCGATCATCTTCGGCACATAGGTCTTCTTCTGCTCGGGGGTGCCGTGCACCAGCAGCGCTGCGGTCGCGCCCATGGTCAGCCCGCCATACATCGAGAACGCCATGTTGGCGGAGATCTGGAATTCGTTGACCGCCTGCGAGAGCGTCACCGGCAGGCCCTGGCCGCCAAATTCGGTCGGCGCCGACAGGCCGAGCCAGCCGCCTTCGGCGACCTGCTTGAAGGCTTCCTTGAAGCCCTTCGGCGTGGTGACGCTGCCGTCGTCATTGCGCTTGCAGCCTTCGAGATCGCCTGTGCGATTGAGCGGCTGCAACACTTCCTCGCTGAGCTTGGCAGCTTCGCCGAGGATCGCCTCGCGCACATCGGCCGACGCATCGGTGAAGCCGGGAAGATTGCCATAACGATCGATCTGGAAGACGTCGTTCAACAGGAAGCTGACGTCTTCGACGGGGGCTTTGTAGGTCGGCATGCTGATCTCCCGGCTGGCTCGCGGTCGCACGCGCGACCGATGCTGCGCAGCTTGTCCTTGGGTTTGTTGGAACGGACCTTATCCGGTTCGGGAGGTCCGCGGCAGGTCCTAGCGAGACTGTGATTGCGACGTTGCGCCGCTCTGCTTCATCAACTCTTCGCCCATCATCCGATGCAGCAGGTTGATCGCCTTGAGCGGGCGCACCATCACCTTGAAATGCGTGATCCGGCCATCACCGTCGAACGTGATGATGTCGACGCCGTTCAGCTTGATGCCGTCGATCTCGTTCTCGAACTCGAGCACCGTGCCGGTGTCGCTCTGCCACTCGCCCAGATATTTGAAGGTCGGGCCGCCGAGCACCTTGGCGGCGCTGGTCAGATACTTGAAGGTGATGTCGCGGCCGCGCTGCGGCGTGTGCACGACCGGGCTTTCGAACACCGCATCGGGATGCAGCAGATCCCACAGCGCGGCGGTGTCGTGGGACTTCATGTAGGCGTACCACTTGTCGAGGCCCGGCTTGCTCATTCGGACGTCTCCTGCGGCAGGGGGTTTAAGAAGCCTGAACATCGGCTGCGCGCGACAAGGCGGCATGCCGATCACCATATGCATATTGACGCATATGCACAGTAACGCATAAAGTCAAGCGAACTTCAGAATGGCTGATACGGGAACTGGGATGGAGGTGGGCGTTGGCACTCGGTGACGCAATCCTCGCCTGCCTCACGGAACGTCCGATGACGGGCTATGAGCTCGCCAAGACGTTCGACGCGTCGATCGGCTTCTTCTGGAAGGCCGACCATCAGCAGATCTACCGCGAGCTCTCCCGGCTGCGCGACAAGGGCCATGTCCAGGGCCGCGAGGTGGTGCAATCCGGCAAGCCGAACAAGCTGGTCTACACCCTGACGGCCGAGGGCCGCGCGGCGCTGAAGCACTGGGCGGCACGGCCGAGCGTTCCGCCCTCGATCAAGGACGACCTTTTGGTCCGGCTCTACGCGCTCGACTGCGTCGACATCGAGCCGCTGCGCACCGACCTGATGGCGCGGCTGGAGCATCACCGCGACCGCTATGAGCGCTACGAGCGCCTGCTCAACAAACGGTTTCCCGACGGCACCGCACCACCGGCCGATGTCGGCAAGATGCTCAGCCTGCGTCTCGGCATGCGGCATGAGCGCATGGTGGTGGAATGGTGCGAGGAGGCGCTCGACGCTCTCTCGGCGATGTCCGGCCGCAGCAATGTGCTGCCGCTCGACGACGGCAAGCGCGAAGGCAACGGCTAGAAACAAATCTCAAGTCATGCCTTGCGCGTGCCGATACGCGACGCGGAATCCGCTTTGCCGGAAAGCGATAGGCATGTCCTGATCCGGCGCAACAGGTTCCCGGATTCCCTAACTTTAAGGCCCGCCGGCCGCATTCCTTAACCCGTTATTTACCGTGACGGGAAAAAGTCAGCAGCTGAAGCAGACGACCAGCGCAGAATTCGATTGTCTCTTAACGGGAATGCGCGGGGAGGCTGCGGGCGCAGGGTGTAGCGCCGGAGTCGGGACCGGACGGAATCATGAATTCGCGCGTATCGTGGAGTGTTGACGGCATCGATCCCTCCGTCCGCGACAGGGCCGAGGCGGCTGCGCGCCGCGCCGGCATGTCACTGAACGACTGGCTCAACACCACCGTCGGCGAGCCGAGCCCGCCGGATTGGCGGATGGCGCCCGAGCAACGGCAACCGATGCCGAGCCGGGAAAGCCGCGAGGTCGCCGATATCCATCAGCGGCTCGACGCGATCACCCGCCAGATCGAACAGATTGCAAAACCATTGTCGCGCGCCGAAGCCGTGCGCGCCGAAGTGCCACGCGGCCAGCCCGCCGTCGCACGGCAGCTGAACGACGCGATTTCGCGCCTCGATGCGCGGCTGTCGCAGATTTCGCGACCGCAGCCGGCGCGCGAGCCGCAACCCCAGCCGATGCGTGAAGCGCAGATGCAGCGGGAGCCGCAGATGCAGGACCGGCAACTGGAGGAAAGGCTGCGCCAGGCGGAAGCAGTCGAGCGCGCCGCAGCCCAGGTCTACCGCCCCTCGCCGCCGCTGAGCCCGGCGTCGTTCGATTCCGCGATCGCGGAAATCACCGCACGCCAGAACGAGCTCGACGGATCAGCAGCACGCCAGATGGCGCCGCGCGTCGCGCCGCCGATGCAGCAATCGGCGCCGCCGATGGCCGCCTACACGCCGCCGCCCCCGCCGGCTGCGCCGGCCGGGCCCGACTTCTCCTCGCTCGAACGGCATTTGCTCAAGATCACGAGCCAGATCGAGGCGCTGCAGCGGCCCGATCATATCGAGCAATCGATCGCGGCCTTCCGCGGCGAGCTTGCCGAAATCCGCCAGGCGATCACCGAGGCGATGCCGCGGCGGGCGATCGAATCGATCGAAAACGAGATCCGCTCGCTGCATCACCGGATCGACGAGATCCGCCAGGACAGCAGCAACGGCCAAGGCCACGACCAAGCCCAGGTCATCACCGGCATCGAACGCGCGCTGTCGGAAATCCGCGAGGCGCTGCGCACGCTGACGCCCGCCGAGCAGCTCACCGGCTACGACGAGGCGATCCGCAATCTCGGCGCCAAGCTCGACATGATCCTGCGCGCCAACGACGATCCGTCGACGGTGCATCAGCTCGAGAGCGCGATCGCGGCGCTGCGCGCCATCGTCTCCAATGTCGCCTCCAACGACGCGCTGCTGCAGCTCTCCGGGGACGTGCATGCGCTGGCCGCCAAAGTCGACCAGCTGTCGCAGATGTCGCGGGCCGAGTCCCACGTCGATGCCTTCGCCGGGATCGAGCAGCGCATTGCCGCATTGGCCTTGACGCTGGAGACCCGCGAGCGGCCGGCCGGCTACGACAACACCGACGCCATCGAGGGCGCCCTGCGCTCGCTGTCGGAGCGGATCGACCGCCTGCAGGTCGGCAATGACAGCTCGTCGGCGTTCACCCATCTCGAGCAGCGCGTCTCGTATCTGCTCGAGCGCCTGGAGTCGGCCGACCAGCGCTCCGGTAATCTCGGCCGGGTCGAGGAAGGGCTGCATGACATCATGCGGCACCTCGAGGCCCAGCACGCCCATCTCGCCTCACTCGCCGACGCCACCCGCAACACCGCCTCGCCGCAGCCGATGATGGACAGCGGCATCGTCGACCTGGTGAAGCGCGAACTGTCCGACATCCGCTTCAGCCAGTCGGAGACCGATCGCCGCACCCAGGATTCGCTGGAGACCGTTCACAACACGCTCGGCCATGTCGTCGATCGGCTGGCGATGATCGAGAACGATCTGCGCACGGTGCGCACCGCGCCGCCGCCGGCCCCCGCGCCGGTCGAACCGCGGATGGAAGCGCCGCGGATGGAGATGCCGCGCGCGGCGATGCCGCAGCCGATCGCGCAGCCCCAACCTGAATCGTACAGGCCTGAATCGTACCGGCCCGAATTGCCCAATCCTGCGCTGGCGCAGGAGCACTTCATGTCCGCGCCGCGCGAATTCCATGCCGCGCAGCCGGTCGAGGCCGCGCCGCCGCCGCTGCCACCGCGCGCGATCAGCGAAATCCTCGAGCCGCATGCCGCCTCCGCACGCGCGATCGCGCCGGAACTGCCGCCGGATCATCCGCTCGAGCCGGGTACGCGCCCCTCGGGCCGCGCGGCGTCGCCGTCCGAGCGGATCGCGGATTCCGAGCGCGCGATCAGCGACCTGCCTGCCGGCAAGAAGGAGCCGGTGTCGACCTCGAGCTTCATCGCCGCCGCGCGCCGCGCCGCGCAGGCCGCCGCCGCACAACCCGTCAACGACAAGGCGGCGCGCGCAGCGAGCAAGGCCGCGGCCAAGGCCAAGGAAAAGGCCGACAAGGCTGCGAAGGCCGCTGCCGTTAAGGGCAGCGCGCCGGCGACCGGCGCACCCGAAGCCCAGCCGTCGACCATCACCTCCAAGATCCGCTCGCTGCTGGTCGGCGCGAGCGTGGTCGTGATCCTGCTCTCGACCGCCAAGATGGCGATGAACCTGCTCGACACCAGCTCCGCGCCGCAGATGCCGGCGATCGAGCACAGCGAGCCAGCCGCGCCGCCCGTGCAGCCGCCCGCCGAGAACTCTGTTTCCCCGGCACCGGCTGCGCCGTCCAGTGCACCCGGGCCGTCAGTGCCCGGGCCGTCGATGACCTCGCCGACCCCGCTCGGCCGCCAGTCCAACAACACGGCCGCGCCGAACACGCTCGACAGCGCGCAGGTGACGATACCATCGGCGCCCGCGCCCGCCGCGGCGTCTGAGCCGGCTGCGGCACCGCTCGCCGCCGCCAGTGATATCACCGGCACGATTCCGACCGCGCCGCCGCTCGGCGGCAAGCTTGCCACGATCCAGATTCCGGGGGGCGAGAAGCTGCCCGACGCGATCGGCGGTCCGGCGCTGCGCACGGCTGCGATCAAGGGCGATGCGGCCGCGGCCTATGAGGTCGGCGTCCGCTTCGCCGAAGGCAAGGGCGTGCCCGCCAATGTCGACGAAGCCGCCAAATGGTATGGCCGCGCGGCACAAGCCGGCGTAGTGCCCGCGATGTTCCGGCTCGGCACCTTCTACGAGAAGGGCCTCAGCGTGAAGCGCGATTTCGATGTCGCACGGCGCTACTACGTGCAGGCCGCCGAGCGCGGCAACGCCAAGGCGATGCATAACCTCGCCGTGCTCGACGCCGATGGCGGCGGCAAGGGCGCCGACTACAAGAGCGCCGCGCAGTGGTTCCGCAAGGCCGCCGATCGCGGCGTCGCGGACAGCCAGGTCAACCTCGGCATCCTCTATGCCCGCGGCATCGGGGTCGAACAGAACCTCGCCGAGTCGTTCAAGTGGTTCAGCCTCGCCGCCGCGCAGGGCGACGCCGACGCCGGCCACAAGCGCGACGATATCGCCAAGCGGCTCGACCCGCAGTCGCTGGCTGCAGCGAAGCTTGCGATCCAGACCTTTACCCCCGAGCCGCAGCCGAGCGATGCGGTCAACGTGCCGGCCCCGACCGGCGGCTGGGACGGCGCGCCCGTGCAGCCCGCGGCGGCGAAGTCCGTCAAGCCACCGTCGAAGCGGACTGCGGCTCTGGCCGCACACTGATATCTCACTTATTTGAAAACAGCTGCGGCGCCTTGACGGCGCCGCCGTCCTAGCCCTCCGCCCTTCCGCCGTGTAGACAGGCGCATATCCCAGCGCCAATGGCGCATGCGTTCCGGAGGGCAGGCTTGTCTGTCGACGATCGTCAGGATGATGGAACGGGCCATCGTTCGTCGCCGACCGGACCCCGCGTCGCGCCGCCGCGCGAGAGGCCGTCGCCGTTTGCCGCGCCTCCCAAGGCTCCGCCTTCTCCTCCGCGCCCGCAAGAGAACGCAGCATCGCCGCCCCGCACCTTCCGGTTCTCGCTCTGGTCCGTGATCATCTTCGTGCTGCTGCTGTCGAGCGTCGCCATTCAGGCCTACCGCGACCTGTCGAGGCCGGGTGCCTGGGACTTCTGGCGCGAGACCTATATCGCGGCGAGCATGAATTCGGCGGTGATTTCAGATGTCGACATCGACGGGTCGGGCCACGGCCGGCGTGCGCTTGCGATCAGCGGCAAGATCGGCTCGGCCAGCGCGAGCTGGTTCCGCGACCGGCTGAGCGAGGCGCGTCTCGCACCTGGTGATGCCGTGCTGCTCTCGTCGCAGGGCGGTGCGCTGAACCAGGCCGCGATCATGGGCGAGGTCATCCGCACCCATGGGCTCGTCACCGCCGTCGCCACATCAGACGCATCGGGCAAGCTCCGCCCGGCCGCCTGCGCCAGCGCCTGTGTGCTGGTCTATGCCGGCGGCCAGACCCGCTACGGCATTGCGGGCTCGCGGCTCGGCGTGCATCGCTTCACGACCAGCACACCGGTCAGCGATCCGCTCGCCGAGGCACAACGCATCCAGGGCATGGTGCTCGGCTACATGACCAAGATGGGCGTCTCCTCCGGGATCGTGGAAGCGATGTCGCAGACCTCGGATATCCGCTGGTTGAGCCCGAAGGAAGCGCTCGCGCTGAACTTGGTCACCAAGCCGGTCGATCGGCCCTAAAGCATGATCCGGAAAAGTGCGGAGCGGTTTTCCGAAAAGATCATGCTCAAACAGGCTGACACCGGCGTCATTAATCTGAATTATCAACCACGTCCGCAGCAGGGCGGCCACGTGCGGCGAAAAATGCCACCCGAGGCGGAATCTTTAGTCCCTCCCCTCGCCGATTTCGGTTATGCAAGAACGTGGCAATCGACCCGCGTTCGCCTGCTTCTTGCGCGCCGACCGGATTCGTTCAGCCGGAGAATGCCCGACCAGAACGACATCACGCCGTGATGCGGCCTTGCGCCCCAGCACGTGGCGAACCGACAAGAAGCGACGCGCGTGCAGCTCTACCTCCCGATCGCCGACATTCCGGTCAATGTCTTCCTCATCCTGGCGATGGGCGCGGCGGTTGGATTCGTCTCCGGCATGTTCGGGATCGGCGGTGGCTTCCTGATGACGCCGCTGCTGATCTTCGTTGGCATCGCGCCCGCGGTCGCGGTTGCCTCGGTTGCGAGCCACATCGCGGCCTCCTCATTCTCCGGCGCGATCTCGTATTGGCGCCGGCGCGCGATCGATCCGCTGCTGGCGGCAGTGCTGCTGGTCGGCGGCACGATCGGCACCGCGCTCGGGGTGTGGACCTTCACCTTCCTGCGCTCGCTCGGCCAGCTCGACCTGATGATCGCGCTGTCCTACGTCATCCTGCTGACCACGGTCGGCGGACTGATGTTCTGGGAAGGCCTGCGCGCGATGCTGCGTTCCCGGCGCGGCGGCCCGGTCACGCTGCGCAAGCCCGGCAGCCATGGCTGGATCCACGGCCTGCCGCTGAAGCTGCGCTTCAAGCGCTCCAAGATCTATCTCTCGGTCATCCCGGTCGTCGTGGTCGGTCTCGTGATCGGCTTCATCGGCGCGGTGATGGGGATCGGCGGCGGCTTCATCCTGGTGCCGCTGATGATCTATGTGCTGCGGGTGCCGACCTCGACCGTGATCGGCACCTCGATGGTGCTCACCCTCGTCACCATGGTGTTCGCGACCATGCTGCACGCGGCGACCAACCATCTGGTCGACGCCGTGCTGGCGCTGATCCTGATGATCGGCGGCGTCACCGGCGCGCAGTTCGGCGCCCGCGCCGGCCAGAAGATCCGCGGCGAGCATCTGCGCCTCTTGCTCGGCCTGCTCGTGCTCGCGGTCGGCATCCGCTTTGCGGTCGAGCTGGTGATCCGGCCGCAGGACCTGTTCAGCATCCGCGAAACCGGCGGAGCCCCGCCATGAGGTGGCGCACGCCGCTTGCGATCATGGGTCTCGTCGCCGCCAGCGTGGCGGCCGCACCCGCGCGCGCCGAGCGGCTGATCGTGTCGGTCTCCAACCACCGCGTCACCGTGACGCCGAATTATTCCGGCGGCGAGCTCGTGCTGTTCGGCTCGGTCGAGAAGGACGACAAGACACCTGCAAACCGAGGCAATTACGATCTCGTCGTCACGGTGTCGGGCCCGCGCGCCGACATGGTGACGCGGCGCAAGGAGCGCAAGTTCGGCATCTGGATCAACACCGACTCGCGACAGTTCCTGCAGGTGCCGGGCTATCTCGCGCTGTTCTCCAATCGTCCGTTCGAGCAGATCGCCTCGCCGGAGGTGCAGCGGCGGCAACAGCTCGGGCTCAACAACGTGCTCTTGATGCAGCGGGTCGGGCCCGACTTTGCCGACGTGGTGCCGAACGATCCTTTCCGCAGCGCCTTCGTCCGACTGCGTTCCGAACACGGGCTGTACCGCGAGGCGACCTCGGCAGTGACGTTCCTGACGCCCACTTTATTTCGCACCGGCATTCCGCTGCCGGCGGAGGTGCCGATCGGCACCTACAATGTCGAGATCAAGCTGTTTTCCGACGGCGCGCTGGTGACCAAGACCGATAGCGCGTTCGAGATCGTCAAGATCGGCTTCGAGCAGTTCGTCGCCACCACCGCGCGCCAGAACGGCCTGGTCTACGGCCTCGTCACCGCGTTCATGGCGCTGATGACCGGGTGGATGGCTTCGATCGTCTTCCGGAAGGATTGATCTAGAGCGTTTTCGAGCGAAGTGGATACCGTTTCGCGTGAAGAAAACGCGTCAAAACAAGAATCTAGAGCCCCGTTCCGATTCAATCGGAACGGGGCTCTAGCCACCATTCCGTTGCAACGCGCTTTCGAACGCGTCGCTCAGGATCGAGAGGCCAAGATCGATCTCGTCGTCGCTGATCGTCAGCGGCGGAGCGATGCGGAAGACGCTGCCCATGCCCGGCAACTGCACGATGTTGGTGCTCAGTCCGAGCTCCAGGCAGCGCTGCGACACAAGCGTTCCGAGCGCTTCGTCAGGCTCCTTGCTGAAGCGGTCGCGCACGATCTCGATGCCTTGCATCAGCCCTCTGCCGCGCACGTCACCGATGCATTCGAACCGGTTCTGAAGCGCGAGGAGCCCATCCCTCAGCCGCGCGCCCGCGATCCTGGCACGCTCGACCAGTCGGTCGCGGAGGATGATCTCGATGACTTTCAGCCCGACCGCGGCCGGCATCGGATCCGACACATGCGTCGTGTAGAACATGAAGCCGCGTTCGTGACAGCGCTCCTCGATCTCGGCCGATGTGACGACCGCGGCCAATGGCAGCCCCGCGCCGAGCGTCTTCGACAGGGTCAGGATATCAGGCACGACACCGTCACGCTCGAAGGCGAACATCGCGCCGGTTCGCCCGAGGCCGGTCTGCGCCTCGTCGACGATCAGCAGCATGCCGCGCGCACGGCACAGCTCCTTCAGCGCGGCGAGATAGCCTTCCGGCAGATCGATCAACCCGCCGGAGCTCAGGATCGGTTCGGCGATCATGCAGGCAAGCGAGCCGGTCGATTGGCGGTCGATGAGATCGAAGGCGTAGGCCAGCTCGGCTCGCCAATCGGCCGCATGGCCGAAGCGGGGGCGATAGAGGTTCGGCGTCGGGATCGCGAACGAGCCGACCGGCGCGGGACCATAGCCCTTGCGGCCGGCCGAATAAGTCGCCCCGGCCGCACCCGACGTCATGCCGTGCCAGGACTGCGCGAACGCGACGGTCTCGAAGCCGCCGGTGGCGAGCTTGGCCATCTTGATCGCCGCCTCGTTCGACTCAGCCCCCGTGCTCAGCAGCATGACGCGATCGAGCCCCGGCGGCAAAAGCTCCGCGAGCTGTTCGGCGAGCGCGACGACCGGGCGCGTCAGCATGCCGCTGAACAGGTGGTCGAGCCGCTCGGCATGCTCGCTGATGGTCTTGACGATCTCCGGGTGGCCGTGACCAAGCACCGCGCTCATCTGCCCGGACGTGAAATCCAGGATGGCGCGGCCGTCGGCGTCATAGACGAAAGATCCGGAAGCGCGCTCGATGATGACAGGAGCGAACGTCCCGCCATAGCGAATGAGGTGACGCCGCGCGCGTTCCCAAAAGGATTTGTCGTCATTTCCGGCCATGCCCGCTCCTTGCTGCTCAGTCGCCGCGATCCAGCGCATCTTATGCGTGCAGCGTCGCAATGACATTGCGATTTGAGATGCATTTGACCCCGTCTTCTGCAATCAATTGCGCAAAGAGCGAAAAATGCGAAAGAAATGGGAACCACAATCGTGATCGACGAGATCGACCGAAAGATCCTCGACGTGCTGCAGGTCGAGGGGCGCATCACCAATCTCGAGCTGGCCGAACGGATCGGCCTCTCGTCTGCCCCGTGCATGCGACGTGTCCGGACCCTGGAAGAGACCGGCGTCATCAATTCTTATGTGGCGCTCGTGGACCCTGCACGAATTGGACTTGGCTTCGACGTGATCGTCGAGGTCCGCCTCAAACAGCAGAACAGGGAATCCTTCGCGCGCTTCGAGAAGAAGGTGATCGGTCTTCCGGAGGTCGTCGAATGCTGCATGATTGCCGGTGATTGGGATTACGCGCTGCGGGTCGTGTCCTCAGATCTCGCCCGCTATCAATCATTCATCCTCGACCGCCTGATGCATCCGGACACCGATATCGCGAGCTACCGCACGACCATCATCCTGCGGAAGGTCAAATCGACGACAAAGATCGACAGCTCGCTGTTCTGATGATTACGACTCGATGACCGTGGCGATGCCGGGCTCGAGGATGCGCAGACGGCGGCCGAAGCCGAGCGTATCGAAGCTTGCGCGCAGGTCACTCGCGTTCTGCCGGAAATGCGCCCAGCCGTCGGTATGCACGGGCACGATAACGGCGTCCGCAAAGGCGCGCGCGGTCTCGATCGTGTCGTTGGTGTCCATGGTGAGATGGAACGGGCCGCGGGTTTGCGCCGCGCCCGCGAACGGCAGCACCACGCCGCAGGCAAAGCGCCGCGCGACCTCGGCGACACCGTCGAACCAGGTGGTGTCGCCGCTGACATAGACCGGACGGTTGGGCTTGGCCTGCTCCAGAACGAACCCGATGACGTCGCCGGACAATGGCTCGATGCCCGCGGGCCCGTGCCGTGCCGGCGTCGCGGTGACGGTGAGCGTCCGGCCGCGCTTCGTCAGTGTGGTCGAGGCCCAGGGCGCAAAACCCTCGGCGTTGCCGCCGAGCCGCTTGGCGCCGGCCTCCGTCGTCAGCACGCGCTTCGCGCCTTTGAGGAAATCCCGGCCGGAATGATCGAGATTGTCCGAATGCTGGTCATGGCTCAGCAGCACCGCGTCGATTTCGCCGACATCACGCGCGCTGAGCGCGGGTCCGGTCAGCTTCTCCAGTTTCACCTGCGGCAGTTGATAGTCGCCGGGCGCATCGAAGGTCGGATCGGTAAGCAGGCGGAACTCGTCGATCTCGATCAGGGCGGTCGGGCCTCCGATCAGGGTAATGGTGATGCTCACGTCACACTCCTCTTGGGCGAAACCGCGGCGGGGCGGGTCACCAGGTAAATGCCGAGCGCGACCGGAACGATCCCGAGCAGATCACGAAATTCGACATGCTCGCCGAGCACGAGATAGGCGAACAGCATGCCGAGCGGCGGCATCAGGAAGTGATAGGCGCTTGCGGCGGTCGCACCACACACTTTCAGGAGGTGAAACCAGAGCAGATAAGCGAGAATCGAACCGCCGAGCACGAGGAAGGCGAAGGCACCGGCGAGCCGCATGCTCGGCACGATGTCGCCGACGCTGGAGAGCGTGAAGGCGAACGGCATCACCGCGAGGCCGCCGGCGATGTTCTGGATGCCGTTGCCGATCCACAGGCTGCCCTTCGGCGCCAGCAGCTTGAACAGGACGGTGCCGGCGACGATCGAGGCCAGCGAAGCCAATGTGAAGAGTATGCCGTGCGGACTATCGGTACCGACCTTCATGCGATGCCAGACGATGAAGGCGACGCCGACGATGCCGAGCACGAGACCAACCACCTTGCGCAGGGTCATGCTCTCGCCGAGGAACAGCGCGGCCAGCATGGCGGTGAACACCGGATTGGCCGAGACGATCAGCGCGCCGAGGCCGGCCGAGACCGTCTTCAGGCCGGTGTAGCCGAGGCCAAGATAGAGCGCATTGTTGGCGACGCCGATCACGGCGAACACCGCCGCATCGCGCCAGGTGAGATCCCAGTGATCCCGGCGCAGCCAGGAAATGCCGAGGATCAGGACGCCGGCGATCGAAAATCGCGCGGCGAGCAGGATCAGCGGCGGGCAATCGGTGACACCGATCTTGCCGGCGACGAAGGCGTAGCTCCAGAGCAGGCAGAACAGGGCGATCAGCAGCGGCAGAGTATTGAAGCGGGTGCCGGGGACGGACATCGAGGTTGCGGCGGGCGAGCTTGCAGAGGACATGGCAGTTTCTCCTTCGCCCCATGACCTAGGCCCGCGCCTTGTCATTTGGAAATTAAATGATAGACTAGTATCCAGTGGATTTATGAATGGAGGCTGCGATGCTCGACCTGGAGCTGTTGCGCAGTTTCGTCTCGGTGGTCGATGCCGGCGGCTTCACCCGCGCCGGAGAGCGCGTCCACCGCACGCAATCGACGGTGAGCCAGCAGATCAAGCGTCTGGAGGAGGATGTCGGCCAGCCTCTCCTGATCCGCAGCGGCAAGGACGTCACCCCGACGGAGGCCGGCGAGCGGCTGCTGACCTATGCGCGGCGGCTATTGTCCCTCGCGGAAGAAGCCCACGACGTGCTCTCGCGCCCCGGCAGCGAAGGCGCGATCCGGATCGGCATCACCGAGGATTTTGCCGCCTACCGGCTGACGAGACTGCTTGCGACCTTCGCGCGCAGCCATCCGACTCTGCGGCTCGACGTGCGCTCGGGCCAGAGCCTGTTCCTGTACCGCGATCTGGAGCGCGGCGACCTCGACCTCGCGCTGATCAAGCGCGCCGCCAGCGAAAAGGGCGGCATCGCGGTGTGGCCGGAGCGGGTGCACTGGGTCACCAGCAAGAGCCATCCGCGCGACACGACGACCGGCTCGGTGCCGCTGATCGGCTTCGGCTCGGGCTGCCTCTATCGCGCCCATGCCATCCATGCGCTGGAGCGCGCCGGCCGCAACTGGCACATGGCCTACACCTCCTCCAGCCTCGCCGGCATCCAGGCCGCGGTCGCCGCGGGCCTGGGCTTGAGCATTCTTTCGGAAATGTCGATCCAGGCCGAGCATCGCGTGCTGACGGCGAAGGATGGCTTTGCGCCGATCGAGCGGACCGACGTCGCCCTTGTCGCCACCCCCGGAGCCAGCCCAGCAACGCTGCGGCTGGCGGATCGGCTGGCGGAGTATTGCGAGAGCGTGCAGGCAAAGGCGGCGTAGGCTCGTACTTCCATCCTCCCCTGGAGGGGGAGGATCGGAGCGCATGAAGCGCAGCGGAATGCGAACCGAGGTGGGATGATCTCTCCGCACAGGCAGTGTCGCATGAGGATAGACCTTCACCCCACCCCGACTCACATTTCGCTGCGCTCAATGTGAGTCGACCCTCCCCCTCCAGGGGAGGGTGAAGGCGACCGTCAATAACACCGCGACGCGACGAACGCGTGGACGCGGTTGTCGCCGAGCACGTGGGCCATGAAGCCGGGCGATCCGAAGATCCGCGCGAACGCCGCGTCACGGATGCTCAGGCCGCCGGTGTAGGCGCCGAAGGCCGGCATCACCGCACGCTCGCCGTCGGAGGCGAAACAACGCCGCTCGATCGAGCGGCCGCGGGTCGGCACCCGTGCCTTGGGGTGGAGGTGGCCGGCGATCTCGCCGGCAGCACCAGTCGGCTCATGGCGGAATACGATCGGGCCGATCGCGACCTCGGTCGCGACCACGCCGCCGAGATTGGTCGGCAGCGCCGGATCGTGATTGCCCGAGATCCAGATCCAGTTGCGCCGCACCTGCAAGGCCGCGAGCGCCTCGCGATCCGGCTCCGACAGGCGCGCATGCGCATCGCGATCGTGAAAGCTGTCGCCGAGCGCGATCACCTGCCGAGGATCGTGCCGCGCGATCACAGCGGCGAGCCGGCTCAACGTCGCCACCGTGTCGTAGGGTGGTAGCAGCACGCCGTGGGCAGCGAAACTCGAGCCCTTTTCCAGATGCAGGTCGGACACCACGAGCAGGCTCTGCTCTTCCCAGAACAGCGCGCCGGAAAAATCCGCCACGAAGCCGACATCCGCCACCGTGACCCTCGAAACGCGCATGTCGTCACCGTCTCGCAAAGCTAGCGCGCTTGCCGTCACGTGCTGTTCCCCAAAATATCAGCGCTACGTCGTCGCCTCCCGCACGAGTTCCTCGGCCGCCTCGGCCAGAAGCTCGTCGGATGCTTCGCCATAAACTGACTCGCGGCCGATTTCCAGCAGCGCGGGCACGGCAAGCGGAGAAACGTGGTCGAGGTCCTTGTGGGTGATTCGGCCGTGGATGCGCGAAAGCATGTCGCTGAGGCGGCGGAGATCGAGCAATCCCGTGGCGGCATCGCCGCGCGCGGCGCGCAGCAGCACATGGTCGGCCTGGTGCTTGCGCAGCACGTCGTAGATCAAATCGGTCGAGAACAGCACCTGGCGGCGCGACTTTTCCTCGTCGGTGAAGCGGCGCGCGATCAGCCCCGAGATGATGGCGCAGTTGCGGAAGGTGCGCTTCATCAGCGCGGATTCCGCGAGCCACGCCTCGAGATCGTCGCCGAGCATGTCAGGATCGAACAGCGCGTTGAGATCGAGCTTGCCGTGCCGGATCATGAAGGAGAGATCGCCGACGCCCCAGACCGCGAGCGCGTATTCATTGGCGACGAAGCCGAGCGGACGGGCGCGGGCACGCTCCAGCCGGCGCGTCAGCAGCATGCCGAGCGTCTGATGCGCGAGCCGCCCCTCGAAGGGATAGCAGACCAGATAATGGCTGCCGCCGCGCGGAAAGGTTTCGACCAGCAGCTCGCGCACCGCCGGGACCCGCGAGAATTTTCGTTGCAGCGACAGCCAGTCGTGCACCTGATCCGGCAATCCGTTCCAGGCCCGGCTGTTGTCGAGCAGCTTGCGGACGCGTTCGGCGAGATAGGTCGACAGCGGAAACTTGCCGCCCATATAGGACGGCACTTTTGCATCCTTATCATTAGCGCGGGAGACATAGACCTGATCTTCGACCAAGGCCTCGTAGCGCACCACCTCGCCGCCAAAGACAAAAGTGTCGGCGGGCACGAGGCCCTCGATGAAGACCTCCTCGATCTCGCCGAGCATCCGGCCGCCGCGGGCGATCGCGCCGGTCGACCCGCTTCCACCGGCGCGCGAGCGCACCAGCCGCACCTTCAGCATGGTCTCCTCAACGATGGTGCCGACGTTGAGGCGGTAGCTCTGCCGCACCTTGGGATTGGTGACGCGCCAGCGGCCCTGCTTGTCCTGCTTGATCCGCGCGAAACGCTCATAGGTTTTCAGCGCGTAACCGCCGGTCGCGACGAAGTCGACCACATCGTCGAAATCGGTTCGCGCCAGCGACGCATAGGGCGCCGCGGTCCTGACTTCACCGTAGAGTTCGTCGGACAGGAACGGCTTGCCGCAGGCGCAGCCGAGCACGTGCTGGGCCAGCACGTCGAGCGCGCCCGAGCGCAGCGGCGGGGTGTCCTGCGCATTCTCGGCGATGGCGTCGATCGCGACACGGCATTCCAGCACCTCGAAGCGGTTGGCCGGCACCAGCACGGCGCGTGAGGCCTCGTCGAAGCGGTGGTTGGCGCGGCCGATCCGCTGCATCAGCCGCGACGAGCCTTTCGGCGCGCCGATATTGATGACGAGGTCGACATCGCCCCAGTCGACGCCGAGATCGAGCGAGGAGGTGCAGACCACACCGCGCAGCCGGCCGGCGGCCATCGCATCCTCGACCTTGCGGCGTTGCGCGACGTCGAGCGAGCCGTGATGCAGCGCGATCGCGAGCCCGTCGTCATTCATGCGCCAGAGATCCTGGAACAGCATCTCGGCCTGGCTGCGGGTGTTGACGAACACCAGCGTGGTCTTGTTGCGCTTGATCAGCTCGTAGACCTCGGGCAGCGCATGACGCGCACTGTGGCCGGACCACGGCAGCCGTTCGCGCGTGTCGAGCATCTCGACCACCGGCGGCGCGGCGCCGCCGGCGATCACGACGTCGGCAGACACGCTCTCGCCGCCCGGCTGCGGCACCAGGAAACGCGCCAGCTGTTCAGGTTCGGCCACCGTCGCCGAGAGGCCGATGGCGCGCGCCTGCGGCGCAATGGTCCAGAGCCGCGCAAGCCCGAGCGACAGCAGATCGCCGCGCTTGGAGGTGACCAGCGCATGCAGCTCGTCGAGCACGATGCGCTTCAGCGAAGAGAACAGGAACGGCGCATCGTCGGACGCCAGCAGCAGCGCCAGCTGTTCCGGCGTGGTGAGCAGAATATCCGGCGGATAACGCCTCTGCCGCTGCCGCCGCGACACCGGCGTGTCGCCGGTGCGGGTCTCGATCTTGATCGGCAGCCCGATCTCGGCAACCGGCGTCTCCAGGTTGCGCGCGATGTCGACCGCGAGCGCTTTCAGCGGCGAGATGTAGAGCGTGTGCAGCCCACTGGAGCGGCGAACGCCGCGGCCGGTGGAGATAAGGGTGGGCCGGGCCTTCTCTAATCCGCTTGCTTCTCCACTTGCGAACTGGTCGGGCTCCCTCCCCCTAAAAGGGGGAGGGTTGGGGTGGGGGGCAGCCGCTTGCTCCGTGCCCGCGGCTGACCCCCACCCGTCCCGCTCGGTTGCGCTAGCGCGCCCCCGAGCGTGCCGACCTCCCCCTTTCAGGGGGAGGTGAGAGGAATCATCACGGGTGAATCCCTCCCCACTCAACTCCACCAGCGTCGGCAGGAACCCAGCCAGCGTTTTGCCCGCCCCCGTAGGCGCGATCAGCAGCGCCGAGCGTTCCTCGCGCGCTTTCGCCAGCAGCGCGAGCTGATGCTCGCGCGGCGACCAGCCGCGTGAGGCGAACCAGTCGCGAAACCGGCGCGGCAAGAGATCGGCCGTTTCCGACGGCGTCACGGAAAAGAGATCGAGCGTCGACACGCCCAAGAGGTAGGCGGTTCAAGCGGTTTCGTCGAGGGTGGGACAGCCTGGGAATGCGAGGCAGTGCTTGAATCACGTCCGGACCGGCAGTTCCGAGATTGCCCTTGACTGGGCGTGACGGGGAGATGCCAAAACTCCGCAATCGATCCCGAACCTGAGATTCACGCCCCTCAACCGCCTGCGCCGAAGCCCAGTCTCGACCGCACGCGCGCCCGCACTATGTGCAGGCTTGCCGGCGGTTGCAGGACATTCGCGCTCGTTCCTGAGTAGCGCTCGGACATTGCGTTTCCATCCAAGTCTTCGACCAGCTCGAGGCCGACGTCCGCCAAATCCTTCGCAATCTCCTTGGGATCAAATCCCGACACATAAGGTTCGCCCATCGTCGCGACCGCCCGGGCATTTTGATTATGAGGCGACCGCGATCCACCCGGGGCAAATTCTCTTTGGTCGACATAAGTGAAGACAAGCTCGCTTCCCTCGGAGCCGCAGGTCACCACAGCACGCAGGGTCGCCAAATTGGCTTCCCGCGTCAGATACACGGTGACACCAAGCAACGAGAAAAATGCTGCCTCGTTCCGCTGGAACGAGGAGCGGGTCAGGGCGGTTGCGAGATCCTCCTTCACGAGGTCGGCCGCGATGAAGTGCACCGACTCCGGAAGCGAGACGCCGCATTCCTTGATGCGCTCAATCTTCATCAGCTGCGTCGCCGGGTGGTCGATTTCGAAGATGTCGAGAGCATCGGAAAAGGCCGGGCGGCGAAGCGCGAAGCTGTCGAAGCCCGCACCGATCAGGACATATTGGCGCACGCCCCTGTCCGCGGCCTGCCTCAGCGCATCCTCGGCGTATCGGGAGCGGATCACTACTCCGGGGTAGGCGGCATTGGTTCGCAGGAATTCATCCAGGATCGAATCCGGCGTCAGCAAGGCGCGGGCACGGGCCTCTGAATTCATGCGAGTCAGAATCCGCTGACTCATTCTGTCGCGTTCGGAGTTGGGAATAAGGCGATCGCCCCAAGGGTCATCTAAAAGAGGAGACGCGTCGGATCGCGAATGCAGCGCCCTCATAAGCGACGTCGCCATGGCCGTGCGGCTGGCCGCTTCCCTCATCGATTTTCTCCTGGACCTTACGCCTGCCGCTTCGGACCTGAGTTATGGCGGCAGCCTATCAGGAATTGGGACGGACGGCGATGAGATTGGCCTGAAGCGCGGCAGCCTGAAGGCGGCCTCCATCTCTCGCCGCGACAGGCGGAGAGGGATGGAGGAAGATCGGTTCTTGATCGTGCTTCCTACTCCGTCATCGGCTCGCCGGAGAGGTCCCAGTCCTTGCCGTTGAAGATCGAGACATAGAGCGTCTTCATCGGCGTGTAGTCGTCGGGCGTATAGCTGTAATTGATGCCGTCGAGGAAATAGGGCGAGTGGAAGCCGGCCAGCGTGGTGGCGTGCTTCAGCACGTTGGCGCGGGTCAGATCGTCGCCGCAGCGGCGTAGGATTTCGCCCATCGTCGCCGCCTGGCCATAGCCGGCGAAGGCGATGGTGTTATCAGGATCGATGTTCGGCAGGTACTTCTTGCGCAGCTCCTCGAACGCGACCACATCCGCGTCCTTCTCGTAGCGGGGCACGCCCACTTCCTTGTTGTAGCGGATCGCGACGATATCCTTGGCGTTCTCGAGGCCCGCAGCGCTCAGGATCGAGCGGCCGGTCGAGCCCGCCGACAACAGCTGCAGCGGCTTCCAGCCGAGCTCGGCCACCTTGCGGATCGACTGCGACGTCGCCTTGCCTGTCGTGATGTTGTAGAACACGTCGGCGCCCGACTTCGAGAGATTGATGAGCTGGGAATCGACCGTCGGATCGGTGAGATCGTAGGTCTGCTCCAGGATCACCTGGGCCTTGCCGCCGGCATCGGCCAGCACCTTCTTGAACGGCCCGAGGAAGTCACGGCCGAAATCGTCGTTCTGGTACAGGATGCCGATCTTGGCGTTCGGCTTCACGCTGACGACGTGCTTGGCGAGGATGCGCGCCTCGGTCGGATAGAGCGGCAGGCCCGCCATGGTCCATTTGAAATTCTTCGGATCGTTCCACTTCGAAGCGCCGGTGTTCAACAGCAGTTGGGGAACGCCCTTGGAGTTGAGGTATTTGTGCACGGCGGTCTGCGGCGCGGTGCCGAGCGAGCCATAGAGCGCCAGCACCTCCTCCTGCTCGACCAGGCGGCGCGTCGCCTCGACGCATTTCGGCGCGCTGTAGGCGTCATCCATCGTGAGGAATTTCACCTTGCGGCCGTTGATGCCGCCCTTGTCGTTCAGCATCTGGAAATAGGCTTCGCCGACGCGGCCGAGCACGCCATAGAGCGAGCCGGGGCCGGAATGCGGCACGGTCTGGCCGAGCTTGATCTCGGTGTCACCAGCACCCGGATCGTACTTCTTGTCGGCGGCCCGGACGAACGGCGCAGGCAGCACGGACGCTGCGATCACGGACAATGCGGTGGCGCCGAACTCGCGCCGCGTATGTTTTTTCATTGGTTCTCTCCCTGAGGCGAAAAGCTCTCGCATTCCGCCTTGCGCCGGGCAAGCGCGAAGTCACCGCTTTGCGGCGCAATGCCGCGTCACGGCAAATGCGTAGCGTGTAGACTCAAGTTTGAGAGCGAGCTCGGCTCTCTCTTCCCTTCTCCCCTTGTGGGAGAAGGTGGCGCGGACGCAGTCCGCGACGGATGAGGGGTATGCATCCGCGGAGAGAAACCCCTCACCCGGCTTCGATGCAAAGCATCGAAGCCACCCTCTCCCACAAGGGGAGAGGGTGCGTTACGGCTTGACGGCGACGGCGACGAGGCCGGGCGCCGGGATGTTGTCCTCATTGCGCGCCGAGAGATCGTCGAGCAGCGCCAGCGTCAGCCCTGCGGCGGCGACGGAAGCGCGCACGTAAGGCGCGCTATGGGCGTAGCGCAGCCCCTCGCCGAGGATGACGCCCTCGCCGTCATGGGTCTCCGTGGTGAAAGCGAGCACGCCGCCTCCGACCAGCACGCGCGCGGCCTCGGCGAGCACCGGCGCGAGATCGGCGACATAGACCATCGCGTCCGCAGCGAGGATCAATTCGGCGCTGGCGTCCGGCTTGCCCGAAATGCCCTTCAGCATGTCGTCGACCTCGAGCTCGGCATAGAGCCCGGTGGCGCGCGACTTGTCGATCATGCGCGGCGACAGGTCGATACCGATGAATCGATCGACGTGCTGCGCGAATGCAGCGGCCGCAAGGCCTGTGCCGCAGCCGAGATCGATCGCGCGCTTGAAGAACGCCGGCTTCTTTGCGGACGCGCGCACCGACAGCACGGCCTTGAACAGCAGCGCCGGGCCGCGATAGCCGAGATCGCCGACCAGCGCCGCCTCGAAGCGCGGCGCATATTGATCGAACAATGTCTGCACATAGCCTGGCGGCATCGCGCTGACGGCCTCGACGCCGAGCTGCATCAGGTGCAAGCCGGCACCATGGCGGTCCTCCGGATCGGCGTCGCGCGCGGCGCGGAAGGCTGCGATAGCCGCCTCGCGCTGGCCGAGCTCGAGGCGGACCTTGCCCAGCGTGTACCAGGCCGACGGGAATTTCGGCACGAGCTCGATCGCCTGTTCGAGCAGCTCGGCAGCAGCCGGCAGATCGCCCTTCAATTGCAGGTCGCGCGCGAACTCGTAGCGGCGGTCGGCAACGAGGTCGCCGGAGGACAGAAACAGGCGGGGGGCCATTTTCTTCTAAGGAACCGATCTTGTCTTAAGGATCCTGGCCAAGTCCGGCCATCCATTAAAGCACGGACTTTTTCCGGAGATGGATGCGCGGGTCAAGCCCACGCATGACGGCTAAACATCGCGGATCGAGCGCCTATATAGGACCGATGCGCCCGCAAGACATCCTGATGCCCGTCCCGGCCGGGCTTTGCTGCAAGCCCGGCGGCTTCCACATCGATCCTGTCAGGCCGGTCGAGCGGGCACTGATCACGCATGGCCATTCCGATCATGCGCGGGCGGGCCATGGCGCGGTGCTTGCGACCCGGGAAACGCTCGACATGATGCGGCTGCGCTACGGCGAGAACTTCGCCGGATCGACGCAGGCGGTCGCCTACGGCGAAGAGATCAGGCTCGGCGACGTCACGGTGGCGTTTCATCCCGCCGGACATGTCCTGGGCTCCTCCCAAATATCGGTTACCTGCAAGGACACCCGCATCGTCGCCTCCGGCGACTACAAGGAGGCGCGCGATCCGACCTGCGCGCCATTCGAGCTCGTGCCATGCGACGTCTTCATATCAGAGGCGACCTTTGGCCTGCCGGTGTTCCGCCATGGCGATGCCGCCGGTGAGGTGAACAAGTTGCTGGCATCCGTGAAATTGTTTCCCGAGCGGGCGCATCTGGTCGGCGCTTATTCGCTAGGCAAGGCGCAGCGCGTGATCGCGCTGCTGCGCGAGGCCGGCTACGACGCGCCGATCTATCTGCACGGCGCGATGGAGAAGATCACCTACTATTATCAGGAGCGCGGCATTCCGCTCGGCGAGCTCCGGCCCGCGCGCGGCATGAAGAAGGCCGAGCTCGCCGGCACCATCACGCTGGCACCGCCGAGCGCGACCTCCGACGTCTGGACGCGGCGCTTTCCCGATCCGGTCACGGCTTTTGCATCGGGCTGGATGCGCGTCCGCGCCCGGGCGCGGCAGGGCGGCATCGAGCTGCCGCTGGTGATCTCGGATCATGCCGACTGGGATGGCCTGACGGCGACGATCGCCGCCACCGGTGCGGGCGAGATCTGGGTCACCCATGGGCAGGAAGATGCGCTGGTGCATTGGTGCAAGAGCAAGGGCCTTGCCGCACGGCCGCTTGATCTGGTCGGCTATGGCGACGAGGACGAGGGCGAGACGGCAGCGATCACGGGCGAGGCCGAGCCCGGCGGCGAGGCAAAAGCATGAACCGCTTTGCCGAGTTGCTCGACCGCCTCGCCTACGAGCCCGGTCGCAACAACAAGATCAAGCTGCTGGTCGCCTATTTCCGCGAGACCGAGGATCCCGACCGCGGCTACGCACTGGCGGCGCTCACCGGCGCGCTGTCCTTCAAGCACGCCAAGCCGGGCTTGATCCGCGACCTGATCACCGAACGCACCGACCCGGTGCTGTTCGGCTACTCCTATGATTACGTCGGCGATCTCTCCGAGACCGTCGCGCTGATGTGGCCGAAATCTTCTCCCTCTCCCGCTTGCGGGGGAGGGTCGGGGTGGGGGTCTCTCCACACGGTCGACAAGCGGAAAGAGCCCCCACCCGGATCGCCCGACAGCGCTGACGCGCAGCCGAACGATCCGACCTCCCGCGCAAGCGGGAGAGGTGATGAAGAAGGCCCGCCGCCCAGTACCCGCCACAACAACCCGCCGCCTCCCACGCTCACCGATGTCGTCACCACGCTGCGCACGCTCGGCAAGGCCGAGCTGCCGGCGCAGCTGGCGCGCTGGCTCGACGAGCTTGACGAGACCGGGCGCTGGGCGCTGCTGAAACTCGTCACCGGGGCGATGCGGATCGGGATCTCGGCGCGGCTGGCGAAGACCGCGGTGGCGGCGCTCGGCGACAAGGACCCGCACGAGGTCGAGCTGATGTGGCCCGGGCTGTCGCCGCCTTATCTCGAATTGTTCGCCTGGCTCGAAGGCCGCGGCGACAAGCCGATCAACAGCGATCCAACGCCGTTCCGCCCGGTGATGCTGGCGCATGCGATCGAGGATAGCGATTTCGCCAATCTCGACGCCGCCGATTTCAGCGCGGAATGGAAGTGGGATGGCATCCGCGTGCAGGCTGTTGCCGGCCGCGATACGCGCGGCCATATCCAGGCGCGGCTCTATTCACGCACCGGCGAGGATATCACCGGTAGCTTCCCCGACCTCGTGCCGTCGCTGCATCTGCCCGGCGCGATCGACGGCGAATTGCTGGTGCTGCGCGAGGGTCGCGTGCAGACCTTCAACGTGCTGCAGCAGCGGCTGAACCGCAAAGTCGTTTCGCCGAAGCTGATCAAGGAATTTCCGATCCACTTACGCGCCTACGACCTGCTCGGCGACGACGCGAACGATCTGCGCGAGCTGCCGTTCACCGAACGCCGCGCGCATCTCGAAGCCTTCGTCGCCAGGCTGAACGATCCGCGCATCGATCTGTCGCCGACGGTCCCGTTCGCGAACTGGGAAGAGCTGGCCGCGGCGCGCGCCGATCCGAAAAGCGCGGGCGCCGGCGACGATGCCGACGCGGTCGAAGGCGTGATGCTGAAGCGGCGCGACGCGCCCTATCTGCCCGGGCGACCGAAGGGCCCGTGGTGGAAGTGGAAGCGCGATCCGCACATCATCGACGCCGTGCTGATGTATGCGCAGCGCGGCCACGGCAAGCGCTCGTCCTATTACTCCGACTACACGTTCGGGGTCTGGACCCGTGGCGATGCCGGTGATGAGCTGGTGCCGGTCGGCAAGGCCTATTTCGGCTTCACCGACGAGGAACTGCTGCAGATCGATCGCTTCGTCCGCCGCAACACCACCGAGAAGTTCGGTCCCGTCCGACATGTCGTGCACGAGCCGGATCAGGGGCTGGTGCTGGAAGTCGCCTTCGAGGGCTTGCAGCGCTCGCCGCGTCACAAATCCGGCGTCGCGATGCGCTTTCCCCGGATCAGCCGCCTGCGCTGGGACAAGCCGCCGCGCGAGGCCGACCGGCTGGAGACACTTGAACGGATGTTAATCTCCATGACAGGAAGTTAAACCCGCAAGCCGCATGGCAGCCATTGATCGCTGCTCACGGGTTTCCCATGTGCTGCGCCGTGACCTATAATGCGCGGGCGATTCCGCCAGGAGACCAAGATGCCAGACAACATCCGGGACTTGCCGGCCGGCAGCCAGAGCGATGGCCTGTACCGCTTTCTCGGCGGATCGCCGCTCTCGGTGGCGTTCCGGCTGATCCTGCTCTCGATCCTGGTCGGCGTCGTGCTCGCCGCGATCGGCCTCGATCCGTGGAACATCCTCAACAGCGTCCGCAGGCTGTTCCAGACCATCTGGGATTTCGGCTTCGACGCGATCAACTGGGCGTGGCGCTACTTCCTGCTCGGCGCCGTGATCGTGATCCCGATCTGGCTGTTGTCGCGGCTGTTCGGCGCGCCGCGCGGCCGCTGATCCAAAGGAAAGCTCCGAGCCGATGCAATTGCGATTTGTCGGCTGCGGCGATGCATTCGGCTCCGGGGGCCGCTTCAACACCTGCTTCCATGTCAGCGGCGCGCGCGTCAACTTCCTGATCGATTGCGGCGCGTCCTCGCTGCCGGCGCTGAAGCGGCTCGAGATCGACCGCGACGCGATCGACCTGATCCTGATCACCCATTTCCACGGCGATCATTTCGCCGGCCTGCCGTTCTTCCTGCTCGATGCGCAATTCTCCCGCCGCATCCGGCCGCTCGTGATCGCAGGTCCCGAAGGCATCGAAACGAAGCTGCCTGAGGTGATGGAGGTGATGTTCGAGCATTCCTCCCAGACCAAGCAACGCTTCGATCTCGCCGTCGTCACGCTCGCACCGCAGGCGCGGCGCAGCTTCGGCGAGGTGACGGTGACGCCCTATCCTGTCGTGCATGGCGAATCCGGCGGGCCATTTCTCGCCTATCGCATCGAGGCAGAAGGCCGCGTCGTCAGCTACAGCGCCGACACCGAGTGGACCGATGCGCTGATCCCGGCCGCGCAGGGCGCCGACCTCTTCATCACTGAGGCCTATACCTACGACAAGATGGTCAGGAACCATCTCAGCCTGAAAACGCTGGAAGCGCATTTGCCCGCCATCAACGCCAGGCGCGTTTTGCTGACCCATATGAGCGACGACATGCTCGACCGCGTCGACAACCTGCCCTACACGGCAGCCAGCGACGGCATGATCGTGGCGTTTTGACCGTGCGATTGCCTTGCAGGTCAACCCGCCCCTCCGCCACCGCATTGCTCTGAGTACAATTCCGGCATGGTCGCGCGACGGATGTCGCGATAGAAGCGCATATTCCTTGCAACTGTAGCCATGCACGCACCCATTCACCCGAAGATCACGACCCGCCAGGTGTTCGCCATCGCCGGTCCCGCGATGGTCGCCAACCTGACCACGCCGCTGATCGGCATCGTCTCGACCACCGCGATCGGCCGCCTCGACGATGCCGCGCTGCTCGGCGGGGTGGCGATGGCCTCGGTGATCTTCGACTGCCTGTTCTGGCTGTTCGCCTTTCTGCGCATGAGCACGCTGGCATTCACCGCGCAGGCGCAGGGCGCGGGCGAGCCGCAGGAATATGCCGCGATCCTGGTGCGCGGCTTCATCGTCGCCGGCCTGATCGGCGCTGCGCTGATCGCGCTGCAGGTGCCGCTCGCCGCAATCACATTCCAGCTGATGGGCGGCAGCGAAGGCGTCACGCGCGCGGCCAAGAGCTATTTCATGATCCGGATCTGGTCGGCGCCGCTGGCGCTCGCCAATTATGTCATCCTGGGCTGGCTGGTCGGCCAGGCGCGCGCCAATCTAGCGCTGGTCCTGCAGATCGTGATCAATCTGATCAACATGGCGGCGACCGTGCTGCTGGTGCAGGTCTACGGCACCGGCATTGCAGGCGCCGCGATCGCCGCCGTGCTCGCCGAGACGGCCGGTTTCGTTGTCGGCATCGTCGTGGCATGGCGGATCTCGCGAGGCGGCTTTGCGGTTCCTGCGGCCACGCTGTTCGACCGCGCCAAGCTGATGCGCATGCTGGCCGTCAACCGCGACATCATGGTCCGCACCGCGGCGTTGATCGTCGTGTTCCTGTTCTTCACCGCCAAGGGCGCGCGCGAAGGCGACGTCACGCTGGCGGCGAATTCGGTACTGAACAATTTTCTGCTGGTGAGCGCCTTCTTCCTCGACGGCCTCGCCAACGCCGCCCAGCAGCTCTGCGGCCGCGCCTTCGGCGCGCGCGACGCACGCGGCTTTGCCGATGCGACCCGGCTGGTGCTGCTGTGGGGTGTCGGCTTCGCGCTGGTCGTCTCAGCGCTGTTTGCGCTGTTCGGACCGGTGCTGATCAACCTGATGACGACGAGCGAGGACGTGCGCCGCTATGCGCGCGCGTTCCTGGTGTTCGTGATCCTGGCACCTCTGCCCGGCGTGTTCGCCTTCGGCTTCGACGGCATCTATGTCGGGGCGACCTGGGCACGCGAGATGCGCAATTTGATGCTGGCCTCGCTCGCGATCTTCCTCGCCAGCTGGTGGGCGCTCAGCGGATTCGGCAACACCGGCCTGTGGATCGCGCTGCTCGGCTTCTACGTCGCGCGCGGCGGCCTGCAGGGCCTGCGCTATCCGGCGCTGCTGAGGAAGTCGTTCAAGACTGCGTAGCTCTGTAGCCCGGATGGAGCGAAGCGAAATCCGGGGACCCCATCCGCGGTAACACTGCCCCGGATTGCGCTTCGCTCCATCCGGGCTACGGGCAATTACCTCACCGGCCAATCCTCGGCCGTGATGGTCGCGGCATCGGCGCCGACGATTTCCGACAGCGAGTCGCGCCCCGTGCGCAGCAGGGTTGAGGACAGATCGCGCTTGATGTCGTCGACCAGGCCGATGCCCTTGTAGACCAGCGAGGAATAGAGCTGGATCAGGCTGGCCCCGGCGCGGATCTTGGTCAGCGCGGCGCCGCCGCTATCGATGCCGCCGACGCCGATCAACGGAAATGCACCTTCGACGCGGACATAGGTTTCGGCGACCATCCGCGTCGACAGCCGGTACAGCGGACGGCCCGACAGACCGCCCTGCTCCCTGGCCCGGTTCTCCTCGCGCAAGGTCGAGGGGCGCGCCAGCGTGGTGTTGGCGACGATCATGCCGTCGACGCGCCGCGAGCGCGCGATGTGCACGACGTCGTCGAGTTCGGCGAGGCTGAGATCCGGCGCGATCTTCAGCAGCACCGGCGAATCGCCGGCGTTCTTGCGCACGCGCTCGCGGGTATCGATCACCCGCGCCAGCAGATCGTCGAGCGCTGCCGATTGCTGCAGATTGCGCAGGCCCGGCGTATTCGGCGAGGAGACGTTGACGGTGAAATAGCTCGCGACCGGGGCGAACGTCTCGATCAGCTTCACATAGTCGGCAACGCGGTCGGTCGAATCCTTGTTGGCCCCGACATTGACCCCGATGATGCCGCCGCCGCTGGCGCGCGCGGCGAGCCGCCGCAGCACGGCTTCCGCGCCGTCATTGTTGAAGCCCATGCGGTTGATGACGGCCTCGTCACGCTCCAGGCGAAACAGCCGCGGGCGCGGGTTGCCGGCCTGCGGCTTCGGCGTCACCGAGCCGATCTCGACAAAGCCAAAACCAAGCCGCAGCAGCGCATCGGGCACCTCGGCGCTCTTGTCGAAACCCGCCGCCATGCCGATCGGGTTCGGAAAGTTCAGCCCGAAGGCACGCACCGCGAGCTTCGGATCATCCGGCCGCTGCCGGATCGGCGGCAGCAGCTTCAAGCCCTGGATCGCCATGCGATGGGCATCTTCGGGATCGAACCAACGCAGCAGCGGGAGCGAGACGGCGTCGAAGGCGCGGATCACGGCTTGAGCTCCGGAACATCGTGGCCGCCGTCGGAGCGCGCGCGCAGGCTGAGGATTTCGGTGACCGCACCGAGGTCGAGCTCGCCATAGAGATGCGGGAACAGCTCGTCATTGCGCGAGCGTTCCCAGCGCAAGGCGTCGCCGAGCGCATCGGCATCGACCACGACCAGGAACAGGCCGGTTTGCCCGTGGTAGTGCTTGCGCGCGGTCTCGGCCACCTGGGCGGCGGTCGAAAAATGGATGAAGCCGTCGCGATTGTCGTCCGCACTGCCCCGGTAGACGCCCTGCCGCTCGGCCTCGCGCCAGGCCGAAGCGGGAGTGATTTTGTAGATCATGGGCACGGCCCGGCCTTCCCTTTTGTCCTTGAGTCTCTTGGGGTTTTATCCGGATTTGAGGGGAGATGCCCCAGACGCCATTTGGCGCGCGAGGGACCGTATCGGCGGCAGCGACGCAACTCAAGCGGTGGGGGGACACATCCGACGGCAGATTTGCGGAAACGCCAGGTTTCAGGTAATAATTCCTACCATCCGGGGTATCCTCGATGGCCAAACAGCCCAAAGCCGCCCGACCGCTGACCCACGCGCAGGTCTGGGCCGCGCTCGACCGGCTCGCCGAACGCGCCGGCCTGTCGCCGTCCGGCCTTGCCAAGCAGTCCGGTCTCGACCCCACCACCTTCAACAAGTCCAAGCGCGTGACCGGCGACGGGCGCGAGCGTTGGCCGTCGACCGAATCGCTCTCCAAGGCGCTGGCGGCGAGCAATGCCAGCATGGAGACCTTCGTGCAGTTGCTCGGCGATGGTCCGCGCGGCGGCCAGTCGGTGCCGTTGATCGGCTTCGCGCAGGCCGGTGCCGGCGGCTATTTCGACGACTCTGGTTTTCCCGCCGGCAAGGGCTGGGATGAAGTGGCGCTGCCGGCGACCACCGACGAGCACGCCTATGCGCTGGAGATCGAGGGCGACTCGATGAAGCCGGCCTATCGCGAAGGTGACATCATCGTGGTGTCACCCGCGACCGCGATCCGTCGCGGCGACCGCGTCGTGGTGCGCACGACCGGCGGCGAGGTGATGGTGAAGGAACTGAAGCGGCGCACCGGCAAGGTGCTGGAACTCGCATCGCTCAATCCGGAACATCCCGACCGCATGCTCGATGCCGAGGAGGTCACGTGGATCGCGCGCGTGGTGTGGGCGAGCCAGTGATTGGGGTGATTAAGTCACCACAAAATCAGTGTCGTCCCGGCGAAGGCCGGGACCCATAACCACCGCCGTTTGAATTGTAGCGAGTGGGGGCCACAGCTCGCTTCGACAACACGACCCTGTGGTAATGGGTCCCTGCTTTCGCAGGGACGACAGCGGAGATTGCGGCCGCGCCTCGCTGCCTGCGCTTACGTCGCGTAATCCGGCTCCTTGCGGTCCAGCATCCGCTTCAGCGCATCGAAATGCCGCTGCGAAGGAGATGGGCCGTTGTAAAGGTGATCGTCGCGGAAATCGCGCTTGGTCTTCTCCACCACATGCTGCGGCAATTGCTTGAGCGGCTGCTGGGTCCACATCGCATAGATCTGCACCTGCGCGGCGCGCTCGATGTAATAGAGCCGGTCATAGGCATCGGCGACGGTCTCGCCGACGGTCGAGATGCCATGGTTGGCCATGAACAGGATGGTCTTGTTGCCGATCACCCTGGCGAGCCGCGCACCTTCCTCGGGATCCAGCGCAGGGCCGGTGTAGAGATCGTCATAGGCGACCGCTTCCGACAATCCGACCTCGGTCTGCCCGATCTCCTTGATGCGCGGATCCTCGAGCCGCGTCAGCGCGCTCGCATACGGCATATGGGTGTGGAAGACCGCCTTGGCCTGCGGCAGCGCTTTGTGGATCGGCGCATGGATGCAATAGCAGGAGCGCTCGACCTCACCTTCGCCGCGCTTCACCTCGGCATCGTCGATGCCGACTTCCATGAAGGACGACGCGGTGACTTCCGACCAGTGCATGCCGAACGGGATCTGGTAGTAGCGATCGGTGCGGCCGGGCACCACCAAGGTGAGATGGTTGAAGATGCCTTCCGAAAAGCCGTGGATGTAGGCGAGCCGATGCGCGGCCGCGAGATCGACCCGCGCCTGCCATTCCTCGGCGCTCGAACTGTCCTGCAGCGATGTCGGCGAAACCCTGAACTGCATGCGCATGCTCCCATCTGTGCCGGCCTCTCTATGGAGGCCGTGCTGATTTTATGGGACGAAGTGTAGCGCAATCCGGCGCCAGCCTCGGCTGATATTGCCGAGGATCAGCCATCCGCATTTTGCGGCGCTACGCCGCAGCCGTGGTGCCGTAGCCCGGATGGAGCGCAGCGCAATCCGGGGCACCTGGGGCCGCTGGGAACGCTTCCCGGATTTCGCTGCGCTCCATCCGGGCTACACGTCCCTCAAACTACGACGAGCGCGCCAGCGCGCCGTCGATCATGTTGACCGCGTTCTGCACGCCATAGACCGCGACGAAGGAGCCGAAGCGCGGGCCCTTTTCCTGGCCGAGCAGCACCTGGTAGAGCATGTTGAACCAGTCGAGCGAGACGCCGGGACGGCCGTCCTTGCCCTTCTTGACCATGTCGAGGAACGGCTCGCGGCGGCCGATCTCGTAGACCACGTTCTGGATGTCTTCCGCGGTCGCATCCGCCGGCATGTTGGCAAGCGCATCGCGCAGGTCCTGCAGCGCGGCGCGCTCAGCTTCAGTGGGCTCGCGGAACTGCTTGGTCGGCGCCACGAAGTCGCGATAATAGTTGATGGCATAGCCGACCATCGCATCGAGCTTCGGATGGGTCTGCGGCGTCACGCCCGGACGATAGCGGCCGATGAAGCCCCACAACGTCTCGGCATTCTCCGCGTTCGACGACGACACCAGCGTCAGCAAGAGCTGGAAGGTGACGGGCATGTCGGCCTGCGGCGGCTTGCCGGAATGAATGTGCCAGACCGGATTCTGCAGCTGCTGCCGCCCCTCCTGCCGCGTGAAGCCGTCGAGGAACTGTTGGTAGTCGTCGACATTGCGCGGGATGACGTCGAAATACAGCCGCTTCGCCGCCTTGGGCTCGCGATACATGAACAGCGACAGCGATTCCGGCGAGGCGTAGCGCAGCCATTCGTCGATCGTCAGGCCATTGCCCTTCGACTTCGAGATCTTCTGGCCCTTCTCGTCGAGGAACAGCTCGTAGTTGAAGCCCTCCGGCGGAGTGCCGCCGAGCGCCGCGCAGATCTTGGCGGACAGCTTCACCGAGTCGATCAGATCCTTGCCGGCCATTTCATAGTCGACGCCGAGCGCGTACCAGCGCATCGCCCAGTCCGGCTTCCATTGCAGCTTGCAGCGGCCGCCGGTGACGGGAACGGTGACGCTCTCCTTGGTCTCGGGATCTTCATAGGAGATCGTGCCGGCCTTGGCGTCGTGCGCCGTCACCGGGACGTAGAGCACGAGACCGGTACGCGGACAGATCGGCAGGAACGGCGAGTAGCTCGCCGCGCGCTCCTCGCGCAGCGACGGCAGCATGATCGCCATCACCTTCTCGATCCGCTCCAGCATGCGCAGCAGCGCGGCATCGAACCGGCCGGAGGTGTAATACTCGGTCGAGCTCGCGAATTCGTAGTCGAAGCCGAATTGATCGAGGAAGGCGCGCAGCCGAGCATTGTTGTGCTGGCCGAAGCTCGGATGGGTGCCGAACGGGTCGGGCACCTTGGTCAGCGGCTTGCCGAGATGCTGCGCCAGCAATTCCTTGTTGGGCACGTTGTCCGGCACCTTGCGCAGGCCGTCCATGTCGTCGGAGAAGGCGAGCAGGCGCGTCTTGATCTTGTCCTCGGTGAGCACACGGAAGGCGTGGCGCACCATCGTGGTGCGCGCGACTTCGCCGAACGTGCCGATATGCGGCAGGCCCGAGGGGCCGTAGCCGGTCTCGAACAGCACCTCGTCCTTCGGATTTTTCTTCAGCCGCGCCACAATCGCTTTCGCCTGCTCGAACGGCCAGGCGTTGGATTGTTCGGCGAGCGCCCGCAGGTCGCTCGGGCTGGCAGCAAGATCAATCACGGACATTTCTTCAGGCTTTCTCCAAAAAGGCCGCGAAAACTAACGCTTTCGCGGCAAAATGCAAAACGACGGGAAGTTTGCCGTCATTTCGAGGCGATACGCAGCATCGAACCCGGAATGACGAATTCAGAACGGGCTGATCGAGAAATAGCGCAGCCACAGGTCCGTGAAGCGGCCTTTTTCCCAGATACGGAACAGCGCCCAGTTCAGCGACTGCCGGAGCAGATCGTTGCCCTTGCGCACCGCGATGCCGACACCCTCGCCGAAATAGCGGCTCTCGACAAAGGGGCCGCCGGAGAAGGCGCAGCATTCGGCGGAATCGGTGCCGTTGATCCAGAACGCGAGCGAGATCGCGTCGCCAAAGATGAAGTCGACCTCGCCGCGGCGCAGCGCCGCGCGCAGCGCATCGTTATCCGGATAGGAATGGATCTCGGCGTCGGTGAACATCGCTTTGAGGTAGGCCTCGTGCGAGGTGCCGGCGATGACACCGACCTTCTTGCCCTCGAGATATTCCGGGCGGATTTCCGGCATCACATTGTCGCGGCGCGACACGAAGCGCGCCGGCGCGCGGTAATAGGGATCGGTGAAATCGACCTTGGCGCGCAGCTGCGGCGTCACCGCCATCGACGCGATGATGGCATCGCCCCGGTTGGTCGCCAGCGCATCGATCAGGGTCTCGAAGCGGCGCATCTGGATGGTGCAGGTGACCTTGATCTCGTCGCAGAGCGCGCGCGCCAGGTCGACATTGAAGCCCGCCGGATTGCCGTCGGGACCGGTGAAGTTGAACGGCGGATAGTCGGTCTCGGTCAGGAAACGGATCACGGTGAGGCGCGACAGGTCGGGCCGATCCGGCCGCCGCCGCGGGTCCCAGAAGCCCGGCACCGCCTGCGGTGCGGCCTCGGCGGCCTTGGGCGACTGGTTCGGAGCCGACGGGTTGGCAGCTGCCGGAGGCGTTGCTACCGGGGGCGTCGCTGGTGCCGCTTGTGCGGGGGCAGGCCTGGCGGGCTGGGCCGGCGCAGGCGCCGGCTTGGCCGCCGGTGCCGGAGGCGTCTGCGCCGCCGCAGGCCCCACCGTCGCCAGCACGACGGCCGCCATCATTCCCGCAGCCAGGCGAAGCTGGCGCGAGCGGACGGCAAAGGGCTGGGCGGACAAGTCTGGCATAACCGGCAATTTTAGGGAATTGAACGGCTTATAGACCATCCGGCGCCCGATGCGAGCGCCGATTGGGCTAATTCTGAACCGGAAAAAGCGATCAGAGATACCGTTTGAGATCGATCGCCGCCTCTTCCGGCGTCCGTTTCAGATTGAACGGCGCGACGAAATGGCCGTCGCGGTCCATCAAATAGATCAGCGCGGTGTGATCCATCGTGTAGTCGCCATCCTTCAGCGGCACCTTCTTGGCGTAGACCCGGTAGCTCGACAGCACCTTGGCGATCGCGGCGGGATCGCCGGTCAGGCCCTTGAGGTGCGGATCGAAGCTCGAAAGGTAATCCTTCATCGCCGTGGCGGTGTCGCGTTCCGGGTCGACCGAGACGAAATAGGCATTCACGCGATCAGCGTCCTTGCCCATCGCCTTCAGGACCTCCGAGATCTCGAACAGCGAGGTCGGGCAGATGTCCGGGCAATGGGTGAAGCCGAAGAAGATCAGCGTCGGCTTGCCCTGGAGGTTCTTGTCGGTGACGGTCTGGCCGGACTGGTCGGTGAGCTGGAACGGGCCGCCGATCGCCGCCGGCGCGGCGACGGTGCGCAAGCCGCCGACCGCCCACAACATGAGGAACAGGCCGACCGCCAGACTGCCGGCGAAGGCGGCGAAGATCACCAATGGGCGCGTGGTCCGGGGCATGATGCGAGGGCGTCCTTGTCAGAAGCAGGCGGCGATGCCGGCCGTGATCATTTCGAAAAACACCGCGGTCCCGTAGTGGAACCAGAGCGCGGCGGCGGCGAGCGAGGCCACTCCGCCGATGCCGGCCGCGCCCCACAGGATTGCAGATGCCACCCGGCCCTGCGGAGCCGTCACGAGCTCGGATCGGGTGGAGATCGGCTGAACCATGCGGTTGAGATAAGCCGGGTTCCGGCAGGCAGCAAGCGCAATGGCCATCGCAGACCGTCAAATGATAGCGAGGCGATGTCCGGCGCGCACCTCGTCATGCCAGGCTTGCCGGCCATGCCGAGAGAGGACGCTCGTCGAGATCAGCAGCTCAGCGCGCCGGCTCCGCGGGCTTGGGCGCCGAGGCCTGGGCGTTGAGGTAACACGGCTTGTACAGCGCCTGCAGCTGCTTGCCGCGCAGGAAGATCATGTGCCGGGTCAGGCCACCGCGGTCCATGATCCATTTGCGCACCGCCGGCGGGTACATCAGGTACAGCATATGGGTGGCTTCGGGATTGGGGACCGGGCGGCCGTTATCGCCGTAGTCCCAGGCGGCATGGAAGCCGAGACTGGCGTGTGAGGTCACACAAATCCGGTCATGCGGGACCTTGCCGAGCACGATGGTGCAGGCCGAGGCGCACAGCCCGTCGATGATCACGGTTTCGCCCGATGTGCGCAGGTCCTGATACCTGTCGACATAGACGCCGATCTTGCCGCCGCGATCGTCGGCGATCCTGACCACTGCTTGAGACGCCCCCATTCCCGCCAGCAGGAGAACCGCAGCGAGCAACCCCGTCATCAACTTCATTTTGGCCAGCCCCAGTCGAAACCGAATCTGTTTGGTCTGTGATGCAAGACAATCGTGAGCGTGTTGCGGCCGCGGATTTTTGTCCAGACGAGCGAAGCCGGTCAAAACAAATTCAAATTGGGTGTTGCGCGCACGCTGCAGTGGCGTGTGGAAAAGGTCCCAAACTGGAACAAGTTGCCGTAACCATTTGGTGCCTCGCCGCCACAGGCAAGGTCCATTTGGCGTTGACCGCGCACAACGACGCGGTCTTGAATCGCGGCGGGACGGGGGAAATCAAAATGGCTGACGATGCAGATGTGATCGTGATCGGCGCCGGACTTGCCGGGCTGGTCGCCGCGACCGAGATCGCCGACGCGGGCAAGCGCGTCATCGTGCTCGACCAGGAAGGGGAACAGAGCATCGGCGGCCAGGCCTTCTGGTCGTTTGGCGGATTGTTCCTGGTCGATTCGCCGGAACAGCGCCGGCTCGGCATCAAGGATTCCACCGAACTCGCGCTGCAGGACTGGATGGGCGCCGCAGGTTTCGATCGCGAAGAGGATCATTGGCCGCGCAAATGGGCCGAAGCCTATGTCGCGTTCGCCGCGGGCGAGAAGCGCGACTGGCTGCGCGCGATGGGCCACCGCATTTTCCCGGTGGTCGGCTGGGCCGAGCGCGGCGGCTACGACGCCATGGGCCACGGCAATTCGGTGCCGCGCTTCCATGTCACCTGGGGCACCGGCCCCGGCATCGTCGAGCCGTTCGAGCGCCGCGCGCGCGAGGCCGCCAAGAATGGACAGCTGATGTTCAAGTTCCGCCACCGCGTCGATGCGCTCAGCATCACCAACGGCACGGTCGATGGCGTGAGCGGCGCGATCCTGGAACCGTCTGGCGTCGAACGCGGCAAGAGCTCCTCGCGCAACGTCGTCGGCGATTTTTCGCTGCGCGCGCAGGCGGTGATCGTCGCCTCCGGTGGCATCGGCGGCAATCATGATCTGGTGCGGCAGAACTGGCCGAAGCGGCTCGGCGAACCGCCAAAGTTCATGATCTCGGGCGTGCCCGAACATGTCGACGGCCGCATGATCGGCATCACCGAGGCGGCAGGCGGGCGGCTGATCAACCGCGACCGCATGTGGCACTATGTCGAGGGCATCCAGAACTGGAACCCGATCTGGCCGCGTCACGGCATCCGGATCCTGCCGGGACCATCGTCACTCTGGTTCGATGCGACGGGCAAGCGGCTGCCGGCGCCGCTGTTCCCGGGCTCCGACACGCTCGGGCAACTGCACTACATCATGGGCACGGGCTACGACTATTCGTGGTTCATCCTGACCCAGAGCATCATCAAGAAGGAGTTCGCGCTGTCGGGCTCTGAGCAGAACCCCGACCTCACGGGAAAAAGCTGGCGCATGACCATCAAGCGCGCCACCAACAAGGGCGCGCCGGCGCCGGTGGAGGCCTTCAAGCAGCACGGCGCCGACTTCATCGTGCGCGACAATCTCGCCGACCTCGTCGGCGCCATGAACAAGCTCGTCGGCAATGACCGCTTGCAGCTCGATGCCATCAAGACGCAGATCGAGGCGCGCGACCGCGAGATCACCAACCCCTACGTCAAGGACGCGCAGGTGATGAACCTGCACAATGCGCGGCGCTACATCGGCGACAGGCTGATCCGAACCGCCAAGCCGCACCGCATCCTCGATCCCGAACACGGCCCGTTGATCGCGGTGAAACTCAACATCCTCACCCGCAAGACGCTCGGCGGCTTCGAGACCGACCTCGATTCGCGCGTATTCGGCAACGATCACCAGATCATCCGCGGGCTCTATGCGGCCGGCGAAGCCGCCGGCTTCGGCGGTGGCGGCGTGCACGGCTATCGCTCGCTGGAGGGCACGTTCCTTGGCGGCTGCCTGTTCTCGGGCCGCAACGCAGGGCGCGCGGCCGCGAAGGCGGTAGGCTAGGAGCGCAGCGATGTTGGGCAACTGGTTTCGACGCAAGGGCGGTGCCGTCGAGCCCGGCCCCTTCTATCGACCGTACCGGGACGATGCGGCAAACCAAATCTACAATCTGCTGTTCTGCGACAATATTTCTCTGCTGAACCAGCAGTCCAAGCAGGGTGATCTCGGCGCAGTCCTGTCAGACAACATCGATCGGGAGACGCTAGATCGGATCGGCAACGACCTTGATGTCGAAAGTCGTACCCGCGTCCTGGCGTTCAATCGTCTGCGCGCCATGAAGGCATCGGTCCCGCGCAAGCGGTTGCTCGGCACAATCGTCGAGATGCCGCTTCATGGAGGAATCGACACGTTAGCGATCTATCTCGACCACCGCCTGCGCTACATCAATCATACTGGAAAGATGGCGATCTTCGAGAGTACCCCTTCCCCGCTGTCAGCCGGCGTGGACGACGTTTTGAGCGCATCGCAATTCGTGGTGAACCGCTACGGTCCATGGGACAGGGTACGCAAGGCTCCGCCGACCGGCGATCTCACCCGCATGACTTTTCTCGTCTCGGACGGGCTGTATTTCGGTGAGGGACACGCTTCGGACCTGCTGCGCGACCGATTTGCCGCGCCTGTCCTGAGCGCAGTCGGTCGGCTGATGCCGCTGCTTGTCGACGAAGCTCTCAGGATAAACCGCAGCAAGTCATGAGATTGATTCTGCAAATCATAGGGTGCGCAACGCTTGTCGCTCGCGCGACCCCGGTCTTTTCCGATTGCGGTGAAACTCAACATCCTCACCCGCAAGACCCTCGGCGGTTTCGAGACCGACCTCGATTCGCGCGTGTTCGGCAGGGATCACCAGATCATCCGCGGGCTCTATGCGGCCGGCGAAGCCGCCGGCTTCGGCGGTGGCGGCGTGCACGGCTATCGCTCGCTGGAGGGCACGTTCCTTGGCGGCTGCCTGTTCTCGGGCCGCAACGCGGGACGGGCGGCGGCGAAGGCGGTGGGTTAGGACGTAGACACTCGTCAGGTCGGCTGAGAATGCCGTGTTCGAGACCAGCCGGGCGTGAACCGGCGGGTCTCTGTTGTTGAATTCGGAGTTTCTTCAGGCCGTCTTGGTGAAAAGCGTCAGGACGCCGTTGGTGAGATTGACGGCGACGACTTGCGCCGAGCTCATGCCCTTCGCCTTGAGCGCGGATACGGCTTCCTTGGACGCGTCGATGGAACCCCGCAGGTTCTTCAGGTCGTCCTCGCTTGCCTTTGCGACGACGGCCTCGACCTTTGACCGGGCCTCGGGCTGCAGTTCCTTGATGTCCACGACCTGTATGCTCCGGATGACGGTGGACTCGTCAGACTGAGCCTGCGGCGTCTTCGGTTGCGTTCCCTGCACTTGCGCCCAAGCCGGTGTTCCAAGCGAGAGCGCCGCAGCGATGACGGATGCCGTAGAGATGCGCATGAGCATTCCTTGTGTTGATTGCCCCCAACACCCGGCGTGAACGCATTTTCATCGCTGATGGTTCCGGCCGGAAATCCGCTTTCTAGTTATGGGACCGTCGCAAGAGACGTTGCCAAAATATCGAAAACAACCCCATGCAAAGTAGCCGGCGGTGGCCGGCGTTCGACCAGGTAACTTGACACATCGGGCAACTCAGGGGTATTCTTCTAATATTCCGAAATTGCACAGTGTCCCTCGCCCAAGGCTGGGACATATGGCATTTGCGGGCTTCCGCAACCGGCGCTTCCACGTCCCAGGCGGGAGAGGAACGCGCCTCAATTCGCGGCCAGTGTTCTCAACTCACCATTCAAAGCGCGTGCCGACCCCGACCGACGTTGCACCGGTTGCATCGATGTCGGATTCCACGCGGATATGACGCGTGACGTCCACATTGGCGGACACGCCGGACTGACTGGCGCTAGCGCCCGTCCGTACCCCGACGCTCAACCTGTCGCCGATCGCGCGCGACGCGCCAACCATCGGACTTCCGCCTGCTCCAACGCCGACATCAAGGCTGTCGACGCCGAGCGAGCGGCGCATACGGTCCATTGTGCCCTCACCACCGCTTGCGAACTGTGCCGCCACCTCCGCGAGCTGCAGGGCCTGCGACGTCGACAGGCTGCCCGACGCCTTCTGGAACAGGATGCGCGACAGAATCTCGTCCTGCGGCAATTGGGGCTGCGAGGTGAAGGCAAAGACCGGCGCGGATGCGGGCCCGGAGATGCCGACCTGCGCGGTGATGTCGGAGGCCGAGATCTCCGCCGCAAAGTCGAGCTCGGGGGCAAGATCGCCGTTGAAGGAGAGATTGCCCTTGGTGAAGGTCAACGTCTTTCCGAGCGCCACGAGCTTGCCTTGATAGAGCGAGAAGGCACCCTTCGGGACCGGAGCGTTGGTCGTGCCGCCCACTTGCACGGAGCCGCCGAGTTCCGCAGTCACCCCGCGGCCGTGAATGAAAACGTGGTTCGGTGCCGACACCGTAACGTCGAGCGCAGCATTGAACAGCGCCGCGCGCCCCTTGCTGCTCTTAAGGGCTTCGGCCGTGCGTTCCGCCGCGAGGCGTGCAGCGGCCTGGCCCGACGCATTCACGTGGTTGATGCCGTCGATCGGCTTCAGCGTCGACGGCAGACGATCGGGAATATCGATGGCGACGTGGGTCAGGTCGATCCGGCCGTTGATCCGGGGATCGCGCGCCAGTGCACCGCTGACGTCGATCGCAAGATTGGCCTGCGCGGTCGCGAGCGCACTGGCCGCCAGCGTCGCCTGTTGTCCGCGAATCGAGACCGTGCCGGGGAAACCTGCATCCGGGGCGACCCGCACCTGGCCGGTACCAGACAATGTGCCACCGTTGGGCGTCGCGGCGGTCAGGCGCTCCACGACGATACGATCTCCGTCGGCGGTGACTTTCGCCTCGATATTGTCGAAGCGTGTGCCGAGCAGGCTGTCGCGGAATGTACCGCCACTCAAGCTGGCGGCACCGCCGATCTGGGGCTTGGCGCGTGTACCGCTTAACCGCGCATCGAGCACGACGCTGCCGGACACGGTGCGGCCGGACGCCGATAGCGCGGCGTTCGCGACGGCGGCATCGAGACGGCCCTTCGCGGTCAGCGCGATCGGTCCGGCCGCATCGAGCGGTACCGTGCCCGAGGCGGAGATCGTGCCGGCTTTTCCGGCGGCGATCGTGGTGGCGATGCTCGCGCGGCTTCCGTCGAGGCGCCCATCTGCTGAGACGTCGATCGGAGGCAGGCCCGCGCTGCGGCTCTGCGGCGCGGTCAGCTGCTTGACGGTGACCTTGTACTGACCCGTCGGAGCGCTCGTCGAGCCGGCAATCGTCGCCGAGGCGTCGAGCGTCCCGGCAAGGCCCAGGCCCGGCATCACGACATCGGCCTCGCCGAGCGGGATCGCGCTTGCGAGCGCCTTGACGTTGAGCGTCTTGCCGGCACTGCCGTCAACCGTGAAGCGACCTTTGCCGATGCCGAGAGCCAGATGCTCGATCAGCACGCTCCCGTCGTCGAGCGTGAAACTCGCTGGCCCCTGCAACGCGATCGCCCTGGCGCCGCGTCGCGCGGTGAAGCGGTTGAGATCGAACCGCGTGCGATCTTTGGCGGTGAGCACGCCTGCGGCATCGAGATCGAAGCCGGCCGCCTTGGCCGACAGGCCAAGGGTGCTGGTGCCGGCGTTCCCACGCGCGGTCAGCGCAATGCTCGAGACAGTCTGGCCGGCGATCTCGGCGCCGGTGACCTTGGCGTCAGCGTTGAGGAGCGGATGGCGGTAGAGATCGGTCGCATCGGCGCGCAGATCGAAGCTGCGGATCGCGGCACCGGCTGCGCGGATCCCCGCGCCCTTGCCGGCGAGACGGACGGATTGCTGGCCGTCATCGACCGATGCGGCAAGATCGAGCGACGCCGAACCGACGAGGTCCATCAGGGCGACCGGTGCGAGGTCGGCGAGCGAGCCGGCGGCGAAATGGATCTGCCCGCGTGCGAGACTTTGCGCGTCGATCGTGCCCGCCCCCTTCAAGGATACCGAACCGATCGCGATGTCGACCGTGTTGGCGTCCCATCCGGCGAAAGCGGGAGCAGGTGTGTCGCCCGATTGACGGCTCGCTTGCACGATCCCGCGCGCCTGCTTGCCGTCGATCGAGCCATCGAGCCTGGCGTCGATGACACACGGTCCCTTGACGTCATTGACGGTCGCGGCGAGCTCCAGATGCGGAATCGGGCGCCGCATTGCGGTGGCGCGATCGACCGAGGCCGAGAACGACACGCCGGGATGCGCGAGCCCTCCGGTGAGGCCGACGTCGACGGCTGCCACACCGGTGAGGCGAGCATCGGCCGCGGCAAGATCGGGCAGACTGACACGCGCCGACAGATCGCTCGTTTCGTGGGTCACCGTTCCCTTGGCGCGAACCGCGACATGGGCGCCGTCGAGCGAAACGTCGCGGACCGTATAGGTGTCGCTGCCGCTATCTGCGCCGACATCGGCGGCAAGCGTGACGCGCGGTCCTGTGAGCCCATCCAGCGCCGCAAGCCCGGTCGCGATCCCCTCGCCGGTGCCGGACAATTTGGCGTCGACGCGGCCGTGCTCGCGATCGGCGTCGAGATCGAGGCCGAGAGCCACGGCGCCCTTGAGCTTCAACCCGGCGAGATCGCTGAAGCGGCCGAGGTCAGGCATGGCTCCGGTCGCACGGCCATGCAGCCGATCGGGACTGACGTCGCCGGCATAGGTGGCCTGAACGGTCGGCGTGCCGATCTCCAGCCGCTCGATGGTGGCGTGGCCACCGAGATCGGTGCTGCCGTGGAGCACGAGCGAAGCACTGTTGCCGATTGCTGCCGCGAGACCGGGATCGCGCGGCGCGATGCCCGAGGCCCGCAAATTTGCATCCAGCACGATATGCGTTGCGAGGTCGCTGGGCTCGGCGCGCGGGACTGCCGTCAGCGAGGCGTCGAGCGCGTCGAGATTTCCATCCGGCAGGCGGGCGCCTGACATTGCGAGCTTGGCCGTGAGCGTCGGCGCCTTGATCGGTCCGTTGACCCTGCTGTCGAACACCAGGCTGCGGATCGCCCCCTGATCCGTTTCCGTGACGTCGCCATTGCTGGGCAGGGCGCGGATGGAGGCCCTGAAATCCATCACTCTGTCGGCGCCAAGCAGGCCCTTCACGTCGAGCCGCGCGAGGCGGCTCGTGAGCGTCAGCCCGTCCAGCGCGACGCTGCCGTCGTCGCCGAAATGCGTCGTGCTGTCGAGATTGGTCTCGCCGGCGAAGACGGGCGCGGCAACTGACGGCAGCAGCGGTCCGAGATGACTCGTGAGACGGGTTGCAAGGACGCGGCCCGCCCCGTTGCGGTCAAGCGTGATCACACCGGTCGCATCAATGGTAGGGCCGGCCTGAAACTTCAGCGCGCCGCGGAAGCTGTCGAGCGTGCCCTTGCCGCCCAGCGCGAACGTCACGGGCGGCTCGCCCGGCAAATGACCGATCTTGGACATCAGTCCGCGGGCGGGTTCGTCGAGCGTGACATCGAGGGTCAACGCGTTGCCCTGCGGTACGAAGGCGAGCGCGGCCTTGAAATGGCCCGGGAAATCAGTGCGGATCGCATCGAGATTGAAAACGAGGCCCTCCGAGGGTGAGCCCAGCTCGGCATTGCCGGTCGCCTTGACGCTCAGGGCCTCGCCGAGAATGGGCTGGCCCAGCACCAGGGCACGCAGGTCGAAAGCCTTCACCTGTACTTTCACGGGAAGGTCCGGCAGGATCGGCTGGCCGGACTCCGCGGTGGGCTGGTCGGACGGCAGCGGCTTTCGCTTGATATCGAGCGTGCCGATCTCGAGCCGATCGATCTCCAGCCGCCCCATTAGCAGCGCAGTGCGCCGCCAGACGAGACGGGCCTTGTCGAGGGTCAGCCAAACTCCGTCCCTGTCGGTGATGCTGACATCGTGCACCGTCGCATCCGACGAGAGGACGCCGTCGACGGCGCCGATGTGAACCTGGGTCGCGGGCGTCGAGAGCGTTCGCGAGACGAGGCCGGCGAGCATGTCCTGCTGATTTTCGCCGCTTCCGCCTACCATTCCGTGGAAGACGACGCCGAGCACAGCAACAGAGACGAGTCCAAGCGCCGCTATGGCAGAACCGACAATGAAGGCCCGTCGCACGCGCATCAGAAGGCCTGCCCGATGCTGACATAGATGGCGTAGCGACTGTCGCCGGGTCGCGGGTTCAGCGGTGTCGCGACGTCGAGCCGGATCGGGCCCACCGGCGTGAGATAACGCAGGCCAAGCCCGGCCCCGTAGCCGACATAATCGCTGAAGCCCGGCAGCGACGAACGGGACACCGAACCGAAGTCCACGAACGGCACGAGGCCGATGGTAGGTGTGATCCTGACGCGCACCTCAGCGGAGCCTTCGATCAGGCTGCTGCCACCGGTGATCTGACCGAACATCATCGGCGAGATGGTGTTGAAGCCGTAGCCACGCACGGATCCGCCGCCGCCCGCGAAGAAACGGTGCGAATCCGGAATGTCAGCCAGCGGCGCTCCCGCGAGCGAGCCCGCAGCCAGCCGGCCCGCCAGCACGTAGTCGGCCTGCTCGTCGAGCGCATAATAGGCCGAACCTGAGACGCGGCCCTCGAAGAGGTCGATCGTGGAGCCCATCAGCTTCGAATAGGCATTGACGGTCGCAGCAAGGCGCACACCGCGCGTGGGATCGAGCGGATTGTCCGTAGTGTCGTAGCGGCCGGTCGCGGTGAAGCCGACGAGTGTCGCATCGACCCGCCCCAGCACGTCCTGCGATCTCGACTGCTCGACCTGAATGCCGCCCTGCAGCGAAGCGGTCTCCGAAAAACGATGGACCACGCCGAGCGTGCCGCGCACCGTGTCGTCGGTATAGCCGCCTAGCACATTGTTGCCGACGCGCTCGCGGAAGGCGGTGGCTTCGATCAAGAGGTCGTTCGGGGTGCCGAACAAGCCCGGCTTGATGAAGGTTCCGGTGAATCGCGCACCAAAATCTGACGCGTGGAGATTATTGAACCCGCTGGAGGACGTTCCATCGATCCGTTGCAACAGGGAGGCGGACGCTTCAAGCCGCAGACGCTCGCCGCCGCCGAATATGTTCCGGTCCTCGTAGTAGCCCGAAATGCCGGGACCATCGACGGTAGAATATTTTGCCGACAGGCCCACCGCGTGCCTGGGTCGATCCGTCACATCGATGAAGACCGGCAGGTTGCCGTTGGCGTCCAGCTTGTCGGCCTCACGAATGCGAATGCCGCCGATCGCCGGAATTTTTGCGATCGAGGTCTTGGTCAGCGCCAGCCGCTCGGGAGAATAGGGCTCGCCTTCCTTCAGATAAACATGGGTCGCCACCACCCGCGGGTCGACGGCCCCGTCGCCCGAGATCGTGACGGCGCCGATACCGGCCTTCGGGCCTGGTTCGACCCGCAGGCGGAAATCCATCGCGCCCGCCGCGTGATCCACTGTTGCCTTGACGTCCGCGATTTTCGCCAACGGATGTCCATGACTGCGGAACCAGTCGACGAGTTTCAGCTGCGCGGCGCGCAGGTTGGCGGACGCAGCCGGATCGCCTGGCTTCAGAGCAAAGGCGCGAATTGGCAGTCCCTGTGGCGCTTGGTCGCGAGGATAATCGACATCGACAGTCCGCAATTTGAACGTCGGGCCGAGCCGAGCGATGATCGCAATCGGAATGATCGAGCGGTTGCGAAACTTGTCTGCACGCTGCGCGGCGAGGGCCAATCCGGCCTCGTCGAATGAGACGGGAACTCCGTCTATCGTGATATCGATCTCTGCGTTGTAATGGCCCAGTCCCCAAAGTGCATCCAGGAGCGGATTGACGTCGGCCTGAAGTCGGCGCGCAAGACCTTCTCCATCCGGCGGCGGTTCTTGCCGGAGACGATATGTCCCGGAAGCGTCGCGCAATGCTTGCTCGGCGTCGCTATCATTTTTGCCTTCGGTTGTCTTGGTTTCGATCGTGAGGCGGTATGACAACGTCGTGGCGCCAACCGGTGGCGGATCGTCGGAACCGAGCAGGCCGAAGAAGTCGAAGGCGTGAGCCGACTCGCACAGCAACCAACTGACTGCCGCAACGACTGCGCAACCCGTGCGCAGAATCTTCCGTCCCATGGAAGAATAATTCACCTGGCTTGCCCGCCCCGGTGCAGGGGGGCGGCAAGGTGGCACCACTGTCTCTCGGATGGTTCCGCTCCCGAACGCGTCGACTGACTTAGACCCGAGGCCTGTGGTGCTCAGGTTTGACGATTCTCCTGCCTCTTTATTTCAACAGGCGCCACACGCACAAGTGATAGAGATCATGATGGATAATGTGGGGCAGCAGTCGGGACGCCATTGAAAGTGGCGTTAATCGAACAGATGTCGCGACGCTTGAGAAAGCTGCGCGATTACAGACGGCTCTCCATAATAATTCGTCGTGCTCGAACCACAGCGCTCTTAACCACTGTGGTGATAGGGTGACGGTTCAGGACGAAATTCTTTTGGAACTGCGATTGCTCATAGATGGGCGCCGTGATGAAGCGCGAGGATATGGGAATGACTTGCGGTTGAGTCCTACGCAAGAGGTGCGGGTTCGCAGAAGCTCGCCTGCCGAGAACGTATCGGTCAGGTCAATTTTTCCTCGCGAGGCTCTACCTAGTCCGCCTCCGCACTGAGAAACCGGACGCCGAAGGCGTCGGCGTTGGCCTCGCCCCAGTCATAGAGTGCCTGCAGCATCGGCTTCAGCATCTCGCCGCGTTTGGTCAGGCAATAGCGCGAGGAGCCGCCGCCGCGCTCCTGCTTGACGAAGCCTGAATTGCAGAGATCACGCAGACGCTCGGTCAAGACCTTGTCGCTGAGCTGCGGGATATCGTGGCGCAGCTCGCCATAGCGCATCGGCCGCACCTTCAGCCGGCTCAGGATCACGGTCTTCCATTTGCCGCTGAGCTGATCGATCGAGAACTCGACCGGGCAACCATATTTGCGCTTGGTCTTGCGGATCATCGCAACCCTCCCGCGGCACTTTCCATCTGGTTCGTTGAGCGCCGCCGTCGATCCATCTAAGCACGCTTTGCGCGGGTTGGGCGAGTTCAGGGATCATTGCAAGGCATGACAGAGGACAGTTCCGCCCAAGGACCGAGCGACCAGCAACATCCGCGCAAGCGCATCATCGTCAGGCGCAACGGGCCCTACGAACCCGAGCCCGGCATTCCGATCGTCGATCATCTCGGCGTGCCTGTTGCCGCCGAGGCGCCGGTGCAGCTCTGCCGCTGCGGACAATCGCAGACCAAGCCGTTCTGCGACGACAGCCACATCGCGCGCGGCTTCACCGACGCCGGGGATCCGCGGCGCGTGCCCGACAAGCTCGACGTCTATGCCGGACAGCAGGCGCATGTGTTCGACAATCGCGGCACCTGCGCGCATTCCGGCTTCTGCACCGACCGGCTCAACTCCGTGTTCCGTCTCGGCGAGGAGCCTTTCGTCGCGCCGAGCGGCGCGCGCCTCGACGACCTCATCAATGCGGTGCGCCGATGCCCATCGGGGGCGCTCGGCATCGGCATCGGCCCCGCGCGGGACGCCAGCCTGTCCGACGTCGACCGGCCGCCGCAGATCGAAGTGTCGAAGGACGGCCCCTATCGCATCACCGGCCACGTCGAACTGGTCGACGAGGACGGCGCGCCGATCGCGCAAAATGCAGGTGCGTCAAAGGAGCATGTCAGCTTGTGCCGCTGCGGCTCGTCGCTGAACAAGCCGTTCTGCAGCGGCATGCACTGGAATGTCGCGTTTCACGATCCCGTTCCGGATCCGCTGCGCGAGCCGACGCTGTTCGAATGGGCCGGCGGCTATCCGGCGCTCCTCGACATGACACGCATCTTCTACAGCCGCTACGTGCCGGAAGATCCGCTGCTCTCCCCGCTGTTCGCCGAGATGTCGCCGGACCATCCCGAACGGGTGGCGGCCTGGCTCAGCGAGGTGTTCGGCGGACCGCGCTTCTACACCGAGCGCTATGGCGGCTATCGGCGGATGGTGTCGCAGCACATCGGCAAGGAGATCAGGCCGGAGCAGCGCGCGCTGTGGGCCACCTACATGGTGCAGAGCGCCGACGATGCCGGGCTGCCGTCCGATCCGGAATTCCGCGCCGCGTTCGTCGCCTATATCGAATGGGGCTCGCGGATCGCGGTGGAGAATTCCGGCACCGGCGCAAAGCCGCCGCCGAACATGCCGGTGCCGCGCTGGTGGTGGGTCTGCAACGCAACGCCCGCCGCGCGGCCGCCCGCAATCGCAGGCGCGACGCAGACCGTGAACGAAGCGAGCGTCGCGCTGCCCGGTCTCGACGATGCCGTGCTATTCGAGCAGCACATCCGGCCGCTGTTCCGGCCGATGGACCGCAACTCGATGCTGTTCGCCTTCGATCTCTGGAAGGAGGCGGATGTCGCCAAACACTGCCGGCAGATCCTGGCCCGTCTCGAGGCCGGCACCATGCCGTGCGACGGCGCCTGGCCGGCCGAACAGGTGGCGCTGTTCGCACGCTGGGCCGATGCGCGGAATTTGACAGCCTGATCGGGAAGCCGCAGCTCCAGCGATTGGAGCCGTGGCACAATTCGCGTCATTCGGACAGGGTTTTTGACAATGCGATTGCGCCGAGGCGACCTCGGTGCAATTTCGATCGATTTCCGTGAGACGTGCGCTGCAAAATGCGCAGTGGCGGCGCTCGCTTTGACGCGCTAGACAGTGCCCGCCATTCAAGTGGAGACCCAAATGAGCATTCAGCGTTTCGAAACCGGCCCGCGCATGAGCCAGGCCGTCGTGCACGGCAACACCGTCTATCTCGCCGGCGTCGTCGCCGGCAAGGCCGCGGGCGGCAGCGTCACCGACCAGACCAAGGACATCCTGTCGATCATCGACGGCCACCTCGCCAAGGCCGGCACCGACAAGTCGAAGCTGCTCAGCGCGACCATCTACATCACCGACATGAAGACGTTCCCGGAGATGAACGCGGTGTGGGACGGCTGGGTCTCGGAGGGTAACACCCCGGCCCGCGCCACCGTCGAGGCCAAGCTCGCGGCGCCGCAGTACAATGTCGAGATCATGGTCGTCGCGGCGAAGTAAACGCGACGCGGATCATCGCAATGGAGTCCGATGCCCCGGATTGCAAAACTGCAGTTCGGGGCATTTCATTTGGCACCTCACGCGCTGATCCGCGATCGCTCGCCCGCAGCCTCACCGAGATCGGACTGAAGCCAGCGGGCAATCCGGCGCCATGAACCGGCCAGAGCCCTGCAGCCCATGAACAGTCCGAGGTGACCACAGGGCTCGGTGTCGCATTGCAGCCACGCGGGCGGCGTGCCCAACAGTTGCAACGTCGCAAATGCCTGGTCGGGCGGAACAACAATGTCGTTCTCGGCTGCGAGCAGGAAAACGGGCAGCTTCACCGCAGCAAGATCGATCTTGCAGCCAAGCGCGACGAAGTTTCCGGCCGCGATCCGGTTCTGGCGAAAGATCCAGTCGGTCACCTCGAGATAGTAGGTGCCCGGTAAATCAAGCGTCTCTCGGTTCCAGCGTGTGAAGCAATCGAACAGCGCCCGTGCATCCTCCGACTTGTCGTCGAGCCGCTGCTGCAGCGCCGCTTCCACGTCAAGCGTACTGAGCGGGACACTCCAGACCTGCAGCATCTGCCTGCCACTGACGATTCCGTTCCCCTGGCGCACCAGTGCCTCAAAACCTTGCTGCGGAAGCGAGGCGACCATCCTGGAAAGCTCTGACGGCACAGAGACATCGACCGGGCTGCCGGCTAGCACGAGCCGCCGCACCTTGCCGGGAAAGCGCGCGGCATAGAGCAGCGACAGCCAGCCGCCCTGACAGAGACCTGCAAGGTCGACGGGCGGCCCAATCGTGTCGACGGCCACGTTGAGATCGGACAGATAGGTGTCGATCGAGAAATATCGCATCTCCGGTGCCGCCGAGAGCCAATCCGTGAGATAGAGACGTGCAATACCCGCGCCGTGTAACGCCTCCATCAGGCTGTGGCCGGGCGCAAGATCCGCTATCTTCGCGCGGTGCAGCGCATAGGGTGCGCAGACCAGCAGCGGCTGGCCTTCGCCAGCTCTCGAGAAGTCCAGCAGACGCATCGACGGCAGTTGCAGCGCCACCGAATTGGCCGTCGTCCAGGGCAGCGCCGCCACTTCGTCCGCCGCATCTGTCGGTTCGGGCGCGCGACCGGGGTACCACTGCGAGTAGATATCGAGCGCCAATCGCGTGGCTTCAAACGGCCATAGCCAAGCGTACTGCACCCAGCTGGCGCTCGCACTTCGTTCCGATGGGTCCGTCTTTTCGTGCAAGCTCATTCACCGATTGATCGCCACCGAAATAGTCCGACCGGCACGGATCGAAACCTTGACCCTGATCAAGAACCGACGAATTCACATTGGTCACTCTACGACAACCCGCCGGGACGGCAGCCACGCCGGGACGTCACGATTTCGCGATCCCGGCACGGCTTGCAGCCAGGCGAGGACACCATCGCTTCAGCGGCTATGCGGCGCGCGCAGCGCCTTTCTCCGCATCGAGCCGGCGTGCAAACAGCCAGCGGAAATAGGTCAGCGGCGCATCGGCGCCGATCGCAAGCAGCTGATAGTCCGGATCGACGTCGAGCACCTTCTGCTGCGCTTCAATGAAATCCTTGTCCTCGTTGAAGGCCTCCTCGAGGGAATGCCGCAGCGACAGCGAAATGTTCGGATTGTCGGTGTCGAAATCGTGCAGGTAGTTCCAGAAGAAGTGCGTCGAGGAACGCGTCTCCGGCGTCATGAACTGCGCGTTGCGGTATTGCCGCGTGCCCGGAACCTGGACGCCTTTCTCCACGCCCTGCCCCGCGGGCGCGAACGTGGTGTCGAGCGTGAAGATGCCCGGCACGATCATGCGGCCGATATTGCGACGATCGACCTTGTCGTCGCGGTTGGAAATCACCTTCTTGTGGTAGGGCGGCGCATCGGCGCCCATGTGCCAACGCTCGACGCGGAAGCCGTCGTCCAGCTTCTCGATCGCCACCGGCTTGGTCTTGTAGGCATATTCCTCCGAGCCGCCGAGCGTGTTGGTGTGCACGAAGGCGAGATGCGCGAAATCGCTGAGATTGTCGACGATCAGCAGCCAGTTGGCCTTGTAATGCATGTAGCCGGGCAGGCCGCGCCACTTGGGATCCTCGAGCGGCGGATAGTCGAGGATCAGCTTCGGATCGGCCTTCTCGGCATCGCCGGTCCAGATGAAGATCATGTTGTAGCGCTCGACCACGGGATAGCTGCGCACGCCGAGCTTGGCGGGGATCGCGTCCTGGCCGGGGATCTGGATGCACTTGCCGTCGGCCGCGAACTTCATGCCGTGATACATGCACCTGATGTCGTCACCCTCGACGCGCCCCATCGAGAGCGGCGCGGCGCGATGGCAGCAACGGTCGTCGAGCGCGACCACCTTCCCGCTGGCGCCGCGATAGATCACGATCGGCCGCTCCAGGATGGTGCGCGCCAGCTTCTTGCCGTCGATCAGCTCGTGATTCAGCGCCGCCACGTACCAGGCGTTGCGCAGGAAAATTCCGTCATCAGCCATGTCACCCTCCCGATGCAATGTTGCTTGCCATCAGGTTAGGTGATCCCGGTCATCGGGATAATCCGATTCGGCTGGACACACTGTACCGGTGGATGGACAATCGGCCATGGAGTGGCGCGACTGGGAGCTGTTTTGCGAGGTTGTCGAGCATGGCGGCTTCACCGCGGCCGCGCGCGTGCTCGGACATCCCAAATCGAGCCTCAGTGCTGCGGTGCAGCGTCTCGAGGCCAATCTCGGGCTGCGGCTGATCGAGCGGACCACGCGGCACCTGCGGCTGACCGATCCCGGCGAGACCATCTATCGCAAGGTGCGCCCGCTGTTCGCCGCGCTGCACGACACCCACAGCGAAGCGCTGGCGATGTCGAGCGCGGTCGCCGGCACCCTGCGCATCAAGGCGCCATACGAATTCGGCGCGCACCACGCGGGGCCGGTCGCCTGCGCCGTGATGAGCCGCTTTCCGGAGCTCGCGATCCGGATCGACGTCGAGCACGACATCGTCAACCCAATCGCCGAGAACTACGACATCGTGTTCGCAATGCTGGAGGCGCCGCTGCCGTCGGCCGGCATCGTGATCCGCCGCGTCTTCACCCTCGAGCGCGGCCTGTTCGCGGCACCGGCGCTGCTGGAGAAGCTCGGCGAGCCGCGCACGCTGGACGAATTGAGAAAGCTGCCGCTGTTGACCGGCCCCAGCGATCCGCCATGGGCGATCACCGCACCCGGCGGTGTAGTCGAGCATCTCGCGGTGGACCGCGCGCGGCTCACCAGCTCGAATGCCCATGTCCGCCTGCAAGCGGCACTCGCCGGCCATGGCGTGCTGCGGGTGACGGCGAGCTACACCCGCGCCGCGGTCGCGGCCGGCGAGTTGCGGCGGCTGCTACCGGACCATGCCTGCGAGCCGCTCAACGTGCACGCGCTGCTGCCGGCGCGGCAATTTGTCCCGGCCAAGGTGCGCTGCTTCCTCGATGCGATGGAGGCGCACGCGCGCGGTGATCCGGAGGCCTATATCAGGCCGTAGCCGCTGACCGGGTCTCTTTGGCCGATCACCCTTTTCTCGGGAACCTGTCCGGCCGGTTGGCATCCAATGGTGATATACCGCCAACAGTGAGGGCGAGCCCACCATGCGCCAGGCCCATGTAACGTCTCCACCGCCGATCCGCTCAGGCGATGCCGAGCTCGTGCAACGCGCGCTTGCCCGCGACGAGGCCGCGATCCGGGCCATCATGCAGGCAAACAATCGCCGACTGTTCCGGCTGGCGCGCGGCATCCTCCGCAACGACAACGAGGCCGAGGATGTGGTTCAGGACGCCTATGTGCGCGCCTTCACCCATCTGGACCAGTTCCGCGGCGACTCCAGCCTCTCGACCTGGCTGTCGCGGATCGCGATGAACGAGGCGCTCGGCCGCCTGCGCAGCAAACGCGCAAGCGTGGAGTGGTCCGAGCTGCCGAAAGGCGCCGTCGAAGCCCAAATCATCCCGTTCCCGCTGTCGTCAGCGGACGATCCGGAAAAATCCATGGCCCAGCGCGAAATCCAGCATGTCGTCGAGCATGCGATCGACGAGCTGCCCGAGGCATTCCGCCTCGTCTTCATCACCCGTGTGATCGAGGGCATGAATGTCGAGGAGACCGCTGATATCCTCGGCCTCAAGCCGGAGACCGTGAAGACCCGTCTGCACCGCGCCCGGACCATGCTGCGCGACAATGTCGAGCGGAAGATCGGCCCGATCGTGATGGAGGCCTTTCCCTTTGCGGGCAAACGCTGCGAGCGATTGACCGAGGCGGTCCTGAAACGGCTCGGCGTCACAGCATAGATTTTTGGGAACCTCTGGCTATCAGCACCATCCAACTCCTGTGCAAGCAACGACGTGCCGTGCGCAACGCCCGGCTCAACAGGAGTGTCAAACCATGTTCGTTCGATTGAGCATCGCGGTCGCCGCGCTCAGCGTTCTCACCGGCGCTGCGCTGGCCCAGGGCGCAAAGCTGACCGATCCGCAGATCGCGCACATCGCCTACACGGCAGGTGTGATCGACATCAACGCCGCCAAGCAGGCGGAGACCAAAGCATCCAACAAGGACGTCAAGGCGTTCGCCAAGGACATGGCACGCGACCATGAAGCTGTGAACAAGCAGGCGCTCGACCTCGTCAAGAAGCTGAAGGTGACGCCGGAGGACAACGACACCAGCAAGGCGCTGTCGAAACAGGCGGCCGACAAGCTCGCCGAGCTCGGCAAGCTGAAGGGCTCAGCCTACGACAAGGCCTATATCGACAACGAGGTCGCCTACCACAAGACCGTCAACACCGCGCTGGAGACGCAGCTGATCCCCTCGGCCAGCAATCCCGAGCTGAAGAGCCTGCTGCAGACCGGCCTGAAGATCTTCCAGGGCCACGAGCAGCATGCCGAACATGTTGCGGCGGGCATGAAGTAAGGAGACGCGCGATGTCGCCCGGACGCTATCTCGCAACGCTGGCATTGTTCGCGCTCGGCGCGATGGCTGTTCCGGCGCATGCAGCCACCATCCAGATCGTGATGGAGAATTTGGTGATCTCGCCGGCCGCGGTATCGGCCAAGGTCGGCGACACCATCGAATGGGTCAACAAGGATGTATTGGCGCACACCGCCACGGCGAACAACGGCGACTTCGACGTGACGATTGCACCGAAGAAGACGGCCAGGTCGGTTCTGACCAAGGCCGGGACTGTCGACTATTACTGCCGCTTCCACCCCAACATGAAGGCGGTGCTGACCGTCGCGCCATAGCTTGCGTGATGAGTTACACGATGACCTGCGAGGTAATCGATCCGCCGACGCGAACCTTCGATAGTCCGGACAGCCGCACAGTCCGGCCCATCAGAAGGAGAGCACCATGACCGACCACACCACCGTCGCCCGCCGCTATATCGAGCTCTGGAACGAGCGGACGCCAAGCCGGCGGCGTGAGATGCTGAGCGAGAACTGGACCGCCGACGCGCGTTATGTCGACCCGATGATGAGCGGCGACGGCCATGAGGGCGTCGACGCGCTGATCGCGGGCGTGCAGCAGAAGTTTCCGGATTTCACCTTCAAGCTGATCGGCGAGCCGAACGGCTTCGGCGACCATGTCCGCTTCTCCTGGGGCCTCGGGCCCGACGGCGTCGACAGCCCGATCAAGGGCACCGACTTCGCCATGCTGAAGGACGGCCGGATCAGGAGCATCACCGGCTTCCTCGACCAGGTGCCGGGCGCCTGAGGCAGCGCTTCCACACCGGTAATGTCGCTGCTAATCTTCCCGAAACACAGGGAGGACGCCATGAAGGCAGATTACGCCTTCAAGACTTCTGTCGTCAGCGACATCACGCCGGCGCTGCTGGCGATCGGCCGCGACAGCTTTCCGCAGGCCCTGATCGGCGCGCTGCGCCGCGTCGCCGGTGTCGGTCACTGCATGGTGTTCTCGTTCACAGGCCCGCGGTCCGCCGCGTGCCTGCTCGACGTCGGCAATATCCCGACCGGGCGCGACCTCGGGATCGCCTATTCCGAACATTTCCATCAGGCTGACCCGAACCGCGATGCGGTGTTCGAGGGGCAGGCGCAGGCCGTGCCGATCGTGCTGCCGACCTTTGCCCGCCGGATGTACAGCGACGGCTACCGCAAGATTTTCTTCGATGATTCCGACATCGTCGACAAGTTCGCCTCTGCGATCTGGACGGGCGACACCTGCTTCTACGTCAATTTCTACCAGATCACCGAGCAAGGCCGCTTCAGCCGCGAGCAGATCGCGCGCCTGGCCGCGGTCGCGCCAGCGTTGACCGCAGCGGTGGCGCGGCACTTCCAGCGCGACCCGGCAGCGGACGCCGATCCGATCGCCCGGCTGAAAACCCTGTTTGCGACCGCCGAACCGCTCGCCAGGCTGACCGGCCGTGAAAAAGAGGTCTGCCTGGGCATCCTTTCGGGCCTCAGCTCGGAAGCGATCGCCGCCGAGCTCGGCATCGGCCTGCACTCTGCCCTTACCTATCGCAAGCGCGCCTACGACAAGCTCGGCATCTCCTCGCAGAACGAGCTGTTCGCGATCGCACTCCGCCTGATGGCATCGGCACGCCAGCTGAACTGAAGGGCCCAAGCGGCAACCTCCCTCTGTCCCCAACGGTAGGGACAGACCGGTCGCGTCTGGCGGCCTATGCTTGCTTCCTGAGGCCAACCCGAGATCACGTCGTGAGCACTGCTCCCCATTTCGACATCGACGTCCCCGCCTTCTGGCAGGATCCCTATCCGACGCTGGCGCGCATGCGCAGGGGAGCGCCGATCGCCTTCGTGCCGCAGCTCGGCAGCACGCTGCTGTGCAACCGCGACGACATCTTCGTCTCCGAGAAGCAGATCGACGTGTTCTCGTCGCACCAGCCCGAAGGGCTGATGAACAAGCTCATGGGCCACAACATGATGCGCAAGGACGGCGATGCGCACATGAACGAGCGCAAGGCGATCTTCCCGGCGGTCTCGCCGAAGACCGTCAGATCGCACTGGACCGCACAATTCGCAGCACACGCGACGCACATCCTCGACGAATTGACGCCGGATGGCACGGTGGATTTCGTGCAGGCCTTCGCGCTGCCATTCTCGGCCGAATGCCTGAAATCGATCACCGGCCTCACCAACATGCGCTTCCAGGACATGAATGCGTGGTCGCAGGGCATGATCGACGGCATCGCCAACTACACCGGCGATCCCGCGATCGAGGCGCGCTGCCATGCGGCGACCTCGGGCATCGACGCCGCGATCGACGACATGGTGCCAGTGTTGCGCAAGACGCCCGACCTCAGCCTGCTCGGCGTGCTGCTGCAAACCGACATGCCGATGGAGAGCGTGCGTGCCAACATCAAGCTCGCGATCTCGGGGGGCCAGAACGAGCCGCGCGACGCGATCGCCGGCACGGTGTGGGCGCTGCTGACCCACCCGGATCAGCTGGCGCTGGCGATAGGCGGCGCGATCCCGTGGCTACAGGTGTTCGAGGAATATGCGCGCTGGATCTCGCCGATCGGGATGTCGCCGCGGCGGATCGCAAAGCCCTGGACGATCCGCGATGTGGCGTTCGAGACCAACGAGCGCGTGTTCCTGATGTTCGGCTCGGCGAACCGCGACGAAAAGCATTTCGCCAAGCCTGATGCATTCGATGTGCGCCGCGACGCCAGCAAGAGCATCGCGTTCGGCGCCGGTCCGCATTTCTGCGCCGGCGCCTGGGCCTCGCGCGCCATGGTCGCCGATGTCGCGCTGCCCGCGATCTTCAGCAGGCTGACGAATCTGCGCCTGATCGCGGACAAACCGCCCCGGATCGGCGGCTGGGCGTTCCGCGGCCTACTCGATTTGCCGGTAACTTGGGACCGGTAAGACGCTACGCCGTCCGCCCTTGCGCCAGATCCATTTGAGTACAGACACATCGAGACATGAAAGACGTCCGCCGGGGCTTGCCGCCCCACGCGGACGCGGCCTTGATGGCCGAATACACGTCCCGTTGCGTTGCGACACCGTGCCGCCGCAACCGGTCGGACGGCTGTAATCAAACTGTCACGAATCCATTTCAATCCGCCGTTATTGATGAAACTGCAGTCAGTTGAGCGGTCACAAGGGATTTCAGATGAACCCGAATACCAACGGTAGCAGTCACGATACTGCCTTCCACCATGAAGCCCCCGAACAGGATTCCGAGGAAGGCGGCGGCATCAACAAGACGGTCGCGGTCGTCGCGGTGGTGGCTGTTGGTGCTGCCGTGTTCGAGGCTGCCCTGCTCCCGGGACTTGCGCTTGGCGTTGCCGCCGTCGCGGCGCCGAAGTACCTGCCGAAGCTCGCCGGCGCTCTCAATCCGCTGTTCAAATCCACCGTTCGCGGCACCTACAAGTTCGCACAGAAGTCGCGCGAGATGTTTGCCGAAGCCCACGAGCAGGTGAACGACATCGTTGCGGAAGTGAAGGCCGAGAATCAGGCGCAGGAAGGCAAGGCGGCGGCTGAGGGCCGGACTTCGTCTGCGGCCTGAACGGGCCCAGACCGGCCAATGTAAAGCGGCGAAGCGCGCCGATGATCGACCTTGCGACGCCGGCACGGCGCGCAAGCGTGTTCGAACGACGGCATCATTCGCGTCCCCGCGCCGGCGTTGGAACGCTGTGAGAGGAATGCGATGACCAAGATGAAGCTGCAGATTGCGCATCAGGTTCCGGGCCGGATCCGCATGAAGGTGCCGTCGGCCAAGGAGAACCCCGAGCTTCTCGAACAGATCAAGCAGACCTTCAGCGTCATTCCCGGCATCGAGGAAGTCATCGTCAACCCGGCGACCGGCAGCATCGTGCTGCACTACGACACCGACCGGCATGACGAATTTCATGGCAAGTTGGAGCACCACACCGGCGGTCACTACAAGCCGCCGGCCAATGAGATCGAGGCGCTGGCAACCAAGATCGAGCAGGAAGCCGAGTACCTCGCCGAGCACTCGCATACGGCCAGGGTCGTTGTCGATTTCTTCAAGGATTTCGACAACGGGATCAAGATCGCCACCGGAAACGTGGTCGATCTGAAGATTCTGCTCGCCGCGGGCATCGCCGGCTTCACCATCTTCGAGGTCGGCGCCAATGCGGCGACGCCGGTCTGGGTCACGCTGGCGATCTTTGCCCTCAACCACATGATTCAGGCCAACATGGCTGCCGCGGAGCAGGCGGAGCCGGCAGGCGCGCCGGCCTGACCCGCCAGGGGCGAGAGCGCAAATTCATGGACTTCCGCTTCTGCCACTCCATGCCAGGGCGCATTCGTCTGAGCATTCCCGCGCTCGGGCAAAACCGCAAGCTGGGCGAGATCTGCCTTGGATGGCTGCGGGCACAGGACGGCATCAGGACTGCACGCATCAACTACGACTGCGCGAGCCTCGTGCTGGAATACGATCCGGCTCACGAGCAACGGCTGCTCGCGCTGCTGAACGGCTTCAAGAGCATGAGCCTTGCCGACGTCAAGGCGCTGTGCGCCAGCGCCGCGCAGGACGTCGCTTCGCCACGCGCGAGCGTACCGGAAGTCTCCAAGCGTTCGCCGCTGGCGCTGCCGACGCTGTCCCTGTTCATGGCCTTCAGCGCCAATCCGGTAGTCACGGCGATCAACATGCCGCTGATGCTCTGGAATGCGATCCCGATTGCCAAGCGCGCCTGGAAGGTTTGGGCGAACGAGAGCCGGCTCAACATTGACGTGCTCGATACGCTCGCGATCACATCCTCGGTGCTCCAGGGCAACCCGCTGGCCGGCTGCATCGTCACCTGGCTGATCAAGCTCGGTGACTGGATCCGCGACCTGACCGCTGCGGGCTCGCGGCGGGCGATCAACGAGCTGCTCGAATTCCAGTCGAAGACGGCCTGGCTGCTGCGCGACGGCGAGGTGGTGTCGATCCCCGCGGCCGAGCTGCAGAACGGCGACATCGTCGTGGTATATCCTGGCGAGATGATCCCGGTCGACGGCGAGATCATCGACGGCTCCGCCACCATCGACCAGAAGACGATCACCGGTGAGGGCCTGCCGGTGCATCGCGGCAAGGGCGAAGCCGCCTTCGCCGCCACCGTGATCCGCGAGGGCCAGATCACGTTGCGCGCGTTGCGCGTCGGAACCGCGACCACGGCCGGCCAGATCGTGCGGCTGATCGAAGCCGCGCCGATCGGCGACACCCGGATGCAGAATCACGCCGAACGCTTCGCGGATCGGCTCGTGACCCCGACCTTGGCGCTCGCCACCGGCACCGCCATGGTCTCGGGCGACTTCAATCGCTTCCTCTCGCTGGTGATCATCGATTACGGCACCGGCATCCGCGTCGCGGCCCCCACGTCGGTGCTGTCGTCGATGACACTGGCCGCCCGCACCGGCATGATCATCAAGAGCGGCGGCCACATGGAGAAGCTCGCCGGGATCGACACCATGGTGTTCGACAAGACCGGCACGCTCACCCACGGCACGCCCGCCGTCATCGACGTGATCTCCTACCAGAACTCCATCACGCCCAACCATCTGCTCGGGCTCGCCGCCGCCGCCGAGACCAAGCTGCAACATCCGGTCGCGGAAGCGCTGCGCACACGGGCCCGGCAGCTCGCCGTGAACATCCCGCCCTGCAACGAGACCACCTACCGCCTCGGCCTCGGCGTCGAGGGCCAGGTCAACGGCTACTACGTCCATGTCGGCAACCAGCGCTTCATGCGCCAGAGCGAGATCGCCGTCGACGCCTCGGCGCTCGATCGCGCGGCGCTCGACGAGCGCGGCTATTCGAGCCTCTATATCGCCGTGGACGGCAAGCTCGCGGGCCTCGTGCCCTACTCCGACGAGATCCGCGAGGAGAGCCGTTCGGTGATCCAGCGGCTGCATGCGCTGGGTGTCAAGAACAGCATCATGCTGACCGGCGACAACGCGGTGGTGGCACGCGCCGTCTGCGAAAATCTCGGGCTCACCGAGCACTTCGCGGACATGCTGCCGGCCGACAAGGCCAGCGTCATCCAGGAGCTGCAACGCCAGGGACGCAGGGTCGCCATGGTCGGCGACGGCATCAACGATTCTCCCGCGCTCAGCTTCGCCGACGTCGGCATCGCGATGAAGCATGGTGCCGAGGTCACGCACGAATCCGCCGATGTCATCCTGATGGAAGATTCGCTCTGGAAGCTCGTCAAGGCGGTCGAGATCTCGCAAGGCGCCGTCAGCCTCATCAAGCAGAACTACGCCATCGTCGCCGCGCTCAACACGCTGGCGCTTGGCCTTGCCTTGCCAGGCGGCCTGATCACGCCCGAGGTGACCGCGCTCATCAGCAATGGCTCGGCGATCCTCGCGAGCTTCAACGGCATACGGCCAATACTGCGCTATCAATGAGCCAGGATCTCACCCAGCTCCTTGCACTTCCTCCCGGCGATCACGCCGCGCTACAAGCCGCAGTCAAGACGCTGGAGAGCTCCAACTTCGCGGCAAGGATCGCCGACTATGCCGGCGTTCCGGTCAATCGCGTCCTCAATCTGCTGCCGAAAGCCGCCAACCGCCAGCTCAGCGGGCTGGTGCGCACGGCGGTCATGAAGGGGCTGGAAGTTGCCGTCGACACGCTCGACGAGAAGCCGCCGCCCTCACCGGCGGTGACCTTCTCGTCGTTCCTCGCCGGGGTGACCGGAGGCGTAAGCGGCCTGTTCGGCTTCGGTGCGCTCGCGGTCGAGCTTCCTTTGACAACGACCTTGATGCTGCGCGCGATTGCCGAGATCGCACGGCACCAGGGTGAGGATCTCTCCCAGATCGAGGCAAGACTCGCCTGTCTCGAAGTCTTCGCCTACGGCACCAAGCGAACCGACGAGAGTGTCGACATCGGCTACTACGCCGCCCGCGCGCTGATCAGCAAATACACCAGCGACGCGGCCGCCTATATCCTGGAGCGCGGCGCGGTGGATGCCTCCGCCCCGGTGATCTCCAATCTGGTCAGCGAGATCGTCTCCCGGTTCGGGCTGGTGGTCTCGGACAAGGCCGCGGCCGGCGCAGTACCGATCATCGGCGCAGCGTTCGGCGCGACCGTCAACGTCATCTTCATGGACCATTTCCAGAAGATCGCGAAAGGGCACTTCACCGTGCGCCGGCTGGAACGGGACCATGGCAGCGCCGGCGTTCGGCAACATTACGCGGCGATCGCGGCGAGGCTCGCGCCGCGCCGCGGCGTTGCGACGGCATGAGGCGTTTGGCAGCAATTGGACATCGGCGCCGTGCTTCCGCCTGAGGACACCAGGCTGCGTGACCTTCGCCGCATGCGCGCGCTCGCCACGGCCCTGCTCGTGTTCATGCTGCTGGTTTTTCTGGCGACCTCGATGGCGCAACCGCACTGGCCGTGGCTGGCCTATCCGCGCGCCTTCGCCGAAGCCGGCATGATCGGCGCCTGCGCCGACTGGTTCGCGGTCGTCGCCCTGTTTCGTCATCCGCTCGGCATCCCGATTCCGCACACCGCGATCGTTCCACACAGCAAGCAGCGCATTGCGGCCGCGCTGGGCCGCTTCATCGCCAACAACTTCCTGTCGCCTCGCGTGATCGGCGATCGCATCCGCGACGTCGATATCGCCGGCTGGGCTGCGCAATGGATCGAGCGGCCGTCGCACGCCCGCAGCGCCGCGCAACGCACGGTCTCGGCGGCCCATCAGGCCCTGCAAGCCACGCCGAGCGCCGACCTCAACGCCTTTCTGACGCGCCGCACCCGGCAGGGGATCGCGGCGGTTCCGGTGGCTCCGCTCGCCTCGCGGGTGCTGGCGCTGTTGTGGGCGCATGGTGACGCGCAGGCCCTCGTCGAGCGCTTGATCACATCAGCGAGCACGGCGCTCGCCAACAACAAGGAAACCATCCGCAAGAAGGTCTCGCAGCGCTCCTACCGGTTCGTTCCGAAATGGGTCGACGGCATGGTGGCCGACCGCGTCATCTCCGGCATCGGCCAGACGCTCGACGAGATGCGCGAGCCGAACCACCCCTGGCGTATCGAGCTCAAGGCCGAAATCGAGCGCCTGATCGACCGGCTCGCCACCGATCCCGACTACCTCGCCAAGGGCGAGGAGCTGAAGCAGCAGATGCTCGACAACCCCGCCGTGATCCGTCAGATCGACGCGATGTGGCAGGCCATCGAGGCGCGGCTGAACTCCGCGGCGACCTCGGCCGCGATCGCGGACGCCATCGAAACCGCCCTGATCTCGGTTGCCGCGCGGATTCGCGACGATGCCGACATGCGCGACCGCATCAACCGCTGGCTTCGCGTCGCCGCGTTGCGGGCCGTTGCATCGCGACGCCAGGAGATCGCGGCCTTCATCCGCAAGGTGGTCGAGAACTGGGACACCGAAACGCTGATCATGCGGATCGAATTGCAGGTCGGACGCGACCTGCAATTCATCCGGATCAACGGAACTGTCGTCGGAGGGCTGGTCGGCCTGCTGATCTTCTCCGTCTCGCGCTGGCTGTAGCGCGTTCGTTCGCGCTCAGGGAAAGCGAATTCGCAGCAGCGGCAACTGCTGCAGCCTGTCGAGCAGGCGCACCATTTGGCTTGCGGCCAGGCTGAGGCAGCCGAGGATGAAGTGGCGGCGGGTCAAGCCGCGCTCGCGATCCGCGAATTCCAGGCGCTGGAGACGCGGTTCGGGAGGCGCGTGCGTGCGCAGGGCGGGAAGCGTCGTCATAGGTATCAACCGATCGGAAGCCGGATTTCCGGCGCGGTGGTCATCTGCTCGATTGTCCTGTCGAAGGACAGGCAATCCGGATTTTCGCCCGGCATCCGGCGCAGCGTCTCGGCGAACTCCTCCTGCTCCAGCAGGAACGAGCGACCGTCGCGCAGGCGGGCATAGGCGGCCCAGGGAACGAATTTGGTGAACGGAAACGGGAATCCCTCGCGCGGCGACACGTCGATGTTCAGGCCGGAGACGAACAGCACGTTCTTGGTCTGGAACGCCGGTTCACGCAAAATGCTCCGATAGGTGCGGTCGAACTCGGCCTGGGTGACGAAGCGGGCGGCATCCAATGCAGGATGCGGCGACGTCACCAGCGCCGGCATGACAGGAGCGAGCGCTGCCTCGAGAATGTCATGGCCCTCGGGACCTTCGGCCAGCGCACGGCGGAAGTGAAACAGATCGGGCGACAGCGCCGTGCCGATCGGTGCCGGTGTCTCGCCAAAGCAGGCTTCGCCGAGCCGTTCGCGGATCGCCCGGCCTGCGCGAAAGACCTTCGACGTGCTCAGCACGCTCAGCGGCTGGCGCGGCGTCTCGACCATGCGGTCGAGCCATAGAAAGAGACCTTCGCTGCGGCTGTCGTCGAGATATTGATTGTCGATCCGGAACACCGGCTCGCCATCGAGCCGGCCGCATTGCACCTGCCGGCAGGCAAGCGCGTATTCGTCCTCATACCAGCGCAGGACGCCGCAGAGCTTGCCGCAGCCATCCCCAAACCTGCAACCTTCGGTGCGGTGGCGCTGATAGACCCCGAAGCGGCCATCATCGGGATTGTAGCCGACATGGCTGGCCTGGATCAGCACCAGGTCCTCGCCATGATGGGCAAACGGCCCGTGGCGGTTGATCGCGACCTTGCCGCCGACCCGCCCATGGTCGAACGGAAAGGTTCCGAAATGCTGGGCCAGCAGCATAACCGGATAGCCCTGGCTCTCGTCGGAGCAGAAGGCGCGCGACGGCAGCATATGCTGCCGCTCAAAGCCGAGCGACCGGCAATAATTGTAGAGCCGCGGAACGAAATGGCCGTAGCGCATTGCAAAACGACCAACCCGGAAGGTTTCGATCATCCCGCTGCCGCCCGACCGCTCCGACCAATCCAGAGTGCATGCGGAGAACGTTCCCCGCTTCCGATACCGGGCGCGAACGGTAGATGGCCTTGTTGACGGTTATGTGAATGCAGATGGGCGCGATGATCCGGGGGGGCGCGCTCAGCGCCCCCAGCGCAGCACGACCGGATCGAGCGTGCGCGCGATCTCGATCAGCCCGGCGCGCGTCGCCGGATGCAGCGGTTGCAACGGGTGCCGCACCGCATCCGACTTGATGACGCCGCCCTCGCGCATCAGCACCTTGCAGGCCTGCAGCCCGCATTGGCGGTTCTCGTAATTGATCAGCGGCAGCCAGCGCGCATAGGCCTGCACGGCCTCGTCGCGGCGGCCGGCGAAGAACGGATCCATGATCTGGCGGATGCCGTCGGGATAGCCGCCGCCGGTCATCGCACCGGTGGCGCCGGCATCGAGATCGGCCATCAGCGTGATCGCCTCCTCACCGTCCCACGGTCCCTCGATCACGCTGCCGCCCTTCTCGATCAGACCGCGCAGCTTGCCCGCGGCCATCGGCACCTCGATCTTGAAATACCTGACATTGGCGAGCTCCTTCGCCATCCGCGCCAGGAAGTCCACCGAGAGCGGCGTGCCCGCGACCGGCGCATCCTGGATCATGATCGGGATGTTGATGGCGTCCGACACCACCCGATAGAACTCGTAGATGCCCGGCTCGGGAACGCGGAAGGTCGCGCCGTGATAGGGCGGCATGATCATCACCATCGCAGCGCCCGCGGCCTCCGCCTCGCGGCTGCGCGCGGCACACACCGCCGAGGAGAAATGCGTCGTGGTGACGATCACGGGAATGCGGCCCGCGACGTGCTCGAGCACGGCATGCATCACGGTCTCGCGCTCGGCATCGGTCAGCACGAACTGCTCGGAGAAGTTGGCGAGGATGCAGATGCCGTGCGAGCCGGCATCGATCATGAAATCGATGCAGCGCCGCTGTCCGTCGAGGTCGAGGTTGCCGCCGGCGTCGAAGATGGTCGGCGCCACCGGGAAGACGCCGCGATAGGGACGCTGTGCCGAAATCGTCATGTCAAATCCTCCCTGATGATCTGTCGCAGCTTTGTCTGTCACACCTTGCGGAACGGCAGCGGCGGGCCTTCGAGTCTGCGCAGGCCCGGCTCGCGCCGCTCCAGCCACCAACCATACTGCTTCGGCCAGGACGCGAACACCTCGCCGCTTTCGCCGCCAAGTGCAAGCTCGGCATGCAGCGGCCAGTTCGGATCGAACAGCGCCTCGCGGCCGATCGCGATCAGATCGGCCTGGCCGTTGGCCAGAACATTTTCCGCCTGCTGCGGATGCAGGATGAGGCCGACCGCGATGGTGGCGACCTCGGCGGCGCGACGGATTTCCTGCGCATACGGGACCTGGAAGCCATAGCCGCGCGGAATCCACGCCGCGGTTGCCGAGCCAAGCAGGCCGCCCGACGAGCAGTCGATCAGATCGGCGCCGCGCGCCTTGGCTTCGCGCGCGAATGCGACCTGATCCTCGAGCGTCAGGCCGCCTTCGACACCGTCGACCGAGGAGATGCGCACCGCCAGTGGCCGCTCGGCGGGCCAGGCGGCGCGCACGGTCTCGATGATCTCGAGCGGATAGCGCATCCGCCCGGAGCGGTCGCCGCTATAGGCGTCGCTGCGGCGGTTCGACAATGGCGAGAGGAATTCGTGCAGCAGATAGCCATGCGCGCAATGCACCTCGACGAATTCGAAGCCGGCCTCTACCGCGCGCAAGGTGGCGCGGCGCCAATGCTCGCGCAGCACGGCGAGCTCGGCCACGTCGAGCGCGTGCGGCATCAGCCAGCCTTCCTCCATCGGGATCGCACTCGGAGCAACAGTCCGCCACGGCAGATCGCCGCGGGCGCGGTCGGCCTCGTCGAGTGCGGCATTGCCGTACCAAGGGCGCTGCATGCTGGCCTTGCGGCCGGCATGCGCGAGCTGGATCGAGGGCACCGCGCCGTTGTCCTTCAGGAAGGCGGCGATGCGCTCGAGCGGCGCGATCTGCTCGTCGCTCCAGATGCCGACATCGCCATGGGTGATCCGGCCCTCGGCAGTGACCGCCGCGGCCTCGACCATCACGAGCCCGGCGCCGCCCTGGGCGAACTTGCCGAGATGCACGAGGTGCCAGTCATTGGCGAGGCCGTCGGTCGCCGAATACTGGCACATCGGCGAAATCAGGATGCGGTTTCGGGAGGTCACGCCGCGGAGCGTGATCGGCTGAAACAGAAACGGCTGCGACATCGGGTCCTGCGGGAACGTGGTGGCGGGAAAATGGCGGCGGAAAACTAGGCGGCGCGCGAGCTGATCGCAAGCCGCGCCGCAGCGCAGGCGGCAAGACCAGCGCGCATGCAGCGCGTCCGCAGCGGCGCGATCCGCGAAACCCGCAACACGTGCCGCAGAAATTTTTCCCGGTTGGTAAACATTTTCCGTCATCGCCGGGTCACGCCAGCGATCGCAATTCGTGCCGGACATGCCTACATTGCCGACATGAAAAAAATCGGATTCCTCTCGTTCGGGCACTGGACGCCCTCCCCGCAATCCCAGGCCCGCTCGGCCGCGGATGTGCTGCTGCAATCGATCGACCTTGCGGTCGCCGCCGAAGAGCTCGGCGCGGACGGCGCGTATTTTCGCGTCCATCACTTCGCCCGCCAGCTGGCCTCGCCCTTCCCGCTGCTGGCGGCGGTCGGCGCCAAGACCAGCCGGATCGAAATCGGCACCGCCGTGATCGACATGCGCTACGAAAATCCGCTCTACATGATCGAGGACGCCGGCGCGGCCGACCTGATCGCAAGGGGACGCCTGCAACTCGGCATCAGCCGCGGCTCGCCCGAACAGGTGATCGATGGCTGGCGCTATTTCGGCTATCAGCCGGGCGAAGGCGAGACCGACGCCGACATGGGCCGCCGTCATGCCGAGATCTTCCTCGACATGCTGCGCGGACAAGGTTTTGCGCAACCGAATCCGCGGCCGATGTTTCCCAACCCTCCCGGCCTGCTGCGGCTCGAACCGCTCTCGGAAGGCTTGCGCGAGCGCATCTGGTGGGGCGCCGGTTCGAACGCCACCGCGGTCTGGGCAGCGAAGCTCGGGATGAACCTGCAGAGCTCGACACTGAAGAGCGACGAGACCGGAGAGGCCTTCCATATCCAACAGGCCGCGCAGATCCGGGCCTACCGCGCCGCCTGGAAGGAGGCCGGTCACTCCCGCGAGCCGCGCGTCTCGGTCAGCCGCAGCATCTTCGCGCTGGTCGACGACCGCGACCGCGCCTATTTCGGCAACGGGCAGGAGGAAGACCAGATCGGCTTCATCGACGAGCGGACGCGCGCGATCTTCGGCCGCGGCTACGCCGCCGAGCCGGACAAGCTGATCGAGCAGCTCAAGACGGACGAGGCGATCGCGGAGGCCGACACCCTGCTGCTGACCGTGCCCAATCAGCTTGGCGTCGCCTACAACGCGCATGTGATCGAGAGCATTTTGACTCACGTCGCGCCCGCCATGGGATGGCGCTGATCACCACCGAAGGATGATGCAACCTCGGCCACTTGGCGGCCGCTCTCGCGTTCCAGCGGAACTCCGTTCTCAAACGCGGAGAACTACGGAAACATAACTACGTGTTGTGAGAAGAACAGGTCGAGTACAGTGCGTTAGGCGCGCACGTTGCGTGAACAGACCGCCGTAGTATTCCGGGATCATCCCGCGGGGCCGGTTTGTGGATTGCCCAGGTCAGGAATCCCGATCGCGATTGCGACGCGTGAGATCGAGGCGCTCGACACGCTCGTCGATCCGCCGGTTCAATTCCTCATCCTCGCTCGAATTCCCGCCGCGACGGGCGCGAATGACAAATACGCATCCGATCACAACAATCGCAAACAGCACGTAGTACCACCATTCCATACATCGATCTCAAATGAACGCTCGCGGATACGAGCGGAAAGGTCATCGTTCAGGCCCGCCGCGATGCACCGGTCTTGGTGCATAAAAAGGATTCACCAGGCAGGTTGCCGGATTCCCCGCAGCGCTGGCCTGGCACTCCTTCATCGACATGAAGATACAATCCATTCGATCGCCGACCAGTTCCCCGTAAACACGCATGCAGACCGGATAGCGAGGATCATACATTTGTGCCGATGTCGGCTTCGTCGTGCAAAGCGCGCCCAGCGCGAGCAGCAGCGCTCCAAGCAACCTCACGTCTAGTCTCCTGCTATTGCCGCGAAATACATTGTCTCGCCGACAAGACCGTCCCGTGAATTTAGCTTTGGGGCTGGAGCGGGCGAAGGGAATCGAACCCTCGTATGCAGCTTGGGAAGCTGCCGTTC
>NZ_CANSMR010000023.1 GCF_947648125.1 uncultured Bradyrhizobium sp. | reverse complement strand
AGCGCGGCCGGCAGGCCGGCTTCCACGACTATGTCGCCAAGTTTGATCGTCCCGGACTGATCGCGGCGCTGAAAGAGCAGACCGCCGAACTGCGCCGGGCGGCGTGAGGGGATGCAAGGAACAGGATCGATGACCAGCAAGACCGAGACCAGTGAAGGCGCGATGGCCGAATACGTCACCGCCGTGATCGGTGGGCAGCTGTTCGGCCTGCCGATCTCGCGGGTGCAGGACGTGTTCATGCCGGAGCGGCTGACGCGGGTGCCGCTGGCCTCCAGCGAGATCGCCGGCGTGCTCAATCTGCGCGGCCGCATCGTCACCGTGGTCGACATGCGCGCCCGGCTCGGCCTGCCGAAGGCCGACGACGGCAAGCCGCCGATGGCGGTCGGCGTCGACCAGCGCGGCGAATCCTATGGCCTGCTGATCGACCAGATCGGCGAGGTGCTGCGGCTGCCCAACGACGGCCGCGAGGACAATCCGGTCAACCTCGACCCCCGCATGGCCAAGCTCGCCGGCGGCGTCCACCGCCTCGACGGCCAGCTCATGGTCGTCCTCGATATCGATCGCGTGCTCGAACTGGTGCCCAAAACAGCTGCTGCAGCGTAACGCTCCGCCGCGGAGACGGCGGATTCCACAAGGAGGCCAACATATGAAGACATGTCTTGTCGTCGACGATTCCGGTGTGGTGCGCAAGATCGCACGCCGCATCCTCGAAGGAATGGAATTCACCGTCATCGAAGCCGAGGACGGCGCGGTCGCGCTCGAGGCCTGCAAGCAGGCGCTGCCCGACGCGGTGCTGCTCGACTGGAACATGCCTGTCATGGACGGTTTCGAATTCCTCGTGCAGCTCCGCCGCATGGCGGGCGGTGACGTGCCGAAGGTGGTGTTCTGCACCACCGAGAACGGCATCGACCACATCTCGCGGGCGCTGCATGCCGGTGCCAACGAGTACATCATGAAGCCGTTCGACAAGGACATCGTGATCGCGAAATTCCAGGAGGTGGGTCTGCTGGCGCTCGATGCGTCGGCCGAAGCCTAATCCCCAGTTTCACCCTTTGCCTTTGCGAGGCTCCCGTGACGCCCCCCGACTACGAGTATCTGCGTAAGCTCCTGAAGGACCATTCCGGTCTCGATCTGTCCGCGGACAAGCAATATCTGATCGAAAGCCGCCTGCTGCCGCTGGCGCGCAAGTGCGGCCTGTCCGGCATTCCCGACCTGATCGCCAAGATCAAGGCCGGCTCATCGACGCACACCGTCCAGGCGGTCGAGGCGATGACCACCAACGAGACGTTCTTCTTCCGCGACAAGGTGCCGTTCGACCATTTCCGCGACACCATCATGCCCGAGGTTCTGAAAGCGCGTGCCGCGCGCCGCAGCATCCGGATCTGGTGTGCCGCCGGCTCGACCGGCCAGGAGCCTTATTCGCTGGCGATGTGCCTAAAGGAAATGGGCGCGGCGCTTGCGGGATGGCGGGTCGAGATCACAGCGACCGATCTGTCGCAGGAGGTGCTGGAGAAGTCGAAGGCCGGCATCTACAGCCAGTTCGAGGTGCAGCGCGGGCTGCCGATCCAGATGCTGGTGAAGTACTTCAAGCAGTCGGGCGAACTCTGGCAGATCAATCCCGAGTTGCGCGCGATGGTGCAGCACCGTCAGCTCAATCTGCTGCACGATTTCTCCCAGCTCGGCACGTTCGATGTGATCTTCTGCCGCAACGTGCTGATCTATTTCGATCAGGACACCAAGATCAACATCTTCAACCGGCTCGCCAGGTTGATGGAGGCCGACGGCTTCCTGGTGCTCGGCGCCGCCGAAACCGTTGTCGGCCTGACCGACACGTTCAAACCCATTCCCGAGCGGCGTGGCCTGTACCGGCCGAGCGGCGTGCGGGCAGCGCTTGCAATGCCGAGAGCTGCCATGGCGGTCGGATATTGAGCGATGACGGAGGACGGCAAATCCATTGAGCGTGTCTCGTTCAGCCGGGGCGTCGATGTCTGCATCATGGCCATCGATGGCACCTGGCGGCGCGACTGCCAGCTCAATGCCATCTCCGACAATGACGCGGCGCTGACCGTCGAGGGTTCCATTCAGGGGCTCAACCTGAAGGAGTTCTTCCTCTTGCTGTCGTCGACCGGGCTCGCTTATCGCCGCTGCGAGCTGGTCCGCGTCAACGGCACCGAAATGGACATCAGCTTCCTCAAGGGCAAGCCGAGCAAGCGGCGGTCGGGCTCCGACGAAGAGCGGGCCAGGGCCTGATATCAGGAAGGCCTGACTTCCAGAAGGCTTGACCCGGCTGGGCGGGAGATGCCTGCCGCCAATCCGAATGTGGAACGGATCGTCGCCTCGCGGGTTGGGCCGTCGTCGGCACAATCTGCGTGATGGCGCCGAATTGGGTGGCGGCCGGTCCGGCTGGTCAGTTCAGGAGACGCGCCGGCGCCTCTGGATCGCGCAGCCGATCGAGCGCCATGCCGAGGCCGGCGTCGCAGGCCTTTAGGGCCGTGAAGGCCACCGCGTAGCGCGGGGTGACATCGTCGAGCACGAAGACGTCGGCGGCGGCGTCCTGCTCGGCCAGAAATGCCTCGCGCGCAATCGCCGCCTCGATCAGCCGCAGGCTCGCCTGGACATGGCCGATCAGCGCGACCAGGTCCGTCACGATCAGGCTGTGGGGATCGCTGCCCTCGTCCAGGCTCACCTAAACGCCGTCCGCCGCTGCATTTTCCATGCATGTTTCTCCACTGCCACACTTTTAGGGAACGCGGTGCTACTTGTGCGTTAAGCGGACGTCCCGTACAAATACGGGTCCATTGATCGAGATGGTCAAGTTACGTCTTGTGCAGTCTGGGCAGCACGCTTCACCACTGATGGACGGATGCATATGGTTGAGAATGGCGCTCCTCGCGGGGAAATCTTCGTAGTCGACGACGACCCCGCCGTTCGCGAGACGCTTTCCGTGGTCCTGTCGACCGCTGGCTACAAGGTGATCTGCTTTGCGGACGGCGCCGCGCTGCTTGCGGTGGCGCGCAGCCGGACGCCGGCCTGCATCCTGCTCGACGTGCACATTCCCGGCAAATCCGGCCTCGATATCCTGAAGGAACTCCACGGCGAGGATTATCCGGCGCCGATCTTCATGATCTCCGGCCAGGGCGACATCACGATGGCGGTCAGCGCCATCAAGAACGGCGCGCTCGACTTCATCGAGAAGCCGTTCCGCGGCAACGAGATCGTCAGCCGCCTCAATGAGGCGATCGACGCCTATACAAGGCGCCAGGCCGAGACCTCTGCATCGCGCATCGCCGCGCTGCACTTTCCCGGCCGCGAGCCGCTGACCCGCCGCGAACGCGAAGTGCTCGAGCAGTTCACCGCGGGCGCCTCCAACAAGGAGGCCGGGCGTCACCTCGGGATCAGCCCGCGCACGATCGAGGATCACCGCGCCAACATCATGAAGAAGCTCGGCGCGCGCAACGCCGCCGACCTCGTCCGCATCGTGATGACGGCGCAGCAAAAGTAAGCCGAGGTCGGGCAAGGCTGGTTCACGCTCCGATTTCCACGTTGCGGAGTTTGTGCGCCGCACGCCCAGCGGGTGGAGCAGGCCCGTACAGATTTGTGCAACGGGCGCGGGCGGCGAACGGCACGTCTGCGCCGCGCGCGGGACGACACGTCCGGAAATCCTGTATATGCGTGGCGCAGGGCATGCGCGCTGAGGCCGCGCGCGTGCAATGTCGAAACACGCGATATCGAAACACGCAATATCGAAGCAGATGGCGCATCCAAGATGACCAAGAGGAACAAAACCCCGGATCAATTGCGCAGCGCGCGCTGGTTTGCGCCCGACGATTTGCGCGCCTTCGGCCACAGATCGCGCGCGATGCAGATGGGCTACGCGCCGGAGGAGTGGCGCGACCGGCCGGTGATCGCGATCATCAACACCTGGTCTGACGCGCAACCCTGCCACATGCACTTCAAGAGCCGGGTCGATGACGTCAAGCGCGGCGTGCTGATGGCCGGCGGCTTTCCGCTGGAGCTGCCGGCGCTGTCGCTGTCGGAATCGCTGCTGAAGCCGACCACGATGCTCTATCGCAACATGCTGGCGATGGATGCCGAGGAGCTGTTGCGCGGCCATCCGGTCGACGGCGTGGTGCTGATGGGCGGCTGCGACAAGACCACGCCTGGGCTGCTGCTCGGGGCCACCAGCATGAACCTGCCGGCGATCTATCTGCCGGCGGGGCCGATGCTGCGCGGCAACTGGAAAGGCAAGACGCTGGGCTCCGGCTCGGACGCCTGGAAATACTGGGACGAGCGACGCGCCGGTAAGATTTCCGACAAGGACTGGGTCGACATGGAGGCCGGCATCGCCCGCAGCTACGGCACCTGCATGACCATGGGCACGGCCTCGACCATGACTGCGATCGCCGAAGCCATCGGCATGACGCTGCCCGGCGCCTCGTCGATCCCCGCGGCCGACGCCAACCATATCCGGATGAGTTCGGAAGCCGGCCGCCGCATCGTCGCGATGGTGTGGGAGGATCTGACGCCGCAGAAGATCCAGACGCGAAGAGCGTTCGAGAATGCGATCACGGTCGCGATGGCGATGGGCTGTTCGACCAACGCCATCATTCACCTCATTGCGCAGGCGCGCCGCGCCGGCCAGGACATCTCGCTCGACGATTTCGAGATCGCGAGCCGCAAGGTGCCTGTCATCGCCAATGTGCGGCCGAGCGGCGACCTCTATCTGATGGAGGATTTCTTCTATGCCGGCGGGCTGCCCGGCCTGATGAACCGGATCAGGCAGCATCTGCATCTGGATTGCGTGACCGTCACGGGCAAGACGCTCGGCGAAAACATCGAAGGTGCGGAGGTCCACAATGACGACGTCATCCGCACCGTCGACGACCCGATCTACAAGGAGGGTGCGCTCGCGGTCTTGAAGGGCAATCTCGCGCCCGACGGCTGCGTCATCAAGCCGAGCGCCTGCGATCCGCGTTTCCTCAAGCACACCGGACCTGCGCTGGTGTTCGACGACTATCCCTCGATGAAGAAGGCGGTCGACGATCCCGATCTCGACGTCACGGCCGATCACGTCCTGATCCTGCGCAATGCTGGCCCGCAGGGTGGGCCCGGCATGCCGGAATGGGGCATGCTGCCGATCCCGACCAAGCTCGTGAAGCAGGGTGTGCGCGACATGGTGCGGCTGTCGGACGCGCGGATGAGCGGCACCAGTTACGGCGCCTGCATCCTGCACGTCTCGCCGGAATCCTTCATCGGCGGTCCGCTGGCGCTGGTGAGGAACGGCGACCGCATCACGCTCGACGTCGCCGCGCGCACCATCGATCTCGATGTGCCGGAGGCGGAGCTGGCCAGGCGCCGCGCGGAATGGAAGCAGCCCGAGCAGCGCTTCGAGCGCGGCTATGGCTGGATGTTCTCGAAGCACATCAAACAGGCCAATGAGGGCTGCGACTTCGATTTCCTCGAGACCGGTTTTGGCAAGCCGGTGGGCGAGCCGTCGATCTATTAGCCGTCATTCCGGGGCGCGAAGCGAACCTGGAACCTCGAGATTCCGGGTCTGGTCCTTCGGACCATCCCGGAATGACAACCGGGAAAATCACATGTCCAAACTCAGCGACACCACCCGCAACAAGCTGAAATCCGTCTCGACCGCGACGGTTGCGACCGCGCTGTTCAAGCGCGGCTTGCGCATCCAGATCATCCAGGATGTTCACCCCTTGAGCCCGGATCAGCCGACCATGGTCGGCGAGGCCTTCACCTTGCGCTACATGCCGGCGCGCGAGGACCTCAACTCGATCGAGGTGTTCCGCGACCGCGCGCATCCGCAGCGCAAGGCGATCGAGGATTGCCCGCCCGGCAGCGTGCTGGTCATGGACAGCCGCAAGGATGCGCGCGCGGCGTCGGCCGGCGCGATCCTGGTGACGCGGCTGATGAAGCGCGGCTGCGCCGGCGTCGTCACCGACGGTGGCTTCCGCGATTCGGCCGAGATCGCGCGGCTCGGCTTTCCGGCGTTTCATCATCGCCCAAGCGCACCGACCAACCTGACGCTGCACCAGGCGATCGAGATCAATGTGCCGATCGGCTGCGGCGACGCGCCGGTGTTTCCGGGCGACGTGATCCTCGGCGACAGCGATGGCGTCATCGTGATCCCGGCGCATCTCGCCGACGAGATCGCGGACGAGACTTTCGAGATGACCGCGTTCGAGGATTTCGTCACCGAGCAGGTCCAGAACGGCCGCGGCATCTTCGGCCTCTATCCCGCGACCGACGAGCAGACGCTGAAGGATTTTGCTGCCTGGCGGAAGGCGAAGGGGCGGTAGCTGCCGCAACCTCCGCCGTCTTCCTTGATCAGCGACCGCCACGCATTCCGCTGTCGTCCCTGCGAAAGCAGGGACCCATCACCACAGGGAGGAGTTTGGCGAAGACTGGCAGTTGCGTTGTGTGCGGTGGTCCTGCGACTTCCTTGCTCAATAGATCACGCGGTATGGGTCCCGGCTCCCGTGCGCAATTGCGCACTAGGCGGGACGACGATGGGGAGGGGACCGCGCAAGCCAACTGGCACCCCTACACCTCCGCCCTGTCCGCCATCCCGACCGCCCACAGCGCGAACGCGTAGACGATCGCGACTTCGTCGAGGCGGTTGAAGCGCCCGGAGGCGCCGCCGTGGCCGGCGCCCATGTTGGTGCGCAGCAGCACCGGGCCGCCGCCGCGCATCGTGGCGCGCAGCCGCGCGATCCATTTCGCCGGCTCCCAATAGGTGACGCGCGGATCGGTCAAGCCGCCCATCGCGAGGATGGCCGGATAGTCCTTTGCCGCGACATTGTCGTAGGGCGAATAGGACAGGATGGTGCGAAAGTCCTTTTCGCTCTCGATCGGGTTGCCCCATTCCGGCCATTCCGGCGGCGTCAGCGGCAGCGTGTCGTCGAGCATGGTGTTGAGCACATCGACGAACGGTACTTCGGCGACGATGCCGGCGAACAACTCGCCGGCGCGGTTGGCGACCGCTCCCATCAGCATGCCGCCCGCCGAGCCGCCATGGCCGACGATGCGTTTCGCATCCGTGTATTTCGCATCACACAGCGCGCGCCCGGCGGCAGCGAAATCGTCGAACGTGTTGGGCTTCTTCTCGCGCTTGCCGTCGAGATACCAGCCCCAGCCCTTGTCGGCGCCGCCGCGGATATGCGCGATCGCATAGACGAAACCGCGGTCGACCAGCGACAGCCGGTTGGCGGCAAACGACGCCGGCATCGCCATGCCGTAGGAGCCGTAGCCATAGAGCAGCAGCGGCGCGTTGCCGTCGCGAACGAAATCCTTGCGGTGCAGGATCGAGACCGGCACCTGCGCGCCGTCATGCGAGGTCGCCATGATGCGCGTGGTGACGTAGTCGGCCGGGTTGTGGCCGGAGGGAATCTCCTGCCGCTTGCGTAATACCCGCGTCCGCGTCGCCATGTCGTAGTCATAGACCTCCGACGGCGTCGTCATCGACGAATAGGCGAAACGCAGATTTGTGGTCTCGAATTCGTAGCCGCCCATGGTGTCGAGCGAATAGGCCGCCTCGTCGAAGGCGATCGCGTGCTCTTCGCCGCTCTTGAGGTCGCGGATGATGATCGCCGGCAGCGCGTTGGCGCGCTCCAGCCGCACCATGTGGCCGGCATAGAGCTCGACGTCGAGCACATAGACGCCCTCGCGATACGGGATCAGGTCGCGCCAGTTGGCGCGCCCGGGCGCGGCGAGCGGCGCGGTGACGACCTTGAAGTCGATGGCGTCGTCGGCATTGGTCAGGATGAAGAGCTCGTCGCCGCGGTCGGCGATCGAATATTGCACGCCCTCCTCGCGCGCCGCGACCAGCCGCGGCGGGGCGTCGGGATTGGCGAGATCGATCAGCCGCTGCTCCGAGGTCTCGTGGTCGCCGCCGGCGATGACGCAGAAGCGGCCGCTGGCGCTCTCGTGCAGATGGGTGAACCAGCCGGAATCCTGCTCCTCATAGATCAGGACGTCGTCGGCCTGCTTGGTGCCGAGCCGGTGCCGCCACACCTGCATCGGGCGGTGATTGTCGTCGAGCTTGACGTAGAAGAAGCTTTTGGAATCCGCGGCCCAGACCACGCCGCCGTCGGTTTCCTCGACGAGGTCGTCCAGATCACCGCCGGTTGCCCAGTCGCGCACGCGAATCGAGAAATATTCGGAGCCCTTGGTGTCGGCACTCCAGGCATGCAGCCGGTGATCGTTGGAATGCCGGCTGCCGCCGAACTTGAAGTATTTATGGTCCTTCGCTAGCGCGTCGCCGTCGAGCACGACATGGGCGTCGCCGCCGTCGCGCAGCGTGCGGCAGTACAGCTCGTGCTGGCCGCCTTCGCGGAACTTGCGGAAATAGGCGAACGGACCGTCCGGCGACGGCACGCTGGAATCATCCTCCTTGATCCGGCCGCGCATCTCCTTGACCAGCCGCTTCTGCAAACCGTCGGTGTGGCCGAGCAGGCTCTCGGTGTAGCCGTTCTCGGCTTCGAGATAGCTCCGGATGTCGGGATCGAGGATCGAGGGATCGCGCAGCACCTCCTGCCATTTCGGATCCTTGATCCAGGCATAGTCGTCGCTCACCGTGATGCCGTGGGTGGTGAAGGAATGCGGCCGGCGCGGCGCGACAGGGGGCGATGTTGTGGTGGCGGATTTGGTCACGCGATCCTCATGGTGCGGGGTTCCGCTTTATATCGGGATGAATGTGGCGATTGCCAGATGGATGTTGTTCGTGCCCCGGACGCAGTGCAGCGCGTAGCGGTGCGCTGCTGAGCCGGGGCCTATGGTTGCTGGGTCCCGGCTCTGCGCAGCAGCGTTGTCACGCCGCAGCGCGTCCGGGACGCGAGCGTCGCTACCCGTTCCGCAGCTTCGCGCCGGCGTTGCCGCCGGACATTGGGATCTGGTTCACCGCCAGCACCACAGCGAATGTGATCACCAGCATCGCGATGCCGAGTACGGCGATCGCGGCGAGGTCGCCGCCTTCGTTGAGATCGTAGATCAGGACCGACAGCACCTTGGTTTGCGAGGTGAACAGCACGATCGCGGCCGACAGTTCCCGCATCACGCCGATGAAGATGAAGCACCAGGTCGCGATCACGCCGGTGCGCAGCAAGGGGGCGGTGATCTGGCGCAGTGCCTGCAGCCGCGTCGCGCCGAGGATGCGGCTCGCTTCCTCGAGTTCGGGATGGATGGTCGTGAACGCCGCCTGCAATTGCTGATAGGCCGACGGCAAATTGATGGTGAGGAACGCCAGCAGCAGGATCCACAGCGTGCCGTAGAGCACGAAAGGCGGCCGCGTGTAGCTCAGGAACAGGCCGACGCCGAGCACGATGCCGGGAACGGCGACAGGTGCGGTGGCAAGGAATCCAAGGATGCGATGGCCGGCGATCACCTTGCGCGTCGTCACATAGGCGATGACCAGCGCGAGGATGGTGCCGATCGTCGCGGTCGAGGTGCCCAGGATCACGGTGTTCTTCAACGCGAGCTGGGTCGACGACAGCTCGGTGAACACGAAGACGATGTTGTGCAAGGTCAGCGTCGACGGCGTCACCAGCGTGGTGGCGTTGGGCGAGAACGCGGCGTTGAGCAGCGCGAGGTAAGGCAGGAAGACGGGATTGAGCAAGACCAAGAGGCAGAAGCCGAGCGCGGCCCAGCGCCAGCCGCGCAACTCGACCCGGCGCGGCGCGCCATATTTGCCGCCGATCACCGAATAGCCGCGCCGTCCGAGCAGCGCCTTCTGGCCCTGCAGCAGCAGGATGGTCAGCACCAGCAGCGGCACCGCGGCGGTGGCCGCGAGCTCGAGCTTCGGCGGATACTGGAATAGGCTCCAGATCTTGGTCGTCATGGTGTGGAAGCCGGCCGGCAGCGCCAGGATCGCCGGCGAGCCGAACAGCGTCATCGCTTGCAGGAAGGCGATCAGCGCCCCGGCGATCAGCGCGGGCAGCGCCAGCGGGATCGTCACCCTTCGCGCCGTGGTCCAAGCATTGCCGCCGAGGATCGCGGAGGCGTCTTCCAGCTCGCCCGGCATGGTGTCGAGCGCATTGGCCACCAGCACGAACACGAACGGGAATGTGTAGCAGGAGATCACGAAGATGATCCCGGTCATCGAATAGATGTTGAACAGCGCATCGGCATCCTCGCCTGCGAACAGCCGGTAGAGCTGGTTGAGCAGCCCCGAATTCGGCGCCGCCAGCAGTTCCCAGGCGACCGCGCCGAGGAACGGCGGCGTCACGAACGAGGCCGTCACCAGCGCGCGGATGGTTTGCCGGCCCGGCATGTCGGTGCGCGACACCAGCCAGCTGATCGGTGCCGCGACGATGCAGCAGATCAGCGCCGAGGTGGTCGCGATGATCGCGGTCGTCAGCAGCGGATCGAGGAAGTCCGGATTACTGAACAGCGTGACGAAGTTTGCCAGCGTCGGATGACGGTTCTTGTCGGTGAACGCGTAGACCGCGAGCCACGACAGCGGCAGCAGGATCAGGAGAATGAGAACCGCGGCGAACAGCCACAGGACGGGGCGCGTCCAGTCGATGCGGGGGCGGACGATCGAGGAGGGGGTGGCCGTCATTTGAAGACTCTCTCCCCGTCATTCGCGGTGCGCAATTGCGCACCTGAGGGCATCGCGAAGCGATGGGCCCGGAATGACGATGTTGGGTATGTTGGCGCGGCGCATCCTCACACCCGAAACAGCCGCGCATAGCGCGTCTTGATCTCTTCGGTCATCGCCTCGACGCCCGCCGGGTCCTCCTGCATCAGCTTGATGTCGGCGAGCTTGCGCCGGCCGGCCTTCGGCTGCACCTGCGCGTGCACCGAATACTGCCCGGTGAAGTCGACGAAGAATTGCTGGGTCTCGCGGGTGTGCAGCCAGGCCTGGAACAGTTTTGCGGCGTTCGGATGCGGCGCGCCGGCGAAGATGCCGGTCGGTCCCGAGATCGTCGGCGTGCCCTCGGTCGGGTAGACCGGTTCGACCGGCTGCCCGGCTTCCTTCAGCAGCACGATGCCGTATTCATTGCCGTCGGCCATGACCGCGCGCTCGCCGAGCGAGAGCTTCTTCGGTGGATCCGTCGAGGATTGCACCTGCATCACGCGCTGCTTCGAAAGCTTCTCCAGGTAGGGCCAGCCAAGCTCGCGCACGATCTGGAACGTGGTGGTCATGATGGTGCCGCTATAGGCCGGATGGCCCTTCACCATCTTGCCCATCCACTTTGGATCGAGCAGGTCGGCAAAACTCTTCGGCGCATCCTCCGCCTTCACCAGATTGGTGTTGTAGGCGATCGACGACAGCCACAGTCGCGTGGTCACGGCCATGCCGTCCGGGTCGCGATATCCGTCGGGAAAGTGCTTGGCGACGTCCTCGGGGACGAACGGCATCAGCCAGCCGCTCTTCTTCCAGGGAATGAAGTGCGAGGCATCGGCGCTGTTGACGACGTCGGCGGCGTGGATGTTGGCGTCGTATTCCTGCGCCACGCGCTGGAACAGCCGCTCCGAGCCGGAGCGCTCGATCTGCACGCTGATGCCGGGGTAGGCCGTCTCGAACGCCTTGCCGAGCTTTTCGCCGACCGGCAGGTCCATCGACGAATAGAACACGAGCTTGCCTTCCCTGGTCGCGGCCGCAACGAGGTCGGGCGTGATCGCGACCGGCTCGGGTGCCGCGGCGCGCGCGGGCGACGCGAATATCTTGCCGAGCGCAAGCTCCGCAGAGCCTTTCAGGACGTGGCGTCTGGAGATTTGTTTCCGCATCGCGTCCCTCCGTTTCTTGTTCGTTATCGACTGAGCGCCCGGCAGCGTTCCGCCGGAAGTGTCAGCCAGACCTCGCTGCCCTTCTCGACCGCGGTTTCCGTCGGCGTGGTCACCCGCAGCGAGGTGCCGTCAGGGGTTTCCACCATGTAGTCGCGGTTCATGCCGAGATAGACTTGCCGCGTCACGATGGCCTTGAGCGTGTTCTGTGCTGCCGCGGGGGCTTGCGTCGAGATCTGGATTTCATGCTGGCGGATCGCGACCGGCGCGCTCTGGCCGGCCGTGAGCCTGGCGCCGACCACGGCGAGCGTCGCGCCGGCGAAGTCGACATGGGTCGCATCGCGCGCGGTGCCCTTGATCACATTGGCCGCGCCGATGAAGCGCGCCACGAATTCGGATTCCGGCCGCGCATAGATGTCTTCGGGGCTGCCGAGCTGGTCGATCTTGCCGGCATTCATCACCGCGATCAGGTCGGCCGTGGTCATCGCCTCGGATTGATCGTGGGTGACGTAGACCGTGGTGTAGCGATATTCATCGTGCAGGCGGCGGATCTCGAACCGCATCTCCTCGCGCAGGTTGGCGTCGAGATTGGACAGCGGCTCGTCGAGCAGTAGCGTCTCGGGGCCGACGATCAGCGCGCGTGCCAGCGCGACCCGCTGCTGCTGGCCGCCGGAGAGCTCGCCCGGATAGCGCTGCGCCAGCGGTTCCAGCTTGGTCGTCGCCAGGATCGCGGCGAGTTTTTTCGCGATGGTGTCGCGATCCATTTTGCGCAAGCGCAGCCCATAGACGATGTTCTCGGCCACCGTCATGTGCGGCCACAGCGCGTAGCTCTGGAAGATCATCGACATGTTGCGCTGCTCGGGCGGCAGCGTGCGCGCCTTCGACGACACGACGCGGTCGCCGACGCGGATCTCGCCGCCGGATGGCTCGAGGAATCCCGCGATCAGCCGCAGCGTCGTAGTCTTGCCGCAGCCGGACGGCCCGAGCAGGCAGACCAGCTGGCCGTGGTCGATCGTGAGCGAGACGTCATCAACCGCGACAAACGATCCAAACCGCTTGACCAGGCCACGCAGTTCCACCGACGCCAAGCGATCCCTCCATCTTGTTATGTTGCAGGGATCCGTGCCCGGCTGTTGCCGGCAGTAAAGCGGAAAAAGATGACGGCGGAAAGTGTTGGGGCCTTAGCAATGCGTTGCATGCACTGCCTCCCTCATCCTGGTGAGCGGATCATTCACAAGCGACGTCAAACATTCAGTCTCGTCCCGGCCTAGTGCGCAGTTGCGCACGGGGGCCGGGATCCATAGCCACCGATGGTCATTGTTGTGCGCCGGCGGAACGACGAGTCTGCGCACAACATCCGCCGCGGATTATGGGTCCCGGCCTTCGCCGGGACGACAGCGGAGCGTGTGGCCTCGTTCGTACCTCGGGATGATGGGGCGCTGTCTGCGCTTGGCCTACGCCTTCACGTTCTCGCCGAGCCACTGGATGGCGGCGTCGGCGCCGGCCTTGCCGTGCGGGATATTCAGCGCGGTGAGGGCGACCTCGACGACGCCGAGCGTGCCGAGGATCATCGGCGCATTGACGTGGCCCATATGCGCGATGCGGAACGCCTGGCCCTGCAAATCGCCGATGCCGGTGCCGAGCACCACGCCGCATTTCTCCTTGGCATAGCGCTGGATCGCAGCGGGATCGGCGCCCTTCACGGTCACGGTCGTCACCGTGTTGGAGCGCTCGGCGGGTTCAGTGATGTTGAAGCCGAGCACCTGGCCCTCGCCCCAGACCGCGACGGCGCGGCGCACCGCTTCACCGAGCAGGCGATGCCGTTCGAACGCATTCTCCAGGCCCTCGGCGTGCAGCATGTTGATCGCCTCGCGTAGCGCGAACAGCAGATGCACCGGCGCGGTGCCGGCATATTTGCGGTAGTGCTCGGAGCCTTCGCGTTCGGTCCAGTCCCAATAGGGCGTGCGCAGATCGGCCTTCTTGTGCGCGTCCCAGGCGCGGTCATTGGCGGCGACGAAGCCGAGGCCGGGCGGCGTCATCAGGCCCTTCTGCGAGCCGGACATCGCGACGTCGACATACCACTTGTCCATCTCGAACGGCGTGCAGCCGAGCGAGGCAACGGTGTCGACCATGAACAGCGCGGGATGGCCTGCGGCCTTGATCGCCCTGCCGATCGCCTCGATGTCGTTATAGGCGCCCGACGCTGTGTCGACCTGCACGGCGAGGATCGCCTTGATCTTGTGCTCCTTGTCGCGGCGCAGCCGCTCCTCGACCTCGGCCGGGCGGATCGCGCGACGCCAGTCGCCCTTCAGCACCTCGACATCGGCGCCCATCGCGGCCGCCGCCTGGCCCCAGCCGATCGCAAAGCGCCCGCTCTCCAGCACCAGCACCTTGTCACCGCGCGACAGCACGTTGGAGAGCGTCGCCTCCCAGGCGCCGTGGCCGTTGGCGATGTAGATGTAGGATTTGCCCATGGTGGCGAACAGCTTCGAGAGATCGCGCAGCAGGCTTTCGGTCAGTTCGAACATCTCGGCGGAGTAGATATCGAGCGCCGGGCGATGCATCGCCTGCAGCACCTGATCAGGCATCGTGGTGGGCCCGGGGATGGCCAGAAATTCCCGGCCCGCGCGAACGGTCATCGTCCTGTTCCTTTTGGGTAAAGCAACGCAAATCATGCGTGTGAGGGGTCAAGCGTGGAGGATATTCCATCGCGGCCGCGATTGCGAGCAGGTCCAAGCAATCCAGCGTTTCCAAAAGCGCGGGACACGGCCGGCCTTATTTGCCTTTGTCGATGGTCTCGACCACAGAACGCCAGATCTGGTCCTTGAACTGGGTCGCGGCGGGGCTTGGAATCTGCTCGACGATGCCGTCGTTCTTGCGGCAGGCCTCGACCAGCCGCATCACCCAGATTTCGCCGTCGGTGTAATACAGGTCGCCGCCGCCATTATGCCCGTCGAAGGTCGGACCGATGCCGGTGACCTGGTATTTCGCGGTGACCATGCCGGCGGACTCGAGGTCAGTCGCAAGCAGCGCGCGTTCGGCGTCGAGGTCGGCCGCGATGTGATGCGTCACCGCGCCGGTGTAGCTGGAGATGCCGACACTGCGGTCGAGCGTCGCAGCGCCGAGCCACACCGGGCGCTTCTCCTCGCCCTGGTCGAGCACCCGCCAGAAACGGACATGGTTGCGGCGATCCGCGCTCGATCCGACCGGCCGCTCGAAGGCAAGGTCCTCGCGGCGGCCGAGATAGAACAGGTTGCTCACCGGCGCATCCTTGTAGGGACGATCGAGCAGCACGGAGCCGACGATTTCGATGGAGGATTTCAGCGTGACCGGATCGGCCGGGAACCAGCCGGCCTCGTGCATCGCGCAGACCACATCCTTGGTGTCGCCGATCAGCCCGACATTCATGGGATCGCCGGGAATGCCCTGCGCGGTGCGGGTCACCATCGGCAGATTGGCGAGGCCCTTCTGGTGCTCGTAATGCGTCCACAGCGCCGGCAGCACCAGATAGGCCGCGATCAGATAGGTGACCAGGACGAATAGCAGCAGCTGCAGATAGCGCACGCGTTTGCGACGGTGCGCCGCAGGCGGGTTGATTTCGACGTCAGTCACGGCACACGCTTCCAGATCAGTGCGTGGCGCGCGTTAGCGCCGCGTCTCGCGGCAGCCGGCGGCCTCGGCTTCCTCGACCGAGCAGAACCAGCGCGTGCCCTTGCTGATCTTCATCTCGATCTTGGCGTACCAGCGGCTGCTTCGCTGGTGGAAGATGCATTCGCCGGAGCGGTTGACATTGCCCTTGATGGTGCAGTCGGGCGAGGGCGCCACCGGGCCGGAGGCGGAGGCGAGCAGGATCGCGTTGGCGCCTTCGGGGGGCTTCACGGCACCGAGCACCGTGGTCTTCTTGTTGCGCACGCGCCAGTCCCACGGCGCGATGAACGCGCCCTGCCACATCCCGGCTTTGGCCTCGCGCGCCGCCTTCTCGTCCGGCTCGTACTCATGCGAGATGCGGGTGAACGCCAGCGCCCAGCCATTGCTGACCATCCACTTCTGGATGTCCTCGCCGTCGACCTCGCAGCGCGCAATGGTGCGGCCGCGGCGATCGACCGTGCGCGCGTGACAGGTCCAGCTCTTGTTGCCGGCATGCTTGATCAGCTCGTCGCGCGCGGCGACGCCGCAGGTCCAGCGCTCACCCTTGGTGTTGAGGCAGAGCTGGTCGGTCGACGGTGCGTCGATGCCGCCGAGCCGGATCTTGACGCTGCCGATCATGAGCTGGTCGCCGTCGCGGATCTTCGGCACGCCGGTGATGTCGGCGGCGACAGCCAGCGTCGGCAGCGACAGCAGCAGGCCGGCAGTGAGCAGCGTCTTGAGCATCGGTATTCCCGGCCAGGTTCTTCGTTCAGCGTTCAGGGTCCAAAGGATCGGCAAGGATTGTGCGGGCAATTGGGCAACCGTGCCAGTGGTGATGTGTTTCCGCCAGTTTCAACTTCGCGTCATCCCCGTACGCCTGCGCCATTCGCCTTCGTCGATCCGTAGGATGGGTAGAGCGCAGCGAAACCCATCATCTCACCCCGCGGACAAAATTGATGGGTTTCGCTTCGCTCTACCCATCCTACACGGCTACACCGCAACCATCCGCTTCCTGGCCAGCGCGAGGGCCATCAGCACGAACGCGGACGTCACCTCGGGTCCGCCGACCAGGATCCGGGTCGGCGTCTTCATCTTATTCCATTCATAGGCCCTGTAGGGCCCCTTGCGTCCGCCCTCGCCGAGGCCCTGCACGATGCAGTGCAGTGCCGGCGTGAAGGTCGAGACCTCGGCGCCAAGATGCGCCAGCGCCATCAGCGCGAGCGCGGCGTCGAACGGGTTCATCTCATGCGTGATCAGCTCGCCCTGCACATAGCCGAGCACGCGGGCGCGGATCAGCGCGAACACATTGCCGGGATCGATCACGCGCTGCGCCGCCAGCGGCAGTGCGATGAAGGCGGCGTAGCAGCGGCCGAAATACGCCGAATAGAGCTCCGGCAGATAATAGATATGCGAGCGCGGATTCCTGAACGCGCCGCTTTCGACCAGATTCTTCTGGAACGCGATGATGCGATGCACCGTCTCCAGCCGCTGCGGCGTCTCGAGGATGCGCCAGCGCGTGAGGTTGCGGAACGAGACCTCGAGGATGTCGAGGTTCAGCGTCGGATCGAGGTCGTTGCCGTAGGGCCGCTCGCCCTTGAGATTGTCGATCCAGGTGACGACGCCGCCCTCGTAATCGATATTGTCGTTGAGCGGCACGGTGACGCGCGGCTCGTTGGCGCCGGCGCGGACCTGGTAGCCGCGGTAGAAATCCAGCAGCGGCTGCTGCAGGATCGGATCGTCGGAGCCAGCCTGCGTCGCGGCCGAGAACGAACACGCCGTGGTGTCGCAGTCGGGCACATAGACGCCGAAGCCGAGGTCCTGCTTGATCTGGGCGAAGAAGCGCGAGAAGCGTGGATGCCGTCCCGGCGCCAGCGCGGTGATCACCTTCACGACCGAGCCGTCATGCGACGGCACCTCTTCGGCACTGGTCTTCAGGCAGAAGTCCACCATCTCGGCGACCGCGCGCCGCGCCGCGCCCGCCTCATCGGGTGATGCAAGTCCGGTCTCGACAAAGCCGAGCAGCGCCTCGGTGAAGAAGGCGTCGTAATAGGCCGAGCGGTGGCGGATCTGCACCGGCTCCCACATCGGCTCGGCGATGCCGCGCCAGGGCGGGTTGATCAGCGCGCGCGCCGGCGAATGCGCGATGAAGATGCGCGCCAGGCTGAACAACAGCGTCGAGTTCTTGTAGCCGCGCGCGTTCAGCCCGGTCAGCGCCATCAACATCTCGCGCCCGCTGATGTCGGCATCGCCGATCAGGTTGAAGGCGGCATAGGTCGGGATGAAGCCGCGTCTGCCGAACGAACGCAGCAGATGCGCGCCGGTCAAGCGGATTACGCGGTCCATCTCGGCCATCGCGGGCGGGTGGTGAGGTGCGGTCGCGGCTGGCGGGGCGGGGTGACGCACGCCGATGCCGTCCATCAGGTGAGCGACGGGGGCGCCGATCGCGGCCCAGTCCGGCGCCGCGGCGTCGCGCGCCTCCCTCAGCGCTGCGCGCAGGCCCGCGAGGCGGTCGGGGTCGTTGAGGGCCGGCAGGCCGGTGCGGCGGAGCAGCGCGCGCAGCGGCGGATTGCCCAGCGCGGTCCGGTAGAACTTCCCGAGATGGGCATCGCCGCCGCGGTAGGCCTGCAGCACGGGGTCGCAGACGTCGTAAAGCGACGGGCCGTCCTTCCTGGCGGTCAGCGCCCGGCACACCGTCCCGGCGATTTCGTGAAGGCTCATGAATGCCTTTCTCAAGGAACCGGTTAACGCCGCCGCCCCGGCGGTGTTTCCTCCGGTCCTCCCCCAAACGCGCAAGTCTTTGGAAAGCTATATGAATCCCTACGAAATACAAATGTGACCGAAGTCACGTAACGGGATCTTAACGGCGTCAATGGCCTGTGCCGGGCGGCAGCATGCTGCAAACCGGGTTGCTCCGGCGGTCCGGCCGGGTTAAGGGAGTATTTGTTGCGGCGCCGCAAATTGAGCTGAATTCAACGGCACACACACCTCAACCCCATTAAACCTGATCGTCACTGACGCGACTAACTGGCGCGATTTCGCTCGAACGCCATCGGGATAGAGATTGGGACTAGAACGTTATGAACCTTAGGCAGCTTCATATTTCCCGTCGCACCATCGCCGTCTGCGTGGCGGTGGCCGGCACGGTGTCGCTGGCGATTGGCGCCCATGCCGCGCTCAACAAGCGGACACCTGACGTAGCCAAGGGGACCGTCGCCGGCTCCGTCACCGCCGGTCAGACCGGCAGCATTGCGGCCGGCACCTCCCGCCTCGCGCTGATCATCGGCAACGGCCATTATCCGGACGCCGCGGCGCCGCTGGCCCAGCCGATCAACGATGCCCGCACTTTGTCGTCGGCGCTGCGCCGCGAAGGTTTTGACGTCGACGTGGTCGAGGACGCGACCAAGGACGATATGTTCCGCGCGGTCGAGCGCATGAAGGCCAAGATCCGCCCCGACACCGTCGTGATGCTGTTCTTCGGCGGCTACGGCGTGCAGGTCGGCCGCGAGAGCTACATGATCCCGGTCGATGCCACGATCTGGAAGGAAGCCGACGTCAAGCGCACCGGCGTCAGCGTCGAGTCCGTGCTCGATGCGATGAAGGAGCGTGGCGCGAAAGCCAAGCTCGTGGTGCTCGATGCCTCGCGCCGCAATCCCTATGAGCGCCGCTTCCGCGCCTTCTCGCACGGCCTCGCCCCGATCAGCCCGCCGGAGAACACCATCGTGCTGACTTCGGCGACGCCGGGCAAAGTCGCCGACGATTCCAAGGGTGCCAACAGCGTCCTGGTCTCCGAGCTGATCAACAACCTCAACGCCCAGGCCGGCGCCGAGACCGCCTTCAACAAGACCCGCGTCGCGATCTCCCGCGCCAGCGAAGGCGAGCAGGTGCCGAGCGTGTCGTCCTCGTTGCTGGAAGACATCAAGCTCGGCGGTTGAGCCCGACTCTTTCCCCACGTTGTCCCGGCGAAAGCCGGGACCCATAACCACAGGGCTGAGTTGTTGAAGCGCGCTGTGGCCACAGCTCTTCAGCACAATTCGCGTTCGTGGTTATGGGTCCCGGGTCGCGCTGCGCTTGCCCGGGACGACACTGTGAATGTGACGGCGCCTACTTCGCGTCCGCGCTCGTACCCACCGGCCGCACCGGATCGCCTTCGCGCAGTAGCGCGCCGGCGCGGGCGACGACGATGTCGCCTTCCAAGATGCCGTCGCGGATCTCGACCTGGCCGGCCGACATCAATCCGGTCTCGACCCGCCGCGTCTCGACGCGGCCGCCGCGCACCACCTGCACCACGGTGCCGGCGGTGGAATAGAGGATCGCGGTCAGCGGCACCGCGACGCCGCAGCTCTGCCCGGTCTTGATCTGCGCGCGGCCGGACGAATTCACCAGCAGCCGCTGGTTCGATCCGATGCCGACGAACACCTGGCCGAGCTGGCTGTTCGGCTCGATGGTCGGCGCGATCATCCGCACCTTGCCGTCCATCTCGCCGGCGCCGATGATCTTGAGCCGCGCGGTCTGCTCGGTCTTCAGCTTGGCGATGTCGCGGGTCGGCACCATGCCGACCAGGTCGTATTCGTTTCTGGCGATGATCGAGAACAGCGCATCCTTGCCGGAGGCCGGGCTGCCTATGATCGCCGACGACGCCGAGATGGTGCCCGCCACCGGCGCCGTGAGGTTAATCGAATTGGTGCCGTCGGTCAGCCGCGCCAGCACCTGGCCGGCGGTGACGGTGTCGCCGGGATCGGCCTTCACCTCCGCCACCTTCAAGCCGAACCGGTCCGGCCGCACCTGCTGCTCGTCGCGCGGCAGCACGATGCCGGACACCTCGACGATATTGCCGAAGCAGAATTTCGAGGCCTTCAGCACCGTCACCGCCGCGCCCTTCGGCACCGCGTCGGCCTCGCCCGCGGCAAGCGCGGGAGAAGCCGCGAGCATGAACAGCACCGAGGCGCCAAGAGCGGCTGCGTAGGATGGGTAGAGCGCAGCGAAACCCATCAATCGCCTCACACGCAAAATCATCGGCAAACTATTCCCAAAATGAGGGCCTCCTGAATACCAGATGCGGCCTCGCCGAGCCAGCCGGCTGCGCCGCGGCGGCAGCCGCCTCGGTCGGCCCGGCGCACGCGGCGAGCTCCAGCTTCGCCAGCTCCTCGGCACGCCAGATGTGCTGCAGGATCTCCGGGTTGACCCGCTCGGCATGCGTCACCGGCAGCATGTGACCGGCCGCCGGCAGATGCCGCACCTCGGCGCCATCAATGATCGCGGCGAGTTTTGCGACAATGCGCTGCGTCACATAGGGCGACAGCCCGCCCGACACCAAGAGCGTCGGCACCCGCAAGGAACGCGCGGCCGCCGCCACGCCGTCGAGATCGAGCGCGGCGTTGAAATCGTAAGGCAGCTTGTCGGCCTGCTCGATCATCCGCAGCCGCCCGCTCGGCGAGAACTGCTCGCGCGGGCCGGAGCCGGCCCAGAACGCGGTGAACGCCTCGACCGCCTCCAGCGCCGCGCCGTCGAAAATATCCTGCGACACCACCTGCGCGATCCGCGCGAAGCGATCGTACAGCCGCACGTCGGCGGAGCCGTCGCGCAGCAACGTCGGTAAGACAGGCTCGATCAGCGTCAGGCTGCGGATGCGCTGCGAATAAGGCGACGTGGTCGCCAGCCGAAACGCGATCGCCCCGCCATAGGAATGCCCGACCAGATGGATCGGCCCCTTGGCCTTGGCGAGCCAGGGCTCGAGCCGCGCGATTTCGCCATCCAGCGTCCGCGGCCAGTCGCGCCCGCAGGCGGCGACGCCATAGCCGGAAATATCCGGCGCCATGAACGGCGTGCCACCGAGCGCGCCCGCAAGCTTCGTCCATTGCCGTCCCGACCCCAGCGAGCAGTGCAGCGCCACCACCGACGCCGCAGCGTGCGTCCCGTCCAATCCTGTCATCAAACCCATTCCTCGCGTGTTCTTGTTCTCAGCGAGTGCGCGGTTCCGCGCGCCCGTCATGACGCGAGCGAGGTGGGGGATGGGTTATTCCTGCGATGGGGTGGGAGGGGTCGTGATCGTGATTGCAGAAGCAAACAGATTCACTGGATGTTGATTTGAGGCCCGTGGGAGTTCGCGGAAATGAAAGCAATGTCGCAGCAGCCGTTATTTTCTACCCACTTGCGTTGTTCTGAATATCAGAATTTGACCTGACGTCACCCCCAACTCTCGTTCCGCGAGCGCGTATGTTGATCGGGGACTAGATTGGGTGCAGCGCCGTTGTGCTGCCGCTCCGTCACCCCCGCGCAACGGCTTTGCCGTTGTCGCTGGAGGAGCGCGCTCTTGCGCGCGTCTCGAAGGGTCGACGGCCCGACTGGTGGCCGTCCATCCTTCGAGGCTCGCTCCGCTCGCACCTCAGTATGACGGGACCAACGGTCGCGCAGAGCCGTCATTGCGAGGAGCGTCAGCGACGCGGCAATCCAATTCCTGTCGCCGTTTGCGGCAAGATGAATTGCTTCGCTTTGTTCGCAATGACGGCGCCCACAGTGCAGCGTCAGCGCACGATGCGCTTCACGCGCGCCTTCTTCTTGGCGATCGGTGCCGGTGCCAGCTCGGCCTCGGCCGCAGCTTTGGCCTCGCGGGCTTCGCGCAGGGCGCGCAGGCGCTCCATGTTCTTGCGGATCGCGGTCGCGTCGCGCTCGACCTCGGCGATGGCGCGCGCGCCTTCCTCGGCCGCAAGCCGCTGGCGGTCGGCCCTGGCGAGGCTTGCGGGCGATGGCGTGGGCTTCCTGGCGGTCATCGGCAATCTCTCCAAGGCATGATCCCTCTGCGAACGCTTCGCGGCTGTTGCACGGAACGGCGCGATGCGACGTGCTTTGAGATCACGCGCAGCAAGACATGCTAAAACCCGCCCAATCCGGGTGGATCGAGCGGGCCGCAACGTCATCCCAGTACATCCGTGGAATGACGAACTGGCATGATCGCGACAAACGCGGAACGCGTTTGCGCGGAAATCATGCCGAAGCAAGAACCTCAGACGATCTGAAGATTCTCGGCGCTGGTCTTGCCGCGCATCTTGTCGGTCTTCAGCTCGAACGAGACCTTCTGGCCTTCAGCCAGGCCAGTCAGACCGGCACGCTCGACTGCGCTGATGTGAACGAACACATCCTTGCTGCCATCGCTCGGCTCGATGAAACCAAAGCCCTTCTGGCCGTTGAACCACTTCACAGTACCTGTCGCCATCTTCTCTTCTCCAAAATGCGCGTCTGCGCATGTGTTGCGCAGAATCGCGCGCCATCCATTCAACTGACGATGTCTTTGGAGGAGGGCCGTTCTGACCATTCAACAAGGCGCAACGGCTAATCGAATGGCCCCAATATACACACTTTCCGCGCGAATGCAAGGTTCGGACGGTAGCGGGTTCCCGCTCGGAAGGGCGAATGGAGAAAGCGCGGATCACTCCGCTGCCGCCTCCGCTGACGGCTCGCCCTTCCAGCTCAGGATCTCCGCGGCGAGGATCGGGTGATTAAAACCCTTCAGCACGAGGTCGTCGATGGCGCGGCCCTCGACATGGGGCTCGACCATGCCGTAGACGCGGCGGCTCACCACGATCTGGCCGGCCTTGGCCTCGCCGCACAGGCGGGAGGCGAGGTTGGTGACGCTGCCGATCGCGGCATATTCCAGCCGCTGCTCGAAGCCGACCTGGCCGAGTGTGGCGTAGCCGAGCGCAATGCCGATACCGAAGCCGAGGCTATGCCCGCGGTTGCGCCACTTCTCGGTCAGGGGGCCGACCGTGTCGCGCATCTCCACCGCCATCCGCACGGCGCGCGCGGTGTGGTCGGCGAGCTGGATCGGCGCGTTGAACAGGATCATCACGCCGTCGCCGGCATATTTGTCGAGCGTGCCTTCGTACTTGAAGATCAGCTTGCCGAGTGCGGCGTGGTATTCGCGCAGCACGTTCATCGCCTCTTCCGGCTCGGTCGCCTCGGTGAAGGCGGTGAAGCCGCGCAGGTCGCAGAACACGACGGTGACTTCGCGGCGGTGGCTGTCGAGCAGGCCTTCGGGATTGTCGGAGGAGGCGATCAGCTGCGCCACCTGCGGCGCCAGGAAGCGCTCGAGCCGGCGGATGCGCTCGATCTCGCCGAGCTGGGTCTCGACTCGCTGCTCCAGCGACTTGTTCCAGTCCTTGAGCTGCTCTGTCTGCTCGCGCAGCTTGTCGGCCTGCTCGCGCACGGTGGTGTTGGCCTGCTCCAGCGCGTGGCTCTTCTGGTCGACTTCGGTGAACAGCCGCGCATTGCGCATCGCCAGCACGGCCTGGTGCGCAAAAGTCTTCATCAGGCCGATCAGGCTCGCGGGGAAATCGCCGGCCGCCTTGCGCAGCACCACCAGCGAGCCGAGCACGCCCTGCTGGTCGACCAGCGGCACCACAAGCACCGAGTGGAAGCCGGCGCCGACCACGACATCGCGCAGCGGATGATCGGCACTTGCCGCGAGATCAGGGAAGGCCAGTGGCTCGCCCTTCGCCGCGGCCTCGCCGAGCGGGCTGTTCGCCGCGTCGATCGCGCGATGATGGCCCTCGGCTTCGGCGTCGATGCCGATCGATTGCGTCAGGTTGAACGTGCGCTGTGTCGCATCATAGCCATAGATCAGCACGGCGTCGGCATGGGTGATCTCGAGCGCGCGGGCGGCGACTGTCGGCAGCACGGCGTTGAGGTCGAGCGAGGACGCCACCGCGCGGCCGACCTCCTCGAGCACCTTCAGCTCGTTGATCGATTGCGCGAGATCCCGCGTGCGCTCCTTCACCTTGCCTTCGAGGCCGGAATAGGTCTCGGCGAGCTGCGAGGCCATGCTGTTGAATTGCCCGGCGAGCTCTTCCAGCTCATCGGCGGTCTTCACCTCGATGCGGTGACCGAAATCGCCATCGCCAAGCCGCCGCGCGCCGGCGCGCAGCGCGGTGATCGGCACCAGCATGCGCCGCGCCAGAATCGTGCCGGCGATGATCGCGACCACGAGGCCGAGCGCGATCAGGAGTGCGATGCGCACTAGCTGGTCGCGGATTGGCGACAGCGCCTGCGCGGTCGGCTGCTCATAGAACACGTGCCAGCCGAGGTCCGGCGCTGCTGTCGCGGTCGTCAGCACCGCGTTGCCGTCGACATCCTTGCCGGAGGCGATCGGTCTGCCGCTCGGCGACAACACCGCCGCCACCTGCGGCAGCGCGGCGAGGTCCTTGCCGATTTCGGGGCCCTTCGACGAACTCGCCAGCACGCGGCCCTTGGCGTCGACGAGATAGGCATAGGCGGTGCGGCCGACCTGGGAATCGCCGAAATAATCGCCCAGGAAGCGCAGGTCGATCTCGGCCACCGTGACGCCGGCATTGAAGCCGGAATGCTGCTCGCCGATCGACATATACGGCCGCTCGTCGCGAAAGTACGCCGGCGCGTAGGCGGTGCCGCGCGCGACAGCCTCGGTGAAGCGGAGGTCGCGGGAGAGGTCGGCATTGGAGTTCAGCGTGACGGTCTGGCGCGACAGCCGCAGCATCTCGCGGCCCTGGCCGTTGATCAGGGTGAGCTGGTTCACTGCCGGCACCTGGCCGAGCAGCTGGGCATAATCGGCGCGGCGCAGTTCGATCGTGTTGGAGGAGGCGCGGGTCACCCAAGAGATTTGGCGCTCGAGATCGGAAATCGATTGCTCGATGCGCTTGGCGGTGGCGTCCGCCTTCTCGCTCATGGCGTCGGTCAGCGTGCTCTTGATGCCGCGATAGCTGATCCAGGTCTCGAGCGCGCCGTTGACCGCGAGCACGAACACGACGAGGCCGACCAGCGCGAGGACGTATTTGGCGAACAGGCCGCCGCGCAGGAACCAGTTCTTGCCCTTGTCCGGTGCCCCGTTCATCCAGCCTCGTCCGTTCCCCTCCAATCAGTCGGGTGCGCCACTGTATCCGCTGCTGTTTAGCACGGATCGGCCGGGCAAGGCGGGGCCTCCCGTCGCATGGTTAGCCCTGCATTCCAGCGTTGGATATTCGGGAATATTTCAGCGGTTGAACAGCTGCCGCAGCACGTCGTTCATCGCGGGATTGTCGTGCTGCTCGGCGGTGTCGGCCGGCGGAGGGGCGGGCGGTGGCGTGGCGGCCACCGGCGCGTCCGGGTTGGGCTGTGCCAGGCTGCGGCTCGGGCGGGAGGCGCTACCCTGATTGAGGGTGGAAAGGCCCTGCTGCAGCAGGTTCCCGATGGTGTCGCCGAGCTGCCCGCCGAGCGGGTTGTTCTGGCCGGCCGCCGCACCGGCTGGCGCCTGGCCCGTGCCGGGCTGCGCGCCGGTCCCGCCGCCCTGCACGCCGTTGAGGAGGTTGCTGAGCCCGTTGAGGCCCTGGCTCAGCCCTTGGCCATTAGCCCCGAACAGGCCCTTGCCCATCTCCTTGAGCTTGGCGTAGGCGGCCTGTGGGTTGTCGAGGATGCCCTGCATCTCTGGATAGATCCGCGGGGATACCCAGGGGCCCTCGATCATCACGGGAATGCCGAGGCCGACCGGGTTGCCGACGCGGCCCTGGCCCTCTGTGGTCATCACGAGCTGCGGCTCGACGCGGAACCCGATCTGGCGGGTGTTGAGATCGACGGTGCCGACCCCGCTCATCTTCACCAGCGGGCCGATCAGGTTGAGATCGGTGGTGACGGCCTGGCCCTTGTCGAGCTTGAACGACGCCGAGAGTTGGCTGAGATCGGTCGACAGCTCCTGGCCCTGCTGCCAGCCCGACAAGGTGCTGGTGGTGAGGTTGCGGATCATCTGCGCGACGTTGAGGCCGAGGATCTTGCCGTCCTGGAACACGACGAACGCAGTGCCGCCGAGACTGCGGACGATGGCGCGCGCGCTGGTGCCTTGCGAGGCGAGCGCGATCTTCGCCTGCATCTTGCCGTCGAGCTTGTCGAATTCGGCGAGGCTCCGCAGCACCGGCAGCGCGCGCACGCCGGCGAGATCGAGCCGCAGCGCGTAGGTCGGAGTGGTGGTTCTCACATCGATCGTGACGTCGCCGTTGGCGGTGCCCTCATAGGCGCCGAGATCGGCGAGCCGGGCCTTCAGCACGCCGCTGTCAACAGATGCATCGATCGCCGCCTGCGCGAAGCGGCCGTCGCCGATCACGAGCTCCGCCGCCGAGATGCGCGCCTGCGCGTCGACATAGTTCAGCCCGCCGAGATCGATCGACGCGTTGCTCCAAATGTTGGTGCCCAATGGCTGCGCCGCATCGGGCTGGCTCGGTGTCAGCGCCATCGAGATGCGCTGGAAGTCGAGATCGAGCTTCACCAGCGGCTTGTTGCTGGCGAAGTCGACCGAGGCCCAGCCGGTGAAGCCGCCATCGCCGAGCGTGCCCGACACGCCGTTGAACATCACCACCGTGCCGTTCAAGCGCGCTTCCGCATTCGCCTTGATCGGCGCGGGCAATAGGCCGGGCGCATCGATGTTGAACTCGGCCGGCACGCTCTGATGGTCCAGCGGCGCTTGCGGCGCGCTCGCGCGGATCTCGAACTTCAGCGGCTTGTCACCGGCGCCCGCGCTCCCCGTGACGACGATCCTGCGGTCGTAGCCGATGGTCGCATCGGCATTGAGCGTCTCGATCCGATTCTCGACCCGGTCGCGCACATTGGAGAACACGATGGTGCCGCCGCTGACGCTGACATGCCGGATCGTGAGGCCGCCGCTGTCGGACGCGGAAGACTTCGCCGGTGGATTGTGGTCGCGGGTGCGCTCGCGCTGCAGCGGCAGATTGATCACCGGCTTGAGGATCACGAGGTCAGTGATGTCGGGCTGGCCCGACCACAGGCTCGACAGCGTCATCTCGGCTTCGACCCGATCAGCTGCGAACCGGTTGTTGGCCTCGCGCTCCCGCGGGTCCTGCAGCACGACGTCGCGCAGCGTCAGACTGACGGTCGGCCAGAGGCCAATCCTGGCGCCGCCATTGACGGCGAGCGTGTAGCCGGTCTCGCGCTCGACCCGGTCGGTGATGGCCGACGTGAGGATCGAGGACGGGATCCCGACCGCGGCCACCAGCGCGATGATCACGATCACGGCAGCGATGGCGGCCCCGGCGAATTTCAGTGCTCTCATCTCGATATTCCAGGCCGGGCAGAGAGGGTTCCGCCGCGGAAAGGCACGGCCGATCGCACGAGATTATCCCGCAAACGGGACCGCGCTCCAACGAGGCGAAAAATAATCCGTTACCAGCATGAACTTATGTGACCTCTCACACACTCTTATGAGGGTGATTGTTGCTAACCGGGCGTCGGGGGACCGCTCGGATCGATTTGGAAGGCAATACAATGAGCAAACAGGCCGAATTTGCGGTCATTCTGAAAATGAACCCGATGTTCGCCGATCTCGGTGCGGACGAATTGGCGCGGCTTTCGGGCCTCTGCCACACCCAGCAGCTCGCCACCGGAGAGGTGCTGTTCCAGAAAGGCGATCCCGGCGACGCCCTGTTTGGGGTCCGCCGCGGCCAGGTGCGCATCGAAACCGGTGCCTCCGACGGCAGCCGGCTCACATTGAACTTCATGGGGTCCGGCGATCTGTTCGGCGAAGTCGCCGTCCTCGACGGTCAGGATCGCACCGCGGATGCGACCGCGGGCGAGCCCACCGAATTGTTCGTCTTGCGGCGGGAGGATTTCCTGGGCTTCCTCGAGCGCGAGCCGAAGGTCGCGGTCCGCCTGATCGAATTGCTGTGCCAGCGCATCCGCTGGCAGAGCGAGCGGATGGAAGAATCCGTGCTGCAGCCGTTGCCGGTCCGCCTCGCGCGCCGGCTGTGCGCGCTGGCCGAGGATTTCGGTTCCGAGGTGCACATCTCGCAGGAACAGCTCGGCATCTTCGTCGGTGCGGCGCGTGAGAGCGTCAACCGGCAACTGCAGACCTGGCGCAAGGACGGCATCGTCGACCTGCAGCGCGGCCGGATCATGCTGCACAACATGACCAAGCTGACGGCGGTCGCACGCAACGACTAAGCGGTTGCATGCAACGCGCGCGCGAGGATCGCCGTCCTCTCGCGCGCCTTGCTTGCGAATGTTGACGCACTCCTGCCTAAAAGACTTGCTTGCATGACGAGGCGGGTATCGCTTTCATCCGCCTGCCGGTCCTTGGGGTGACACCCAGCCTTGCTGGCCTCACGCCATCCACCTGCAAACCCCTGCGGTCTTTCCCGTTGACCGCAGGGGTTTTGCGTTCCGCGAGTGCGCGACGCGAATGCGCCTACCTCAACACCACTTCGGGATCGGCCCAGCGCAGATACTGGCGCGGCGCGGCGCCGAGCTCGCGCTTGAACATCGCGGCAAAAGCGCTCGGGCTGTCATAGCCGACGTCGAGCGCGACGCAGGTGACGGCTTCGCCGGCGCCGAGCCGGGCCAGCGCTTCGAGCAGCCGCACGCGCTGGCGCCAGGCCGCAAAGCTCTGTCCGGTCTCGCGACGGAACAGGCGCGTCAATGTGCGCCGGCTGAGCTGGCTGCGGTCGGCCCATTGGTCGAGCGTGAGATCGGAGCTCGGATCGAGCAGCACAGCTTCGCAGATCGCGGCGAGCCGCGGATCGGGCGGCACCTGCACATGCAGCGACACTTCGGGCATCCTGCCGATCTCATCCAGCAGGAAATCGACCAGCCGGCCGTCGCGTCCTTCCGGGTCGTAACGGGTCGGCATATGCACCGCTTCTTCCATCAGTGCTTCGACCAATGCGGAAACCCTGATCAGGCGGCAGGTTGCCGGCGCATTCCGCACGCGATCCGGCGTGACATAGATGGTCTGGATCTCGACCTCGCCCCATGCACGCGATTGGTGCGCAACGCCGGCCGGAATCCAGAGGCCGTGGCCAGGTGGCACGACGAAATGGCCGCGCTCGGTCATCATCGAGGTCACGCCTGCGGTCTGCAGAATGAACTGATCGCGTCGGTGCGCGTGTCGCGCGCTCGTGCTTTCGTTCGGATAGGAGGCCGCCATCGCCGCGAGCGGCCGTTCGACCTGTTGCAGTTGTCCGGCATAATGCGCGGCGGCTACGGGACCGGCTTGCTTGCGGCATACGCGCAAACCGGCGGTGTCATTTCGTCGCGCTGCGACTTTCAAGTGTCGTGAGCTCCTGATCGATCGTCGTTTTCGCAGGGTGCTTATGCATCTTCCGGGCCAGTTGGCCCGATCGCGATGGTTGTTGTCCCCAATCAGGTAGCGCGGGATAGGGCGTTTGGCAACAATGCCTCACCCCGCGACATTCGCCGAAATCGAATGCCTGACGCGCGGCGACGGAGAGGTCCGATGAACAGACGCGAATTCACCAAGGCAATGCTGGCCTGCGGTGCAGCCATCCCGTTCGGCATCACGCGGGCGGCGGGCCAGACCCGCGGTGGAACGCTCAACACCATCATCCAGCCCGAGCCGCCGGTTCTGGTGACCGCGCTGAACCAGCAGCAGCCGACCCTGACGCTCGGCGGCAAGATCTATGAAGGCCTGCTGAAATACGGCGCCGACCTCAAGCCGATGCCCGGCATGGCGCAGTCCTGGGAGATCTCGCCCGACGGCCTGACCTACACATTCAAGCTGTTTCCCGGCATCACCTTCCACGACGGCAAGCCGATGACCTCGGAAGACGTGGTCTTCAGCTGCATGAAGCTGCTGGTGGAGACGCATCCGCGCGCGCGGCAGAATTTCTCGCGCGTCGCGTCGGCCGAAGCGCCCGATCCGCTCACCGTCGTATTCAAGCTGAAGCAGCCGTTCGCGCCGTTCATCGGCTGCTTCGACTGCACCTCTGCGCCGATCGTGCCCAAGCACATCTACGACGGCACCGACTATCGCAAGAACCCGGAGAACGACAAGGCGATCGGCACCGGGCCATTCAAGCTGAAGGAATGGGTGCGCGGCTCGCATGTTCACCTCGTCCGCCACGATGGCTACTATCTGAAGGACGAGCCTTATCTCGACGAGATCGTCTACCGCGTGATTCCGGACGCGGCGTCGCGCGCGCTCGCGCTCGAGAACGGCACCGTGCAGCTCGTGCAATGGTCCGACGTCGAATTCTACGACGTGCAGCGCTTCAAGGCGCAGAAGAACCTCGAGTTCACCACCAAGGGCTACGAGTATTTCGCGCCGCATCAGTGGCTCGAGATGAACAACCGCATCGCGCCGATGAACGACAAGCGGTTCCGGCAGGCGGTGATGCACCTGATCGACCGCGAGGCATTCAGCAAGCGGGTCTATTTCGGCAACGCCAAGGTCGCGACCGGCCCGATCTCGTCGAAGACGCGGTTCTACGATCCGAACGTGAAACGCTACGAGTTCTCGGTGGACAAGGCCAAGGCGCTGCTCGACGACATGGGATTGAAAGTGGGCGCCAACGGCAAGCGGGCCGAGATCAAGTATATCGTGCCGCCCTATGGGGAGTCCTATCAGCGCGCGGGCGAATTCTTCCGCCAGAGCTTTGCGCGCGTCGGCATCGACCTCGTGCTTGTCGGCACCGACATGGCCGGCTGGGCCGAGAAGGTCGGCAACTGGGATTACGAGATGACCCAGAACCTGCTCTACCAGCTCGGCGATCCCGCGCTCGGCGTGGCGCGCACCTATATTTCGTCGAACATCAAGAAGGGCATCCTGTTCTCCAACACGCAAGGCTACTCCAATCCCGAGGTCGACAAACTGTTCGACGAGGCCGCAATCACGCTCGATGAAGCCAAGCGGCAGGAGCTCTACAGCAAGGTGCAGCAGATCCTGGTCGAGGATGTGCCGGTGGCCTGGACGCTCGAGATCGAATATCCCATCATCTACGACAAGGCGTTCAAGAACATCGTGACCACGGGCATCGGCTCGCACGAAACCTTCGGGTCGGTCTACAAATCGTGACCCGGCTCGGGAGCGCAGCGGCGATCGGGCTCCAGGCGATCAGCCGCATCGCCCAGCTCGTCGCCGTGATCCTCGTCATCGCGACGTTCAACTTCGTGCTGGTGCGGGCCGCCCCCGGCGACCCGGCCCAGGTGATGGCCGGGCAATCCGGTGCGTCCGATCCGAAACTGCTCGACGATCTGCGCAAGGAGTACGGACTCGACAAGCCGTACTTCGTACAGCTCGTCAGCCACCTCGGCCGCGTCGTCAGGCTTGATCTCGGCTACTCCTACCGCCAGCGCCGTCCGGTCGTCGATCTGATCCTCGAACGGCTACCGGCGACGCTGCTGCTGACGGTCACGGCGTTCTGTCTCGCGCTCCTGATCGGCACCGCGCTCGGCGCGCTGGCTGGCCTCGCGGCGGGCAGCGTGCTCGATACGGTGTTCACCGTGCTCTCGCTCGTGCTGTACGCGACGCCGGTGTTCTGGCTTGGCCTGATGCTCGTGCTGGTGTTCTCGGTGACGCTCGGCTGGCTGCCGCCGTTCGGCTACGAGACCATCAACGTCCAGCTCTCGCCGATCGCGCATGCGCTCGACATCATGAAGCACATGATCATGCCGGTCACCTCGCTGGCGGCGATCTATCTGGCGATCTATGCGCGGCTGATGCGTTCCTCGATCATCGAGGTCGCGCAGCAGGATTTCATCAAGACGGCGCGCGCCAAGGGCCTGTCCGGCATGCGTATCGTTGTCGGCCACATGCTGCGCAATGCGCTGGTGCCGGTCGTCACCGTCGCCGGCATGCAGGCCGGTGCGCTGGTCGGCGGCGCCGTGGTGATCGAGACGGTGTTCGCCTGGCCCGGCCTCGGTCGCCTGACCTTCGAGGCGCTGCTGCAACGCGACTATCCGGTCCTGCTCGGCATCTTCCTGATTCTCTCGATCGTCGTGATCGCGCTCAATCTCCTGACCGACCTGGTCTACCGGCTGATCGATCCGCGCATGACCACGGGAGCGGCGTGATGGAGACGGTGCGCGCCTTCCTGCGTCATTCCAGCGGCATGATCGGGCTTGTCCTGCTGCTGATCGTTGTCGTCGTCGCGATCATCGCGCCGATCGTGTTCCCGGTCTCGCCCTGGGAGATGGTCGGTGCGCCGTTCACGCCGCCCGGCGAGGACGGCTTATGGCTCGGCGGCGATACGCTCGGCCGCGATGTCGCGGCCGGCGTCGCCTATGGTGCGCGCGTTTCGCTGTTGATCGGCATCGCATCGGCGCTCGCAGCGATGGCGATCGGCGTCGTGGTCGGCGCGATCTCAGGCTATTTCGGCGGCAAGGTCGATCTGGTGTTGATGCGGATGACGGAACTGTTCCAGACCATTCCGGCCTTCGTCCTGGCCATCCTGCTGGTCGCGACCTTCAATCCATCGCTGCTCACGATCATCCTCACCATAGGTGCGGTGAGCTGGCCGCCGTTGGCGCGCTTGACGCGCGCGGAATTCCTCCGCCTGCGTCATCGTGAGTTCGTCGAGGCGGCGCTGTGCCAGGGCGAGCGCACCGGGCGCATCGTGCTCGGCCACATCCTGCCGAACGCGATCTCGCCGATCCTGGTCGTGACGTCGCTGACGGTGGCCACCGCGATCCTGCTGGAAAGCGCGCTGTCCTTCATGGGGCTCGGCGATCCCAATCTGATGTCATGGGGCTTCATGATCGGCGCGGGACGCACCGTGATCCGCAATGCGTGGTGGATGAGCGTGTTTCCCGGTCTCGCCATCCTCGTCACCGTGCTGGCGATCAACTTATTCGGCGAAGGCCTGTCCGATGTCCTCAACCCGCGTGTCTCGAGGCGCCGGTCATGAGCGACGCCATGCAGCCCAGCGCGCCGGTTCTTGCCGTCGAGGGTCTCTCGATTGCGCTTCCGAAAGGTGGCGACCGGCCCTTCGCGGTCGAGAATGTGTCGTTTGAGATCAAGCCGAACGAGGTGGTCTGTCTGGTCGGCGAATCCGGCTCCGGCAAGTCGATGATCGCCCATGCCGTGCTGCAGCTGTTGCCGCGGGGCGTCGACATCGTGTCCGGCACTGTGACGGTCGCGGGGCAGGATCCGTCGAAGCTCGACGGTCGCGGGCTGCGAAACCTGCGCGGCGGCAATGCCGCGATGATCTTTCAGGAGCCGTTGTCCTCACTCAATCCGCTCAAGCGGGTCGGCAAGCAGATCGAGGAGATGATCCTGGCGCACCAGCGGCCGACGCCGTCGATGGCGGAGGTCCGCGCGCGGGTGCAGACGCTGCTGACGCAGGTCGGGCTGCCGAATCCTCAACTGCTGGAGAAGAGCTACCCGTTCGAACTGTCCGGCGGCCAGCGCCAGCGCGTGATGATCGCGATGGCGATGGCCAACCGGCCCGCGCTGCTGATCGCGGACGAGCCGACCACCGCGCTCGATGTCACGACGCAGCGCCAGATCCTGCGCCTCATCGACGATCTCCGGCGCGAGCGCGGCATGAGCGTGTTGCTGATCACCCATGATTTCGGCGTCGTCGCCGATGTCGCCGATCGCGTCGTGGTGCTGCGCCACGGCAAGGTGGTCGAGCAGGGCACGGTCAGCGAGGTGCTGCGCAATCCGCAGGCCGCCTACACGCGCGAATTGATCGACGCGGTGCCGAAGGCGCGGCTCGCCGACATCCATGAGACAATCGTGCGACCGGAGCCGCTGCTGGAAGTCGTCGGCCTGCAGAAGACCTTTCGGGTCAAGCGCGGCTGGTTGCAGCCGCCACGCGAGGTCGTCGCTGCTAACGGCATCTCGCTGACCTTGCACGAGGGCGAGACGCTGGCCGTCGTCGGCGAATCCGGCTCCGGCAAGTCGACGCTCGGGCGCATGATCATGCGGCTGACCGAGCCGGATGCCGGCGCCATCCGCTTCGGCGGCGCCGACCTCCGGCTGTTGCGTGGTGAAGCGCTACGCCAGGCGCGGCGGCAGCTTCAGGTCGTGTTTCAGGATCCGTTTGCCAGTCTCGATCCGCGCCAGAAGGTCGGCGATGCCGTCGCGCGCGGCCCGATGGCTTACGGCACCGCGCGGGCCGAGGCGATGGCGCAGGCGAGGAAGCTGCTGGTTCGGGTCGGATTGTCGGAGACGACAGCGGATCGCTATCCGCACGAATTCTCGGGCGGCCAGCGGCAGCGCATCTGCATCGCGCGGGCGCTTGCGCTCAAGCCGCGGGTCTTGATCGCCGACGAAGCGGTGTCGGCGCTCGACGTATCGGTGCAGGCCCAGGTGCTGGCGCTGCTCGCCGAGCTGCGTCAGGAGATGCGGCTCGCGATGATCTTCATCACCCATGATCTGCGCATCGCCGCCGAGATCGCCGACCGCGTCATCGTCTTGCAGAAGGGGCGTATCGTCGAGGAGGGCACCACGGCCGAGGTTTTCACCGCGCCGCGTCAGGCCTACACCCGCGACCTGCTCGATGCGATCCCGGGCCGCGATTTCTTCGACCAGCCGGGCTTTGCGGTCGCGGCCGGCGCACGCCAGACGGCGAGGATCGATTCCGGCATCGACGCGGTATAGACTAACAACAAAGGGAGGTTCGCTATGGGTCACGAGGGCGCAGGCGGCAAGCCGCCGGTCAAGTCGCAGGAGGATCTTCGCGCGCATTTCGGGCAATTGAGCCCGCTTGCCGAGAAGAAGGTGCTCGACCATCTCGACAAGTTCTGCCGCGACTTCATCGCGCTGTCGCCGTTCCTGGTCATCGCCTCCAGCGACGGCAAGGGCCATGCCGACGCCAGCCCGCGCGGCGATGCGCCGGGCTTCGTCTCGGTGCTCGACGACAAGACGCTGCTGATCCCGGACCGCCGTGGCAACAACCGGGTCGACACGTTCGGCAATATCATCGCTTCACCCGGGGTCGGCCTGATCTTCATGGTGCCCGGCATCAACGAGACCCTGCGGATCAACGGGCGAGCCGAGATCTCGCAGGAGCCGGATCTCTTGACGCCGCTGACGGTGCAGAACGTCACGCCGATCATCGGCATCAAGGTGCACGTCGATGAGACCTACTTCCATTGCGGCAAGGCGCTGATGCGATCAAAGCTCTGGAATCCTGCCGCCCAGGTCGAGCGCCACAGCTTCCCGACGCTCGGCCGCATCATCGCCGAGCAGACCGCCGCGATCGAGGTCGAGGTCGCCGAGAAGACGATGGAAGAGGCCTATCGCACGCGGCTGTATTAGAGCGCGACAGGACTCGCTTCGGCGCGCCGCCATATCCTCGTCCACCGTGGTCATCGCCCGGCTTGACCGGGCGATCCAGTACGTCGCAGCCTCTCGGCTCAAGCACTGCGGTCTCTGGAATACTGGATCACCCGCATGCGCGGGTGATGACACTGAGCAAGGTGAAGGGGCGTCTGCACGATTTCTGGATAATGGAAAAATACCGCTGATTTGCCCGACGAGTCAAGCTGCCGTTGCGAACGCCGGCGGCCGCCGGCTACTTTGCATGGGGTTGTTTTCGATATTTTGGCAGCGCGCCCCTGCGACGGCGGCCTGCGCGACCGCTGCCAAACCTGACTTCACCATGCTTTAGCGGCGCCGCTGGCGAGGCGCGGCTTCAGCTCACTCCGCGGCGGGAGAGATCATGCTCGGCGGGCCGGGCTTCTTGGCCTTGTCAGCCTCGGGCTCGCTCGGGGTCAGCTCGTGGTCGGCATGTGAGACCACGAGCCGTCTGCCGAAGCGCCAGATCAGGCTGCCGATATCGTCCATCACCATGAACATCGCCGGCACGAACACCAGCGAGAGCACGGTCGAGAAGATCAGGCCGCCGATCACCGCGAGCGCCATCGGCGAGCGGAATTCGCCGCCGGCCCCGAACGCCAGCGCCGACGGCATCATGCCGGCGGCCATTGCGATCGTGGTCATCACGATCGGGCGGGCGCGCTTCATGCCGGCGTCGATCATCGCCTCCTCGCGCGCCTTGCCGTCGCGGATCGCCTCCACCGCGAATTCCACCAGCATGATGGCGTTCTTGGTGACGATGCCCATCAGCATCAGGATGCCGATCCACACCGGCGTGGTGAGCTGTTTGCCGGTCAGCAGCAGTGCGCCGATCGCGCCGCCGATCGAGAGCGGCAGCGAGAACAGGATGGTGATCGGCTGCAGGAAGGTGCCGAACAGCAGCACCAGCACGGCATAGACCATCATCAGGCCGGCGGTGATCGCTGTGGCGAAGCCGTCGGAGAGTTCAGCGAGGCTCTCGGCGTCGCCGGACGGGCTGACCTTCACGCCCTTCGGCAGGCTCTTCATCACAGGCAGGTCGTAGATCAGCTTGGTGGCATCGCCGAGCGCGGCATTGCCGACGAGGTCGGCCGCGACGGTGGCCTGGCGCTCGCGGTCGTAGCGGTTGATGCTGGTCGGGCCCTGGTCGAGCTGGATGTCGGCAACGACGGAGAGCGGCACGCCGCCGCGCTCGCCACGCGCACCGAGCGGCACGCGCAGCTGCTCCAGCATCTGCAGGTCGCTGCGCGCATTGTCCTCGAGCTGGACGCGGATCGGCACCTGACGTTCGCCGGCGTCGAATTTCGCCAGCGCCGGGCCGACGTCGCCGATGGTGGCGACGCGGATGGTCTGCGACAGGCTCTCGGTCGAGACGCCGAGCCGCGCCGCGAGCTCGGCGCGCGGGCGGATGCGCAGCTCGGGCCGGTCGAGCGCGGTCTCTGAGATCACGTTGGCGATGATCGGGATCCGCTTCATCTGCGTCGCCAGTTCGCTGGCGACGTTGTTGACGATGTTGCTATCGGTGCCGGTGACGACCAGCGAGATGGCGCGCAGGCCGTTCTCGTCGAGGAACCAGAACCGGATATCGGGGACGTTATCGAGCTCCTTGCCGATCGACAGCTCTAGCTCGCGCTGGGTGATCCTGCGGTCCGCCTTCGGCGTGTAGTTGATGATCAGCGCGGCGCGGCGCACTTCCTGGATGCCCGGCGGCACGCGGCCGCCGTCGACGAACACGCTGCGCACCTCGGGCCGCTTGCGCAGCCGCGCCACGATCTCCTCGGTGACCTTCTCGGTGTAGGCCAGCTGCGAGCCGGGCGGCAGCTCCATCGCCAGCAGCGAGCGCGCGGTGTCCTGCGCCGGCAGGAAACCCTGCGGCAGCAGCGTGATGCTCCAGATCGACGCGGCGAACACCGCAAAGCCGATCAGCACGGTGACGTAATGGTGCTTCACCGACCAGGTGACGAGGCCGTGATAGCTGCGCAGGATGCGGCCGGGCGGCGGGTCGTCGTGGTCATGATGCTTGAGGAAATAGGCGGCCAGCATCGGCGTCACGAAGCGCGCGGCGAGCAGCGAGAAGAACACCTGCACCGACACGGTGATGCCGAACTGCTTGAAGAACTGCCCGGCGATCCCCGACATGAAGCTCGCGGGCGCGAAGATCGCGATGATCGTGAGCGAGATCGCGATCACCGCGAGGCCGATCTCGTCGGCAGCCTCAAGCGCGGCCCGATAGGGCGTCTTACCCATCCGCATGTGGCGGACGATGTTCTCGATCTCGACGATGGCGTCGTCGACGAGGATGCCGGTCGACAGCGTGATGGCGAGAAAAGAGACCAGGTTGAGCGAGAAGCCGAGCAGGTCCATCGCCCAGAATGCCGGGAAGATCGACAGCGGCAGCGAGACCGCGGCGATGATGGTGGCGCGCATGTCGCGCAGGAACAGCAGCACGATGATGACGGCGAGGATCGCGCCCTCGAACAAGGTCGAGATCGCGGCCTCGTAATTGCCCTTGGTGAACTCGACCGAGGTGTCGATCAGCTTGAGGTCGACGTCGGGATAGGCAACTTTCAGCGCGTCGATCCGCTTCTGCACCGCTGCCGCGACGACGACGTCGCTGGCGCCCTTGGAGCGCTTGATGCCGAGCGCCACCACCGGCTCGCCGTTGAAGCGGGCGAAGGTGCGCCGGTCGGCGATGGTGTCGGTGACCGTGCCGAGATCGTCGAGCCGGATCTCGCCGCCGCCGAACAGCGGAATCATCGTGCCGGCGAGCTCGTTCAGCGTCTTGGCGCCGGCGAGCGTGCGGATGGCCTGGTCGTTCTTGCCGATCTCGGCGCGGCCGCCGGCAACGTCGACGTTCGTGCCGCGCAGGATCTGGCTGACATTGACCGCGGTGAGCCCCACCGCCTGCAGCTTGTCGGGATCAAGCGAGACCAGGATCTCGCGCTCGACACCGCCGATGCGCTCGACCTGGGCGACGCCGCGCACGCCCTGCAGCGCGCGCTTGACCACGTCGTCGACGAAATAAGATAGCTGCTCCGGCGTCTTGCCGGGCGAGATCGCAGCATACGTCACGATCGGCAGGCCGATCACGTCGACGCGCTGGATCAACGGCTCGGTGACGTTCTGCGGCAGGTTGGCGCGCACCCGCGTCACCGCGTCCTTGACGTCGTTGAGCGCGCGGTCGGTGTTGGTCTCCAGCGCGAACTGGATCGTGGTCACCGACAGGCCGTCGGTGATCGAGGAGGAGATATGGCGCACGCCCTCGACGCCGGAGACGCCGTCCTCGATCGTCTTGGTGACCTGCGACTCGAGTTCCGAAGGCGCGGCGCCGAACTGCGAGACCGCAACCGAGATCACCGGAATGTCGGCGCTCGGCAGCCGCGTCACCGCGAGCTTGGTGAAGGAGACCCATCCCAGCACCAGCAGGATGATCGAGAAGACGATCGAGGGAAGCGGGTTCCGGATCGACCATGCCGAGATGTTCAAAGCCATGAGCGTGCCCGAATTAGCGTGATCGCGTGCGATCGAGTTCGTCGGCGAACATGGTCTTGATCTGGTCGCCGTCATGCAGCGAGGTGCCAGCATCGGCCACGACGATTTCGCCGACGTCGAGGCCTTCTAGGATTTCGGTCGAGGTGTCGGAGGTCAGCCCGACGCGCACCCTGCGGGTCTCGACCGTATTGCCCTTCACGACCTGCAAGGTCAGGCGGTCGATCGCGGTGCGCGGCACCGCGACGCCGCAGGAGCGCTTGGCGTCGATATTGGCGCGCGCGAACATGCCGACCTTCAGCGTCGGATTGTTGTTGATGGTGATGCGGACGTGCCCGAGCTGGGTAGCGCGATCGATCTGCGGCGAGATCTGGCGGACCTTCCCGACGATGTCGGGCGCGTCGTCGCGGCTGATCCGGACATTGGCGCCGGGATTGAGCTTCAGGAGCTGGAAGCCCGGCACCTCGGCGTCGAGCTCGATCTCGTTGTTAACGGAGATCTTGAACATTGGCGGCGCCTGCGGCGAAGCCGGGGCGCCGGGCGCGGTGCGCACCTCGGTGACAAGGCCGGCGGCCGGCGCGCGCAGCACGACCGGCTTGGCATTGCCCTGCGCCGCCTGCTGCGGCGGCGGGGTCAGCCGCGCCAGTTCCTGGTTCTCGGTCACGGTGTCACCCTCGCGGACCAGCACGTCGGTGACCTTGGAGCCGTCCTGGTCGACATTCACCTGCGCCTCGCGGCGCGGCACGATAAAGCCGGTGACGCGGACCATGTCGGAGAAGCAGGCATTGGTCGACTTCGTCACCACGACCAGCGCCTGGCCCGGCGTCTCCTTCTCCTCCGGATGGGAGCGGTGCTCGAACGCGTAATAGGCGACAGCCAGCGCGAGGAAAACCACCGTGCCGAGCGCAGGCTTGAGGTACTGGGAGAAATTCATCGCCTGATCAATCCAGAACTTGGCGCGTATCGACAGGGATTGTCTTGGGCGCTCGTCGAAGTCTCATCTCGCCGTCGTAGTGTGTGGGCATCGGAAAGGCCGGGGTCCATTGTTCCGGATCATGCCCTGACGTCATGTGAGGCGGGTCACCTGTGGCCGCTTTGGGCATTCGCCCCAAAGCAAATGCGCCCCGCCGGGGTGCGGGACGCATTGTAACCTTAAAAAGGAGCCACGCCACCGCCCATCACTTGGAGGCGGTGTCCTTGTTTTCGACGTTCACGACCTGCACGCGCCGGTTGACGTCCGCCATCGGGTGGCTCGGGTCCTTCAGCTTGCTCTTGCCATAGCCGACGGTGACGAGATCGGTGCCGTTGATGCCATATTTGTCGACCAGATAGCGCTTGATGGCGTCGGCACGGCGCTCCGACAGGCCCTGATTGTAGTCCTCACCACCGGCGGCGTCGGTGTGGCCGGCGACCACGAAGGTCGAGCCCTTCAGGTCCTGATTGGTCAGGGCGCGGCCGAGCGCTTGCACCGACGGCAGCGACTTGGCGCTGATGTCGGCGGAGTTGTAATCGAAGTTGATCTCGAGATCGATCTTCGGCTTGTCCTGGACGATGGTCGCGATTTCCTCGCGCTCAGCCGAGGACAGCGAGCGGGTGGCGCGGCCACGGACGCTCTGCACGAATTTGGCCTGGTCGGCATTCAGCCCGGGCGAGGTCTGCGGGCCGGCCGAAAGGCCGCGGGTCAGCGGTTTCTTCTCGGGCGTCAGCGCCTTGATGATCTGGTCCTCGGTCACGTCACCAGCGCAGGCGGCCGCCATGCCGAACGACAGCACGGCGCCGACGGTTACGATTGAAAGGATCGCGGCCCTTGCCGACGGCTTGAACATTTCGGTCCCTCCTGCGCCGGCTGGCGCGGTTCCATGCAACGCTTCAGATTGATCGCGGGCATCGCTGCCCGGCACGCACCCTCTGATTAGTCGCGCAATTCCATCCGCGGTTCGAGCCGCGGGCGGGTCTCGGCCTGTTGTCATTGCACGCCGTAGTCGGCGAATTCCTTGACGATATTCGGGTCCATCGCCTTGGCGTTGGCGATGTCGAGATCGCCTTCCGCGACCGCGCCGTTGCGCTTCTTGGCCAGGCCGCGCCCGTACAGCGACGAGGTCAGCCGCGGGTTGATCTTCAGCGCGGCGTCGAAATCGGCGATCGCGTTCTTGTTCTGCCCGCCCTTCAGGTTCATCAGGCCGCGGCTGTCGAGCGCATCGACGAAATTCGGGCGCAGCCGCAACGCTTCGTTGCAGTCCTTGAGGGCCGCCTGCAGGTCGCCGATCACGGTGCGGACCCAGCAGCGGTTGTTATAGGCCTCGACGTCCTTCGGGTTCAGCCGCAGCGAATTGGTGAAGTCCTTGACCGCGAGGTCGTAGGCGCCCTTGCTGGCAAAGACCTGGCCGCGGCGATACAGCGCAGCCGCGTCATCCGGGTTCTTGTCGAGCTTTTCGTTCAGGCTCTTGATCGTCGGATCATCGGCGAGCACGGGCGAATTGCTCGGAGCCGGTGTGGGCTGGATCACCACCGGCGGCGGAGGCGCGGGTGGCGGCAGCGCGATCTCGGGCGCTTTTGGCGGAGGCGGTGGTGCCGCCGGTGCTGTCGCGACGGCTGGCTTCGGCGGCGCGGGTGGTGGCGTCGGCGCGGTTGCCGCCGGAGGCGTCGGCGTCGGCTTCGGCGTTGCGGCGGGCGGGGCTGGCGGCGCCGGCGGCGAGACCGGCGGTGCCGTTGCCACCTCGGGCGACGGCGATGCGGCCGGCGCGGGCGCAGCGCTCGACGGTCCCGGCGCGCCGCTTGGAGTGGCTGCGCCGCTTTGCGTGGCTGCGCCGCTTGGAGTGGCTGCGCCGGCTGGAATGAACGAGAAATCCTCGGCCAGCGACGACGAGATCCACGGCACCTGTTCCTGCCGCGAGGCGCGGGTGACGCCGACGCGGGTGCGGTTCAGCGTTTCCTCCGCCATCAGGTCGGGGGTGCGGATCTCCTTCAGCAGTTCCCGCACGAACAGGCTGCGGTCGCTGCCATTGTCCGAGACCACGGACGACAGTGCGGCCGAATACATCACCAGCGTTCCGTTGGGTGCGATCACCGGGGCAAGCCCCGCCGAGAAGCTGCGGAAGCGGCGCTCGAACGGGTTGCGCCTGGAGGCGTCGACCAGGGCGATCTTCACCCCGGCGCCGCGGCTGTTGATCTCGCCGAGCACGGTCTCGAGGCTGAAGCCGTCGCGGCGGACATCGGCCTCGGCCCAGATCTGGGCATCGATCGGGATCATGTAGCTCTGCCGGTTCGACTGGATGCCGTAACCCGAGAAGAAGATCAGCGCGACCGAGCCCGGCTTGATCTTGCCATAGAGCCGGTCGAAGGCGCGGCGCATGCCGTCGCCGGTCAGGTTCTCGCCGACCTCGACGGTGAAGCCGTCGCGCTTGAGCTCGTCGGCGACGTCACGCGCGTCGTTGACCGGCTCCTTCAGCGGCGCGTCAGCGTCGGGATATTTGGCGTTGCCGATGACCAGCGCGAAACGATCGCCGGCGGCGAAGGACAGGGTCGGCGACGCGATTGAAAAAATCAGCGTGGCGAGCAAGGCAAGGCGGATTTTCATAATCGCGGCAAATCCAGATCGCGGCATTGCAATGAGATGGCGCCGCTTCCAGCCTGCGCCCCGAGGACCTTACTCTAGCGAAATCGCATTATCAAACCACGGCTAAACCCCCGTCAACGACTTGCGGCAGCATCGTTTATCCCGGTGACGATCATTAAGCCGCACTGCAACAGCATGCGGTCACGGCGGCCATCGCCGTCGTGGCATGGTGCTGGTTCCTTAGAGCCGATAATGTGATTGCACTCACAGTGGCTTGGGCTGCCCTGTCATGCGCTCGTTGCACGCCGCGCGGTTTGACCTTTGCGCGAGGCGATGGCTTTGTGTTCGGGACGGCAAGCCATTCAACAAGACTGCAAACAAGAGCGAAACCGATGGGAAACGCCTACGAGATCTACGCCCTGCGCTATGCGACGATGTCGCCGCGCACGCCCCACCTCAACTTCCTGCTGCCCGATCCGCACGACACCACGGCGCAGGATCTCGACTATTTCGTCTGGCTGATCCGCGGCCACGGCCGCGACATCCTGGTTGACACCGGCTTCAACGCCGAGGAGGCCAAGGCGCGCGCCCGCAAGCTGACGCTCAACCCGGTCGATGCGCTCGCCGGCTTCGGCGTCAGCGCCGATGCGATCCGCGACGTCATCGTGACCCATCTGCACTATGACCATGCCGGCAATCTGGATCGCTTCCCGAATGCCAAATTCCATCTGCAGGAACGCGAGATGAGCTACGCGACCGGCCGCTGCATGTGCAACGGCATGCTGCGCCATCCGTTCTCCATTGAACACGTCACCCAGATGATCCGGCACGTCTATGGCGAGCGCGTCACCTTCCATTCCGGCGACGGCGAGATCGCGCCCGGCGTCACCGTGCATCGCGTCGGCGGTCATTCCGACGGCCTGCAGGTGGTGCGGGTCGAGACCGCGCGCGGTCCGGTCGTGCTGGCGTCGGACGCCGCGCATTATTATGCCAACCTGCACAAGAAGAGCCCGTTCCCGATCGTCTACAATGTCGGCGACATGGCGCAGGGCTGGGAGACCGTCGAGCGGCTCGCCGGCCATCCCGACCGCTTCATCCCTGGTCACGATCCGATCGTCAGCGAGATCTATCCGCGTGCCAGCGACAAGGTCGATGCGTTCGCGCTGCATCTGGCGCCGTCGCGATCGTTCGCGAAATAGCCTCGCCGATCGGGCGAGGCGTATCCACAACACCTCAAGAAGCGTCAAAAAGAAGAAGCGATATGACTGAATACAAGACTCTCGGATTCATCGGCCTCGGCGTGATGGGTGAGCCGATTTGCCGCAACCTGGTCAAGAAGAGCGGCAAGCGCGTCGTGGTGTTCGACCTGTCGACTGAGCCGCTGCAGCGCCTGCGTGCTGACGGCGCCGAGATTGCCGGCTCGGTCGCCGATGTCATCAAGCAGAGCGACGTGCTGTTCCTCTGCCTGCCGAGCGCCAAGCACGTGCGCGCGGTGTTCGAGGGCGACGGCATTCTGAACAACATCAGAAGCGGCCAGGTCGTGGTCGATCTCGGCACGTCTTCAGTCAGCCAGACCCGCGACTTTGCCGGGCAGCTGCAGGCCAAGGGCGCTGCCTGGGCCGACGCGCCGATCGCGCGCACGCGGCAGGCGGCGCAGGACGGCACGCTCAGCGTGATGGTCGGTGCGGTGCCCGCGCTCTATGCCGCGATCGAGCCCCTGATCCGCTGCTTTGCTACCGACGTCACCAATTGCGGCGATGTCGGCGCGGGGCAGGTGACCAAGATCCTCAACAACATGGTGCTGTTCGAGACGGTGAACGCGCTGGCTGAGGCCGTCGCGGTGGCGAAGCACAATGGCGTCGATCCAAAGCTGCTGCTGGAAACCCTGTCGAAGGGCTCGGCCGACAGCTTTGCGCTGCGCAACCACGGCATGAAGGCGATCGTGCCCGGCGTGTTTCCCGAGCGCGCGTTCTCGACCGAATATGCACTGAAGGATCTGTCCTACGCGCTGGAGCTCGCCGCCGATGCCGGCATCAGGATCCGCGGCGCGGAGCTGATCGGCACGGTGCTGCAGGAGGCGATCGACAAGGGGTCGAAGGATAATTATTTCCCGGTTATCGCCAGGCATATCGATCGGGCGTGACACCCTTCGTCGTCATTCCGGGCTCGTGCTTCGCACGCCCCGGAATGACGAGGGGATAGAGCGGAGCGCCAAACCCCAGCGTCGTCCTGGCGAAAGCCAGGACCCAGAACCACAAATGTCTTTTGTTGGGCTCGCTGCAACGACGAGTCCCGTCCACAACACCGGCCGCGGAGTATGGGTCCTGGCTTTCGCCAGGACGACAGCGGAGTGTGTGTCCAAAGCGGAGTGCGCGGCTAATACACGTCCTTCGCGTCGGCCTCTTCGCTGGTCTGTACCAGCTCGAGGCTGGTTTCGACCTTGCCGAGCAGGCGTCCGAGATCGCGACGCTCCTGCGCGGATAGGCAGGACAGGATCTCCTGCTCCTTGCGCAGCAGGCGCGGGATCAGCTCCTCATAAAGCGCCTGGCCATTCTTCGTCAGTCGCAGGCGGAATTCGCGGCGGTCGTCGGCGTTCTCGACGCGCTCGACGATCTCGCGCTCCATCAGCGCCGATACTGCGCGGCTGATGGTGGATTTGTGCGTGCGGGTGCAATGCGCGATGTATTGCGCGCTGCAGGGATCGTTGCGGAAGCCCAGCGTGGCGAGCACACGCCATTCCGGAATATCGAGGCCGTAGCGTGCCTGATATTCGCTCGACAGCGCCGAGGACACCTCGGCCGCCAGCCGGTTCAGCCGGAACGGCATGAAGTGGAAGAGGTCGAGGCGCTTCTTGGTCGGCGCGACGTTGTCGCGCGCGTCCGCTTCCACGGCGCTGCGCGGCCGCATCGGAGGCTGGCTTGCAGAGGTCCTGGCCAAAAATTCCTCCAATTTGAGTTGACGGCGAGCCCGACTGGGAGTTTAAGATAGTTGCAAGTGAGACTAATTTAGCAAGGTCGCGGCCGGCTCGCAAGGTGCTGGTTGCCAGCCGGTCACACAAGCCGCAGTCCGAGCCACAGACAAGGGCCGGCGCCAGGGAACATCCAGGGTCACGCAATGGCAGCCAATACGGCACAGGCCAAAACCCAGTTCGGCTACCGCCGTCATCCCGACCAGGAGCGGTCGGGCGCCAACGTCGCGGAGCATCCAGTCGTGGTGGTCGGCGCCGGGCCGGTGGGATTGTCGCTCGCGATCGACCTCGCGCAGCGCGGCCAGCGCGTGGTGCTGCTCGACGATGCCGACCGGATCGGCGAGGGCTCGCGCGCGATCTGCTTCTCGAAACGCTCGCTGGAATTCTGGGATCGCCTCGGCGTCGGCGACCGCATGGTCGAGAAGGGCGTAGTGTGGAGCGTCGGCAAGATCTTCCACGGCGCCTCGCAGCTCTACCAGTTCAATCTGCTTCCTGAAGAGGGCCACAAGCGGCCCGCCTTCATCAACCTGCAGCAGTTCTATGCCGAGGCCTATCTGGTCGACCGGGTCGAACAGTTGCCTGAAATCGATCTGCGCTGGCGTAACAAGGTGATCGCGCTGGAAAGCCGCAACGATGGCGTCACGTTGACCATCGCGACCCCCGAAGGCTCCTACCAGGTGCATGCCTCCTTTGTCGTCGCTTGCGACGGCGCCCGTTCCTCGCTGCGGCAGATGGTCGGTGCGGACTTTGCAGGCCAGGTGTTCGAGGACCAGTTCCTGATCGCCGACGTCAAGATGACCGCGGCGTTCCCGACCGAACGCTGGTTCTGGTTCGATCCGCCGTTCCACGCGGGACGCTCGGCGCTGCTGCACAAGCAGCCGGACGATATCTGGCGGATCGATCTGCAGCTCAATCCGGATGCCGATCCGGTGGCCGAGAAGCAGCCCGAGAACGTCCGGCCGCGGATCGAGCGCATGCTCGGGCATGACAAGTTCGAGTTCGAATGGATATCGCTCTACAAGTTCCAGTGCCGCCGGATGGCCAAGTTCATCCACGGCCGCGTGATTTTTGCCGGTGATTCCGCGCACCAGGTCTCGCCGTTCGGCGCGCGCGGCGCCAATTCCGGGCTCGAGGACGCCGAGAATCTGGCCTGGAAGCTCGACCGGGTGCTGCGCCGGCTCTCGCCGGAAGGCCTGCTGGAGAGCTATCATATCGAGCGCAGTGCGGCGGCGGATGAGAACATCCGCGAGTCCACCCGCTCGACCGATTTCATGGCGCCGGTGACCCGGCAGGAGGCGCGGTTGCGTCAGGCCGTGCTGTCGCTTGCCAAGGACACCGAGTTCGGCAAGCGCATGGTCAACGGCGGCCGGCTGTCGGTGCCGTCGGTCTACGACACGCCGCTGTCGAGCGGCGATCGCGACGCCTGGCGCGGCGGCCCGCGGCCGGGCGCCTCGATGCTGGATGCGCCGGTGACCGAGCAGGGCGGCGGTTCCAGCTATCTGACCGACGTTTTCATCAGACAGGGAACGCGATTCACGCTGCTGGAGTTTGGTAATGGCACGGCTGCCGATGTGCCTGACGGCGTCGGCACCATCCGCATCGGCGGCGATAATGGCCTGGTCGACGTGCAAGGCTTGGCCGGCAAGCGCTACGACGCCGAGCCCGGCACCGCCTATCTGCTGCGGCCGGACGGTTACGTCGCGGCGCGCTTCCGGAACGCGGCGCGGCCGGCACTGGATGCGGCGCTGGCGCGCGCGGCCGGCCTGAGCTGAGGAGCAGTCATGGCGCTGTCGACCAGTTCGAACTTCGCAAAGCCCGATGACGCCTTTCGCGCCATCGTCGAGGCGCATCGCGGCCTCACCGAGGCGCAGAGCGCCGATCTCGATGCCGCGCTGGTGCTGGTGCTCGCCAACCACATCGGCGATCTCGATGTGCTGCGCGAGGCGATCGCGCTGGCGAAGCGGCGGACGCTGGACGCGAGCCAGCAGCAACAACAGCAACAACAATAGCACTGATCAAACGGACAGGATTGAACTGATGGCCAAAGGTTTCGCATCGACCACGGATCTCGCGGAGAAGAAGGTCACCTTCTCCGAGATTGGAACCGATCTCTACGCCTTCACCGCCGAGGGCGATCCCAACACCGCCGTCATCGTCGGCGACGACGGCTGCCTGGTATTCGACGCGCAGGCAACGCCCGCGATGGCTAACAAGGTGATCGAGCGGGTCAAGACTGTCACCGACAAGCCGATCAAATATGTCGTGCTCTCGCACTATCACGCGGTGCGCGTGCTCGGCGCCTCGGCCTATCACGCGCAGGGCATCGTCGCCTCGCAGGAGACGTACCGGCTGATCCAGGAGCGCGGCCAGCAGGACTGGGATTCCGAGTACGGCCGCTTCCCGCGGCTGTTTCAGGATGCGGCGAGCATTCCCGGCCTGACCTGGCCGACGCTGACCTTCGAGGGCGAGATGTCGATCTATCTCGGCAAGCGCGAGGTGCGGCTGATGCAACTCGGCGCCGGCCACACCTCGGGCGATATCGTCGCCTGGGTGCCGGATGCCGAGGTGATGTTCTCCGGCGACCTCATCGAATATCATTCGGCCTGCTATTGCGGCGATGCGCATCTGCGCGAATGGCCGATGACCTTGAACGAGATCCGCGCCTTCAATCCGAAGGCGATTGCGCCGGGCCGCGGCGATGCGCTGAAGGGTCTCGAGACCGGCCGCGATGCGATCGCGATGACCCGCGATTTCGTCACCACGCTCTATGGCGCCGCCGAATCGTCGGTCGCCAAGGGCCGCAGCCTGAAGGAATCGATGGCGGCGACGCGCGAGGTGATGGATCCGAAGTTCTCGAAGTTCGCGATCTACGAGCACTGCCTGCCGTTCAACGTTTCGCGCGCCTATGACGAGGCGTCCGGGATCGACGATCCCGTGATCTGGACCGACAAGCGCGACCAGGAAATGTGGGCCGCCCTGCAAGGAGGAGGATAGTCGTGAACATCAACACCTCGCCTGATCAGATCGTTCGCAGCTCGGGGCAAGTCACGCCGGGCTACATGTCCGGCTTCGGCAACAGCTTTGAGACCGAGGCCTTGCCCAGCGCGCTGCCGATGGGGCGCAACTCGCCGCAGCGTTGCGCCTACGGGCTCTATGCCGAACAGCTCTCGGGCTCGCCGTTCACGGCGCCGCGCGGCACCAATGAGCGCTCCTGGCTCTATCGCATCCGCCCGTCAGTGCGGCACTCCGGCCGCTTCGCCAAGGCAGATAGCGGGCTGTGGCGCACCGCGCCGTGTCACGAATACGACATGCCGATCGCGCAGCTGCGCTGGGACCCGGCGCCGATCCCGAAGGAGGACATGACCTTCCTGCAGGGCGTGCAGACCATGACCACGGCCGGGGATGCCAATACGCAAGCCGGCATGGCGGCGCACATCTATCTCATCACCAAATCGATGGTCGATCAGCATTTCTACAATGCCGATGGGGAGATGATGTTCGTGCTGCAGCAGGGCAATCTGCGGCTTGTCACCGAATTCGGCCGCATCGATGCCGAGCCGGGCGAGATCGTCGTGATCCCGCGCGGCGTGAAATTCCGCGTCGAGATTCCGAATGGCCCGGCGCGCGGCTATCTCTGCGAGAACTACGGCGGCGCCTTCACGCTGCCGGAGCGCGGCCCGATCGGCGCCAATTGCCTGGCCAATTCGCGCGACTTCCTGACGCCGGTGGCTAGCTACGAGGACAAGGACACCCCGACCGAGCTCTACGTGAAGTGGGGCGGCGCGCTGTTCAAGACCACATTGCCGCATTCGCCGATCGACGTCGTCGCCTGGCACGGTAACTACGCGCCCTACAAATACGATCTGCGCACCTTCTCGCCGGTCGGCGCGATCGCGTTCGATCATCCCGATCCGTCGATCTTCACGGTATTGACCTCGCCGTCGGAGACCGCAGGCACCGCGAACATCGACTTCGTGATCTTCCCGGAGCGCTGGATGGTGGCGGACAACACCTTCCGTCCGCCGTGGTACCACATGAACATCATGTCGGAGTTCATGGGGCTGATCTACGGCGTCTACGATGCCAAGCCGCAGGGCTTCGTCCCCGGCGGTATCAGCCTGCACAATTGCATGCTGCCGCACGGGCCCGACCGCGAAGCCTTCGAGCACGCCAGCAACAGCGAGCTGAAGCCGGTGAAGCTGACCGGCACGATGGCCTTCATGTTCGAGACCCGTTTCCCGCAGCGCGTGACGCAGCATGCCGCGACGTCATCGACGCTGCAGGACGATTACTCGGATTGCTGGAAGGGGCTCGAGAAGAAGTTCGACCCGACCAAGCCGTGATCTTACCCTCCCCTGGAGGGGGAGGGTCGACGCGAATGAAATGAGCGGCGGGGTGGGGTGACAGTCTCTCCCTTGAGGCAGTACCCGAGTGGAGGGATCACCCCACCCCGTCTCGCATTTCGCTTCGCTTCATGCGAGCCGACCCTCCCCTCCAGGGGAGGGTGGCGAAACTGGCACCACCATCATTGCATCGAGAAAACGATGACCCACCCCAACGACCCATCCCTCCGCTCCTTCATCGACGTCGCGCCGACCTCCGACTTCCCGATCCAGAACCTGCCCTACGGCGTGTTCTCGTCGAAGGACGGCCTCGCGCCACGTGTCGGCGTAGCGATCGGCGACTATGTGCTCGACCTCTGGGAGCTCGAGCAGGACTCGCGGCTCGACGTCGGGCCGCTCGGCGTGTTATCGCAGCCGTCGCTCAACGCCTTCATGGCGCTCGGGCCGAAGGTGTGGTCGGCGACGCGGGCGCGGATCAGCGAGCTGCTGCGCGCCGATCATCCGGAACTGCGCGACAACAGGGAGTTGCGGGCGCGGGCGCTGGTGCCGATGGCTGACGTCCGGCTGCACATGCCGTTTGCCGTCTCGGGCTACACCGATTTCTATTCGTCGAAGGAGCACGCCACCAATGTCGGCGTCATGTTCCGCGGCAAGGACAATGCGTTGCAGCCGAACTGGCTGCACATGCCGATCGGCTACAACGGCCGCGCCTCGACCGTGGTGGTGAGTGGCACCAAGGTGCGGCGCCCACGCGGCCAGCTGAAGCCGCCGACCGCTGAGGTGCCGAGCTTCGGCGCCTGCAAGCGGCTCGACTTCGAGCTCGAGATGGGCGTCGTGGTCGGACAGGCGTCGCCGATGGGCGAGATGCTCACCGAGAAACAGGCCGAGGAGATGATCTTCGGCTTCGTCATCCTCAACGACTGGAGCGCGCGCGACATCCAGCAATGGGAGTATGTGCCGCTCGGCCCGTTCCAGGCCAAGGCGTTCGCGACCTCGATCAGCCCGTGGGTGGTGCCGCGCGAGGCGCTGGAGCCGTTCCGGATGCAGGGCCCGGCGCAGCAGCCGGAGCCGCTGGCCTATCTCAAGCAGACCCAACCGAACAATTACGACATGCAGCTCGACGTCGCGCTGCGCGCCGGTGCGATGAACGAAGCGAAGACGATCTGCAGCACCAACTTCAAATACATGTACTGGTCGTCGGTGCAGCAGCTCGTGCACCATGCCTCGAGCGGCTGCGCGATGAATGTCGGTGATCTCTTAGGCAGCGGCACGATCTCCGGCCCCGAGAAGCATCAGCGCGGCAGCCTGCTGGAAATCAGCTGGAACGGCACCGAACCGGTCGATCTCGCGAGCGGCGTGACCCGCTCGTTCCTCGAAAACGGCGACTCGCTTGTCATGCGCGGCTGGTGCCAGGGCGACGGCTATCGCGTCGGGTTCGGTGAGGTCGAAGGCACCATCGTCGCGGCAGACTAATTCTCTTGCTGTCATTGCGAGGAGCGAAGCGACGAAGCAATCCATCTATCCCTGCGCGGAGAGGATGGATTGCTTCGCTTCGCTCGCAATGACGAGAGGAAACTCACCGCTCCTCCGGCCTGACATCCCTCAGCCGCGCGGTATTCGCCGCGCAGTCCTCGAGGCTGTATTTCAGATGCACCCGCTTGTCGGACGGCGGCTGGTTCACGGTGCAGACACCCGCCCGCCACGGCTTGGCCGGGCGTATCGGCCGCGGCGCGAAGCCGCCGCCGCAGTTCGGGCAGACATTGCCGAGCTTGGTCTCCGCGCAATCCGCACAGAACGTGCATTCATAGGAGCAGATCCGCGCCTCTAGCGCGCTTGGTGGCAGGTCCTTGTCGCAATATTCGCAGTTCGGTCGCAGCTGCAGCGCCATGGTCGTCTCTCTCGGGGAATGTTGGAGAAATGATCGCAAATCGGGCCGGGAAAGCGAATGACGGATTTCCCTCGATTTGCGCCAGTCAGGTCTGCAGAGCCTTCAGCGGCAGCTTGGTGCTTTCCTTCAGGCGGTCGAGCACGATCGAAGAGCGCACATGCGCCACGCTCTGGTGCGGCATCAGCACATTGTTGACGATGTCCGACAGGCTCTTCAGGTCGCGCAGCATCACCTTCAGCACGTAATCGGCATCGCCGGTCAGCGCGTAGGCCTCCTGGATGTCGTCGACGCGGTTGACCAGCTCGCGAAACCGCTTGGCATTGTCGGGCGAGTGGGTCGCCAGCGTAATGTGGATGAAGGCGATCAGGCCGAAGCCGAGCGCCTCGCCGGCGATATCGGCATGGTAGCCCGAAATCACCTTCTCCTCCTCCAACCGCATCCGCCGCCGCGAGCATTGCGAGGCGGAGAGCCCGACCAGGTCGGCGAGCTGCTGGTTGGTCAGCCGGCCGTCATCTTGCAGCGCGGCGAGCATTTTGAGGTCGAAGGCGTCGACTTCAGGCATGCGTCGAATGTCCATTTCATGCACAGATTGTGCGCGATTCTAGCAAATCAGGGGCTATTTTGCACGCACGTTGCGCAGCAGATGACGGAAACTGATCCCAGACAAATCAGGGAGTTACCGTCATGGGACCGTTTCCGCACGATGCGCCGCCGGCCGAAATCAGCGCTGAGAACCCGATGGGCACCGACGGCTTCGAGTTCGTCGAATATGCCCACCCCAACCCGGCGGAGCTGCATGCCTTGTTCAAGTTGATGGGCTTTGTCGCGGTCGCCCGCCACAAGACCAAGAGCATCACGGTCTATCGTCAGGGCGACATCAACTATCTCGTCAATGAGGAGCCGGGCACCCACGGCTTCAATTTCGTCGCCGCGCACGGCCCCTGCGCGCCGTCGATGGCGTTCCGCGTGGTCGATGCGAAGCGCGCCTATGAGCGCGCGATCGCGCTCGGCGCAGAGCCGGCGGATGTGTCGTCCGCCGAGAAGACGCTGGATGTGCCCGCGATCAAGGGCATCGGCGGCAGCCTGCTGTATTTCGTCGATCGCTACGGCGCCAAGGGCTCCGCCTATGGTGCCGAGTTCGAGTGGTTAGGAGAGGAGAATCCGCGTCCCGCGGGCTCGGGCCTGTATTACGTCGATCACCTCACCCACAACGTCCATCGCGGTCGGATGGATGTCTGGACCGGCTTCTATGCCAAGCTGTTCAACTTCCGCCAGATCCGCTTCTTCGACATCGAGGGCCGCGCGTCCGGCCTGTTCTCCCGCGCGCTGACCAGCCCGGACGGCAAGATCCGGATTCCGATCAACGAGGATGCCGGCGATTCCGGGCAGATCGAGGAATATCTCAACATCTATCACGGCGAGGGCATCCAGCACATCGCTTGCGGCGCGCGCGACATCTACCGCACCGTCGAGACGCTGCGCGCGGACGGCCTGCCGTTCATGCCGTCACCGCCCGACACCTATTTCGAGCGGATCGATGCCCGCCTGCCGCAGCATGGCGAGGACGTGGCGCGGCTCAAGACCAACGGCATCCTGATCGACGGCGAGGGTGTGGTGGACGGCGGCCAGACCAAGGTGCTGCTGCAGATCTTCTCGGCGAACGCAATCGGGCCGATCTTCTTCGAGTTCATCCAGCGCAAGGGCGACGACGGTTTCGGCGAAGGCAACTTCAAGGCGCTGTTCGAATCGATCGAGGAAGACCAGATCCGCCGCGGCGTGCTGAAGGTCGATCACGCGGCTTGAAGCCGTCTCAGGGGTGCTACGCTAGCGCACAGCCAAAAGGTGTCGTCCCGGCGAACGCCGGGACCCATACCGCGGAATCGATCGAGTTTGCCAGGTGGGAGTCCCGCGGAACGGTTGTGCGCAACAACTGCGTTCCGGGGTTATGGGTCCCGGCCCCCGTGCGCAATTGCGCACTAGGCCGGGACGACGGTTCTATTTCCCCGCCTTCCACGCGCTGGTCACGTCGCCAATGCTTGCCAGCTCCGGCTCGCGGATCGCCGACGGTGTCCGCGAGAAGCGCGGTGCGGGGGCGGGCTGGGTGACGCCGTGGCGCTCGACGAACACCTGGCGTGCTGCCATATGCGGATGCTTCGGGGCCTCTTCCATGGTGAGGATCGGCGCAAAGCAGATGTCGGTGCCTTCCATGATTGTGCACCAGTCCGCGCGCGACTTGCTCTTGAACACCTTTTCCAGCTTCGCCTTCAGCGCCGGCCAGGCCTTGCGGTCCATCTGGGCGTCGAAGTCGGCATCGGTCAGGTCGGCATGCTTGCGCAGCAGCGCATAGAACTGCGGTTCGATCGAGCCGATCGAGATGAAGTTGCCGCAGGAGCATTCGTAGACGCCGTAGAAATGTGCGCCGCCGTCCAGGAAGTTCTGGTCGCGGCCGCCGCTCCAGCGGCCCTGCGCGCGCATGTCGTAGAACATCGACATCAGCGAGGCCGCGCCGTCGCACATCGCGGTATCGACCACCTGGCCCTTTCCGGACTTCTGCGCTTCCAGCAGCGCTGCGAGCACGCCGACCACGAGATAGAGTGCGCCGCCCCCGAAATCGCCGACCAGGTTGAGCGGCGGCACCGGCTTCTCCTTGGTGCCGATCGCGGCCAGAGCGCCTGTGATCGAGATGTAGTTGATGTCGTGACCGGCGGCGTTCGCCAGCGGGCCTTCCTGGCCCCAGCCGGTCATGCGGCCAAAAACCAGCTTGGGATTGCGCGCGAGCACGACGTCCGGGCCGAGACCGAGACGCTCCATGACACCGGGGCGGAAGCCTTCGATCAGCGCGTCGGCATGGCTGAGCAGGTCGAGCACTTCAGCGATCGCCGCCTTGTTCTTGAGGTCGAGCTCGATGACCTTGCGGCCGCGGGTTGCCACCGCCTTCAAATTCTTGCCCGCGCCGATCCGATCGAGGGTGATGACCTCGGCGCCCATGTCGGCGAGCAGCATGCAGGCGAACGGGCCGGGGCCGATGCCGGCGAATTCGACGATGCGGAAGCCGGCGAGCGGGCCCGAGGTGCGAGCGGCGGTTTGGGAGGCGGGTTTATCGAGCACGTTGTTATCCGTTGGTTGTGGGGCGTTAAGCGGCTGAGGTGCTTACGGCAGGCTTGGCGCCGAATGTCGTGCGTTCTCCCAGCCGCCCGTGGGACGGTATTTTTAATTAGCTGATTAGCTAAATTGTCTCGCCGAACGCGCGATGAGGCAAGCGTCTTTTGCCTCGAAGCGCCGGTAAAACGAGGCGCGGTAAAACGCGAACGGCGCGCATCGCTGCGCGCCGCCGCTCGACTTGTGTTTAGGCGCTATCAGCCGGCGGCAGTCACCGCCCGCTGTCCCATCACCTTGACCAGATTGGCGCGGTAGTCCGCCGAGCCGTGGATGTCGGCGAGCAGACCGCTCGCCGGAATCGTGACGCTGTCGAGCGCCGAGGCCGCCCAGTTTGCCTTCAGCGCCTGCTCGATCGGCGCCACCCGCATGACGCCGCTCTGCGATGCACCGGTCGCGGTGACGCGGACGTCACCCGACTTGGTCTTGGCGACGAACACGCCGGTCAGCGCGAAGCGCGAGGCCGGGTTCGGAAACTTGGCATAACCCGCCTTGGCCGGAATCGGGAACGCGACCTGTGTGATGATCTCGCCATCCTCGAGTGCCGTCGTGAACAGGCCCTTGAAGAAATCATCCGCCGCGATCGACCGCTTGTTGGTCTTGATCGTCGCGCCGAGCGCCAGCACCGCCGCCGGATAATCCGCCGCCGGGTCGTTGTTGGCGAGCGAGCCGCCGATCGTGCCGCGATAGCGCACGGCGGGGTCGCCGATCATCGACGCCAGATTGGCCAGTGCGGGGATTGCTTTCTTGACCGCATCGCTTTGCGCTACATCGTAATGCGGCGTCGCTGCCTTGATGGTGACGGTGTCGCCCGAAACCTCGATGCCGATCATCTCCTGCACCTTGGAAAGGTCGATCACGTCGGACGGGGCGGCGAGGCGCTGCTTCATCACGGGGAGCAGGGTTTGTCCGCCGGCAAGGAATTTTGATTCCGTGCCCTTGGCGAACGTGGCTGCGGCGTCGGCGACCGAGGAAGCACGGTGATAATTTGTCTCGTACATGGCTCTTCCTCCCTCAACCGTGAATGGCGTGCCAGACGCGATCGGGCGTCGCCGGCATTTCCAGCTTGTTGTTGCCGATGGCGTCCGTGATCGCGTTGATCACGGCAGCAGAGGCGCCGATCGCGCCGGCTTCGCCGCAGCCCTTGACGCCGAGCGGGTTGCCCGGACACAGCGTCGTGGTGTGGGAGAGCTGGAACGACGGCAGGTCGTCGGCGCGCGGCATGGTGTAATCCATGAACGACGCGGTCACGAGCTGACCGGTGTCGTCATAGACCGCGCCCTCGAGGAGCGCCTGGCCGATGCCCTGCGCGAGGCCGCCATGGACCTGGCCCTCGACAATCATCGGGTTGATCAGCCGGCCGAAATCGTCCGCTGCCACGAAGTTGACGAAGGAGGTCTTGCCGGTGCCGGGATCGATCTCGAGCTCGCAGATATAGGCGCCAGCCGGGAAGGTGAAGTTGGTCGGGTCGTAGAACGCCGTCTCCTTCAGGCCGGGCTCCATGCCGTCAGGCAGGTTGTGCGCGGTGTAGGCCGCGAGCGCGACCATCGGCAGCGCGATCGCCTTGTCGGTGCCGGTGACCTTGAACTCGCCGTTCTCGATCACGATGTCGCTCTCGGACGCCTCGAGCGCATGCGCCGCGATCTTCTTGGCCTTGGCTTCCACCTTCTCCATCGCCTTCACGATCGCCGCACCGCCGACCGCGATCGAGCGCGAGCCATAGGTACCCATGCCGAACTGAACCTTGTCGGTGTCGCCGTGTACGATCGAGACCTGGCTGATCGGCACGCCGAGCCGCTCGGCGATGATCTGGCAGAACGTCGTCTCGTGGCCCTGGCCGTGGCTGTGCGAGCCGGTGAGCACCTCGATGGTGCCGACCGGATTGACGCGGATCTCCGCCGATTCCCACAGGCCGACGCCGGCCCCGAGACTGCCTACCGCCTTCGACGGCGCGATGCCGCAGGCCTCGATGTAGCAGGAGACGCCGATGCCGCGCAGCTTGCCGTCGGCTTTCGCCTTGGCCTTGCGGGCCGGGAAGCCGGCATAGTCGATCGCCTTCATCGCCGCATCGATCGAGGCGTGGAAGTCGCCGACATCATAGGCCATGATCACGGGCGTCTGATATGGGAACGCGTTGATGAAGTTTGTCTTGCGCAGCTCGGTCGGATCGACCTTCAGCTGCCGAGCCGCCGTCTCCATCATCCGCTCGAGCAGATAGCTCGCCTCGGGACGGCCGGCGCCGCGATAGGCGTCGACCGGCGTGGTGTTGGTGTAGACGCCGATCACCTCGGCGTAGATCGAGGGGATCACATACTGGCCCGACAGCAGCGTCGCGTAGAGATAGGTCGGGACTGCCGAGGAGAACAGCGACATATAGGCGCCGAAATTGGCGTGGGTCTTCACCCGCAGGCCAAGGATCTTGTTGTCCTTGTCGAACGCCATCTCCGCCTTCGAGACATGGTCGCGGCCATGCGCGTCGGTGAGGAAGGCCTCCGAGCGATCACCGGTCCATTTCACCGGGCGGTTGACCTTCTTCGAGGCCCACAGCGCCACCATCTCTTCCGGGTAGATGTAGATCTTGGAGCCGAAGCCGCCGCCGACATCGGGCGCGATCACGCGCAGCTTGTGCTCGGGCGCGATGTTGTAGAATGCCGACAGCACGAGGCGGGCGACGTGCGGATTCTGCGAGGTCGTGTAGAGCGTGTAGTGCTCTTCGGCCTGATCGTAATGCGCAACCGCCGCGCGCGGCTCCATCGCATTCGGCACCAGGCGGTTGTTGGTGAGCTCGAGTGTCACCACATTGGCGGCCTTGCTGAAGGCGTCGCCGACCGCGGCTTCGTCGCCGATATGCCAGTCATAGACGATGTTGCCGGGGGCTTCGGGATGCAGTTGCGGAGCGCCCGACTTGATCGCGGCCCTGACGTCGGCCACCGCGGGAAGCTCTTCGTAGTCGACGACGACGGCTTCCGCCGCGTCCCTGGCCTGGTTCTTGGTCTCGGCGATCACGACCGCGACCGCCTGTCCGACAAAGCGCACGGTCTCCGGCGCCATCGCCGGCCACGCGCCCATTTTCATCGGCGAGCCATCTTTCGAGGTGATGGCCCAGCCGCAGATCAGATTGCCGACCTTGTCGTCGACGATCTGCTGTCCGGTCAGCACCGCGATCACGCCAGGCATCTTCATCGCCTCGGCGGAGTTGATGCCCTTGACCTTGGCATGTGCATGCGGGCTGCGGATGAAGTGAGCATAGCTCATGCCGACCATTTTAACGTCGTCGACGTAACGGCCCTGGCCGGTAATGAACCGGCGATCTTCCTTGCGCACGACACGTGCGCCAATGCCTTCAACACCCATAGTCTAGTCCTCCCGACGGAGATTCGATTTGCCGCCGTTTCCATCGAGACCGGCGGTGATGAGCTTGATTGTGTGTAGTGCGTGGGCCGGCTATTCGGCGGCCTGCGCGACCTTCATGCGGCCGGCTGCATCGAGCACCGCCTTGACGATGTTGTGGTAGCCGGTGCAGCGGCAGATGTTGCCTTCGAGCTCGTGGCGAACCGTTTCCTCGTCGAGCTTGCCGCCATGGCGGTGCACGATATCGACCGCGGACATGATCATGCCGGGGGTGCAATAGCCGCACTGCAGGCCGTGATTGTCGCGAAACGCCGCCTGCATCGGGTGCAGCTCGTCGCCCTTGGCGAGGCCTTCGATCGTGGTGACGTTGGAGCCGGCGGCCTGGCCGGCCAGCATGGTGCAGGATTTCACCGCCCGCCCATCGACATGGACGACGCAGGCGCCGCACTGGCTGGTATCGCAGCCGACATGGGTGCCGGTGAGGTTGAGGTTTTCGCGCAAGAGATGCACGAGGAGGGTCCGGTCCTCGACGTCGACCGAAACCGCCCTGCCGTTTACCGTCAGTTTGACTGTAGACACGCGTTTCTCCCAATAGCTTCGTTATGGGCCCAGTAGACCACGCTTCATATGGGACGTAACCGCGATCAAAGTCGTAGGTGCGGCCCTGTCGTGAAGGCGCCGGGCTGTACGTCCGATCCTAGCAGGCAGCCGTTCGAGGGGCAATTTGCAAGCTGCCGGGAGCATGCTCCGGCGCGACGAAATCACACCGCAGTGCAAGCGGTTTTCGGCAGGCTGACGGTGCTACGGCGCGCCGAAAATCGCCGCCGCGAATGCTACTACCTTCCGCCTATAACGACGCAATAGCGTTGCTGTCATTTTCATCGTCGACGCAGCGACGGAAGATCGCTGGTTCATGAAATTGGGTATCGATCCGCGCGCGCGATGCATCCATCGCGGCAACGAAACCATATTGGAGGAAGCCAATGAAGCTGAGGAGCGGGATTTTCTTTGCCGGTGTGTCGCTGGTCGCCATGGTGATGGCAAGCATTGGCGCGTCGAAAGCGAATGATTCTGTCGTGAAGGCGGCGTCCGATCCGAACGGATGGGCGATCGCCGGCCACGACTACGGCAATACGCGCTTCAGCCCCCTGAAGCAGATCAATTCCGAGAATGCCGGCAAGCTGCAGCTGGTCTATTCGCTGTCGCTGGCCTCGCTGCGCTCCAACGAGTCGTCGCCGCTGGTGATCGGCAAGACGCTGTATGTGTCGACGTCGTGGGGGCCTAAATACGTCTATGCGGTCGATGCCGCGACCGGTGCGCGCAAATGGACCTGGCAGCCCGACATTCCGGACGACGTGCTTCAATATGCCTGCTGCGACGTCAATAACCGCGGCGTGTCCTATGCCGACGGCAAGATCTTCGTCGGCCGGCTCGACGGCAAGCTGACCGCGCTCGATGCCGAGACCGGCAAGGAGCTCTGGACCTCGACCGTGGTCGACTACAAGCAGGGCTCGGTCATCACCTCGCCGCCGCTGATCGTCCGCGACAAGGTCATCACCGGGTTCGGCGGCGGCGAATATGGCGTCCGCGGCTCGTTGCAGGCCTTCAATCTCAAGGACGGCAAGCTGCTCTGGCAGACCTTCACGGTGCCGGCACCGGGCGAACCCGGCAGCGACACCTGGAAGGGCGACACCGGGCTACATGGCGGCGGCGCCGCCTGGCTGGTCGGCTCCTACGACACCAAGTCCGACACCGTCTACTGGGGTACCAGCAATCCGGGACCGTGGAACACCGGTGTGCGCTCCACCGGCGACGGCAATTTCGGCAAGCTGACCAACCTCTACACCGCCTCGACGCTGGCGATCGATCCTAACACCGGCAAGATCAAGTGGCACATCCAGGGCACGCCGGCCGACGCCTGGGACTATGACGGCGTCAACGAGCTGCTGCTCGCCGACCTCAAGATCAAGGGCGCCGAGACGCCGGTTCTGATGAAGGCGGATCGCAACGGCTTCTTCTTCGTGGCCAACCGGGAAACCGGCAAGGTGATCTCGGCCGAGAAATACGTCTTCGCCAACTGGGCCAAGAAGTGGGACATCAACACGATGCGGGCGGAAGAGGATCCGGACAAGCGTCCCGGCCCCGGCCATCCCGCCAAGGATATCTGCCCGAACCTGATCGGCGGCAAGAACTGGCAGCCGATGTCGTTCAACCCGCAGACCGGCCTTGTCTACATTCCGAGCAACAACGTCTGCATGGATTGGTCGGTTAGCGACGTAAACTACAAGCGCGGCGTGTTCTATCTCGGCGCCGAATTCCCGACCAAGCCGGGCCCCGGCGGCTTCCTCGGCGAACTCGTGGCCTGGGATCCGATCGCCAACAAGAAAGTATGGAGCATCAAGGAAGACCTGCCCTTCAACGGCGGGACGCTGACGACGGGCGGCAACCTCGTGTTCTCCGGCAATCTGCACGGCGACTTCCGCGCCATCGATGCCAAGAACGGCAAGGTGCTGTGGAGCAAGAACCTCGGCAGCGGCATCGGCGCCGGTCCCGTGACCTATTCGGTCGACGGCAAGCAGTATGTCGCGATCGTGGTCGGACGCACCGCGGCGCTGCCGGCCTTCCTCGGCGACATCGGCAAGAAGATGGTCGCCGCGGCGCCCGAAGGCGGCTCGCTGTTCGTGTTCGCCCTGCAGTAAACAATCGTCTAGGAGGCAGCATTGTCCGTGTCCTGCATCGCCCGAAACGAACTGCGCACCCCCTCGCGCAACACGCGGTTGGAACATGCAATCCGGACCGTGCTGCTTTCCGCCCTGCTTATGGTGCCGGCCCTGGCGGCCGGCGCCGACGAGGCAAAACCGCCGCTGCGGCTCTGTGCCGACCCGACCAACCTGCCGTTCTCGAGCGACCAACCGGGCAAGCCCGGCCTCTATCTCGAGATCGGCCAGGCCGTGGCGCAGAAGCTCGGCCGGACGGCGAGCACCAACTGGTACAAGTCCTATTTCGGCAAGCGCACCGTGCGGGAGACGCTGCTCAGCAAGCAGTGCGACGCCATGGTCGGCCTGCCGCTGATCGACGATTTCATGGGCCCGGCGGTGATCTTCTCGAAGCCGATCGCTCACGAAGGCTACGCGCTGGTCGGCGCCAGGGAGCGCAAGCTCACCGGCATCGACGACCTCAAGGGATTGCGGGTTGCGGTGCAGTATCAATCGACGCCGCAGAACCTGCTGGCCCTGCGTGACGACATTCAGAAGGTCACAGTGCTCAGCCCGGAGGAGGGCATGGCGGCCCTCGAACAGGGCAAGGTGGACATCGCCTTCATCTGGGCGCCGGTGGCGGGTTGGCTGAACAAGACCAGCTACGGCGACAAGTATCAGATCGTGTCCACCGAGGGCGACGGCCTGCTCTGGCCGACCGCGATCGGCTTCGCCAAGGCGTCCGGCGCGCTGCGCGATGAGGTCGACGGCGTGCTGCCGTCGCTGGCGCCGGAGATTTCCGCCCTGTTCGCCAAATACGGCGTGCCAAACGGCGCCCCGGTGAAGTTCGGCCAGGCGGATCGGGCAACGACGTCGTCGGTTGGGGCCAGCGAACCCGTCACGGTCGGGCAGGCGGCCGCGGTCGAGAAACCGGTCCAGACCGCCGCAACCGCCGGGGATGCCAAAGGGGACGCCAATGCGGGGCGGGAGGTCTTCAACGGCACCTGCGCCCATTGCCACGGTCCGGACGCGGTGCAGGCCGAGCGAAAGATCGATCTCAGGCTGCTCAAGAAGCGCTATGCTGACGACATGGAAGCGACATTCTGGAAGACGGTCCATGACGGGCGGCCGGCCAAGGGCATGCCGGCCTGGAAGGACGTCTTCAGCGACGACGAGCTCAGAAACGTATATGCCTATCTGCAGAGTGTGCAGGATACCGGCGGGTCGAACTAGCTGCCGCGATCCGCAATAGAAGCGTTTTCGAGCGAAGTGGATACCGGTTCGCGTGAGGAAAACGCGTCAAAACAAGAATCTAGAGCCCCGTTCCGATTCAATCGGAACGGAAACGGCTCGAGCAGTGCGAGGGTCCTCATGATGGGGTTCCTGATCATCGACGATCACCCCCTGTTTGGGGAGGCGCTTGGCAACGCCATCCGCATCTCGCATCCCGATGCCCGGATCTATGAAGCGACCTCGATCAAGGAGGCCCTTGGCATCCTCGCCAGCGAGCCGAATATCGACCTCGCGCTGCTCGATCTGCTGCTGCCCGACGTCGTCGGCTTCTCCGGCTTCCAGAAGATCAGGGATCGCTATCCGCGGCTGCCGATCGCCATCGTCTCCAGTGAAGAGGACAAGCACACCATCCGCGAGGCCCTGGAAATGGGTGCGGTCGGGTATCTGCCGAAGTCGACCTCGCTCGGCGAGCTGTCGCAGGCGATCGCCCGCGTGCTGAGCGGGTCGGTCTCGGCGCCGCGGGATTTCGTCGCGGTCGGCGCACTGGATCAGTCCGAGACCGCGCGGACGCTGCGCGAGCGGATCCAGAAGCTGACGCCGCAGCAAATCCGCGTACTTCACCTGATCATCCGCGGATTGCAGAACCGCGAGATCGCCTCCGAGCTCAAGCTCGCGGAATCCACGGTGAAGGCACATGTGACCGAGATCCTGCGCAAGCTGAAGCTGTTCAGCCGCAACAAGGCGATCATCGAGCTCGGCAAGATTCCGCTGCCGGTCCCCGACGCCTGCGCGGGAGCCAAGGCGGAGAAGGCACCCTAGCCTTGCTGCACTGCGAGGCGGGCGCATTGACTATCCGCCTATAGGCTGACGATCGGCTTTGAGATAACGTCATGCCAACGATAGCTGTCATGAGCATTCGAGGGAGGACGGCGCAGCATTGACCACGACCGCGCCCCTGGCGGACGAGCCGCCGGTCGATAGAGCGGGTGCGCCTCGACTGCTGATCGTCGAGGATCACCCGCTGTTCCGTGCTGCCTTGATCGGTGTGATCGGGGCCGAGTTTCCCGACGCCGAGGTGCTGCAGGCGACCTCGATCGATGGCGCGCTCGACGTGATCGCCGCGCGCGACGGCCTCGATCTGATCCTGCTCGATCTGTCGATGCCGGGAACAACTGGCCTGCTCGGCGCCTACCGGGTGCGTGCCGCGGCGCCGCGCAGCGCGCTCGTGATCGTGTCGGCGCATGACGATTCCCGGATCATCGGCGGCGCCATCTCGCTCGGCATTTCCGGATTCATTCCGAAGTCGACGCCGAAGCTCGAGCTGGCGCGCCTGCTGCGCGGCATTCTCGAAGGCGAGGTGTGCCTGCCGACCCGTTTCCGCGATTCGGCTGCCGCACGGAAGGGGCAGGCCGACACCAAGCAATTGGTGCAGCAGCTCGGCCAGTTCACCGCGCAGCAGCTTCGCGTGCTCGACATGATCTGCCGCGGGCTGCAGAACAAGCACATCGCCTACCAGCTCGATATCTCGGTCACCACCGTGAAGGTGCACGTCTCGGAGATCCTGCGGAAGCTCGGCGTGCGCAGCCGGACCGAGGCCATCATCGCGCTGTCGAAACTGGATTTCGGCAAGCACGACCACGCGCCGGTGACGGCCTCGCCGCCGCATAGCGCGGAATCATAACCGCGCACCCGACTGCTCCGCCGCCAGCAGGAACGACAACAGCGAGCGCATCTCGGCGGGCTTGATCGGCTTCTTCAGCAATTCGTGTCCAAAGGCCGAGACGTCGGAGGCGGCCTTGGCCGAGTAGTCGGCGGTCACGATGATCGCAGGAACCTTGGCGTTGATTTCGCCGCGGATCACGTCGACGGCCTGGATGCCGGTCTCGCCATTGTCGAGGTGCAGGTCGGCGATGATGGCGTCGGGAATGCCGTCCAGCGCGTGGATGCGCTCGAGCGCCTCGGTCTTGGAGATCGTCACGGCGACGTCGCAGCCCCATTTTTCCAGCAGATGGGCGAGGCCCTCGGCGCTCGAGAGGTCGTTCTCGATCAGCAGGATCTTGGCGCCTTCCATGCCGCCATAGCGATAGTCGACGCTGGCCTGTTCGCGCACCGGGATCGCAACCGGATCGAAGGTGCGCGGCACGGTGACCGAGAACACCGAGCCTTTGCCGGCGCGCGAACTCAGCCTGATGTTGTGGCCGAGCAGGTCGGCAAACCGGCGCACGATCGAAAGGCCAAGCCCGATGCCTGCCTTGTCGCTGGCGCCGGCGTCGCCGCGCTGAAACTCGACGAAGATGGCTTCGCGCTGGGCTTCCGGGATGCCAGGCCCGGTGTCATGCACCTCAATGCAGATGTCGTCGCCCTTGAGGCGGCATCCCATCAGCACGGTGCCGCGCTGGGTGTAGCGTAGCGCGTTGGCCAAGAGGTTCTGCAGGATCCGGCGCAGCATCAGCGGATCGGAGCGAACCACCGCCGACGTTGGCACGATCCGGAATCCGAGGTTGCGCTTGGCGGCGGTCGCCACAAACTCGTGCTCCAGCGGCTCGAACAGCGAGGCGATCGCGACCGGACCGAATTCGGGCCTGAGCACGCCGGCATCGAGCTTCGAGATGTCGAGCAGCGTCCGCAGCATGTCTTCCAGCGTCGCCAGCGAACGGTCGATCTGGTCGGTCAGCGCGACGCTCTTGGGCTCGTTGGCCATCTCGGTCAGCGCGGACAGTGTCAGCCGTGCCGCATTGAGCGGCTGCAACAGGTCGTGCGTCACTGAAACCAGCACCGATGATTTCAGCGAGCTCGCTGCCTCGGCCTGCTGCTTGGCTTGCAGCAGGCGTCCGTTGGTTTTCTCCAGCGATTGCAGCGCCTGCTTGAGTTGCTGGGTGCGGTCGCGCACCTGCTGATCCAGCGCAATCGCGGTCTCGAACAGGGAAAAGGCGTTGAGCTGCTGGTCGGTCGAGCGTTCGACGCGCGACATCAGCGCCGCGTTGATCTTGCGCAGCTTCTCGGTTTCGCGTTCGAGGGCCGCAATGCGCGTGGTCTTGCTGTCGGTCATTGCGGCGCGACAGCCCGCTTGCCGATGGCGATGCCGGTCAGTGTCTGGTTGACATGCATGGAGCGATACTGCTCGCCATAGGTCTGAAAGCCAATCACTTTGTTGCGGCGATAGAGCTCCGACATCTCCCGCGACAGCTGGCGTTGCTCGACATCGAGCCGGCGCAGCACGCATTCGAAGCCGATGAACATCGAGACCTCGCCGAGATCCTCGGTCAGCTCCTTGAGCAGGCGGCTAGTCACGTCGATCGGGTCACGCTCGCGCGCCACCGTCAGCACCATGCCCTCGTCGATCGCGCAGAAGAATTGCAGCGACCCGTCGGGATTCGTTCGCTGGATCGACCGTGCGTAATAGGCGCCGCCGACGCGCACCAGGACCGGATGCGCGGCAAAGGAGAACAGTTCGAGCTTGCTGTCGCTGAGGCCGACGGCGCGGGAATATTCCAGCGCGGCTGGCTCGGCATTCAATTCCTTGACGATGCGGTGCTCGATGTCGGCCTCGGTCACCACCATCTTGGTCGAGGTCGGCTCGAAATGGTCGCATTTGAACGTGCGGAACGGCAGCCGCGTCCGGATCAGGATCAGGACGGCAGCGTCGGTAAAGGCTTCGCCGCCGTAGAACACCCACGACTTCTCGAAGCGCAGGCCGTCGCCGGCGGAGCCGCCGACCACCGGAATGTCGCCGAGCGATGCATAGATCGCCGACATGATGGTTTCCTCACGCTGGCACATGCCATCGATGAAGAGCAGCCCGAAGGCATCCTCGGTGTGGTCGCAATGCTCGGTGCGTTGCGCGAATTCGCTCTGCAACTCGGTGCACATCGAGCGGCCATGATCGACCCGGAACGTCGCGAGATCGAACAGCGGCCGGGCCGCGATGACGAAATCGGCGGCGTTGAAGCCCATCGCGACCACGCTGTCCTCGTCCCAGCCGCCGGGCGACAGTTCGCCGGCCGTGGTGCAGCCGAAGATCGGAACGTCGCCCATCTGCCTCGACAGCTCGGCAATAAATTCCTTCGGGTCATAGAACGGCGACACGAACACGACGAGCATGGCGAGATCAGCCGCTGCCAATTGGCGCGCGATCTCGTCGGCTGCTTGCCGCGGCCCGTCGGTCTTTGCCTGCACCACGACGATGCTGTCGGTGGCGCTGCCGTTCTGCTTCGCCAAAGGCGTTCTCCCTGACCAGAATTTTTTGTTTTTCTTGGCGCGGCCTGTCGTGACAGCGCGGGTCGAAAGGGCATACGGGCCATGCCGCGATCGGTTGCGGTCAGGCCCGCCGGTTCTAGGTCGTGAGGGGAAATGTCATTGGCCGGGCGACTTCGCCGGCAGCTGCGCCCGCCGCAAGCGCCAACGGCGCCGCTCGACGCGATGACATGGGACACCTCCCGATGTGTTCTCCCGGCCCGGGCAGGGACAGGTTTGATCGGTTCTAAACTATCGGGCGGGACCCGCGCGTCAATCACCTTGCCCACCCTCCGAGCCCGACCAAGGTAGTAGCGCACCGAATTGGCTGACCTGTTGCCCATTTACCGGGCCTTATTGATTCTGCCTTAGTTTTGCCCTCCGGGGGCTGGGGCGGGTTGCTGCCGGACCCTGCGTGGTTTTCAGAATGAAGACGGGGGTTGGAATGCCGGGACTCAAGCGATCGCTGTCGATCAGGTTCCCAACCCTCAGATTTCAAGCCAAGATCATGCTCGGCTTTGCCGTCACGCTGGCGCTGTCGGCGGCCACTATGGGCTTTGCCTATATGGGCTTCGAGCGGGTCTCCGCCGGCGTCGGCTCCTACCGCCAGAGCGTCGCGGAAGCCGACCTCGCCCGCAACATCGATCGCGAATTGATCTCCTACCGTTCGCTGGCGCGCTACTACGTCGCGACCGGCAAGGAGGACGACGCCAAGGCCGCGCTCGCTGCCGAGGCCAGCCTGAAGGACGCCATCCTGGCGTCGATGAAGGGCACCACCAATCCGGCCCGGCTCGAGCAGGTCACCAAGCTGGAGCGCGAATTCCGCGCCTTCACCAAGATCTTTGCCGAGATCGTCCGCACCAAGGACGAGAGCGCGCAGACCGCGCAGAACAAGCTGGTCCGCAGTGCGACTTCGATGCGCTATAAGCTCGACGATCTGCCGAGCAACGCCGACGATTCCGAGCTGCAGTCGATTCAGTTCGGCGCCAAGAAAGTTTCCGATCAGTTGCAGTCGATCACCGGCGCCGTCAACACGTTCGTCGTCAACGGCGACAAGACGGTCGCCTCCAGCGCGCTCGCCCGGCTGAAATTCGCCGACAATCTCGTGAAGGGGATCACCTCGAAGAACGAGCGGATCACCCAGGGCGTGAAGGACATCACCGGACTGCTTGAAGAGTACCGCGAGGCGCTGGCCAAGCTGATCGCGAATGCGAAGTCGATCGACGAATTGACCGTCGAGATGACGGAATCGGCTGCCGCCATCAGCCAGGGTGCGGCGGCGATGAAGTCCGACCTGCTCGCCGACCAGAAGCGGCTCGAGACCGAATCGCATTCCATGATCGGCGAGACCGAGCAGCTGATCCTGATGCTTGCCGCAGGCAGCTTCGTGCTCGGGCTGGTGTGGGCGTTCCTGCTCGGCAAGGGCATTTCGCGCCCGATCGCGGCGATGTGCGCGGCGATGCGCGAGCTTGCGGCCGGCAATTTCGACGTGGTGCTGCCGGGCCTCGGTCGTCGCGACGAGCTTGGCGAGATGGCCGGCGCTGTGGAAGAGTTCAAGGTCCAGGCGGTCGCCAAGGCCGAGCGCGACGCCGCGACCCAGGAAGCGCAGAACAAGGCGAGCGCCACCGCGCGGCGCGCCGAGCTCATTCGTTTTGCCGATGAATTCGAATCGGCCGTTGGCTCGATCGTCTCCAACGTATCGGCGTCCGCCGTCCAGCTCGAATCCGCGGCCGGTACGTTGACCCGCACGGCCGAGACCACGCAGAACCTGTCGAGCCAGGTCGCCGGCGCCTCCGAGGAGGCCTCCAGCAACATGCAGTCGGTCGCGTCCGCGACCGAGGAGTTGTCAGCCTCGGTCGACGAGATCGGCCGCCGTGCCAAGGAATCCAGCCAGATCGCCGATTCCGCCGTGCGCCAGGCCGAGCAGACCGATGCCCGGATCGGCAAGCTCTCGCGCGCCGCGCAGGAGATCGGCGATGTGGTCAAGCTGATCACGGCGATCGCCGAGCAGACCAACCTCCTGGCTCTGAACGCCACCATCGAGGCCGCGCGTGCTGGTGATGCGGGCCGCGGCTTCGCTGTGGTTGCATCGGAAGTGAAGTCGCTGGCGAGCCAGACCGCGAGAGCCACCGACGAGATCTCCACCCACATCTCGGGCATGCAGGCCGCGACGCAGGAATCGGTCGCCGCGATCAAGGAGATCGGCGGCACGATCGGACAGATCTCCGGGATCGCGACCAACATCGCGAGCTCGGTCGAGCAGCAGAGCGCGGCAACGCAGGAGATCGCGCGCAGCGTGCAGAACGTCGCGCAGGGCACCCAGGAAGCCGCCTCCAGCGTCACCCAGGTTAACCGCGGCGCCACCGAGACGGGAGCCGCCTCCGAAGAGGTGCTGAACTCGGCCCGCTCGCTGTCGGTCGAGAGCTCGCGGCTGCGCGAGGAGCTCGACCGCTTCATGGCGAACATCCGCGCGGCGTAGGGCGCAGGTCTATCGATTATCGTCGTACCGGCGCAGGCCGGGACCCATAACCACCAATCGTTATTGTTATACGTGCAATTCGCTGCGTGCCCATTGCCATGGCCGCGGCGTATGGGTCCTGGCTTTCGCCAGGACGACGGAAACAATTGTTTTCGCCGGGGCGACGGGATCATTTCTTTCGAACCGTTGTCAGCAATACGGCGATTTTCCTCGCTCTCCCGCATTGCGGAACCCTTGCCGGGCTGCGGCGTTGACGTCGCGTGGCGGGCACTCCGTTTGCCGCAATCCTGGGAAAGAGAACCTTGGAACACAGCGTTCCGGGGCTTTTCTCATTGGCCGGTTCTGATGACACTGCAGCGGACACAGTTGAGCTCGGCGACGACGCACGAGGGCGTGGCTCCAGACACGCCAAATGACGGCCGCATCATCGAGACCTCAATTCCGCTTCGCCTCGACAATCTGAGCTGGAGCGGTTTCCACACCCGCGTCGTGCTGGCGCTCGGCATCACCTGGATTCTCGACGGGCTCGAAGTGACGCTCGCCGGTGCGCTGTCGGGAGCGCTGAAGGAGAGCCCGACGATGAGCTTCTCCAACGCCGATGTCGGGCTTGCCAGCAGCGCCTATCTCGCCGGCGCCGTGCTCGGCGCGCTTGGCTTCGGCTGGCTCACCGACCGGATCGGCCGCAAGAAGCTGTTCTTCATCACGCTCGCGTTCTATCTCTCGGCGACGGCTGCGACCGCGCTGTCGTGGAACGTCGCGAGCTACGCACTGTTTCGCTTTCTCACCGGTGCCGGCATCGGCGGCGAATACACTGCGATCAATTCGACCATCCAGGAGCTGGTGCCGGCGCGCTATCGCGGCTGGACCGATCTCGTCATCAACGGCAGCTTCTGGATCGGCGCTGCGATCGGTGCGTTGAGCGCCATCGTGCTGCTCGATCCTGCGTTGCTTGCGCCGGATCACGGCTGGCGGATCGCCTATTTTACCGGTGCGGTGCTCGGCCTCGTCGTGCTGTTGATGCGGATGTGGATTCCGGAAAGCCCGCGCTGGCTGATGATCCATGGACGCCCCGAAGAGGCCCACAGGATCGTCGCCGATATCGAGACTTCCGTGCTCGGTCACGAACAGCCGGGCGAGGGCTTCGAGAAGATCAAGCTCCGGATGCGCGATCACACGCCGCTGCGCGAGGTCGCGGTGACGCTGTTTTCGACCTACCGGCAGCGCTCGCTGGTCGGACTGACGCTGATGGCCGCGCAGGCGTTCTTCTACAACGCGATCTTCTTCACCTTCGCACTGATCCTGACCGATTTCTTCGGCATCGCCGCCAGCAATGTCGGCTGGTACATCCTGCCGTTCGCTGCCGGCAATTTTCTTGGGCCGCTGCTGCTCGGCCGCCTGTTCGACACGCTTGGCCGCCGCACCATGATCGCGCTGACCTATGGCATCTCGGGCGTGCTGCTGGCGTTGTCCGGCTATCTGTTCTCGATCGGCGTGTTCAGCGCGCAGACCCAGACCATCGCCTGGATGGTGATCTTCTTCTTCGCCTCGCCGGCCGCGAGCGCCGCCTATCTGACCGTCAGCGAGACGTTTCCGCTCGAGGTTCGCGCACTCGCGATCGCCATCTTCTATGCTGTCGGCACCGGGATCGGTGGCGTGATTGGACCGGCACTGTTCGGCGTGCTGATCGACACCGGGTCGCGCAACAGCGTCTTCGCCGGCTACCTGCTGGGGTCGGCACTGATGATGGTCGCCGCCGCGGTCGCATGGCGCTATGCCGTCGCGGCCGAGCGAAAACCGCTCGAATCCGTCGCGCGGCCGTTGGCATTTGTGGAGTAGACTATGACGAAGCATGACGTGGCCGAAATGCCCCAGGAAGACGACATCACCCCCAATGCTACGACCGGCAGCGCGCCGGCGCCGGCATCACTGATTCCGCCGCTGGATCGCACCGCGGTGTTGCTCGACATCGACGGCACCTTGCTCGATTTCGCCGCGACGCCGCGCGAGGTCTGGGTGCCGCCGGAGCTCGCGACGACGCTGAAGCAGTTGCATGAGCGCACCCAAGGCGCGCTGGCGCTGGTCAGCGGCCGTTCGCTCAACGATATCGATCTGATCTTCGCGCCGGAGCAGTTTCCCGCAGTCGGCGGCCATGGCGCGGAGATGCGGCTGCAACCGGACAGCGAGGCGGTCGCCGCGCACGCGCCGCCGCTCGACAAGGAATTGAAGCGCCGCCTCGCCGCGATTGCCAAGCTCAGCCCCGGCATTCTGCTCGAGGACAAGGGCTATTCGCTGGCGCTGCACTATCGGCTGGCGCCGCAGGCGGAGAGGGCGATCTATGAAGCGGTGTCGCTGATCCGCGCCGAGCTGCCGAATGCGCCGATCGAGGTGTTGCCGGGCAAGAGCGTCTGCGAGATCAAGCATTCCGGCTTCACCAAGGCCACCGGCGTGCGCGAGCTGATGACGCATGAACCGTTCAAGGGACGCCGCCCGTTCTTCATCGGTGATGACGTCACCGACGAGACCGTGTTCGCGATCATGCCCGATTTCAACGGTCTCGCATTCTCCGTCGGCCGCCGCGCCACCGGCGTCGCCGGACATTTCGATGGGCCGAGTGACGTGCGCGAGTTTCTCGCGCAGCTGCTCGACGATGATAGGGCCGTGGGCCTGTCCTAACGAGTCAGATTCATCACAGCCGATTCGAATGCGGTGCTTTTGCGTCGTGTGAGCGACCTCGCATGAATTTTTCTTTTCGCGAGTTCCCGTGAGTTCCATGCGTCTTCGCCAGAATTTGGTTTCATTTGGGAGATTCCTTGATCAGGAACCATCTTGATGAATGGTTGTTAATACGCGAGTTGACCAACAGGAGGGGACCGGGTGAACCTCGTCGTCGTATCGAACCGCGTCTCGCGCGGAAAACCCAATGAACCCATGACGGGGGGGCTGGCTGCGGCCTTGTTGCCGGTGGTGGAAAAGACAGGGGCAATCTGGGTTGGTTCCAGTGGGCGTGTTCGCGACGGGAACTTGAAGGAACCTTTTGCAGAAGTCGAAGCTCTCGGCGCCGGCGCGCTGGCGATGCTCGATCTGCCGGCCGCGCACTACGGCGGCTACTACGAAGGCTTTGCCAATTCGGCGCTGTGGCCCGCGATGCATTCGCGCGCCGATCTGATACGTGCGTCGCACGAAGACTATAAGAGCTATCGCGAAGTGAACGCGTTCATGGCGCGCGCGTTGCTGCGCTTCCGCAAGCCTGATTCCGTGTTCTGGATCCAGGACTATCATTTCCTCGCGCTCGGTGCCGAGTTGCGCGATCTCGGCGTCACGCAGCCGGTCGGCTTCTTCCTGCATACGCCGTGGCCGGCGCGCGCGGTGATCGCCGGCGTGCCCAATCATCGCGAGCTGATCGAAGCGATGCTGTCCTATGACCTGATCGGCTTCCAGACCGATGAGGACTGCGAGAACTTCCTGAGTTATGTGCAGAACGATCTCGATTTCGGGGTGCGCGACGGCGTGATCAATTCGTCGTTCGGCCGCACGCGCGCTGCGGTGTTTCCGATCGGCATCGATCCCGGAAAATTCGCGCAGCAGGCAACCAAGGCGATGATGCATCCCGACGTGACGAGGTTGCGACGCAGCCTCAACGGCGAGAAGCTCGCGATCGGCGTCGACCGGCTCGACTATTCCAAGGGTCTGGTTAACCGCATCAAGGCGTTCGACCGGATGTGGTCGCTGCATCCGAACTTGAAGCGTTCGGTGTCGCTGCTGCAGATCGCAACGCCGTCGCGCGGTGCGATCGAGGCCTATGGCAATCTCGCGAGCGAGGTCGCAAAGCTCGTCACCGACGTCAACGGCGTGCATGGCGAGGTCGATTGGACGCCGATCCGCTACCTCAACAAGGGCTTTGGCCAGGGCGTGCTCGCGGGGCTCTACCGTACCGCGCAGGTCGGTGTGGTGACGCCGTTGCAGGACGGCATGAACCTTGTCGCCAAGGAGTATGTCGCCGCTCAAAATCCGGCCGACCCCGGCGTGCTGGTGCTGTCGAAATTCGCCGGTGCGGCGAACGAGCTCGACGCCGCGTTGCTAGTCAATCCGCATGACATCGACGGCATGGCGCGCACTTTGGCGACGGCGCTCGCGATGCCGCTGACCGAGCGGCGGATGCGCTGGGAAGCCATGATGGAGAAGCTCAACAGCGGCACCATCCAGCAATGGTTTGCCGATTTCATCGAGGCGCTGCAGGATACGCACAGTGCGGGTACAGCGGCGCTGCCGGAGCCACCGAGCCTGTGGCCGCGCCGCACGGCGGATTTTGCCGCGCGATATCACTGAGCGAGCACGGGCTCGCCAGCGTACAGCGAGGATGGGCACACCAGCGCTGGCCCATCGTCGTGTATCGTGTCTTCCGATTCAAAATGTCAAACAGCATCTTCGGTGTCATCACCCGCGCATGCGCATGCGGGTGATCCAGTATTCCAGAGACGCCTGTTCTTGAGATGTCGCGGCTTCTTCCGGGCGTCGTCCCTGCGAAAGCAGGGACCCATACTCCGCGGCCTGTGTCGTGAACGGGACTCGTCGTTCCACCGTCTTTCAAGATAACCGTCTGTGGTTATGGCTCCTGGCTTTCGCCAGGACGACACCGAAGTTGTGGCACGGTCGGGAGGCCATGCATTCGCATTCTCGCGACATGATTGTCCCAGTCTTGCATCTTGCTTCGCCCTCTCTTGAACAGAGGACGCAGGGAAAGCCGGGTGCCGATCGCACCCATGGGCCCCCGAGCAAAGGTGGAAAGCTCGGGGGTGAAGCCGCATGCGCCGGGGTATGCAATTACGCACCTGGGCGTGACGAGGAACGGCCGACCGATTGCATGGCCTGATTTGCGCGGTTCTTTGACCGGCCAGCGGCCAGAATCGCGCACGGCGGCAACCGAGGCCGCAAGGCGCAGTTGATGTCGCCGCCAATTTACCCAATATTTTCAATCCATTGGGGAAATTTCGCGCCCCGGCCGCGCGGCCCTTGCAAAATCCGCCTCAGCCCTTCAAGAGAGGCCTCCCGGAGAGATGGCCGAGTGGCTTAAGGCGCACGCTTGGAAAGCGTGTGTGCGGGAAACCGTACCGTGGGTTCGAATCCCACTCTCTCCGCCAGTCCCTCCCAAAAACGCCAATAATTCAAATTCGATCGGTAGAATAAGGCTTTCTGCAAACGCCCGGTGGTACACAAAGGTGGACCACGATGGCGTTCAAAATGACGAAACCTTGGAAAAACCCACGCAGCGACAATTTCTGGTTCAGGCGACGCGTTCCTGCGCGGCTGGTTGGTTTCATGGGCAAACGCGAGATCAAGTTCTCGCTTGGTACGGCCGATCCGGAACTGGCGGGGCTTCGCTTCGTGGAGGAGACCGCCAAGCTCGAGCGGATGTGGCATGAGCATCTGCACGGGCGCCAGTCCGTGCAGCTCTCGCAACGCCAACTCTCAGCATTGTCGGGCGAGTTCTACAGGGAGATGGTCGCGAAGCATCGCGACAATCCGGGCTCGCCGTTCGACTGGGAGCTGATGCTCAAGCGGGACCGCGAGAAGATTGCGCGGCGGTTTCCGGGGCGCAGCCACATGCGGTTCTCGTTCGGAGCAGAAGCCCGATCCTTCCTTGATCGTAAGGGTTACCATCTCGTCGGCGACACCTTCAATCAGTTCATCGACGAGTTCGTACACGCCAAGCACCTTGCGGCCGAGCAGCTTCGGCGCAATGCCTCGAAGGATTGGAAGGAGGATCCCAAGGCCGACGACTTTGCCAAGCCGGAGGTCCTCGTTAGCGATGGCAAGGTCGGCGCCATGGACATGTTCGATCGCTACGCGGACGAGGCTCAGATCGACGACAAGACCCGACGGTCATGGAGCGCGAAGATCAAGTCGTTGACGACCTTCGTAGGCCATGACGATCTCGCACGTCTGACGGAAGATGACCTGATCGCTTGGAAGGACAAGCTGCTCATAACGAAGAAAAAGCAATCGAAGAAGGACAGGGAGGCAAAAAAGCCCGAGGAGACGCTCGACCCCAGGACAATCAAGAATTCGTATCTCGCGGCTGTCAAAGCCACGCTTAAGTATGCGAAGCAGCAGAGGAAGTTGTCGCAGAACGTGGCGAAGGAAGTCACGGTCAGAGTGAGAAAGAAGGTAAAGCAGCGTGAGAAAGGCTTTACCGAAGAAGAAGCGTTGCTGATTCTCCAGGCGACGTTGGCGCCGGCACCCTCCAACATGTCTGAGGAGCATGCAAAGGCAAGACGCTGGGTGCCATGGATCTGCGCCTATACGGGCGCCCGCGTGAACGAGATCACCCAGTTGCTGCCTTCCGACTTCCAGACCAAGAAGGGTATCCGTTACATCCGGATCGACGCCGACGCGGCAAAGATGGGTGAGTATCGCGAAGTGCCGCTGCATGACCATCTCATCAAAGAAGGGCTGCTCGCATACAAGGATTCCCGCAAAGGGAAGCCGCTCTTCTACGATCCCGGTCGTTCTCGTGGAGGCAGGGATGCTGGCAAGCATTTCCGGAAGACCGGCGAACGCCTCGGCGAGTGGATCAGGAGCGAGGAGGTGGGCGTCACCGATAAGAAGGTAGCTCCCAACCACGGTTGGCGGCACCGCTTCTCGTCGCTCGCGCGCCATGTGGACATGCACATCGATGTCCAGAACATCATCCAGGGCCACGCCGGTGACAAAGTCGCGTCCGACTACGGCGATGCCTGGATCGAGACTGCCTATCGCGAGATCATGAAGATCCCAAAATATGATCTAGGAGCGTAACAGGAAGTGGAAGCCCTTCCTCGCAGAATCGCTTGAACGCGGACAATTCTCCCCGGTCTAGGGACCCTTCTTTGCTCACTTCGCTACGATGGCGTCAAACGGGCGTGGGTAGTTCCACCTGTTGATAAAGAACTTGCGCTCGTCGGCAGGAAATGATCGGGCGCAAAATAGGAAAGCGCGTTTCTGCTAGGCATCCATGCCTTCGAAGTCTTCCTTGAATTCGCGAAGCCAGTCCGTCGCGTCGCACGCGCTCGCTGCCAATAATATCTCTCGCTTTGCGAACGGGTCGCTGCCAGCATAGATCTCAGACGAGCGCCGAAAGCGGCCGTCTAAAGTTTAGGTTCCCAAGATCGAATCCTTCCCTTAGGTTGCGGAATCACTTTTTTTCAACTATTTGAAGGCCAATTTGCCGTCCCCGCTCCGAAAACAATCACTCGACGGATCGCCATATCATCGTCCCGCGGAGGTGCAGGCACAATTAACTGCCCTGGAGCAGGTGTCGCGCGACGAGCTTCTGCGGAGGTGCCGGATCACGGACGAGTCGGACCTGGACTACGTGCGCAGCGAGTGCGTTCTGCATTACTTGCGAGCCAGCCACCGGGACAACAGCCAAGCCCGGTTCTCCGCCCTATACGGCATTCTGCTCGAACGTGCGACGCGCCGTCTGCCCCGGTCGGGAAGCGAACAACATGTCTCGTCGAGCCGGGCCGAAGCCAACGATCTCGTCCTGCATCGTCTCAACGTGCTCATCTGCTCCGACCGGAACGTGTATTCGGAGCAGCTCGACTTCTTCGAGATCCGATTCGACAAGGGGATTGCCAGGCTCCGCACCGATGCGCTGAGGAAGGTCGGACGCCAGCAGAAGCGGGAAGCCTCCCTCCATGACGAAGAGACTGGCGAACTATCCAACGACGTGGTCAAGGCGATAGGGAACTATAATCCGTTCGAAACCGGGAAAATCGAGGACCGAGATTACCGGTCGAGACTGGACAGTGCGATTGATACTCTGCCACCCCTACAGCAGAGGATCGTCCAAATGCTCCGAAAGGAAGTCCCCATCGATTCGACCAGCGACCAGTACGCCGTGACCATCTCGAAGACGCTGGGCAAGGTCGAAAAGACGATCAGGCTCAACCGGGACAAGGCATACGCCGTTTTGAGACGCATCCTGGAAGGAGATCAGAGATGAAATCCGTTCCACGCGAAGAAGACGTGCTCGATGCCTTCGCCGCCGAGCCAAGCCACGACGCCGCTACCTTCAAGAGGTATCTGAAGGATTATCCTCAGTACGCGGAGGCGCTCGTCGACCTTTCGCGCGAGTTGTCCCGCGAGATCGGGCAAGACGAACCTCTCTCCAAACGGGAGATTGCCTGGATCGACGAAGCCGTGCGCAGGTATTCCGGAGATCCGACGTCCGCCCCTTTTGCGACCCCAACGGTTGAGCAACAGCGCGCGGCCGCGAAGGAGCTTCGCGTACCGCGCCAGATCATCACGGCGATTCTCGAGTGCAAGGTCGCAATCGAGACGATTTCGTCGCGCACCCGTCGGCGATTGGCGCTTCTGTTCGACGCGACCGTCGACGGCCTCGTTCAAGCACTTTCGGGGCCGCAGATGGCCGCTTCGCGGAGTTACAAGGCGGATGGCCGCCCCTCGACCGACGAGAAGGTCAGTCTCGAGCAAGCTCTACGCGAGGCCAAGGTTTCGGAGGATGTCATCTCCGATCTCGTTTCGGAGGAAGACTGAACGTGGATGCGGTCGAACTCGGAAGGCAGAGGGCGGCCGATCTTCACAAGCGGGCCGTGGAACTCGGCAACGATCCATGGCGCCCTTACGACTTCGCGGTGGCGGAAGCCAACCGGCGAGGCTTCGATGTCGAACCGACATCCGTGGGCGCTACCGTCCTCGATGGAAGCCGAGCGACCCTCGTTGCGGCGCATCGCCTGATCGTGCACGAAGATACCGGAAGCCCATTCGAGCAAGCTTTCCTAGTGATGCACGAGGTCGCGCACGCAGAACTCGGCGACGCGACCGACGAAGAGGGCACGCCCGAAATCGATCCGACGCGCCCCGCGGAGCCGTCGCCGACCGGCGTCGATCGCGTCGTTGATTACGGCCGGCGGCAGCGGCGCGAAGTCCAGATGGACCTGTTCGCTCGGGAATTTCTCCTTCCCCGCCCGGTCGCCAAAAAGCTCCACGTCGACGGGGGAATGACGGCTTCGGATATCGCGGCACGTCTGGGCGCGCCTTTCGACGTGGTGGCGCAGCAGCTCCTTGATGCGGTCCTTCTGCCGGCGATCGCGCCTCCGGCGGAAAAGAACGAAGCCGCCAGACCCCTCAACAAGGAGCAGGCGGACGCCGCCGCGCATCGTGGCGACGCCTACATGCTCGAGGCCGGTCCGGGCACCGGCAAGACACAGACACTGACCGCCAGGATCGAGTCGCTTCTGGCCGACGGGGTCGACCCGCGCCGCATTCTCGTCCTGACGTTCTCGAACAAGGCCGCAGGCGAGATGGCCGGCAGACTCGCGCGCAAGCGTCCGGTGGAAGCCTCGGCGATGTGGATCGGTACGTTCCACGCGTTCGGCCTGGACATCATCCGCCGCTTCCACGTGGAGCTTGGGCTGCCTCCCGACCCTCGGCTCATGGACAAGACCGAAGCGGTAGAGCTGATCGAGAACGAGTTTCCCAAGCTGGGGCTGCAGCACTACCGCAATCTGTACGATCCGACGCAAAAGATCGCCGACATTCTAGCTGCCATCTCGCGGGCCAAGGATGAGGTGGTCGATGCCGAAAAGTACGGTCGCCTGGCAAGGGCGATGCGGGACAGCGTTCCCGCGGCTCGCGCGGAGGAGGCCGACAAGACGCTCGAGGTCGCGGAGGTCTATCGCTGCTACGAGAGGCTGAAGCAGAGTGCACAATGCGTGGACTTCGGCGACCTTGTTTCTTTGCCGGTCCGCCTCCTGCGAGAGAACGCCGCCGTCCGGGAGCATCTGCGACAGGCGTACGACCATGTGCTGGTCGACGAGTATCAAGACGTGAACCGCAGTAGCGTTCTGCTTTTGAAGGCACTTTGCGGTGACGGCCGCAACCTTTGGGTCGTGGGCGATGCCAAACAATCGATCTATCGCTTCCGGGGCGCGTCTTCCTTCAACATGCGGCGCTTCGGCCGCGAGGATTTTCCTGGCGGCAAAAGAGGTCGGCTGAAGAAGAACTACCGGTCCACGCCGGAGATCGTGAATGTCTGTTCGACGTTCGCGAGGCAGATGATCGCCGGTGGCGAAGGCAGTGCCCTGGACGCGACCCGCAAGTCGATCGGCGCCGCGCCCGAATTCCTCACCGTTACCACCGCCGCCCACCAGCCGGCGGCCCTAGCAGGCGCCATCCGCGAGATGGCGGCTCTCGGTCATGCCTTCGGGGATCAGGCCGTCTTGTGCACGGGCAACGAGAAATTGTCTGAGACCGGCCGGGAGCTCGAGCGGCTCGGAATCCCGGTGTTATTCCTCGGAAGCCTCTTCGAGCGTCCGGAAGTGAAGGACCTGCTGGCCTTCCTGTCTCTCCTGATTGACCGCCGGGCGATGGGCTTGTTGCGCATCGGATGCTGGCCGGAGTTCGAGATGGCCATGGCCGACGTCGCAGCTTTGTTCGCCGCGCTGCGCGAGGACAAGTGGGAGCCGCTGGCGGGTCTCCGAGATCCAGTCATCTCGAGCAGCGTGTCAACACAGGGCCGCGACGCGGTCGCGAGACTGACGACGGCGCTCAAGGGGTTCGAAAGCAAATCCGGTCCATGGGACGTTCTAGCCAGACTGCTCTTGGACCGAACGCGTATCGCCGCACGCCTAGCCTCGTCCACCTCGGTCGCCGACCGCTCGGCCGCGATCGCGATCTGGCAATTCATGAATTTCGTGCGGGTTCAGCCCGCAGCACAAGGCCTGCCGGTCCGGCGGCTCCTGGATCGCGTCCGAAGACTTCTCCGGCTGGGAGACGACCGGGATCTGCGCCAGCTACCCGCGGCGGCGCAAGGCATCGACGCGGTGCGTCTGATGACTATCCACGGATCAAAGGGGCTGGAATTCCGCGTCATCCACCTGCCGGGCATGAACGTGAACGTTCTGCCGCGAACAGTACCGGCTCCGCCCTGTCTGCCACCGGACGGGATGATCAAGGAGGCGAGCGGCACAGCGCTCGACGTCTTCCGGTCGGGGCAGGTCGAGGAGCAGGAGTGTCTTTTCTATGTGGCCTTGTCGAGGGCCGAAGATCGACTCTTCATCTACGCCGCGACGCAGGATGTGAGGGGATACCGACGCGAACCTTCGGAATTCGTGAAGCGCATCGGGCTCGCCGCGCGGCATTTGGACGGCCTGGCGGACTGTCCCGTGCCGCCGGAGAAGGAACCGATCCCGATCGAGATTGACGGGACCTTAAGCGTGAGCGGATTCCAGATCGGTCTCTACAAGTCTTGCCAGCGCCGCTTCTTCTACACGCATGTCCTGAACGTCGGTGGCCGTCGGACACTGACGCCATTCCTGCAGTTACACGACGCGGTCCGCGCCGTGATCAAGGAGATCATCTCGCAGAAGGGCCCGGCTCTCGACTCCGGCCAGGTAGCGAGCCTGGTTGACCAGGCCTTCGCGGAGCGGAAGTTGACCGAACAGGGTTACGTCCAGGAATTCCGCGCGATGGCGTCGGACATGATCGGCTACTTTTTGACCCAACGCGCTGATCTCACCGCGACAGCGCCGGTGCCGCTGCGATTTCCCATCGACGCCGGCGAAATTGTCGTCACGCCGGACGACGTGCTCGTCATGAAGGGCGGCAGACAGTTGTTCCGGAGAATCCAAACCGGCCATTACCGGGAAGACGACGTCAAGGAGATCGAAGCCGGGGCGTTCGCCATCGCCGTGCAGCAGAACGCACCTGGCACTCAGGTGCAGGTGCTGCACTTATCAGACCGCGAGACGTCTGACATCTCGTTCACGGACAAGTCTCTGAAAACAAAGAGAAAACATCTCGAAGAGGCCCTTTCCGGCGTTCGCGAAGGCGCGTTTGCCCCCAACGTCTCCTTGTTCACCTGCCCGAACTGCCCGGCCTTCTTCGTTTGTGGGCCGGTGCCCGCCGGCTCATTCCAAAAAAAGTTCGCATGAGATTACCGGTCGAGGTTTGCCGCACCGATTAGTGGGGTGAGGGCCGCAAGGCTCACCCAACCAATAGGTGCAGATATGACAATCAACGACCCCTCTTCCCCGCCGGAGCACGGTGATCCGGTGGAACGTGCTCTGGATCACATCCACCACGCCGAACAGGACCTCGAAGAGGCCCACCAGCAAGAACAGCGCGCCGAGCGTGAGCTGGCCGATGCCGAACATGAGCTCGAGGAAGCGCTCCATCCGCGCGAGTCCGAGATCATCGTGAACGCGCGCAAGCGCACCGTGAAGGGCGACGTCGTCAGCTTCGAAGAGGTCGTGCAACTCGCCTTTCCCGGCGCCCACGATCCCAACGTGGCGTTCTCGATGACGTATCGCCACGCCGCATCGGAGCCGCACGCTGGAGAACTCGGCCCCGGCGGGCACGTCAAGGTCAAGAAGGAAGGGACGATCTTCAATGTCACAAAAGCTATTCGATCGTAACCCGGACCTCGGCAAGCTGCGCGAGGACGGCTATGCGGTGCAGATCCGCGGCGGCTTTCTCGTCATGGACGTGCCGTACGTCGACGCGAAGGGCGGGGTCAGGCTGGGACGCCTGATCTCGTCCCTCACCTTGGCTGGCGACGTCACGCAGCGCCCCGACTCGCACACGGTACACTGGGACGGTGACTATCCCTGCAACACCGGCGGCGAGGAGATCGAGCCGCTGCGCCACAGCAACGCCGCCGTCGACCTCGGGGGCGGGCTGGCCGCCAAGTATATGTTCTCCTGCAAGCCGCCCGAGGGGTACGCGGACTACCACGCGAAAATGACCACCTACGCCGGCGTCATCGCCGGCCCCGCGGCCGCCGCTAAGCCGGAGCTCAAGCTCCGCTCCTATGCGGTGCCCGAGCCGGAGGACGACACCGTCTTCAACTACACCGAGACGGCCTCCGATCGCGCCGGCATCGGAGCCTTGACGGCGCGGCTCAAGAACGAACGGGTGGCGTTCATCGGCCTCGGCGGCACCGGCGCCTACGCTTTCGACCTCGTCGCCAAGACGCCGGTCGCGGAGATCCGGTTGATCGACGGCGACGACTTCCTCACGCACAACGCCTTCCGTACCCCTGGCGCGCCGTCACTGGACGAACTGCGGCAGGTGCAGAAGAAGGTCCACTACCTTGCCGGTATCTATTCCAAGATGCACAGGAACATTGTTCCGCACGCGGTCGCGCTGGATCAGAGCAACCTCTACCTGCTCGACGGCGCGACCTTTGCTTTCATCAGTATGGACGCCGGGGAGGCCAAGAAGCTCGTGGTGCGGAAGTGCGAAGAGATGGGCATTCCGTTCGTCGACGTCGGCATGGGCCTCGAACTCGTCGACGGATCGCTCGGCGGCATCTTGCGGGTGACGGCGAGCACGCTCGACATGAGGGCACACGTTCACGGCGGCCGCATCTCGTTCGGCAGTGCAGACGATGAGAACGACCTGTATGCCACCAACATCCAGGTGGCAGACCTGAACGCGCTCAACGCGGCGATGGCGGTCGTGAAGTGGAAGAAGATCCGCGGCTTCTATCGCGATTTGGAGCGGGAGCATCATTCCACCTACACGACCGATGGCAACATGTTGCTGAACGGCGACCAGTCATGATCAAGATTGGGCAGCTTCGGCACCGCTTCGTCGAGACCATACCCGACAGCATCGAGCCCGGCGTCTTGTACGTCTCGATGGAGTATGCGACGGCGGCTCATCGGTGTTGCTGCGGTTGTGGCGAGGAGGTCGTCACGCCATTCAGTCCCGCGCAGTGGCAGATGTCGTTCAACGGGGACGCGGTCTCGCTGCATCCCTCGATCGGCAACTGGAATCTGCGTTGTCGTTCCCACTACGTGATCAGGGACAGCCGCGTGATCGATGCGCCGAAGTGGACGAAGAAGCAAATCGAAGCCGGCCGGCGTCGAGACAAGGACGCGCGTACGAAGTACCTCGCCGGCGCATCCTCCATGGCCAATGTTTCCGGGTCGATCGAGAAGCCGGTCGAACCGTCGTGCCTCGCTCGGGCGATGGCGAGGTTCAGGTCCGCCATCGGAAGTCGTTGACGAACAAAGCGTGCCGGCCGCCCGAGTAGAAAGGGCGACCTGCACTTCACGAAAGCGATGAAGTCAATGGGAATTCCGATCCGAGGCTCAGGAGGCCACCGCAATCCGCTGGGGATATCGAGGATGGCGACCGCAGGTCGTTTCCGGAAACAAACTGACGATTGTCACGTCCGGTAAACTTCGCTGATTCGATGAAAGTGAGTTGCCTACGATGACTGCCTACCGTTTTGTCCATGCGGCCGATATCCACCTCGACTCACCGTTGCGTTCGCTCGCCCTGCGCGATCCGAGGCTGGCCGAGTTCATTGGCAACGCCAGCCGACAGGTTTTCGCGCGCATCATCGACCTCTGTCTGGAGGAGCAAGTGCAAGCGCTCTTGCTCGCCGGCGACCTCTATGATGGCGAGCAGACTTCGATGAAGACTGCACGTTTTCTCGGCGAGCAGCTCCGACGGCTGGATGCCGTGGGCATCAGTGTCTTCATCATTCGGGGCAATCACGACGCTCTGTCGAAAATCACGAAAGAGCTTGTCTTTCCGGAGAACGTGCACCTGTTCGGTGGACGTGCCGAAGCCATTGAAATCTCGCGGGATCGTGGAGAACGATCGATCGTGATGCACGGCCTCAGCTTCGCGAAGCCGCAGGCAACGGAAAGCCTTCTGGCCAAATACCGGCCTCCCGTCGATGGCGCCGTCAACATCGGATTGATGCATACCAGTTTGGGTGGTTCGCCCAATCATGACATCTACGCGCCGTGCAGCACGGGGGACCTTCTCAACTCCGGCTTCCGTTACTGGGCGCTCGGGCACATCCATAAGCGTTCGACGACCGAAGGAGCCTGCGCCATCGTGATGCCAGGGATCCCGCAAGGGCGGGATATCGGCGAAAGCGGCCCAAAATCCGTGACGCTGGCGAGCGTTCTGGACGACGGATCCATTGTCCTCGACGAGCGGATCGTCAGCTTAGCGCAGTTCGAGCGTATCGGAGTCGACGCTTCCGGAGAGGTCTCGTGGTCCGATCTGGTTGCCAGGATCGAGACTACGCTTCGCGACGCTACCGCCCGGTCCGCCTCCGACCACCTCGTTGCGCGCCTCGCGGTTTCAGGAACGACGACGATGGCTTGGAATATCCGGCGCGACGCGGATCTTTTGCGGACCGAAGCCGAGGCCCGGGCGGAGGCGATTGGTAACGTATGGATCGAGAAGCTGGACATCGACTGCCGACGGCTTGGCGCCGGCGCGGTGGAAAATGCGGACCCCGTCTTCGCGCTTCGAAGGATGATGAATGACGAAATCGTCGGATCCGAAGCCTTCCGGGCCGAGGCCAACAACATCGTCAACGACCTGCTCGCACAATTGCCGCCGGAATGCCGACGAAGCATCGCTCCAGACGACACCGGCCTCAGCCTGCTCGTGGGGCGACTGGCCGGGGAGGGGTCGGAAGAGGTGCTTGCACGACTCGCCGCGGGCAACGCGGATGGAGAACGTTGATGCGCATCCGCAAGCTCGGACTCCGTCGCTATGGCAAGTTTACGGACGCGTTCATCGATTTTGGCGAGCGGGTCGTCGGTAGTCCCGACCTGCACATCGTCTATGGGCCCAACGAGGCCGGCAAATCAACCGCGATGTCGGCGTGCACGGAACTGCTCTACGGCATCGCCCCGCAGAGCAAGTTCAACTTTCTTCACCCTTATCCGACCATGCGAATCGAGGCTGAGCTCGAAACGTTAGGGGGGATTCGCAGCTTTGCCCGAATCAAACGGCTTCAGAACAGCCTGCTGGACGATGCTGGCAATCCCGTTCCCGACACCATGCTTCTCGGCGAACTCGGAGGTCTCGATCGGGGCGCCTACCAGACGATGTTCTGTCTCGACGATGAGACGCTTGAGGCCGGTGGAGAAAGCATCCTAGCCAGCAAGGGCGATCTTGGCCATTTGCTATTCTCCGCGACCGCCGGGCTGGCCGATCTGAGTGATCGGCTCGGCTCTGCGCAAGCGGAGGCGGAGGCCTTCTTCCGGCCCGGAAAGCGGTCGGGAATCCTCGCCGACCTCAAGAAGAATCTGTCGACGCTCAGGGAGGAGAGAGAGAGGATCGATACGCTCGCGACCGAATATTCGCGCTTCGTCATCGAGCGCGATGAAGCGGCCGCGGCCTACACCGAAGCCCTCGCTCAACGGGGCCGCACGCAGGCACGAATCGACAAAGTACAACGCCTTATCAACGCCCTGCCGCGACTGCAAACGTTTCGCGCGCTCCGTGCGGAGCTTGTTCCTCTCGCGTCGTTACCCGAAGCTCCGTCAGCGTGGAATCAGGATCTCCCGGGCTTGACGACCCAGCAGACGAGGTTGTCGACGCAGACACAAGCGGTTGCCGAAACTATCGCCGATCTGCGGTGCGAGCTCGAAGGGCTCATCGTGAACACCGCCGCTTGCGGGTTGAAAAGCCGCATCGAATTGCTTGTGGACCTGCGGGCGCGGTACATCACGGCGGAGAAGGATCTACCCGATCGTCGCCTCCGCCTAGGGCTCGCCGAGCAAACGGTCGCACGTGTTCTGACCCGCATCGATCACGGCTCTGAGCAGGATCCTGCACGGCTCATCCTGTCGACTGGTGTCACAGGGCCCCTTCGCGACCTGATGGAGCAGCGATCGGGTATTGAAGCGGCCCTCGCCGCAGCCGAAACAGAGATCGAAAAGGCAGGCGATGCCCTGTCGGAGGCAGAAGCGAGGATCGGAGAACGTGGCGAAGGGCTGGACGAAGCGACGGCGGCCATTTTGACCGCGGTCATCACGAGCGCTCGCCAGTCGGATGACGTAGGTCGGTTGCGTTTAGCTGACCGCTTGCACCGGGAGCGTGCGGACGAACTCGACGACCGCTTGATCGAATTGCTTCCTTGGGGCGGAGGTAGGGATGAACTCCTAGTCGTTTCGGTGCCGACGCTGGAACAACTTCAGCATTGGGCATCGGCGGAAGCGAATCTTTCTCGCAACGTCGCTATGCGGCAAAGCGAATTTGATCGCTTCGACGCCGAGGCAGGACGTCTCGAAGCAAGGATCGAGGCGCTTCGCTCCGCCGCAGGCACTATCAGTGATCTGGAAGCCGGCGAGGCCAGGTCCGCCCGCGAAGCCGCCTGGGCCGTCCACAAGTCTGCGCTCGACGCAATCACGGCCGCTGAGTTCGAGACCGCGATGCGGAAGCTAGATCTGATTACGGAGCGGCGATCCACTCACGCCGCTGGAATCGCGGACCTAAACCGTGCGCTCCTGGACAGGGCTGAAGTTCGAGCAGCCTTAGAACAGGCGCGGTCACAGTTGCAAGAGACCCTTCAGAGGCGCGCGATGACGGCCAAGGAGATCGAGAAATCTCTCCGCGTCATCGGTCTCGACGATACTATCGGTGTTGCCGGCCTGAATCTGTGGGTACAGAAGCGCGACCGGGCAATCGAGGCACAAGGAAAGCTGACGGCGGCCGAACGAGAATGGCGGCGAACGCAGGTCGATGCCGCCGATTCGCGTGAGCGGATCGCTGAAACGATGCAAGCGGCCGGAGTTGAGGTCTCGCGGAACGACGATATCGCTGTAATGTTGGCAGCCGGCCAAGCGGCTCTAAACCGCGCCGTCGAAGCGAGGAATTTGCGCACGGCCGTCGACGATCGTCGACGCGACCTGAAGTCTCGCGAGAAGAAACTCGGGGATGCCCGGCTGGCTGAGCAAGCTTGGAGCACGGCCTGGCGAAAGGCTTGCGCGGCCTGTTGGCTCGGCGAACGCAACGTCGAACCTACAACGGGCGCCGTGCGGGAGATATTGGAAGCGCTTGCCGAATTGAGTTTGGCGCTGGACAACAAAGCGGAATTGACGGATCGCATCGCAAAGATGGAGCGCGATCAAGCTCGATTTCGGGCCGAGGTCGATGCGCTTGCAGCTGTGATTGGGGCGCCTCCGAGTCCTTCGGACCTTCTCGCGCTTTGCGAGGCTGTCGTGGTCGGTGTCGCGTCCGCAACGAAGACGCTCGATCGTCGGCAAGAGGTCGAAGCTCGGCTCACCGCCGAGCAGGACAAGGCTCGATCGCTTGCAGAAGAGACGACGGAAGTGCAGGCCCAAGCGAGCCTCATGATGGACCGCTTCGGAGTTGGTTCCCTGGCAGAAGTCGACGGCTGCCTGCGATCGCTCGGTCGTAGGTCGGAACTTGAGGCGCGTCTGATACAGTCGCGCGACGAAATACTCGAAGGATTGCAGGTCGAAACTATCGAGCAAGCCGAAGGGACACTCGACGCGATCGACCGCGGCTCGCTGGAGGCCGAACTGATTGAGCTGAAAAGACGATTCGAGGACGAGGACAGCCGGAGCCGCGACCTGTTCGCTGCACGCAACAAGGCGGAGGACCGGATAGCCGCTGTTGGTGGCGACGCCGCGGTCGCGATCATAGATTCGAAGCGGCGCACAATATTGCTCACGATTGAAGACAAAGCGCTAGAGTTTCTGAAGCTGAAGCTTGGCGTGGCGGCGGCTGACAGGGCGCTACGGATCTACCGCGACCATCATCGAAGTTCGATGATGGCGCGTGCTTCGGAGGCATTCGCATTGATCAGTCGGGGTGCGTACTCAGAGCTGGTTACCCAGCCTTCGAACGGAAGCGAACTCCTGATCGCGAAGGGATCTAACGGCAGTTCGAAGATCGCTTCCGAACTATCAAAAGGAACTAGATTCCAACTGTACCTAGCGTTGCGGGTGGCGGGCTATCACGAGTTCGCCAGGGCCCGCGCTCCAGCGCCGTTCCTTGCCGATGACATCATGGAGACGTTTGACGATTTCCGAGCGGAAGAAGCCTTCCGCTTGCTTGCCGCAATGGCCACGAAGGGCCAGATAGTCTACTTCACTCATCACCGCCATCTCTGCGAAATTGCAAAAGTTGTCGAGCCGTCCATTCGGGTTCATACGTTGGAAACGGAGTCGTCGAGAAAATGGGCGATCTCGGTCCTGCATGAAGCCGGCGCGATCCGCGAATGCGAAGAGCATGGCTGGATGCAGGACCGTGCTGATCCCCATGCGCGCGAAAGAGCCTTGGAGATCGCGCGTCGGGATCCGATGGTTGGGCTTACCGGTCGAGAGGCGGTCGCGGCGATCGGAGAGATCCTGAACGGTATGGGCGACGCATGCCCGGAGTGCCTACCAGACTGAGGTACCCGTCGAACTGATGTTCAGGTTGTTCGCATCGTCCGCACCCCGCGGGGCTTTTAAATAGGCTTCGACGAAAGGATGAGAAGCAAAGCCTGGATTCTGCTCAAGCGACGTCTGGCAGCGGATAACTTCCACCCCAGGGATCTCCGCGGGAGGCGCTGGGGGCCGTGCGAGAGCACTTACATCCCTGCTTGACCAACCGTTACACGGTCCTGCAATCTGCGGTTTTAAGTTGCGGGGGTTTCATTGACGTCGCTTAGGGATAGGCTTCTCGCCGATCGAAAGGCGCTGCTCGACCTGGGCACGCGAAATCGGCTGATCAACATCCCGCTCAGGACGAAGAGTATCCGGGCCATCGAAATTGTCGATGAAAAGACGCCTGAGGTGTTTCGGCTCCTCGGAGAAGGAAAGCGCCTGACCTTTCTTCCGGCCGACGCAGAGAACTCGGACGAGGATGCCGTTGCATCTCAGAGCGAGCTGCAGCAGCCCGTTGAGACTGGTCCGCAAGCGCGTCATCTCGACAAGCGCCTTCAAACCAAGCTTTCGCCCGAGGGACTGCAAAAGCGCCTCTTGGATATCTGGTACGATGCGCGAACGCTCGAGGAGGAGCAGGGCGTCAATATTCTCTATCTCGCTCTCGGGCTGCTTAAGTGGTTCGAGGACGAAAAGTCCGATGTTGAGCGCCTCGCACCTCTCGTCTTGCTGCCAGTGCGCCTGGAACGCAGCAGTGCCGCTGATCGGTTCCATCTGGTGTCGCGATCAGAGCCGCCTTCGCCCAATTTGTCGTTACAGGCGAAAATCGATGGGGAATTCGGTCTCAAGATCGAGGACTTCGGGGACGAGGATGACGTTGACATCGCCAGTTACCTGTCCGGTGTCGCCGAGACCGTCGCGAGCAAATCGCGATGGGAGGTCCGGCCGGACGCCATGGTTCTCGGCTTCTTCTCGTTCTCCAAATTCCTTATGTATCGGGATCTAGATCCGGAGAACTGGCCAACCGACGGATCGCTGGACCGGCATCCTTCGATCAAGGGGCTGCTGCAGGACGGTTTCGAAGCCCCCGAACCAATTGTCGCGGACCACGGCAAGATTGATCCGATCATTCACCCCGTTGCCATGAACCACGTCATCGACGCTGACTCCTCCCAAACCGTCGCAATCGAGGAAGTTGCTCGTGGTCGTCATCTGGTCATCAAGGGGCCGCCAGGGACAGGTAAATCCCAAACGATTACGAACATTATTGCCGCTGCGGCCGCGCAAGGCCGTACAGTGTTGTTCGTTGCCGAGAAGATGGCCGCGCTCGACGTCGTGCATCGTCGCTTGCGGGATGCGGGTCTATCGTCGCTTGCCTTGGAGCTTCACTCAAGCAAAGCGAACAAGCGCGCCCTGCTCGAAGAGTTGAAGCGTGCACGAAGCGGATCTGCGCCGGCTCCCAGAGGGGAAGCCACATTGGTGCAAAGGTTGACCGATAACCGCGACAAGTTGAATGCGCACGCCGATATGATGCATCGGCCTCACGAGCCGAGTGAGCTTACTCCGTTCCGGCTATTGGGGCACCTTGTTGGTTCGCGGGATACCGCAGGAGAGCCAGGCTACTCTCTGGATGCTCCTGAGGCGTGGACACCGCTCGAATATGAAAGACGGCAAGAACTCGTTGAAGAGCTTTCCGAAAGGATCGCGTCAGATGGGCCTCCAAACCAACACCCATGGCGCGGAGTCGAACGAGATGCCCTTGATCCAAGCGAGATGCAGGGTCTGCGTGACGCAATCGACGGCCTCGCTGAGAACCTCCTCAACTTGGTCGTTTGTGGGGAGCACGCTTGCAGTATGTTCGGGCTCTCTTTTCCGGAAACCTTCGGCGAAATGGAAAGGTTGCTCGGGATCGCCGAGGCAGCAGCGATCATGCCGGAATGTGATCGCCAGGCCTTCATTGGCCCGGCTTGGACGAACGCTGGTGATGTTGCCGAGATCGTAGAGAAAGGTGAGCGCTTCTCGACACTACGCCGCACCTTCGATTCGGCATTCGTCGAATCTGCCTGGGCCGCATCCCTCGATGAATGCCGCGCTACCATCGCCGCAAAGGGACGGTCGTGGTTTCGGTGGCTCAGCTCTCGGTACCGCGAGCAACTGTCCCTGTTGAAGTCATATCTCAAAGTTCCTCTGCCGAAGAGCGCGGAACAACGTCTTCTGCTGGTCGATGGCCTTATTTCGGCGCAAGCCGCGAAGCGGTCGTTCGAAGATCTGCAGGAATCCGGCCGCGCCGCATTTGGTACTGATTGGCGTAAGGATAAGTCCGACTGGACGAGGCTTGGTGCTCTTACGTCTTGGTGGTCTGCTTTCCCGAAAGAAGGACTTCCTGAGGATGTGCGCGAGCGTCTCGCTAGGTTGACCCTGACAGCAGACGACAGACGATCATTCGCTTCCTTTCGAGAAAGTCTAGAGACCGCCAAGTCTATTTTCGCTCATTTGATTGATTCGTTGCAACTCGACTTGCGACGCATCCCGCTCAATCCAGACGTCGGCACGTCGGTCGGTGGGATTATTGAAACTGTGACAGGTTGGCGAAAATCTCCCGAACGCATCACGCGATGGATCGCATTCACAGATCGTATCCGCATGGCGCGAGACAGCGGTCTCGGCTCATTGGCGAATGGGCTCCTCAACGGATCTCTCTCAGGAGCCTCGCTGGTCGCTACCTTCAAGCGGTCGTACTTCGAAGCCATGCGGGGGGTAATTTTTGCAGATCATCCTGAACTCAGGCGTTTTGATGGTGAAGTGCACGGACGTCTTGTCGATAGCTTTCGCAAGTTGGACATCGAACGAATGCGGCTCGCGCGTGATCAGATCGCTTACGAGCATGCCTCTCGCCTGCCGCGGAATGGAGGAGGTATTGGCCCGCTAGGTGTGCTGAACGGCGAGATCGCAAAGAAGCGAAATCACCTTCCTATCAGGCAGCTGCTCGAACGCGCTGCTCCTGTAATCCAGCAGATCAAGCCGATTTTCTTGATGAGCCCGCTTTCCGTGGCCCAATTCTTGAAGCCAGGTTCGATCTCATTTGATCTCCTGGTCGTGGACGAGGCGTCGCAGATTGAACCGGTGGATGCACTTGGCGCGGTCGCGCGGTGCCGGCAGATGGTTGTGGTGGGTGACGAGCGGCAACTTCCGCCGACGCGGTTCTTTGCTAAACTAACAGGCAATGATGACGACAGGGACGAAGACGACGAGGTGACGTTCCAGGCGAAGGATGCAGAGAGCATCCTAGACCTTTGTCTCGCCAAGGGGCTCCCACATCGGATGCTGAATTGGCATTACCGCAGCAAGCATCAGTCCCTTATCGCGGTGTCCAACAAGCAGTTTTACGATAACCGCCTTTTCATTGTGCCGAGCCCGTATGACGCAGTCGCCGGAATGGGGCTGAAGTTTAACTACAATCCTGAGGCTCACTATGATCGCGGAAACAGTCGCGCGAATCCAAAAGAGGCTCGGATCGTTGCCGAGGCGGTAATCCGGCATGCGCGCGAGGCTCCGAACAGAAGTCTGGGCGTCGCTACATTCTCCGTGGCGCAACGCCAGGCGATCCAGAACGAATTGGAGGTCTTGAGGCGCGAACATTTAGACACCGAGGAGTTCTTCGGGCGCGGCACCAGCGAGCCATTCTTTGTGAAGAATCTCGAGAACATTCAGGGTGATGAGCGCGACGTTATCTTCATCTCGCTTGGATACGGCCGAACAAAGGAGGGGTTCATTTCGATGAGCTTCGGCCCCTTGAACTCGGACGGCGGCGAGCGGCGCCTGAATGTCCTGATCTCTCGCGCCAAGTTGCGATGCGAGGTCTTCTCGTCGATTACGGGTGACGACATTGACCTTTCACGCGCAAAGGGACGGGGTGTCGCGGCCCTCAAGATGTTTCTTTCGTTTGCCCAGACGGGGAGACTCGGTCTCGCCGAGGAAACCGGCCGAGATGCTGACTCGATCTTTGAAGAGCAGGTCGCTGCCACACTGGCAAATTTGGGTTACGACGTGAAGAACCAGATCGGGACGGCCGGGTTCTTTCTGGATCTTGCCGTTTCGGATCCCGAAAAGCCTGGGCGCTTCGTCCTGGGAATTGAGTGTGACGGCGCGCAATACCACTCGTCGCGGTCTGCCAGGGATAGGGATCGGCTCAGGCAAAACGTTCTCGAGGCCCATGGTTGGATCCTGCACCGTATCTGGTCGACCGACTGGTTCCTTCGACCGGACGAGGAGACGGCAAAGGTCGTACAGGCGATCGAGGCGGCGAAAATGCACTGGCGCGAAACAGATGAACGTGCGGCTGATTCCGTCTCAGCTGTCCCCATTCGCTTTACCGCACACGAGGAGGGTGATGTCGATGTCGTCGTGGCGGAGATCACGAATGAAAAACCCGACGTCCCGCACTACGAGATGGCCAAGTTTTCAGTCAATCGCCGACACGAGCCGCACGAAGCTCCGCTTCCTGAAATGCTGCAGTATGTAGTTCGTGTGATTTCTGCAGAAGGTCCGATCCATGAATCCGAAATCGTCGTGCGGATTCGATCATTGTGGGGACTTGCTCGAGCGGGAAACCGTATCCGCGATGCGGTCGTAGCCGCGGTGAAAGCCGCTAAACGGAAGGGTGAGGTAGTCGGTGGCCCGTTCTATTCGTTGCCCAACCAGCCAGTCGTTATCAGAGATCGAAGTAACGTCGACTCCAACACGTTGCGCAAACCGGAGTATTTGCCGCCAGAAGAAGTTAAGTTGGCCATTAGTAGGGTCGTGGAGGAGAATTTCGGAGCTGAGCAGGATCAACTCGTTCAGGCCGTAGCGCGCTTGTTCGGCTTTGCAGCCACCAGCGCCCAGTTGCGGCAAGTTGTAGAAGACTCGCTCGCAGATCTGCTCGATGTCGGTCATTTGCGTCTGGAAGGACGCCTAGTCTCGCGACCCCAGTCGGAGGTCAGTCCGTCATCAGCGAGGAGCTAGACGTAAGGAGACGGTTACCTGGGCAGGGCGACCCTGCCTCCCATAGATCGCGTCGTCGATGGCGATTCAGTCTGTCAGAGAATTCGCGTCAAATAAGCGCGCCAGAAAGCATTCGAACGGAGGCGCCGATCCTCATCTCGACTGCGGCAATGGCTGCTGATGGCCCGTTGCAGACAACGCCGCGGGCATTGCTTACGTCAACAGTTGGAGCGGCCAAGCCGGTGGCCCAACACGCCTGCTGCATGAGCTTCAGAGCCTGCTCTACAAGCCGCATCGGGCGCCAGAACAAACCGATGCGTGATCGAGCCCGCAATTCTCCGGCATTGAAGCAGTTCCCTTGAACGCTAGGATCGATTTCCGCGACCTTGGGACTTGCCAGGTCCCCGGGTTGAGGGAACGGACATTGACGAAGGAAGAACTCGCCAAGAACGCGGCGGCGATATTTCGGCTACTGCGCGCGTTCCGCTCAATCAAAGATCGAGCGGTAAGGCTTCACGTTGTCGAGGTGGTCGAAGCGATGGCGGAAAGCCGCACGGTATCTGACGCCAAAGCCGGAACCGAACGACAGGACTGAGATCACTGGTCGCGCTGGAAAAAGATGGGTAAATCGCCGCCACTTGCTCCACGAGAGGCCGCCGCGGCGGAAGCCATCATTCGGCTAGGTTGCCGCCTTGGCATCGGTGGTATCTGTCCCATAATTCTGAATGCTCAAAGGCGCATCACTATACAACTTACGCCTCATCTTGTCGCGCGAGCCATTTCCAGCGATACCGCAGCCGTAAACTCGATGACGTTGGAGTTAAACGTTGTACATCACCTCGTCCGAAATGGGGCTCCGGTTGTTCGTCCCAGCGCCGAATTGCCGGCGAGACCATACGTCGAGAGCGGCTTTGTTTTCACGTTCTGGGAATTCGTCAAGCACTCGAATGCCGACAACCACAACGTGGAGCACGTTTCACTAGCGGCGAACGCGCTACGACGCGTCCACGACGGGTTCACAGATTTCCGGAGCCTGAAGGACTTCTGGTGCCCAATTGACCGATGTCGTCGTTCGCTAGTGGATGAAACGCAAATAGTTGCGCTGAGCGAGCAAGATCGCAGCTTCCTGCTAAAAGCGTTCGATCGCCTACGCGCTTTAGCGGCCGTCCCGCTGAGCGACATGAGACCAATCCACGGCGACGCGCACCTCGGAAATGTATTCATCACAGCGGAAGGCGCGTTTTGGGACGATTTTGAAGATGCCTGTCTCGGTCCGCGCGAGTGGGATATTTGCTGGTTTTACGATAAAATAGACTTCACCGTGTTTGGGTCGGTCAACCGCGAGCTAGTTTCGACACTCCACTACATGCGTAAGCTGTGTACAGCTGTCTGGTCCTATCAATCTAATGACCCCGAAAGGCACAAGGCCGCAGAGTGTATTGTGGCGTACCTCAAGGCGGCACATCCTTTTTGATCACTTTTCATCGTGACCAAACGCTGGCCTCGGATACTCGTACGGCTAAGCGGTGGCGCATATGATTTACCTCCGGCCGTTGTGCTCCAAACTTGCGTGGTGCGCCAAGTTCTTCAACTCCTAGCGAGGGTCCCGAGAATTTGAAGTTCCGAACGCCACGACAGTGATGAGCAAGTGCCGGCGAAACAGCAGATCGCTTCGCGCCAACAATTCGACGGCACTCGATGTTACTTGATCCCCGGCATGCGTCGGTTGAGCGACATCGATTCAACGGCAGGATCGGCCTCAAGACGCTGCATGTCGCCGAAGGTGATTTCGGCCGAAAAGATGCGGGATGTAATCTGCGTCCGCGGCTTGATGAACGACGGCCGCTTGGCGCCCTTGCGGAGCTTGACGAGCACCTGAACGGTCTCGTTCGCGCTCCGCGTCCGAGAAGACAAGGAGCCCGGCACCGATTCCAATTTGTGGAGCGACTTGAAATCAATGGGCATGGCGGTCCGCCTAGTGCTCCCTTAAGCTAAGAGCTATCCGAGAACGGTGCAAGAAACGTTAACGGGGGGGCGGCGTCGCGTCGCATCAAAAGTCGGTGCGCGTGGCATCCTTACTACAGTTTAATGCTGCGACCGTTGGCGCGGCCATACCCGTAGATCGGATGCCATTCCCGCTTTGATGTTAAATTAGGCGGTGCCACCGAAACGCCGGCGATAAGTTTCTCTCGCAGGTCTCCAATGGAAATATCCTTCCGCTGCCGCTTGGCTTCGGCAAACAGCAACGCGACGAGGCCGGTCACCGCTGGTGCGGCCATGCTCGTCCCGGACTTCTTCACAACGCCATCTCGCGTTCCTGACATGGCAGCCAGTACGAATTGGCCGGGGGCCGATAGCTCCGGCTTGTCCCTGCCATCTCTCGTCGGACCTGCACTCGAGGTGGATGCGTTGGGAAAATGCTTCTTGTGACCGTCGTAGCTGCCAATGACCAGCGTGTCATGACCAGTAGAGATCGACCCCAGCGTGTGCGTGGCTACCGCGTTCACGAAGCTGCCTTGCTTGCGGTCGTCGCGTTCAATCCAGGCGTGGTACTCGAGATCCTCATCAATATCGTCCAGGATCCTCAATTCAACTTTGAAGTTCTCGTCCGACAATCCTTCGGCGATCCAGATCCCGATCATGTTGTCGCGGTTGTTGGGATCGTTGAGCCGGCTGCTGATGAAAGCGGCCATTTGACTACCGCTACCCATGGCCAAATAGTCGTTCGGCGCCACGGGATCGAACTTCGTGCCATCGGGTGCGACGAGAGTGACTTCCAGACGGCGGGATCCCGGGTACCACAATTCGAACTCGCCGCCGCCGGCCGCTTGCTGCCGCCATTCAATGACGTGCGTTTCTTCCTTGCCGATGGCGCCCTGGGTATGAATGTTGTCTGCCTGAGCATTTCCGGCGGCGATCACGATCGCTCTGTTGGGCGCTTCTCTGACGATCGCATCGAGCGCTTGCTCGACCAACGTGGTCCCGTCGTGTGGTCCGCCGTTGGTGCCGAGGCTGATGTTGCAAACGCAAGGACGATCACCGGCCGTGTCGAAGATAAACCTCACGGCTTCGAGGAGCTGGACCGAATCTCCGAAGCTGCTGTCGACAGTCGCATGACCATGCCATGCGATGTCGGTCACGGCTGCTTCGACGAATACGATATCTGCATTCGGCGCGACGCCCGGAACGCGCGTGCCGTTCCCATTTCCCACCGCAATATCCATGACGTGCGTGCCATGCGTACCGCCCCGGTCGCTCCGTGGTCCGTAGCCGAGAGCCAAATACGGATTGGCCTCCAAGAGAGCGTTGTCGATCTCAGCGCGCGAATAGACGCTGCCGTACTTGACCGAACTGCCTGGCCGCGTCTTTCCGCTCTGGTGCCAGATCGACAAGAGGCGCGTTTTGCCGTTCTTCAGTCGGAAGTTTCGGTGCGCGAAATCACAACCGAAGTCGACGATGCCGACGACGACGCCTTCGCCGCCGTCGGGAGCGCTCTTCTTCGGAAGCGCGCTCGGCACTACCTCCATAGCCGTCGTCGTAGCCGCCAAACTAGGCTGAACCGTCTGCGAAGCCGTCAGAGCGACGACGCCTTCGCCGCGGCCAACAGCCTCGACACGTTTGATCGGAACGCGGCCGGTGACGATCCACGATTTGCCGTCGCGGGTGGTGCCAAGGACGACGCCGGGATCGACGTCGGCCATCTCTTCCCAAGTTTCGACCGAATTCACACGCGCGATCACGGCCACCTCGTCGCCTGCGGTAGAAGCAAGCTCCGGGCCAGTCTTGCCCATACGGAAGTTCGCGACGGCGAGTTGCAGGCGAGGATCCAGGCCACGCTCGAGGCCAAGTGACAGTCGTTTGAGGTCGCTGGCCGCGTGGATGGGGATTGGCGACAGACGCGTTTCGAGCCCATCCGGAGACACGGCGGCACTCGGCAGGAAGCTCGTCATCACGTTCGGAAGCAGGGAGAATCCCAGCCCGTCCGGCTGCAGTTCGAAACCGGGAGGAGGGCTGAACCCGTACAGGAGGGGACGAGCCGCCTCGACGGTGGCAGCAGTCCGTTTTCGAGAGGTCTTCTTCCTCGCTCGGGAGCGAGCAGGCCCGCGCCCCGGTTTAACAGACGTCTTTTTCGCCATTTCCGAAGTCTCCTCGCAAGGTGCTGCGCCTGGACAAGCGTGCACGGACGATTTCTCTCTCGCCCGGCTGCCCGCAACTGGGGAAGTGCCTAGGAGATCACCGCAGTCCCCCGACCATTGCCTTCTCGTAGATAGCTGAATGCGAGGCGAGCTTGCAGCTGTCCAGTTCGAGAATGTCGTCACCCACCAGCGACAGGACGCTGCCGGGCAATCTGACGGCGAGAACCTTGCCGCCGCCTCCGGCAACGCCTTCTCTCGCGCTTACCAGCACCTCGCCCAGCTTGGAGCCGTTGCCCGTGTACAGAGGCGGAAGGCTAAATTCGACCATCCAGAAGGATCCATCGAGCGAATCCAATTTCGACAGAGCGAAGGCGTCCATCCGTGTTCGGTCGTGCGCCTTGGCGCACTTCAAATGTTCCATGTATTCAGCTTTGGTCATCAAGACGGACCTAAGAATTGGGACGTCGCGCTGCTCGGTCAGATACCGAATCCAGTAGTTTGTGCTGTCCTCGCGGACAAGCGGAAGCAGATGACTAAGCACGCCCGCCGCGATCAGCTCCGCGTGGTTGCTGCTGATCGCAGACTCCGGGAGCAGACCGATGACGCAGTTCAACCTCATCACCGGATTACGCATGAATGAACGGGCGCTGAGGGAAAGATAGGGACCCAGGTTGTCGTCGTGGATGATGAAGTTGTCGATCCAGGAACTACTCGGTAGATATGGCGATGATCGAGGGCCGGAGTATGTCTGCATGGCCTGCGCGTGCCACTGATTGGCGTTGCGCGAGTGGCCGAACGCCGTGACGACGTGACCCATGATGGGCCTTCCCTTCTCCTGCTTCGTGGTGAAGCCGAGGAGGGCCATGTATCCAGAATCGATCAGCGCGGCGAGTTCGGACAGGTATTCGTCGGGCTGGAGCTTCGTCCTGACCGCAGCCTTTAGTCCGCAGGCGTCGATGATCTCGGCAATCTGGCCGGAATCCAGCGAGCCGACCTGCTCTCTGATGCCGAGGAGCCGATTGATTCTGTTGCTGCTGATCTTGCCCGTGGAGTGCTGCGACGAGCCGATCGCCATGCGGAGGCAGGAATGAGCACACACATGCAAGGTGTCGTTCTGCTGGCAGTACAACACGCCCTGGACACCGAACGTGCGGTCGAGGACCGTGCAGTTGAATTCCTGCAAGGGCAACACAAGGGTTCTGGGGAAATCGAGGGGGCGGCCGAGCGTCCTACCAGGGGGAGGCAGAATGGCCTCGTAGACGTAGGAGTGGGTGAAGTTTGAATAGCCCTTGGCTCGATAGTTGATGAGAACCGCATGCGCCAGCAGCCGAGGCGCGCTGGCATCGTCGAGCTTCTTGACGCCTTGGGCGACCTTGAAGAACGAGAGCGCGATGGCTTGAGCGTCGCCTCCGCCGTTGTACCGCGCGTCCAAGGCCGTGATCTCTTCGATCACGTCGGGTCGTGACAGCACGGATTCAGCGACGAGCAGGTTGGCACCCTGCTGTCGCATTAGTGTGCAGATCCGATGTATCGGTGCGCGGTTAGTGGTCGCAGCGAAAAACTGCTCGATGACGTCAGAGAAAAACGAGAACGGAGCGGAGCACAGCCACTGATCTGGCAACTCGGCCGCCTCGACCGGCGCCGCGCTCCACCTTGCCATGAACTACAGGGCAGGCGTGTTGCGCGGTCCGCCCAGCGGGATGCCGAGATCGGGATTTTCTTCGGACGTGCGGATACGGCTCAGGTACTGCTTCTGGTCCTGAGTAAGGGGAGGAATTCTGAATGTCGGAGCCGGCGTCTGCTGCGTCTGAGCAGGCGACCCCTCTCGCTTTGTGCTGTTATTCTCGGCCATGGGTAAGCGATCCTGAATAGCGCGGCCGACGACGGCTGAACTAGATGGGTCCGCGACGCATTACCATGCTCGGAACCATTCCTCAACGCCAGATTGCCGAATCGGATCCGCTAGGGGCTCATTTTGGGTCGATTTAGCCCGGAATTGGTTATGGAACCCCGAATCTATGCCTGATTCGTGCATTTCGGGAGGCCGTTCGGCCCGAAATACACGGAAAATCGCTCCTGTGGGCGCCGGCGCGGCCCCAATGGCTGCTACTTGGGGCTGTAGGCTGACCGTAGGTCGTCCACCATCCCCCTTTCCCAGTCCAAATAGCCCGTGGGCCGAGCCCAGAGCTCGGTCCAGGCGTCGTTCGGCACCAGCCGAATTCTTCCTGGCATCGACGGGGCCGCAAGATCACACCCGATCGCCGCCGTGGCTTCGACTGCCCTCGCGACGCAGGATTTGAGGAGTGCGGGAGGGTAGCAGCGGCGGAATTCGGGCGGTACGGACGGTTCGGAGACCTGAACGAGTTCGGCCCATCTGTCGGCGACCGCGCCGGCGTCGGCGACGAAACCGAGTCGGTCGAGCGTGGCTAAGTTTAGCAAGCAGTCAAACCTAGGGTATCGCCTAGGGTGTCAGATGCCTTTCTGTCTGGCTGAATTGACATGATAGCACGTCGGTCGCTGGCCGACAGCAGCAGGAGCCGATCGAATGGGTGCCCAAACAAAGCCGTCCGATCCAGTCGTCGTCACATTCGAGCAGATTTCGAAGGCGATCGGCTCCGACGAGGCGATGGGGAACCTTGGCGAAGCGTCGGGGCGAGACGCTACGATCGATCCCGTTCAGAAGGCGACGATTATGGCCGGCGTCGGCAACGTGCTCAGAATGCTCCAGGACGCCGAGCGAACCGCTGGCGCGAAGGTCTTGACCGCGCCGCATGATGCTCGTGCGGCTCGACTGCAGAGCCTGGTCGCATCGGGGGAGGCCGCCAATCTCCGATATGCGGCGTTGCCCAGCGGTGGACTGGAAGCCATGTTCGATACGAACGATTGGTCGGGCTGGGCGACCGTTGTGTGGGAAAAGCTGAAACATCTCATTCCCCATCCGATGGTGCGGCCTAAGACGGACGTCGCTGCGTCGCTTCCGGACAAGTGCCGCATTGCAGTTTTGGGAGATTGGGGGACTGGTCTGTACGGCGCTCCGAAGATCGGCGCAGCGGTCCGGCAGGACCGCGATCCGTTCGACCTCCTGCTGCATCTCGGTGACGTCTACTACTCCGGCACCAGTTCGGAGGTCGATCAGAGGTTTCTCGAAATCTGGCCGACGCGTCGCGGGGCGATCAACCGCGCTCTGAATTCCAATCACGAGATGTATTCCGGCGGCGATGCGTATTTCGGTCGGACACTGCCGGCATTCGGCCAGGAAGGCAGCTACTTCGCGTATCAGAACAGTCAATGGACCCTGATCGGGCTGGACGTCGCCTACAAGGATCACGCCATCGACGACGAGCAGGTGAGATGGCTCACCGAGGTCGTCCGCAAGGCCGGCGACCGCAAGATCGTGCTGTTTTCACATCACCAGCTGTACTCGAACCTCGAAAAGGAGCAGGGCGCCAAGCTGTGGTCGCATCCCGGTTTTGGTGAGTTGCTGCTCAGCAAGCGGATATTCGCCTGGTATTGGGGACATGAACATCGATGCACGGTGTACGAGGCGCCGGACACCAACTTCGGGATTTGGGCACGATGCATCGGACATAGCGGTATGCCGCAAAGCCGCGACCTGACCATTGGCTTGTCGCGGGCAACCGGTCCAGCCTATGAGCGAGCCGACTGGAGGTTCTGTCCTGCCGTCACGGTGGAAGGAAATCCCCTGCCGCGCGCGGTAGTGCTCGAGGGCCGCAACGAATTCATCATTGGTGAAGAGGACAAATTCACCCCGCACGGATACGCGGTGCTGAATATCGACGGCGTCCATCTCGAGGAGGAAGTACGGAGTGCGACTGGCGAAGTCATCTATTCCAAACGACTGGTCTAGGCCGTGCCCGCTGATCACGCCGCACTGTTGGCGCGGGCGGAACGCGCGTTGGCCGGCAATTCGCCTGTAGAGGCGGTGCGCAAGGTCCGGTCCATAATCGGTCCCCTGAACATTCCCGATAGTGAGGCCGAAGCCCAATCGGCGCTTGAGGCCCTGCGGAACGGCGAGGCGCCCACTCCGCAGCAGCTCACGGCTCTTGAGATTGTGGTGCGGTTATTGCGACCGGTCGTGCTTCTCCGAAACGGCCAACTCGACGACCTTCCCGAGACCACTAATCGGGACCTAAGACCGGTGGAGCTCAAGGATGCCTGGAGCAAGTTTCAGACGATCGCCAAGCAATACGTGGGTTCGGTCGGTCGGATAGAGGACGCTCGCAGCCGTCATGTCGGGACCGGGTTCGTTGTCGGAGCCGGCCTTGTAGCAACGAACCGGCACGTGCTCGCCGTCTTGAGCAGCGGTGCGGAGGTGCTGGCTCCCGGAGCGGGCCGCATTGTTTTCAAGCAGGAATACCTTGCAACGAACTCGGCCGCCGACATCGCCGCCCTGGTCGAAGTGGTTGCGATCCATCCAGTCAAGGACATCGTGATTCTGCGCGCAGATACGGCGGCTCGCATGCCAGTCGCTTTCGTGGACGGTGTGCCTACGGCAGGTGCAAACATCGTTACGATCGGCTTCCCCGGAAAGGACGAGGCCAACAACCCGCTGTTCCTTACCTCCGTCTTCGACGGAAAGTTCGGCGTGAAGAGCGCCGCCCTGGGGGAGGTCCTCGACGGGACTGCGGCGAGCGATATCTTTCATGATTGTTCGACCACGCAGGGAAATTCCGGCTCTCCTGTCTTCGTGGTTTCCACGGGCCAAGTCACTGGAATTCACAGATCCGGGTATTTCATGTATCGGAATGAAGCGGTTAGCTCGGCCGAGATCCGAGCGCTTCTCTGAGGTCGTCGCTATGGGTCGGCGCGCGCTGATAATCGGTATCGAAGAGTACGCCAACGTAAGCGACAACAGCATCGCGGCCAAGCTCGAAGGGACTCTCAAAGCAGCTGAGGATTTCCAGCGCTGGCTATCGGCGAAGTGGGATGCAGAAGGGGTCGCGGCCGCCGACAGGCAGATCATTTTCTGCTCGGAGCCGGTGGTCGCCGATGGCCGACACGCCGCAGCCGAAGACATAACGCAAGCATTGTTGGACCTGAGGAAGGAGGGGCAGAACGCTACCGAGGAGTTCTTCTTCTATTTCAGCGGTCACGGCTTCTCATTCGTCAAACCCGATGCGCGGTCCGACGTTTTGATCGCATCGAGCTACAAGTCGATGGATCTGTCGGGGAGTTCCTGCCTCCAGCTCGACAAGGCCATCTATTGGCTTCGACAACACTTGGGATCGGGACACCAGTACTACTTCGTCGATGCGTGTCGGAACGACCTCGACGGACGACGGATTAACCCTGGCGGCATCGTTCCGCCAAGCGACCCTCAAACCTCGGACGAAGCTACGACCTTTCTGCTTCAGTCGACTGCCCCCGCTGCTACCGCCGCCGTCGATGGCCGCTTCGCGGCCTCGCTTCTCGCGGGGTTGAACGGAAAGAACACGGCGAAGATGTGGGGCGAGGATGACGACGACACGATGATGGTGAGGTTTGATACGTTGCGTGGCTTCGTGAAGGAAAGAATGAAGCCGCAGCGCGTTCACAACAACGTCGCCGGCAGCGACGGCGAAACTGATGGTGTCATCATTCGACTTAGGCCCCCGCCGACGTCTCGGTTTACCGTTCGAATCGAAGGCGGTAGCGGCGTTCCGGTTGGCACGATCGTTTCAACTGGCAAACGAGCGCCAGCGCGCACCGACACCGCAATAGCCGGAGAAGCGACGTCCTTGGATTTAAAGCCCGATCGGTACACAGTCTCCGTCCAGGTGGAGGGCGCCCAAGTCCGCGACAACGATCGCGAGATCGTTGTATTCGACGACGCCACGCTGACCTTTCATTGCGAGCCGCCCGGCGCGGGCATGACGACCGCGACCCCCGCGGCGAATACGGGCGACGTCGCGATCCCCAAAAGTCTCTCGCTCGAGTTGGAAGAACTCGCCACGGGAAAACGGGAGCTGTTCCGTGGAATGGAAAAGATCGCCGTGCCGCGAGGTCGCTATGCCGCGACCATATTCGATCGCGACCATCGCGTGCTGAATTCGCACGACCTTGTGGTCGAAGCGGAAGAGCCGGTCAAGATCGCTGATTGGTCGGGCAGCGCTCCCCATGAATCTCTCGCACGTCGGTTCGACGTCCACGACGGTGCCATCGATTTTTCTGAATCCTTGGGTCCCTTGTCCGATCCTGACCTCAACGTCTGGCTGGCCCTAGTAGGTGGCGGAAGGATCATGTCCGGTACGCCATACACGGATTACTCGAAGATCAGACAGCTTCCGCTGCAGGATTTTTCCCTCGAGCCACCGGGCTCCTCGCCCGTATACGTGCTGGCGGGTCTGGAAGATCAGGGCTCGCTTCTGGATGTCGCCGTTTCGTACGATCAGTCACATATCCAGTGGTCCTCGACGATCGAGCCGACGGGAATGCCAGGCCTGAAGGAGGCCGTTTTCCGGAACATGGGAGGTCCGATTCTTGTGTCGCTACGGGTGAACGGGGGCACGTCCTACACGGTCGCCTCGGTCGCCTCGCCCAACCGTGCAACGCTTGTCACCATCACGCTCGACGAGTTCGGGACCCCGGTGATTTCGCAATACCTGCTCCCGATCGGTAGGCTGGTGCACTATCTGCACCCCCTCGTTGCGCAACGGATTGAGGCGCGTAATCAACTGGCGGATCTGAAAATGCTCGCCGAGGCTGAGCGGGCTTTTAGGAGTCGTCGCGATATTCTGCGAGGTAGCGTCCCGGACCGTTTTCTCTACGACGTTCTGGACCTCAAATGGGTCGATCCAATCGCCGCGGCCATGGTTGCCTACGAATTCATCCGCCGGCGCCGCTTGGACCAGCTGTCGGTCGTGGTCCAGAACATGAGTACCTATTTCCCTGATCTGCCCGACAGCATGGCGCTGGCGCAGCTCACGGGCGCGCCCTCGGCTGCGCCTGTTCAAGGGGTCCCACTCTTCCTGGACGGGCTGCGGGCCTTCGACGAGCGTCGCATGCCGCTTTCGCCCAACGCGATAGACTACAACAGTCCGTGGACCGCCTGGCGAGGAGCTTACGATTGACCGGCGGCGGCCCCGCACCAGGCTCCTGTCGGGAGTGCAATTTATGGGTGTGACCGTGAGACGCTCCATTGACCGTCAATCTGCAAACCGGATAAGTTGCGATTCGCCTTCTACCTTTCTTTGGTCTAAGCCATCCTTTGCAGAGTGACATGGCACGCGACGCGCCTGCATTTTGTCGCGCCCGCGCTCTGGAGAGGTTGATGGCAAAAAAATCTAAGAGTTTCAGTAGCTTGAGAGTCGAGATCACGCTTGCAGAAATGGACCGGCTGGTGGCCGCGTGGGTGTCCTCGCCCGAAGGTCAGCGAAAGCTGGACGCCGCCGAGCGCGCCGCGCAAGCTGCGGCCGATCAAGTTATGTCGGACGCTAAAGTCGATCCCGAGCAACTCCGCCGAGCAGTCACCCTCTAGTTGGTCGTACGGCGACGCCGATCCTCATGACAATAGCGCGGCTCGAAGTACGGACCTATAACCCGTCCGTGCTGGGCACCTTGCTTAACGAGCTCAGTCACAAGCAAGCGCTCGATGCCACGACCAAGCCCCACCTCAGCTACCTTCAGGACTATCTGCGGGACATTGGTGCCAGGACGATTGTCGTCGAGACGCCGTACACCGATCGCGACTATCTGGAAGACTACGCGGCCTATTACGCCCGCTGTCACGAGCAATATGGTCGGCGATGCTCCCGGCTCCACTTCTTCAGCAGCTCCTTCGACCAGGCCTTGATCGACCGCGCCATTGTCGGCGACAAGACCTGCGTGTCGCAATTGCAGGGCAACTACCTCGGCTTCATCGTCGTGAAGCCGCTGCCCTCGACGGTCATAGGCCGCACCTGCCTCGTCACTTACGCGCGATTGGAAGGGAGCCGGGAGTACCCGGCGACACGCGAATACAAGGTTCACCTCTTTGGGATTGAACTATCGGTAAGATCACTACCGTTCCAAGAACAGGACCGGGACGTCGCCGCCTGCGCCACGAGCGCCCTATGGTCGGTCTTCAACGAAACCGGCCACATCTTCCAACACAACATTCCCTCGCCGGCGGAGATAACCAATGCCGCGGCCGAATCCCGGCGAGTCATGAGCCGGGCGCTGCCCGCCGGATCGGGATTGACGGCGGAGCAGATTGCCGACGCCATCCGAAGCGTGGGCCTCGAGCCCGGCTATATCAAAGCCGAAAACATCGACCTCCTGCTGATCAGCGCAACCGCTTACCTACGGGCAGGAATTCCGGGAATTCTTTTGGGTGCGCTAATCCGGCAGAAGAACAAGCGCTCCAGGCCAGTCGAGCTCGGTCTGCATGCGGTGGCACTCGCCGGATACGGGCGACCGGAAGGCAAGCCGGTGCAATACGGCTCCACGCTTTTCTCTGCGACCGGCTCGACGCGGCTCTATGCCCACGACGATCAGCTCGGCCCTTTCTCGAAACTCATAGTCGACCGCAACAAATTTCCCGGACTATTGTCGTCTTCTGCCTCCGAGCGGACGGGCATTCGTTTCAGCCCGCAGACATTGCTCGTTCCCCTCTATCACAAGATAAGGGTACCGGTCGAAGCGGTGATATCCGCGATCGCGGCGCTGAACGGATTTGTCGAGGCAACCAGACAGGCGATCGTTGTACCGCTGGACAAGCCCGTGGTCTGGGACATTCAACTCGTCTCGAATGCTGACTTGAAACGTGAGGTTTACGGTAACGGGGCGATCCTGGGCGAGTTCAGGCGCAAAGCGTTGCTCGAAGATCTTCCGAGATATATGTGGCGGGCGAGCGCGGAGGTTGGGGGATCGCGTCTGTTCGATCTTCTGTTTGACGCAACAGATCTCCTGCAGGGCGGCCATTTCACGACCGGCATCCCCTATTCGAAGGAGACCTGCATGAAGATCGCTTCGCTGGCGAGGGTACCGCGCGGCATCCTCTCGCGTTCGTCGAACCGGGTCATGGCGATGGCCCTCAACTGGTTCACGGAAAATGCCAACGGCTTTGACAAAGCGACGCCCGCGTCCCACTAGCAAAACCTCCTAGTCATTCGGTCGGTCCGCCGACCTGCTGCTTGAGCATTCAGTTGAATAACAAGGTAGATCTCGATCCCGAAAAGAAACTTGAGCCGTTCGTCCGCCTCATCGGCGCCGAGTTCGTCGAATTCATCTTCGAAAGGGCGCCGCGCAAAGTGGCCTCCAGGGTCTCGAAGGCCCTCGATCACTTTTCCAAAGCCATTCAGCTCACTGGCGTCGACGAGGAGATGGGTGCCATCCGCTGCATTGCGGCCGAAGAGGAGCTTGTAGTCGCGATTTTTGAGGCGCTCAAATTGAACGCCGCAAACCTTCCCGCGCACGGAGACTTCATCGGACGGTACAAAAACCATTACGTGAAGCTCTCCTTCCATCCGGTACTCTCTCAATTTCGCTGGATACTGGGCGACATGATCCGGAACGGGATCACATTTCCGGGTTGGGAGAACCTCATCACCATGCGGCTCGAACCGGTGGTTGACGAGGGGCGCGTCAAGTTGCGAATGCACAAGGAAGATGGTCAGGAACTGGTGGCGCTGAACCCGCTCGACGTTTCCATCTCCTGTGACGATCTCGATCACGAAGATGTCGTGGAGGCGTTGTTCCGCGACTTCGAAGTGGAGATTGCGAGGCAAAGCGGGATGACCGTTCGACAGTTCATCACGGCGCGAGCCGAGTTTCGCAATACGCTCCTGTATGCGACGGACGCAGGCTACGCTGCGATGGCCGATCGGCTCGACGAACTCATCGAGGGTTCATTTTCCGTGGCCTATCGCGATCTGCTGTGGGCGCTTGCGATACTGCTGGACAACAAACCGGCGCATCGTAACTGGGGACTAGTCAGCCAATTTGTCGGTCTTTACCGACGGGTCCTGTCTCACAGTAAACTGATCTAGATCCAGCTCGGTCCGGCGCGGCGAGGGGACGCCAGTCAAGACGGCCGATAGCTGCGTCCCGCTCACTTTCGTGAACGAAAGACGACACAGAATGCTGCCCGTACTAGGGACGTTCCCAGTAGGGGGAATCGATGCGGACTGCTTTGTATTCCGGGTCCTTGAGCGAGGGATCGGCATGATCGAAGCATTCTCGTTGTCCACCGCCCATCTTTTCCAAGATGCATTGGCCTCCCAAGCTCGCCTGAGATATCGCGTGTTCGTTCAGCAGCGGGGGCTGCCCCATTTGCATCACTGCGATCTAGAATTCGACGAATTTGATACCCCTGCCGCCGTATATCTGGTTTGGCGTGATGAACAGCGGATCGTGCGTGGCCTTATCCGCATGCTTCGTACCGACCGGCCCTACATGCTGAAGAGCTATTGGCCTCACCTCGTTCGGGGCGAACTTCCACACTCCGCCGACATCTGGGAAATCACCCGCGTTTGCGTCGACAAGGCGGTGGATCCGTTCTGTCGTCGGACCATTCTACCAGAACTGCTTTGTGCCGTCGCGGGACATCTCGATCTGACAGCAGGCATCGGCATCGTCGGCGTAACCCGGGCCCACCTGCTATCCCACTACATCAAACGTGGCGTGAGTTGGCTGGGTGAACCAGATGTTATCGAAGGAGAAATTGAGCGCGCCTTCTTCGTGCCGCGGGAATTCATCCGACCTCAGCACCATTGCATAAAGTACGGCATCGAGCGTGTGAGACTACGCAGCGGCGAGTTTGGGGAGATGGCTGCATGAAAGAGGAATCCGTCGACGCCGAAGAACCCGCCGAAATTGTTGCGGCGAGGATGGCCGACGCTCTCGCATATCTCAGTAGAGTCGCACACGATGCAGGGCTCGAGTCAATCTCAAGCGATCTGCTGTCGATACGGAGAAAATTGAAGCAGGCGGCAAAGTCCGTATCCGCCACGGAGAAGAAGAGCGCAAGAAGGAACATCCGAGCTTGACCAGTTCAACGATCTTCGATCAATTCGAATCCGGAGTCCGCTACTATTGTAGACAGACCCCCAATCTTTTCGTGACTGCCCGAGGTGCAATCGTTCGGGATGCGGATGGAAACGAATTCATCGATTTCGTCGCAGGGTGCGGTTCGCTGAACCTTGGACACAACCATCCAACACTGAAGCGTGCCATCATCGACTACCTCGATCGGGACGGTATCGGAAACGCGCTCGACTTCCATACGAAAGCAAAGCGTGATTTCATTGATAAGTTCGTGACCCAAATTCTGGGTCCGCGAGGGCTCGACTACCGCCTTCAATTCACCGGCCCGACGGGGGCCAACTGCGTGGAGGCATCGTTGAAGCTCGCACGCAAGTACACTGGCAGACACAACGTGGTGGCCTTCACCAATGGTTTTCACGGGATGTCGATGGGCGCTCTCGCGGCAACCGGATCGCTGAACGCGAGGCGGGGGCTACAGGGAACGATGGACGGCGTCGTGAGGCTGCCTTACGACGGCTATCATGGCGCAGGCATGGAGGATCTCGAGCGCTTTGAGACCATGTTGGGCGATCCCTCGGGAGGGATAGACCCGGTCGCGGCAATTATCGTGGAAACCGTGCAAGGCGAAGGGGGATTGAACGTAGCTTCGGAAGCGTGGCTTCGGAAGCTAAGGCAGATCGCCTCGAAAACGGGGGCGTTGCTGATTGTCGACGACGTGCAGGCCGGCTGCGGACGCACCGGCTCTTTCTTCAGCTTCGAACGCGCCGGCATCGTACCGGATGCTATTTGTCTTTCGAAATCAATCAGCGGAATCGGCCTCCCGATGGCCCTGAACCTCGTGGCTCCCCAGTTCGATGCGTGGACACCGGGAGAGCACAACGGCACGTTCCGGGGAAACAACATGGCCTTTGTCGCCGCGGCAGGCGCTATAGATATCTGGTCAGATCGTTCGTTTCAGAAAGGAGTAGAGGACAGATCGGCGATGCTTGGTCACTGGTTGGAGGCAGCTGCAGCCAAGCACCCGACCATTGTGCAACGGACGAAAGGCATCGGAATGATGGCCGGGCTTCAGTTCCGGGATCCAGATATCGCTGCAGCTGTCGCTGAAGACGCGCGCAGGCGGCGACTTCTCATCGAGGACTGCGGACCGCGCGGCGAAGTAATCAAGATTTTTGCCCCGCTCAATATCGAACTGGAGATATTCGCCGAGGGTCTGCGCAGGCTCGGCGAGGCGATCGAGGTCCATTGCGGAAACGAGCAGCGCGCGGCCTGAAGGGGATCAGGGGAGAGCCAAGGCGCGCGATGCTTGCCGAGCGCCGCACGCGCCCCGCTCAGGGGCCGTCTGACTCGGCGATGAAGTTCACTAGACATCGGTTGAATTCACTCGGATGCGTCCAGTGCGGCGCATGTCCGCCGTCAATCATCACGGGGCTGTTGAGCCACAAGTTTCCATAAGCCAAGCGTTCCAAATGCGAAAGGTTGACGAAGGGATCGTTTCTTCCCTGCAGGATCGCGAGTGGCTTCGGACAAAGCGCGACGGCGCTCTCCTCGTCGTGGCCAAGGCCGGCCAAACCATTCTGCAGCATCAAGCTTCTGGCGGTGCCGTCTGTCCTGGCCACGCGTCGTCCGAACCATGAATCCGGATCGATCGACTCTCCAAGCATCGCGCTACCGTAAGCGGAGACGTCGGCACGAGAAAAGTTTTCCTTGCCGGCCAAGTCCATCACTGTGGAAGGAAGAAATCCTTCCGATGCACCAATCGGGCTCAAGCGGACAGGAGGCGTGCCCGTAATCGTCAGAGAGCGTACAGCCTCGTCCTCGAACCACATTTCGAGCCCGATATGTCCGCCCAGCGACCATCCCACGACGTGGTACTGATCGATGCCCAGCCCTGACATTAGACGTCGCAGCACACGGCCATAACCTGGAAAGCTGTACGTCTCGCGCGGCTCCGATGCGTTGTCCGATGCGCCGTGGCCCGGGAGGTCGGCGGCAATGACGTCGAGGCCGCATTCCGCAAGGAATGAGATCTGATGCTCGAATACTTCCTTGCAGGCCGAATTTCCGTGGATCAGCAATACCGCTGCCCCTTGGCCACCCGCACGTATGAAGGCGACGGAGTTCCCATCGATAAGGATCGACCGTTCGTTCGCTAAGGCCCGAGGCCCGAACGTCAATAGGCGGCTTGCAGGCGGCATGCTCGAATGCTCCGGCTTGATCCGGTCTGGAGCGACGGGAACGTCGCTCTCAGTCTCATCACCAAAATTGCGTCCGATCGGGCGTTTCTCTGCATCAATCGCCAAATGGTCGCGTCATTGCGCGAATGCCGTTGTCGCGACTCCGCCGTCGAGCAACCACTGCTTCACTTGAGGTACCGTAAGTTTGGCGTAGATGCCGCCTTTGCCGCACGCTCCGCTCGGGTCCACCGAGCGAGATGTAACGGCTGCAAAATAGAGGTTGATGTCCTGACCCAGTATGTAGATAGGACCGCCACTATCGCCGTTGCAGGTGTCGCGGTTCAATCCCGCGGCGATCATTTCGGAATCTGCAGTACATCCGTATTTGCCTCCGCCGCTCACGGCCGCGCCCTTGCAATCGTAAGAAGCGACCACGATGTCCACGACAAATTTCGTGCCGGCTCCCGTATCCTCAGTCTTGCCGAAACCTACTGCCCTGACGGAAGCCGCGGCGCGGATAACCGGCTCAGTCGCAATCTTTCTCAGTGTCACGCCGTTCAAGGCGGTCTTGAGTGTGAGGAGAGCGATATCTCCCTTGCCTACGTTCGCCGCGACATTCTTGGGCGTCATTTGATCGCAGTCGATATGGCTTTTCGATTTTTCAGCATCAACTTCGGCTCTCGTCGTCACGTCAAGCAGGCTCGTTCCTACCGCTACCTCGTGGCTTATCCCGCCACAGTAGCAGTGCGCGGCCGTGACGACATGCAACGGGTCGACGAGTGTCCCCGTACACAAGCCGCCATTGCCCGAAACGAGTACGACATCCTGATAGACATCGGGCTTGACGACCTTCTGTCCGCGCCAAATCCTGAGGAAGCCGGGCTCACCGGATTGCTTCGCGACCAGCGACGTGACGTTCTGTTCGAAGACGGGTGAGCTCTCGACTGTAGGAGGAGTTCCGAATAGGTCCGGCAGTTGATCTTCGATCGACTTATAATCTATTCCGAGCGCCGCGTTCAGGGACGTCTGGAATCCCGCCTTGGAAGAAGACGTCACCAGGTCGCGGAGGACCTTTGCCACAGGCTGATCCTTCGCTTCCGATATCTTCTTCGACAGATTGACTTCAGGAAGAACCTGTTCGGCATCCAACCGTTTGGGAATGCCTGCGGGTCCTATCCGGTCGATGATGACATTGGGTTTGGCCGCGGCGCCTATCGAGTTCAAGTTGTTGATAGACTTTAGATCGAAAGCCCAGGCCGGATCAGCCAGAAACCACGACAGCGTGGCCGCCGATACCAAAAAGAATCGAGAATAGCGGAAGCCTGAGCTGATCATTGAACGGCACTCCTCGCCTTCGTGAAGGACCAGACGAAATCCATAGGCAGAAATTGGTAGGGAGGTCTCGGATCGGTGAATTTGAACGGCGGCTTCGTTGCGAAGAACGTGCCTGGGTCCGGATATCCGAGAGGACCGGTCCCATCGGGATTGAAGCCGCCAGAAAATTTTGACTTTGCAGATGTGTTGAGGGCCGAACGGGAATGGCACGACATGCAGGACGACGTGTCGACGAATCCGTCTTCCGTAATTGAGTTGGCCAGCCGCGTGCCCCACGCGCTTTGATCGGCGAAATCGATCTGAGAGCCCTTGAGGCAGTAGAAGGCCCAGAATCCTTCACGCAGGCCGGCATCGGTGAACATCTTGTCGAGCGCCGCCGTGTGCTTGCACTCCGGATAACCCTTGTTGGGCATGTCATTTGGTTTGACGTCGGCTTTCTCGGTGCCGAAGTGGTCACGGCATCCAATGATGTCGCAGCGGGCCACATTGTCGGCTTGTTCGAAGGTGGCCCAAGTCCAGTTTGGCACCGCTTTGGTCATGATGTGCAACCCGACGAGGCCGAACTCTCGACCGTCGGGCGTCTTGTTCACGTAATAGCGGGCTCGTTGCGCCGGCGCCAAGCCATCCATCGGCTTCCAGACTGCCTTGAGTTCGATAGATTCCGGCGGAAAGGAGAGAGGCTTCTGGGCCTTCACCGCGTCTACAATTCCTTCCCGGAAGTACAGATTGTTGTTCACGATGAAGTCGAAGGAGGCCTGGTTACGACGTACTTCCTCCGAGCCGTCAGGCGAAATCCTGAGCCGGTTTCGGCCGATGAGGGCAGCTCGGAGGATCTGTTGGCTCACCGCCTCGAGCGCGCGCTGAGGCGCCTGCGTGGGAAACTTGGGCTTGTCGGTTCGGGATGGTCTGCTCGGAAAGGTCGTAGGGTTGTCGGCCCATGTTTCCCAAAGTCTATTTTTACCGTCGGGAGCCGGCGCATTCACCTTCACGAAGAGAGACCAGTTGAATTGGTCGGGCGAATTAAGGGCCAACTCCGCGTCGTCGGCATGGGTGAGAGCGGGTGCCGTGGCCACGGCTACCGCCGCCAGGCAAACCATCGAAGCGAATCGCAATGACATAAATCTCCTCCTCCACGTTCGGCGATCCAGTCAAGCCAATGCGCCGGTCTTCCGAAACTGGGAGGGTCCCTAGCGGCAAGCTCTCTCGTGGGGAGGTCCGCCGAGACGACGAGCAAACGCCGGTCACCGCGGGACGATGGTCGGCGCAGCCGCCTTCGACCCGTACCCGGTTCGATTAGCGTTGCGGCCGGAGATTGAGTGGAGGAGTCAAGGGTATGTTTCCGGGACCGGTCTTTTCGCTGCGCAGGAAATTGCTCGCGTTGTTGGGATCCTTGGGGAAGCACCATCCGACCAGATTGATCGTTGGGGTACGAACGATCGAATTCGCGACCGACTGAGCCGCACCAGCGCACGCGTCGCAAGTGTCGAACTCCATCGAACCCGTCGTCTGGAGGACCCAGTCGGGACCATTGACGCGCGGCGGTGCGTTCAAGAACATTAGGAAGAGCACATGGGGTCCCGAAGCACCCGTGCAAACCTCGGGCGCGCTTGCGGAGGCAGATTTGCCTGCCGAGTGCGCTGTACGGACGAATATTGTGCCGGAGAGTAACAGGGCAAAGGAGAGGACCCACAGCGCCTTATTCGATCGGCTTTTTCTCATTGGCCTTGTATCCGGAGATTGCGGAGGATTTCTTCCTGCTGGATCTGGTCCAATCTGAGCTGGGCGCCAGGTGACACGTGCGATGGGGCAGGGACCGCGGTGGGTTTTACGATGGGAGCGCCAAGCGGCAAGGTGTTGACTGGTACCTTTTTCGGATCGGGGGTGAACGCGATCGAAAGGGTTTCGTCCCGAATCCGCGATCCAAAGAACGTTGCGCTTATTGTCGAACCGTTCGGAACGAACCAGGTCGGACCTCCGTAGCCTCCGTCGTACTTGATGATGATCTCCGTATTGAATGCAGGCTTGTCCGGGTTGGTGAGCATCTCGAGACCGCTACCGGTGCGCGGTATCAATCTTTCGAGCCAGGCCTGAACCCCAAGGTATTGTTGGGAAACGAAAGCGTTCGCGTCGGGTCGATCGCAATTTTGCAGGTTGAATCCGTTACGGAAGAGCAATTGAGAGGAGTGCAAAGAGAATGAAACCGAACCGTCCCGGTGACCTTTGACGTCGTATTCGAGGCCAGGTGTCGTCCCGAGAGTCCATGTGACGTAACGTAGGATCTTGGGGTCCGTAGTGCTCTTGCCGGTGTAGCCGAGGCGGGCGGACAGTTCGACATCCACCTTCGGAGCCAGCGATATGGCAGCGGCCCACTGATCGGCTTTGAAATTCGGGAATTTCTGATGATCGGAGAGGTCCTCAAATGCCCAGTGCAATTCGCAAACTGCATTGTGCAGAATGCTTTGTACTGGCATCTCGAATTCGTCGGGCAGATCAGGAATGACCGAACAGGCGGAGAGACCTGTCATCGTCGCCGCCATTGCAACGGCGCGCATGCATCCGAACGGCGTCGGAGTGGCGACTGCCCGAAGGGCATCGTTATTTTGATCGAAATGAGTTTCCAATCCCCGTCCCCAATTCGCGGCCCGCCGCGATCTCCCGTATCCCAGTCCACGCCCCGCTGGGCTGCGCGTCAACACACCGGCCCAAGTGGAATCGGTTCGACGCTGAGTATGAAGTGGTCAGTCCTCTGCAGGAACTAGGGGAGGTCCTAGGGGCTGCGCTGGGCCTAGCCGTGCACGGGCATTGGGTTCGTGCTCTGAATCCGGCTCGCGAGCCAGGATGTTAACTCTGCCAAATCGATCGGCTCAAGCTCGAGGTCGTCGTCGCGCGCAATTCGTCGCTGTGACCGCCGCCTGGGCGCAGGCAGGTATGGCGCGAGACGCACGGATTCGAGCTTGCTATTCCAAACGGAGCAGGAGCGACGGTGGGCAATTGAGGATCTCGCGCGAAACCGTCATCCGATAATGGCCTTGAAGCCGACCCTTACTCAAATCGAGATGATACCGCGCTGGATCGCCTTGACCACGGCGGTCATGCGGTTGCTGACCCCCAGCTTCCTGATCGTATTCGAGAGGTGAAATTCGACCGTCTTTTCAGAGATTGCGAGAATCTCGCCGATCTCCCAATTCGTCTTGCCTTCCTTACACCACTGGAGGCATTCGATCTCCTTAGTAGTGAGGTCCTCTCCGGAGTACTGCGTCTCGCCGTTTAGCTCACTGAGCCGAAGGCGGTATTGCACCGTTAGACCGTAAACCAGTGGTAGGCGGTCCGTTGGCACGGACTTCTCGTCGCGGAGGCTTAGGCTGATGAGGTCTACGTCGGTTCCAGGACCGTGCAGCGGAATCGTTATTCCGGAATGAACGCCCATGGCACGGCAATCGGCGAGAAATGCCTTTTGCTTAGTAGTCAGCTTTGTTCTCTCGCAAACTTCTGTCCACGCGAACGGTCGTCGTGCCGAGTGGATCTGGTGGACAACCGGATCGATCTTGTCCCACTCATTTGCTACGTAACTTTCCGAATATCCCGCCGGAAATCGAAGCCATGGAATCCCAATGATTCTCCGGTCTCGCGCCTTTGCGAAGACCGCGTTCTGAAAGCCCTCACGCTCCACGGCATCGAGATAAAGCGTCTGCAGATCCTGCGCGGCTCGAACCGACTGCGATGAGGAAATAAAATCTTCCAATAAAAATGTCATGCGTCCCCCGCGCATGTCTAAGACTATCGATCAATTTAGTTCCAGAAATCTCCATAGCGCGCGGCGCCAAAAATTCGCCGCAAGATTCGAGCGGGAATTGTCCCGCATCCACAAGTAATGCTTGCTTCAACCAGAGGTTAGCATACCTGGGTTTCCCGAGAAAGAAAGCGAAGATTGGATCGGCCGCCACCGGTACCGCAGATCCCGATGTCCAGGCGTACCGCGAGAAGTGGGCGGGCAACTTGGAAGACTGCTTCGTCAAGAATCTCGAGAACGTGCAAGGCCTCCGCCGGCCCCGCGCTACCGGAAGCTACGTGGCTCAAGGACCCGCGCCTCTTTGTCCTGCTCGTTCGGTGCGAGGCATCAGTCGCTCTCCCGCTCAGCCGCATCGCCTGATCGATCGCACGGTTTGCGTCCGGCAACCCGCGCCAAGGGACTATCGTCGCACCGCCATTCGTTCAACTGCATCGCGAAACGGTGCGAGATCAATAAAGATCCTATAATCTGCGATTAAATCGTCATCTCGGATGCGGATGGTACTGGTCACCGGCACGGTTACCGCAGCATCGTTTTGGAAAGTGTAGGTGACGTCCGCTTCAATACTGACGACGTCGAGATCTCCTTCTTTGCCGGTCCAAACGCCCTGAATCTCATGGTGCCTTTTCTTGGCTTCTCCAACAACTCGACCCGTCTCTTTGGAAATCGCGTCGATACCAAACACTGGAGCGGCGTTGCCGAATCGGAAACGGGCATTCGGCGCAAAAGAACTAAAGATAATGTCCCGGTCGCCAGCATCAGATGCGGCCAGGAGTCTTCGTGCCCATGCGATGGGGTCGTTCTTGTGGTTCACTTTTGGCTGTTGCGGTCTGATGAGCGCCTCGGCCTTTCCGGGCGTCGCAGTGATGTCGACCGATTTGCTGGCGCCTTGAGCGTTAGACGACGCTGCGGCGAACGTTTCTGCCGCCACTATCATCGCGGCCCCGGCGCCGCCTAACATAGTTTCTCGCCTGGATAACTTCACAGCTGGACCTCCCGCTTAATTTGCACGTGCCTTTAGCCCACGTCGTCGGATCATCGCGCACACATCTCAGGTGTTCGTCAGCGCGACGCGGAATTCCGCCTCGGTCTTGGCCTTGA
>NZ_CANSMR010000022.1 GCF_947648125.1 uncultured Bradyrhizobium sp. | reverse complement strand
GAGCGGTGTTGACCTTCTTGCCGGTGGACAAGCGGTTCTGCGTGGTGGCGAGCAGATCGGCGGTGGACTGGAGGGAGAGGAGGTTCTGACGAACGGAGGAGGAGAGAATGATACCGGACATTTTCATACCTTTCTGGTGTGAAACTGAGGAAATACCGCGCCAATCCTTTCTGACCGGGCGGATGGCCGATCCTGCGGTCAAGCCGCCAAGGAAAAAGAAACCTCCAGCACGGCAATTGAGGCAAATGCCGAAGAATAAAATTGTCGCCACTGCGCGAAGTTCGCCGTGAAAACTACTGAGACGACTGCCGATTTCGGCCGGGTGCCGCTACTCGCGCGGCCCCGCTGTTCACCAAGCGTTAACCATCATGGGAAAGGATCGCTGTCGCATCGGCCCCGGGCCGCAACGGCGGCTGCTAAGCAGTGCCGAACTCAACTTCGTTCCGCTGCAACGATATCGCGCGACTGCCCGGCAAAGGAGAACGGTCATGGCCCTGAAGGTCGAACTCAAACCGAACGAGCGCATCATCGTCGGCAATTGCGTGATCACCAACACCGATCAACGCGCCCGCCTCCTGATCGACGGCGACCGCATCCCGATCCTGCGCGAGAAGGATATCCTGACGCCGGAGACCGCGGACACGCCGGCAAAGCTGATCTATCTCGCGGTGCAGCTGATGTATCTGTCGCCGGACCCGATGGCGCACCACCCGACCTATTTCAGCCTGGTGCGCGACATCATCACCGCGACGCCTAGCGCCTGGCCGTTCATCGAAAGCGTCAACAACTTCATCCTCAACGGCGATCTCTATCACGCCTTGAAGGAATCCAAGAAGCTGATCGCGCACGAGGAGAAGCTGCTGGAAACCGCGCGCGGCCAGCAGAACGGCAGTCAGGACGATACCCGCAAGAGCGCGTAGGGCTTCTTGTTCTGACGCGTTTCTTCACGCGAACCGGCATTCACTTCGCTTGAAAACGCCCTAGCCCCCTGAACGAAAAGGCCTCCGCGAGGAGGCCTTTTTTGCTGTCCGAAGCTGCGCGCCGAACGATCAGCCGACCGGCAGATATTTCAACAGCGTGGTCTGATACAGCATCGACGTGGTCTGATACGACGCCTGCAGGCTGGTCTGCAACGCCAGGATCTTGGTCGCGACCTCGTCCTGATTGACGCCCTCGACCGAGTCCAGCATCGTCTCCGCCATGCTCTTGAGCTGGGTCTGACGATCGGTGGCCGCCTTGGTCGCCGTCTGCGCACCGGCGAACTCGGCCTGCACGTCCTGGATCTGCTGCTGGCCGTTCTGCGGCGCGAGGTTCGCGCTCACGCGCTGCGCGAGCGCCGTCACCTGCGCGCTTGCATTCGGGTTGCTGGCGTTGGTGGTGACCGCCGCATATACCGCGACGTTCTGCAGCAAATAGCGGAACGCCTGTTCGTTGGCGCGCGCGCCATACTGCACGGTGATCGACTGATCGACCTGCGCAACGGCGGTGCCGCGCGCCGATCCCGGGCCGTTCTCGCCGGTGTACCAGTACACGGTGTTGTCGGGCGTGCCCGCGACCAGATTGGTTGCCGTGTCGAACGGTGGTCCCCCTACCCTGAGCGGCGCCGGGGTCGCAGTCGTGTTGTTGGCGATGCCGAGCGCGCCGAGTGCGGCCGTGTTGGAGCTCGAGATCGAGAGGCTCGCGCCATCGGCGCCATGCAGGGTGATCGCGCCATTGCTGATGGTCGACGGGTTCTTGGTGCCGCTGACCTGGTCAATCTTCGCCATCAGCGTCTGCACGCTGTCGGTGATGTTGACCTGGTTGCCGGTGGCGCCCGAGGCAACGAAGGTGATCGGGGTGCCGTTGACCGTGATGGTGTCCCCGGCCGCGAAGCTCGTCGACAACGAGTTGGTGCCCGCCGCGCCCGAAAGGGCGGTGGCGCCGCTGATCGGCGCCGGCGGCGTGTTCTGGTTGTTGACGGCGGCGCCCGAGACGGTCGCGACCGGGTTGAAGAAGTTGTTTGACGCCGCGACCGCCGAGGCCGCGACCAGCGACGTGTCGCTCAGCGTCTTGATGGACGAGGTCAGCGTCGATTGAAGGTTGGCCGTCGTCGCCGTGGTGTCGGCACCGATCAGGAACGAGCCGGCCGGCGGCGGATTCGTGGTCGTCGCCGTGAGCTCGATCGCATCGGTGGTGCCATCGGGCAGCGTGAAGTTGAACTTGATCTTGTCGCCATCCTTCGGATTGATCGCGCCGAGATCGACCGAGGTGGACTTCGGCGCGCCGGCCGGCTGGGTCACGGTGGCGCCGGTCAATGACGACTGCACCGACAGCAGCTTCAGGCCGAACGGCGAGCCGTCCTCGGCGACGCTGGTCACCGTCGTGGTCGCCGGCGGCGACGAGACGCTCAGGCGTCCCATCAAATTGGTGCCCTGATCGGCCTGCTTGCGCTCATTGATGAGCTGGGTGAGGCCGGCCTGGGTTGCCGTGCCCTTCAACATGGTGTCGGCCGACACCGTGGCCGGCGTATCCATGGCACGGCCGGAGAACAGATAGCGGTCGCCCGACTGGCTGTTCAGCATCGCAACCGCATTGGAGAACGCGGCCTGCGCCGTGATCTGGCCCGACGTCTGCCCGCTGTTGTTGAGCGTCAGCGTCGCGGTCGTTGCGGCGTTCTTCACCTGGCTCCCGACGTCGGACAGCCCCTGCAAAGTGAGGTTGGCGACACCGAGGCGGGTGTTGAGGTTGGTGGCCGTGTCGGAGAACGCGTTGATGCCGCTGATCTGGGCACGCAGGCTGAGCGCAAAGCCGCGATCGAGCCCCTGCCCTGCATAGGTCGTCGATACCTTGCCGGTCGCAAGCTGCGTCGTCAGGTCATTGAGCTGACTGCGCAGGTTGAGGATCGTGGTGCCGATATAGGAAGTTCTGCCGCTTACGCCGTCGATCGACATGTTACCCTCACGTGAGCTGCAGCAGCGCGTCGTACATCTGCTTGATCGACGACATCACGCGCGCATTGGCGGAGTACGCGTTCTGTAGCGAAAGCAGATGCGCCATCTCCTCGTCCATGTTGACGCCGGAGGTCGAGTCCATCTTGGTCTGCAGCGTATTGCGCACGACGTCCTGACCGTCGGCCAATTGCTTGGCGGCGGTCGCCGATTCGCCCTGCTGGCTGATGAACTGCTTGGCAAAGTTCAACAGCGTGCCGGTGAACGGCGCGCCTGACGTGCCAAGGCCGGTCTTCGGCGAATAACTGTACGACGCGTTCGACAGTTGGTTCAGAATGAGGTTCGCGCGCGTGGTGTCGCCGGCCGGTGTCTGCGGATTGGTCGAGTACACGACCATGCGCGAGGGATCGCCGACCAGGGCGGTGTTGACGCTGATGCGTGCAGCGAGGCCAGTCGACTGCGAGCCGTTCGCCGTGATCGCGCCGGTGTAGAGCCCGCCATTGTCGGTGAACAACGGAAGCTGCGGATTGCCCGACGTCAGCGACGAAACGGTTGAGGTGACCGATGCCGCGGTGACGTTGGCCTTGTTGGCAGCGCCGTCGTTGAGCACGCGCAGCGTCGACCCGGACGGATTGGAGAATTGCAGGCCGGTTCCGCCGAGCGCGCCGTTGAGCTGCGACAGCACCGAGCTCATGCCGCCGGAGAAATCCACACCCAGCACCTCGTCGTTCGGATCGACGGTTGCGGTATTGCTGAGCGGCAGCACGCTCGGATCGTCGACGCGGACGATCGACAGATTGTGCGTGATGCCGGTGGTGTTGTCCTTGTAGGAGACGTGGATGGTGTTGCCGCTCTGCAGCCCCGAGAGATCGAGGTCGAAGCCGGACTGCGCTCCCGCAGTCGCCGCGGTGCCCGCCGTCGTCTTGTCCGACAGCGCGCTCGACATCGCGGCGGCGAACTGGTCGATCTGCGTCTGGGCCTGGGCCAGCGTGTTGTCGCGCAGCTCGAGATAGGCCGCGATCTTGCCTGATCGGATCGAGTTGGTCGACACCATGTCATAGGTGCCGCCATGCGGGAAATTGATGGTGATGGTGCCGACAGTGCTCTTGGTCGGGTCGGTATTGTACAGCGTGTTGGGCGTCATCGTGCCCTGGGCGTTGAAGCTGAGCGTCGCCGCCTCGGTGCCGACCAGCTGCACGCCGGAATTGGTGAACACGGTCACCTGGTTCTGGCTGTTGGTGACGGTGCGGATGTCCATCAGCTGCGAAAGCTGTGTAACGTAACGGTCGCGCTGATCGAGCAGTGCCGCGGTCGACGCATCGGTCGTGCCGCCATTGGCCTGCAGCTGCACATTGAGGCGCGCGATCTGCTGCATCGCATTGTTGGCGGTGTTGACGGAGTCGCTGATGCCGGCCTCGGCGTTGGCGCGCAGCGTCTGGATTCCCTGCGAGGTCGCGTTGAGCTGCTGCGCCATGGATTGCGCGGCATTGACGACGCCGATGCGGGCCGACTGTGAGTCCGGGCTGGTCGACAGCCCCTGCACAGCGGTCAGGAACTTGTTGTAGGCGTCCTCGATCGTGCCGGTGGAGTCGGGATTGCCGTAGACGCCCTGCAGATTGGCAAGGAAGCTCGAGCGGACGTCAGCGTAGGACGCGCCGGACGTCTCGGTACGAAGCTGGGTCTGCAGGAATTCGTCGAGCTGGCGGTTGACGCCGGTGATGAGAACGCTCGACCCGAACTGGCCGGTGGTGCCGGTGTCCTGGTTGAGCGTCTTCCTGACGTAGCCGGGCGTCTCCGCGTTGGCGACGTTCGACGACACGAGCGAGAGCGAGGCCTGCGTGGCGCGCAGGCCCGACATCGCGGTGGAAAGGGCTTGGCTCAAACCCATGTTGTGTACTCGCCTCTACTGCTTCACACGCGCGTCGCCGCTGCGATCAGCGCACGACGTTCAGGAGATCCTGCACCATCGAATTGGTCGTCGTGATCACCTTGGTGTTGGCCGAATAGGCCTGCTGGGTCACGATCAGCTTGGTGAACTCGTCGGCAATATCGGTGTTCGAGCTCTCGAGCGACGAACCGACGATGGTGCCGGCCTTGCCGAACAACGCCGCGCCGGACTCGTCGGTCGCCTCGAACGCACCGCCGTCGATGCGCTTGAGGAAGTTGGTGCCGTTGAAGGTCGCCACCGAGATTTCGGCGAGGTCGATGTTGCGGCCGTTGGTGTAGTTGCCGACGATGCGGCCGTTGGTCGAGACGCTGACCGACTGCAGCTGGCCGGCCGGGAAGCCGTCCTGCTGGATCTGGTTGACCTGGACGTTGCCGTTGGCGTCCGCGAACTGGGTCACGCCGCCGGAGCCGAAATTGATCACGGGGCTGCCGAGCGACACGCCGTTGACGACGGCATTGTTGAGCGCGACCGAGGAGATCGCCGGCGACATCTGGCCGTTCGACGCGAAGGTGAAGTTGATGTTGGCGTTCTGCCAGGAGACCTGCGTGCCGGTTGCGTTGGGATTGACCTGATAGAACAGGTTCCAGCTATCGGTATGTCCGGAGCCTAGCGAGGAGCTGTCGGTCTTGGCCCAGCGGAATTGCAGGTTCACCGGCGCACCCGACACGTCGTAGGCCGTGACGGCGCCGCCCGAGACGGATTCGTTCAGGAAGGTCGAGTTGTCGTTGCCGACGACCTGGCCGGTGCCGACCGTGCCGCCGCCGCCGCGGGTCGCAACCGCCGAGCCGGTGAAGCCGAGCGCCGCAAGCGCGGTCGAGTTCGAGCTCGTCACGTTGAGGTCGGCCGACGTGCCCGAATGCAGGGTGATCTTGCCGCCGCTGATGGTCGACGGCGTCGCGGTACCGGTAATCGAGTCGATCTTGGCGAGCAGCGTCCCGATGCTGTCGGTGACGTTCAGCTGGTTGCCGGTCGCGCCCGACGCCACGAAGGTGATGACGGTGCCGTTGACCGTGATCGTATCGGCCGGCACGACCGGGGGGCCGGCAGAGCCGGCGCTGAAGCTGGCATTGATCGAATCGCTGCCCGCCGCGCCCGAAAGCAGGGTCGCGGCGGTGTTGGCGACCGATGGCGTCGCCTTGTTGTTCTGCGCGGTGCCGGTAACCGATGAATCGGTATATGGCGCGGCCGGCGTGCCCAGCACCAGCGGATTATGACCGGCGCTGAACGCGCCCGGCCGGATCAGCTCGGAGCCCGGAACCGAGGTATCGTGCGCCGTGGTCAAGGGATAGGACGCGAGGTTGGCACGGTAGTCGATCTTGGTGGTCTGCTGCGCCGGCAGGAAGTCGTTCTTGAACCGCAGCACCTTCGGCGAGGAGCCCGACGGGTTGCCCGTGGTCGGGTCGATCGGCACGCCCTCGAGATAATAACCGGCGCCGTTGACGAGATAGCCGTCCTTGTTGAGCTGGAAATCGCCGCGGCGGGTGTAGCGGTCGACGCCGTCGAACACCGGCGAGCCGTCGGTGAAGCTGCCCGGCTTTTGCACCGCGAAGAAGCCGTTGCCGTTGATCGCCATGAAGGTCGCGACCGACGCCGACTGCACGTCGCCCTGCACCGAGTTGGTCGAGCGCGACTGCGCCGTGACGCCGCCGGCGAGCTGCGCGGTCAGCGCAGTCTGCGGGACGAGGTCGAGAAAGGAGGTATCGATGCGCTTGAACGCCGTGGTCTGCGAGTTGGCGATGTTACCGGAGATGTTTTCGAGCGCGTAGGATCCTGCGCGCAAGCCACCGACCGCCGTCGTAAGAGCGCCGAAGATACCCATGACATGTTCTCCAATTCGATTCCCGGCGGCTGGCAATCACAGGAATGGCCGCATCGGCGGAGCATGTCGCAAAGGTCGTGCCACGAAACGAAACGTAACAAAATCATGCGCTTGAAAAAAAAGCCCCGGCCGTTTAACCGGGGCACAATTGCCGGGCAGGCAACAATTGCCGGGACGGAGCGGAGTTCTGACCGCCCTCCTACGTCTTGGTTTGATGCGCCTTCCTGACGCGAACCGGCATCCAATTCGCTCGAAAACGCTTCCTAGTTTGACGCGTTTTCCTGGCGCGAGCCGGTATCCACCTCACTCGAAAACGGTACGGGCCATCAGGTCGCCGAGGGTGCGGCCGGGTGGAACACCAGCGCAAAACCGTCCATGCAGTAGCGCAGCCCGGTCGGCTTCGGACCGTCGTCGAAGACATGACCGAGATGGCCGCCGCAGCGGCGGCAATGCACCTCGGTGCGCAGCATGCCGAAGGTGCGGTCCGACGTGGTGCCGATCGCATTGTCCAGCGGCTTCCAGAAGCTCGGCCAGCCGGTGCCGCTCTCATACTTGGTCTCGGACGAGAACAGCGGCAGGTCGCAGCCGGCGCAGGCGAAGATGCCCTTGCGGTGCTCCTTGAGCAGCGGGCTCGATCCCGGCCGCTCGGTGCCCTCCTTGCGCAGGATCTCGTACTGCTGCGGCGTGAGCTGCGCGCGCCACTCGGCGTCGGTCTTCTCGATCTCGAATTTCTCGGCGGCCTGCGCCGGCGAGGCGCGCAGCCAGCGGAAGGCGGCGAAGCCGAACAGGCCGGCGACGGAAGCAAGCAGGATGCGGCGATCGATCATCAATCATCTCCGATACGGGCGGCCAAAGCTGGCGAACAGGATTGGCAAACTGGCTCGTCACCAAATACGAACCCCGCCGCCTCACGTTACATCCGCCCGTCGGAGATCCGCTCACTTTCTTGCGAGGGATGGGCATATGGCTGCTCACCGTCCTCAGCCTGCCGGGGCCCGGGCGGCGGCACCGGCCGCACGGCGGACGGCGGCGGGCGGCGGGGCGCCGGTCCCCGGGTTCCTGCCTTGAGATTGGCCTCGGCCAGCCGCGCCTCGCGGAGGCGCTCCTTCGCACGTGCACCCTCGCGGTAACGCGCCAGAACCCCTGCCGCGGATGCGGCGCCCCTCGCCCACAGGCCGATGAAATGACCGGCGACGCGACCGGTGGTGCCGCCGGCCCAGACCAGCTCGAACGGCGAAAACAGCCGCCAGCGGTCGTCGCCCCACAGGATGCTGCGCGCGATCAACTGCCCGGCGAGCGCCGAGGTGTTGAGCCCCTGCCGGCCGAAGCCGCTCGCCACCCACAGGCCCCGGCGCAACTGCCCAATCTGCGGCATGCCATGCACGGTGACACCGACTGCGCCGCCGAACGTGTCGGCGATCGGAACCTTGCCGAGCTGGGGAAACACCGTGGCGATGCGGCGCTGCACCGCCGCACCGAGCCGCCTCGGCCGGGCGTCCCAGGTGGTTTCGGGACTGGCCCACAACAGGCGATCGCCATCGACGACACGGAAATGATCGATGCCGTCGCTGTCGACGACCGAGCCGGAAAAGGCGATCGCCTCCGCCAGCCGTTCCCCGAGCGGTTCGGTCAACGCCGCATAGCGCCACACCGGCAGCAGCGTATCCGACAAACGCTTGAGCGGCGCGCCGAGATGGATGTTGCCGGCGAGGACAATATGGTTCGCACGCAGTCGCGCCGTCGGCGTCACGATGCGTTTGCGGATGCCCGAAAAATCGATGCTGACGACCGGCGTCTCCTCGAAGATCCGCACACCCGCCCGCATTGCCAGCGCGGCGAGACCGTGCACATATTTGCGGCCATCGATCTGGAATGCCTTCGGATAATAGATGCCGTGGAAATAGCGCCCGGTCCTCAGCACGCTGCGCACGCGATCGACCTGCCAGCCTTCGACTTCGGTGGCAAATTCCTCACCCAGCGTCTGCAGGCGGCTGATCAGCGCTTCGCCGACATCGACATTGGAGACTTCCAGCGCGCCGTCGCTCGCCCTGATGCCCGGGATCAGATCCTCGGTGGCGGTGGCGCGGACATACTCTGCGCCCTCCTTCGACAGCGCCCACAATTCGCGGGCATCATCGAGGCCGACGCGCTCGATCACATCTGATATCGGCAGGCCGAAACCTGGCATCACGGTGCCGAGATGATGTCCGGAGGCGTTCCAGCCGATCTGGCGGCCCTCGAGCACGGCGACGCTGGCGCCAAGCCGCGCCGCCTCGCGTGCCACGGTCAGGCCGGCCAGCCCCGCCCCGACCACGCAAATGTCGACGTCGAGGTCGAATGCCAGACGGTCGCGGAACGGCGAGGCCGCCTCGTCGGGGCCGTCTGCCGCACTTGTGGAAGTCTCGCTCATGTCGTTTCTTACGAACCGCTGCGGCGCTTGTCACCTTGTCCAGGGCATGCGCCTGTAGAATTAATTCGACCAGACCGAATCGAGATGGAAGTCCATGCGCCGTTTGCTGCTGCTGCGTCACGCCAAGACCGAAACCGACGCGCCTTCGGGGCAGGACCAGGACCGTCGTCTCGACGAGCGCGGCCACCGCGATGCGGCGGAGATCGGCGGCTGGATCGCCCGCCACCCGCCCCGGCCCGATCTGGCGCTGGTATCGCCGGCGGTCCGCACCACGCAGACCTGGGAGATCGTGCGCGAGGCGCTGAAGGCCGCCGGACCCGCGCCGAAAGTCAAATTCGTGCCGGGACTCTACGGCGCCGATCCGGCGCAGCTGCTCACCGCGATCCGGACGGCCTCCGTCACCGATCCGAAGCGGCTGATGCTGATCGGCCATAATCCCGGCATGCACGAGCTCGCGCTGACGCTGACCGGCAGCGGCGACGAGGCCGCCAAGCGCGCGCTCGGCGACAATCTGCCGACCTCCGGGCTCGCCGTCTTCGACTTCGCGACAGACGACTGGAACGACGTCTCCTTCCGGCGCGGCAAGCTCGTCCTGTTCGTCAGCCCGAAACTGTTGAAGCAGGCCTCGCGCGGCTGACGCAAGCGGACAGCGCCGCTCTGCCATGCTATATTGATGTCGACGCGACAGGGGGACCGGTTCGCGGCGACACGACAAGCTAACTCAAGAAGAAGAAGGCGCGCGTCCCGGCACAGGGACCAAACGGCTCCAGACCAATCGCGGACAGGAGGCGCAGATGTACAAGTCTATTCTCGTGCCGATCGACCTCGCCGATACCGATCTGGCGAAGCCTGCGATCGCAACCGCTGCGACGCTGTCGCAAACATGGAACGGCGCGGTGCGTCTGCTCAACGTGCTGCCGATGACGCCGGTGATGCTCGCCGAATATGTGCCGGCGGATTTCGACAGCCAGCAGCGTGAAACATCGGAGGAAGCGCTCGCGATCGTCGCGCGCGAATCCGGCATCGCGCCAGGGCGCATCTCGGGCGTGGTCCGCCAGGGCGGCATCTATCACGAGATCCTCGAGGAGGCCGCGGCCATGAAGGCCGACCTGATCGTGATGACCTCGCACCGCCCGGCGATGCGCACCTACTTCCTCGGCTCAAATGCCGGGCACGTCGTGCGCTACGCCAAATGCTCGGTACTCGTGGTGCGGCACTAAAGCGGGATGAGTTTTGGGGCCGCCGCAGGCGGCGGTGCCAAATATCGAAAACAACCCCATGCAAAGTAGCCGGCGGCTGCCGGCGTTCGACCAGGCGACTTGACACGTCGGGCAACTCAGGGATATTCTTCTAATATTCCGAAATTGCGCACGAAGATGCCGTTGAGGACGCGGTCATTCGCTCATGGCACGCCGCGCGGCTTGTTGGGCAGCATCGGCTCGATGGCAGTCCATTCATCGTCGGAGAGCCGTGGCGCATGATTCGGCCCCTTCGGTCAGGCGCTGGCCGAATTATTCTAGTCCGCCCCTGACCAACTCACGGCCCCCTCTGCTAAGATTTCAGCGCTGCCCCAGCGGGGCGAGCAGCGTTTTTCAATACGTGAGTACAGCACATTGCGTCTTTGAATACCGCAGAACGTCCCACTGTATTCCACTTCGGCTTCCCACGCCGTCACGCCGAAGGCCATCGATGCAATCATGGCCACTACTAACGCGCTTCTTCATGGCGACACTCCTTTTTGGTTGAACGCTCGTCTCGACGTATTCTGTGTACGCGACCACGGCGGTCTCACGCGGGAGCCGGTCAGTCCATAAGGGCCTGATAGACGAGACTGCGAAGCAGCGAGCGGTAATGCGCCGCTATCGGCGTCGGCGGTAGTTGTAACATCAAAACCGCTATCAGCTTCTCTTTCGGATCGACCCAGAAGGCCGTGCCATAGGCGCCCACCCAATAGAATTCTCCCGGCGATCCCGGCAGCGGATTGCGTCCAGCCTCATTGCGGACTGCAAAGCCAAGCCCGAAGCCCTGGCCGTCTTCGGGCGACGGCGCCAACGCTTGCGCGTAGAAACCCTTCTGCGTCACCGGGCTGAACGCAATGCCCGGCGGCAAATGATCGGAGGTCATGAACGCAACGGTTCTTGGCGACAACACACGCACCCCGTTCAGTTCGCCGCCATTCAGCATCATTTGGGCAAACCGTGCATAGTCGGACGCCGTCGAGACCAGGCCGAGGCCGCCGAGTATCAAATTAGGTCGCTTGCTAACGCCCCACATCGGCGGCCGCTTGCCTGTCGCGGTGTCGATCTGGGGCTCAGCAAGGCGCTCCAACTTCTCTTCGGTGACATAGAAGCCCGTGTCGACAAGCCCGATTGGTTTGACAATACGGTCGGCAATGAATTGGTCCAGGCTCACGCCGGAAACGACTTCGACAATGCGCCCCAACACGTCGGCGGACATTCCGTAGTCCCAGGTGGTTCCGGGCTGGTAGGCTAGCGGGAGCTTCGACAACTTCGAAACAACCTCCGCTAGGGTCTGGCTCTGATCAAACAGTTTTGCATCATTGTAGGTCTGTTTGACGAGGGACTTGCCCATGGTACCGTAGGTAAGACCCGACGTGTGCCGCAAGAGATCTTGCACCGTCATTTCGCGGCGCGCAGGCTCGAGGGATAGCTCCGGATTTCCCGTCGCGGGATTGGCCTTCTCCACGCCCACTTGAAGATCCTTGAACTCAGGCAGATAGACGGACACCGGATCGAGCAGTTGAAGCTTGCCTTCTTCGACCAACATCATTGCTGCGACAGAAACGATGGGTTTGGTCATCGACATGATTCGGAAGATTGAGCCGGTCTTCATCGGCACTTGTTTCTCACGATCCTGAAACCCGATGGCTTTGAGATAAGCAACCTTGCCGTTGCGGGCGATCAAAACCACGGCTCCGGGTATCGCGCCTTTATCAACATCCGCCTGGAACGCACCCGTCAGGCGTTGCAGCCGCTCTGATGAGAAACCAAGTGCTTCGGGCTGGCTCGCCTCGGGCAAACCCTGCGCAAGGGTCGAGAATGCGGCGCACGTCACCGCAACCGAAATGCAAATCAGATTGAAGAAGTCCCTTCGACGGTAGGTACGCATGCTTCCCTCCTGTCGTCTGCCGCGCCTCGTCGAGTGCGACCATCCGCACCTGCAATCGGTCTCTTACGAAGAAACGCGCCTTAAGCCTTCAGGTCTGTGATCCGCATGATCGCGACCACGTTTCCATCGTTGTAGGCCTGCTCCTTTGTGTCCTTGTTGCAGGTCCAGACAAAGTTTTTCTTGGCCGTAAAGGTCTTTCCCTCCTGCTCGATCCGAAGCTCCCCCTCGGGGATATGGCAGATCATGGCATTCATCATCGGGGGGCCGGCTGTCTTCGATCCCGGCTGCATAATGACATCGCGCATTGAGATGGTCTTAAACCCGGGGATGAGGGATGGTGTCTCGCCATCGTAGGCACGCACCACTACACCTGGCCACGGCGTCGTATCCTTGTAGCCTGTGGTTTGAGCGACGGCCGGCTTCATCATGGCCGCCGAAGCCGCTGCCAACCCGATTCCCAATGCTGCCCTTCGATCGATCTTGTTCATCGCCTCTCTCCTAAGGTGACGCGACGAGCCGCCGCGGAAGCGGCGCGCGCGTTTCGTGGAATGTGAGTGGTGGCGCGAACCGAAAAAAGCGTCGGTCTGTTAAGAGAGCGTGCCTGCCGATGGCATCAGTACTGATCGTTCGCCCGGACGGCGATTTCGGCTGTCCCGTTTCAAGGGCAACTACACTATACGCGACCTGACGCGCCTTAGCAGCTTCATTCTGGGCAACTAATATAGCAAGTCAGCGTGAGCGACCGCCCCTTGGCTCGGTTCGGTGGTGCGCCACCACGACCCGATTGGCGTCCGTCGGGAGGCGACGACAGCGGCTCCCCAGAATGTCCGGAGTTGGCCCCTGTCGGACATGCCGAGCGGGCTGGCGAGTGTCTGATCCCGAGGGCAGAGCAAACGCCGATCATGCAGGCCAGCTTCCGTTTTGACCCCAAACCGACATGAACCAGATCCAAATCTCGCAGCGCGACGAGCCCCTGCCATAGGCCGGCAAATGCCGCTTGGGGCAAACGGGGCTCTCCCGCGATCGCCGCTCACAGGTCCGCAACAAAGTGCTAGGCTCCTCCTTGTCCCAGCGGCGTGGCTAGTCTGGTCATTCGGAGGGGTTGTGACCGAGCAGCGGGTTCAAAGGCGATTAGCGGCGATTCTGGCCGCCGACGTGGTCGGTTACTCTGCGTTGATGCAACGGGCTGAGGAGGCGACCTACGCCGAGTTCGAGCGACTCAAACACGAAGTAATCGAGCCCAGCCTCTCCCGTCACGACGGGCGACTGATCAAGACCACGGGTGACGGCGCGTTGGCCGAGTTCGCAAGTCCGTCGGCTGCGGTGCGATGCGCGGTGGAGATACAGCAAAGCATTGCGGCAGGCCGAAGCTCCCTTAATCTGCGCATTGGGGTCAATCTCGGGGAGGTTATCGTCGGGGCTGATGGTGACCTTTTTGGTGATGGGATCAACATTGCTGTCCGGCTAGAAGGGGTCGCCGATCCCGGCGGCATCCTAATTTCCGAAAAGGTGTACAGCGAGGTCGAGGGCAAGCTGGACGTTGGCTTCGAGGACCGGGGCGAACAGCAGCTCAAGAACATCTCCAAGCCTGTCCGCGCTTATGCCTTATGCGCGGAGCTTCATAGCGCGCCAATCGAGAAGCTGGTTGCGGCCCCTCCACTCCCGGACAAGCCCTCCATCGCGGTGCTGCCCTTCGAGAACATGAGCGGCGATCCCGAGCAGGAGTATTTCGCGGACGGGATGGTTGAGGAGATCACGACGGCGCTGTCGAGGTTTAAATGGTTGTTCGTGATCGCTCGCAATTCGAGCTTCACGTTTAAAGGAAAAGCCGTCGATGTGAAGGAGGTCGGACGAAGGCTTGGCGTCCGCTATGTCCTTGAGGGGTCCGTGCGCAAGGCGGCGGGGAAAGTTCGCATCACAGGGCAGTTGGTTGATGCGATTACAGGGGCACACATCTGGGCGGACAGGTTCGAGCGCGACCTGACAGACGTTTTTGCTCTTCAGGACGAAGTCACGACCGCCGTTGTCTCAGCCATCCAGCCAAAATTGCTACAAACAGAAATCGCATTAGCGGCACGGCGGGGACCGGAGAACCTCACCGCGTATGATTTTTACCTCCGAGCTATGCAGCAGAATTACCTAACGACACGCGAAGGGTTAGCCGAAGCGCTCCGGCTCGCTCGTCGTGCCTTGGAGCTAGACCCTCGGTTCGGCTCTGTTGCGGCTTTGGCAGGTGGCTGTCACATGTTCAACGTCGTTTTGGGCTATGCCAACGATCCTCAATTCGAGCGCAAGGAAGCAGTCCGGCTTTTTCGCTTGGCATTGAGCGTCGACGATAGTGATCCAGACACGTTAGCGACGGCTGCCATGACCTCGGCGTTTATGGTCGGCGATAGCGAAAGTGAGATTGAAATGGCTGACCGCGCGGTCGCGCTTAACCCAAATTCATATCTCGCATGGGCCTATAGAGGCTGGGTCTATGGAGTTGCGGGGCAGCCGGAGGAAGCAATCCGGAGCTTTGAACGCGCCATCCGGATGAGCCCGGTTGATCCGTTGCTACACCGGTCGTTTGCTGGGATGGGATATGCCTTTATTGAGCTTCGTCGCTTTGACGAGGCCATCGTCGCAGGGAAGAAAGCCCTTCGTCAGAACCCCTCCTTTCCGCCAGCTCACCGCTGTCTCGCGTCCGCTTTCGCCCATCTCGGCCGTAATGCCGAGGCCCGTGAGGCGGCGGCTCGTCTGCTTGAGTTCGATCCCACGTTCGCAATCTCAGCGTGGATCGCCCGGGGCGGGAAATCAAACGCGAAGCTGCTGATTGAGGGCCTTCGGAAAGCGGGGCTGCCCGAATGAGCCCGCGCTCGCCCCGCCGGCGAGGTGATCGAACATTGACCTGTTTTTGTGCGCTGCGTGAGTCCGAATCTGGCCCATAGCGTCAGTTGGCGCGGTGCAGCGACATGTCCGAAGTTGGTAGCGCGATTGACCCAAAGGCGACATCTTGTTGGCCTGGGTCCTGGCGTTTTCGTGTATCCGCTACGCGCCGCTGTCGGTCCCGGGTGAAATGGAGTCCGCCTTCAGGACAGTGGACCGCCTTCAAGGGTAATGCGGTGCATCAGGCGGTGGTGGCCCTGGTAATCGTTGAGCGCATGGTGCCAAGTGCAGCGATTGTCCCAAATGGCCATCGAGCCTGCGCGCCACTGAAAGCGACGGACGAACCGATCCTGCGTCGCATGCTGATAAAGATAGCTGAGCAAAGCCATGCTTTCTTCGCGAGTCCAGCCGACAAAGCGGGTTGTGAAGGCAGGATTGACGTACAGAACGGGCTTGCCGCTGCCGGGGTGCGTGATGACGACCGGATGGACCGCCTCGGGTGTATCCTTGAAACCGCCCAGTTCCGGACGGTCGGATTTGGCGTAGTGACCTCCTTCACCAAAGGCGTGAGCCGATACGTGATGGGCCTTGAGTGTGCGCAAGGTGGCCTTGAGACCAGGGGATAATGCGTCATAGGCGGCGTAGAGGTCGGCGAACAACGTATCGCCGCCCTCGGGTGGCGTCTTGACCGCCATAAGGACCGATCCCATCGACGGCGCCACATCGTAGCTGTGGTCGGTGTGCCAAGCTCCGCCGATATTCGTCCGCTGAGACTCGGACTTTTCAACCTTGGCGATCTCGGGATAGCGTTCGGCTTTGGGAAAGTAGCGGTTGATCACGATCGGCGCGAGCCTGCGCGCGAAGGCGATCTGTTCCTCGGGCGCGAGAACCCTGCCTTGGATGAACACGACGCCGCGCTGAAAGATAGCGGTGCGAATGGCGTCGATCTGATCATCAGTTGCGCAAGTCACATCGATCCCATCGATTGATGCGCCGCAACGGTCCAATGGACGAACATCGAGCACTTCGGAGGCCATGACGGGTTTCTCCCTGTATTGCTACTTCGCCAGGTCAGGATACCCGAGTGGATGCATAAGACTGTCACTCCTGTTACAATCAGGCATGGAAAAGTTCGACCTCGCTAGAGCGCGCGAAGTTCTGGGACGACAGAAGTGGTTGCATGACCACGGCGTTGATCTCATCGAACCGCTGCTAACCCATGCGCGGTTGGTCGACTTTCAGGCCGGCATGTGGACGTACGCGGAAGGAGACGAAGATACGGGCTTGCTGATCGTCATCCGTGGATTGGTTCATGTCCTGTGTCAGGCGCCCGGAGAGCGGCAGGTCCTGTTGGGATCGGTTGGCGCGGGCGGCGCCATGGGTCAGACTTCGCGATTTGGTGGAGGCCCACGATTGGTTACAGTTCGGTGCGTGGAGAACAGTCTGATTCTGCTCGCATCAGACCGGGCTCTCGCGCAAATTGCGACCACACGGCCCCAGATTTGGAAGGCTGTAGCAGCGCTGGCCTATCTGAGATCCCGCGATTTGGTCCAGCTCCTTGCCGAGACGATTGCGCTGCCACCTCGCCAGCGGCTCGCCGCCCGAATGATCCGCTTGGCGAGGGAGAAGGACGAAAGTGGTAAACCCATGCTGCGTCTCAGCCAGGAAGCGTTATCTGAAATGGTTGGGCTGACGCGCAAGACCGTGAACGGTTACTTCGCCGAGTTCGAGCGCGAAGGTTTGATCCGACACACCTATGCATCCACCGTCCTGCTCGATCCCGGCGGGCTCCAACGAGTTGCCGAAAGCTGAATGGGTGTCCGCGTTGTCGGGCCGTTTTTCAAATGCCGCTCCCAGGAGCGGCCTGGCCTTCCGCGATCGCGCGCTGTTAGGCACGACGCGCAAAGTCATAGAGTGAAGTCGCGAATGACTTCCGCTGGTGGCCCATCGCTTCAGTTGGCGCAGTGCAGCGGTATGTCTGAAACTGGGGCTAGATCGGAAGTAGATGGCCAACTACAAAATAACGCGAATGACCCAACCCGGACATTTCTTTACCGGATCGACGCCCTTCGTAAGGGTCTCCAGCCCGGATCACTTAGTCAAAAAAAGATTGATCTCCTCGAAAAACCGAGCAGTTGCGGGTTCGTGCTTCAGAAAGAGGTGATTCCTCCCCGGAAGCGCTATGAAACGAGCACCGGGAATCCCGGCCGCCATCTGACGGCCCGCATCGATCGGGACCATAAGATCACCGCGCGCATGCATGACAAGCGTTGGCACCTGCACTTGCTGGAGCAATTCGCGCACATCGATATTTCCCCAGACTTCAAAGTAGCGAGCCGCGCATTCAGGTGATGTGGTCTTCCGTTGAAGGTCGTTGAACCAATCGGCCTGTTCCTTTGTGCCCTCGGGAATGAACTGCGAGGTGAACATTTGCCGGAACGCCGGATCATCCATGCCCCACCCAAGGCGCATCAAAGTTCCCATCGCCTTTCGCTTCTCATGCTCCTCTGGTGATCGCTTGCCGCCGCCCAGTGCAAAACCACCATACAGGATCAAGTGAGAAAGGCGCTCTGGATGCCGCACGGCATAAGCAATGGAAATGGCACACCCTTGGGAGACGCCAAGAAGGGGAAAGCGCTCGATCCCAATGGTATCGACCACGGTTTCTAAATCGCCGACCCATGCCTCGAGAGAAAGCTCATCGACATCCCAATCCGACAGCCCGTTGCCTCTTGCGTCGTATCGAACCAGCGTGTGATTTCGCGCCAATCCCTCCAGCAAATGATGCCAGATCGGGCTCTCCCAATCGTACTCAAGGTGGTTCATCCAGTTCGCCGCCTTGACGAAGGGTAAACCCTGCCCCACGGTTGCATAGGCAAGGCGCACCCCATCGGGCGCCCGGCAATATTTGATCTCTTGCGTCATGCTGGCGGAATCGAAGTTCACCGAATAGACTTCGACGGGCTTGGCGATGTTCTTGAGGTTCCGAAGCCCCAGCTTCTCGCAGGTGAACGCGAGTTTTTCGACCAGGTGATCGCGTGCCTGGCGCGAAATGCAGATTCCACCCGGTTCGGCTATCCCCTCAAGCCGTGCGGCGATGTTCACGCCATCGCCATAAATATCGTTCTCCTCGATCATGATGTCGCCGAGGTTGACGCCAACGCGAAACTCGATCCGCTTGTCGACACTTACCCCGACGTTCCGCTCGCTCATGCCGCGTTGCACTTCAACGGCGCATCGTACCGCGTCAACCACGGACGCGAACTCGACCAGCATACCGTCTCCGGTGTTTTTGACGATACGGCCCCGATGTTCTTCGATTTTTGGATCGACCAACGCCTGCAGATGCCCCTTCAGCTGGGCGTGCGTGCCTTCCTCGTCCATGCCCATGAGACGGCTGTAGCCCGCCACATCCGCAGCCAGAATTGCTGCAAGCCTGCGCTCCAAGATGCGTCCTCCGATAACCGTCCGTTACCGCTCACGAGCCTTACAGAAGCTCTCCTGCTTCCAGCCTTTCCGGAAGACAGGGAAGCCGGGCCAAGGATAATCCGCGCTGCACTAGCAAATAGAGCACCAAAGACCGATAGCGGCAACACGCCCGCTTTTGCGCGTCCGAGCATCGCGCACCGAGAGGGCGGACACGTGACCGCACCCGACCAATGCCGCACAAACGTCAGAAAGTTGTTGCCAAGGGACCCATTCCATTAGCGGACATTGGCGACCTCCGAACATTTGTTGCACAGCTCACCCCCCGGGTTCTCCCTTCTGTCGAGTTTGGACAGATACACTGCCTCATTGTGGTCGTTGAGGGCGAGCAGCAGCATCCTACCTGGCATCGTGCGGGGCTTTTTTGCTTTTAGCGTTTCAGTTTGCGGCCTTGCGATGTCGCCTGTTGGCCCATAGCTGACGGTCTGCATGACGATTCGCGAACGGCGGCTGTTCGAGGTGAACCGGAAGTCCCCCGTTCGCTCGCCATGGGCGGCTAGTGACCCATTCCGGAAGTCGAGCGACCCAATTTGCTGTAGTGCAAAACGCGTTCTCATTCAGCATGTGGTAGGCTACGGACCTAAGCGTCAGGGGGACCAGTCGTGCTGCGACGAGAGTTCATTATCCTTCTCGCGGGCGCCGCTGCGACGTGGCCACGCATCGTGCGTGCACAGCAAGGAACAAAGATACCGCGAATAGGTATTCTCTCGCCCAGCCGCTCTGAGGATGCCAGTCCAAACCGCGTAATGTTGAAAGCTTTCGTGGCTGGCCTTCGCGAACTTGGTTACGTGGACGGGCAAAACATCGCCATCGAGCGTGTGCTCTCAGAAGCCGATATCGATCGACTTCGTGAAGCCGCTTCTGAATTGGTGAAGCACAACGTGGATGTCATCGTTGCCGTGAGTACGACGGCTGCCGGCCCTGCCAAGCAAGCAACCAGCGTCATTCCCATTGTCGCGATCGGCATGGCTGATCCCGTTGATGATGAACTGGTGGCCAACCTACCGCGGCCCGGCGGAAACATTACAGGGACAAGTTTCCTCGGCCCGCAGCTGGTCACGAAGCGGCTACAATTGCTCAGCGAAGTCGTGCCCCAACACTCTCGCGTGGCGGTCCTCTGGCATCCGCGTGCCTACAATGATCGAACAATGGTGGGGATGGTCAAGGAGGCTGAGCATGCGGCGCACGCGCTGGGTATCCAGCTTCAATTTGTGCCGGCAAACAGCCCGGAGGAAATTACCAGCACCCTTTCCACCACTACTCGAGACGGTGCTGATGCGCTGTGCGTGTTTCCCAGCCCAATGCTGTATGCAGAGTACAGCCGGATCGTGGGCATCGCGGCGGAAAAGAGATTGCCGACGATCTACGCTGCGAGGGAGGGAGTGGAGCTAGGCGGGCTCATGTCCTACGGCGCCAATCTGGCCCATCTGGCCCGACAGACAGCCTCTTACGTAGATCGAATTCTCAGGGGCGCCAAACCCGCGGATCTACCTGTGCAGCAGCCAACCAAATTCGAGTTGGTCATCAATCTCAAGACCGCCAAGGTCCTTAGCCTCGAAATTCCGCCGAAAGTGCTCGCGTTGGCCGATGAGGTGATCGAATAGGCGCGCAATTTGCTGCGATGCATGAGTCCGGACGTGGCCCATCGCGACATACTGCGCTGCCGCACGAACTTGGTCGCTATAGGAGCAAAGCGGACGTAGTTGCCAGTCACAATGACGCCGCCGGGTTTATAGGTACACGGCCTAGTTAGGGATCGGGTGTCTGCTTCTGGCCCCCTTGAGACATGCCGACGGACGCTGAAATTGTCCGTTTATCGGGGTAGATCGGAAGTAATCGCGAGACGGTCAAAACGGCGGTTTTTGACCCGAAGCGGACCTAGCGGACGTTCGGCTTATTACCCCAGAGCTCTCGAACCGGCCTAGGCACTTTCACAGAAGAACTGAAGACACTGTTCGCTCGACCACCGTGCAGTTTTTCCAGCAACCCGGCCGTGCGCAGGCTATCGAAAAGATTGTATGCATCAACTGAAGCCTTGAAGGTGGAAGCGCGCTGTAGGTGATCGTTGATCGATGACATCATCTCTCCGTTAGCCCTTGTGAAATGACATCAGTCTGGGACGCCGGCCCTTTCCATACCTTCATAGATTCGATTGCGCTGCCGTAAGAAAACAGGGTTGTCGCTTTGGACTTCGACGCGGCACTTACCGATGCGGAAAATGGGAGCCAGCCGCCTTCCGACTTCGCTGGCCTGGACCGCTTCCGATTTACTGTCCTGAAGAGCCAGAGCCGCCGCTAGATGGAAGTAGGGGAGCTCATTTTTGGGAGCAATATCGACAGCCTTCCGCAAACGGTCCACAGCCTTGTCAAGCCTACCGAGGTGCAGATCCGCCAGACCAAGAACCGCGTACCAGGTTCCAAGCATTGGATCGCGCGGGCTGAGGCGCATCGCGGTGGTCACATGACCTTCGGCTTCCTCGCCACGTCCAAGAAAAATCTTAACCCACCCTGCTCTCACGTGAACATAAGGCAAATCGGGATCCAAGCTCATGGCGAGTTCAATTTCGCGAAGGGCTCCCTCTGGTGCTCGCAGGGCGACCAACAACGCGGCACGACAAAAATGCATGCGGGCAGTGAGTGGTGTCAGTTCCGACGCTTGAGACATCGCTGCCTCGGCCAGACGGACTTGCTCAGCACGCGCTTGGGACATATAGGCGTTGACTTCCCATAGGTGGGTTTCGACCAAACCCATCAGCACATCGACGTTGGTCTTGTCGATGCGGAGCGCCTCCTCAAATATACTACGTGCTTCGCGGGCCCCGGCGACTGAGACTTTTTGGAAAAATACCATCCATCCGCGAAGTGCGAGGTCGACTCCATCCAATTCCTTTGGTTCCTTGCACTCTAGACGCCGCGTCTCCGCTGCCATCAGTTGGATATCCATAGCCCGTGCGAGTCGAGCTGTGATCTCATCCTGCATGTCGAGCGGGGCTGCTCGTGGCTTGTCGAAGCGTTCGGCCCAGAGGTGTGCGCCTGATTCTGCGTCGATGAGTTGTGCGTTCACGCGTAGGCGATCGGTCCCGCTCTGGACGCTGCCTTCCAGCACGTAGCGAACTCCAAGCTCGCGGCCAATCTGTCGAGCATCCACAATTTTGCCCTTGAATGCGAAAGCCGTCTTGCACGAAATAACGAAATAATCGGGAAGGCGAGATATGTCAGTGGTAAGATTCTCTGTAATCGCATCGACGAAGTCGTCCTGCTGCTTGTCGCCACTAAGATTGGCGAAGGGCAGCACAACAATGGAAAGACGGGGCGCTGAAGACGGCATCTTTCCGAATTCACCGCCATGCGTCGCCAAGTTAGCCGACCCGACTGCGCGCTGCTGGTCCTCGAATACAGTACCCACGAAGCGGAAGCCCTTGCGCGGCAATGTCTTAATCAGGTGGCGCTTCTCGCCGGTGTCGCCGATCGCGTCCCGGGCGGCATTGAGGCGGGTCGTCAACGCTGCATCCGAGACGGCGCGGCCATTCCAGATGGCACGGATGAGATCGTCTTTGCTGACGACGCGCTCCCTGTTGCGGATCAGGTAGTCGAGGAGGTCGAACGCCTGTGGTGTGATCGGGACTATCTCGGCGTCGCGGCGTAGTTCGCGACGGTCCGGGTCAAACGTATAATTCTCGAAGAGATAGCGCACAGCCACTCCCCCGCTGGCCTTCAGAGACGCTCAGAGCCACAGCCAAATGAAAGATTATGCCGCTCGTGCGCAAAATGTAAGCGGCTGGTTAAAGAGGTTTTGCCCGGAACGGCGGTGTTTCTTCTGGTCAGAGGAGATCGGAATGTCCGCCTATGGCCCATCGCTTCAGTTGGCGCAGTGCAGCGGTATGTCTGAAACTGGGGGTAGATCGGAAGTAGATGGCCAACTACAAAATAACGCGAATGACCCCGAGCAGACATTCGGTCACCATTTTGCGCCGACTGCCCAACATGGAGGCTGAGCCGCAATACCCCATGCACACAACGCAACCGGAGCCGCCAGTCTTTATTGATAGCCGCCGAACGCATAGTTGTAAGTGCGTAGCTGAGGCAAACAATCTGGGAGGAGGCTATGCCTGCACTCAATGACTTGGTGGCACGCAGGGAATTGCGCCCGTTCGAAAGCCTGACACTGACGGATCAACAGTTTCTCACAGGCGACAAGGACGGAAAGGCCGTCACGCTCGCCGGGGAGTTGCGGCTGCCGCGAAGCGCTTCGGACCGTTTGCCGGCGGTCATCCTCGTACATGGGTCGTTAGGCACGGGGTCTCGCGAGGAATTCTGGGCGAAGTACTTCAATGAGATGGGGATCGCGTCCTTCGTGATCGACAGCTTCTCCGGACGTGGTTTGGTCGACGTAAATCCCGATCAGGAACAACTCGGACGGTTCAACATGGTGCTGGATGTGTACCGGGCCTACGACGTGCTCATCGATCATCCCAAGATCGATGCCACACGCATTGTACCGATGGGGTTCTCACGCGGCGGACAAGCCGTGCTGGCTGCCAGCTTTACGCGCTTCCAGCAGACTTGGCATCCAGGCATCGAATTTGCGGCGTACATTCCGTTTTATGCGTCATGCAGTATCGCGATCATCGGCGACACCGAAGTCAGCACGGCGCCCATCCGACAGTTCCATGGCACGGCAGACGACTACAACCCAGTAGCTCCTTGCCGTTCCTATTTCGAACGCCTCCGCGCCGCCGGCAAGGACGCCAGGCTGATCGAATTCCCTGACGCACACCACGTCTTCGATAACCCGCTCGCACCGAAGACACCGACCGTATTGAAGGCGCAGACTGTACGTGCGTGTAAGTTGAAGGAAGAGCCTCTCGGCATCATCATAAATGCCGAGACCGGCGAGCCGTTTACGTACGCGGACCCTTGCGTACAGACCGATCCTCACATCGGTTACAACGAAGCCGCTGCAGCTGCGGCCCGCGAGGCGGTGAAGGAACTCCTGCAGACAGTGTTCAGGCTCCAACGAGATCCCTAATAAGGCTCGAGGTCCGGAATTGGCCCGTTTGAGACGTGCCGATGGCCTCTGAAGATGTCTGCTTGTCGGGACAGACCGGAAGCAACCGATTGGCTGCGAAAACGACGCTCTTGACCCACAGCGGTCATTGCTGCGAGGGGATGGACACACCCCGATATTGACCCATAGACTTGAGCTGTTATTGCCTTGGACCGGAGCACACCGGATGGCCGAAGCCCGGGTCGGACGCAGGTTGGCGGCGATAGTGGCTGCTGACGTGGCGGGCTACTCGCGGCTCATGGGGCTCGACGAGGTCGGCACCGCCCGCACACTCCGCGAACACCGCAAGGTCACTGATGCGCTAGTTGCAAAGCATGGTGGCCGCATCGTCAAGACCACGGGAGACGGCCTGCTCGTAGAGTTTCCCTCGGTGGTCGATGCTGTTGAATGCGCAGTAGCTGTGCAAGTCGCGATGGCCCAGAGGAACGAAGGTGTCCCGCAGGACCGGCGAATGCTCTTTCGGATCGGGGTCAATCTCGGAGATATTCTGATCGAGGGCGATGACATTCTTGGCGATGGCGTCAATGTCGCGGCTCGGCTCGAGGGGATCGCTGAGCCAGGGGGCATCTGTATCTCGTCGTCGGCTTATGAACAGGTTCGCGGCAAGGTCCCGGTCGAGTTCACTGACCTTGGCGAGCAAACTCTCAAAAACATTGCCTGTCCGATCCGCGCCTATTCGGTTGGCCCGAGCGCAAGTGTTCATCAAACGGCACCGTTGCGGTCTTTAGCTCCGCGTTTGTCCATCGTGGTGCTGCCGTTCGCAAACATCGGCGGCGGTCCCGAGCAGGAATATTTCGTCGATGGGGTGATCGAGAGCCTGACTACGGACCTGTCGCGTATCAGTGGCGCGTTCGTGATTGCGCGAAACACTGCGTTCACGTTCAAGGGCAAAGCTGTGGACGTGAAGAAGCTGGGACGTGAGCTGAACATCCGCTATGTGCTTGAAGGTTCGGTGCAACGCGGCGGCAATCGTCTCCGGGTCAACGTGCAATTGATCGACGCCGAAAATGGAGAACATCTGTGGGCTGAGCGTTTTGATAAGCCGGTCGCTGACCTCTTCGACATGCAGGACGAAATTGTATCCAGGCTGGCAAACCAGCTGCAGGCTCAACTCGTTGCAGTAGAGGCGCTGAGGGCAGAGCGTTCGTTGCATCCGGACTGCATGGATTTGGTTTTCCAAGGCTGGGCTCGGTTGAACAAGGGATTGACCGCGGAAAACCTACCGCAAGCGCGCAGCTTCTTCGAGCGGGCCATGTCCATCGATCCCGGCAACATCGAGGCAATGGTGGGCTTAGGGATGGTTGATGCGTCAGTTGCGGCGGTGCTCACGAGTGACGACTGGTCGGGGCGGTGCAAGACAGCAGAGGCGAGCTTGACCAAGGCTTTGACCCTCGCACCGAACTACGCTGCCGCGCACGTATATTTGGGCCTGATCTACATGTACACGAGACGTGTGGCTCAAGGCATCGATGAGTGCGAGCGGGCCTTGGCATTGGACCCCAATCTGGCGGGTGCTCACGGTCTCATCGGGTACGCCAAGTTTCTCCTTGGACGGGGAGCAGAAACCGAGGCCCACATCAACGAAGCATTCCGTCTTTCTCCTCACGACACAATGTCGCACAGATGGTTGGTATGGATCGGCTTGGCCAAAGCACAGCTCAATTTGGATGAGGAAGCCGTTATCTGGCTACGCCGAGGCATCGACGCAAACCGAAATTATTCCCTCGCGCACTTCCATCTAGCTTCCGCGCTGGCGCGGCTCGGAGAGTTGGACCTCGCGCGAGAGGCGGTGCAAGCGGGCCTTGCGGTTGACCCAACTTTCACGGTGCGCCGATACATCGATGGCACTGGTGTATGGGCATTGTCCGATCCGACCTACCTCGCGGGGCGCGAGCGCACGATCAAGGGCATGCGCTTGGCCGGGGCACCTGAGGGCTGACGTTCAAGCAGACCCGTTCTGCTTGTTGCAGTGCATGAGTCAGGAAGTGGCCCATAGCTGACGGTCTGCATGACGATTCGCGAACGTCGGCTGTTCGAGGTGAACCGGAAGTCCCCCGTTCGCTCGCCATGGGCGGCTAGTGACCCAAAGGAGATACTGACGCCTCGCTTCGACAGGCCACTTCCGCTCGCGCCGTGACCAAGACGGTTCAGTCTTCCGAGCGCAGTCCCGCTTCGATGCGCTGGATTAGCCGCTCCCGCAGCGCAGGCACCACGTTGCCGAAGACGACGAAGGTGCGGACGATGGGCAAATACGGCTCCATTGCCGCCGTCAGCTCCGCGAGAGAGATGCCGGCCAGCCGCGCATATTCGGATTGCGCCGCCGCATTGGTCGCGCGCGGCCGCTCCGGATTGTCCGCTATTTCCGGGGCGAGCTCGGACAGGATGACATGCAAGAACGCAAGATCGAGGGCGGCGGCCCCGCGCATCGCGAAGGTCCAGTCGACGAGCTTTGGGCCTTCCGCCGTCATGATCACGTTGCCGGGGCTAAGGTCGCAATGGCAAAGCCCGTCGCCGGTCGGCAGGCGATCGATCAGGGCGAGGATATCCGTGGCGATGTGCTTCGGGACCTTGCCGTCGTCGTGCCGCAACTCGCTCTCCATATACTCGCGCATGGAGGGGACTTCGGGCGGCGGGGGCATCTTGTGAAGAGACATGGCCAGCGCCGCGACGATCGCGCCCGCCTGTTCGAACGTCACCGCGCCGGTCCGCGAGAGATGCCACAGGGTCGGTCCGTCGAGGCGCTCCAGCACGATGCCGAAGCGCCCGTCCAGCGTCACCTCGCCGAACACCGCCGGCACCGGGACGCCGGCGGCGCGCACGGCGCGGATCATGCGTACCTCGTGCCGGCCGAGCAGATGAGAGACGCCGGCCTTAAACAGCTTCACGACCTGACCGGGCGCCCAGGCGTAGGCTTCGGAGAAGGCGCCCTCACCGATCTTTTCCCCCAGCGATCCCTGCATGCCCATTCTCCGCCGCGCAGATGAAACACCGGCGGCGAGCGAAAAGGAACCCCTCCCGTCGCGAGGGCCGCCGGACATTATGATCGCCATTTAGCCTGCAGAGGCCTTGGTCCACTCCGCTAAATGGTCCCAAGTCCGCTTCTGGCCCCTTTCGAACCTCATCGGGAGGTCTGCGGATGTCTGCTCACTGGAGACTAATGGACTTCGGCGGAAGGGCCGCCGACTTCCGAGAGTGACCCAAAGCCGACTTCCTCGTTCTGGCGAGCAAGCAAACGGGCACGGTGAACCAAGACCCCGTACAGAACCTCACATCTCCGGACAAGACCACACACGGGCGCACCATCTCGGCCAAAGTGTCCTGGAACCGACGCTTGCGTAATTCGGGCGCGTAAAACATTGAAGTAGATAACGCGCAAGTAAGCTCGAAATATCTCGGTCGCTTGAAGGACAGCCCATGGCTATCGCGCGCGTCGCAAGGCGCATCCTGATTGGAATGGTCCTAGCATTGCTGGCCGCCCCATCTGCTTTGTTCGCCCTCGCTTACGGCGCTATCACCTACCTTTACCTTTCAGTCGTCTTTAGCCCTCCTGCTTATTCGTCGAGCATCTCAATTTCTGAACTGAACGCGACTATTAAGCTTGAGTTCTACATGATCTGGGATGTGACGCAGGAGAGCGGCGTTTTTCTGACTGCCTCGACGCCGCGCGGCTCCGTCCGCGGCGAAATCACCGGCTTCGACTGGCTGCACAACGCCCGGCACAGCATTTATGAAACGCCTCAACATGAAGTTGCCGTCCTCAGCCCTGGGGAAGACGACTACGTTGTTGATCTGCGGACACTGGAGTTAAAAACACTCTCGCCGTTTGCATCAAGCGTTGGTTGGAAGTACATCGGCGCGTTCGATTTCGGACGTCCCGGCCATGCGCTGCAATTTTTCCCAGCTTCGCAACACCCCGAGTGCATTCCGATGCGTACGTCGCGTGACGAGTATTGGCCGAGAATGTCTCGCGCCGAATATAGGAAGGAAGATTGCTACAGCAGTAACTAGTCCGACTATGGGAGGCTACATCCAGAGATCGTCGCCTCGACGTGACGAGGGAATGTCGCAGTTTGGCCCATCGCGTCAGTTGGCGCAGTGCAGCGGCATGTCCGAAGTTGAGGGGAGACCGAAAGTAGCTGGCCGACTGCAACACGACGCGATTGACCCCAAGCCGACATTGCCCTGGGCCAAGGCAGCGCCAATGCCAATGCTGCCGTAGCGGATCTACTTACTCGACGCGCCTACACAGACCTGTCTACATTTTGCTTGACAGTCGAACGCTGCGAGCGGAGTGTTCGTACACAGAGCTGTTTACAAACTATCTCGCGCGACTCTCTGACCGGTCGGTGCCCCGCCCCTGATTGGAGCAGGAGCGCGGACGGTCGCGTCATCTGATGGCACCTGGCTTCACATCGAGGATGCCAACCATGAGCGATGTCAGCGACATGAAAATGAAGCAATACGGCAGCGCGGCCGCCGCCGGTTATGACCAGGGCTTTGCTCACGTCTCGTCGTATTTTATTCCGTTCCTGATCCGGGCCGGTCGTGTTGCAGCCGGTCAGACCGTTCTGGACATTGCGACCGGTACTGGCCTTGCGGCTGAAGCCGCATTGGCTATCATTGGCCGGGATGGTCGCCTCACAGCAGCCGACGTTTCTCCGGACATGGTCGAACAAGCGAAGGGACGCCTTGCCAACGCGTCAAACGCAACCGTCGTCATCGAAGACGGTCAAGCCCTGAGCTTCCGGAGCGACACCTTCGATACAGTCCTGTGCAGCCTTGGCTTGATGTTCTTTCCCGATCCTCTCCGCGGTCTCAGCGAGTTTCATCGCGTCCTGAAAGGCGGCGGGCGAGCTGCCGTATCGGTCAATACGGTACCTGAGCGTTCCTACAACACGCGCGTTCATCTCGCGATCGCGCGGCATGTGCCATCGTACGTTTCATCCGCCGATCGGCTTTTTTCGTTCGGCGATGAACGCAGGTTACGGGCGCTATTTGAGCAGGCCGGTTTTGCCGACCTAGAGGTCACGATCCACTCGCAACGTTTTCCGCACGCGTCCTTTGAAGTCTATTTCGAGCACATCGAGCGCGGTTGGGGATCGGCGGGCGAGGCCTTTGTTGCGTTGCCGGAGGAGACGCGTCGTGTCGTTCGCGAAGAGATAAGGCGCGAGGTCGGCAACGAAGGCGGACCCATTGAGATCGAAGTTGAAATCATGTTTGGCAGCGGCCGGAAATCGTGAGCGGCGCGCATGTTACTTGATCGACCTTGATCCAGCCCGCGCGCGTCGATCGCCTTCGGCGCGAACTAACAGCATAACTATTTCCGCTTCTGGCCTGTTCGAGACATGCCAACTGCACCGGGCGATGCCCGCATTCAGGGGTAACCCGGAAGGCATGTGCTCATGATGAGTTCTTCTCAATTTGACCCAACGCAGACACCGGCGGCTTCCGGCCTTGGGTCACACGGCGGGTGACCTGCTGACCATTGATTTACCCTATCTTTCGAGCTCTAATTCTCCATGCGCCCTACCGGGTGGAGGCGACGATGAGCAAGCTCGAATTCACTAAGGAAGCCGCAAAAGGACTCGAAAAGACCTATCTCACGAGAGACGTGGTGGCGCAACGATTGGAGACAATTCGGCAACTCGATTTGTCCAGTGGTGAGCGCGTTCTGGATATCGGATGTGGTCCGGGCTATCTGTGCGAAAGCATGGGAGAGATCGTTGGGCGTCATGGTGCTGTCATCGGCATCGATATTTCGACCGATCTAATAGACCTCTGCAATCGGCGGAAAGCTTCAACGTGGCTTTCATATGCCATCGGCGATGCGACTAATCTAGGTCAGGCAGACGCGTCGCTTGATGCCGTTGTATGTACGCAAGTTGCCGAGTACGTTCCTGATGTTGACCGCGTTCTGTCCGAGACGTTTCGCGTTCTGAGGCCGGGCGGCAGAACGATCTTTGTCGCAACGGATTGGGACGCCGTTGTGTGGCATTCCGAAAATCCAGAACGTATGGCCTTGGTCATGAAGTCATGGGAAGAGCATTGTGCTCATCCGCATCTCCCAAGATTCTTGGCACACAAGTTAGTCAATGCAGGGTTTCGATTTGACGGAGCAACCATCTTTCCGATCCTCAACCTGCAATGTGATGATGATAGCTACAGCAAGGGACTAGCAAGGGGCATTCGAGATTTTGTTGGGCGCAAGAAAGACGTTTCGGCTGATGATCTCAGCGAGTGGCATAGCGAGTTCGAGCGCCTGAGCGAAGCAGGAAGATACTTCTTCAGTACCAACCGATACGTCTTCAAAGCGTCGAAACCTGCTGCGCGCACTCATTGAAATGACGGCTCTTGCATTTTTGAACATGCGGAGCGGCCCTGACTACGTCTGTTCACAAGATAGAACCGGAAGTGATCGGCGTGCCCCAGAACGACGCGCTTGCCCCCTATCGGAAGTCGATGGGTCCAATTTGGCCGTCCACCGTTGGCAGGTATCGCAGCCATTCCCCGGATCGGATGCCTCGTGGGTCAATATCCCGGTGTGAGGCGACGTAGTCGATCTCGCCGCGTGTAGTGCCGATATCCATCAGCTCCTGGTCACTCAAGCCGGACAGGTTGGTACGCAATTTCTGGCGTTCGCGGCGCTCCAGAAAGGCATCCCAACATTTCCGAATGAAGCCGGAGATATGCCGGGTCGATACGGATGTCTGTTCCTGCCACGCCGTGCCGCGTGTCGTGCTCATTGCGGTGTCTCCTGGGACGGTGTCTTTCCACTGGCACGAAGGTGCCGCGGGGTCGGCGGGCACGCTTGACCGCCAGCTTACATTTTCCTCACCGGCAGCTTATTCTTGCGATGTCCTGCGAGGTCAAAGCCCGGTTGTCGGGGGGCTCGCGTCCAAGGAGATTCGCATCTTGCGCTATCTCTTCGAGGGGTACGCATTCGACACCGACCGGCGCGAGCTGCATCGCGGGGCGGACGTCGTCTCCGTCGCGCCGCAGGTGTTCGATCTGCTCGATTACCTGATCCGCAACAGGGACCGCGTCGTCAGCAAGGACGACCTCATCAATGCCGTCTGGAACGGGCGCAGCGTTTCGGATGCAGCACTGACGACCCGGCTGAATGTCGCCCGAAGCGCAATCGGCGATTCCGGGGAGGAACAGCGCCTGATCAAGACGTTGCCGCGCAAGGGATTCCGTTTCGTCGGACAGGTGCGGGAGGCGCGAGAAGGTGCCGGCCCTCATCCCGGCGATCCGCCCGAGAGCGCTCCTGCGCTTCCCGACAAGCCCTCCATCGCCGTGCTGCCGTTCGAGAACATGAGCGGCGACCGCGAACAGGAATATTTCGCCGACGGGATGGTCGAGGAGATCACGACGGCGCTGTCGCGTTTCAAATGGTTATTCGTGATTGCGCGTAATTCGAGCTTTACGTTCAAAGGCAAAGTCGTCGATGTCAAGGAAGTCGGGCGCAGGCTTGGTGTGCGCTATGTCCTCGAGGGGTCGGTGCGCAAGGCGTCAGGCAAAGTTCGCATCACGGGACAGTTGATCGATGCTGTTACAGGCGCGCACATTTGGGCGGACAGGTTCGAGCGCGACTTGACCGACATTTTCGCTCTGCAGGACGAAGTCACGGTCGCTGTTGTCTCAGCCATTCAGCCAAAATTGCTCCAAACAGAAATTGCAATGGCCACGCGGCAGCGCCCGGAGAATCTCAGCGCGTATGATTTTTCTCTCCGCGCGAGGCAGCAGTTTTACCTAACGACCCGCGTACGGGTAGCGGAGGCGATAAGGCTGGCTCACCGTGCCTTGGAGCTTGACCCTCGGTTCGGCTTTGTCGCAGCGCTGGCGGGCAACTGTCACATGCTCAACGTCGTCTTGGGCTACGCCATGGATCCGCAATTCGAGCGCAAGGAAGCCATTCGGCTTTGTCGCCTGGCATTGAGTATCGACGATGGTGATCCGGACACATTGGCAACGGCTGCCATAACCTCGGCGTTCATGGTCGGCGATAGTGAAAGTGAGATCGAAATGGCCGACCGGGCGGTCGCGCTCAACCCAAATTCATTCGGCGCATGGAACAGCAGAGGCCAAGTCTACAGAATTGCGGGGCTGCCGGAGGAAGCTGTCCGGAGCTTTGAACGCGCCATGCGCATGAGCCCGGTAGACCCGCGGCTGCACCTGATGTTTGCGGCGATGGGGACGGCGTTGGTCGAGCTTGGTCGCTTTGACGAGGCCATCGTCGCAGGGAACAAGGCTCTTCGTCAGGACCCGTCCTACTCACCAGCTCACCGCTGTCTCGCGTCCGCTTTCGCTCATCTCGGGCGAGATGCTAAGGCGCGTGAGGCGGCGGCGCGTGTGCTTGAGGTCGATCCCGCCTTTACGATATCTGCGTGGATCGCACGGGGCGGGCTGTCAAATGCGAAGCTGCTAATTGAGGGCCTTCGGAAAGCGGGGTTACCAGAATAGAGCCCGCGCCGACGAGGTGACCGAACAGAGCGTGTTTGCTGCGCTGCATGAGTCCGGAAGTGGCCCCTCGCGTCAGTTAGCGCAGTGCAGCGACATGTCTGAAATTGTGGGTAGACCGGAAGTAGCTGGCCGACCGTAAAGACGACGCGGTTGCCCCCTTCTGCGACATCACCAGCCCAATTCACCGTGATTGCGTCGATGACGAGATTATCGGATCTCCGGAGCGGTGAGGCAAGGAGCCGGGCGCAGAGTAACGCAGCCAGGAGTGCAATCTATCGAAATTGAAACGGCCGCCGGTATGCCCGGCGGCCTCCGCGCTTGACGTGGGTCGCTGGGCGGCGCCCCGACTAGAGATCGATGCCAACGGCGATGTTGCGGCCCTGTAGTTCGGAGATTTTCATTCCTTCCGCCTGCACCTGCGCGAACTCCGGGTCCTTTGCCACGGCCTCCTGCACTTTGCCGTAAACTTCCCAACTGGCGTAGCGCGTCGCAACCAGCAACTCTCCTGCCCACGCGCCAGTGTGGAAACGGGACAGCCGAAGAAATTCGGCGCCGTGTTTTTCAAAGATTTTCTTCGCCCGCCTGACAATCTGGACCATTTCATCGGGCTTGTCGGTCTTGAAACGAGTAAATTGTACGATCGGCATGGGCTACCTCCATAGTGATGTGAATTATCCAAGAGGCATGTATCGAGCGACATTTGGGGCGCGAACCTCAAAGCAATCTCGATGAAGATTTGTCTTCGTCGACATTACTTGGTTCAGGGTTACCAAGCGGCAGCAAGTCTGCCATTTTCCGTTGTCGCCCTGGGACGGTGTCTTTCCACTGGCACGAAGGTGCCGCGGGGTCGGTGGGCACGCTTGACCGCCAGCTTACATTTTCCTCACCGGCAGCTTATTCTTGCGATGTCCTGCGAGGTCAAAGCCCGGTTGTCGGGGGGCTCGCGTCCAAGGAGATTCGCATCTTGCGCTATCTCTTCGAGGGGTACGCATTCGACACCGACCGGCGCGAGCTGCATCGCGGGGCGGACGTCGTCTCCGTCGCGCCGCAGGTGTTCGATCTGCTCGATTACCTGATCCGCAACAGGGACCGCGTCGTCAGCAAGGACGACCTCATCAATGCCGTCTGGAACGGGCGCAGCGTTTCGGATGCAGCACTGACGACCCGGCTGAATGTCGCCCGAAGCGCAATCGGCGATTCCGGGGAGGAACAGCGCCTGATCAAGACGTTGCCGCGCAGGGGCTTTCGGTTCGTTGGTGCAGTGCACGAAGGGGAAAGGACTTCTGGTGCCGTGCTGGCCCCAGACGGCCACGTGGAATCGTCGAATCCCGCACCCGCCCTTCCCGATAAGCCGTCCATCGCCGTATTGCCATTCGAGAACATGAGCGGCGATCCCGAGCAGGAGTATTTTGCGGATGGGATGGTGGACGAGATCACTACAGCGCTTTCGCGGTTCAAATGGCTGTTCGTGATCGCTCGCAATTCGAGCTTTACGTTCAAAAACAAATCCGTCGATATCAAGGAGGTCGGACGCAGGCTTGGTGTCCGCTATGTCCTTGAGGGGTCCGTGCGCAAGGCGGCCGGGAAAGTTCGCATTACAGGGCAATTGATTGATGCGATTACAGGGGCACACATTTGGGCGGACAGGTTCGAGCGTGACCTGACAGACGTTTTCGCTCTCCAGGACGAAGTGACGGTCGCCGTTGTCTCAGCCATTGAGCCAAAGTTGCTTCAAATAGAAATTGCAGTAGCAATGCGGCGGCGACCGGAGAACCTCACCGCCTATGATTTTTATCTCCGTGCTCTGCCGCAGATTTACCTAGCGACCCGCGAAGGGGAGGCCGAGGCGATCAGGCTGACCCATCGCGCTTTGGAGCTGGACCCTCGTTTCGGCCTAGTCGCGGCTCTGGCAGGTAACTGTCACATGCGAAACGTGCTTTGGGGCTATTCCACTGATCCTCAATTCGACAGAAAGGAAGCAGTTCGGCTTTCTCGCTTGGCATTGAGCCTCGACGATGGGGATCCAAGCACGTTAGCATGGGCTGCCGTAGTCTCAGCGTTCATGGTCGGCGATTGTGAAAGTGCGACCGAAACGGCTGACCGGGCGGCCACGCTTAATCCAAATTCATTTGACGTATGGCACGGTAGAGGCCACGTCTACAGATATTCGGGGCTGTCGGAAGAAGCGGTCCGGAGCTTTGAACGTGCCATTCGCATGAGCCCGGTAGACCCGAGGCTACACATGACGTTTGCCGGGATGGGGTATGCTTTTATCGAGCTTGGTCGCTTTGACGAGGCTATCGCCGCGGGGAAGAAAGCCCTTCGTCTAAAGCCTTCCTTTTCGACAGCTTACCGGTGTCTCGCATCCGCTTTCGCCCATCTCGGACGCGAGGCGGAGGCGCGTGCGGCGGCGGCGCATGTGCTTGAGCTCGATCCCGCCTTTACCATATCTGCGTATATCGCCCGGGGCGGGCCACCAAACGGGAAGCCGGTGACGGAGGGTCTTCGGAAGGCGGGGTTGCCCGAATGAACTGGGCTCGCGGGCATCGACGAGGTGATCGAACATAGACCGGTTTTTGTGCGATGCATGAGTCCGAATCTGGCCCTTCTCGAACCTCCGGCGAGCTCATTGGTCAGCGGCCACCATCGAGGCAAAGCCACGGGCAAAAGAATGCTGCCAAAGCGGTGTTCGCCTAGAGGCGATTCCGTTTTGGCTCAATCCGGCGCGCCTCGCGCTCGATGCTGGCGGCCACCAGCGGCGCCTTGTCGGCGGCGACCGGCGGAGAAAACACGAAGCCCTGCACCAGGTCGCAATCGAGCCCGCCGAGCACGTCCACTTCGGCCGGCAATTCGGCTCCCTCCGCCACCACAGTCATGCCGAGCCCGTGCGACAGCGCGATGATGCCGCCGAGCAGCTTGCGCTTCTCCGGCGCGGTGGAAATGCCGTCCACGAAGGCGCGGTCCACCTTCAGCCAGTGGAACGGCAGGCGCGTCAGATAGCCGAGCGAGGAATAGCCTGAGCCAAAATCGTCGAGCGCCAGCCGAACGCCGAGACCGGAGAGCGCCGTCAGCGTGCGACTGATCCGCTGCTCGGTATGATCCACGAACAGGCTTTCGGTCAGCTCCAGGCAGAGCAGCTTCGCCGGAAAGCCGGTCTCCGCCAGCACCGCCGAGACGGCCGCATCGAAATCCACGTTCCAGATCTGCGCGGGTGAGACGTTGACCGAGACGGAGCGCGGCGGCAACCCGGCATCGAGCCAGGCGCGGCCCTGCCGGCAGGCCTCGCGCAGCACCCACAGGCCGAGATCGACGATGAGCCCGGAGCTTTCGGCGATCGGGATGAACTCCGCCGGCGAGATTGGCCCGCGCTCGGGATGGGTCCAGCGCAGCAGCGCCTCGAAGCTGGTGACGCGGCCGGTCCTCAGGTCCAGCTGCGGCTGGTAATGGGCCTCGAGTGTGCCGGCCTCAACCGCGTGGCGCAGATGCCGGCCGAGATCGAGCCTTTGATCGACCGCCTGGGCATAGACCGGCTCGAACAGTTGCGCGCGGCCGCGCCCGGCCTCCTTGGCCATATAGAGCGCCAGGTCCGCATTGCGCACGGCGGTCTCCGCCGTCGCCCCGTGCTCCGGCAGGCGGGCGATGCCGATGGTGGCGCCGACGAAGGCCTCGCCCTCGGCGAGATCGACGGGGACGGACAGCTTGCCGATGAGCCGATCGGCAAGTCCGGTCAGCGCGGCGTCGGACATGCCGCATCCCTCCGCCAGCACGGCGAATTCGTCGCCACCGAGCCGGGCGATGAAGGCGCGCGGCCCCAGCTCCTGCCGCAGTGCTGCCGCTACCTGGATCAGCAATTTGTCGCCGGCGGCGTGGCCGAGGGAATCGTTGACCTCCTTGAAGCGATCGAGGTCGATGAGCAGCAGCGCGGCGCGTCGGTCTTGCCGGCTGCAGCCCTCGATCAGCACGGCGAGCTGGCGCGTGAACAGCGCGCGATTGGCGAGCCCGGTCAAGGGGTCGGTGTAGGCGAGCTGCTCGAGTTGGCGCTCAGCCTCCTTGCGCTCGGTGACGTCCTGCACGGTACCGATGATGCCGATGACCTTGTCATGGGCAACCTCCGCCTTGCAGATGACAGCCAGATCGCGGGCCGCGCCGTCCGCGTGCAAGATGCGCAGGTCGGTGGCCTCGGTCCTTCGGGTGCGGACGACCCTCCGCTGCAGGTCCTTGAAGCGGTCGGCGTCGCCGTCCAGGAAATAGGGCCTCATGCTCTCATCGGTCGGCTCGAACGCGTCGGGGTCGAAGCCGAGAAGCTGGTAGAGTTCGGGCGCCCAGATCGTACGGCCGGTGTCCAGGCGGTAGCTCCAGGTGCCGATCTTGCCGAGCCGGTGAGCTTCCTCCAGCGCCCGCGTGCGCTGGTCGAGCAAAGCCTTGGCCGCCCTGAGCTGGGTGATGTCGCTGGACGTGCCGCGATAGCCGAGAAAGGTGCCATCATCGGCGAAGATGGGCTTGCCGCTGGTGCAGATACTGACGCGCGACCCGTCCTGGCCGATCAGCGTATAGGTGAAGTCGCGAAAAGGGCGATGGGCCTCCATGTCGGCCCGGTGCCGCGCCATGGCCTCCCCGTCCTCGGGCGCATAGGCCAGTTCCCAGCGCGCCTTGCCGCCGGAGGCCACCGTCTGGAAAGCCGCATTGCCGGCAAGCGATTTGGGATAGGGCAGCAGCCGGTGGGCAGCGTCGCTCTCCCAGCACCAGTCCGAGGCGGTCGAGACAAAATCGGCCAGCCGTTGCTCGCTCTCTGTCAGGCGCCGCAGCGCGGAGGTCTCCTCCGTGACGTCGCGGACAATGCCGGACACGCGTCGGACCTGACCGCGCGCGTCGAATTCCGGCTCGCCATGCACCACGCAGTCGAGCAGGCTGCCATCGGGACTGCGGAGCCTCGTCCGCACCGCATAGGGCTGTCCCTCCACCCAGCAGGCCGCATAATGCGCCTCCAGGACCTTCCGGCTTTCAGGCAAATAGCGCTCGCGCACCGTCGCGATGGGGACGAAGCCGTCGACCGTTTCGAATTCGTAGAAGGCAGCAAGCTCGGGCGATATCCAGAAATCGGTCGCGGCGGCGCTCTGCGACTCCCAGTAGCCCATGCGGGCCAGCCTGATGGCGCACCGCAGCGACCGCTCCTCATGCCAGCGGCGACGCGCTTCCCGGGTCGGGGCCTGCCCTTGCGACAATTTGCGAGCGGCCATCGGTCCCCAACTACAACGCTAGCATACGCAACTAATACGCTAGCATAGAGCGCCACAACCTTGGAGCGACGGCGGCGACAACCCGGGGTTCTTCGGCATCTTTGGTGTAGTTTCGGTGAATTCTGCAACCGGCACTTAGTGTCCGGACGTGACCTGAACAGTTCTTCGCCACGCTCAAACGCTGGTTGCTCAAAGCCGCACCACGAACCGTCACGGCCGCCTGCGATGCGATGGCTCCGATCACGCGAAGCCGCCGCACCACGCTTCTGCTCAACGGATCCGCACCAGCTCCATATCGAGATCGCCGGCGACGGCGGGCTCGATCTGGCAGCGCGAGAGCCCGATATCGCGCAGCGTCCGGTCATCGAGCTGGCGCAGCGTCTTGATCGCCTCCCGGCGCACCCAATAGGTCGCGAGTGCATCGCCCCACTCTCGGAGCAATCGGAGCAATCCGCCCGTCATACTGGACCGCGCGGGCGATGCGGCAGCTGAGGATATGGTCGTCATTGTCATCTCCTTCGATGCCCACGCGACAAAGCTATGCCGTTGACACAAATGCCGTCTCAGCACCTGCGCCGTCGAAACCTCGGATCGCTTGCGCGCTCTTCGGTGCAATCATGGGCTTGTTCCCTCTTAAATGATCCGGTACATTACTCGGAGCAAGTAAAACATTGCTCTCGGTGCAATAATGTCGAGGTTCGAATATCTGAAGCTGGCGGATGCGGTGGCCGCCGAGATCGCCAGCGGCGCGCTGAAGGCGGGCGACCGTCTGCCGCCGCAACGCCATTTCGCCTATGACCGCAACATCGCGGTCTCGACTGCGAGCCGGGTCTACACCGAGCTGTTGCGGCGCGGCTTGGTGGTCGGTGAAGTCGGCCGCGGCACCTTCGTATCCGGCGAGGCGCGCCGCGGCATCGCCGCTCCGACCGAGCCGCGCGGCGCCCGCATCGATCTCGAATTCAACTATCCGCTGCTGCCGCATCAGGCGACGATGATCGCCAAGAGCCTCGAAGGGCTGGAGCGACCCGAGGTGCTCGAGGGCGCGCTGCGGCCGGCGACCAGTTTCGGCACGCGGGCGGCGCGCACGATCTCTGCGGAATTCCTGACACGCAAGAGCTGGGCGCCGAATCCCGACCAGATCGTGTTCACCGCCAATGGCCGGCAATGCATCGCCTCCGCGCTCGCCGCCGTCGTGCCGCCGGGCGGGCGCTGCGGCGTCGAGGCGCTGACCTATCCGTTCGTGAAGGGTATTGCCGCACGGCTTGGCATCGCGCTGGTGCCGCTTGCGATGGACGAGCACGGCGTGCGCCCCGACGCGGTGCAGAAGGCGCATCGCGAGGCGCATCTGTCCGCGATCTATATCCAGCCCACGATCCAGAACCCGCTCAGCATCACGATGCCGGCCGAGCGCCGCGCCGAGCTGTTGCGCGTGGTGGAGAAGCTCGGCCTCGTCGTCATCGAGGATGGCGTCTACGGATTCCTCGACGATGAGATGCCGCTGGCCGCGCTCGCGCCGGACAGCTGCATCGTGCTCGACAGCCTGTCGAAGAAGGTCGCGCCCGGTCTCGCGCTTGGCTTCATCGTGCCGCCGCCGCGGCTGCGCGAAAGCATCATGGCCGCGGTGCGCTCGGGCGGCTGGACCGCGTCGGGCTACGCCTTCGCCGCGGGGCAGCGCCTGATGGCGGACGGCACAGCGGCCGAACTGTCACGGCTGAAGCGGATCGACGCCGGCCGCCGCCAGCAGATCGCAGCCAAGCATCTGGCCGATTTCGAGATCCAGACCAATCCGAAATCCTATCATCTGTGGCTGACCTTGCCGCCGCACTGGCGCTCGCAGACCCTGGTCGCGGCCGCGGCGCGACGCGACATCGCGCTGACGCCGTCGACGACTTTCGCCGCCACGCCGGGACACGCGCCCAATGCGGTGCGGCTCGCGCTAGCCGCGCCGCCGATGGAGCAGCTCGACCTCGGCCTGCGGACCTTGGCCGGAATGCTGAGCGCGACCGAAGAGGATTTTGACTCGACGGAATGACGTCGCACGCTCACTCCGAAGCGGCGCAGCAGTCCAGAATTGGATACAGATGTCACTCACGATCGCGGCACTCGCCGCGGCCTATTCTCGGTGATCCGAGCGCGAGAGCATCAAAAGCCACAGGCAGCATACGTCTTTCTCGCGAGACGAAAATGCGCGCCGTCGGCTACGAAGTCGACGTCCAGGCATTGGTTGCCTCTGCGATATTCCCCGATCACGCCGCACTGCAGATATTCGAGGTTGATCCGCCAGCGCTTTTCTTGCGGTGAGTAGGTCGCAAAGTCGTGCTGCGCGACAGGCGTTCCCCTGCAAATTCCGGCAACGTATTGCCGCACATCGGGCGGCAAGTTGTCGACGTGGTTGTGATCAAGCGGATCATGTTTGTTGCCTACGCTGCCCTTGGAAAGCGCCGGTGGGATGCTCAGGAGCACGAGGCATAGAGCCAAAAAAGGAGCCCGGATTGTCATCTGACCCTCCAGCCAAAAGCAAATCAGTTGCTGAGTTTACAGCGTGTTGCTTACAGCCCACTTACAGCCCGACCGCGAGAGCGGCCGCCGCAGTTGCCTTGTCCAACTCAATCCTCAGCTCGGCCGGCTCGTCCGTATCCCCGTGCCATCGCGGACTTGCCTTCAGGCAACCGGCCACTCCGCAATAAATCCCCTCGCCTTGTACGGCTCGATCTTGTCCCATTCGGACAGAACGCGGCGGCGAAACTCGGGGACGGTGTGCCAGTGCGCACGCGGCACTGCAAAATGATCCACCGTCACCAGCATCTTCTCGACCTCCGGCCAGTGCCGGTGCAGCGTCATCGGATAGCGCCGCGCGGTCCAGCTGTTGCCGAGGCAGATCACGCTCCTGATATTGGCGAGCCCCAGCGCCGCGTCGATCACCGGCAGCGAGAAGATCACGTTCTCGCCGGTGTTCCGCGCGCGATGCTCCTCGAGGATCCGCTCGGCCGGCACGCCGCCCGCGACCATCGCGGCCTTGATGACCTCGCATTCCGAGCGGTCATCGCCCGGCGTGACGCCGCCGCTCACGATCGACCAGCGCGCAAAGCCGTCGCGCCAGAGCCGGACCGCCATGTCGACCCGCCCGGCGACATCTCCGCGCGTGCCGAACACGAACAGCAGATCGGCGGGCTTGAGCGGCGTCTCGATCGGGTGCCGGGCATTGATCGCGGCGATCTCGTCAAGTGACGGCATCCGCAAACTTCGATCGTCCATGCCCCTGCTCGCTCCGCCCGCGACACCGCGCGCTGACGATGCCGCGCACGGACGCCCGCACGAAGTCACATTTCATTGCGCTTGATTGCGAACCGGCTTCGGCAACAGCGCATCGGGCAATTGATCGAAGCCGTAGCGCCGCGGGCGGTTGCGGGTGACGAAGCCGCCGACCTGCCAGGTGAACAGCGCGGCAAAGCCGACCAGGAACAGCGCGCCCATCCAGTTCGCAGCCAGCAGCGCCATCACCAGCAATCCGGTCATGGCAACCGCAAGGCACGCCAGCAGCGCCAGCGCGGCGGTGTATGTCTTCGGCCCGAGGCCTCCGACCAGCCTGGCTGTGCTGCCCGCCGCCTGCATCCGGCGATGCAGCTCGACGATGAAATCGCGGTAGAGATGTCCTTGCGGCGCGACCAGCGTCGCGGTCTGCCAGGTGGTCGACAGGATCGCGATCCGCCCGCCTTTGGCGTTGTCGATGTCGGCGCGAAACCGCTGCTGCTGCATCGAGACCGGACGGTAGGACAGTTTGACAACGGAGATGTCGGCGTAATCCCACACGCCCGACCTGCCGGCGATCCGCCACGACAACCCCGCCCCGGTCAGCTCGAACTGGTGCGCCGAGCCGACCAATGAGGCCTTGTAGGCATAGCGCACCGGCGCCCCCTCGCCTGCGTCCGGCCGGTCCTGCAACGTTGTTGGCAATCCGCCGTTCCACCTGTTCAGACACATCCGCGCGCTTGCATGGGATGTCGCGCCTATCCTACAAGCGAGCCATGCCCGAGACGACCTATTTTCCGCGTTACCTCATCCTCGGCGGCGCGATGATATCCGGCGTGCTGCTGGCGCTTGCCGTGCACATGCTCGGCGCGCGGTACGGGCTCGATCTCGGCGGCCTGTGGCGCTCCGATACGCACGAGTTCATGCCGGCAGGCGCGGCGATCGCCTGGTGGCTGATCGCGAGCGTCGGGTTTTCGGGCGGCTACTTCACCGCCAATCTGATGCACAGCGCGGTGGCCGGCCAGATCCCGCAGCGGATGCGGCAGTTCCTGATCGTCGTCGGCGTGCTGATGCTGGCCGGCGCCGGCCAGGCTGCGGCGGCGCCGAGCACGGTTTCGACCATTTCCGCCGTGCTCGCCGGTCTTGCCGCCCTGTGCCTCGGCGCCGCAATGGCGTTTTGTGGTGCCTATTTTGCCCTGCGCAAGAGCTAGAGCTCCCGGCCTTCTTCCAGATCAGGCGACCGATCGTTCCGGTACCCAGCGCAACATCTTGGCGACGTCAGCCGCCGGCCGCGGCGGGCTGAACAGATAGCCCTGCGCCTGCGTGCAGCCTTCCTGACGCAGCAGGTCGAACTGGGTATCGGTCTCGACCCCCTCGGCGGTGGTGACGATGCCGAGGCTCTTGCCGAGACCGGTGACGGCGCGCACGATCGCCATCGAGTCCTCGCGCGTCGCAAGGTCCGTCACGAAGGAACGGTCGATCTTGATCTTGTCGAACGGGAAGCTGCGCAGATAGCTCAGCGAGGAATAGCCGGTGCCGAAATCGTCCAGCGAGATCCGGACGCCGAAACCGCGCAGCTCGTGCAGCACCGCGAGCGTCGCCTCGCTGTTCTGCAGCAGCACCGATTCGGTGATCTCGAGCTCGAGCCGATCCGGCGACAGGCCAGATGCTTCCAGCGCCGCCTTCACCGACGACACCAGATTTGGGTTCTTGAACTGCACCGGAGACAGGTTGACGGCGACCGCGATGTCCGCGGGCCATCTCACGGCCTCCGCGCAGGCCTTGCGCAGCACGATCTCGCCCAGCGGAACGATCAGCCCGGTTTCTTCGGCGACCGGAATGAAATTGTTCGGTGCGATCAGCCCGCGCAGCGAATGATTCCAGCGTACCAGCGCCTCGAAGGCGACGACCCGATCGCCCACGACATCGCGGATCGGTTGATAATAGACCTCGAACTCGTCGCGCTGGAGCGCGAGCCGGAGGTCACGCTCCAGCAGGCGGCGCGCCTGCGCACGCGCATCCATCCCGGTCTCGAAGAACCGATAGGTGCCGCGGCCGTCGGCCTTGGCGCGGTAAAGCGCCAGATCCGCCTTTTGCAGCAGCTCGTCGGGATCCTTGCCGTCCTCGGGCGCAAGCGAGATGCCGATGCTGACACCGATCACGAGCTGATGGCCCCCGATCTCATAGGGCGCGGCGATCCGCTCGACCACCGCACTTGCCAGCGACGACACCACGGACGGCTCGCAGTTGCTGCAGAACTGCACGATGGCGAATTCGTCGCCGCCGAGCCGCGCCACGGTGTCGTGCTCGGTCACGCATTCGCCCAACCGGCGCGCAACCTCGCGCAGCAGCGCGTCGCCGATCGGATGTCCGAGGGTGTCGTTGATCTCCTTGAAATGATCGAGATCGAGGCAGAGCACCGCCAGCTGGTCGGAGCGCTTGGCCAGTCTCGAAGCCTTCTCGAGCTGCTCACGGAACAGCGTCCGGTTCGGCAGATTGGTCAGCGCGTCATGCCGCGCCATGTGTGAGATCTGTTCCTGGGCCTGCTGCCATTCGGTGATGTCCTCGAAAGTCGCGACCCAGCCGCCACCCTTCATCGGCTGATCGACGACACGAATCGCGCGCTCGTTGCGGCTGACGATCCGCGTCGCGCTGTGGCCGGCCTTTGCCTCGGCGACGAGCGCGTTGCAGAATTCCTCGGGATCGCCGTCCCACTCGCCGATGGAATGCAGGTCCTGCAGGACGTCGATCAAGAGGCGTCCCTGCAGCGGCACGCGATTGCGCCCCATGATCTCGCTGTAGCGCTCGTTGAACAGCATGATGCGGCCATCGACATCGAACATGCACAGTCCCTGCGACATGTTCTCGAGCGCGGTATCCAGCACCATCTTCTGCTTGTGAAGCTCGGTCTTGGCGCGACGATCGAGGATGGAGGCGATCAGCGAGAGACCGAGGATCGCAAAGGCAGCCACCGCGGTCATGAACGACAGCACGCGCGGCGAGACCGAAAGTCCGTCGGGAACGATCGTCGGATCCGGGACCAGCGTCACCGCACCCATCCCGGTGAAATGATGCGAGACGATCGCGACCGTCAGAAGACCAGTCGCAGCCGCCGTGGTGCCAAGGCGTTCGCCGCGCGTGGCAACGACCAGCGCGACCGCGCCAAACAGGCTTCCGAATACGATCGATGCGGCGACGATGCCGGGCGACCAGACGATGCGCGCCGGCAGTTCCAGCCCCAGCATGCCGGTGTAATGCATCGCCGCGACACCGACGCCGACAATCGCGCCACCGGCCGCGACCGTCCACCAGCGTTCGTTGAGCGTTGCGACCGCCAGGCCGACGGCCAGGATCGCAACCGCGAGCACCAGCGACAGCAGCGTGATCGGAATGTTGTATCCGGCCTCGATGCCGGGATCGTACGCCAGCATGGCGACGAAATGGGTGGCCCAGATGCCGCAACCGCCGACCGCCGCATCGAGACCGATCCAGATCTCGCGGGCCCGGCCCTCTGCCGCGCGGGCGCGGTGAAACAGGCTGATCGCGACGGCGCTGGCGAGCAGGCAGATCACCCCACCGAGGACGACCAACCGCCAGTCATGTTCCAGGGTGAGACAGGTCAAAACGCGATACATTATAGGCCCCATTTATGGACCCATAAAAACAGGCGCATTCGTGTACGAACGGTAACCGCACCGCAACAAGGCTCCACGCATGGTGAAAAAGGCTTGAATCCGGGCCGAAATCATCTCGAAGGGCAGGATGCTTATGTGACCTGCTCACGCAGGAATCTGTGCAATTTCGCGTTCGCGTCAGTTCTCTTACCGGGCTTGTGATGATGCGCCGATCCAGATCAGCGCGGCGGCGGCAAGCAGCACGGCGGCGGAGATCACCAAGGCGGCATGCAGGCCCGCGATGAAAGCCGTGGAGCGGCTAACCATCGAGCCGAACAGCGCGACACCGAGCACGCTGCCAGTCTGCCGGGTCGCATTCAGCACCCCGGCCGCGATCCCGGCATGCTGCGGCTCGGCACTGCCGAGCAGCGCCGATGTCAGGGGCGGCACCAGCAGGCCGAGGCCGCCGCTGATCGCCAGCAGTTGCAGGCAGATCGCAAGATAGGTCGTGCCGGGACCGATGAACAGCATCGCCAGGCACCCGGCGGCCGAGATCGCCGCGCCGAGCGCGATCGTCCGCGGCGCGCCGATCCGCTCGGCGACGTGCGGCGCGATCAGGTTGGCGGGCAGCACGGCACCGAGCATCGGCACGAACGCGAGGCCGGTTGCGAACGCCGACAGGCCGTTGACTTGCTGGAAGTAGAGGCTGAGCACGAAGATCAGCCCGTAGAACGCAACGTTCACCAGCAGGCCGACCAGCGAGGTCAGAGCAAACATCCTGTGGCTGAACAGCGAGAGCGGCAGCATCGGCTGCGCGGCGCGCGCCTCATGCCAGACGAACAGCACGGAGAAGACCGCCGCCAGAGCGAAGCCTGCGACCACGAACGGGCTACCCCAGCCGAGCGCGCCGCCCTCGATGAGCGCGCCGGCCAGCGTGCCGAGCGTGGCGATCGCCGCAATCTGTCCCGGCAGATCGAGCCGGTGCTGGTGATGGCGCGTGGTTTCGCCGGCAAAGCGCCAGGCGAGCCACAGCCCGGCCAGCCCGATCGGCAGATTGACCAGGAAGATCGCGCGCCAGCCGACCAGCGTGATCAGCCCGCCGCCGACGAACGGGCCCGCGGTCAGCGCAAGGCTCGCGCCTGCGGCCCAGACGCCGACCGCGCGTCCCCGCGCCTTCTCGTCTGCATAGGCGTGGCGGAGCAGCGCGAGCGAGTTCGGCACCAGGATGGCCGCAGCCAGCCCCTGCACGCAGCGCGCGGCGATCAGCGTCACGGCATCCGGCGCGACGGCGCACGCAACCGACGCCGCGGTGAAGATGGCGAAGCCAGCCATGAAAATGCGCTTGGCGCCGATCCGGTCGCCGAGCGCGCCCGCGGTCAGGATGAAGGCGGCAAACGCGATGGTGTAGGCGCTGACCACCCATTGCAGTTCGGCAACGCCGCCGCCGAGCGAGCCGCCCATGGGGTTGAGCGCCGTGTTGACGATGGTGACGTCGAGCTGCACGACGCCGTAACCGAGACTCATCGCCGCGAGCGTCAACGTCGCCGCAAGCCCGGTCGACTGCTGATGCGACGCCGCGCGCTGGTCCGGCACGCGCCGGAGGTGCAGGGATGTCTGTTGCATGGTCTTGACCTCGCTCTGCGCAACCAATCCGAGAGATAGGTCTTCGTTTCTCAATGATACTTCGCTACGGATCGAAGTGTGGTATCGTCATGGCGGCCGGGCCATGTGGTCGCGGCGATGTTGCGCGGCGTTTTGCCTCAATAGACCTACGGACGGCCCCCCGGGCGCCTCATTCCGGCCCGAACAGCGGTCCACAGCTGGATCACGCAGATGCGCACATCGACTTCACGCTTTGGTAAACGCCGCAGCCGGCCCGGACCTCCCCCACGCTGATGCATATCGTCTATTCGCTCCGCTCCGACGGCCCCGCAGTGGTGCTGCGACGGCGGCAAAATCGGCAAAAATACCGACGAAATCGCCAGGAATGGCTGAAGGACGGCGGAACATGCAGTGGTCCCGTCGCGGACGACGACATAGCTGCGACTCACATTCCGCAGAGCGAGAACATATGTAGCCAGTATGACAACAACGCTGGACGGGAGCCGAAGGTTGGCTTGTCAAGGGCTGCACAACGCATCGGTTTTGCCTTATGGGTCATCGCGTACGGTGCGATTGCCCGTCACCCGTCGCCGTCCGTGACCGGGTCCCACTGAAATTGTCCCTGCCGGGAGGATGAATGCTTCGGCTGCTGACCACGCTTGGGCGTGGCTTCAAGGAAAAGATCGGCTGGAAACGGCTCGGGATCGCTGCGAGCGTGCTCATCATCGTGTTCGCGGTCACGACGCTGGTCCACACCCTGAAGGGCGTCGACACCGGTATCATCCTCACCGCGCTGACCGACATCGCGCCGCACCGGATCGCGCTGGCGGCGCTCTGCGTGGTCGGAGCGTTCTGCACGCTGACCTTCTATGACTTCTTCGCGCTGCGCACGATCGGCAAGACGCACGTCCCCTACCGCATCGCAGCGCTGTCGAGCTTCACCAGCTACACGATCGGCCACAATATCGGCGCCACCGTCTTTACCGGCGGCGCGATCCGCTTCCGGATCTATTCCGACTACGGCCTCTCCGCGATCGACGTCGCCAAGATCTGCTTTCTCTCCGGCCTGACCTTCTGGCTCGGCAATCTGTTCGTGCTCGGCTTCGGCATGGCCTGGCACCCCGCGGCGGCATCGGCGATGGACCTGCTGCCGCCGGCGATGAACCGGCTGATCGCGCTCGGCTGCCTCGCCGGCATCGGCTCCTATTTCGTCTGGCTCCTGACCGGCGAGAAGCGCCGCGAGCTCGGCCAGAACGGCTGGAAGGTGGTGCTGCCCTCGGCCAAGCTGACGCTGCTGCAGATTATCATCGGCGTGGTCGATCTCGGCTTCTGCGCGCTCGCGATGTATCTGCTGATGCCGACCGAGCCGCATATCGACTTCGTCTCGCTGGCGGTGGTGTTCATCCTGGCGACGCTGCTCGGCTTCGCGAGCCACGCCCCCGGCTCGATCGGCGTGTTCGACGCTGCGATGCTGGTGGCGCTGCCGGAGTTCAGCAAGGAGCAATTGCTGGCGACGCTGGTCGTGTTCCGTATCCTCTACTTCCTGATCCCGTTCGGGATCTCGATCTCGATCATGGGCATGCGGGAGCTGTGGCTCAACGTGGTGCGGCCCTGGCAAGAACGAAAAAGACTCAGCCAAGCCTGCACGGCTTCGGCGACCGTGCGGCAACCGATCGAAAGCCGGCAGCAGCAGATCAGGCGGCTGAGACGGTAACAGCGAACGTTATCGGCCCCAAGGTCCCCTGCTGCCCCGGTATTTCGATCCCGGATTGTTGGTCTCTGCAGCCGCTTCTCTTATTTTCGCCGTACCACTCGCGTCAAACCGCGCCATGATTGGCTTTCTGGTTCGATTTCCGTTTCGTGTCACGGTCTGCAGCGTGCTGCTCGGCAGCGCGCTCGCGGCGGTATTGGCTTCAGCCGCGGACGCGCAGGATACCCAGCTCTCGATCTCATGGGAGGTCCGCAACCGCTTCCGCCTGTTCCGCGAGGAACGCGACTTCCGCCTGCATGTCGAAAGCGGGCTCGGCCGCAGCGTGCTGGCCTCGGAGCAGGCGCTGGAACTGCAGAGCGACGGCCGCGGCTGGGCGCGCAACACGGTCAACCGGCTCTGCATCGACCTGCAGGGCCGCGTCAGCGAGCCCTGCACCCGCGACAACGTCAAGGAAAGCTATCTGACGCCGATCGATCACCCGATCGTGGTGCGGCTCACGGGTCCGGTTCCGGTCGGCGCGACCTGCGCCTGGTCGTTCGACGACGGCGATGGGCCGCAATCCTCGACATTCGATTGCGCCGAGCCGGTCAATCTGCGCGTCCGCTTCGGCCGCACCACGGTCGCGACCGTCGACGTCGCCAGCGGCTCGGACGCCAACCAGCGCGTGACGACCCAGATCGCGGTGCGCGATCTGCTGATCGCCGGCCTCGGCGACAGCATCGCATCCGGCGAAGGCAATCCCGATCGCGCGATCGCACTCTCCGACGAGGGGTTCTGCTTCCGCTCCTATCTCGGCGGGGCACAATACTACCGGCCGAGCCGCGCCGGCTTCAAAGGCGGCCGCGCCTGCGAAGCACCCGACACCCTGACCAACTGGCAGCGCCAGAGCGCGCTGTGGCTCAACTCGGCCTGTCACCGTTCGCTGTACAGCTACCAGACCCGCACCGCGCTTGCGCTCGCCGTGCAATATCCCCACGTCGCGGTGACCTATCTGCCGCTGGCCTGCACCGGCGCCACCATCGCCGACGGCCTGCTCGGCTCGCAGCAGGCGCGGGAATGTCTGCCGACGAAAACCGCCAACACCTGCGCGGGCACCGTCAACGGCCAGATCGCGGAGCTGCGCACGGCACTCGCAGCCGCCAAGCGCCGGCAGCCGGACCGCACGCTCGATCTCGTGCTGCTGTCGGTCGGCGCCAACGACATCTACTTCTCCGGCCTCGTCGCCAACGTAATCGTCGACACGCCGACCGAACGTACGCTGTTCAGCCAGGGCGGCTCGATGGCCAGCGTCGACGATGCCCGTTCGGCATTGGCGCGCGATCTGCCGGCCGATTTCGCCAAGCTGCGCGACGCGCTGAAGCCTTTGGTCGGCGGCGACCTCTCGCACGTGGTCTACACGGCCTACGCCAATCCGGCCCTGGCCAATGGCGGCGCGCCCTGCCCCGGCGGCCGCGCCGGCTTCGAGATCCATCCCTCGTTCAACGCCGATCCCAAGCGGCTCGCGGCGGTCTCGGGGTTCGTGCAGAACGAGTTCCTGCCGCAGCTCAAGGCGATCGCGCAGTGCCAGTCCGGCATCATCTGCCGCAATCCGCAGGCCGACCGCATGACCTTCGTCGATGCGCATCAGGATGCGTTTGCAAGCCACGGCTTCTGCGCACGCGCGTCGACCGATCCGGAGTTCGACCGCGACTGCTTCGCCGCCAACGGCGACAGCTTCGTCTCCGACATCGTCGCCGCGGCCAGCCAGCCGCTCAAATGCGGCCGCAGCGCCGGCGAATACCGCGCCTATCTGCCGCGCGCGCGCTGGATCCGCGACGCCAATGACAGCTATTTCGCGGCGATGACCTACCCCCAGGGCCTGCCGTCCTCGATGCAGCCGACCGACATCCACGATGCGACTTGGGGCATCCTGTCGGCGGTGTATGGCGGCGCGGTGCATCCGAGCGCCGAAGGTCATGCTGCAATGGCCGATGCTGCGGTCCCCGCAGCCGCCGCCGTGCTGCGATTGAACACCACGGTGCCTGAGGTGATCTCCGAGCCGGTCGCGCCATTGGCGACGGCACCGGAGCAACGCTGAACGCCGCACGCTCGCGTGCAGCCGCGAGCGAACCTGAACCTGATCCCGATCGGAGTGAGAGAGTCCTAGTGCCGCTTCGTCGCGGGCAAAGGCGCCGGCGGAGGCGGCGGCTTCATCGCTGCGGCTTGCGCCGGCAGATATTTGGCGACGATTGTAGGATCGAGCTGCGCGAGCGCCGTATCCGGCAGCCGGGTCCAGACCTCGTCCTTGCCGAACAGCGAGATGCCGAGATAGCCGCGCATGGTCAGCGTCTGTCCATCGGCGCTCAGCGTCATCTTCGCCTTGTAGACCTTGCCGTTGCGTGGATCGAGCACGTTGCCGCCTTCATAGGCGAGCCCGTTGCGCTTCATGTCGCGGATGAGGGGAATGCCAAGCCACGGCATGTCCTTGCGATCGTCGGTGCATTTGGAGCAGACCGGATTGGGCGCATCGCCGGGCGCTGAGAACATCTTTGCGATCATGCCTTCGAACAGGCCGTTGCGCTCGATCACCAGGAACCAGCCCTCGGTCTTGCCGTCCTCGATCTTCTGCCAGAGACCGGCCGCCGATAGCTCGGCCGCCGAAGCCGCAAGCGGAGCAGCCAGCGCAAAGGCCGTGGCGATCGCCAGGATCAGCCGAAGTCTGGATAGCGTGTTCCGCATCATCATCACCTGATCAATCGACAAACTCGATTACGAGCAGACTACGGCCATTTCGCGGAGTGTTCCAGTACCCGCGCCGCACGGGCAATGGCCCATGCCCCCGGCATTTGTCGCTGTCGGAGTGGAATCAGTTCACTCCAAGCTTCTTCTGCAAACTTGATGACGAGGTTGTGTACTGGAACACCAGCCGCTTGTCGGGATACACGTAGCGGTGCGCCTTCTGCGCCATCAGCGCGCCCTCGTGGAAGCCGGAGAGAATGAGCTTCAGCTTGCCCGGATAGGTGTTGATGTCGCCGATCGCGAAGATGCCTGAAACGTTGGTCTCGAATGCTGCGGTGTCGACCGGCACCAGATTGTTCTCCAGCGCCACGCCCCAGTTCGCGACCGGACCGAGCTTCATGGTGAGCCCGAAGAACGGCAGCATCGTATCGCAGGCGATCGTCGACATCGCATTGTCGTTGCCCTTCAGCGCGGCGCCCGAGAGTTGACCGTTGGCGCCTTCGAGCCCGGTGACCTGGCCGATTTTCAGGTCCATCTTGCCGTCGGCAACCAGCGAACGCATCTGCTCGACGCTGTGCGGCGCTGCGCGGAAATCGTCGCGCCGGTGCAGCAGCGTGATGCGCTTGGCGATCGGATGCAGATTGAGCGTCCAGTCGAGCGCGGAGTCGCCGCCGCCGACGATCAGGATGTTCTTGTCGCGGAACTGCTCCATCTTGCGCACGGCATAGAAGACCGACGTGCCTTCATAGGCCTCGATGCCCGGCACCGGCGGACGCTTCGGCTGGAACGAACCGCCGCCCGCAGAGATCACCACGACCTTGGCCTCGAACTCCTTGCCGGCATCGGTCTTCACCCGAAACAGGGGATCGCCGATCTTCTCGATGCTCTCCACCATCTCGTTGAGATGGAAGGTCGGGCCGAACGGCTTGATCTGCTCCAGCAGCTGCTCGGTCAGGCCCTGGCCGGTGACAAAGGGAATGCCGGGAATGTCGTAGATCGGCTTCTCCGGATAAAGCTCGGCGCACTGCCCGCCGATCTTGTCGAGGATGTCGACGAGATGCACCTTCATGTCGAGCAGGCCCAGTTCGAACACGGCGAACAGTCCGCAGGGACCCGCGCCAATTATCAGCACATCCGTTTTGATCGCTTCGCTCATATCCGCTTCTTTTCAGTTGAGATTGGCTGGACGGCTTTCGCCTGTCCAGCCAAGTATGGCCGGATCGGGACATGCATAATAGGGACAGTGGCTGGCGCGGCAACCCCTTGCCGAGCCTGCGTAACTCGGCTGTATGGGCGGGAAACCGCCGGAGATCCCCCTCGTGAACGCCCCTGTCCGCGCCGACGATGCACTGCGCCTGGAAGACTTTCCCTATCGCCTGTCCGACAATGTGCGCTTTGCCGATCTCGACCCGAACGGGCACGTCAACAACGCCGTCTATGCGAGCTATTTTGAAACCGGCCGCGTCACGCTGGTGAAGGATCGCAGCATGGGGCTGATGCCGGCCGGGCTTGGCTGGATCATGGTGCGGCTCGACATCCATTTCCGTGCCGAGCTGCACTGGCCGGGCCAGATCGAGCTCGGGCTTGGTCTCGTCAAGTTCGGACGGACGTCGACCACCTTCGATCAGGTGGTATTTTCGGAAGGGAGATGTGTGGCGTCGGCGAAGGCGGTCACCGTGATGATCGATGAGGCCACGCGCAGACCGACGCCGCTGCCGGCGGAGGTCAAGGAGAACTTCCGCCGCTGGGTCCGTCGCGGTGTGAACCCGGACGGCGAATAGGAGACGACAGAGCGTTTTCGAGCGAAGTGGGTACCGGTTCGCGTGAAGAAAACGCGTCAAAACAAAATCTAGAGCCCCGTTCCGATTCAATCGGAACGAAGGGCTCTAGGCCTGCCGCTCCGGCGTCGACACGACCAGTCCGTCGAGATCGTCGGTCACCTTGATCTGGCAGGACAGCCGCGAATTCGGACGCACGTCGAAGCCGAAATCCAGCATGTCCTCTTCCATCGGCGACGGCGCGCCGACCTTCTCGCGCCACGCGTCATCGACATAGACATGGCAGGTCGCACAGGCGCAGGCGCCGCCGCATTCGGCTTCAATGCCGGGAATGGCGTTGCGGATCGCGCCTTCCATCACCGTCGCGCCGTTCTCGATATCAATGGAGCGTTTCTCTCCGGAATGGTCGATAAAGTGGATTTTGGCCATGATTGCTCGTGCTGCCGGAATGCGCCGGACGATGGTTGGAAAGGTCCCGGCAGTCGTATAACGGGTCGATCTTCACAGCGCTAGCGCGGAGACCGAAAACCTGCCGGCCGGCCAGGACGGCGCCCAGACCGTTGCCGCAGGCCGTGGTGGAGATGCCGGAAGGCCTAGGAGCGGCCCAGAATCAGCTCGATCGCCGTGCGCGCCTCGGCAATCGCGGCCCCGAGCGCGGCGAGCGGCTGGGCCGGGTCGGAACCGGCGGTCAGCGCGGTTTCCAGGTTGGCGGCAGCCTCGGCGACACCGAAGGCGCCAATCGCCCGCGCCGATCCTTTCAGGGTATGGGCGTGGGTCGGAGCCTCGGGCGGCAAGGCAGCCAGCTCGCCAAGGATCCGGGCCGACTGGGTCGAGAACATCGCCAGCACTTCCCGCTCCAGCCCCGGGTCGCCCAGCGTCATCCGCCGGAGGTGATCGACGTCGATCGGCCCGTCGCCCGGCGCGAGCGGCGGCGATTGCGTCCATTCAACCCGTTCGAGATGAAGCGGCATGGCCTGTCCCTGTCGTCTCTGCCGGGCTTCACCGGCGGACCGTTCGCCCAGCCAATCACGAAACTGGTTAACGAATTGTTGTCGGGATGATCGGCAAAACCGCCCGATTCTGGACAATTTCCGGACACAATCGGCCCTCTGCGGCAGGAATTTCGAGTACCGATAAGGCCTTATGGCGCAAAGCTGTTAACGATGATTAAGAAAGTATTAATCGCAAGCATTTCATTCGCATCGCTCTCCCAATAGGATGTTTGCGGATGTAGCGGACAAGCCGCCGAGGGGGCGCTTGCGCTCCGCTTGTGGGCACCGGCTTCGAGCTTGCGCGGGGACGATCGCAAGCTCGCCGACGCGTAAAATAGTGAGAGGGCTCAGACTGAACATGGCGAACACTCCCAAGAAGGTCAAAGATCCCACCGAAGTCGCGCTTTCTGCCATCCAGGAAGCCCTCAACATCAGCGAACAGGGCGCGGAGAGCCGCAGCCCCCTCAACGAAGGCGCCGCGCCGCCGAGCCTGCCGCTGTCAGCTCCGGATTTTTCAGCCGCATCGTTCGAGTCCCGTCCGAATGCCGATCGTTCGGTGTTCGAGCCGATCGAGGAGCCGCGCGCGCCGCGCCGCGCCGCCAATGATGATCGCGAGACCATCGGCCAGATGCTGCAGACGCTGCAGGGAGGGCGCGCCCGCAACGCCTTCACGCTGTTCTTCGTCTGCTCCGGCGCCTGGCTGCTCGGCGGCGTCATCCTCACCATCGCGTTCTGGCCGGCCCTGCAGGCTTCGATGGCCCAGGGCACCGGCGTCCTGGTGCTCGCCGGCCTCGCCGCGCTGTTCGCCGTTCCGGTGCTGCTGTTCTATTATCTCGCCAGCCTCGCCGCGCACGGTCAGCGCATGCAGATGATCGCGCAATCGATGGCCCAGGTCGCAATGCGATTCTCCGAGCCGGAAAACGCCGCCGCCGATTCCATGGTGACGGTCGGCCAGGCGATCCGCCGCGAGGTCGCGGCGATGGGCGATGGCGTCGAACGCGCGATCGCGCGCGCCGGCGAACTCGAGACGCTGGTTGCCAACGAGGTGGCGGCGCTGGAGCGCGCCTATTCCGACAATGAAGTGCGCATCCGCGCGCTGCTGCAGGACATCGCCCACCAGCGCGACAATCTGGTCGGCCAGGCCGAGCAGGTGCGCAGCGCGATCTCCGGCGTGCAGATCGACCTGCGCCACGACATCGCGCTGATCTCGGACGCGATTGCCTCGCGCGTCGACGAGGTCGCCAAGAGCATCACCAGCGCGCTGGAAGAGCGCGGCCAGCACATCACGACCGCGTTGGGCCATGCCGGCGACAACATGATCCTCGCGCTCGGCGAGCGCGGCGGCGACCTGCTCGACCGCCTCGAGGAAGCCAGCGCCGAGACCACGCGCGCGGTGATGGACGCCTCCGAGCGGCTCACCACCAGCCTCAACTTCAAGACCGGCCACGTCCATGACGAGTTCGTCGATCTGGCCGATCGCGTCCACGAGATGCTGAACGAGCGCGTCGATCGCATCACCGGCGAGTTCGAGCAGCGTTCGTCCGCGATCGTCGACGGCATCTCCGACCGCACCGAAGAGGTCCACGACTCCCTGAAGAACTCCGCGGACTCGCTGCTGCTCGAGCTCGAGCTGCGCAGCAACGACCTCGTCAGCAAGATCGACGACGCCGGCAACCGCCTCGCCGGCCAGATCATGACCTCCGGCGACAGGGCGAGCGAGGCGCTCGACGTCACCGTCAACTCGCTGGTGGCCAAGGTGGTGGGCCAGACCGAGACCGCGCACGACTCGCTGTCGCTGCAGATGAGCGCGTTCGACGACCTGGTGAAGAACCACGGCAGCGAGCTCGCCGAGAAATTCGCCCGCGACTCCGGCACGCTCGGCGCGCTGATCACCCGCCACATCTCGGAATTCGACCGCACCGTGAAGACGTTCGGCGGCGACATCGTCGAGCGCATGGGCCAGCGGACCCAGGACATCGCCGACAGCCTCAAGACCTATGTCGACACCTTCGACAATCGCGTCACCACCAATAGCGGCGAGATCACCGCTTCGCTCGACCAGCGCCTGCTGCAGTTCGAGACCACGCTCGGCAGCCGCGTCACCAACCTCGACGCCTCGCTGACCGACAAGCTGTCGTCCTTCGACAGTTCGCTCGCCACCAAGATCGGCTCGTTCGACGGCCGCCTGCAGTCGCTGGATGACGCGATCGACGGCCGCATGCGGACGCTCGAAGTCACCTTCGAGAGCCGCGCCAAGTCGGTCACCGACACCATCGACGGCCATCTCGGGACGCTCGCGACCCAGCTGACCGAAGGCGCCACCCAGGCGATCCACTCGATCGACTCGCGCCTCGGCCTGCTGACCACGACCCTGACCGAGGGCACCGTGCAGGCGATCGCCGCGGTCGACCATCGCATCAACGGCGTCACCGAGACCATCGACGGCCACAGCAACCGTCTCGTCGACACCATCAACGGCCACAGCACCCGCCTCGCCGATACCATCAATGGTCACAACAGCCGCCTCGTCGAGACCATCAGTGGTCATAGCTCGAACCTGACCGACACCATCTCGGCGCGCTTCGCCGACATCCAGCAGGGCATCGAGAGCCGCGTCGGCGTCATCGCCGGTGACATCGACACCCGCGTCGCGCAGTTCGAGGACCTGCTCGGCTCGCGCGTCGAGGCCGTCGCCGGCCGCATCGAGAGCAGCGGCCGCCAAGCGAGCGAGGACCTGATGTCCCGCGCCGAAATGTTGTCGTCGAGCATCAAGTCCCATGTCGAGGACGCCGAGCGCTCGCTGACCAACCTCGTGGTCAACACCAGCGAAACCATCCAGACCGGTGCGCGCACCGCGCAGCAGGCGCTGCTCACCGTGTCCGCGGATGTCGGCAACCAGCTCAAGCTGAGCTCGGCCGAGGTCGAGGGCGTGCTGACCGCCGTCGGCACCAGCGCCGCCAACTCGATCCTCACCAGTGCCCGCGACGCCCAGGTGTCGCTGGTCTCCGCATCCGGCGACGTCGCCTCGCAGATCAAGGCGCTGTCGGAGGACGTCGAGCGCACGCTGCAGGCGGCCGGTAGCGCCACCGCAGCCTCGGTGCTGTCGGGCGCCCGCGACGCGCAGACCACGCTGGTCTCCGCCTCGGCCGAAGCCGCAAGCCAGGTCAAGTCGCTGGCTTCCGATGTCGAGCAATCGCTGTCGATGTCCGGCTCTGCCGCCGCCGAAGCGATCATGACCGGCGCCCGCGAGGCCCAGACCACGCTGATCGCAACGTCGGCCGACGTCACCGGCCAGGTCAAGTCGCTCGCCAGCGACGTCGAGCGTTCGCTGTCGATGGCCGGTTCCGCGACCGCGGAAGCCGTCGTCGCCTCCGCCCGCGAGGCCCAGAGCACGCTGGCCGGCGCGTCGACCGAAGCCACCAATCTGGTCCGCACGCTCGCGGCCGACATGCAGCACTCGCTCTCGACCGCCGGCACCGCGACCGCGGAAGCCGTCGTCGCCTCGGCCCGCGAGGCCCAGAACACGCTGGCCGGCGCGTCGACCGACGCCACCAATCTGGTCCGCACCCTGTCGGCCGACATCGAGCGTTCGCTGTCGATGGCAGGCTCCGCCACCGCGGAAGCCATCGTCGCCTCGGCCCGCGAGGCCCAGAGCACGCTGGCCGGTGCATCCACCGAGGCCACCGATCTGGTCCGCACCCTGGCGGCCGACATGGAGCGCTCGCTCTCGATGGCCGGCTCCGCCACCGCGGAATCGATCACCGCCGGCGCGCGTGAAGCCCAGAGCATGCTGGTCAATGCATCGACCGAGTCTGCGACAAAGGTGACGGCGCTTGCCGCCGATATCCAGCGTGCGCTGTCGATGGCCGGTTCCGGCACCATCGAGGTGCTGACGGCCGGCGCTCGCGAGGCGCAGAACACCCTCGTCACCGCGTCGACGGATGCAGCCAACCACGTCAAGTCGCTGGCAGCCGATGTCGAGCGCACCCTGACGTCGGTCGGCACCAACACCGCCCAGACGATCGTCGGCAGTGCCCGCGATGCCCAGAACTCATTCGTGGCAACGTCCAGCGAGGCTGCAAGCCAGATGCGCGCGATCTCTGTCGAGATCGAGCGCTCGCTGACCGCGGCTAGCGCCGAGACCGCACAGACCATCCTGGGCAGCGCCCGCGAGGCCCAGAGCTCGTTTGCGGCGACCTCCGCCGATGCCGCCGCCCAGATCCGCACGCTCTCGACCGATATCGAGCGCGCGCTGGGTTCGGTCACGGCCAAGACCACCGACAACATCCAGACCTCTGCGCAGAACGCACAGGCCGCCCTGATCACCATGTCCAACGAGGTCTCGACTAAGGTCAAGACGACCTCCGCCGACATCGAACGTTCGGTGCTGTCCGCTTCCAGCGCATTCGGCTCGGCGATGACCGGCAAGACCGACGAGATCGTCACCTATGTGCAGCAGCAGACCGAGCGGCTGTCGCAGATGGTCGACGGCCGCCGCGGCTCGCTGGTCGAGGCGCTGACCGCCAAGACCACGCAGCTGTCGAACGACATGGATCGCGCCACCGCGGACGCGCTGAAGGCGATCGAAACCCGCGGCCTCGCCTTCTCGCAGTCGATGGCGGCGCACGGCGGCGACGTCGCGCGCAACATCACCTCGGCCGGCGATCAGGCGACCGGTGCGGTGGCGAAGTCGCTCAAGGAGCTCGAGCAGGCCTCGCGCGCGGCGATCGACCAGTCGCGCCAGGTCTCGATCTCGGCCGTCACGGAAATGCAGGAGACCAGCAAGATCCTGCGCACCGATACGGTGGCGCTGTTCGAGCGGCTGCGCGAGGGCAACATCCTGCTGCAGGAAGTGTTGACCGGCGCCCACGACAACCTCAACTCGCTGGAGCGCGCGCTGGTGACCCGCGTGGCCGACTTCGTGTCCGCCATGAACGACGTCACCTCGCGCAACGGCGTGGCGACCCAGACGCTGGAAGACCAGCTCACGGTGTTCAACAGCAAGACCGGCAAGGCGCTGGAAGATCTCGGCGCGCTGTCGAGCCAGTTCGAGACCCATGGCAAGGCGCTGATCGAGGCGGCTGCCGTGGTCGAACAGGCCAACCGCTCGACGACGGCCTCCGTCAGCGAGCGCAAGTCGGCGCTGGAATCGCTGGTCACGACCATCGACCTGCGCACCACCGATCTCGATCAGCGGCTGTCGCGCTTCACCGGTCTGCTCGATGAATCGCTCGGCGCGGCCGAGGAACGCGCCCGCGACATCGCGCGCGTGGTGGCGGAGACCGCAGGCGCCGGTTCGGCTGCGATCAGCAAGCAGTTCGAGGCGGTGCGCATGGCCGCCGAGAACGAGCGTCAGCAGACCGTCGACGCCATGAACGACCTCTACCAGCAGAGCAACGCCGAGACCGATGCGATGTTCAAGGAATCGACGGAGAAGTTCTCCGCGATGGTCACGGCGATGAAGCAGATGGCGAGCGAGATGCACAGCGAGCTCGAGGCCACCCGCAACGAGCTGCGCCGCGGCGTGCTGGAGATGCCGCAGGAGGCCGCCGAAAACACTGCGCAGATGCGCAAGGTGATCGTCGACCAGATCGAGGCCCTGGCCGAGCTGAACCGCATCGTCGCCCATCACGGCCGCGGGCTCGACGTGGTCTCGACCAACCGCGCCAGCGTTCGCCACGAGGAGCCGGTGATGGCTGCCGCCGGCGGCCGCGCCGACGTGCGCATGCGGGACAGCGTGCGCGACAATGGCAACAGCGCCTCGACGCTGCCGCCGCCGGATCTCGGCATGTCGACCTCGCGACGCACCGAGGCCCCGTCGGTCAGCCCGGCCAGCCCCAACAACGGCGATGGCTGGCTGTCCGACCTGCTTAACCGCAGCGACGCGCCGCCGCCTGCCCCGCAGGGCCGCGACGCCCAGCAGCGCCCGCGCCCGCAGCAGCAGCCGGCCGCCAATCCGCTGGAGTCGCTGTCGCTCGACATCGGCCGGCTGATGGACCGCACGCTCGCCGCCGAGATGTGGGATCGCTACCAGCGCGGCGAGAACAAGGCGTTCTCCAAGCGCCTCTACACGCCGGCCGGCCAGAAGGCCTTCGATGAGGTGGCCCGCAAGTACCGCGCCGACCGCGGCTTCAAGCAGACGGTCGACCGCTACATCGCGGAGTTCGAGCGCCTGCTCGACGAAGTCGCCCGCGAAGGCCGCGGCCAGCAGGAGCTGAGCAGCCACCTGACCTCGGAGACCGGGCTGGTCTACACCCTGCTCGCCCATGCGGCGGGACGGCTGGGGTAAAGTGTTCGAACCGATCACGATACAGCAAACGGAGGCAGCGATGCCTCCGTTTTGCTTTTCGTCGACGCAAGACTGGAATTGCGGATGAACGAGCTGAGAGGGTTCAGATGTTGCTCGCATGCTGGCGCCCCATCGCCGCGCTGACGGTGCTCGGGACAATCGGGACGGCCGCGACCGCGACGGCGGATCCGATCCAGCCATCCAAGATCCGGACCATCAAAATACAGGAGCCGAACAAGCCGGCAGCCGACACGCCCGTCGTTCGAACGACGCCCGTCCGGCCGGCCGGCGGCGCGATCCGCGATGCGTCCGGTCGCGAATGGCCGGCAACCAACGGCGTCGTCGATGCGGCATCCGATCCCCACCGCGTACGCAGCCTGAGGATTCGCTCCGAGCAGACGTATCCGGACGACCGCTATCGCCGCTTCGTTCCTGAAGCAGCCGAGCCATCTGCGGCGGCGCCCCGGTAGGACTGCGACGATCGTCGGGACGAACGGAGGGCGCGTAGCCTATTGCTGCCGCCGCCGCGGCCCGGCAGGTGCTGCGGCCGGAGCCGGCGCGGGCTCGGGTGCGGCGTTGTTGCTGCCGCCGAAGATCACCCGGCTCGGGTTGCGGTCGAAATTGTTCACGGCGCGGCTGATGTCGGACAGCGTGCGGCGGCCATCGTTGATCAGCAGATTGGACCGTTTGTCGATGTTGTCGGCGAGCTCGCGGATCGACTTCACCATCAGGTTCAGCTCGCTGCCGTTGTTGCCGCCCGCGATCGCGTTGAGGCCCAGCATCAGATTGTCGGCCTTACCCATCACGCCGTCGACCTTGAGCATGACGTTGTCGATCTTCTCGGAATTGCGCGCGAGCGCCTGGGTGAAGACCTCGAGATTCTTCAGCGAGTTCTTCACCGACTGCTGATTGTCGGCGACGATGCGGTTGACGTTCTGTAGGGTGGCGCGGATCGCCTCGGTGACGTCCTGCAGCGCGTTCGGGTCGGCGGTCAGAACCGGGATGCCGTCCTCATCCAGCGGCACCGGCGGGGCAGCCTCTTCGCCGCCCTTCAGCGAGATCGCGGCGACGCCGGTCAGGCCCTGGAATTCGAGGCCGACCAGGGTGTCCTTCCGCAGCGGTGCGTTGTTCTCGATCATCGCAAGCGCGACCACGCGCCTGGGGTTGTCGAGCTTGACCGAGACCACCTCCCCTATCCGGATACCGTTAAAATTGACGTTGCCGCCATTGCGCAGGCCCGACGCCGGCCCCTCGAAAATCACCCGCAACGGGCTGCGCTGCTTGGTGGTGTGCAGGCTCTGGAACCACAGCACGAAGCCGAACGCCGCGGCGATTACCGCCAGCGTGAAAGCCCCGATCAAGACGTAGTTCGCCCGCGTTTCCATCAATTGCTCGCGTTCATCACTCTTGGGCGCTCGCGCAGTCTGCCTGCGTTCGAGCCGTCGAATTCCTGTTGGCGCATGATCTCGTCCGAAAACCGGTCTTTTCGTTTCGGGATCATGGGCTAGGCCACAACGGCGCGGGCGCGCTTGCCGTTGAAATATTGCTGCAGCCACGGATGCTGCGATGCCTTCATGTCGGCGATCGATCCTGCAGCAATGATCTTACCGTTCCCTAAAACGGCGATACGGTCGCACGCCGTGTAAAGGCTGTCGAGATCGTGGGTTACCATGAAAACGGTCAGCCCCAAAGTGCGCTGCAGGGTGCGCACCAGCTCGTCGAAATCGCCGGCGCCGATCGGATCGAGACCCGACGTCGGCTCGTCGAGGAACACGAGCTCGGGATCGAGCGCGAGTGCGCGCGCCAAAGCGACGCGCTTGATCATGCCGCCGGACAGTTCCGACGGATAGCGATCGGCGACCTCGGGCTTGAGCCCGACCATCACGAGCTTTGCCACCATGATCTCGTCGAGCAGCCGCTGCGAGACCCGCAGATATTCGCGCGCCGGAAACTGGATGTTCTGCCGCACGGTAAGCGAGGAGAACAGCGCGCCCTGCTGGAACAGGATGCCCCAGCGCCGCTCGACGGCGCGGCGCTGCGACGAGCTCGCGGCATCGAGATCGACGCCGAACACTTCGATGCGGCCGGAGACCTTCGGCACGAGGCCGATGATGGTGCGCGTCAGCACCGACTTGCCGGCGCCCGACGGGCCGACGAAGCCGAGGATCTCGCCGCGCTTGACGTCGAGGTTGAGGCCGTCGAGCACGCGCGTGCTGCCGAACTGAACCGTGATGTCGCGGACCCGGATAATGGCGTCGATCTCCTGCTCGGCCATGATCACATCCCGATCGAGGCGAAGAAGATCGCGAACACGCCGTCCATCACGATCACGAAGAAGATCCCTTTCACCACCGACGCGGTGGTGTGCTGTCCGAGCGACTCCGCCGAGCCCTGCACTGCCAGCCCCTCGACGCAGGCGACGATGCCGATCACCGCGGCCATGACAGGCGCCTTGACCATGCCGACGATGAAATGGTCGATCGATATGGCATCACGAAGGCGGAGCAGGAAGGCCTCCGGATCGACGCCGCCATAGAGCCAGGCCACCAGGCCGCCGCCATAGAGCGCGGCCATCGCGCCGAGAAAGGCCAGGATCGGCAGCGCCAGCACCAGTGCCAGCATGCGCGGCAGGATCAGGACCTCGATCGGATCGAAGCCCATGGTGCGCAGCGCGTCGATCTCCTCGCGCATCTTCATCGAGCCGAGCTCGGCGGTATAGGCCGAGCCGGAACGGCCCGCGACCATGATCGCGACCAGCAGCACGCCGATCTCGCGCAACACGAGCACGCCGAGCATGTCGACCACGAAGATGTCGGCGCCGAACCTGCGGAAATGGAAGATGCCCTGCTGCGAGATGATGCAGCCGATCAGGAAGGTGATCAGCACTACGATCGGCACCGCGCGCAAGCAGACCTGCTCGAGGTGATGCACCGTCGAGGTGAAGCGGAAGCTGCGCGGATGGATCAGCACCTTGGCGGCCGCGGCCAGCACCGCACCGAGCATATCGACCAGGCCGATGATCGTGCCGCCGATCCCGGCCACGGTGCGCCCGATCTGCTCGAGCATGCCCGATATCAGCAGCGGTTCGCTCGCGGCCTTGGGCGCGGGGCCGACGCGCCGGACCTCGTCGACCAGGCTGGAATAATTGGCCGAGAGGCCCGCGATCTCGGCTTCGGCGCTGGCATCGCTGAGGCTGCGGCGCAGCCGCTCGATCAGCCACGCGCCGAACGTGTCGAGGCTCGCGACCTGCGACACGTCGATGAAGATGTGGGGACGGCTGCCGCGCAGTTTCTCGGCGTCGGAGACGATCCGCTCGAGCGCGGGCGCAAAGCGGGCCGTCCAGTTGCCCGCCGCGCACAACGCCAGTCCTTCGCCTTGGGCTATCCGCTCCAGTGTCGGGTCGCCGCTCACCTTTTGCCTACCCCTCAAGCCGGCTGGCCGCCGCTCACGCAGATCTCCGGCGATGCCGGATCGGCTTGTCGAATCTGTCACTAACCAGCCATAGTTGGTTGCGCGTCGCAAGCTACGGTTCAGGAAATAGTAGACTTTAAAATGACTTCCACCCCACAAGGAGCGATTTCCCTGACCGGGCGGATCGAGCGCTGGCCGATCGCCGGAACCTTCACGATCAGCCGTGGCGCAAAGACCGAGGCTGTCGTGGTGGTGGCCGAGGTGAGCCAGGGCGGCCTCACCGGCCGCGGCGAATGCGTGCCCTACCCGCGCTATGGCGAAACCCCCGAGGCGACGCTGCAGGCGATCCAGGCGATGCAGGAGCCACTCGCCGGCGGCATGGACCGCATCGCCTTGCAGGCCAGGATGCCCGCCGGCGCCGCCCGCAACGCGCTGGATTGCGCGCTGGCGGACCTCGAGGCCAAACGCGCCGGCAGGCGGATCTGGAACCTGCGCGGCCGGCCTGCGCCGGAGCCGCGCACCACCGCCTACACGATCTCGCTCGGGACATCAGAGGCGATGGCGGAGGCCACCGCCAAGGCCGCGCATCGCGCGCTGCTCAAGATCAAGCTCGGCGGCGATGGCGACGCCGCGCGGATCGCCGCCGTGCGCAAGGCGGCACCGGCATCCGAACTGATCGTCGACGCCAATGAAGCCTGGACCGAGGACAACCTCGCCGCCAATCTCGCGGCCTGCGCCAATGCCGGCGTCACGCTGATCGAGCAGCCGCTGCCGGCGGGCAAGGACGAGGCGCTGCTGCGGATCAAGCGCCCGGTTGCGGTCTGCGCCGACGAGAGCGTGCATGACCGCGCCTCGCTCGAAGGCCTGCGCGGCCGCTATGACGCCGTCAACATCAAGCTCGACAAGACCGGCGGGCTGACCGAAGCGCTTGCGATGGCGGACGCCGCCCGCGCGCTCGGCTTCGAGATCATGATCGGCTGCATGGTCGCGACCTCGCTCGCGATGGCGCCGGCGATGCTGATCGCGCAAGCTGCGCGCTTCGTCGATCTCGACGGCCCGCTGCTGCTGGCCAGGGACCGCGACAACGGCCTGCGCTACGAGGGCAGCCTGGTCTATCCGCCCGACGCCGCACTCTGGGGCTAGTGGGTTAGTCGTTTGCGCGCCAACCACATCACCAGCCCGCCCGTCGCCGCCATCGCCGCCATCATGTCGTAGACGCCGAGCCCGAAGCGCGCATAGACCATGCCGCTGACGATCGCCGTGGTGCTTGCGACAATGCCGCCGCAGGCGGTGAGATAGCCCTGCGCGCGTGCCATCACATGGACCGGCACGTGATGCACCATCAGCCCCATGATGCCGACCTGGGTCAGGCCGAAGCTCAGCCCGTGGCCGAGCTGGACCACGGCCAGCACCGCAAGCGGCGGATCCTGCGCGGTGATCGCCCAGCGCGCCACGGCGCTGGCGGCCGCGATCATCACCAGCACAGCCGACGGCAGCGTGAAGCGCGGCGAGGCCGCAAACAGCACGATCTCGGCGATCACGCCGAGCACCCAGAGGGCCGCGATCGTCAGGCCGCTGAAACCGGCCTGCTGCCAGGCAATCGATGCGAAGATGTAATAGGCGCCGTGGCTGCCCTGGATCAGCGCCGAGGACACGATGATGGCGAGGAACGTCGGATTACGCAGCAGCCTCGGCACGCCGGCCGCGTGCGCGACTGTGGCCACCGGGCGGCCGAGCGGCCGCAGCGTCAGCCCGACCAGCGCGCCGAGCACGGTCACGGCCGTGATGATCCAGATCAGATCGACCTCGGCGACATAGCGAAGCAGGAACCCGCTGATCAGCGCGCAGACCGCGAAGGCGGCCGAACCCCAGAGCCGCAACGGCCCGTAGCTCAGGCCGAATTGCCTGACACCGCGCAGCGCATAGGCGTCGGTGAGTGGCACCATCGGCGTCCACACGCAGCAGGTCAGCGCATAGACCGCGAGCAACACCAACGGCTGGTGCTGGGTGCCGATCACGGCAAAGCCCACCGCGGTGGCGAATCCCGTGACGATCATCGCACCGCGCAGCATCTGGCGACGCTCCGCCGCCGCGGTGACCAGTGGCAGCACGGTGAAGCGCGTCACCGGCGGCACCGCCGTGATGAGGCCGATCCACGTGGCGTCGATCCCGATCGCCTTCAGCCACACCGTGAAAAACGGCAGGTGGACCCCGGTCATCCCGAACGTCGTGGCATAGAATGCCGCGAGGCTGCGCGCGAATCGCCGCGGCGCAACCTTGGCTGCGATGGGGATTTGTGATTCGGAAGACATCAATTCAATTGCGATTCGCGCGATATCGTGGTGATCGTTAGCGTAACGCGCAGTGATTTGCGCGGAGAGATTGTGATGGCCGAAGAAGCATTCGCCCTGTCTCCGATATCCGCCCGCGCGGCCCTGCCGAGCGAGGAGGACTATGCTGCAATCAGCGCGGCCTTCATGGAGACCTCGCGGGGCCGCTGGTTCCTCGGCGAATACGCCAAGCGCAACCGCAATGCCGATACCCGCATGGTGCTCGATGCCGTGGCGCGGATCGAGGACAGCCTCAGCGCGCAGCGGCAAGCCGCCGCAGCGGCCATCAGGGACGAGCAGCTGGCACAGGCGCTGGCCGCCCTGCGCGGCGCGATCGAGGCCGCCCAGGCCTCGGCCATCGCTGCACTCGACGGCATCAGCTTCGAGCCGAACCTCGCGCCTGTGCGCAAGGGCGTACGGGTGATCAGGGAGATCTCCTGGCGGCTGCGCGAGATCGGCAATGACGGCCGGATCTGCGACATCATCGATTCGCAGGCCAGTGCGATCGAGGCCGGTGCGGCCGAGGTTTCGATGGACGACGCCAAGGCCGTGCTGGATGCTGCTTTCGCGGCGCTGGCCCGCCGGCTCAGCGAATTCGATCCGGACCAGGCGGCGACGCCCACGGCTGAGCCAGCGGCCGTGGCCGAAGCGCCGGTTCCGGAACCGCCCGCTGCTGCCCCCTCGCCGCAATCGGTAGTCGAAAGCACTGCCACCGAGAGCGCTGCGCCTGAAGCCACTATCGCCGCCACGCCGCCGGCGCCGCCCCAGGAGGCCGTTGCAACGCCGAGCATTGAGGCTGCCACAGCCGCCATGCCGGAGCCAAACGAAGCATGGCTCAAGGCGGAGGCCGCGCTGGCCGAAGCCGAAGCGGCAGAACTCGCCCGCGTCACCGAGGCCGCCGCTGACGCGCAGGACGAAGCGGTGCTCGACCTCATCGCGATGGAGATGGGCGCGCCCGATCCGATCGACGAAGAAGCGATCGCCGAAGAGATGCACCTTGCCGAGGAGATGCGCGTCGCCGAGGCAATGGCCGCCGAGCCCGAGATGGTCGCACCGGCCATTCAGCCCGCGCCGGCGCCCGAGCCGATCGAGGTCAAGGTCGAGCCGCCGCCGATGGCCGCAGCGCCGATGGCTGCAGCACCGGTTGCCGCGGCTCCGGCAGCCGTGCCGCCGCCTCTCCCGCCCGCCGTCGAGGCTGCCGCGGCTCCCGCAGCCGAAGTCTCACTCGGCTCGACAATCATCGCGAGCGGCCTTTTGAAGAAGCCGAGCGTCGCAGCCAATGATCCGCTCGCGCCGATCCGCCGTATGAGCCAGGTCGAGAGAATCGCGTTCTTCTCGTAAGCGCGACGTGCGCGCGCTACGCCTCCACCTCCCATTGACCACCCGCGCAGCGTGACCCAGCTCACGTACGACGGGCGCGTCCGCGCCTAGCCTCGCCGCGACCGGTCCCGCACCGGGACCAGCTTTTGGGAGCGCACGATGGTCCGCCTGACATCCATCATGATATCGGCCGCATTGCTTGGTCTGCTGAGCCTCGGTGGATCAGGCGCAGCATCTGCCGAGACCGGCGGCATGACCGTCGGCAATGCCACGCAGGCGTCGGCACAATCCATCGATCAAGCCGCTTCGCCGGCGACGCCTACCGCAGCGGCGCCGGCCGCATTGCGCGGCCCCGAGCAGCGCGTCGCGCTCGTGATCGGCAATGCCAACTATGAGAATGCGCCGAAGCTTGCCAATCCAGGCAATGACGCGCAGTCGATGGCCGAGCTGCTGAACGCGGCCGGCTTCGAGGTGATCGCCGCGACAGACCTCAGGCAGGGCGACATGGTGAAGGTGTTGCGGGATTTCTCCGACAAGGTCTCGGCGCGCGGTCCCGGTACGGTCGCGATGATCTATTACGCCGGCCACGGCGTGCAGCTCGCCGGCGAGAACTATCTGATTCCGGTCGATGCCAGGATCGCAACGCCGTCCGACCTCGACGGCAATGCGGTGCGCCTCGTCGACGTGATGGGCACGTTGGAGAACATCCCGAGCCGGATGCGCATCGTGGTGCTCGATGCCTGCCGCAACAACCCGTTTCCCAACGTAAACGACGCCGGCCGCGGCCTTGCCGTCGTCGATGCACCGAACGGCTCGATTGTCGGCTATTCGACGGCGCCGGGCATGGAAGCGCAGGACGGCAGCAACGGCCACAGCCCCTACACCAACGCCTTCCTGCGCCTGGCGCGCGAGCCCAATCTGCCGATCGAGCAGCTGTTCAAGCGCATTCGTCTCGACGTCAACTCGACGACCGACGGCCGGCAGACGCCCTGGGAAAGCTCGTCGCTGACCTCCGATTTCTATTTCTTCGGCGACACTGCCGTGGCGTCGGCGCGAGCGCCGGCGAATGGCCCGGTCGTGCAGATGGCATCGAACCTGCCGAACCGCTCGGTGCGCCAGGCCTATGACTTCGTGCTGTCCGAGGGCCGTCCGGAATACTATGAGGAATTCATCCGGCTTTATCCGCGCGATCCGCTGTGCGATCGCATTCGCTTCCTGCTGACGAACTGGCTGCAGGTCGCGGCCTGGCACAAGGCGGTGCTTGCCAACACGCCTTTCGCCTACAAGACCTTCCACGACAATTTCGGCAGCAGCCCCTATGCGCAATCGGCGTTGAAGCTGCAGGCGCAGCCGAAGGCAGTCCCGCTGATGCAGTTCACGCGGCTGTCAAACCGTCCGGCCTTCCGGCCGATCAATGCCGGCGAGCAAGGCACCGTCGGCAAGATCGTGACCCTGCCCGCACCTGGAGCGAAGCCGGTCGGCATGCCGAGCTCAATCGGCAAGGGCAAGGTTGCTAGCCTGCCTGCCGCGAATGCCGGCAAGGCCACGTCGAACGCGATCATGAAAAACAACAGCAGGCAGCACTTCCGCGCCGAGCGGCAGAGCATGCAAGTCAACCGGACGGGTTCAGGCGGCGGCCATGCCGCGTTCCACTCAAGTCCGTCCGTCTCGCACGTCGGCGGGATTGGCGGCAGCCATCGTGGCAGCTTCAGGCACTGATCGGCCGCACCACGCAACGAAACGGGGGCAGAGCGCGCACTGCCCTGCCCCCGTTCCTTTCAAGATGCTGGTCTCAGGCGACAAGCTTCGCGAACAGGTCTGCGTCGACATTGCCACCCGAGAGTACGATGACGACGTTCTTGCCCTTGGCGTCGATCCGTCCCGCGAGCAGCGCCGCGAGCCCGACCGCGCCGCCGGGCTCGACCACGAGCTTCAGCTCGCGATAGGCGAAGGCGACGGCGGCGCCGACCTCGTCGTCGGAGACGCTGACGCCATTTGCGAGCAGCTTGCTGTTGATGGCAAAGGTGAGTTCGCCCGGCATCATCGCCATCAGCGCATCGCAGATGGTGCGCGCCGCGACCGGATGCGCCTCGCGATGGCCGACCTTGAGCGACAAAGCGTGATCGTCATAGCCCGCGGGCTCGGCGACGATCACCTGGGCCTGCGGATATTTCGCCTTCACCGCGGTCGCAACACCCGCGATCAGGCCGCCGCCCGAAGCCGGCGCCACCACGATGTCGGGCACGAGCCCGAGCGCGGCCATGTCCTCGGCGATCTCGCGGCCGGCGGTGCCCTGGCCCGCGATCACGAAGGGATCGTCATAGGGACGCACCAACGTCGCGCCGCGCTTGCCGGCGATGCCATTGGCAATCGCCTCGCGGTCGTCGCGATCGCGGTCGTACAGCACAACCTCGGCGCCATAGGACTTCGTCCGCTCGCGCTTGGTGATCGGGGAGTCCGCAGGCATCACGATGGTCGCCTGCATGTTGAGGATCTTTGCCGCCGCGGCAACGCCCTGGGCGTGGTTGCCCGAGGAGAACGCGACGACGCCCCCGCTCCGCTTGTCCTGCGGGATAGAGGCGAGCTTGTTGAAGGCGCCGCGGAACTTGAACGATCCGGTTCGCTGCAACATCTCGGGCTTGAGGAAGACCTGGGTGCCGACGCGTTCGTTGAGAACGGGGAAAGTCAGGAGCGGCGTGCGCACCGCGAACGGCGCGACCACCCTTGCGGCGGCATCGATGTCCGCGGCAGCAACGGGTGGATTGAGAGTGATGTCCGTCATCCACGATTTGTATCGCGGTAGCGGGCAGCCCGGCAAGACGCTTTAGCGTGACTCGTCTAGCGTGAGGTGGAATGCGGCGCCGGCAGCGCCGCGAAATGATGCTCTTCGGCGCCGAATTCGAACGCCTCCCCTTCCCCGTCGGGCGCCGCGGGGCGGACGTTCATGCAGCGGTCGATGAACACCCGCGCCGACGCCTGCCAGGTGTGGAGCGCGGCGAAATCGACGCAGGCCTGCCGCGGGATGCTGAGCGCCTCCAGGCAGGCGTGGCGCAGATCCTCGTCAAGCACGCCGACCGGCGCCGCGCCGATCACGTCGCGGGGACCGGTGACCGGAAAAGCGGCAACCGGCAGGCCGCTGGCTAATGCTTCAAGGAGCACCAAACCGAACGTATCGGTGCGGCTGGGGAAAACGAACACATCGGCCGCGGCATAGATTTCGGCCAATTCTTCCCCATGGCGGGCGCCGAGGAAGACGGCTTCGGGATATTTCCGCTCCAGCGCCGCCCGCGCCGGGCCGTCGCCGACCACGACCTTGGTGCCGGGCAGATCGAGATCGAGGAACGCCTCGAGGTTCTTCTCCACCGCCACCCGGCCGACGCTGAGATAGACCGGCTGCGGCAGGCAGAGATCGACATCGCGCGGGTGGAACAGCGCGGTATCGACCCCGCGCGACCACAGCACCACGTTGCGGAAGCCGCGCTGACGCAGCTCGGCGGCCAGCGCCGGGGTCGCGGCCATCACCGCCCGGCTCGGCCGGTGGAACCAGCGCAGCGCGCGCCACACCCAGGCTTCCGGAACCGGCGTCCGTGCCGAGACGTACTCGGGAAAGCGGGTGTGGAAGCTCGTCGTGAACGGCAGGCCGTGCTTGCGGCAATAGCGGCGGACCGACAGCCCGATCGGGCCTTCGGTCGCGATGTGGATGCTGTCGGGCTTTGCCGCCTCGATCAGGCTTGCGACCTTGGCCTGGTAGGGAAGTGCCAGCCTCAGATCGCGATAGCTCGGCATCGCGAAGGTGCGGAACTCGTCCGGCGTCAGGAAGCTGACCTCGACGCCGAGCGATTTCGCCGCCTGTGCCATCATGGTCAGCGTGCGGACAACCCCGTTGACTTGGGGATGCCACGCATCGGTCGCGACCAGGATATGCGTCATGCAGCGCGTGCCGTCACTCGCGGAACTGGCGCGATCCGGCGCACCGGGTCGGTCCAGGTGATGATCTCGAAATGGCCGTCCTCGTGCTCGGCGAGCGCCGTGCAGCTCTCCACCCAGTCGCCGCAATTCATGTAGCGGATGCCGTGCTCGTCATGAATCGTCGCGTAGTGGATGTGGCCGCAGATCACGCCGTCGCAGCCGTGACGCCGCGCCTCGCCGGCAAGTGTCGCCTCGAACGCGCCGATATAGTTCACCGCCTTCTTGACCTTCAGCTTGGCCCATTGCGACAGCGACCAGTACGGCACGCCGAACATCTTGCGGAAGAAGTTGACGAAGCGATTCATCTGGATCGCGAAGTCGTAGGCCTTGTCGCCGAGATGGGCGAGCCAGCGCGCGTTCTGCACTACGAGATCGAAGATGTCGCCGTGGATCACGAGGTAGCGCTTGCCGTCGGCGCCGGTGTGAACGGTGTTCTCCACCACGTCGATGCCGCCGAAATGCGTGCCGTAATATTTGCGCAGGAACTCGTCGTGGTTGCCCGGGACGTAGATCACCTTGGCGCCCTTGCGCGCCTTGCGCAGCATCTTCTGCACGAAATCGTTGTGGGTCTGCGGCCAGTACCAGTTCGACTTCAGCGCCCAGCCGTCGACGATATCACCAACGAGGTAGATCGTGTCGGCGTCGTGGGAGCGGAGGAAGTCCAGCAGGCGGTCGGCTTGCGAACCGCGGGCTCCGAGATGGACATCGGAGATAAACAAAGTGCGAAAGCGCCGCTCGGGGCTTTCTTCACTCAAGGAGTCACTTCCCATGCCTGTGCACCTAACAGCTTCCTGTGACAAGGCGATGACGATCCCCGCGACCCAAGGCCTCACTAACAGTTAACGAGAATCAGCAGCACGCCCCTTCCCTGCGGATAACAGCGGCGTGCGACAATCTGGCGACATGGGTGGACGCAGCTGTGCGGAACAGGCGTTGTGTTGCCTGCATATCGCGGCGGAACAGCAAGCGATTGAATACGTAGCCCGGATGCAGCGAAGCGCAATCCGGGGACCACGTCCGCGGATAAACTGGTCCCGGATTTCGCGGAGCCTGTCATCGGGCGCGCATTCGCGCGACCCTTTGGCTGCAGCTGGGCTACAAACTTCACCCGGGCTACCGAGCGTCAATAATATTTGTGGAAGTGATGCACCGGCCCGTGGCCGTGTCCGACGGCGAAGCGATCGGCTTCTGCAATCGCATCCGTGATCCAGGCCTTGGCGTTGCGCACAGCGGTCTCCATGCCTTCGCCCTTCGCGAGCCCTGCCGCGATCGCCGATGACAGCGAGCAGCCGGTGCCGTGCGTGTTCGATGTGGCAATGCGTGGCGCCGCGAGCGCGATGCTGCCCGCGCCATCGATCAGATAGTCGATGCTCTTGGCGCCATGCCCATGGCCGCCCTTGACCAGCACCGCGCGACATCCCATCGCCAGCAATTGCCTGCCCTGTCGCTCGACGTCGGCCTCGCTCGCAGCGACCGGCTCGTTCAGCAGCGCTGCCGCTTCCGGCAGGTTCGGCGTGATCAGCGAGGCCAGTGGAAACAGCATGGTCTTCAACGCATCGACCGCCTCTGCCGCCAGCAGCCGATCGCCCGAAGTTGCGACCATCACCGGATCGAGCACGACATGGCGCGGCGCCCAGCGCTGCAGCCCATCGGCAATCGCCGCAATGGTCTCGGCCTGCGCCACCATGCCGATCTTGACCGCGCCGACATTGAGGTCGGAGAACACCGCATCGATCTGGGCCGTGACGAACGCCGCGGGCACCGGATGGATGCCGCTGACCCCCGTGGTGTTCTGCGCGGTCAGTGCCGTGATCGCGGAGGCGCCATAGACCCCGAGCGCGGCAAAGCTCTTGAGGTCGGCCTGGATGCCCGCCCCGCCCGAGGAATCCGAGCCGGCAATGGTGAGCGCGACCGGCGTCATCGTGCGGCACCGGCGGTTGCGACGAATGAGACCATTACGAACGAGATCATGGCCTGTCCTAGCCCGGCCGGCCATCGGCAGCAAGTTCGCCTGACTTTACCACGAGTTGGCCTTGCCTTGACGGCTTGCCTTGGCCCCTTGCTTTGGCCGCCCGTTTTTGGCCTATAGTCGCGGAAATCCCCGGAGACGACTTTGATGGTTCCTTTCTTCGTCCAGATCAAATGCAAGCTCGGCCAGTCCTACACCGTCGCCAATGCGCTGGCGGAAGCCGAGATTGCGTCCGAGATCTATTCCACCGCGGGCAATTACGATCTGCTGGTCAAGTTCTACGTCGACCACGACACCGACATCGGCCATTTCATCAACGAGAAGGTTCAGGTGATCCCGGGCATCCAGGACACCCTCACCATCATCACCTTCAAGGCGTTCGGCGCGAAGTAGACCCGCTGCGAGCTCACTTTTGTCATGGCCGGGCAGAAGCGCATCTTGATGCGAGGTCTCAGGATTCCTTCTCCTTCTTCACCGGTTTCGGCGGTCCCTCGACCGGCGGCAGCGACTTGATGTATTCGGCGATCGCGTCGCGATCGGCCGGCGAGAGCTGCGAGGTGTTGCGGATCACGCGCACCATCGACCCGCCGGCGCTATCGCCGTCCGGCGTCTGGCCGCTCTCGAGGAAATAGACGATGTCCTTCGCGCTCCAGTCCGCGATCCCCCGCGGCGTGATGTTGGGTACCCAGCCTTCGCCCTCCGGATTCGGTCCACCCGCGAAGCGCTGCGAGCTGATGATGCCGCCGAGGAAATTGCGCGGGCTGTGACACTCGGCGCAATGGCCGAAGCTGTTGACGAGATAGGCGCCGCGATACCAATGCGCCGAGCGGCTCGCATCCGCGACGAACGGCTTGCCGTCCATGAACAGGAATTTCCAGACACCGACATTGCGCCTGATGTTGAAAGGAAACGGCACATCGTGGTCGCGCACCTTGCCGGCGACCGGCGGCAAGGTCTTCAGATAGGCGAACAGGTCGCGGACGTCATTGACCCTGGCGTGCTGATAGGACGTGTAGGGAAACGCCGGAAAATAGTGCGTCCCCGACGGCGAGGTGCCCTTCATGACCGCAGTGACGAAATCAGCCTCACTCCAGCGGCCGATACCGTCGTTCGGATCAGGCGAGATATTCGGCGCATAGAAGGTACCGAACGGCGACGGTATCGCGAGCCCGCCGCCGAGCCGGGTGCGGTCGTCCTGCTTCGGCACGGCATGGCAGGAGGAACATCCTCCCGCATTGAACGTTGTGAGCCCGTTGGCCAGGTTGGGCTGGTAGGCGGGCAGCGCGCTCGCGGCGACGGTCGCGGGGATCGTCAGCCACCAGAACACGCCGAAGCCGATCAAGCCGGCCAAAGCGGCCAGGAGGAGAATTCGTCGCAACATTCACCGATCCGTCATTGGTCGCGTCAGTTCATCAACCAGTATGATGGCAACCGTTCGCACAAGCTCGCATCAAATTTGCCGCACTCACGATCATTTTGGGAATAAATCCGGAGCGCCGCGGTTTGAAGATTGCAACCATCTTGTGACGTCAAAAAGGGGAGAGAACCATGCCAAACAAGACCTTGCTTGCCACGCTGACATTGGGCGCCGCAATCGCCCTCGCCGGTCCGGCCTTTGCCGAGAAGCTGCACGCCAAGCTGGACGGCAAGGCCGAAGTGCCTGCGAATACCAGCGCCGGCACCGGCACTGCCGACATCGACTACGACGCGGCCACCAAGAAGCTGAGCTGGAAGCTGACCTATTCCGGCCTGTCGGGCCCTGCGACCGCCGCGCATTTCCACGGCCCCGCCGAGGCCGGCAAGAATTCCGGTGTCGCGGTCGCCATCCCGAACGCGACGTCGAGCCCGGTCGAGGGCAGCGCGACGTTGACCGACGCGCAGGCCGCCGATCTCCTCGCCGGCAAGTACTACGTCAACGTTCACACCGCGGCCAACCCGGGCGGCGAAATCCGCGGCCAGGTCACCAAGTAGAGGCACACCAACAAGAAACGGCCGGCACAAAAAAGGGCGGACGCCTCACAGCGTCCGCCCTTCTCGTTGACCGAATGGCAATCAGCCCTTCTTGAGGCGATAGGTCTCGTGACAGCCGCCGCACTGCTTGCCGATCACGGTCAGCTCGGCCTTCAGCGTGTCGACATCCTTGATCTTGCCCTTGGCGTCAGCGACGGATTTGGCAAAGCTCGCGATGTGCTGCTCGAAGCCGGCCTTGTCTTCCCAGATCTTCGGCCCAGCGGAGTAATCGCCATCCGTCTTGAGACCCTTGCTGCTATCAGGGAAGAGCGTCGGCAGCTTCTTGGCGGTGTCCTCGAACTTCGCCAGCGCGGCGTCGACCGTTGCCTGGTCGTAGGGCTTCTCGCCCTTGATGATGGCCCCGAGCGCACCGGCGTTCTTGCCGGTTTCTTTCATCTGGGCCTGGGTCTGCTTGACCTGATTTTGGTCGGCCACCACCGCCCCCGCACTCAACGCAAGCATCGCTGCAACGACGACAATCCGCTTCATCGGCAAAACCCCTCAATCGTGCTCTGTCCCGGTCCGCAGGTGCGCGGCCGGCCTGATTTGCAAACACCGCAGGCGGAATCTTCATTCCGCCTGCGACAATTTATCAGAGATTATGGCGGCGCTGCGCCTCGCGGATCGCGATCCAGATCCGTTCCGGCGTGGCCGGCATGTCGACGTGGTCGATCCCGAACTCGCGATGCAGCCCCTCGACGATCGCGTTGACGACCGCCGGACACGAGCCGATCGCGCCGGCCTCGCCTGCGCCCTTCACGCCGAGCGGGTTGGTCGTGCACGGCACGTTGTGGGTCTCGAACACGAAGGACGGCCCGTCGGCGGCGCGCGGCATCGCATAGTCCATGAAGGTGCCGGTGACGAGCTGACCGTCGGTCGGGCTGTACACCGCCTGCTCCATCAGCGCCTGCCCGATGCCCTGCATCGCCCCGCCATGAACCTGGCCCGCGAGCATCAGCGGATTGAGCGTAACGCCGAAATCGTCGACGATGACGTAGCTGACGATCTTGATGATGCCGGTGGCGGGATCGATCTCGACCTCGGCAAGATGCGTGCCGTTCGGATAGGTGCCGTCGGCGCTGGCGAAGGTCGCGCTCGCGTTCATCTTCGACGTATCGCCGCCGGGACGTTTGGCGAGATCGGCAAAGCCGACCGAGCGGTCGGTGCCGGCAATGCGGACGCGGCCGTCGGCGATTTCGAGGTCGCCGGCGCCGGCTTCCAGCGCCTGCGCCGCAAGCTCCTTCAGCTTGTTGCCGAGCTCGTGCGTCGCCCGCTGCACGCTGACGCCACCGGACGGGATCGAGGCCGAGCCGCCGGTGCCGAGACCGGTCGCGATCTTGTCGGTGTCGCCCTGCAGCACATGGACGCGCTCGGGCGGCACGCCGAACTGCTCGGCGACGATCTGCGCATAAGCGGTCTGGTGGCCCTGCCCGCTCGACTGCGTGCCGATCAGGATCGAGATATCGCCGTTGGGATCGAGCGCCACGTTGGCGGTCTCCTCGCCCATGGTGCCGCAGACCTCGACATAGCTCGCCATGCCGATGCCCCGCACCAGGCCGTCCTTCTTGGCCGCCTTGGCGCGCTTGCCAAACTCCTTCCAGTTGGCGATCTCCATCGCGCGCTTCATATGCGCGACGAAATCGCCGGAGTCGTAGACCTTGCCGGTCGCCGTCGTGTAGGGCAGCGACTTCGGCGGAATGAAATTCTTCCGCCGGATCGCGTCCGGCGTCATGCCGAGTTTTCGCGCGGCGGCATCCACGAGCCGCTCGATCACATAGGCCGCCTCCGGGCGGCCGGCGCCGCGATAGGCATCGACCGGCACCGTGTTGGTGAACACGGTGCGGACGCGGCAATGGAAGGCCTTGATGTCATAGAGGCCCGGCAACATGCCGGCGCCGCCATGCGGGATGTAGGGGGCAAAGGTCGACAGATAAGCACCCATGTCGCCCATCAGGTCGACATCCATGCCGAGGAATTTGCCGTCCTCGGCGAGCGCCATCTTCGCGGTGGTGAGGTTGTCGCGGCCCTGCGCGTCGCCCATGAAGTGGTCGGAGCGCTCGGCGGTCCATTTGACGGACTTCTTGAGCTTGCGCGCTGCGACCGAAATCAGCGCATATTCACGATAGGGAAACAGCTTGGTGCCGAAGCCGCCGCCGACATCCGGGCAGATCACCCGCATGTTCTCCTTCGGCATCTTCAGGATCATGTCGCAGAGGATCTCGCGCAGGCGGTGGCTGCCCTGGCTGCCGATCGTCAGCGTCAGGTGATCCTTCTTGGCGTCGTATTCAGCGACCGCGGCGCGCGTCTCCATGAAATTGGTGATGACCCGCGGATTGACGATGGTGATCTCGGCCACCGCATGGGCCTTGGCGAAGGCCGCCTCGGCGGCGCCCTTGTCGCCGATCGAGACGTCGAACAGCAGATTGCCGGGCTTGTCCGGCCACACCTGCGGCGCGCCCTTCTTCACCGCATTGACGAGGCCGGCCACCGCCGGCAGCGGCGTCCACTTGACGTCGATGGCCTCGATCGCGTCGCGGGCATGATCGACGGTATCGGCGACCACAAAGGCGATCGCGTCGCCGACATGGCGCACTTCATCCTTGGCGAGGATCGGATAAGGCGGTGCGGTGAACGGATCGGTTTCGAGATTGAACAGGCACGGCAGGCCGCCGAGCTCGGCGACATCGGCCGCGGTCAGGATCAGCGCCACGCCGGGCATGCCGCGGGCCTTGCCGGCATCGATCGTGTAGGTCGCGTGCGCATGCGGCGAACGCAGCATCAGCGCGTGCAATGCGGGAGACGGGGCGACGTCGTCGGTATAGCGGCCCTTGCCGCGAATCAGAGCGTCATCCTCCTTGCGCCGTACACTTTGTCCGACGCCGAACTTGATGGGAGCTGCCATCGTCTCTCCAATTGCCTTGGTTGTTTGCATGCATATTGGCGTGGTTGTCAGCGAAGCGCAAACCGCTTTCCGCCGCACGCGACGCTATCCCACGGTCGGCTCCTATGCATTTGATTTGACAGGTAAAACTATACACGCCGCAGCGCGAATAGCCAGCCGCGGCCGAACAGCGTGAGGATCAGCAAGGCGTAGACGAAGGCGCCGACCGTGACCAGCAACAGCAGGATCATCTCGTCGCGAAAGATCTGCATCGGCGCGAACCACACATAGGCGAAATGCGAGGTCAGCCACAGCGCGAGCGCGAGCAGCAGGCCGCAAATCGCGAAAGTGCCGAACGAGCGGATCAGCGCGCGATCGAACGCGAGATAGCCGCGGCGCACCGCGAACAGCAGCACCAGCAGCAGATTGACCCAGGCCCCGACCGCAGTCGCGAGCGCGAGCCCGACCTGCGCCAGCGTGCCGACCAGCGCGATCTTCAGCGCGACGTTGACCGCGACCCCCGTCAGCGCCGCCTTCACCGGGGTTGCGGTATCCTTGCGGGCGTAGAAGGTCGCGACCGCGCTGCGGATCATCACAAAGGGAATGAGCCCGACCGCATAGGCCGCAAGCGTGGCACCTGCGCTGGCAGCATCGGCCTTCGAGAAGGCGCCGCGGGCGAACATCGCGCGCATGATCGGATCGGCAACCGTCAGGAACGCCGCCACGAACGGCACCGAGAACAGCAGCGTGAAATCGAAGGCGCGGCGCTGCGCGGCCATGGCGCCTGTGTGATCGTCGGCGGTCAGGCGCCGCGACATCTCCGGCAGCAGCACGGTGCCGATCGCGATCCCGATCACGCCGATCGGCAATTGATTGAGACGGTCGGCGTAATACAGCGCTGACAGCGCACCGGCAGGGAGGAAGGTCGCGATGATGGTGTCGGCGAACAGCGCCAACTGTGTGCCCATCGAGCCCAAGGTCGCCGGCCCCAGCGCGCGGAAGAAGGCGCGGACGTCCTCGTCGAGCTTGAGCGGCGCGAATCGCGGCAGGCCGCCGTGGCGGCCGAGGTCGCCGGCGAGCAGGAAGAACTGCAGGAAACCCGAGATCAGGACGCCCCAGGCCGCGGCGTGGCCGGCGCTGGGGAAGAACGCCGCGAGCGCCAGCGTCATCATCATGGCGAGGTTGAGGAAGATCGGCGCCGCGGCGGCGCTGGCGAAGCGATGCATCACGTTGAGCATGCCGCCATAGAGCGTCACCAGCGTGATCAGCAGCAGATAGGGGAAAGTGATCCGCGTCAGCTCGATCGCGAGCTTGCGCTGCGCTGCGTCCTCGGTGAAGCCCGGCGCGAGAATGCTCATCGCCTGCGGCATGAACGCCATCGCCAAGACAAGCAGGATCACCTGCGAGGCGAACAGCAGCGTGAAGATGCGGTCGGCGAACAGCCGCGCCGACGCCTCGCCGCGCTCGCCATGGACATGGGCATAGGCCGGTACGAAGGCGGCATTGAAGGCGCCTTCGGCAAAAATCGCGCGGAAATGATTGGGCAGCCGCAGCGCCACGAAGAAGGCGTCGGCGACCGGCCCGGCACCGAGGATCGCCGCGAGCATGATGTCGCGCGCGAACCCGGTGACCCGCGATAGCAGGGTATAGCCGCCGACGGTGAAGATGCGCCCAAGCATGGGCTGCTTCTAGCGCATCATCACCCTACGTCAAAATGACGTATTCAGAACGTTAACGATCTAGGCATGATCCAGCCCGAAAACCGGTAGCCACTTTTCGGGATCATGCCTGTAGCGCGCTGCGCACAGCCGCGATGACGCGGTCCTGCGCCGCCTCGTCGAGATAGGGGTGCATTGGCAGGGCGATGACGTCCTTCGACAGGCGCTCGCTGACCGGCAGGCCGCCGTCGGCAACCGGATAGTGGCTGTAGGCCGTCTGCTGATGGACCGACTTCGGATAGTAGATCATGGTCGGCACGCCCTGCGCCTTCAAGGCGGCCGCGAAGGCGTCACGATCGATGCCGTTGGTCAGACGGATGGTGTACTGCGCCCACACCGAGGTGCAGCCGGGAGCAAGGCGCGGCACCGAGACCAGGTTGCCGAGCGCGCGCGAATAGCGTTCCGCCACCTTGTTGCGCGCGGCGATCTCGTCATCGAAGATCTTCAGCTTCTCGAGCAGGATCGCCGCCTGCATGGTGTCGAGCCGCGCCGTGAGGCCGAGCCGCACGTTGTCGTACTTGTCCGAGCCCTGGCCGTGGACGCGGATGCTGCGCAGCGTGCGCGCCAGTTCCTCGTCGTCGGTGAAGATCGCGCCGCCGTCGCCGAAACAGCCGAGCGGCTTGGCCGGGAAGAAGCTGGTTCCGGTCGCGAGCCCGAAGGTGCCGAGCTTGCGGTTCTTGTAGGTTGCGCCAAAGCCCTGCGCGGCATCGTCGAGCACGAACAGGCCCTCGGCCTCGGCGACCGCGCCGATCGCGTCGTGATCGGCGCTCTGGCCAAACAGATCGACCGGGATCACGGCAACCGGCTTCAGCCCGCGCGCCCGCGCCGTCGCAATGCCGCGCTTCAGCGAATTGACGTCGATGTTGAAGGTCTCCTCATCGACGTCGACGAAAACCGGCGTCGCACCGGTCAGCGTCACGACTTCGCCGGTCGCGCAGAAGGTGAAGGTCGGGCACAGCACCGCATCGCCCGGCCCGACATTCTTGGCCATCAGGACCATCAGCAGCGCGTCGGTGCCGCTGGCGCAGCTCACCACGTGCTTGGCGCCGCTATAGTCCGCCAGCGCCTTCTCCAGCGCGGTGACTTCCGGGCCATTGATGAACTGGCAATGGTCGAGCACGCGCGCGACCGCGTCATCGATCGACTTGCCGAGCCGCCGGCGCTGCGCGGCGATATCGATGAAGGGAATGGGCTCAAGCTGCATATGCTGGTTCATGGAAGCTCTTTGCACGTGTTGAATGAATGACGATCAGCCGGCGATGCGGCGCGGTCCCTTGCGCATCGTCGCCGCAGCGGGCCGCGCCGGCGATTCCAGGCAGCGGATCGCGATCTCGAGGCTCGCCACGCCTTCGTCGCCGGACACCGCCGGCAGCTTGCCGCTGCGCACGGCATCGAGGAAGGCGATCAGCTCGGCGCGCAACGGCTCGTCGTGACCGACCGGCAGATGACGCATCGAATAGCTGCCGTCCGGCTTGAAGCCGAAGCATTCGGTGACCTGGCGCGTGAGCAGGTCGCCCATCACGTATTTGCCGCGGGTTGCGACCGTCACGTTGCGCGCCTTGAACGGCGTCAGCCAGTTGGTGTTGATGTGGGCGAGCACGCCGGACGCCGTGCGGAACTGCAGCAGCGCGATGTCCTCGCGCTCGGCGACCGCGCTCGAGAGCTGCGGCTGCACCTCGACGATGTCGGACTCGGTGAACCAGCGGATCAGGTCGATGTCGTGCACGGCAAGATCGATCACGACGCCGACATTGGACATCCGCGGCGGGAACGGGCCGACCCGGGTGATGCCGATCGACAGGATATCCTCGCCGGAGATCGCCTGCTTGATCGCGGCGACCGCCGGATTGAAACGCTCGACATGGCCGACCATCAGCGTGACGCCGGCCCGCTCGGCGGCCGCGACGATCTCGCGGCCCTCTTCGACCGTGGATGCGACCGGCTTCTCGACCAAGATGTGGATGTTGCGCGCGATGCAGGCGAGCGCGATCTCGTGATGCAGGTGGGTGGGAGCTGCGATCGTCACCGCATCGATGCCTTCGGCAAGCAGCTGATCGAGGCTCTCGAAGGCGCGGCAACCGACCAGGTCGATGGCGCGTGTGCGGTGTTCCGGCAGCGGATCGACGATGCCGATCAGCACCACGCCGGGCAGTCCGGCCAGCACGCGGGCATGGTTGCTGCCCATCACGCCGGCGCCGATCACGCCGACGCGCAATGCGCGGCCGATATCGGCCCTCGCGCCGGCTGCGGACACTTTTGCATTCATATCGTAGACCCCAAGTAGCGTTCTGGCGGTTGTCCCGGCTCCTCAGGGAGCCATCCCGGCTCCGAGGGAATCAGACCAAGGCCCCTCGTCCCGATCTGCGCCTCTGGCGCAAATCACCCCGCTTCGTTGGCAGCCGCTATAGCACGGCGTCACAAATGTGGCGAATGCCAACGGCGAAATCCGGACACGTTTTGATTCAAAGAGTTACATCGTCCCGCGCCCGGCGATCGGCGCGGGAACCAGCTCGCCTCAGCTGCGCCGGTAGTCGTCCTCGATGCGGATGATGTCGTCCTCGCCGAGATAGCTGCCGGTCTGCACCTCGATCAGCTCGAGCTGGATCTTGCCAGGATTCTCCAGCCGGTGCACGGCGCCGATCGGGATGTAGATCGACTCGTTCTCGTGCACCGTCTTGATGAGCTCGTTGACGGTGACCTGGGCTGTGCCGCGCACCACGATCCAGTGCTCGGAGCGGTGATGGTGCTTCTGCAGCGACAGCCGCCCGCCCGGCTTGACGATGATGCGCTTGACCTGGTGGCGGTCGCCATTGTCGACCGACTGATAGGAGCCCCAGGGCCGATGCACCTTGATGTGGTTCTCGGTCACCTCGGGCGCCGCCACTTTCAATTTCGCGACCAGCCGCTTCAGCCCGTTGGCGTCCTTCTGGCGTGACACCAGCACGGCGTCCTGGGTCGCGACCACGACGAGGTCGTCGACGCCTTCGAGCGCGACCAGCGCCCGGTCGGTCGAGACGTTGCAATTGCGGGAGTCCTCGAACACCGCCGCGCCGCGCGCCGCGTTGCCGAGGCTGTCTTTGTCGGAGAGCTCCCAGACCTGGCGCCACGAGCCGATGTCGGACCAGCCGCACGCCACCGGCACCACCGCGGCATGAGCGGTCTTCTCCATCACGGCATAATCGATCGAGATCGCCTTTGCCGCGCCGAACGCCGACGCATCGAGCTTGACGAAGCCGAGATCGCGCGTCGCAGTAATGACCGACTGCTCCACCGACGCAATACTGTCGGCATCGACATTGCGATACTCGTCGAGCAGCACGCCGGCGCGGAACATGAAGTTGCCGCTGTTCCAGAGATAGCCCGCATCGATATAGCCTGCCGCCGTCGCGGCATCCGGCTTCTCGACGAATTTTGCCACCGCGCGCACCTCGCCGGCGACCACCTCACCCGGGCTGATGTAGCCGTATTCGGTGGCGGGCCGTTCCGGCTTGACGCCGAAGGTCACGATGCGGCCGGCTTCGGCAGCCACCAATCCGCCGCGGCACGCGGCGACGAAGGCCGCCGTATCCCGCACCAGATGGTCGGCGGCGAGCGCCAGCACGATCGCCTCGCTGTCACGGCTCTGCGCGAATGCCGCACCGGCCGCGATCGCGGGCCCGGAGTCGCGGCGCATCGGCTCCAGCAGCACATCGGCCTCGCGGCCGATCTCGGCCAGCTGCTCCAGCACCATGAAGCGATAGGCCTCATTGGTGATCACGATCGGCCGCTCAAACAGGCCGGCGTCGGAGACCCGCAGCAGCGTCTCCTGGAAGGTCGAGCGCGCCCCGAACAGCGACAGGAACTGCTTCGGATGCACCTCGCGCGACGCCGGCCAAAGCCGCGTGCCTGCGCCGCCGCACATGATCAGGGGAATAATTCGTCGATCCATCGATGCCTCAAGTCCTGTCGTGCCAGTCCTGTCGTATCCATCCGCGGACGGCACACCAAATTGGCCCGGGGCGGCCGTGGCCGGCAGCCCTGTTACCTGGGAAGCACGATCCGGGCAGTCACGCGCCCCCACGCGTCTGGTCGGATCTTACCGGTCTTGTAAACTCCCGGTGAACGGCTGGCCGTCCCCCGGTCCGGCATCTTTAGCCGCCCCTTCGCGCCTGCCGCAATAGGGTCCAGTACGGGTATTGCCAGATCGCTGCGGAAACCATACCAAGGCGGCGAATTTGGGCGCGCGAAAGCGTTTTGCGCTGTTTTTGACACATCCTGAAAACCTGGCAGCGCGAACGGAAATGCGCCGAATCCTGCTTTCGACCGTCAAGATCCTGATCTCGGCTGCGCTGCTCTATTTCTCGCTGCGCAAGGTCAACCTGTATGACCTCGCCTCCCGCATCCAGGTCGAGAGCCTGGGCTGGCTCGGCCTCGCGATCGCGGTCACCTTCCTGCAGATCTTTCTCGGGGTGTTGCGCTGGCGCGAGATCAGCGTGGAGTGCGGCGCACCGCTGGAAACCGCGCAGGCGATGCGCTTCAACGTGATCGGCACATTCTTCAACCAGACACTGCCGTCCTCGATCGGCGGCGACGCCGTGCGGCTCTGGCTTGTCGCGCGCGCCGGTGCGGGCTGGCGCGCAGCCACCTATTCGATCTTCGTCGATCGCGCGGTCGGACTGATCGCCCTGGCCGTCGTCATCGCGGCCACCCTGCCCTGGAGCTATCGGCTGATCGCCGATACAAACGGCTGGATGGCGTTGCTGCTGCTCGACCTCGCCGCGCTTGCGGCCGGATTTGGTTTCCTCGTGATCGGCCTGTTGCCGTGGCCCTGGCTGAAGCAGTGGTGGGCAACGCACCACATCCACGCCTGCGCGGTCATCGCGAACCGGGTGTTGTTCAGCCGCCAGCACGGATTGCGGGTCGCGACCCTTTCGATCGCCATTCACGTGGTGACCGTCGTGATCGGCTGGTGCGTGGTGAAGTCGATCGCGGCCCCCGTCACCTTCGGCCAGATCTTCCAATTGTTACCCCCGGTCATGCTGATCACGATGATGCCGATCTCGATCGCGGGCTGGGGCGTGCGCGAGGCCACGATGGCGCTCGCCTTCGGCTATGCCGGCCTGATCGCGAATGAGGGCGTCAACATCTCGCTGCTGTTCGGCGCGGTGTCGTTCGTGGTCGGTGTGTTCGGCGGCCTGGTGTGGATCCTGAGCCCGGAAAAGGCCGCCAAAGGCGCCGAGCCGATCGAAGTCCCGGGATCGCCATCGCGAATCCCGGGATCGCAGTGACCGGACCAGAATGAGCAGTTTCGAGACCCTCCTGTCATTGATCGCAGCGGTGCTGGCCGCATCGATCTCGGCCGTCCTGATCCGGGCGACGCGGCCTCTGCTGCTGCGCGTGGCGCTGGCGAAGCCCAACGCGCGCTCGTCGCACCGCATTCCAACGCCGCAGGGCGCCGGCATCGCGGTCATCGCAGCCACGCTGCTGGCGGGCGGGATCGTCATGATGCTGGCCGGATCGCCGGACCTTACGATACCGATCGCGGTGTTCGCGGCCTGCCTGTTCATCGCGGTGGTGGGCTTTGCCGACGACATCCGGTCGCTGCCCGTCGTCCCGCGGCTGGTGCTGCAGGCGGCCGCGGTTGCGGCCGTGGTGTTTTCGGCGCCGGCCGATCTCAGGCTCGTTGCGGCCTGCCCGGCCTGGCTCGAACGCGGCCTGCTGCTGATCGCCGGCCTCTGGTTCGTGAACCTCGTCAACTTCATGGACGGGCTCGACCTGATGACGGCGGCCGAGGCCGTGCCGATCACGGTGGCCGTCGCCCTGCTCGGCAGCTTCGGCCATGTTCCCGCTGCTTGCGCGCTGGTCGCGGCAGCGCTGTGCGGCGCGCTGCTCGGCTTCGCGCCGTTCAACCGGCCGGTGGCAAAGATATTCCTTGGCGATGTCGGCAGCCTGCCGATCGGCTTGCTGCTGGGCTGGTGCCTGCTCGAGCTTGCCCTGCATCAGCAATTCGCCGCCGCCCTGTTGCTGCCGTTGTATTATCTGGCCGATGCGACGGTCACGCTGTTTCGCCGCATCGCGCGGCGCGAGCCGTTCTGGTCCGCGCACCGCTCGCACTTCTATCAGCGCGCGACCGACAACGGATTTGTGGTGTGGCGCGTCGTCGGCGAGGTCTTTGCACTCAATGTGGTGCTGGCGCTGCTCGCCTTCGCCTCGGTCGCCCTCAATTCGCTCGCAGCAGACATCGTCGTGCTGCTGGCAGGCGCGCTCGCCGTCGCATGGCAACTGCGCAGGTTCTCGCGACCGTTCTGATCGGGCCAGAGCGTTTTCCAGCGAAGTGGATACCGGTTCGCGTGAAGAAAACGCGTCAAAATAAGATCTAGATATCCGTTCGGCGCAGCGCGCGCCTCAGCCCCTCATCGAGGCTGATCGGCTGCTGCCATCCGGTGCTCGCGACCTTGGACAGATCGAGTTCCAGCGAGGCGAACAGGCTGTCATAGGCTTCCTTGCGGCCGCCCACCGTGAGCGACACCTTCAGGAGCGGCGACGGCAGCCAGAACAGACGCGGCGAGGTTTCTGCGGCGCGGGCAAGCCGCTCGACGAACTCCCGCGTCGAGACCTGCTCGCGGTCGGCCACCAGAAACACGTCGTATTCACTCCCCGGGTGCGACAGCCGGTGCAGGATAAACGACGCCAGGTTTTCCGCCGACAGGAACGCACGGCGATTCTTCACAAAAGCGAGCGGAAGCGGCATGCGATTGATCACTGCACGCTTGAGCAGGGCGAAATTTCCTTTCGCGCCGGCGCCGTAGATCAGCGGCGGCCTGATCACGGTCACCCTCATGCCGCTGCCCGGCACAATCCCCTTCAGACCAACTTCGGCGGCCGCCTTCGAGTTTCCGTAGAGGCCGCGCGGTGTCAGGACATCGTCCTCGCGAAACGGCGGGCGGCCGTAATTGCTGCGCCCATGCACCAGGATCGTGCTGACAAAAATGAAATCCCGAACGCCCGCCGCAACAGCGGAACGCGCCAGGTGCAGCGTGCCCTCGATATTGACGTTGCGGTAGAGCTCGATCGCCTGTTCATCGGACTGCTGGTGAACGCGAGCCGCAAGGTGAACAACGGCATCCACGCCATCGAGCGCGGCGCGCCAATCGGTGGCGGGACTGAGCGAGCCGATCGCCACGTCGTTTTCATCTTGCAGCGGGGTGCGCACCGCGCGGCGCACCAACCAGCCGTTCTGCTCCAGCTCCGGCACCACGTGGCGACCGACAAAGCCGCTCGCACCCGTCACCAGAACCGTCGGGCGCCGATCATTCATGCTGTCCGCTCCGCATCGTGATTGGATAACAGCTCCGCGACCAGCGCGGCGTAGCTCGACAGGGCCCGCTCGGGGCTGAAGGTCCGCGCGGTCGCGACGGCGCGCTCGGCCATCGCGGCGTCCTGCGATTGCGACGCCATCCTGATCGCATCTGCGAGTTGGTCGGGCCGTCCCGGCGTGACGACCCAGCCCAGCCGGTTTTCGCTGACGGTCAGCGCGGCCTCGGCTTCGGGTTCGGAGACCAGGATGACGGGCCGGCCGGCTGCGAGCAGATTATAGAACCGGCTCGGGACCGATACACCAGCAACGTTCTTGCGATAGGGAATGAGCCAGACGTCCGCGCTGGAGAGCAGCGCATCGAGTTCGCCATCCGCGACGCGCTCGACCAGCGTGACGTTGGCGAGCTGCGCCTCTGCCTGCATCTCCTTCAGCCGCGCAAAGCCCATGCCCCATCCCGACAGCAGGAAATGGATATCGCGCTCGTCGCGCAACAGCCGTGCGGCCTCGAAGACGATGTCCGGATCGTGGGTGAAGCCGAGATTGCCGGACAGGCCGACGACGAAGCGGGCGGCGATCGCCTTGCGAAACGGATTATCGGGGCTGACGGGACGATTGCCGGGGTCGAGCGTGGCCCAGTTCGGGATGAACCTGATCTTGTCCGGTGTCATTCCGTGATAGCGCAGCAGCAGCCTCTCGGCGTCGCGGCCGATCACGATGACAGCGTTCAAGGCACGAAACATCAGCGCGTTGACCGCGCGCATCGCCCGCGCAACCAGCGAGGACGGCCGCAGCAGCCCGGCCATCACCAGAACATCCGGAAAAAGGTCGTGCAGGATCAACGCCGACTTGGCCCCCTTCAACCTCGCCGCGGCAGCAACCGCATAAGGAAGCGCGAAAGGAGCCGTCACCGTCAGCGCCACGTCGCCCCGCTGCAGTCGCGACAACAACGCAAAGAACATACGCACCGTGAACAGCGCCTCGGCCAGTGCGCGCTTGATCAGCGCCGACTTTCCCGGCAGCCAGTTCCTGATCTCGACGACGACAGGCCGCCCCGGCGCCGGCGCCCGCGCCGAGCCCGGCATCCCGGACACCACCACCACCTCCGCCTCCTGCGCGATCCGTTCGGCGATCGCGGACATGATCGCGGCGGTCGTGCTGTGGTCCGGCGGATAATGCTGGCTGGCGACCACGACTTTTCGAGAACTGGGCATCAATGGCTTTCGAAACGGTCCTGCCTGATCGCCCGCAGGACGGCGCGGTCAGGCGGCATTCGATCCGAACTCGGGCACGGCGTCCTGAAGGACGGCACGGATGGTCACGCGGTCATCTCTCTCGATCGCATCTTCCAGCGCCGCGAGCCACTTGCGCAGCGTCGACATCGGAGGCTGGTTCGGCTTGGCGGCCATGACGCCGGCGACGCCGATCTCGAGCGTCGGCTCCTGGCTTGCGAACAGGATCTCGTTCAGCCGCTCGCCGGGACGGATGCCGCTGAACACGATCTCGACGTCGACGCCCGGTTGCAGGCCCGACAGGCGGATCATCCGCTCGGCGAGATCGACGATCTTCACCGGCTGCCCCATGTTCAGCACATAGACCGAGACGTCAGGCCGCGCCGGCGTCATCGCGTGCGTCGCGGCGGTGATCACGAGATCGCAGGCTTCGCGGATCGTCATGAAATACCGGACCATGTCCGGATGGGTCACCGTGATCGGTCCGCCGGCCTCGATCTGGGCCTTGAACTTCGGCACCACGGATCCGTTGGACGCCAGCACGTTGCCGAACCGCACCGAGATCAGCCGCATGTGCGACTTGCCTCTGGCCTCGGCCATCAGGTCATGATCCATCGCCTGACAGTACATCTCGGCGAACCGCTTGGTCAGGCCGAGCATCGACACCGGCTCGATCGCCTTGTCGGTCGAGATCATCACCATGGCGCTCGCGCCCGCGGCACGCGCCGCATCGGCGACGTTCACCGACCCGAAGATGTTGGTCTTGACCCCTTCGCTCCAGTCGCGCTCCAGGATCGGCACATGCTTGAGCGCCGCGGCATGGAACACGATGTCGGGCTTGAACTCGCTCATCAGGCGCGTGATGCGCTCGCGATCCCTAATGTCCGCGATCCGGCCCTCGATCTCGGGGCCGGCATCGCGCGCGGACAGCGCCTCGGTGACCGCATAGAGCGCCGGCTCCGAGTTCTCGACGACCAAGAGGCGCGCCGCGCCGAAGGTCGCGACCCTCTCGCAGATCTCCGCGCCGATCGAGCCGCCGCCGCCGGTCACGATGACGGATTTGCCCTTCACCAGCGTCTCGAGCCGTGCATAGTCTATCTTCTGGCTCGGGCGCAGCAGCAGGTCTTCGACCGCGACATTGGTGAGCCGTGGCGTATCGCCGCCCTCCAGCGACGGCAGGCGGCTGACCATCAGACCAAGCCGCTTGGCGCGCATCAGCACGCTTTCCGGATGCGCATCCGGCTCGAAGGCCGAGGGCGTCATGACCACGCGCTTGATCGGCCGCTGGCGGCTTTCGAAATCCCGAATCACGGCTTCGATATCATCGACGCCGCCGACCACGGGAATGTTGCGGATCATCTGGCCGCGGTCCGCGGCCGACGGCGAGAGCACGCCGACCGGCCAGAGCCGCTTGATGGCGCCGTTCTCGATGCCGCGCAGCACGACTTCCGCGTCGGCCGTGCGTCCGACCAGCAGCGCCGACGCGGCATTGTCGGATCGGGCATGAAGTCGCGTGCGCGAATAGCGGAAGTAGCGATAGCCGAGGCGCAGCGCGCTCAGCGCGAACACCTCGAGGAAGAAGAACAGAATGATCGTGACGCGGCCGAGGAACACTGGACTTGGCGAATTCGCCCCGGTGAAGAAGTAGACGTAGTCCACCACGACCAGTGCCAGCGTCAGCACCGCGGCGACCCGCAGGATGTTCACCGCGTCCGGCAGCGAGGTGAAGCGCCATTTCGCCGTGGTCAGATTGGAGAAATAGCTGACCACGACGCTGAACAGCACGAACCAGGGCAGAATGCGCAGCAAATGCGGCAGCCGATCGGTAAGCAGGCTGCCCTCGAAGCGCAGATAAAAGCTCGCCAGCAACGCAAACGTCGTCGCGAGCGCGTCATGTGCCAGAATCAGGAAGTTGCGCGTGGTGAATTGTGAAAGGCGCGTCATCTAACGGACGGGTTGCTGGCAACTGGGAGTTCGCGACGGGACATTGGCAGGCTGTAGCGTATCTGCGGAGCCCATGCCAGCGATCATGGACGGATCGGAGGCTCGGGTTCCATATCCGTCCCCAATCGCCCCTTCAACGCCATGCCGCCCGCAACCCCGACGCCCAGCACATACATCCAGCCTTCATGAAAGTCGAAGATGTGTGAATTAAACAATGAACTTGAAATATTCTGTACCACGACGAGAAGCCCGATCCAGTTGACGAGACCGTCGCCGCGGAACAGCAACAGGTGCAGCAGCCACATCGCGTAGAGTATCGCTACACCCACAATGCCCCACTGCACGGCGACGTTCAACGTTTGATTGTGGGGGTTTCCGATCACCTCACTGGAAGCCTGGTTCACGCCGCCGGCCGCGACGCGCTCGAACAGGCCCCGCGTCGAGCCGGTGCCATGGCCGATGACCGGAGCCTCGGCAAAGAAGCCGAGCGATTTGCGCCAGAATTCGAGCCGCAAACCAAGCGACGTCGGCTCGTTGCGCTCCATGTAGAGCTTGTAGTCGCGCTGGAATGAATCGGCCGTCGCGCGCAGTTGCGGCGAGGTGTACCACGCCGCCACGGACAACGCACCGGCCGCACACGCAATCAGGACAATGCTGCGCCAGCGCAAATGCAGCAGCGCAAACGCCGCGAACATGATCGGAATGGTCACCAGCGCGGTCCGCGACACCACCACGAGCGCCATATTGGCAAGCAGGCTGAGCGCAATCCCAGTCAGCAACACGGCCGGCAGGACGCGATTGGCCCGCAACAGCATCACGATCGGATAGGCCAGCGCGACCGCGCACAGCGTGAACTCCTGGCTCTGGTCGATGTAGTTCTTGACGAAGACGCCCTGCTCGCCGGGGGCCGGCGCCCTCAGCGCGAGGTGGGGATAGGCAAGCACCAGCCACGACATCAGCATCAGCAGCGTGCAGGAGACGAGGAAAGCCACGAACACCCATGTCCCGCGGCTCGAGCGCTGGAAGTGATAGAGCAGGACGGGAAGCACCAGCAGCTTTGCGGTCGGCCCGACCGCGTACAATCGCGCGCCCCAGGCGGCGTCCGACCAGAGCGTGCCGGTGAGCGCGAGGCAAAACAGCGCGATCGGCGCCACGCAGATTGGCCGCTTCAGCAGCGTCCAGAACGCCCGCAGGTCGACGGTCGGCGCAATCGAGATCAGCAGCACCACGCCGAAGATGCCGACCAGCGAGGTCGACCACGGCAGCGACACCGCAATCAGGACCGCGACCACATCGGTCGTGGTCTGCCAGCGCGCCGGATCGCGCCAGGCCGGGCACGCCGCGGCGCCTGCCGGGGATGCGATGCTCGCGCTCACGCCTTGCCCTCACGGGCCCGGGCAACCAGCGACGTCGTGCTGTGGCCCTGGAGGACTTCGACCAGCACCACCTCGCCGCCGGCGGCCTCGACGATCTCGTGGCCGACCACCTGCTCACGGGTATAGTCACCGCCCTTGACCAGCACGCTCGGCCGCACCTTCGTGATCAGGTTGATCGGCGTGTCCTCCTCGAAGATCGCGACGAGGTCGACCGCTTCCAGCGCCGCCAGCACCTCGGCCCGGGCGCGCTCGTTCTGCACCGGACGCCCCTCGCCCTTCAGCCGCTTCACCGAGGCGTCGCTGTTCAATCCGACGATCAGGCGGTCACAGGCGCTGCGCGCGCCGGTCAGCACCTTGACGTGGCCGGGGTGCAGGATGTCGAAACAGCCATTGGTGAAGCCGATCCGCAGATCCTGCCTGCGCCACTCCTCGAGATATGCGTCGATATCGCCCCCGGCCGTGACGATCTTCTCCTCGGCCGCCAGCGACGCGTGCGGCAGGATCTTTCGCCGCAACTCGGCGGACCTGACGATCGCGGTACCGGTCTTGCCGACCGCGACCGCACCTGCCGCACTCGCGATCCGCAGCGCGCCGTCCCAGTCGGCACCAGCAGCCAGTGCCAGCGCCAGCGCCGCAGCAACGGTATCGCCGGCGCCGGAGACGTCGCGCACCTTGACCGGCAGCGCCGGCACGTGGATCGAACCGCCGTCCCGCGTCACCAGCGTCATGCCGCGCTCGCCCTGCGTCACCAGCATCGCCTCGCAATCGGCGAGGACCATCGCATCGGGTGCGGCCTGCGCGATGCTGTCCTGGTTGTCGGCACGGCTGCGGGTGGCCTCGGCGAATTCCTTCCGGTTCGGCGTCAATACGGTCGCGCCGCGATAGATTGCAAGATTGGCGCTCTTCGGATCGACGATCACGCGCTTGCCCGCCTGGCGCGCGGCGTCGATCACATTGCGGATCACGCGCGCGGTCAGCACGCCTTTGGCATAGTCGGACAGCAGCACGATGTCGGCGCGCGCAAGGCGCGGCAGGATCGCATCGATCAGCCGCTGTTCGATGGCCGGCGCGGCCGGTGCGGCCAGTTCCCAATCGGAGCGCAGCATGTGGGTCGAGAACTGTTCGGAGACGAAGCGCACCTTGCGCGTGGTCGGGCGGGCGGCGTCGCGCACCAGCACGGTCTCGATGCCCGCCTCTTTCGCCAGCGCCTCGGTCAGCACCGTGCCGGCGGCATCCTCGCCGATCAGGCCGACGAAGATGCAGCGGCCGCCGAGCGCGGCGATATTGCGCGCGACGTTGCCGGCGCCGCCGATATTGATCTCGCTGCGCCTCACCGCGATCACCGGCGCCGGCGCCTCCGGCGAGATCCGCGACACCTCGCCATAGACGAACTCGTCGAGCATGAGGTCGCCGACGCAGAGCACGGTCTGGCCGGACATTGCACGCGAGATCGCTTCAAAATCGAACATCAGTCACCGTCATCCGCTCTAGCGATAGCGATCCGCGCGATCGAGAAAGCCGTTCACATAGGCCCCGACCGCGTCTTCCAACTGCGTAAAACCACCATTGTATCCGGCGCGCCCGAGACGATCGACGACGCCCTGGGTGAAATATTGGTAACTGCCGCGAATCTGCTCGGGCATGTCGACATACTGGATGTTCGGCTGCAGGCCGAGCGCGCCATAGGCCGAGACGATCAGGTCCTTGAAGCTGCGCGCCTTGCCGGTGCCGACATTGAAGAGGCCGGAGACCCTCGGCGTCGCGATCAGCCACGTCATCACCCGCACGACATCATCGACATAGATGAAGTCGCGGCGCTGATCGCCGTCGGCGATGCCCTCGCGATGCGACTTGAACAGCTGCACGACGCGGCCCGCTTTGATGTCGTCGAAGCGGCGCGCCAGCACGCTCATCATTGGGCCCTTGTGATATTCATTCGGGCCGAACACGTTGAAGAATTTCAGCCCCGCCCATTGCGGCGGCAGGGGTTCGCCTTTCGCCGCGCGCTCGGCGACGGCGAGGTCGAACAGGTTCTTGCTCCAGCCATACAGGTTCATCGGCCGCAGACGCTTGAGCGCCTCCACCGAACCATCGTCGTCGAAGCCCTGGTCGCCGTCGCCATAGGTGGCGGCCGACGAGGCATAGATCAGCGGGGTTCCGGTGGCGGTACACCAGTCGAGCAGCCGCATCGAGAGACGGAAATTGGTCTCGATCACCAGATCGCCGTCGGTCGCGGTGGTCTCCGAGATGGCACCGAGATGGAGGACGGCATCCAGCCGACGGCCCTGCAGCCAAGCCAGCAACTCGGCCGGCGGCACGAAGTCGGCGATCTGGCGCTTGGCCAGGTTCCGCCACTTGCCGTCGCCGCCAAGGATGTCGCAGACCGCGACGTCGCTGCGCCCGGCGTCATTCAACGCGGCCACGACGTTCGATCCGATAAAACCGGCGCCCCCGGTTACCAGAAACATGATGAAATCCCGCCAGATTCCTTTGCAGCCGCCAGCTTTGCCCCACTCCTGCGCCACAGGCAACGACGGCTTTACCTCACATCGCGAACCGGTTACCGACTTGGCCGCGCCGATCCGGCTTTGGCCCGTTTAGAAATGAATATTGATTCAGTATCTGACATCGAAACACAGGATACCGAGGATACCAGACCGATCCTCGTCGTGCCCTATGTTTGGATCGGCGATTTTGTGCGCGGCCACACCGTGGTCAGGGTGCTCCGCAAGCGCTGGCCCAACCGGCCGGTCGACCTCCTGACATCTAGGCTTTGCGCCCCTTTGGTCGATTATATGCCGGGCGTTCGCGCCGGTGTCGTGTTCGACCTGCCGCGTAGCCGGCTGGCGCTGGCCCGGCAGCGGGCGCTGGCGGCCGAGTTTCGGAAGCGGAACTACGCCACCGCGCTGGTGCTGCCGCGCACCTGGAAGGCGGCCATCGCGCCGGCCCTGGCGGGCATCCCGGAGCGGGTGGGCTTCTTTGGCGAGGCGCGGTTCGGCCTGATCAACGCGATGCGTTGGGGCGAAAAGAAGCAGCCGCGCTTCATCGATAAGAACGCCATCCTGGCGCTGCCCGACGGCGCCTCCCGGCCACCGGAATGGCCGGTGCCGCAGCTGCGGGTTCCCGCCGACGAGGTCGGCCGATGGCGGCAGGCCAACGGCCTCGGCACGGGCCCGGCCATCGCACTCGGACCCGGCTCGGTCGGGGTCTCGAAACGCTGGACCAATTATCCGGAGGCAGCGCGGCTGTTCTCCGAACACGGCTTCGACGTCTGGGTGGTCGGCGGCCCCGGCGAGAAGGCGCTGGCGCAGGAGATCGCGGCTGTCGGCGGCGCGCGGGTCCGCGATCTCACCGGCACCGATCTGCGCAACGGGGCGCTGGCGATGGCTGCGGCCAGCGTCGCTGTGACCAACGACTCCGGGCTGATGCACATCGCGGCCGCGATCGGCACCCCGACCATGGGCATCTTCGGCCCGACCGACCCCTATCTCTGGGCGCCCCTCAACGGCCTCGCCGCCACGGTGCGGCAGACCAAAAGCAAGCTGCCGTGCCAGCCGTGCCAGCGCACGGTCTGCACCATGAACGACCATCGCTGCATGCGCGACATCGCGGCCGAAGACGTCGTCGGCATCGCCGAGCGCGTGCTGGCTCAGATCAGCGCGCGATAGACCGCCGCGATCGCGCCGGCTTCCGCATCGAGGCTGAACTTATCCACAACTCGTTGGCGCGCCCGCGCCGCCATCGCAGCGGCCGACGCCGGATCGCGCATCAAGGGTTCGAGCGCCGCCGCCAGCGCGTCGGCATCGCCGGGCGGCGTCAGCACGCCGGTGACGCCATCCTCGACCACGAACTCGGCGGCGCCCGCGCGCGCGGCCACCAGCGCCGCACCTGCCGACATCGCCTCGATCAAGGTCAGGCCAAAACCTTCATTGCGCGAGGTGAAGGCGTAGATCGTCAGCCGCTGGTACCAGCGCACGACATCCTCGATCGGCAGCTCTCCCGTGATAATGATGCGCGATTGCAGGCCCGCGGCCTCGATCTTCCGCTTCAGCTCATTGGCAAAGGCCAGTTGTTCCGGCACCACCGCGCCGACGATGACAGCGGTGAAATCGGGATAGCGCGGCAGCAGCCTGCACATCGCTTCGACGAACACGTCACTGCCCTTCTGCGCACGCACCCGCCCGAAGCAGCCGATCGCATAGCGCCCGGGCAATCCGCTCTCGGCAAAGGCGTTCGCGCGATCGGCCGGCGGCGCATAGCGGTCGGTGTCGACGCCATGCATCACCACGGTGGCGTCGCGCTTGAGATAGGAGGCCGACAGCGGGCTGGTGGCGATGATCGCATCCATGTTGCGGATCAGCCAGCGCGTCAGCCAAGTGTGATGGCGCTGCGCGGCTGACGTGAACAGCAGCTTCAGCGGCCAGCCGAGTGCGCGCAGCGCGAGCCCAACGATCATCTCGTCATTGCGCCGGGCGTGCCAGATCAAAGGCCGCGCGCGCCGCCACAGCCGCATCAGATCGGCAAATCCCATCGCGTCGATGCCGTCCGGCCGATGCGAGCCGAGCCAGCCTGCGCGAAACATCTTGGCAAGCTTCGGCGCGACCATGCGGTTGGTCGCGGTGACACCCGAATAGCGTCGGTGCAGATTGGGCACGATGAGCACGAGCTCGCCGGCAGGTGTGTTCTCGATCGGCACGCAAGTCTCCGTTTCGTGCCAGTTCCTATACGCAACATTAAGCATAGTGGCCAGTTCGGCCGCGGCGAAACCCCCTCTTCACCGCACTCCCGCTAGCATCACCCGTTAAAGATATCGGGAGAGCTCTATCCATGACCGTGCTTGTGACCGGCGGTGCCGGCTATATCGGAAGTCACATGGTTCATGCGCTGGTCGATGCCGGCCAGAGCGTCGTCGTCGTCGACAATCTTTCCACCGGCTTCTCCGCGTTCCTGCCCGAAGCTGTTCCGCTGTTCATCGGTGACGCCGGCGACGAGAACCTCGTCGAGGGCGTGATCGCACAGCACGGCATCGACAGCATCATCCATTTCGCCGGCTCGGTCGTGGTGCCGGATTCGATGCGCGATCCGCTCGGCTACTACCGCAACAACACCATGACGACGCGCAGCCTGCTCAACGCGGCGGTGAAGGGCGGCGTCAACCGCTTCATCTTCTCCTCGACCGCGGCGGTCTACGGCAATCCGGACCAGGTGCCGGTGCCGGAGATCGCACCGACGCGTCCGCTGTCGCCCTACGGCTCGTCGAAGCTGATGACCGAGATCATGCTGCACGATGTCGCCTCCGCCCATGGCATGAGCTACGTCGTGCTGCGCTACTTCAACGTCGCCGGCGCCGACCCGAAGGGCCGCGTCGGTCTTGCCACCATCGGCGCCACCCATCTGCTCAAGATCGCAGTCGAGGCCGCGACCGGCCAGCGCGCCAAGATCGACGTATTCGGCACCGACTATCCAACCCAGGACGGCAGCTGCGTGCGCGACTTCATCCATGTCAGCGACCTCGTCGAGGCTCATCGCTCGGCGCTGTCCTATCTGCGCGCCGGCGGGCAATCGGTGACGATGAACTGCGGTTACGGCCGCGGCTATTCCGTGCTCGAGACCATCGAGGCGATGCGCCGGGTCTCGATGCGCAATTTCGCGGTCGCCTATGCCGCGCGCCGGCCGGGCGACATCATGACCATGGTGGCCGATACCACCCGGATCCGCTCGCTGCTCGACTGGACCCCGCGCTACGACGATCTCGAGACCATCGCGAGCCATGCGCTGGCCTGGGAGGAGAAGCTGTTCCGGGAGCGCGGGGGCGCCGCGCGACAGGCAGAATCGGCCTAAAAATCAAGCCGTTATCAAGCAGTTATTGTGCTTGAAAAAGCCCCGCCAAGCGGGCAAGGAGGTCCGCAACCCTGACGGCCGGCGCTGCCCGCCGTCAATGGAACGCGGATGGCTCAGTTTCCAAAGAAAATTACCGACGATCCCTATGGCGCGGCGATCCTGATTCGCCGTCTGGTCACGGAACAGGGGATCACCTACTGGCGGCGCTATCTGACGGCGTTCGCCCTGATGGCCGTTGCGGCCGGCTCGACGGCCGGCGCCACTTACGTGCTCGGCCAGGTGATCAACCAGGCCTATGTCGACAAGAACATCCCCGGCATCGCGATGTTTGCCGGGGTCACGGTGGTGCTGCTCTTCATCAAGGGCGTGGCGACCTATGGCCACATGGTGATCCTGTCGAAGATCAGCAACGCCATCCTGGCGCGGAACCAGCGGCAATTGTTCGCCAAGCTGATGAGCGAAAGCATCGGCTTCTTCTCGCAGCGGCACTCCTCGGAATTCCTGGCGCGGCTCACCGCCGGCGCCAAGTCGATCACCGATGTGCTCAACATGCTGGTCAATGCGATCGGCCGCGACTTCCTGATGCTGATCAGCATGGTCGCCGTCATGGTGTGGCAGGATCCGCTGATGTCGTTCATCGGGCTCGTGGCGGTGCCGCCGGCGATGCTGGTGCTGCGCAAGCTGGTGAAGCGGATCAAGGGTCTCGCCTACAACCAGTTCACCGGCACCGCCGACATCATGGAGACGATGCAGGAATCGCTGCAGGGCATCCGCACCGTGAAGGCGTTCACGCTGGAAGGCACCATGCAGCAGCGGATCGACGAGAACATCGCGATCGTCGAGCGCAACGCCAACAAGATGGCGCATGTCGCCAACCGCTCCAACCCGCTGATGGAGATGCTCGGCGGCTTCGCGGTCGCCGGCTGCCTGATGTATGGCGGCTACAGTGTGGTGGCGCTCGGTTCCACGCCGGGCCAGTTTTTCACGTTCCTGACCGCCTTCCTGATGGCGACCGAGCCGGCCAAGCGCCTGGCGCGGCTCAACATCGACCTCAACAGCCAGCTGGTCGGCGCGCGGATGCTGCTCGAGGTCGTCGACAGTCCCGCAAGCGAGCAGGCCGACGACGACAAGCCGGCGCTCAAACTCTCCGATGCGCGGATCGAACTGCGCGACGTCAACTTTGCCTATCGCCCCGGTGAGCCGGTGCTGAACCACTTGAGCTTCATGGCCGAGCCCGGCAAGGTCACCGCGCTGGTCGGTCCCTCCGGCGGCGGCAAATCGACGGTGCTCGCCCTGCTGCTGCGTTTCTACGAGACGCGCGAGGGCGACATCCTGATCGATGGGCAGTCGATCCTGTCGGTCTCGCGCAAGTCGCTGCGCCAGCAGACCGCCTATGTCGGCCAGGACGTCTATCTGTTCCGCGACACCATCCGCGCCAACATCGCCTTCGGCAAGCCAGGCGCCACCGAGGCCGAGATCGTCGACGCCGCCAAGGCCGCCTGCGCGCACGACTTCATCATGAGCTTCCCGCTCGGCTACGACACGCCGGTCGGCGAGCACGGCGCGCAACTGTCCGGCGGACAGCGCCAGCGCATCGCGGTCGCCCGCGCGCTGATCAAGAACGCGCCGATCATCCTGCTCGACGAGGCCACCGCCGCGCTCGACTCGGAGTCCGAGAAGCAGGTGCAGGAGGCGATCGAGCATCTCTGCCAGGGCCGCACCACCATCGTGATCGCGCACCGCCTGCACACCATCATGCATGCCGATGCGATCCTGGTGGTCGAGGGCGGCGAGATCGTCGAGCGCGGGCGTCACGAGGAGCTGCTGCGCCGCGGCGGCCGCTACGCCTCGTTCTTCCGCCTGCAGCACCACCACGACCCGTCACCGCTGGCCTTGGCGCCGATCAGCGCCACCGGCTGAGGTTCATCCCTTCTCGTCCTTGGCGACAATGCCTGCGCGCAGCACGCGCAGGACATTGCCGCCCATGACCTTGCGGATGTCGTCCTCGGAGAACCCGCTCGACATCAGCGCCTGGGTCACGGCGGCAATCCCGCTCGCGTCGAAGCCCGTGGTGGTCGAGCCGTCGAAATCCGAGCCGAGCCCGACATGGTCGATCCCGACCAGGTCGCGGACATGGGCAATCGCCCGCGCGACATTGTTCGGATCGAGCGAACAGACCGCGCCCTGCCAGAAGCCGATGCCGACGACGCCTCCGGTCCGCGCGACACCTCGGACCTCATCATCGGTGAGATTGCGGTTGACCTTGCAGGTCGCCTGAACGCCGCCATGGCTCGAGACCACCGGGCGTGTCGCCATCGCCAGCACATCGGCGACCGCCGCGTGGCTTGCGTGGGCGAGATCGACGATCATCCCCTTCGCCTCCATCCGCTGCACGACCTGCCGACCGAGCGGCGTCAGTCCGCCTTTCGCAACGCCATGCATCGAGCCTGCGACGTCATTGTCGAAGAAGTGCGCGAGACCGGCCATCCTGAATCCGGCGGCGTAGAGCACGTCGAGATTGTCGATGTTGCCCTCGAGATCCTGCAGGCCCTCGATCGACAGCATTGCGCCGACCACCGTCGTGCCGTTCTTGCGATCCGCGAGCAGGCGATCGATGTCGGCCGGTGTGGTGATCACGCGAAGCCGCCCAGTGGACTTGTCGGCGAAGCTGTGCAGTTTCTCGGCGTGCCATAGCGAGCGCTGCAGCAACGAGAACCATGTCCGCATCGGCTGCAGATCGACGATGGCGAGGCTCGTGATCGTGTCGGTGTCGCCGGCGTTGGCATCATAATTCTGGCCCTTGGGCGACTTGGTCACCGACGAGAACACCTGCAATGCGTAGCGGCCCTCGATCAGCCGGGGCAGGTCGATATGCCCGCGATCGGACCGCGCGATCAGGTCGCGCTTCCACAACAGGCTGTCCGCGTGCATGTCCGCCACATCGAGCGTCGCCTGCAAGGCCTGCGCGGCGGGCGTGATATCCAGCACCACGCGCTGGACCTTGTTCTGGCCCCGGTCGATCCGTTCCGGGGTGACCACAAAGAAGCGGACAGCGGAGGCGAACAAGACCGCGACAACCAGCGCAAGGCCGACCGAAAGCCATCTGCGCATCGGCATCACCGCTCTCGCCGGCCAAGGGCGGCCGCGCTCGGCGGAAAGCTGGCCTCACCTCTGCGCCGGGTGCAGCCGCAGCCCCTAGCCCCCAGCGCCGTAACCGCGTAAATACGGCCCGCGCTCCCTCCTTCAACCCTCCGGGACCCGTTCATGAACGCCGCCTCCACCGTCATTCCGCTTCCCCCGCAGCCCTCGCTCCCCGTCATCGGCGAATCCGGCACCTATCCGGTCCGCCGCATCTGGTGCGTCGGCCGCAACTACCTCGAGCATATCAGGGAGATGGGCAATGACGAGCGTGCGCCGCCGTTCTTCTTCGGCAAGCATGCCGACATGCTGGTGCCCGATGGTGCGACGATCCCCTATCCGCCGCTGACCAAGGACCTGCATCACGAGGTCGAGCTGGTGGTGGCGATGAAGAGCGGCGGGCTCAACATTCCCGCCGACAAGGCGCTCGAGCATGTCTACGGCTATGCGGTCGGCATCGACCTGACCCGCCGCGACCTACAGATCGCCTCGCGCAAGAAGGAGCGGCCCTGGGAGATCGGCAAGTCGTTCGACTATTCGGCGCCCTGCTCCGCGATCCAGCCGGCCTCGAAGATCGGCCACCCCTCCAGCGGCAAGATCTGGCTCACCGTCAACGGCAAGGAAGCGCAGAAGGGCGACCTCACCGAACTGATCTGGAACGTGCCTGAGATCATCTGGCAGCTCTCGCAGCAGGTGAAGCTCGCCGCCGGCGACATCATCATGACCGGCACGCCCGCCGGCGTCTCGCAGCTGCAAGTGGGCGACAAGCTCGAATGCGGCGTCGACGGCGTCGGCACGCTGAAAGTATCGATCGGCAAGCCGGAGTAACTCCGGATCCGATCCACCAGCAGACCGCGGCCCCGAAACAAATTCGGGGCCGTTGTTTTTTCAGAATTGCTCGTGGCCGGGATGATTGGGGTCGCCGAGATATCCGCCACCTCCGCTGCCACCCGCACTGTCACCGCTGTAACCCGTTCCGAGATAGGGCGGCGGATCGACCGGCTGACGATGCGGGCCGCCCGAACCGCCCGGGGGCAGTTTCGCGCCGACATTCTTTGGCGGCGCCATGTGAAGTCCGCCGGCCTGCGCAGAGCTCAGCGCGGTCACGCCGAACGCGACAACGGCAGCGAAGGCAACAAGCAAATTGCGTGTCATGCGACGTCTCCTTGAACTCGGGCCGGGGCACCATGCGCCAGCTCCGACGCCGCACGCTTCGCACGATCGCACTGGCTTGGCTGTGAGGTGGGTCACGCCCATTCCGCGGCCACTTCCCGGCGACATCGCATCGCCCGGGAAACCCCGGACCAGAGGTCCGGGGCTTTCCGCTACGCGCGTGGTCAGCGGATCGTGCCGGGCATGCAGGGCGGCTCGGTGAAGGGCGCGGTCGCGAACGATCCGACGTTCGGCGCGCGCACGCAATCAGTCGTCTTGCTGCTGACCGGTGTCGTCGTTGTCGTCGTCATCGAAGCATGGGCGCGCCGCACCGCAGCATTGTTGCTGGCGGCGGAGGCCTGAGCCGAGAACGCAGCTGCCGCAACCAGGGCAAGCGTCACGAAGGTCAATTTGGTCATTGGGTTTCTCCGCACGTGGATGAAGCCGACCAAGCTCGGCTCCTGTGATCAAGGAGCGTGAATGCCGGGAAATTATTTCATCACGCGCGATCACCGAACCGCGAGCGCCTGATCACATCAGACGGACCGGGGAATACGGGAACGCGAGAGGCACTCCATTTCATCAAGGCCGCGCACAAACGCGGCGATGACGGTATGGAGATTCTCATGAGCGATCTTCGACGACTTGGCAGAGGACTTGGCAGAGGACTTGGCCTGGCTGCAATCCTGTCCGCAACCATGGCGACCTCTTGCTTCGCACAGGCGACGGTCCAGGCGCCCAGTGCATTTGCCTCAAACGAAACCGCGACCCGGCCCTGGTCGGCGCCGGTCGGTCATCGCCAGCCGCGCGCCGCCGACATTCCGGCAGCGGCGGCGTCATCGCAACAGATCATCGATCAGGAAGACGCGATCGTCGACCGCAAGATCAAGGGCATTTGCCGCGGCTGCTAGCTTCTAATGCTTTGCTGCGGCCTGCGGCGCGGCCGGACCGAGATGCGTCTTCTCGTACTCCAGCCACAGCTCGAGCAGTGCCATGAATGCGACCACCGCACCCGCGGCGATGGCAAAATGCATCGCGCGGGTGTGCGTGAAGCCGAGCAGCCAGGGCGAGGCGATCAGCCAGCATCCGACGAACAGGTTGATCCATTCCTCCCAGATCGAGAACGCGACGATCGCTGCCAGCGACATGATCGCGATCGCGGCACCGCTGATCCTGAGATCGATCGCCGCCGTCGGGTTAACGTGCGCAAACAACCACGGCGCAGCGAGCAGGAAGATCGCTGCGACGAGGTTATAGAGATCGAGCGCGGATTCCTTTCGCCATTTTACCATCTGCTTCTCCCATGCTGTCTCGAGCTCACCGCTGATGTGCGGCCGCGGCATTGATGTCCTTGCCGGTGTAGTCAGTCATCAGTGCGGTTGCGACCAGGGTGATGACGGCGCAGAGCGCGATGTAGAGCGCGATCGCAATCGACGAATGATAGGTACCGAACAGCCAGGCGGCGATCAGCGGCGCCGGACCGCCGGCGATCACCGATGCGAGCTGGTAGCCGAGCGAGGCGCCGCTGTAGCGCAGGCGGCCGGTGAAGCTTTCGGCGATCAGGGCGGCCTGCGGCCCGTACTGCATGTCGTGCGGAATGAGCGAGAGAATGATCGCGAGGAAGATGATCGACTCCGATCCGGTATTGAGCATCGCGAAGTAGATGAAGCCGAAGATGCCGGTCACCAACGCGCCGATCATGTACATGTTCTTGCGGCCGATCTGGTCGGACAGATGCCCGAACACCGGGATCGAGACGAATGACAGCACCGAGGCCGAAAGCACCGCGGTCAGCAGGAAGTCGCGCGACATGTGCAGCGTGCCGATGCCATAGGAGAACACGAAGGCGGTGAAGATGTAGAACGGCGCCTGCTCGGACATCCGCGCGAAAGCCGACAGCAGGATCTCCTTCGGATGGTCCCGGATCACCGTCAGCATCGGCGTGCGGTCGAGCTGACGCTCGGCCACCAGCTTGGCGAACACCGGCGTCTCCAGAATGCCGAGCCGGATGTAGAGGCCGACGCCGACCAGGATGATGCTGAGCGCAAATGGAATGCGCCAGCCCCATGCCAGGAACTGGTCGCCCGACATCTGGCTGAACGCCAGCACGGCAAGGTTGGCGAGGAACAGCCCGCACGGCACGCCGAATTGCGGCCATGACGCGATCAGGCCGCGGGAGCGATCGTTGCGCGCCCATTCCATCGACATCAGCACCGAGCCGCCCCATTCGCCGCCAACCCCGACGCCCTGGATGAAGCGCAGCACAGTGAGGATCACCGCGCCCCAGATACCGATGCTGGAATAGGTCGGCACCAACGCGACCGCCGCGGTCGCCAGTCCCATCAACAGCAGCGTCGCGATCAGCGTCGACTTGCGGCCGATGCGGTCGCCATAATGGCCGAAGATCGCGGCGCCGATCGGCCGCGCGATGAAGCCGACCGCATAGATGGCGAAGGCTTCCAGCGTGCCGACCCAGGGATCGGAATGCGGAAAGAACAGCTTTGCGAACACCAGGCCGGTGACGGTGCTGTAGAGGAAGAAATCATACCATTCGATCGCGGTCCCGATCGTGGAGGCGATGACCGCGCGGCGCATCTGGAGCTGATGCTCAGCTGGCGAGAGTTGGTTGGCGTCGAGGCCCAGTGTCGTCATGGGAGCGTCTCCTCGGACAAGCCCCCCGGATGGATTTTGACCGTTTAGGTCGTTTGAGTACGAACGATATGGCGGCAAGGAAGGTTCCATCAGAATGGAACGGAGCGCCTAGAACTTTAGTCGGCCGTGGCGACGACCAAGGCCATCGCCTGCCCTGCGGCGGCGCAGAAGGGTCGCGCCGACTAGGCCCGATTGCCGCGCCGATACGGTACGTAGCGCGGCGTCCAGACCTTGGCCTGGATGCGCGCCTCGACCTGGTCGATCGGGATATCCTTGGCGAGCCCTTCCTTGTGCGCCTGCAGCGCGACCGCCAGCGCAACCGTCAGCGACACATCGCGCAGCGCGCTGACCGGCGGCAGCAGATTGTGCTTCGGGTTGTTGCGGGCCGGCGAGACGCTGGCCAGCGCCTTGGCGGCAGCCATGAACATCCCGTCGCTGACCCGGCTCGCGCCAACCGCGAGCGCGCCGACACCGACGCCGGGAAAGATGTAGGAGTTGTTGGTCTGGTCGACCTTGAAGCGCGCGCCGTCGCGCATGATCGGCGGGAACGGGCTGCCGACGCCGATCAGCGCCCGTCCCTCGGTCCACGCTTCGATATCGGAAGGCGTCGCCTCCTCGCGCGAGGTCGGATTGGACAGCGGGAAAATCACCGGCCGCTGGTTGCACTCGGCCATCGCGCGCACGATCGGTTCGGAGAACGCGCCAGCCTGCCCGGAGACGCCGATCAGCACGGTCGGCCTGGCGTTGCGCACCACGTCGAGCAGCGCGATCTTGTCGGGATGGCTGAGCTGCCAGCCCGCGATCGCCTGCCTGCTCTGGACGAAAGGCAGCTGGAACGAGGCGAGCCCGCTCATGCCATCGAGCAGCAGCCCGTCGCGGTCGACCATGAAGAATCGCTTCGCCGCCTCGCTCTCGGACAGGCCGGCATCGATCATTGCAGCGCGGATCAGGCTGGCGATGCCGCAGCCCGCAGAGCCCGCGCCGAATACAGCGACGCGCTGCTCGGTCAGCGGCACGCCGGTGACGTTGATCGCCGAGAGCAAGGCGCCGGTCGCGACCGCCGCAGTGCCCTGGATGTCGTCGTTGAAGGTCAGCAGCCGGTCGCGATAGCGCTCGAGCATGCGCGTCGCGTTGTTCTTGGCGAAGTCCTCCCATTGCAGCAGCACGCGCGGCCAGCGCTTCACCACCGCCGCGACGAACGCCTCGATGAAGTCGTCATAGGCCTGACCGCGGACGCGCTCGTTGCGCCAGCCGACATAGAGCGGATCGGCCAGGCAATCGGGATTGTCGGTGCCGACATCGAGCAGGATCGGCAGGGTCGTCGCCGGGTGCAGGCCGCCGCAGCCGGTGTAGAGCGCGAGCTTGCCGATCGGGATGCCCATGCCGCCGGCGCCCTGGTCGCCGAGGCCGAGGATGCGCTCGCCGTCAGTCACCACAATGGCCTCGACGTGATCGAAGCGCGGATGAGCGAAAATGCGGTCGATCCGGTGCTGGTGCGGAATGCTGAGGAACAGCCCGCGCGGCTTGCGAAACAGCCGACTGAATTTTTGGCAGCCCTCGCCGACCGTCGGCGTGTAAACGATCGGCAACAGCTCTTCCAGGTTGCCGACCAGGAGCGCGTAGAACAGCGTCTCGTTGGTGTCCTGCAATTCGCGCAGAAAGGCATAGCGCTCGATGTCGGTCTCGTAGCCGCGCAACGCCTCGAGGCGGCGCGAGACCTGCTCGTCCAGTGTCAGGATATTGGGCGGCAGCAGGCCGTGCAGGTCGAACGCCTCGCGCTCGGCCTCGGAGAACGCGGTGCCCTTGTTGAACTGCGGATCGGCCAACAGCTCATAGCCGCTCAGCGCGGTGGTGGCGAAAGTCTCCGACATGACAAGGTCCCCTCAATGCGAAATGCCTGATGGAACCCTATCACGCCCATGTAACGGATCGGAGCGCGAAGGCACCGCGCCGCGCAAAAGTTGAACGGTGTCCATCAACATACCTTGGTATAGCCTCCCCGATTCCTTGTGATGCCCTCTGCTTACGCTCGTACAGTTGAGCGATGGCGAGCGATTCTTATGCTCGCGGCTACGCCAACGGATGCACGGCTCACAACGTCTCTCCACTGGCGCGAGCAACGACAGCAATTCTCGGCGGGCGCGAGTGCGTTCCAAAATCTGTGATCGGGATCACGGCTCCGAGGAGTGAAGCGCAAGACCATCATGCGAGGCAAGTGCCGACTGGAACGCGGATTCTCGAGGAACACTCAGATGATCGTCAACATTCAGAAGCTGAACGGCCTGTGGCACCTCATCGTCGGGTCGTGCAAGATCCGAACTCCGTTCCTGGAGACCCAGGACCGGGAGTCGGTCGTCGCCTACGCCAGGCGCGTCTACCCCGGCGCCAAGGTCTTCGAACGCGACTGATACTGTTGCACCTCACAGTTCAAGCCGCAGACAAAAAGCCCGGGAGCATGCTCCGGAGTTTTTTTGCTTTCAGCGTGGGCAATGCCGCTGCCTTCACCGCAGCGCCGACACCACGATCAGGCCGAGGATCAGCGCGGTCACGGAATACTTCAGCGTGTAGTACACGTTCCGGTTCCACTCCTTGACCTTGCGGCTGGCGAGATGGATCTCGTAGAGCTTGCCGAACACCTTGTTCAGCGCGCCGACATGCTCGCCGTCAACGTTCTGGGTGGCAGACGCCTTGACGATGTTGTGGCTGACCCAGCGATTCATCCTGGTCATGAAGCCGTACTTCATCGGGCGCTCGACGTCGCAGAACAGTATGATGCGGTTGACGTCGGTCTTGTTCTCGGCGCTGTGGATGAAGGTCTCGTCGAACATGAAGGCTTCGCCGTCACGCCAGACGCATTCGACGCCGTCGACCAGGATGCGGCATTCATTCGAGTTCGGCGTCACCAGGCCAAGGTGATAGCGCAAGGAGCCCGCGAAGGGATCGCGATGCGCCCCGAGCTTGCCGCCGGGTGGCAGCATCGCGAACATCGCGCCGTGCACGTTCGGAATCGAGTTGAGCAGCTCCACCGTCTGCGGGCACAGCGTGCGCGCCGACGGCAGGAAGTCGTCGTACCATTTCAGATAGAAGCGCTTCCAGCCGCTCTTGAAGAACGAATGGAAGCCCCAATCGTTGTTCTTGGCGGCGGCGCGGATGAAGCCCTCGTCGAACAGGCGCGTCGCCTCGTCGCGGATCGTCTCCCAATTGTCGGAGAGCTTCTTGAGCTCGGGAAACTGCTCGACCGGGATCACCGGCGTGTTGGGCACCGCGGAGCCCGCATACATCAGCACATTGTAGGGCGCGAGGTAGGTCGAGTGATCGCCGAGCTGGCGGGCGAACCGCAGGCGGTGCTTGCCGCGGAAGTGAACGTAGAGCGTGGAGGCCGCCAGCACGTAGAGAATGACGAGCTGCGGCGCGAAGAGTTGTCTCAACATGATCCGTCTATGATCGCGGCTCGCCGATGCTCTCCATGCACCGCCCCGTAGCAGCCTAGACCCTCGATGGGCGGCTTAGCCCCGGGCGGCGAAACGCAACGCCGTCCGCGAAAATTCCCCTGTTTCATAGTGACTTGGCACTGCTGCTGAATTCTGGCGCGAGCCCGAAGCCCAACCGCGGTGCCATCCCGGATGAGCCATGTAAGCGCTTACTCACCGAATGTGAAGCACCGCCACATTCGGTGGGGCAATTGTGTGGCAGCATTCCCACACACCTAATTCGCCATTGACAAATGAATTAGATAATTCCTAATCGCAGGACGCTCCGCCCAAGAAACGCGGACATCCAGAGGGAGGAATGATGAGACATTTTTTGGCGGCAGCCATTCTCGCGGCAATGACCACGGCCGCGCACGCCCAGATTTCCGATGACGTCGTGCGCATCGGGGTGCTGACCGACCTATCGAGCTGGGGACGCGACAATTCCGGCCCAGGCTCGGTCGAGGCGGCCAAGATGGCGGTCGAGGAATTCGGCCCCACCGTGCTCGGCAAGCCGATCGAGATCATCTCCGCCGACCACCAGATGAAGACCGATGTCGGCGTCCAGATCGTGCGCGGCTGGTTCGACAACGGCAAGGTCGATGCCGTCGTCGACATCCCCAACTCCGGCATTGCGATCGCCGTGCACAACATGGTGCGCGAGCGCAACAAGATCGCGCTGCTGTCCGGCCCCGGCGCGAGCTCGCTGACCGATGAGCTGTGCAGCCCCAACACCGTGCACTTCACCTACGACACCTACGCGCTGTCGAAGGTGACGGCCTCGGCGGTGATCGCGGAGGGCGGCAAGTCCTGGTACTTCATCACCGCGGACTACGCCTTCGGCCAGCAGCTCGAGAAGGACGCCACGCGCTTCATCAACGAGATGGGCGGCAAGGTGCTCGGCAGCGTGCGCCATCCGACCAACACCGCCGACTTCTCCTCGTTTGCGCTGCAGGCGCAGAGCTCCAAGGCGGATGTGGTGGCGTTCGCCAATGCCGGCCAGGACACCGACAATTCGATCAAGCAGTCCGGCGAGTTCGGCCTCGTGCAGGGCGGCCAGAAGCTGGTCGGCCTGTTGATGTTCGATACCGACGTGCATGCGATCGGGCTCAACGCCGCGCAAGGCACCTACATGACGACGGCGTCGTACTGGAACATGGACGAGAAGACCCGCGCCTGGTCGAAGAAATTCTACGCCCGCACCAACGTGATGCCGACCATGATCCAGACCGGCGTCTACGGCTCGGTGCTGCATTATCTCAAGGCGATCCAGGCCGCCGGCACCGACGATCCGCAGAAGGTGATGGCCAAGATGCGCGAGCTGCCGATCGAGGACACCTTCGTGCATGGCGGCAAACTGCGCGAGGACGGCCGCGTCATCCGCGACATGTATCTGGCGAAGGTGAAGAAGCCCTCGGAATCCAAGGAGCCGTGGGATTATCTCGACATCATCAAGACGGTGAAGGGCGAGGACGCCTTCCGCCCGGTGTCCGAGTCCAAGTGCCCGCTGCTCAAGAAATAGGATCGATCGCGTGGCCAACGAAGAAACTTATCAATGCGACGCGCTCGTCGTCGGCTCCGGCTGCGCCGGGCTGTCGGCGGCGATCACCGCCGGCCATCACGGCCTCAAGGTCCTGGTGGTCGAGAAGGAGCCGCGCTTCGGCGGCACCACCGCGCGCTCCGGCGGCTGGCTGTGGATTCCCGGCACCTCGCTGGCGAAGGCCTGGGGCATCGAGGAGAGCCCCGATCAGGCCAAAACCTATCTGCGCCATGAGGCCGGCAACAGCTTTGACGCCGCGCGCGTCGATGCGTTCCTGACCGAGGGGCCGAAGGCGGTCGACTTCTTCACGACGAAGACCGCCGTTCGTTTCGACATGCCGCTGACTTTCCCCGACTATCATGCGGAAGCGCCCGGCGGCGCGCAGGGCGGCCGCTCGATGGTGACGCGGCCGTTCGACGGCCACGAATTGGGCGATGCCATCAAGGACCTCGGTAGCCCCCTGCCCGAGCTCACCGTGTTCGGCATGATGCTCGGCTCCGGCAAGGAGATCGTCCACTTCATGCGCGCGACGCGGTCGCTGACTTCGGCGGCTTATGTCGCCAAGCGGCTGTCGAAGCATGCGATAGACGTGATGCGCAACGGCCGCGGCATGACGCTGACCAACGGCAATGCGCTGGCCGGCCGGCTGGCGAAATCCGCTTTCGACCTGAAGATCCCGCTCTGGCTCAACTCGCCGGTGCGCGAGTTGATCGTCGAGAACGGCGTGGTGCGCGGCGCGGTGATCGAGCGCGAAGGCCGCACCATCCGCGTCAACGCGAAGCGCGGCGTCGTGCTCGCCTGCGGTGGCTTCCCGCATGACGTCGCGCGGCGGCAGAAGATGTTTCCGCATGCGCCGACCGGGAAGGAGCATTACTCGCCGGGACCTGTCGGCAACACCGGCGACGGCTTGCGGCTCGCGGAATCGGCCGGCGGCCGCGTCGAGGACTCGCTGCCGAATGCCGCGGCCTGGGTGCCGGTCTCGGTCACCACGCGCAAGGACGGCTCGAAGGGCGTGATGCCGCATTTCATCGACCGCGCCAAGCCCGGCGTGATCGCGGTGATGCGCGATGGCAAGCGCTTTGCCAATGAAGGCAATTCCTACCACGACTTCGTGCAGGAGATGATCAAGGCGGCGAAGCCCGGCGAGGAGATCGCGGCCTTTCTGCTTTGCGATCACGAGACGTTGCGCAAATATGGCCTCGGCTGCGTGCCGCCGCGCCCGATGCCGCTCGGCCATCATCTGAAGACCGGCTATCTCAAGCGTGGCGCGACGCTGTCGGAGCTTGCCGCGCAGGCCGGCATTGACGCGAAAGCGCTCGAAGCGACCGTCGCGGCGTTCAACGCAACCGCCGCAGAGGGCCGCGATCCCGCCTTCGGCAAGGGCTCGCGCGCCTATAACCGCTACCAGGGCGATGCGCTGCACGGACCCAATCCGTGCATCGCGCCGATCCAGCACGGGCCGTTCTACGCCATCAAGATGGTGGTCGGCGATCTCGGCACCTATGCCGGCATCCGGACTGATGCCAATGCCCGCGCGCTCGACGCCGACGGGCAGCCGATTGCCGGCCTCTATGCCGCCGGTAACGACATGGCGAGCATCATGGGCGGCAACTATCCCGGCGCCGGCATCACGCTCGGGCCTGCGCTGACCTTCGGCTACATCGCGGGCAAGCACATCGCCGGTGCAGCCGCAGAAAGAAGCGCGGCATGACCGCGATGGCGACCCTGCTCGCTGGCAAGCGTGCGCTGGTAACCGGCGCCGCGCACGGTAACGGACGCGCCATCGCGCTTGGCCTCGCAGCGCATGGCGCCGACGTTGTTGTGACCGACATCGATCGCGACGGCGCCGAGCAAACCGCGGCCGATATTCGCCAGCGCGGCCGCGCGGCGTGGCCGCTCGAACTCGACGTGACCGATGCCGAGGCCTGCGCCGCCCTAGCGCAGAGCGTGGCGCGCGAGGTCGGGCCGATCGCGATCCTGGTCAACAATGCCGGCATTATCATCCGTGAGGGCATCTCTTCGCCCCGCGCGCAGGAGAATTGGCGGCGGGTGCTCGACGTCAACCTGACCGGCACGTTCAACGTCACCCATGCGTTCCTGTCGGCGCTGCGCGAGACACGGGGCACGATCATCAATCTCGGCTCGATCGCTTCCTTCCTCGGCGTTGCCGATACGCTGGGCTACGCGCCGTCCAAGGGCGGCGTGAAGCTCCTCACCCAGGCGCTCGCCCGCGAGCTTGCCGCCGACGGCATTCGCGTCAATGCGATCGCGCCCGGCGTGATCGAAACAGCGATGACCGAAGCGACCCGCAACGACCCTGGCCGGCTCGCCGGCTTTCTGGGCCGCACGCCGCTCGGCCGCGTCGGGCAGCCGGAGGAGCTGGTCGGCCCGGTGGTGTTCCTGGCGTCGGAGCTGGCATCTTATGTGAACGGCGTGACCCTGCCGGTCGACGGAGGGTTTCTCGCCGTATAAGCACGTTGTCAAAGAACTGACAGGGCGACATGACGAGAGAAAGCCGCGGCATACAGTCGATCGAGGTCGGCGGAGAATTGCTCCGCGCGCTCGCCCGCAGCGGTGAGCCGATGATGCTGCGCGATCTCGCCCGCGAAGCCGGCATGCCGCCGGCCAAGGCGCATCCCTACCTCGTCAGTTTCTCCCGCATCGGCCTGATCGAGCAGGACGAGACCACCGGCCGCTATGAGATCGGAGCGCTGGCGCTCGAGCTCGGCCTGATCAGCCTACGCCGGCAATCCGCGGTGAGGATCGCGACGCCGCGGATCGCCGCGCTCGCCGAAAGCATCAATCATGCGGTGTCGCTGTCGGTCTGGGGCACCCACGGCGCGACCGTGGTGCGGCTCGAGGAGCCGAGCCATCCCGTGCATATCGCGATGCGCGTCGGATCGGTGGTGGCCTTGCTCGAGACCGCGACCGGCCGCGCCTTCGCTGCCTTCATGCCGCCGAACGCCGTCAAGACGGCGCTCGAGAGTGGCCTCGATCGCCTCGGCGTCGGCTACAATCCGAAACGCGAAACCATCACCGCGAAGACCACGGAGATGCTTGCCGAGGTTCAGAGCCGCGGTCTCGCGCGCGCGATCGGCGATCCCCTCCCCGGCGTCAACGCCTTCGCCGCCCCGGTGTTCGATCACGCCGGCCATGTCGCGCTGGTCATCACCGCGATGGGACCGGAGGGCACCTTCGACGCCAACTGGGACAGCGCGATCGCAGCCGCGCTGCGCAGCTGTGCGAACGACATCTCGCGGCAGCTCGGGCATGGCACGGTGCGGGCGTCGGGGTGATGCTCCAGCTTTTCCGCCGTCATTCCCCGGTGCGAATGCGAAGCTGCGTCCCAGCCCCACATCTGTCATCGCCCGGCTTGACCGGGCGATCCAGTACGCTGCGGCCTCTCGGCTCGAACACTGGCGTCTCTGGAATACTGGATCACCCGGTCAAGCCGGGCGATGACACCGAGATGAAGTACGCAATGACCGTGCATCGCATCGCGCGAGAACCATCTTCATCGTCGTCCCGGCGAAGGCCGGGACCCATAACCACAAGTGGCAGTTGTTGCGCGACGCTGGGGCCGCCGCCCTCTTCAACAACACAACCCTGTGGTTATGGGTCCCTGCTTTCGCAGGGACGACGACAGTGGGCTTGGCGAGGTCACCGTATTCCGCGAGGACGACAGCCAATCTGTCACCCACACCACCTCAGCAAAAAGCCCCGGACGATGCCGGGGCTCTTCACGTGATCGATGGCTGCGAGCGCAGATCAGTAGCGGTAGTGATCCGACTTGTACGGACCTTCCTGCTTGACGCCGATGTAGTCGGCCTGGTCCTTGCGCAGCTCGGTCAACTTGACGCCGATCTTGGCGAGGTGCAGGCGCGCGACCTTCTCGTCGAGCGTCTTCGGCAGCACGTAGACCTTCTTGGCGTACTTGCCGTCCTTGTTGTTGGCGAACAGCTCGATCTGCGCCAGCGTCTGGTTGGTGAACGACGCCGACATCACGAAGGACGGGTGGCCCATCGCATTGCCGAGGTTCACGAGGCGACCTTCCGACAGCATGATGATGCGGTGCTTGTCGGGGAATTCGATCTCGTCGACCTGCGGCTTGATGTTGGTCCACTTCAGATTGCGCAAGCTCGCGATCTGGATCTCGTTGTCGAAGTGACCGATGTTGCAGACGATGGCGCGATCCTTCATCGCGCGCATGTGCTCGATGGTGATGATGTCCTTGTTGCCGGTGGCGGTGACGAAGATGTCGGCGCGCGGCGCCGCGTCTTCCATGGTCACGACCTCATAGCCTTCCATCGCCGCCTGCAGCGCGCAGATCGGATCGACCTCGGAGACCATGACGCGGCAGCCGGCCTGGCGCAGCGAAGCGGCCGAGCCCTTGCCGACGTCGCCGAAGCCCGCGACCATCGCCACCTTGCCCGACAACATCACGTCGGTGCCGCGGCGGATGCCGTCGACCAGCGACTCGCGGCAGCCATAGAGGTTGTCGAACTTCGACTTGGTGACGCTGTCGTTGACGTTGATCGCCGGGAACAGCAGGGTGCCCTTGTTGGCCATCTCGTACAGGCGATGCACGCCCGTGGTGGTCTCCTCCGAGACGCCCTGGATGTTCTTGGCGATCTCGGCGAAGTAGCCCTTCGGCTTCTCCTTCAAGAGGCGCTTGACCAGCGCGTAGAAGATCTCTTCTTCCTCGGAGGTCGGCTTGTCGAGGAAGGCGGTGTCGCCCTGCTCGGCGCGGTAGCCGGCATGCACCAGCATGGTGGCGTCGCCGCCGTCATCGAGGATCATGTTCGGCGTGCCGCCGCCATGCCAGTCGAACAGTTTTGCGGTGTAGTCCCAGTACTCGGTCAGCGTCTCGCCCTTCACGGCGAACACCGGAATGCCGGCCGCGGCGATCGCGGCGGCGGCGTGATCCTGGGTCGAGTAGATGTTGCAGGAGACCCAGCGGATGTCGGCGCCGAGCGCAGCCAGCGTCTCGATCAGCACGGCGGTCTGGATCGTCATGTGCAGCGAGCCGGCGATGCGCGCGCCCTTCAGCGGCTGCTTGGGGCCGAACTCCTCGCGGGTGGCCATCAGGCCGGGCATCTCGGTCTCGGCCAGCGAGATTTCCTTGCGGCCGAAATCGGCGAGCGCAATGTCCTTGACGATGTAGTCGGTGAAGCCGGGCTTCGTGGGGGCGTTCATTTGAGCGTCCTGTTGTTGAACTGGTCATTCCGGGGCGCCGCGCAGCGGCGAACCCGGAATCTCGATGGGATGAAGGAAGGTCTCCGGTTCGCTCGCAGTCGCGAGCGTCCCGGAATGTCGCAAGCGTCAGAGCGCGCGCTTCAGCGGCTCGACGAGATCGGTCTTCTCCCAGGAGAAGCCGCCCTCATTGTCCGGCGTGCGGCCGAAATGGCCGTAGGCCGAGGTGCGCGCGTAGATCGGGCGGTTGAGGTCAAGATGGGTGCGGATGCCGCGCGGCGTCAGATCCATCGCCTTGGCTGCCGCCTTCTCGAGCTCGTCCTCCGACACCTTACCGGTGCCGTGGGTGTCGATGTAGATCGACAGCGGACGCGCCACGCCGATCGCGTAGGCGAGCTGCAACGTGCAGCGATCGGCGAGACCGGCCGCGACGATGTTCTTGGCGACATAGCGCGCGGCGTAGGCGGCCGAGCGGTCGACCTTGGTCGGATCCTTGCCGGAGAACGCGCCGCCGCCATGCGGGGCCGCGCCGCCATAGGTGTCGACGATGATCTTGCGGCCGGTCAGGCCGGAGTCGCCATCGGGACCGCCGATGAAGAACTTGCCGGTCGGATTGATGTGCCAGATCGTCTTGCCGTTGATCCACTCCTTCGGCAGTGCCTCGCGCACATACGGCTCGACGATGTCGCGGATCTGGCTGGACGTGAGGTCCTCGACCAGATGCTGATGCGACACCACGATCTCGCGGACGCTGACCGGCTTGCCGTTCTCGTACTGCACGGTGACCTGGCTCTTGGAGTCCGGACCGAGCACCTTCTCCTTGCCGGAGTGGCGCGCTTCGGAGATCAGCCGCAGGATCTTGTGGGCGTAGAAGATCGGCGCCGGCATCAGATCCGGCGTCTCGTTGGTGGCGTAACCGAACATGATGCCCTGGTCGCCGGCACCCTCTTCCTTGACCTCGCCCGGCTGCAGCGCATCGACGCCCTGCGCGATATCGGCCGACTGCGGATGCAGCAGGATCTCGATGTCGCAGGTGTTCCAGTGGAAGCCGTCCTGCTCGTAGCCGATGTCCTTGATCGCAGAGCGAACCACGCCCTCGATCTGCTCGTTGGTGACCGAGGCCGGTCCGCGGGTTTCGCCGGCGATCACTACCTTGTTGGTGGTCGCGAGCGTTTCGCACGCCGCGCGGATCTGCCACGGGTCGATGCCCGCCTTCGGCCCCTCGCGATAGAACAGATCGACGATCTCATCCGAGATGCGATCGCAGACCTTGTCCGGATGGCCTTCCGAGACCGACTCGCTGGTGAAGAGATAAGACGCGCGCATCAAGCAAACCCCTTGTTTCGTCGAAGTCCGACGTTGGTTGGTGAATATGTCCCCGGAATGTCAGTCTCGTCGCCGCGAGATGACGTAGGATTCGTCGTAAAACCACAGCCCGTTGTGTTTACGGAGGACCTCGCGTGTGGCCTCGAGAGCTCGTCCGTTTTCGGTCGTTTCAGTCAACCGCTCGTCTTCGATCTGCGCGACATACACTGCTGCGTTCCACGCGGCGAAGGCGGTCGAGGTTCCGATCGAGCCGGTCACCTCATTAGGCAGCGCTTCCATATCATATCGGAAGATCGAACGGTTATCGGCATAGGCGTTGAAATTCAGCTCGCGGCCGGCCGACCCCAACTCGTATTTCACCGCGCGCAGTATCTCATGACGGCTGACGGCGAAAGGATTTTCTCCGGGCCAGACGGCTTGAATGATTTCAAGCGCGGGATCGCTTCCGTGGGAGTGGATTCCTATCAGTCGTCCACCGCCGCGCAGCGCGCGGGCCAGCGGCGCGATGATCCGCTTGGCGCGGAAATTCACCGAGGATTTGGCGCGATAGGGCTGCGAGGCGATCACCAGGTCGAAATTGGCCTCGGTCCGGCCGGCGCGGGGAATGATGGAATCGAGCAGGAACCGGTGATCGTCCCGGTACAGCACCAGCGCCACCGGCCGCTCATAGATCGGCATCGCATTGCCGGGGCTGAGGTTGGCGCGCCAGTTCTGCTCTAGGAATGGACCGAGTTCCGCGATCTGGGTCTCGAATTCGCCGGAGGAAGCGCCCCGCAGGGCCACCTCGTGCCAGATCATGCTGGCGGCCGCCGCGGAGTTCTTGGGCGTCAGCCAGGGCGCCTCGGCGTAATACATGTTGGTGAACACGAAGACGCTCGCCGGGTGCTCGAACAGGCGGTCGGGCACCTTGTCGAGGGTGAGGCGGACGTCCTCCAGGCTCAGTTCCTTGCCGGCAACATAGAACGGCATATGTGGGAAGCGGCCATGCATGGCACGCAGGACCCGCGCCAGCACGGTGCCGTCGCCCATGCCGGCATCGAACACCCGCAGCGCCGGCGGCCGCGGGTGGATTGCGGCCAGTTCCAGCGCGACCCGATCGGCGATCACCCGCTTCTCGCTGCAGGTGTGCACGAACAGCAGATAGCGCTGCCGGTTCTCGAAGAAGCGGAAATTGCCTCTCGGATCGCGCTTTTCCGGGGGCACCACGAGCCCGCGCGGCGGCGCCACGCCGCCCGGCGTCGAGGTCGCGATGAACGCATTGATGCGGTCGAGCGTATCGATGGTGATGCGCTTGCCCTCGCGCAGCCGGTGCACCAGCTTGCCGTCGTTGACGGCACGGCGGCCGAACGTCGTCTCCGCCATGTCGGAGTGACGGCAGAAATCCGTGATCTGACTGAGGATTTCGTCGTTCTTCATGGTGCCTGGAGTGGGCAGCGGCCAGTGGGACAACAGTGGGCAGAGATAGTGTGTTGCGAGGTCTTATCACCATTTTCCCACCAGTTGAACCCCCCTCCACAGCCGATCACCAAACAGTCATGGATAGCCTCCTGGACCGCCCCGCCGCCGACCACCGTGACGGCCTTACCGCTGGATGACCGATGCACCGCCTGCTCCTGATCCCCTGCCTGCTCGCGACCATGCTGTGGTCGGCGCCCTGCTTCGCCCAGGCGCGCGCCCAGCTCGGCCCACTCTGCACGACCGACACCACACCGGCCGACCAGATGATCGACGCCTGCACCAAGATCATCGCGTTGAAGGTGTTTTCCGGCGAGAAGCTCGCGACGATCTATTTCTGGCGCGCGGTGGGCTGGAACAAGAAAGGCAACTACGCGCAGGTGATCGCTGACGCCACCGAGGCGCTGCGTCTCAAGCCCAGCACTGCCGTCTACAACCTGCGCGGCTCGGCCTATTACGACAAGGGCGAGTACGACATCGCGATTGCCGACTTCAACGACGCGCTGCGCATGGGGCCGCCGAGCGGCATCATCTATCACAACCGCGGCAATGCCTATCGTGGCAAGGGCGACTACGCCAAGGCGATCGCCGACTATGACGCCGCGATCAAGGCCGGTCCGAAGTCGGCCTTCTCCTATCAGAACCGCGGCGCCTCGAAGCAGGCGCTCGGCGATCTCGACGGCGCGCTCACCGACATCAACGAGGCCGTCAGGATCGATCCGTCGCTGCCGCAGCCGCTGATCAGCCGCGCCGTGATCTGGCGCGCCAAGGGCGACATCGCGCGCGCGATTGCGGATACGACGGAAGCGATCCGGCTGGCGAAGGCGAAGGCGCCCGCCAACATCATGACGCCGCCCGGCAGCGTCTTGATCTCGGCCTACACCCAGCGCGGCCTCGCCTATGAGGCGAAGGGCGATGCGGCGCACGCCAAGGAAGATTTCGCCTCGGTACTCGAGGGCGTTGCCTCCGATGCCGGCAGCAAGGCCAACCAGGCCACCGCAAAAGTGCGGCTCGCGCTGCTGAGGGAAGCCGACGCAGCGCCGCGCAAGACCGCGGCGGCGCCTGCCGCCGAGAGCAGCCCTGCGCCCGCACCGCCGGCGCCTGCGGCGGCATCGGCCGCACCTGCGGCACGTGTGCAGGCCGCAGCAACCGGCCGGCGCGTCGCGCTGGTGATCGGCAACGGCGCCTATGCGCATGTGAAGGCTCTGCCCAATCCACCGAACGATGCCCGTGCCATCGCCAGGAGCCTGCGCGACATCGGCTTCACCGTCTCGGAAGGTCTCGATCTCGGTCGCGACACGATGCAGCGGACGATCCATGACTTCCTGCGCGAGGCGGCGCGGTCGCAGATCGCCGTGGTCTATTACGCCGGTCACGGCGTGCAGGTCGACGGCCGCAACTACCTCGTGCCGGTCGATATCGAGTTCAAGGCGGGAGCCCGCATGACCGACGCGATGGTCGACATGGACACCATCATGGCCGGCCTCGACGACCAGATCCGCACTAACATCCTGATCCTCGATGCCTGCCGCAACAATCCGATGGCGCCGCAGGTAGCATCCGCAGGCCCGAGCCGCGGCATCGAGGCAGGCACCGGCCTCGCCGCACCCGCTTCGCTCGGATCGGGCTCGACGCTCGGCGCCGGCACGCTGATCGCGTTCGCGACCGCGCCGGGCCAGGTCGCACTCGACGGCGAAGGCGCCAACAGCCCGTTCTCGGCGGCGTTGTCGCGCCATGTCGGCACACCCGGCCTCGAGGTGCAGCAGATGCTGACGCGGGTTCGCGCCGAGGTCGTCGCCGCGACCAAGGGCAAGCAGGTGCCGTGGTCGAACTCCTCGCTGCTCGGCGAGGTCTATCTGGCGGAGCAGTGAAGAGGCCCCCTCACCCGTCATTGCGAGGAGCGAAGCGACGAAGCAATCCATCCTGTCCTCGCGGGGACGTGGATTGCTTCGCTTCGCTCGCAATGACGAAACAGCTAAGCCTACTTCCCCCACACCTCGTTCGCGACCTCGACCGCGAGCCGCAGCTTGGCCCACTGCTCTTCCTCGGAGAGGATGTTGCCCTCCTCGGTCGAGGCAAAGCCGCATTGGGGAGACACCGCGAGCTGCTCGATCGGGGCGAACTTCGATGCCTCTTCCAGCCGCCGCTTGATGTCGTCCTTCTTCTCGAGCTCGCCGAACTTCGAGGTGATGACGCCGACCACCACGACCTTGTTGCCCTTCGGCAGAAAGCGCAGCGGCTCGAAGCCTCCGGCACGATCGGAATCATATTCGAGGAAATAGCCGTCGTAATTGGTGCCGGCCAGCATGGCCTCGGCGACCGGCTCGTAGCCACCGGAGGAAATCCAGGTCGAACGGAAATTGCCGCGGCAGACATGCGTCGTGATCACCATGTCGGACGGACGATCGGCAATCGCGTAATTGATGACGCGGGCATAGATCTCCTGCAGGCCGTCCGGATTGTCGCCGCGGTCGCGCGACTTCTGCAATTCCTCCTGCGAGCACAGATAGGCCCACACCGTGTCGTCGAATTGCAGGTAGCGGCAACCGGCGTCGTAGAATGCCTTCACCGCCTTGCGATAGGTCTTGCCGAGGTCCTGGTAGAACTCCTCAAGGTCCGGATAGACCTCCTTCGAGATCAGCTTGCGGCCGCCGCGGAAGTGCAGCACCGCCGGCGACGGGATCGTCATCTTCGGGGTGACATGCGCCTGGTCCGCGTACTTCTTCAGGAACCTGAAGTGATCAAGCATCGGGTGATGATCGGAAAAATCCAGTTTGCCGATCACCCGGATGGCGTCGTGCCGGGTCTGCACGCCCGCGAACTGGATGCCCATGTCGGGGTGGAACAGCTCGCAGCCGGTCAGGTGACTAAGGAAATCGAAGTGCCACCAAGAGCGGCGGAACTCGCCGTCGGTCGCAAGCTTCAGGCCGACCGAGGCCTGCTTGTGCACGACCTTCTCGATCTCCATGTCCTCGATCTTGCGCAGCTCATCGGCCGAGATCTCGCCCTTCTCCAGCCTGGCGCGCGCCTCCTTGATCTTCGGCGGACGCAACAGGCTGCCGACCTCGTCGGCGCGGAACGGTGGCTTGGTTCGCTGCATGGTCAACTCCCTGAGGGCGTCAGTGTTTTTTGGTCCCGGCGACGCCGAGATGGCGCTCGAGGACGGAGGGATCGGCCTTCAGCGCGCTGCTTGCGGCATCGTGCACGATCGTCCCGCGTTCCAATATCACAACGCGGTCGGCGAGCCCGAGAATCTTTTGTGCATTCTGCTCGACGATGATCGAGCAGATGCCACCCGAGCGCGTGATGGTTCCGATCGCCTTTAACAATTCCTCAACGATGATCGGCGCGAGGCCTTCGGTCGGCTCGTCGAGCAGCAGCACTTTCGGGTTCAACGTCAGCGCGCGGCCGATCGCCAGCATCTGCTGCTCGCCGCCCGACAGCTGGTTGCCGAAATTGCCGCGCCGCTCCTTCAGCCGCGGAAACATCCGGTACACCCGCTCGACCGTCCATGGCCCGGGCTGCGCCACCGCGGTCATGTTCTCTTCCACCGTCAGCGAGCGGAAGATGTTGCGCTCCTGCGGCACCCAGCCGATCCCGGCGCGGGCGCGCTGGTCGGGCCGCAGTGCCGTGATGTCCTCGCCCGCAAGCTCGACGGTGCCACTGAGGCGCCTGACGATGCCGACGATCGAATTGATCAGCGTGGTCTTGCCGGTGCCGTTGCGACCGAGCAGCGCGAGCACCTGGCCCTCGGCAAGCGCCAGCGACATGTCGGGCAGCACCACCGCCTCGCCATATCCGGCGCGCAAACCATTGATGGAGAGCAGGTCAGACATCGGCCGCCTCGCCGAGATAGACCGCCCTCACCTGCGGATCGCGCGCGACCTCGTCGGGTGCGCCCTCGGTGAGCAAGCCACCATTGACCAGCACCGAGATGCGATCGGCGAAGGAGAACACGAGGTCCATGTCGTGCTCGATCAGCAGCACCGTGACGTCGCGCGGCAATGCCGCGACCGCCGCCAGGATATCGTGGCGCTCGCTTTCGGGCACGCCGGCCGCTGGCTCGTCGAGCAGCAGCACCCGCGGCTTGGCGGCGATCGCGACCGCGATCTCGAGCAGGCGCTGCTTGCCGTAGGGCAATGTCGCGGTGAGCTCGGTCATCACGTCGAGCAGATGGAAGCGCGACAGGATCTCCGCGATCTCGGCATTGACATCGCCTCGCGTTCCCATCCGCCGCCACCAGTCGCCGCCGCGGCCCATCCGTTCGGAGACCGCAAGCCCGATGGTTTCGAGCGGGGTCAAATCGGCATAGAGCTGATTGATCTGGAAGGTGCGCGACAGCCCGCGCAGCACCCGCTTGTGCACGGAGAGGCCAGTGATGTCGCTGCCTTCGAGCAGGATGCGCCCGCCGTTCGGCGTCAGCACGCCGGTCAGCTGGTTGATGACCGTGGTCTTGCCGGCGCCGTTCGGTCCGATCAGTGCGTGGCGGGCGCCCTGCATCACCTTCAGCGAGAGGTCGCGGGTGACGCGAAGGCCGCCGAAGGACTTTTCGAGGCCGCGGGTTTCGAGCGCGATCGTCATGGCGCGTCGCCCTCAGGCACGGCGGCTGTGGCCTTGCGGCCGGCGAACTGGCGGATGATCAGGTTCGGCACGAACAACACCCAGCGGTGGATCCGCGCGCGGCCGACCATCACGATCACGACCAGCACGAGGCCGATCCAGAACAGCCAGTATTGCGGGGTGATGCTCTGAAACAGCTCCTGCAGCATCTTGAACACGACCGCGCCGATCAGGCCGCCATAGAGATAACCGGTGCCGCCGATCACCAGTACCAGCATCAGGTCGGCGGAGCGCTCGAAGGAAAACACGTCGAGCGAGGCCAGCGCCGTGGTCTGGGTAAACAGCGCGCCGGCGATCCCGGCATAGAAGGCGGCGAGCGTATAGACCGCGATCAGGCGGCGGTTGACCGGTATGCCGATCGCGGCCGCACGCAGCGGATTGTTCCTGATCGCGCGCAGCGAGAGGCCGAATGGCGAATGCACCACGCGACGGGCAAGCAGGAACAGGATGAACAGCACGATCAGCGAGTAGAAGAGCCCGGTCTTGCCGAACATGTCGAAGCCAAACAGCCCGAGGATCGGCTGCATTTCGATACCCTGCAGGCCGTCGGTACCGCCGGTGACGTCAGAGAAGCGTTCGGCGAGCGCTTCCAGCAGCAACGCGATGCCGAGCGTCACCATCAGCCGCGTCAGGTCGACGCCGCGGATGACGAGGAAGCTGGTCAGGAAGCCGAGCACCGCCGCAACGAGGCCGGCGGCGACCAGCGCAATGACAGGCTCGTTGATGATGCCGTGCAGCGCCAGCAAGCCGGCCGAATAGGCGCCGACGCCAAAGAACGCCGCATGGCCGAGCGAGACGATGCCGGCATAGCCGAGGATCAGGTCGAGCGAGAGCGCGAACAGGCCGAGCCGCACGATGTCGGTCATGATCAGATAGCGCGACGGGAACAGGAAGGCGCAGGCGAGCGCCAGGACCCAGAAGGCGACCTCGCTGATGCGCCAGCGCGCGCTGGCCATCGCGTGAGTGGAGACGTCGGACAGCGCGGTCATGCCCGCCTCACCGCGCCGCGGTGCGGCCGAACAGGCCGTTCGGGCGCCAGAGCAGGATCACGATCATGACAGTATAGATCACGAAGGGGCCGACCTTGGGCACGTAATATTTGCCGGCGACGTCGGCGATACCGAGCAGCAGCGATGCCAGGAACGGCCCGGTGATCGAGGAAGAACCGCCGACAGTCACCACGATCAGGAAGTAGATCATGAATTTCAGCGGGAAGTACGGATCGAGCCCGAGGATCTCCGCGCTCAGCGCGCCGCCGAGGCCGGCGAGGCCGCAGCCGAAGGCAAAGGTGAAGGCGAACACCTGCGGCACGTTGATGCCGAGCCCGATCGCGGCGCGCGGATCGTCGACCGCGGCGCGCAGGCGGCTGCCGAACCGCGTCTTCGCCAGGATCAGCTGCAGCGCCAACGTGAGCAGGCCGCAGATCACGACGATCATCAGCCGGTACCGCCCGATTCCGACGCCGAACAGGTCGATCTGCCCCTCCAGCGCCGCCGGCAATTTGATGAAGACCCGCGACGATCCCATGATGTAGTCGACCGCCGCGACCGACATGAACACCAAGCCGATCGAGAACAGCACCTGGTCGAGATGACTGCGGCTATAGAGATGGCGGTACAGCGTGCGCTCCAGCGCAATGCCGATCGCAGCACTCCCGACAAAGGCGAGCGGCAGCGCGGCGAAGAACGGCCAGCCGGAGTTGTTCACCAGCACGGCGCAGATATAGCCGCCGGCCATCGCGAAGGCGCCATGCGCGAGGTTGACGAAGTTCATCAGCCCGAGCGTCACCGCAAGCCCGCAGGCCAGCACGAACAGCAGCATGCCGTAGGCGACGCCGTCGAACAAATTGGTGAGGATTGAGGCCATGAAGTCAGCTTAAGCGAGAGGGCGCAAACGACACCACGTCAACAGGATCGTCATGGCCGGGCTCGTCCCGGCCATGACGTGCAGCGAGCGGAGCTTTCGCGCGTCACTTCCTGGTCTTGCCGGAATCCTTGACGGCCTCGAAGGTCGCGAACTCGACATTGTAGAGCTCGCCGTCGACCTTCTCGACCTTGCGGATATAGATGTTCTGCACGATGTCGCGGGTTTCCGGATCGATCGATATCAGGCCGCGCGGGCTCTCCCACTTCATGCCCTTCATCGCCTCGATCAGCTTGTCGCCATCGGTCGCACCATTGGTCTTCTTCAGCGCCTCGTAGATCAGGTGGATGCCGTCATAGCCGCTGACCGCCATGAAGCCCGGACGGTTGCCGAACGCCTTCTTGTAGGCGGCGACGAAATCCTTGTTCATCGCGGACGGATGCGCCGCCGAATAGAGATGCGCGGTCACCGCGCCGAGCGCGGCATCGCCCATGTTGTTGAGCAGGTCGTCGTCCATCACGTCGCCGGGGCCGATCACCTTGATGCCGCTCTTGTCGAGCCCGCGCTCGGCATATTGCTTCATGAAGTTGCCGCCCTGCCCGGCCGGCACGAACACGAACATCGCGTCGGGCTTGGCATCCTTCATACGTTGCAGGAATGGCGCGAAGTCGGGATTGGCGAGCGGGACCTTGACCTCTTCCACGATCTCGCCGCCGCCGGCGGTGAAGTGCTGCTTGAAGAAGGTCAGCGCGTCATTGCCCGGCGCGTAGTCGGAGGTCAGCGTTGCGACCTTCTTGATACCGTTCTTGACCGCCCAGTCGCCGATGATGGTGGAGGACTGCGCCAGCGTGAAGCTGGTGCGCACGATATAGGGCGAACGCTCGGTGATGATCGAGGTGCCGGCGGCCATCACGACTTCCGGGATCTTGGCCTGCGTCGCCAGCGGCGCCGCGGCCAGCGCCGCGGGCGTCACGCCGAAGCCGGCGATGAAGTTGACCTTGTCGTTGACGATCAGTTCCTGCGCGAGCCGCTTGGTGTTGTCGGGCACCGCGGCGTCATCCTTCAGGATGATCTCGATCTTCTTGCCGGCGACGGTGTCGCCCTTCTGCTGCATGTAGAGCTTGATGGCGTTATCGATCTGCTTGCCGGTCGAAGCCTGACCGCCGGTCATCGGCAGGATCAAGCCAATCTTGACGGCGTCGTCCGCCCGCGCCGGCGTGCTGGCGCACAAACCCGGAAGCACGGCCGAAGCGGCGCCCCACAGCAATATCTTGCGACGATTAAACATCGACGTCCCTCCCCCTTCCATTGTTCTGCGTCGAGCCGAGTGCCCGGCCCTTGCCTTACCTTAACCCAAGCATGTCACAGCCGAGCCGCAACGCGACAAGGCGTTTCCCCGCGCCCTCTGTCAATCGGACGATGGACGTGTGTCGCGCGCCGCGATTTGGCAAAGCCGCAGAAACAAGTATCAGGATACCAGAATCATTCCCCGAAACTCAACGCCCCCATAAGAACCGCTCTCGCCCGCTCCGGCGGCTCGATTCATTTGTACGAACGTACAAATCAAGCGCCAATGTCAACAAACAAGCACAATTGCAGCCGAACGGTCGCGCCCAAGATCATCATCCATAAAGACCAGGGCTGTATGCTGCCGCCAATGCCGATCCTCGCACGCCACATCCCTGTCCTGACCGCCCTCGCGCTCGCGGCCTGCGCGCTCGGGGGATGCGGCACGGTGAACCAAAAGGTCTCGGCCGGCATGGCCGACTACATTCCGGCCTGGGCCGGCGGTCTGCCGGCAGACGCGCCGCCGCGGCCGGGCACCCCCGAATACGACAAGTTCATGCAGGAGCGGGAACGCAAGCGCCTGATGCCGGCGGCGGAGCGTGGCGACGACGCCAAGCCGGCGGCGCCGGCGCAGAACGCGACCCATTGAGCATCGGGCCCGTAGGGTCTGCATCGCGTTGTGCGGGACGCGTGAACTTGCGGATCAGTCCACGAACACCACGGTCTTGCGCCCGTTGAGGATGACGCGGTCGGCGAGATGGTAGCGGATCGCCCGCGCCAGCACGCGCCGCTCGATGTCGCGGCCCTTGCGCACAAGATCCTCGGGCGTGTCGCGATGGCTGATGCGCTCGACGTCCTGATCGATGATCGGCCCCTCGTCGAGATCGCTGGTGACATAATGCGCGGTGGCGCCGATCAACTTGACGCCGCGCTCATGCGCCTGGTGGTAGGGCTTGGCGCCCTTGAAGCCAGGCAGGAAGGAATGATGGATGTTGATGCAGCGGCCCGACAGCCGCGCCGACATCTCGTCGGACAGGATCTGCATGTAGCGGGCGAGCACCACGAGGTCGGTATTGGTGTCCTGGGCGAGCTTCCAGACCACGTCTTCCTGCTGCCGCTTGGTCTCTTTGCTCACCGGCAGATGATGGAACGGGATATCGCCGAAATCGAGCGAACCGTAGCTCTCGCGCGGATGGTTGGAGACAATAGCGGTCGGGATCATCTCGAGCTCGCCGGTGCGCCAGCGATAGAGGATGTCGACCAGGCAGTGATCGGACTTGGACACCAGCAGCATCACCCGACGGCGGCTGGCGCGATCGCGCATCTGCCATTCCATGCCGAAGCGCTCCGCGATCGCGGCGAAGCCGGTCTGCAGCGCCGGCAGCCCGACCGCGAGATCGGCCGCGGTGAACACCACGCGCATGAAGAACTTGCCGGTCTCGATGTCGTCGAATTGCTGGGCGTCCAGGATGTTCTGCCCATTATGCGCCAGAAACGTCGAGACCGCGGAGACGATCCCCGGTCGATCCGGACAGGACAGGGTCAGAACGAATTGATGGTCGGGCATGCCAATTGACCAAAGCTTGAGCAGATGCGTGGAACGTTCATTTTCGGCCCTCGTCTACACCGCAGGCGGCCTTGCGCCAATCCCGGCACGGGGGTCAAATCGAACAAATGACGACAATGTTTGTTAGGGACCATCATGGCTGAACGGCTGAACGGCTACCGCATCCTGATCCTCGAGACGCGCGAGGAGGCGCAGTTTTCACGCCTGCTCGCCGAGCAGGGCGCCGACGTAGTGCAGTGCCCGATGTTCACCATCCACGACGCGCCGGATCCGGCGCCGATCGAGGCCTGGATTCGCCGCGCCATCGAGCGGCCGCTCGACGACCTCGTGCTGATGACCGGCGAAGGCCTGCGCCGGCTGATGAAGGTCGTGCGCCGGATCGGGGTCGAGGCGGAGTTTGTCGCGAGCCTCGGCGAGGCGCGCAAATTCGCCCGCGGCCCAAAGCCCGGCCGGGCACTGCGCGAGATCGCCCTGGAGCCGCAAATGACGACCGAGAAGCCGACCTCGGAAGGCGTCGCCGAGATGTTGTCGAAGCTCGACCTGAGCGGCCATCGGCTCGGCCTGCAGCTCTATCCGGACAAGGATCACGCCACGCTGATCGGCGCGATCAAGGCGCAGGGGGCCGAAGTCGATACGGTGCTGCCCTATGTCTATGACGCGCAAGCCGCCGACGCCAACATCGTGACCGCGATCGACGAGATGGCGCAGGGCCGCATCGACGCGATCGCGCTGACAAGCTCCGGGCAGGTTCGCCGCCTGATCGAGGTGGCGCAGGCGCACAAATGCGAGTCGCAACTGCGCGAGGGCTTGCAGCAGACGCCGATCGCCTCCGTCGGGCCCGTGGTGTCGGACGAATTGAAGGCCTACGGACTATCCACCGACATCTACCCGGCGAACGATGCGTTCTTCATGAAGCCGCTGATCTCGGCGATGGCAACGGCGCTGTCGAAGGCTCCGCCGCGCGCGACGGCGAAGTAGCGCTCGGCGCTACTCCGCCGCCTGCTTGGTCTCGTTCAGATAGGCCTGATAGGCGAGCTTGATGCCATCCTCAAGCGAGGTCGCGGCGCGCCAGCCCAGCTTGGCCAGCCGGCTAACGTCGAGCAGCTTGCGCGGCGTGCCGTCGGGGCGCGAAGTGTCAAAACTGATCTCGCCGCGATAGCCGACGGTGGCGGCGACCACGCGGGCGAATTCGGCGATGGTGATGTCTTCACCGGTGCCGATATTGACCAGCTCCGGCGAGGAATAGGTCTTCATCAGATGGATGCAGGCGTCGGCGAGATCGTCGACATAGAGGAATTCGCGGCGCGGCGTCCCGGTGCCCCACACCACGACACTGCCTGCACCGGAGACCTTGGCCTCGTGGAAACGGCGGATCAGCGCGGCGACGACGTGGCTGTATTCGGGATGATAATTGTCGCCGGGACCGTAGAGGTTGGTCGGCATCACGCTGATGAAATCAGCGCCATACTGGCTGCGATAGGCCTCGGCCATCTTGATGCCGGCGATCTTGGCGATGGCATAGGGCTCGTTGGTCGGCTCCAGCGGGCCTGTCAGCATCGAATCCTCGCGCAGCGGCTGCGGCGCCAGGCGCGGATAGATGCAGGACGAGCCGAAGAACATCAGCTTCTCGCATCCATTGGCATGGGCCGCCTGGATCACGTTGGTCGAGATCGCCAGATTGTCGTAGAGGAATTCCGCGCGCAGCGTGTTGTTGGCGACGATGCCGCCGACCTTGGCGGCGGCGAGGAAAACGGCCTGGGGCCGCTTCGCGGCAAACCAGGCGCTGACCGCGGCCTGATCGCGCAGATCGACCTCGCCGCGCGACACCGTCAGCAGCTCGGCCTGTTCGCGCGCCAGCCGGCGCATCAGCGCCGAGCCGACCATGCCGCGATGGCCGGCGACGAAAACCGTCTTGCCCTTCAGTTCAAACGCCGTGCTTGCCATTGGCCGCATCCTGCCTGGCCTCGACGAGATCGCTGGCGACCATTTCCTTCACCAGTTGTGCGAACGGCGTCTTCGGCGCCCAGCCGAGCTTGGCGCGCGCCTTGCTGGCGTCGCCGATCAGAAGATCGACCTCGGTCGGACGGAAATAGACCGGGTCGATCTGCACCAGGGTGTTGCCGGTCGCCTTGTCGACGCCGATCTCCTCGACGCCCTTGCCGCGCCATTCGATGCTGCGGCCGACCTCGGCGAATGCCAGCTCGACGAATTCGCGGACCGAGCGCGTCTCGCCGGTCGCGAGCACGAAGTCGTCGGGCTCGTCCGCTTGCAGGATTCTGTGCATGCCCTCGACATAGTCGCGGGCGTGGCCCCAGTCGCGCTTGGCATCGAGGTTGCCGAGATAGAGCTTGCTCTCCAGGCCGACCTCGATGCGGGCAACGGCGCGGGTGATCTTGCGCGTCACGAAGGTCTCGCCGCGGATCGGGCTTTCGTGGTTGAACAGGATGCCGTTGCTGGCGAACATGCCGTAGGCCTCACGGTAGTTGACCGTGATCCAGTAGCCGTAGAGCTTGGCGACGCCATAGGGCGAACGCGGATAGAACGGCGTGGTCTCCTTCTGCGGCACCTCCTGCACGAGCCCGTACAGCTCCGAGGTCGAGGCCTGGTAGAACCGGGTCTCCTTTTCCATGCCGAGGATGCGGATCGCCTCCAGCAGGCGCAGCACGCCGATGGCGTCGGCGTTGGCGGTGTATTCCGGGCTCTCGAAACTGACCTGGACGTGGCTCTGGGCGGCGAGGTTGTAGATCTCGGTCGGCCGGATCTGCTGTACCAGCCGGATCAGATTGGTCGAATCGGTCATGTCGCCATAGTGCATCAGGAACGGCACGTTACCGGCGTGTGGATCCTGGTAGAGATGGTCGACCCGCGCGGTGTTGAACGAGGACGAGCGGCGCTTGATGCCGTGCACGGTATAGCCGAGGCCAAGCAGATATTCGGCGAGGTACGCGCCGTCCTGCCCGGTGACGCCGGTGATCAGCGCAACGCGCCGCTTTGAGTCCTGAGCCGTCATATCATCTCCAGAGAGCGCGATGCCGCGCGATCCCGACGAGGCCGGTCTGTAGCACCCGGCCACCTCCAAGTCTAATGGCATAATCGTTTGAAATCAGGACTTTAGGGCCTCGAAAAGTGGCGTCGTTCGGCACGGAGCCGGTCACTCCCCGTAGTGGCGCAGCCGGTCGAGCTCGATGATCGTCACCCCGCCATATTCGAGCCGCAGCAGGCCCTCGCGCTCGAGCCGCTTCAGGCACTGGTTGGCGTTCTGCCGGGAGATACCCGACAGCGCCCCGATCTCCTCCTGGGTGATCTCCAGGTGCAAGGTGAGCTCGGGGTACAGAATTGGATTGAACAGCGAGGCGATCGAGCGCGCCAGCCGCGCGGTCGCGTCCAGCGTGCGGCCATATTCGAGCAGCGCGATGAACTGGCCGAGCCGCTCGTTGAGCTGTCCGACCAGGAAGCGGTTGAAGCCGACGCTGTTCTCGAACAGCCAGACGAAGGTCCGGCGATCCATCATCGCGAGGCGCGTATCGCGCAGCGCGACCACGTCGTAGCGTCGCAGCTCGTTCTTGAGCACGGTGCCCTCGCCGAACCAGGCGCCGGCGGTGAGGCCTGCGAAGCTCGCGGCCTTGCCGCCGCGGGAGACGATGCCCATCCGCGCCAGCCCCGTGACGATGCCGGTCCAGTACTGGAAATTGTCGCCGCGCATGAAGATGAATTCGTTGGCGCGGTAGGACTTCTCGGAAATGCCGGCGCGCGCGATTTCGATCTCTTGCTCGCTCAGTTCGCGCGACCAGGCCGCGATGCGCTTCAGGTAATCAGCAGCAATCATTCTAGCGACGGCATCCCACCCCAAGATACTGACCAAGATACTGACACGATATTGCACCGCAGCAACGCCGTGCGCGAAGCCAGGAACCCGCTTCCTGGAATGCCAACGAAAATTCCTGACCAATTGTCGGGCACATGACAATTCAACCTATCGCTTTCTCGTATTCAGAGCCACCTCGCGTAACGCGTGCGGCTCCTTGATGGATCGCTGACCGCGGACGACGCGAGACCGGACTTGCAGGCGGGGTGCGGCGTTACCGCGCATGACGCAGGCGATCGGAGCGAGCGACGCTCCCGAACGCCGGCTTCATTAGTCGGATGGTCTCCCTCCGGTGGCCCATGTAAGATCGAAGCAGGATCGAAGCGAAGATAAAGAGCGCGCCAAAGCGCCCCTATCTGGAGGGAACAGGGTGGCCAACAGTCTCGAGGTGCGCGGAGTCTCATTGCGCTTTGGCGGCGTCCGCGCGCTGACCGAAGTCAGCTTCGGCGTCAACGAGGGCGAGCTGTTCTCCATCATCGGCCCGAACGGCGCCGGCAAGACCTCGATCGTCAACTGCATTTCCGGCCGCTACCGGCCGACCGAAGGCCAGCTGTTCTATCGCGGCCAGGACATCACCGGCCTCACCCCGAACGCACGGCCCCGTCTCGGCATCGGACGAACCTTCCAGAATCTCGCGCTGTTCCACCATATGAGCGTGCTCGACAACATCATGGTCGGGCGCCATCACCTCTTGAAGAACAACTTCATCACGGGATCGCTGTACTGGCTGACCGGTGCGCGCCGCGAGGAGCTGGAGCACCGCCGCAAGGTCGAGGAGATCATCGACTTCCTCGATCTGCAATCGGTGCGCAAGGCGACCGCCGGCACCCTGCCCTACGGCCTGCGCAAGCGCGTCGAACTCGCGCGTGCGATGGCGCTCGAGCCGCAGCTGATCCTGCTCGACGAGCCGATGGCCGGCATGAACTTCGAAGAGAAAGAGGACATGGCGCGCTACATCGTCGATCTCAACGAAGAGTTCGGCATGACGGTGATGATGATCGAGCACGACATGGGCGTCGTGATGGACATCTCCCACCGCGTCATGGTGCTCGATTTCGGCCGCAAGATCGCCGAGGGCGATCCGGCCGCCGTGCTCGCCGATCCCCACGTCAAGCGCGCCTATCTCGGCGAAGAGGACGAGGTGCTGGTCGACCCCGACGACAAGCCGGCGGTGCGGGAGAGCGCGGCATGATGGACTATGCCGGTCGCGCCGCGCAGGCCGACACCTTTCCCAAGATGCTGCGCCTCAACGCCAGGGAGCACGGCAGCGAGATCGCGCTGCGCGAGAAGGATTTCGGGCTGTGGCGCGAATTCACCTGGAACGACTACCAGACCCGCACCCATGATTTCGCGCTCGGCATGGTCGAGCTCGGGCTCGGCCGCGGCGACGTGATCGGCATCATCGGCGACAACCGGCCAGACTGGGTCGCGGCCGAGATCGCGAGCCACGCGATCGGCGCGATGAGCCTCGGCCTCTACCGCGACGTGCTGGACGAGGAAGCTTCCTATCTCCTGACCTATGGCGAGGCCAAGCTGGTCTTCGCCGAGGACGAGGAGCAGGTCGACAAGCTGCTCGGCCTTGCCGACCGCGTGCCCAATCTCAAGCACATCGTCTATTCCGATCCGCGCGGCATGCGCAAATACGACGATCCGCGGCTGATGGAGGCGAGCAAGCTCGTCGCGCTGGGCCGCGACCGCGCCGCGCGCGAGCCAGGGCTGTACGACCGGCTGGTCGACGCCACGAAGGGCGAGGACGTCGCGATCCTCTGCACGACCTCGGGCACGACAGCCAATCCGAAGCTTGCGATGCTCTCGGCCGGGCGCGTGCTGCGGCACTGCGCGACCTATCTCGCCTTCGATCCGAAGGGGCCGGACGACGAATATGTCTCGGTGCTGCCGCTGCCCTGGATCATGGAACAGATCTACGCGCTGGGCAAAGCGCTGCTCTCCCGGATGAAGGTCAACTTCGTCGAAGAGCCCGACACGATGATGAACGACTTCCGCGAGATCGCGCCGACCTTCGTGCTGTTCGCGCCGCGGGTCTGGGAATCGATCGCGGCCGACGTCCGCGCCGGGGTGATGGATGCCTCTCCGTTCAAGCAGCGGCTCTACGATCTCGGCATGAAGACCGGGCTTGCGGCGCTCGCCGAAGGCAAGCACTCGATGTTCGCCGACAAGGTCTTGTTCCGTGCGCTGCGCGACCGGCTCGGCTTCACGCGGCTGCGCTCCGCGGCAACCGGCGGCGCGGCGCTCGGGCCGGATACCTTCAAGTTCTTCCAGGCGATGGGCGTGCCGCTGCGCACGCTGTACGGCCAGACCGAGCTACTCGGCGCCTACACGCTGCATCCCGAAGGCAAGGTCGATCCCGATACCACGGGCATTCCGATGGCCGACAACATCGAGATCCGCATCGACAATGCCGACGTCAACGGCGTCGGCGAGATCGTGGTGCGGCACCCGAACATGTTCCACGGCTATTACAAGAACCCCGAAGCATCGGTCGCCGAGATCAAGGACGGCTGGATGCACTCGGGCGATGCCGGCTACTACAACGACAACCGGCAGCTCGTGGTGATCGACCGCATCAAGGACCTCGCCGAGACATCGCGCGGCGAGCGCTTCTCGCCGCAATATATCGAGAACAAGCTGAAATTCTCGCCCTATGTCGCCGAGGCTGTCGTGCTCGGCGCCGGCCGCGACGCGCTCGCCGCGATGATCTGCATCCGCTACTCGATCATCTCGAAATGGGCGGAGAGGAACCGGATCTCGTTCACGACCTATACCGACCTGTCCTCACGGCCCGAGGTTTACGCGCTGTTGAAGAAAGAGGTCGAGACGGTCAACGGCACCTTGCCGCCCGCGCAACGCATCTCACGCTTCCTGCTGCTCTACAAGGAGCTCGATGCCGATGACGGAGAACTGACGCGGACCCGAAAGGTCCGCCGCAGCGTGATCAACGAGAAATACGCCGACATCATCGATGCGATCTACCGCGGCAAGGCCGACATCCCGGTCGACACCGTGATCCGCTTCCAGGACGGCACGACGCAGCGCGTCCGCACCACGCTCGAGGTCGTCGATCTCGGCCGCGCCGCGATCGCGGAGGCCGCGGAATGAGACGCGCTCAGGGCAACGCGATGGAAGTTAATGTGCCCTCTCCCCTTGTGGGAGAGGGCTACACCGCTAGTCGACAGCAACTCGCTTGGGTGAGGGGTACCCTCTCCACGATCCCGATGCGGAGACAACCCCTCACCCGGCTTCGCTTCGCGAAGCCACCCTCTCCCACAAGGGGAGAGGGTGCTGGCGCCGCTGTTCGGAGC
>NZ_CANSMR010000021.1 GCF_947648125.1 uncultured Bradyrhizobium sp. | reverse complement strand
CTTCTTGTTTGTCTTCTTGTTTGTCTTCTTGTTTGTCTTCTTGTTTGTCTTCTTGTTTGTCTTCTTGGCCAGTGGGAGGCATCGATGCTAGAACGGACCAATCCTCGACCGATCCATTCCAGGCTAGCATCGATGTTCGACCTGAACCAGCTCCGCTGTTTCGTCACGGTTGCCGAGGAATTGCACTTCGGTCGCGCCGCGGCGCGGCTCAACATGACGCAGCCGCCGCTCAGCCGGCAGATCCAGGTGCTCGAGCACATCGTCGATGCGCCGCTGCTGGAACGCACCAGCCGCTCGGTGCGGCTGACGCCGGCGGGACGCAGCTTCCTGCCTGAGGCGCGGCGCATCCTCAAGCTTGCGGAGTCCGCCTCGCAGGTCGCGCGTCGCATCGCACTCGGCAAGACCGGCTCGCTCAAGATCGGCTTCACCGCCGCAGCGGCCTACGGCTTCCTGCCCGACCTGATCGCAGCCGCCCGCTCCCGCCTGCCCGAGGTCGATTTTTCCCTGAAGGAGATGGTTTCCGGCGATCAGTTCGAGGCGCTCACCACCGGCCAGATCGATGCCGGCCTGCTGCGTCCGCCGATCGCGCGGCCGGAATTCGCGAGCCGGCGCGTCGTCGCCGAGCCGCTGCTCGCCGCGATCCCGAAGAAGCATCCACTGGCCACGGCCGACACCGTCAGCATCAAGGATTTCGACGACCAGCCCTTCGTGATGTATTCGCCCTATGAGGCACGCTACTTCCACGATCTCCTGGTGTCGCTGTTCACGCGCGCCGACGTGCTGCCGCGCTATGTGCAGCATCTCAGCCAGATCCACTCGATCCTCGCGATGGTTCGCGCCGGGCTCGGCGTCGCGATCGTGCCGGAGGCCGCCGCCAGCCTGAAGATCGCGGACGTCAAGCTGAAACCGCTGAAGCTGCGCGCGCCGGTGCCGGTCGAGCTGTTCATGGTGTGGCGGCGCGATCACGAGAACCAGTTGCTGCCGTCCTTGATCGAGATCGCCACCGAAATCGCCGCCCCGCATCTGCGCGGCGATTGATACAGAGTTAGCATCGCTCGATACCGCGTTTGGCTTGGACGCGCATCGAAGCATTCCCTAAGAATTCGGCCATGGACGCGCGCTGCTCGCGCATCCCTCATCCCAACATCATTCAAGGAGTGGCGCCATGAGCAAGATGACCCCTCGGGAGATGGCCGCGAGAATCGGTGGCGGCCTCCTGTCCTTCCCTGTGACCCCGTTCAAGCCGGACTATTCGTTCGACGAGGCGACCTATCGCGCCAACATGGACTGGCTGTGCGGCTATGACGTCGCCGGCCTGTTCGCCGCCGGCGGCACCGGCGAGTTCTTTTCGCTGACGCCGGCCGAGGTTCCGCACGTCGTGAAGATCGCGGTCGAAGAGACCAAGGGCCGCGTTCCCGTGCTGGCCGGCACCGGCTACGGCACCGCAATCGCGCGCGAGATCGCTGTTGGCGCCGAGAAGGCCGGCGCCGACGGCCTGCTGCTGCTGCCGCCCTATCTCACCCATGCCGAGCAGGACGGCCTCGCCGCCCACGTCGAGGCGGTGTGTTCGTCGGTGAAGATCGGCGTCATCGTCTACAACCGCGACAATGCGATCCTGCAGCCCGACACGCTGGCGCGCCTCTGCGAGCGCTGCCCGAACCTCGTCGGCTACAAGGACGGCATCGGCGACATCGAGCTGATGACCCGTGTCTACACCCGGCTCGGTGACCGCCTGACCTATATCGGCGGCCTGCCGACGGCGGAAACCTTTGCCTTGCCCTATCTCGACATGGGCGTGACCACCTATTCGTCGGCGGTGTTCAACTTCGTGCCGGAATTCGCGACCAAATTCTACGCTGCAGTACGCCGGCGCGATCATCAGACCATCCATGCGGGCCTGAAGGATTTCATCCTGCCGCTGATCGCGATACGCAATCGCAAGAAGGGCTATGCGGTATCGATCATCAAGGCCGGCATGAAAGTGATCGGCCGCGATTCCGGCCCGGTGCGCCCGCCGCTGACCGATCTCACCGAGCAGGAGATCGCCGAGCTCGCGGCACTGGTGGCGAAGCTGCCGCAGGCAGCGACCCAGCAGGCGGCGGAATAAGCCGAACGGCCAACGACCAAGGGAGGAGCAGATGATTCAAGATACGATCCGCACCGGCTTTGCCGGCGCCCCCGTCGTCACGGCGATGGAGGTGATCCCGGTCGCCGGCCGCGACGGCATGCTCCTCAATCTGAGCGGCGCACATGCGCCGTTCTTCACCCGCAACCTCGTCATTCTTACCGACAATTCCGGCCACACCGGCGTCGGCGAGGTGCCGGGCGGCGAGAAGATCCGCAAGACGCTGGAGGACGCCCGCGACCTCGTCATCGGCCAAACCATCGGCGCCTGCAACAACATCCTGGCGTCGATGCGCCAGACCTTCGCCGACCGCGACGCCGGTGGCCGCGGCAAGCAGACCTTTGACCTGCGCGTCACCATCCATGCCGTGACCGCAGTGGAATCCGCGCTGCTCGACCTGCTCGGCCAGCATCTCAATCTTCCGGTCGCAGCGCTGCTCGGCGAAGGCCAGCAGCGCGCGAGCGTCGAGACGCTCGGTTATCTCTTCTTCGTCGGCGACCGCAAGAAGACCAGCCTTCCTTACGTCGAGGGTGAGACCGGCAAGCCGGACTGGTTCAACCTGCGCCATCAGGTTGCGATGACGCCGGAGGCGATCGTGCGCCTCGCCGAGGCGACGCAGGCGCATTACGGCTTTGCCGATTTCAAGCTCAAGGGCGGCGTGCTCGCGGGCGAAGAGGAGATCGAGGCCGTCACCGCGATCGCCAAGCGCTTTCCCAAGGCACGCGTCACGCTCGACCCGAACGGCGCCTGGTCGCTCGACGAGGCGGTCCGGCTTTGCAGCGACATGCATGGCGTGCTGGCCTATGCCGAGGACCCCTGCGGCGCCGAGGCCGGCTTCTCCGGCCGCGAGATCATGGCCGAGTTCCGCCGCGCGACGGGACTACCGACCGCGACCAACATGATCGCGACCGACTGGCGTCAGCTCAGCCACGCGCTGCGGCTCGGCGCGGTCGACATTCCGCTGGCCGATCCGCATTTCTGGACCATGCAGGGCTCGGTGCGGGTGGCGCAGACCTGCCGCGACAACGGCCTGACCTGGGGCTCGCACTCCAACAATCATTTCGACATTTCGCTGGCGATGTTCACCCATGTCGGCGCCGCCGCGCCCGGCAAGGTGACCGCGATCGACACCCACTGGATCTGGCAGGACGGCCAGGCGTTGACCAAGGAGCCGCTGCAGATCAAGGGCGGCAAGATCGCGATCCCGGATCGGCCGGGCCTCGGCATCGAGCTCGATCGCGGTGCCATCGAGGCGGCGAACGCGCTATACAAGCAGCATGGCCTCGGCGCCCGCGACGACGCGCTGGCCATGCAGTTCCTGATCCAGGGGTGGACCTTCGACGATAAGCGTCCCTGCCTCGTGCGCTAACAAGAAAGGTTGGAAACATGACCGCTCACCAGAAGAACTTCATCGCCGGCGAATGGATCGACGGAACAAGCATTACGCGGGACATCAACCCCTCCAACACGGCCGACGTGGTCGGCGAATACGCCAAGGCCGACAAGGCGCAGACCGAAAAGGCGATCGCCGCCGCGAAGGCCGCCTTCCCGGCCTGGGCGCGCTCGACGCCCCAGGAGCGCTTTGACGCACTGACCAGGATCTCCGTCGAAATCCTCGCCCGCAAGGAAGAGCTCGGCCGCCTGCTGGCGCGCGAGGAAGGCAAGACGCTCCCCGAGGGCATCGGCGAGGTGGCGCGCGCCGGGCAGATCTTTGCGTTCTTTGCCGGCGAAGCGCTGCGGCTGATGGGCGAGAAGGGCGCGTCAGTGCGCCCCGGTCTCGACGTCGAGATCACCCGCGAGCCGGTCGGCGTCATCGGCATGATCACGCCATGGAATTTCCCGATCGCGATCCCGGCCTGGAAGATCGCGCCCGCGCTCTGCTACGGCAATTCGGTGGTGTTCAAGCCGGCTGAGCTGGTGCCGGGCTCCGCGCACGCGCTGTCTGAGATCATCGCGCGCTCCGGCATACCGGCCGGCGTGTTCAACCTCGTGGTCGGCTCGGGCTCGGTGGTCGGCCAGACTCTCCTTGATCACCCCGACGTCGCGGCGATCTCCTTCACCGGCTCGGTTCAGACCGGCCGCAAGATCGCGCAGGCCTGCGTGCTCTCCAATCCGATGAAGAAGTTCCAGCTCGAGATGGGCGGCAAGAACCCGCTGGTCGTGCTCGACGACGCCGACGTCAAGGTCGCGGTCGAGGTCGCGGTCAACGGCGCCTATTTCTCGACCGGCCAGCGCTGCACGGCCTCCTCGCGCCTGATCGTCACCGCGGGAATTCACGATCGCTTCGTCGCCGCAATGACCGAGCGCATGAAGGGGCTTTCGGTGGACGACGCGCTGAAGAGCGGCGTGCATGTCGGCCCTGTGGTCGACCAGAGCCAGCTCGACCAGGACCTCCGCTACCTCAAGATCGGCCAGGACGAAGGCGCCCGCCTGCATTGGGGCGGCGAGCTGCTCAACCGCGAGACGCCTGGCTTCTATCTGCAGCCGGCATTGTTCACCGAGGCGACCAACCAGATGCGGATCGCCCGCGAGGAGATTTTTGGCCCGGTGGCCTGCGTGATCCGCGCCAAGGACTATGAGGAGGCGCTTGCGATCTCCAACGACACCGAGTTCGGCCTCGCCTCGGGCATCTGCACGTCGAGCCTGAAATACGCCTCGCACTACAAGCGCAACAGCGAGGCCGGCATGGTGATGGTCAATCTGCCGACCGCCGGCGTCGACTACCACGTGCCGTTCGGCGGCCGCAAAGGCTCGAGCTACGGCGCGCGCGAACAGGGCGCCTATGCCCGCGAGTTCTACACCACGGTGAAGACGGCTTATACTTTCCCGGGGTGAAGGCAGTCGCACCTCGTCGGTGCTGCGCCCCCTCTCCCGCTTGCGGGGGAGGGTTGGGGTGGGGGCTCTCTCCACGAGTCACACTGTGGAGAGAGCCACCACCCGTCACGCTACGCGTGCCGACCTCCCCCGCAAGCGGGAGAGTGAAGCGAAGCCAGGAGGAATTCGTTGTGGACCAGTCGATCGGCGCGCAGGAGCAGCCCCGCTACATCAAGCTCAACGCGCGCGACAATGTCGCGATCGTCGTGAATGATTTCGGCTTGCCTGCCGGCTCGCGCTTCGCCTGCGGCCTGATGCTGCGCGCCTTCGTGCCGCAGGGCCACAAGACGGCGCTGGAAGACATCCCCGAGGGCGCGCCGATCATCCGCTATGGCGAGGTGATCGGCCATGCGCTGTCGCCGATCCTGGCCGGCGAATGGGTCGACGAGGCACGCATCCGCATGCCCGACGCGCCGTCGCTCGATCAGCTCGAGATCGCAACCGCAGTGCCGCCCGCGCTGCCGCCGCTCGAAGGTTTTACGTTCGAAGGCTTTCGCAATCCCGACGGCTCGGTCGGCACCAAGAACATCCTTGGCATCTCCTCCTCCGTGCAATGCGTCAAGGGCACGATGGAATATGCCGTCAAGCGCATCCGCGCCGAGCTATTGCCGAAATACCCCAATGTCGACGACGTCGTGCCGCTGACGCACGCTTACGGCTGCGGCGTCGCCATCACGGCACCCGACGCCGTGGTGCCGATCCGCACGCTGCAGAACCTCGCGCTCAATCCGAATTTCGGCGGCGAGATCCTGGTCATAGGGCTCGGCTGCGAGAAGCTCGCGCCGGAACGGCTGGTGCCGGAAGGCGTCAGCGACGCCATCGTGCGGATGCAGGACGAAGCGTTTGACGGCTTCGGCGCCATCGTCGACGCCATCATGACCCAGGCCGAGGCCCGCCTGAAGATGCTCAACGCCCGCAAACGCGAGACCTGCCCGGCCGCTGATCTCGTGATCGGCCTGCAATGCGGCGGCAGCGATGCGTTCTCTGGCGTTACGGCGAACCCCGCGGTCGGCTTCGCGGCGGACCTCTTGGTTCGCGCCGGCGCGACCGTGATGTTCTCGGAAGTCACCGAGGTGCGCGACGCGATCCAGCTGCTGACCCGCCGCGCCGTCAACGAGGATGTCGGCCGCGCGCTGATCCGCGAGATGGCCTGGTACGACGCCTATCTCGCCCGCGGCGGCGCCGACCGCAGCGCCAACACTACGCCGGGCAACAAGAAGGGCGGGCTCGCCAACATCGTCGAGAAATCCCTGGGCTCGATCGTGAAATCCGGCTCCGGCCCGATCGCGGGCGTACTGTCGCCCGGTGAAAAGGCACGGCAGAAAGGCATGCTGTTTGCTGCGACGCCGGCCAGCGACTTCATTTGCGGCACGCTGCAGCTCGCCTCCGGCATGACCTTGCAGGTGTTCACCACCGGCCGCGGCACGCCCTATGGCCTTGCCGCAGCGCCCGTCATCAAGGTCGCGACCCGCAGCGAGCTGGCGCGGCGCTGGAAGGACCTGATCGATTTCGACGCCGGCTGCATCGCGACCGGCGAGAAGACGATCGAGGAGACCGGCTGGGACCTGTTCCGCCTGATCCTCGACGTCGCCAGCGGACGGATCAAGCCGTGGTCGGACCGCTGGGGCATTCATAACGATCTCACGCTGTTCAACCCGGCGCCGGTCACCTAGCACCCGTATACAGCGCAGCGTTCGCGAAAGCGGAACCCCGCTGAACAGGTATTCACCTCTGTGGCGAAATGCTCATGTTCCGCGCGTTGAATAGCCAGAATTGATGTCCCACGTCCTCATCAACAGGAGGACGTTCCATGAAGCAATCGCAGCACTTCCTCGACAATGCGGAGAACTGCGCGCAGCTCGCCGAGCGCGCCGACGACGAGCCGACCTACAACCGCTTCAAGCGCATGGAGGCGGCCTGGCGCGCGCTGGCCAAGGAGCAGGATTGGCTCGACGGCGAGACCTCGCCGTCGGAGACCGCAGTCGCAGCTCCGCCGGAAACCGCAGCACGAATCTGAGCCGGCCCAAGTCTGAAAATCCCATGTCTGGAAATGGCCCGCGTGCGACAATCAAATGTCGCCGCGAGCCGCTTTCTACTCGGCGCTGCGCTGACGCTGCCAGCGCAACAGATAGGCCTGCAGCCGCCAGATGATCGCCGACAGCACGACGCCGACCAGCATCAAGACCACGACCGCGACCATCATGCCTGAGGCTTCCCCACGCGCCTCGGACTCGATGATGAGGCGGCCTATGCCGCGCTCGGCGCCGATGAACTCGCCGACGATCACGCCGATCAGCGCGAAGGAGATCGCCGGCGTCAGCGAAGCGAACACCCAGGCCATGGTCGAGGGGATCACCACGGTGCGGGTGATCTGCCACTCGCTGGCGCCGAGCAGCCGCGCGGCATTGGTAAAGCCTTCGTCGATCGAGCGTGCGCCCTCGAAGGTGTTGAAGAACACCAGGAACACGACGACGATCCAGGAGGTCACGATCTTGGACATGTCGCCGATCCCGAACGCCAGCACGATGATCGGTGCTAGCGCGATCCGCGGGATCGAATTCACCGCGGTGATGAACGGCTGGAAGATCGCGCTCAAGCGATCGGACCGCCCGAGGATCAGCCCGGCGGCGAAGCCGCTGACCACGCCGGTGACGAAGCCGAAGAAGGTGTTCTTCAGGGTGATCGCCGTCGCGGCCCAGAGATTGTTCTCATTGCGCGCCAGGCACTTTGCGAACTCGCCGTTGAACCAGCCGTTGAAGACGCCAAGCTTTGAGGTCAGGCAGCTCTGGATCAGGAAGTTGTCGAAGATCATCGACGGCTTCGAGATGAAGTAGGGGTCGAGCAAATCGGGCACCAGCCAAGGCAATTTGGTGCGCAGGTCGTAGCCCCATTGCCACACCGACAGCACGATGGCGCAGATCAGGACCTGCCAGCCGATCGTGCCGAGCGTGCTGTATCGTCTCATGCGCTGCGACCCTTGACGAATTCCTCGCCGAGCGAGTGCCAGATATGCTGGAACAGCTCGGCATAGCGCGGGGTCTCGCGCACCTTCACCGCATCGCGCGGACGCGTGAAATCGACCGCGAACATGTCCTTGATCCGGCCCGGCCGCGCCGAGAACAGGATGATGCGATCAGCCAGCGTCAACGCCTCACCGAGATCGTGGGTGACGAACAGCACGGTCTGCTGCTCGCGCTCCCAGATCCGAAGCAGCACCTCGTGCATGTCGATCTTGGTGTGGGTGTCAAGCGCGCCGAACGGCTCGTCCATCAGAAGAATCTGCGGCTCGACGATCAAGGTCCGCATCAACGCCGCGCGCTGCCGCATGCCGCCCGACAGCGCCGACGGATAGGCGTGTTCGAATCCCTTCAGCCCAGCCTGAGCGACGCATTGCGCGATGCGCTCTTTCCGTTCCTGCGCCGGCACGCCGGATAGCTCCAGCCCGTAGCCGATATTGTCGGCGACGGTCCGCCAGGGGAACAGCGTGTCGCGCTGGAAGACGTAGCCGACATTGGGCGTCGCCTTGCCGGGGACGACGCGCTTGCCGTCGATCAGGATCTCGCCGCCGGTGGGGCGGATCAGCGAGGCGATCATGTTGAGCACCGTGCTCTTGCCGGAGCCCGACGGCCCGAGCAGCGCAACGAACTCACCGCGGCGCACGTCGAAGCTGACGTCGCGGACGGCCTCGATGGTGGTCCTGGCGAGCTGGAACGACTTGCTCAGGCCCCTGACCTCGACGCGGCGGTCGGCCGAGGCGCGCGGCGATACAGTTGCGCTCGTCTCGAGCGCGCTCAACCCGGATAGGCCTTTCGCGCCGCGTCGATCAGATTGGAGTTGACCACATCAGCGATCTTGAGCGGCTTGATGCCGGTCATCTCACGGAACCAGACCTTCTCGCCGCGCGCGAAGCTTGCGGCGTCGATCGAGCCCTCATAGTCCGCAACCTTCTGGATCGCAGTGATCTCGAGCAGGTTGGCGTCGCGCGACGTGCTGCCGACATAGGGCTCGATGGCGTCGTAGACCTCGGCCGGCTTGTGCGCCTTGATCCATTGCGAGGCGCGCCACAGCGCGGTGACATAGGCCTGCATCTTGGCGGGGTCCTTGTCGATGGTCGCCTGCAGTGTGAAGTGCGCGGTGACCGGCACCTTGCCGCCGATATGCTTGTTCCAGATCGCTTCATCGGTGCCGTCGAACAGCAATTCGCCCCAGCCCTGCTGCTGCGCCTCGTTCAACAGCGACAACGAGCTGACGAGGATGTCAACCTGCTTCGACTTCAGCGAACCGAGCATGGTGTCGACATTGCCGGTGCCGATCCAGGTCACCTTGTCGTCGAGCCCCATGGTTTCCATGTAGTAGGATGCCCAGACGTGGTTGGTGCCGCCGAGCGAGGAGACCGAGACGATCGGCTTGCGGCCGTCGGGCCGCTTCCACTGCGCGAAGGCCTCCAGCGAGTTGATGCCCTGGTCCTTCAGATCCTTGCGCAGGATGAACATCACCGAGTTCGACCGTGTGTCGACCGGCAGCAGCACGCGCGCCGCACGGCCGTGATTGGTCAGCTGCATCGGATGGGTGACGTCGCCGATCCCGACGTCGCCCTGCGACGAGGCGATGATCTCGCGGGTCTTCACGCCGCTGCCGCCCTGCACCAGCTTGCAGTCGAGCCCGGCCTCCTTGAAGTAGCCGATGCGGTCCGCCACAAATTGCGTTTGATAGACCGGCACCGCGACCGGATAGATCGCGCGGCCAGCGGCCGCCTGCGCCCATGCACGCCCGGTCGCCAGCGCCGCGCCGCCCGCGGCGATCACCGTCAGAGCCGATCGCCTTGAAAGGTGGGGCATGGTGAGGCGCGCCATCACGCGTGCTCCTTCGCCGAAATCTTGTCGAGCGCGCTGAGCACCGCATCGCCCATCTGGGCGGTCGACAGCTTCTTCGCCCCGGCCTCGGCGATATCGGCGGTGCGCGCACCGGATGCCAGCGCGGTCTGCACCGCCTTTTCCAGCAAGTCGGCATCCTCGGCGCGGTTCAGCGTCAGGCGGAGTAGCATCGCGACGCTGAGGATCGAGCCGAGCGGATTGGCGATGCCCTTGCCCGCGATATCGGGCGCGCTGCCATGCACGGGTTCATAGAGCGCCTTGCGCCGGCCGAAGCGATCCACCGGACCGAGCGAGGCCGACGGCAGCATGCCGAGCGAGCCTGACGCCATCGCCGCGCAGTCGGACAGGATGTCGCCGAAGATGTTGCCCGTCACCATCACGTCGAACTGACGCGGCTCGCGCACGATCTGCATCGCGGCGTTGTCGACATAGAGATGGGTCAGCTCGACGTCGGAGAACTCCTCCTTGTGCAGCCTGATCACCTCCTCGCGCCAGACCACGCTGGTCTCCAGCACATTGGCCTTGTCGACCGAGCAGACCTTGTTGCGCCGGGTTCGCGCCAGTTCGAATGCCGAGCGCGCCACGCGGCGGATCTGGTTGGTGGTGTATTGCTCGGTGTTGAAGCCGCGGCGCTGGCCGTCCGGCAATGTCTCGATGCCGCGCGGCTCGCCGAAATAGATGCCGCTGGTCAATTCACGGATGATGACGAAGTCGACGCCGTCGAGCACCTCGGGCTTGAGCGGCGCCGACGCCGACAGCGCCGGGCTCGCCACGATCGGCCTCAAGTTCGCGTAGAGATCGTATTTGCTGCGCAGCCCCAAGAGACTGCCGGCCTTGCGCGCCGCCGCGGGCACTTCGGTGGTCTCCGGCCCGCCGGTCGCGCCCCACAGGATGGCGTCGGCCTCGTCCATCGCCTCCGCGGTGTCCTCGGGCAGCACCTTGCCGGTGGCGAGATACGGGATCAGGCCGTATTGCGCCTCGCGCAGGGTCATCGGCACGTTCCGTTTGGCTGCGAACCACTCGAGCACGCGACGCGACTGCGCGGTGACCTCAGGACCGATGCCCTCGCCGCCGACCACGGCGACCTTGACCATGTTGGATTGCGTGTTCATGCCGGTGTCCTTGAAGCAGGCGTCTTCTGAAAATGAATCCAGGGCCGCGCCGTGCGGTCAGAAGCCTGGAAGGCGTGGATCTCGTCATCGCGCTGCAATGTCAGCGCCACCTCGTCGAGCCCCTTCAACAGCCCTTCGCGCCGCCGCGGGTCGATCTCGAACGAATGCCGCGCGCCCGACGGCGAGGCGATGGTCTGTGCCTCGAGGTCGATCGAGACCTTGCCCGCGCCCTGCGTCGCCTCGATATCGGCGGCAAGCTGATCCACCACCGCCTTGTCGATGACGACAGGCAGGATGCCGTTCTGGAAGCAGTTGGCGAAGAAGATGTCGCCGAAGCCGGAGCCGATGACGGCGCGGATGCCGCGCTCCTGCAGCGACCACACCGCGCCCTCGCGCGACGAGCCGCAGCCGAAATTCGGCCCCGTAACCAAGATCTCCGCCTCCCGGTACGGCTCGCGGTTGAGGATGAAATCAGGATTCTCGGAGCCATCAGGCAGATAGCGCAGCGAGCCGAACGCCCATTTGCCGAGCGTGCCGCGGACCCCGTTGCCGACCAGGCGCTCGATCCGAATGATCACGTCGGTATCGATATTGGCGCGCATGATCGGCGCAGCGGTCGCGGTGACCTTGTCGAACGGTTTTGGCATCACTGGCGTCCCATGATCCTGACATCGGCGATCGCGCCGGCAATGGCTGAGGCCGCCGCACTCGCGGGGCTCGCCAGATGCGTCCGCGCCCGCGGCCCCTGCCGGCCGACGAAGTTGCGGTTCGAGGTCGAGACCGAGCGCTGCCCGGGCGCCACCACCTCACCATTGGCGGCAAGGCACATCGAGCAGCCGGGCTCGCGCCACTCGAAGCCGGCATCGATGAAGATCTTGTCGAGCCCTTCGGCGACCGCCTCGCGCTTGACGTTTTCCGAGCCCGGCACCACCCAGGCGCGGACCCCGGCCGCGACCTTGCGGCCGCGCGCGACCTCGGCCGCCGCGCGCAGATCGCTCAGCCGGCTGTTGGTGCAGGAGCCGATGAACACCCAGTCGACCGGCGTGCCGGCGATCGGCGCACCGCCCTGCAGGCCCATATACTCGAGCGCGGTCTCGATCGCGGCGCGCCGCAAGGGATCGTCGACCGTCTTCGGATCGGGAATGACGCCATCGACGCCGACGACGTGCTCGGGGCTGATGCCCCAGGTCACCTGCGGGATGATCTTTTCGACGTCGATCACGACCTCGCGGTCGAACACCGCGTCGGGATCGCTCGGCAGTTCGCGCCACGCCTTGACCGCGAGATCCCACATCTCGCCTTGCGGCGCGTAGGGGCGGCCGCGCAGGAATTCGAAGGTCTTCTCGTCCGGCGCCACCATGCCCATCTTCGCGCCGAGTTCGATCGAGAGATTGCAGATCGTCAGCCTTCCCTCGATCGGCAGCGCGCGGATCGCGCTGCCGGCATATTCGACCGCATAGCCGGTGCCGCCGGCAGCACCGATATGCCCGATCAGCGCGAGGATCATGTCTTTGGCGGTGACGCCGAGCGGCAGCTTGCCCTCGAAGCGCGCGCGCATCGTCTTCGGACGCTTCTGGATCAGCGCCTGCGTCGCCAGCACATGGGTGAGCTCGCTCGACCCGATGCCGAAGGCGAGCGCCCCTAAGCCGCCATGGGTGCAGGTGTGGCTGTCGCCGCAGACGATCGTCGCGCCCGGCAGGCTGAGGCCGAGTTCCGGCCCGATGACATGGACGATGCCCTGGCCGGGCTGATCGACATCGAACAGCGTGATGCCGCTCGCCGCCGTCTCGACCCGCAGCGCGGCCAGCAATTCCTGTCCGATCTTGCTGGTTCCGGCGCGGCCGGGCGCCGTCGACAGCGCGTGATCCGGCGTTGCGAATGTCAGCTCGGGATTGTGAACCTTGAGGCCGCGGCTCTTGAGATCGAGCAGGCCGCGCGAGCCGCCGAGATCGTGCAGCAGATGGCGGTCGATATGAAGGAGATCGGTGTCCTCGCTCAAACGAGCAATGACATGCTGGTCCCAGATCTTCTCGAGCAAACTTCGGCCGGGCATCCGCCTTCCCCTGCTCTCTGCGTTTCCATGGCTTGGTCTTGTTGGGCGCCAATCTGTGCCAAAGTTGTCGTCAAGTGAAGCAGTTTTGCCCTAACATCACATATGTGATGGAGGTGCGGTACTTGACCCGCCGAGGAGCCAGCCATGCCGAATCCGAATAAGACGGCCATCGTCAAATCGGCCACGCGGACGTTTGCAGTTCTGGAGTTCTTTCGGAAAACAAAGCGGGCGGCTTCCGTGACTGAAATAGCGTCCGCGCTGGAGATGCCCCAATCGAGCACGTCCGTGTTGCTTCGCTGTCTCGTTGAATTGAACTACCTTGAATACGAGCGAAAGACCCGGCGTTTCATCCCGAGCTACCGGGTCAATCTGCTCGGTGACTGGATCCGTCGTTCTCCGTTCCGCGATACCAAGCTCACCGACCTGATGGAGGAACTCTGGACCGCGACGGGCGGCGAAACCGTCATGCTTGGACAACAGGCCGGCGCCGCCGGGATGCAGTATCTGCACGTCGTCCCCGGCGGCTCTCAGCTTCAGTACACCGCTCAAGCCGGTCAGATACGGCCGATGGTTCGGACCGCGCTCGGACATGTGCTGCTGAGCCAAATGCCGAACATCAAAATCCGCGGCATTATCCGGCGCAACAACGCCGAGGAGCCGAGTCAGTCAGCGCGGGTTCGCGAATCGGCCTTTCTCGAGGAGGTCGAGCGCATTCGCCGCCGCGGCTTTTCCGAGACGGGCGGCCGCACGACGCCGGGCGCGAACACAATTGGCATGCTTATCCCCCGACCGAAGCGACGCGCTCCGCTCGCGATCGGCATCGGCGGCCCCATCGAACGCATCGCGGCAAAGCGCGCGCACATCATTGAAGTCATGCAGAGCCGGCTGAGGGAGCTGACCGATGCAGCGCCGTAGCCCGGATGAAGCGAAGCGAAATCCGGGCTACAAGTGCTCGACCTTGTATCCTACGACGCCAGCGCTTCCTCCGGCATCACGACAGCGAGATGCTGGCTCTCGGCCACGGCGCGGTTGGTGATGCGGCCGCGATGGACGTTGAGGCCTGCGCGCAGATGCGGATCCTCGACCAGCGCGCGCAACCCCTTCGACGCCAGCGCCAGGCCAAACGGCAAGGTGGCGTGGTTGAGCGCGTGGCTCGAGGTGACCGGCACCGCGCCCGGCATGTTGGCGACGCAATAGTGCACGATGTCGTCAACCAGATAGGTCGGCGCCTGATGCGTGGTCGGCTTCGAGGTCTCGAAGCAGCCGCCCTGGTCGATCGCGACGTCGACCAGCACCGCACGGCGTTTCATGCCTGCAAGCTGCGCGCGCGAGACAAGTTTCGGCGCGCTGGCGCCGGGCACCAGCACCGCGCCGATCACAACGTCAGCCGCGAAAACTTCCTGCTCGATCGCTTCCAGCGTGGCGTAACGGGTGCGGACGCGCCCGAGGAAGAGGTCGTCGAGCGCGCGGAGCCGCGGCAATGAACGGTCAAGGATGGTGACGTCGCTGCCAAGGCCGGCGGCCATCCGCGCCGCGTGGGTGCCGACCACACCGCCACCGATGATCGCAACGCGCGCCGGCGGAACGCCCGGCACGCCACCGAGCAGCTTGCCCATGCCGTCGGCGGATTTGCGCAGCGCAGCACCTGCGGCCTCGATCGCGAGCCGGCCCGCGACTTCGCTCATCGGCGCGAGCAGCGGCAGCCCGCCATGCGCGTCGGTCACGGTCTCATAGGCGACCGCCGTGCAGCCGGAGGCGACGAGCCCCGCGGTCTGCGGCACGTCGGGCGCGAGATGCAGATAGGTGAAGAGGATCTGGCCTTCGCGCAGCTTGATCCATTCGGATGGCTGCGGCTCCTTCACCTTCACGATCATTTCGGCGACCGAGAACACCTCTTCTGCGGTGTCGGCAATCCGTGCGCCGGCCTGGGTGTAGACGTCATCGCCGGCACCGATGCCGTCACCGGCGCCGCGCTGGACCACCACTTCGTGGCCGTGCGCCACATATTCCCGCACCGAGGCAGGCGTCAGCCCGACCCGATATTCCTCGACCTTGATTTCCTTGGGCACGCCGATGCGCATGGTCCGCTCCTTGAAGGATTCGTTTCCGTTAGCCCCAAGGCTATTCCTCGTCACATGGCGTTTCTCAGCGAATTCCGGCTTGTGCACATGCAGATGCGCTCATATCCTTCGTTTCCAGCTCAGCCTTCGAAGGAAAACTGCGTGGACGGTCTCGATCGTATTGATCTCAGAATCCTTGCAGAGCTCGTCGCCGACGCTCGCGCCAGCCAGATCGAGCTCGCTGAAAAGGTCGGGCTGTCGCCGACCGCCTGTGCGCGGCGCATCCGTCATCTCGAGGAGATCGGCGTGATCCGCGGCTACCGCGTCGACCTTGAGCCGACTGCGCTTGGCCTTGTGACAACAGTTGTCGTCACCATCACGCTGGAGAAGCAGAGCGAGGATTATCTCGCAGCCTTCGAGGCCGCGATCGCGCGCTGCCCCGACGTCGTATCCTGCCATCTGATGTCGGGCAGCGACGATTATCATCTGCAGGTCATTGCCCGCGACATCGCCGACTTCGAGCGCATCCACAAGCAGCATCTGTCGCGGATGCCGGGCGTCGCCCGCATCCATTCCAGCTTCGCGATGCGCGAGGTGGTCCGCCGCACCATTCCGGAAACCGCGCTGCGCGGCTGACTGCAGTTCCACCTCTCCCCATCGGGGAGAGGTATATCCGAACAACACTCCGCCACGTTCACCGTGTTTTCGCACGCGGCCACATCCGCGCCAGCGTCTCGTCCTTCTTGACGACGACATGCCAGAGTGTCGCGGCGATGTGCAGCGCGACCACGGCATAAACGAAGTAGGCCAGCGCGCCATGCGCCAGCTCGCCGGCCTCCGCGACCGCCTTGTTGTCGGCGAACAGGCGCGGCCAGCTGAAAGTCCAGAAATAGCGCAGCGAATAGCCGCCGGCCGACGAGACCATGTCTCCGGTCACCGGCATCACGAAGAGGATGGCGTAGAGCGCCCAGTGATTGAGCCTTGCGGCGATCCTGACCAGCGGCGAGAACGAACCCGGCTCCGGTGGCGCCGTGGTCACGGCGCGCACCATCAGCCGCAGAATCGCTAGGAAGAACAGGGTGACGCCGAGTGACTTGTGCAGCTCGAGCAGCTCGCGCCGCGGCGACGTCCCCGCCGGCTGCAGCCCGCAATAGAGCCCGATCAGCATCGCCGCGATGAACAGCACCGCCGTCGCCCAGTGAATCCGGCGGAGCAGCGGATCGTAGCTGGCCGTCATGTCCGTCGTCACAAGGCGCCTTGGCGTGAAGCCGCCCGTGCGGGATCGGCCCGAAAATGGAAGGCCGTTCAATAGATGATCGCGTGACGCCTGCCTACCGGGCAGGCGCCAACCTCGATCACGATCGCGAAGGCTGGACTCCCTCCATCGTCATTCCGGGCTCGCGCCCCGGAATGACGAACGGAGGGGCCGGCGCAGCCACGCGCTCACTGTCACAAACGCCGCGCTGTCACAAACGCTGTCACAATCGGAGCCGCCCAGCCCTGCGCCACACGCATTTTTTAGTCGTGATTCGCCACCTTCTATGACAGAATTGCTACAATTCGATATCAGTTCGGTTACACGCGGAGCGGTGAATGAGCATGGAGTGGCGGGCGCGGCCGGTTTCGCTGGCTTGGTCGAATCCAGTGGTCCGGTGGTGGGGCTTCCTGAGCCTCGTCAGTGCCGCCAACATCGCGATCTGGTTCGCGCTGTACCGCCAGTTCCACGAGCAATCGAACGGCAGCCTCAGCAACACGTCGGGCATCGGCCTGATGCTGCTGCTCTGCGCGGCCTATGTGTTCGGCTGCGCCTTCCGCTCGGTGCTGCCGCGCGCCGACGTGCAGCGCATCTGCCTGTTCGACACCTGGCTGTCGAGCGTCGTGGTCGGCCGCACGGTTGCCACCGTCGCCGAGGTCTGCTTCGCCGCGCAATGGGCGATCATCCTGCATCAGCTCGGCACTATGACCGGCGCCGAGACCACCATCACCATCGCCTGGATCATCGTGCCGCTGATCGTGATCGCGGAATGCTTCTCCTGGTATGCGGTGCTGACCACCCATTATCTCTGCAACGCGATCGAGAACTCGATCTGGGCCGTGGTGTTCTTCCTGGTCGGGATCGCGCTGTGCCGGCTGCTGCCAGAGTTTAATGGCCCGGTGCGCTGGGCCTTCATCGTCGCGATCGTCGGCATCGCCGCCTTCCTCGCCTTCCTGATGACCGTCGACGTCCCGATGTATCTGAACCGCTGGCGCGCCAATCTCGCGGCCGGCGGCACCCTGCTGCATCCGCTCGAAGGCCTGCGCGACGTCAGCCGGCGCTGGGTCGTGACCCATGACATCGCCGAGTGGCGCGAGGAGATCGCCTGGATGTCGCTGTATTTCAGCATGGCGGTCTGGTCGAGCCTCGCGCTCTGCGTCGGCTACTCGCTCGAGGACCAGCTGCCGCGCTACCGCACCGAGCCTGTGATCGTCGCGACGACGCCGGCGATCGAAAGCCCGACGCCGGCGGCACAGCACACCGCAACGATCGACGCGGCGGCGCCGTCGCGGAATTGAGCGGCGGCCGCCCGTGTGCGGCTTGTGGCCCCCAGCGCTTTCGGAGTAAACGCTGGATCATCCCCGCTCATCCATCAGCGCGTTCAATGCCCCGCATCACCATCATCGAAACCGGGCTCGTCAGTCCGCAATTCCGTGAGCGCCACGGCAGCTATCCGCAGATGTTCCAGCGTATGGTGGCCGCTGCCGATCCCTCGATCGCCTGCGACGTCGTCAGCGTCGCCAACGGTGAGGCACTTCCGGATCCGGCCACATTGGATGCGATCCTGATCACGGGATCAGCGGCCGGCGTCTATGACGATGTCGCCTGGATCGCGCCGCTCGAAGCCTTTGTGCGCGCCGCCCATGACACGCGTGTTCCGATGCTCGGCGTCTGCTTTGGCCATCAGCTGATCGCGCAGGCGCTCGGCGGCACGGTGCGCAAATCGGAGAAGGGCTGGGGCATCGGCCGCCACATCTATCGGATAGCGCCGGACAACGGGCTGATCGACGGCGAGACGATCGCGGCGGCCGCCTCGCATCAGGACCAGGTGATTACCCCGCCCGCCTCCGCACGCACTATCATGTCGTCCGAGTTCACGCCGCATGCCGGGCTGCTCTATGCCAACGGCACGACGCTGTCGGTGCAGCCGCATCCGGAGTTCACCGCCGATTACGCCGACGCGCTGTGCGAGCTGCGCCGCGGCCTCGCGCCCGACGCCGTGGTCGAAACCGCCAAGGCATCGCTCACTGAGCCACTCGACCACGCCACGCTCGGCGGCGTGGTCACGCGCTTCCTCACACGTCGCGCGCCTGAGTGAGAACCCTCAGGTCATGCTGCCCGGCATGAAGCAGCGCACGCGCGGGTGGCCGTCGATATAGTGCTTCCACACCATGGTTCGCCCGATCTTGTTCGGCTCGGTGATCAAGGCCTCGTCCGGCACCACGACCCATTCGTCGTCGATGTGCACGCGGTAATGACCGTGATCCGATTCCCAGTCCGGATCGGCGACCACGGATCCGTCGGCGTCGGAACAGCATTGTCCGTAACCGCTGTGCAGGCTTTCAAACCAGGGCTTTAGAGGAGAATTGGCGTAGCGGCCGTCGTCGCGCGCCAGGGTCGGCGATGTCAACCACATCGTCCCGAGCAGCAGTGCCGCACGCGTGATGGCGTGCATGGTGTCGTCTCCGCAAGTGTCGATCCAGCTGCGGGCGCGCATCACTTGCTGTTCGCCGGCGACATTGCCTTTGCCGGCGAAACACGACGAATCGGCGCCCCAGCACCTTGCATTGAAGTATGCAAGAGCGACGCCAGACTGCATTCCGGGAGACTACGGCCGACGAAAGTATGGGAGCGCGGACCGCCGTGCACGGCAGGCCGCCATCTCATGCGCGCGCGATCGGCCTCGGCGCGGCTCGATCAGCGGATCGCCGCAGCGACCTCGGGGACGAGCGGCGGTGCGCTTCGCGACGCCGCCTGCAGCGCGCATTCGACGAACCGGCGCGGCAGCAGCGAGGCGTTCGAGCGCATCGCCACCAGCATGCGGCTCTCCGCATCCGGCGTGTCCAGAGCTTTGGCGACAACGTTCATGACGCCGGCGTGCTGGTAGCAGGACGGCAGGATCGAAAGTCCGATCCCCGCGGCGACGAGGCTGAGCACCGTGCGCAGTTCATGCGCCTCCTGCGCGATCCGCGGCGCAAAGCCGGCCCGCCGGCACAGCATCGCCGCCTGGTCGCCAACGCCGCAACCGCTCTCTGCCATGCCGACGAATTCGTGCTCGGCAAGGTCCGCAACGCTGAGCTTGCCGGGCGCGGCGGCCAGCGGATGATCGAGCGGCAGGAACACCATCAACCGGTCGCGCCAGACGACATGAACCTGCAGATCGGCCGCGGGCCGGAAATCCAGCGGCGGCCGCATGATCGCGACGTCGAGCTCGGCGTCAGCGAGCGCCTGCAGCTGCTTTGCCGTCGACATGTGCCTGAGCTCGATCTTCACCCGCGGATAGCTGCCGCGGAAGCTGCGGAACAGTTCGGCGAACATCTCGAGCATCGGCACCGAGTCGGTGAAGCCGACGCGGACCGCACCGGCTTCGCCGCGCGCTGCACGGCGCACAGTCTCCGACGCGAGGTCGAGCTCGCTGACGGCACGCCGTGCGTGCTCCAGCAGCAATTGGCCAGCCTGGGTGAGTTCGACCGCACGCCGCGTCCGCGACAACAGCTGAGTGCCGAGCTCCTCCTCCATCGCCTTGATCTGCGTGCTCAGCGGCGGCTGGCTGACATGCAGCCGCTTGGCGGCGCGGCTGAAGCTGAGCTCTTCGGCCACCGCGATGAAGTAGCGAAGCTGCCTGTAATCCATCGCTTATTCCGTTTCCCTATAAGTGACGCGTCAAAGCGGTATTTGACCTCCCACGGCCGTTTCCCGATCTTGGCGGCAGAACGCCGATGCTCCAAGGGGCAACACGCGCAGCCGGTCAGCCATGCGAAATCGCCGCGAATAACAGGCGCTCCGCCCGGTTCGGATCACAAGCGCGATAACAAGAAGCAAGGGAGGATTCCAATGGGCCAAGCGTCCGTCAGCGAGCTCGAACAACAAACCATCCGCCGGGTCTATTGGCGGCTGATCCCGATCCTGTTCGTGATGATGTTCTTCAACTATCTCGACCGCATCAATCTCGGCTACGCCGGGCTGACGATGAACAAGGACCTCGGCCTCAGCCCCGCGATCTTCGGCTTTGCGGCCAGCATCTTCTTCCTCGGCTACATGGTGCTCGAGGTGCCGAGCAATTTGATGCTGCACTGGCTCGGCGCCCGGATCTGGCTCGCGCGCATCCTGATCACCTGGGGCCTCGTCGCCACGCTGACCGCCTTTGTCTGGAATCCGCTCAGCCTCTATGTGATGCGGTTCGGCCTTGGCGTCGCGGAAGCCGGCTTCATGCCCGGCGTGGTGCTGTATCTGACCTACTGGTTCCCCGCGCGCTATCGCGCCCGCGCGGTGGCCGGCTACATCATCGCCGGCTCGTTCTCGGCCGTGCTCGGCGGGCCGATCTCGACCAGCATCATGACGTGGTTCGACGGCGCGTCCGGCCTGCATGGCTGGCAATGGATGTTCATCGCCGAGGGCGTGCCGACCATTCTGCTCGGCCTGTTCACGCTCTATTATCTGACCGACCGTCCCGCCAAGGCGAGCTGGCTCACCAAAGAGCAAGCGGCCTGGCTTGAGGGCGAGCTCGCCACCGAGCGGGCCGAGATCGAACAACAGGGGCAGCACAGGTTGATCGAATGCGTGCTCGATATCAGGGTCTGGCTGTTGGCGGCGCTGTTCGGCTGCGCGCTGGTCGGCATCTATGGCCTGTTGCTGTGGCTGCCGCAGATCATCAAGGGCATGGGCAATCTCAGCAACATCGAGGTCGGCTTTCTGTCGGCGATCCCGCCGCTGCTCGGCGTCGTCGGCACCATCGTGGTGAGCCGCAGCTCGGACAAGACCGGCGACCGCAAGTTTCATCTCGCGGCCGTCTATCTGCTCGCCGCCGTCGCCATGCTCGGCAGCGCCTATGTCGCGAGCCCGGTGCTGGCCTTCGTGTTCCTCTGCATCGTCGGCTTCAGCCTGAACGCCGGCAATCCGTTGTTCTGGAGCATCAACGCCTCGCTGCTGACCGGCGCGGCCGGCGCCGCCGCGATCGCCATGGTCAACACGCTGGCGCAGTTCGGCGGGCTGATCGGCCCCTGGTGCATCGGCCTGATCAAGGACTCCACCGGAAGCTTCTCCTGGGCGCTGGTCGGCATTGCCGGCTTCCTGTTCGTCGCATCCGCCATCGCCGCCACCATGCGCGTCAAACCGCGCGAGACAGAATTGACGGGCGCGATCCCGTCATCCGTCGCACACTGACAACTACGCCAAGGACGCAACCATGATCATCGATTGTCACGGCCACTACACCACCGAGCCGGCCAAGCTGCAGATCTTCCGCGACAAGCAGCTCGCCGGCCTCGCCGACAGATCGCGCCGGCCGCTCACCACCAATCTCGGCATCACCGACGACGAGATCCGCTCCAGCGTCGAGGGCGCGCAGCTTCGCCTGCAGAAGGAGCGCGGCACCGACGTCACCATCTTCTCGCCGCGCGCCGCCGGCATGGCGCACCATGTCGGCAAGGAAGCAACCAGCCGCGAATGGACCACGATCTGCAACGACCTCGTGCACCGGGTCTGCACGCTGTTCCCGCAGAATTTCGTCCCCGTCTGCCAGCTGCCGCAGAGCCCTGGCGTTAAGCCTGCCAACTGCATCGAGGAGCTCGAGCGCTGCGTGACCCAGCTCGGCTTCATCGGCTGCAACCTCAATCCCGATCCCGCCGGCGGCTATTGGTGCGATCCGCCGCTGACCGACGAATGGTGGTATCCGCTCTATGAGAAGATGGTCGAGCTCGACGTGCCGGCGATGGTCCATGTCTCATCGTCCTGCAATCCCTGCTTCCACGGCACCGGCGCGCATTACCTCAACGGCGACACCACCGCCTTCATGCAGTTCCTGACCTCGGACCTGTTCAAGCGCTTCCCGACCCTGCGCTTCATCATCCCGCATGGCGGCGGCGCGGTGCCCTATCACTGGGGCCGCTACCGGGGCCTCGCACAGGACATGAAGCTGCCGCCGCTGTCGGAGCATCTGTTGAAGAACGTGTTCTTCGACACCTGCGTCTATCATCTCCCCGGCATCGAGCTGTTGACCCGGGTGATCCCGGTCGAGAACATCCTGTTCGCGTCCGAGATGGTCGGTGCGGTCCGCGGCATCGACCCTGAAACGGGACATCACTTCGACGACACCCGCCGCTACATCGATGCGCTGCCCCTGAGCGCTGCGGACAAGGCCAAGATCTTCGAGGGTAACGCCCGCCGCGTCTATCCCCGCCTCAACGCCCATCTCGACCGCCGCGCGCACTGAACGATGATGGAACCGATCGGGCCACGAGCCTGCTTCACCTCTCCCGCTTGCGGGGGAGGTCGCATCGCAAATGCGATGCGGGTGGGGGTTCTCTCCACTGGGTGACTCGTGGAGAGAGCCCCCACCCCGGCCCTCCCCCGCGAGCGGGAGAGGGAGCGCACCTCCTGCGCGGCCACCATGCGACCCAATTCAACCGTGCTCCAAGCAATCACGCGCAACACAAACTCCGGAGAACACCGATGGCCATAGGATTTGCAATTCACAAGGCGAAGCGGAAAGTCTCGCCCGACCTCGTCGCGCGCTACCGCACGCTGCCGGTCGCCAATATCAGCGATGTGATGTCGCGGATCGCGGGCACCAACCGGCTGCGGCCGATGCATGCCGGCGGCTGGCTCGGCGGCCCGGCGCTGACCGTGAAGACCCGGCCCGGCGACAATCTGATGGTGCACAAGGCGATCGACCTGGCCCAGCCGGGCGACGTCATCGTGGTCGATGCCGGCGGCGTCCTGGTCAACGCCATCATCGGCGAGATCATGTCGACGCTGGCGGAGAAGAAGGGCGTCGCGGGTTTTGTGATCGACGGCTCGATCCGCGATGCCGGCGCGATCCGCGCCGGATCGTTCCCGGTGTTCGCCGCCGGCGTCGCCCATCGCGGCCCCTACAAGGACGGCCCGGGCGAGATCAATTGCGCCATCTCGATCGACGGCATGATCGTCGAGCCCGGCGATCTCATCGTGGCCGACGACGATGGCGTGCTCTGCGTGCCGCATGACGACGCCGAAGCCGTCTGCAAGCTGACCGAGGCCAAGAAGGCGACCGAGGAAAAGGCCATCCAGCAGATCCTCGCCGGCACCAGCGACCGCCGCTGGGTCGATGAGGCCTTGCAGCGCCTCGGCTGTGAGTTCAAGGACTGACCCACCGCCGCTGCCCCAAGAGGCGGAATGCCTGCCTCTTGGGCATAAGTCTCCGCAAAACCGGCGAAAATCGCCGCCGCGCGAACGGTTGGCGCGTCCGTTCACCGGCATCGGGAATTTTTCCCGATTCCAGATGGAAAAGAATCCCGGACCTCCGGGACACATCTTGTTTGCCAAAGCTAAAGTGCTCCCGCAGTCTCGAAGCCAAGGTTCGTCGGGGATAAAAGCCGAACCGGGACAACAGGGTGGGCGTTATGGCTGGTGCGTTGTTGCGTGCGGCAACACGGTTTTGGTCTGGTTCGGTCACGACGCGCGGCGCTGCGGCCATGCTCACCACCATCGGAGCCGCGGCGCCGCTGACGATGGTGCAAGCCCAGACCCCCGCCCCGACCGAACTGCCGCCGGTCACGGTGATTGCCCCCTCGCCGCTTTCGGGTACGCGCAGCATCAAGCCCGCCTCCCGGCCGGTGGTGCGGACCTCGCGCACCGCCCGAACACGGGCCGCGCCGGCGCAAACCGCGGCGGCGCCCGAGGGCGGAACCGGGGTCCCGGGCCCCTCCGAGCGCGATTCAAGCCTGCTTGATCGCGACAAGATCCCGTCCAACACCGAGGTGCTGACCTCGGCAGATTTCAGCCGCAACTATTCGACCAACTTTCTCGACTCGGTGAACCGCAAGCTGCCCGGCGTCACGCTGACCGACCAGACCGGCAATCCGTTCCAGCGCAATCTCGACTACCGCGGCTTCGTCGCCTCGCCGGTTCAGGGAACGCCGCAGGGCATCGCGGTCTATCAGAACGGCGTCCGCATCAACGAATCCTGGGGCGACGTGGTCAACTGGGATTTCATCCCGGAAAAGGCCATCGACCGGGTGTCGCTGGTTCCGAACAACCCCGTGTTCGGCCTCAACGCGATCGGCGGTGCGCTCAGCATCCAGATGAAGAACGGCTTCACCTATCAGGGCGTCGAAGGTGAAGTGTTCGGCGGCTCCTTTGGGCGCGTGCAGGGCAGCGTGCAGGCCGGCGGCCAGAAGGACAATATCTCGGCCTATGCCGCGTTCGAATCCGCCTATGACCGCGGATGGCGCGACTACGCTAATTCCTCGCACGTCAACCGCATGTATGTCGACATCGGCGCGCGCAACGACGACACCGAATTCCACGTCAATTTCACCGGCGCCAGCAATCTGCTCGGCAACGTCGCCGCAACGCCGGTCGAGATGCTCAACCAGCGCTGGTCGAGCGTCTACACCTGGCCACAATCGACGATGCTGCAGCTCGCCTTCGTCAACGCCACGCTGAGCCATAATTTCTCGGACACCTGGTCCTTCCAGGGCAACGCCTATTTCCGCGGCTTCCGGCAGACCCATGTCGACGGCAACGGCACCGACGTTGCGCCGTGCGACGATCCCACGACATTGTGCATCGGCGACGGCCTTCCGGTTTTCGGTCCGGCGGACGGTCCGGCGACTCCGAACACGCTGGGTAACGCTTTCCTTGGCGAACTCGATCGTAACCGGGCCGCCACCAACAGTTTTGGCGGTACGGCCCAGTTCACCAATACCGACAAGCTGTTCGGGCACGACAACCACGTCGTCATGGGCGTCAGCGTCGACCATGGCAACACCAAGTTTGCTGCGACCAGCGAACTCGGCACGGTCGATCAAAATCTGTTCGTGACGGGCACCGGTGTCTTCATCAACCAGCCCGACGCCGGTCTCAGCCCGGTCGACCTGCGCGCCACCAACACCTATACCGGCGTCTACCTCACCGACACGTTCGACGTGACGAACAGGTTGTCGGTCACTGCCGGTGGACGATTCAATTATGCCCAGATCGACTTGCAGGACCAGACCGGGACCAACGACCTGCTCAACAGCAGCAATCGTTTCCAGCGCTTCAACCCGGTGATCGGCGGCACCTTCAAGATCACCCCGAACCTCACTGCTTATGCCGGCTATTCGGAGGCCAACCGCGCACCGACGCCGCTGGAGCTCGGCTGCTCCGATCCCAACCATCCCTGCATGATCGACACCTTCCTGGTGGCCGACCCGCCGCTCAAGCAGGTGGTGTCGCACACCGTCGAGGCCGGCCTGCGCGGCAGCTGGGGCCGCGACGCCAGGACCGGCATGCTGAGCTGGGGCCTGGGCGTGTTCCACACCCTGTCCGACGACGACATCATCCAGGTCACGAGCCCGCTCGGCGTCAACAATTTCGGCTTCTTCCAGAATGCCGGGCAGACCCTGCGGCAGGGCATCGAGGCCAAGCTCGACTATCGGCTCGATCGCTGGAATGCCTACGCCAACTACACCTATGTCGACGCAACCTATCGAAGCGCGATCGCGCTGTCCTCGCCGAACAATCCGAATGCCCTGACCAACGATGCCGGCGCGCAATTTGTCAACGTCACGCCGGGTGATCAGATCCCGGGCATTCCCGCGCACCGCTTCAAGGCCGGTGTCGACTACAACGTGACCGATGCGTGGAAGGTCGGCGCCGACCTCAACGTCGTGGGCAGCCAGTGGATCATGCATGACTACACCAACCAGAGCCCGAAGGTGCCGGCCTATTCGGTCGTCAATCTGCACACGTCCTACCAGGTCACGAAGAACATCGAGGTGTTCGGCCTGATCAACAATGTGTTCAACCAGCACTACTATCTAAGCGGCGCGTTCTACCAAACGGGCGGCTTTACCAGTGCTGGCGGCCTGCCCAATCTGATGGCGCAGCTGAGCGATCCCCGCACCTTCGTGCCCGGCATGCCGCTCGCCGCCTATGCCGGCATCAGGGCAAAGTTCTAGGGCGCGATGAAGTCAAGGTGCGGCGAGCCAGCGACGCGAACTCGCCGCACCTCTCCCGCTTGCGGGGTCGAGACGAGCGAAGCTCGCTCTTAGGTCGGATCGCATCGACAGATGCGATCCGGGTGGGGGCTCTCTCCCCATAAAGAGTGTCGATCGCGGAAACACCCCCACCCCAGCCCTCCCCCGCAAGCGGGAGAGGGAGCGCACTTCCTTCGCGGAGGTTATTCAACCTGTCCAGGCATTGGCGAGCGATGCGAGCCCCTACGCCACTGTCCCGCCGTCGACCGGCATCGCGATGCCGGTGACGAACGAGGCCTTGTCCGACAGCAGGAACACCGCGACCTCGGCGATCTCCTCCGGGCGCGCGGCGCGGCCCATCGGGTTGCGGGTCACCGCAGCCTTGATCAATTCTTCGGGGTCCGCCTCGTTGTGGCCCGGCTGGTCGGGCCGGTTGACGAACACCCGCAGCATCGGCGTGTCGATCGCGCCGGGACAGATCGCATTGACGCGCACACCGTCCTTGGCGTGACGCTTGGCGAGCGCCCGCGCGAGGCCGATCACGCCGGCCTTGGCCGCCGAATAGGTCGGGCTCCAAGGCGAGCCGACCAGGCCCGAGGTCGATGCGGTGAACAGGATGCTGCCCTTGCGCCGCGCCGTCATCTGCCCGAGCGCAGCATTGGTGGTGATCAGCTGCGAGCGCAAATTGAGATCGACGCTGAGATCCCAGCCTTCCAGATCGTCGATCACGGACGGACCGGGAATACCGAGATGATTCCAGACGCAATCGAGCACGCCGAACTCTTTCACGGTCGCAGCGACGATGTCGCGCGAAAAGCCATCGTCGCGCAGATCGCCGGTCAGCGCCAGCGCGCGGCCGCCGCCCTTTTTGATCTCGCCGACCACCGCCTCCGCGCCGGCCTCGTTCTGGTCGACGACCGCGACCGCCGCGCCCTCGCGAGCGAGAATGAGCGCACCGGCGCGGCCGGCGCCCGACGCTGCGGCGGTGACGAGTGCGATCTTGCCTTGCATGTCCATGGTTCGATCCTGACTGTGCTCGCGACCTCGAGCCTTCTTGGTTCTGATTGAAGTTCTGGTTGGATCAGGATCGCAACGCTGTGGTCTTGCGCTGACGCGCTACCGTCAGGCTGGAGGCTTCGCGCTAGCGGCCGCCGAACAGAACCGGAGACTGGCCGGGCAGCAGCTGCGAATGAATGTCGCTGTCCATGCGCTCCGCCCCTTGCTGGGTGAAACCGGCGCCGAACGACAGGGTGACATTCGAGGTCGGGCGGAACTCCACGCCCGCACGTGCCGTATACCCGGCGTTGACGCCGGGATTGCCGCTGAACGGCGCCAGCGGACCGCCGGCGCCGGGGGGATTGTATTTCAACGAGTCGAAGCCGGCGAAGAACGTCACGGGCGTATCACCGACACCCTTGAAATTGTAGCCGACCTGCGCGCCCTGATATTCGAGCGAGCCGAATGCCGCCGATTGACCGAGCGTGTTCCAGCCGACGCGGCCGCCTTCGCCGCCGATGAACCAGCCATCCGGACGGCCGTTCAGATACGAGAAGTCGCCGCCTTTCGGGGCGGCGGCGTCAAAGCCCGGAAAGTTGCCGTAGGTATCCGCCTTCTGACCATCGGCCAGGCTGCCGCCGAAGCCGAACAGCGAGCCCGGCGTCCAGTAGCGCACAGGTCCAGCCTGGGCGTTGGCCTGCTGGGCGCCGAGACAGAGCACTGCGGCGATGATTGCGAGACCAGATTTGCTTGCGAAGATCGACATTCGGGAGACCGTCACTTGTGCGCGCGAACTATACCCTTCGGACGTCGGCTACGCCAGCGCGGCGCTTCGGCGCGACGGCCCCGCCTCTTGCCAATCGCGCGGTCACCCCTTATGTACTCGCCTCCTTTGTAGAGCGAGCGATCCAGGTTTCCAACATGCGGCAGTCACAGCGAGCATCGATGCTGATGACGGGAGGGCTAATGCCCTCGTCCGCCGCCATTCTGCTTTGGACCTGACCTCACGTCACACCTGACATTGGAAGGCAGCCCGGAGCGGAAGCGGCTCCTGGCGCCGAACGGGCTCTCGCGGTGCCTCGAGTCGTGCAAACCCAGCACGGGAGCTCGAACACCACAGGTGTCCCATGGCCAAAGAGAAGTTCATCCGCCTCAAGCCCAACTGCAATGTTGGCACGATCGGCCACGTGGATCATGGCAAGACGACGCTGACGGCAGCGATGACGAAGGTTTCAGCCGACCACGGCTGGGGCGCGTTCGTCTCCTACCAGGACGTTGCCAAGGCGTCGGCCGCGCAAGGTACGCGTGACGATACGAAGATCCTGACGATTGCGACGAGCCACGTCGAGTTCTCGACGGCGGCGCGCCACTACTCGCACGTCGACTGCCCGGGCCACGCCGATTATGTGAAGAACATGATCACGGGCGCGGCGCAGATGGACGGCGCGATCCTGGTCGTCTCCGCCGTCGACGGACCGATGCCGCAGACGCGCGAGCACATCCTGCTCGCGCGCCAGATCGGCGTACCGCGCATCGTGGTGTTCCTGAACAAGTGCGACGTCGCTGACGATCCGGAACTGGTCGATCTCGTCGAGATCGAGGTACGCGATCTGTTGTCGAAGTACCAGTATGACGGCGACAACGCGCCGATCGTGCGCGGTGCGGCGATGCAGGCGCTGCGCGGCGAGCACGGTCCGCTGGCGGATCAGGCGATCCTCAAGCTGTTCGAGGCGCTCGACAGCTTTATCGAGCTGCCCGAGCGGCCGAAGGATCGCCCGTTCCTGATGCCGATCGAGGGCGTGCAGTCGATCGCCGGCCGCGGCACCGTGGTGACCGGGCTCGTCGAGCGCGGCACGATCAGGATCGGCGACGAGGTCGAGATCGTCGGCTTCGGCGAGACCCGCAAGTCGGTCGTGACCAGCATCGAGAGCTACCGGAAGATCCTCGACCAGGGGCAGGCCGGCGACAATGTCGGCTGCCTGCTGCGCGGGATCGACAAGGCCACGGTGCAGCGGGGTCAGGTGCTGTCGCATCCGGGTGGTGCGTCGCCGCACCGGACCTTCCGCGCGGAAGTATATGTGCTGACGAAGGACGAAGGCGGCCGGCACACGCCGTTCTTCGCCAACTATCGTCCGCAGTTCTACCTCCGGACCGCCGACGTCACCGGCACTGTCCAGCTCGCCGATGGCGCCGAGATGGTGATGCCGGGCGACAGCGCCGAGTTCACGATCGAGCTCAACAAGCCGATCGCGCTCGAAGCGCGGTCGCGCTTTGCGATCCGTGAAGGCAACCGCACCGTCGGCGCCGGCGTGGTCACCGCGATCGTGGAGTGAGGGATGGGGGCGCGGCGCGAGCCGGGCCCCCATTTTCACAACGGCCGGAGCGATGCAATCAGCCCCCAGCCTGCCTTCGCCGCTGCTGGATCAGATCGATGAAGGCGCGCAAGCCGGCGGGCACGTGGCGGCCACTGGGGTAATAAAGGCAGATCCCCGGATAGGGCGGCGTCCACTCGGCCAGCAGCTGCACCAGCCGCCCCTCGAGCAGATCGCCGGCGACGTCCCATTCGGACATGTAGGCGAGGCCGTATCCTGCGAGCGCGGCCTCGCGGATCAGGCTGGAATCGTCGAGCGTCAGCCGGCCGGAAACATCCACCAGCACCTGCTCGCCGTCCTTCTCGAATTCCCACCGGTACACCGCGCCCGCGGGCAGGCGCATGCGGATGCCGTCATGCGCGGCAAGATCGGTTGGTACCCGCGGTAATTTGCGTCCCTTGAGATAGGCGGGTGCGCCCACGATGACGAGACGCTCGTCGCGCCCGAGCGGCACTGAGATCATGTCAGCGGGCACCTGCTCGGCAAGGCGGAAGCCGGCATCGAAGCCTTCGCGCACGATGTCGATCAACCTGCCTTCGGTGACGATATCGATGGACATCTCGGGATAGCGGTTGAGATATTCGAAGACGATCGGCCGCAGGATGCGCTGCGCCGCGCCCGCCGAGGTGTTGAGCCGCAGCACGCCGGTCGGCGTCGCGCGGTGCTGGTTGACGGCGTCGGATGCGTCGCGGATCGCGGTCAGCGCCGGCGCGACCTCGGCGACGAACTGCTCCCCGGCCGGTGTCGGCGACACGCTCCGGGTGGTGCGGTTGAACAGGCGGACGCCGAGCCGCGCCTCAAGCTCAGCGATCGCCTGGCTCAGCGCCGTGGTGGACAACCCGAGCTCGGCCGCAGCCGCGCGAAAGCTGCGGCGCCGCGCGACCGCCACCGCCGCTTCCAGCTCGATCAGTCGTCCCCGGCTCATTATCCCGATTTCCGGATCAATTCATCCGCTTTAATGCCACTAATCGGGATCAGTCGCCAGAGCTATCTCCGCCCTATCGCAACGCGGAGAGATCACATGCGCATCATCGAGCACATCTATATCGACGGAAAGTTCGTCACGCCTCGCGGCCACGAGCTGTTCGACCTGCACAATCCGTCGACCGGCGCGGTGATCGGCCAGGTGCGGCTCGGCGACGCCGACGACGTCAACGCCGCGGTCGCGGCGGCGAAGCGCGCGCTGCCCGCAATGGCGCGCACCAGCAAGGACGAGCGGCTGAACATGCTGCACGCGTTGCACGCCGCGATGCGCGCGCATGTCGACGAGCTGCGCGAGGCCGTGCTCGAGGAGTACGGCGCGCCGGTCTCACGATCGAGCTGGATGGCCGACTACGCCGCCGACGCATTCCTTGCCGCCGCGCGCACGCTCACCGACTTTTCCCTGGAGCGCGAGATCGGCACCGCCCGCGTGGTGATGGCGGCGGTCGGAATCGTCGGGCTGATCACGCCGTGGAATTCCAACGCCGGCTTCATCTGCAACAAGCTCGCCTATGCGATCGCCGCGGGCTGCACCGCGGTGATCAAGCCGAGCGAGATGAGCGCGATGCAGACCGAGGTGGTGCTGCGCGCGTTGCACGAGGCCGGCCTGCCCGCAGGCGTCTACAACGTCGTCAACGGCCGCGGCGCCGACGTCGGCAACGCGATCACGGCACATCCCGACATCGCCAAGATCTCCTTCACCGGCTCGACAGCGGTCGGCAAGTCGATCGTGCGGGCGAGCGCCGACAGCCTGAAGCGGGTGACGCTCGAGCTCGGCGGCAAGTCGCCGACCATCATCCTCGACGATGCCGATCTCGACGCGGTGATCCCTGGTGTCATCGAAGCCGGTTTCATGAATTCGGGCCAGGCCTGCGTCGCCGGCACCCGCGTGCTGGTATCAGAACGGCGTCGCGCCGAGTTCGAGGCGCGCCTGAAGGCCGCGATCGAGACGCGGGTCAAGGTCGGCAATCCCCGCGATCCCGCGACCACCGTCGGACCGATGGTGAGCCAGACGCAATGGGAGCGCGTGCAGCGCTACATCCACCTCGGTCTTGAGGAAGGCGCGCGCCTGCTTACCGGCGGCGAAGGCCGGCCCGAGGGACTCTCCGGCTATTTCGTGCGCCCGACGGTGTTCGCCGGCGTCAGCAACGAGATGCGGATCGCGCGCGAGGAAATCTTCGGGCCGGTGCTGGCGATCCTCAGCTATCGCGACGAGGACGACGCCATCGCCATCGCCAACGACACCAGCTACGGCCTCTCGGCCTATGTGTTCGGCGACCGGGCGCATGCGGAACAGATCGCCGCCCGCCTCGACAGCGGCCGCGTCGTGATCAACGGCGCCCCACATGAACCACTGGCGCCGTTCGGCGGCATGAAGCAATCCGGCCTCGGCCGCGAGAACGGCCCGTTCGGGCTGGAGGCCTATCTCGAGCCGAAGACATTGCTTGGTGCGAACGCAGCCTGACGCGAGCGCGGTGTTGCAGAATCGTCGGGGCGGCCGGAAATTGATCGCATTGCCCGGCAATGCGGATTGACAGGCCGGCACGTTTTCGAAACTGTGCGACACCGCGTCGCAGGCGCCGTCCATCGGTCTTCTGACCTCTCGACGCGGAAATGGCGTCGTCATGAAGTGGTTTCGTTCGAACATCAGGCACGGGGCTCGGCTGGCGTTTTTGGCGCTGGCGGTCCAGTTCGTGCTGTCGTTCGGCCATTTCCATGCCATTGCGCCGGCACAGGCGACAGCGTCGTTCGCGGCGCATATCGAGAACGCCTCGCGCGACGAGCCTCGTTCGAATCCTGATTCCGATCAGGCCGTAGATCTCTGCGCCATCTGCGCCGTCGTAGCGATGACGAGCACGGCGACGCCGGCGCCGGCGTTGCCACCACTCCAATTGCCCGATGCCGTCGCTCTGCTCGCCTGGCACATCGACAATTATGCGGCGCCGCTCGACATCGGCCGGCTGCACTATCAGCCGCGCGCGCCTCCGATCTCCTGAACTCCCTGCACGACTGAACGTCGAACGCGGCCACTATTCGGCTGCCGTTTGAGCAATAGGGAATTTCGCCGTCGCGCATCGACGGCGGGCTCGACCGCGTCCTGTTCGAAAGGATCCGGATCGCAGCCTCGTGAGATCGAGAACCAACATGTCAGGACATATCAGACGACACGCCGCTGCCGGCGCCGCATCGCTCTTGGTCTACGGGATCAACGGCGCCGCATTCGGGCAGACGACCGCGCCGACAACGACTCTTCCCGACATTACGGTGACGGCGCCGCAACGCCACACCGCGCCGGCCGGACCGAACAAGCCGAAGACGCGCGTTGCGAGCGGCGGCGGCCACCGCGCGCGCAGAACCGGCGCGGTATCGACGACGACGGAATCTCCGGAACAGACCCAGGCTCAAGCCGTCGCAAGCCAGAACACACGGCTCGACCAGGCCCGCGCGGCGCTGCTGGCGCCGACCGGCGCCAACAGCTACCAGATGAGCCGGCAAGCCCTCGAGGCGCTGCCACAGGGCACCAACACCACTCTCGACAAGGCGCTGCTACAGGCGCCCGGGGTCTCGCAGGACTCCGCTGCAAGCGGCGAGCTGCATGTGCGCAACGAGCACGCCAACCTGCAATACCGCATCAACGGGATCATGCTGCCGGACGGCGTCGGCGCCTTCGGCCAGATCATCGACACCGGAATCGTCGGCAGCATGGCACTGATCACGGGCGCGCTGCCGGCGCAGTATGGCCTGCGCACCGCCGGCGTGCTCGACATCCAGACCAAGGCCGACGCCTTCAACAATTCCGGCAGCGTCAGTGTCTATGGCGGCAGCCACGGCACCTTCACCACCAGCGTCGACTATGGCGGCACGGTCGGACAGACCCAGTACTATGTCTCCGGCCGCTATTTCGGCAGCGATGTCGGCATCGAAAACCCGACGCCGGCCTATAGCGCCATCCACGACCGGACTGATCAGGAGAAGGGCTTTGCCTATGTCTCGACGGCGATAGATCCGACCAGCCGGCTGACCTATATCGGCGGCGTCTCCAACGGCGCCTATCAGATCCCCAACAATCCCGGGCAAACGCCGGCCTTCACCGCTTACGGCGTCTCGAACTTCGATTCCGCGCTGCTCAATGAGCGGCAGCACGAGTTCAACCAGTTCAACGTCGTGGCCTACCAGAAGTCCGGCGACGGGTTCGACTACCAGGTCGCCTATTTCAATCGCTACAGCCAGCTGCACTTCATGCCCGATCCGGTCGGCGATCTCGTCTTCAACGGCGTTGCGTCGGACGTCTATCGCCAGAGCTTCATCAACGGCATCCAGGAGGACACCTCCTACCGGCTGGGCTTCGCGCACACGCTGAAGTTCGGCGTCGCGGTCAGCGCCGAGCGCTCGCTGGTCAACAACGGCTCGACCGTGCTGCCGCTCGACGGCGCCGGCAACCCGGTCGATGCGCCGCTGTCCGTGTTCGATACCAGCGCCAAGACCGGATATTTGTTCTCCACCTACATCGCCGACGAATGGAAGATCACGAACCAGCTGACGCTCAATGCCGGCCTGCGCTTCGACCAGATGTGGCAATATGTCGATGCCAACCAGCTGAGCCCGCGGATCAGCCTGACATGGAAGCCCTATGACGGCACGACCTTCCATGCCGGCTATGCCCGCAACTTCACGCCGCCCGAGCAGGTGCTGGCGGCACCGACCAACCTTGCGCTGGTACAGAACACGACCGCGCAGCCGGCGACCACCGCCAATGACCCCGTGCTGCCGGAGCGCTCGCACGTATTCGACATCGGCGTCACGCAAAAGGTCTACGCGATCCCCGGCCTCGAAGTCGGCATGGACGCCTACTACAAGATCGCGACCGATCTGCTCGACGACGGCCAGTTCGGCCAGGCCTACGTCCTGACCGCCTTCAACTATGCGAAAGGCACCAACCAGGGCGTCGAGCTGACGGCAAGATACGACCACGACAATTTGCATCTCTACGGCAACGTCGCCATTGCAAAACAGGTCGCCACCACCGTCGTCTCGAACCAGTATCTGTTCGATCCGGTCGCGCTCGCATTCATCGCAAACAATTATATCAACACCGACCATGCCCAGACCCTGACGGCATCCGTGGGCGGCTGGTACCAGTGGCGCGACACCAAGTTCAGCGCGTCGGTGATCTACGGCTCAGGCTTGCGCAGCGGTTTTGCCAACACCGGCACGGTGCCGCCCTACGCGCAGGTCAACGTCGGCGTCTCGCACGACTTCAACATTGTCGCGCCGAACAAGCCGACCACGCTGCGCTTCGACGTCGTCAATTTGTTCGACACCGTCTACCAGATCCGCGACGGCTCCGGCATCGGCGTGTTCGCGCCGCAATACGGCCCGCGCCGCGGCTTCTACGCCGGCATCACGCAGAAGTTCTGACGAGCCCGGGCGCGTTGCACGAGGCGCGCCCCGCCGTGCCGGCTCACAGTTCGGCGACCAGCTGGACCAGCTGGTCCCGCAACCAGACATGGGCCGGATCGTGATGGTAGGACGCGTGCCACAGCAGCGACACCGTGACGTCCTTCACCTTCACCGGCGGCGGACTGAGGCTGAGCCCGAGATCGGCGGCGAAGCGCCGCGCCAGCCGCGCGCCCATCGTGACGATCACCGGCGCTTGCGCCACCAGGTACGGCACGGTGAGGAAACGCGGCGTGGTCAGCGCAACGGAACGCTGCAGCCCGAGCTCTTCGAGCGCCTCGTCGACGAAGCCGCGCACGCTGCGCCCCGGCCGCAGGCTGGTCAGCACGTGCGGAAGCCGGATGTAGTCCTCAAGCGAGATCGGCGGCGTGAGACCGGTCTTCTCGGCATTGAACATGCAAAGGAAGCTCTCGGTGAACAGCACGCGCTGCTTGTGATGCAATTGTCCCTGCTGGATCGGCCCGTAGGAGAGCGCGAGATCCACTTCGTCGGCGTCGAGGTCATCGAGCAGCCGGGACGTATCGACATTGTAGAGCCGCAGGTGAATGCCCGGCGCGAGCTCGCGCATGCGCGCCAGCAGGCGCGGCACGATCAGGATCTCCATGCTGTCCGACAGGCCGAGCCTGAACGTCCGCACCGCCGTCCCCGGATCGAAGGTCGTCTCGCGCCGAAGCACCGCCTCGACCTGTGCGAGCGCGGTCCGCACCGGATCAACCAAGGTCATCGCGCGCGGGGTGAGGCGCATGCCATCGGCCCCTCGCGTGAGCAGCTCGTCATCGAACAGTTCGCGCAGGCGGGCGAGATTGTGGCTCATCGCGGATTGGCCGATGCCGACGCGGGCCGCCGCCCGGGTCACGCTCCGTTCGGTGAGCAGCGCATCGAGATGAACGAGCAGATTCAGGTCGACTCGACCCAAATTGACAGCATCGATGGCCATTATCGATCCTATCTGTTTGATCGATGATCATAGCCTGACCATCTCCTCCGGCAAGGGAGCGGACGGGCAATCGCCCGCTGCCCAGGTTCCGATACTCAAGCCAAAGGAGGATCCCATGTCGATCCGCAGCACAATTCTCGCCGCCGCCTTCACCCTGGCCTCGCTGGGAGCCGGACACGCTACCGGGCTCAAGCCGATCGAGGGCCAAAGCGTCCATCTCGGCGACGTGTCCGGCGTCGCCTACTACACCGTCGAGCCCGATGGATATCGCGTCGTGACCACGCTCGCGCAGGGCGAAGCCGGAACACCGGTTCGCTTCGTATCGGTGCTAGCGCCCGGTCAGCGCGCCCTGCTCTCGACGCCGAACCAGGCCGACGCAGTCGAGATCAGCCGGACCGGCGACGGCCTGACTGTCCGCACGTCGCGCGCGCTCTCGAACTGATCGCCACGCCGTCGGTGCCTTCCATCGCGCAGGAGCCAAAGATGTCCACGATCCACCTTCATCGGACGACCATGTTGACGCCCGAGCAGTATGTCAGCGGCCTCACCGACTTCGGACCGGGCCGATCCAAACTGTTCGGCAACAGCGCGGACGCCTATCTCGAGGTGCATCACCGCGGCCCCGCGGAGGCTGACGTGACGGAAGGCTCGAACGGCATCTGGGAACGCCTGCACTATGACTGGTCCGACCCCGACCATGTGGTCCTGACGACGACCGACTCCAATGTGTGGGGCGGCAAGTCGGGCCACACCTACAACTTCGTGCGCCGGTCCGACGGCGCGACCGACATTGACGTCGTCGTGGTGCGCGAGGGCAAGAATCTCAAAGGATGGCTCCTCGGTCTTGTGCTCGGGTCGATCGGCAGAGGGGTCCTGGAAAAGGCATTCGAAAACTCCGTCAAAGCCATCGAGCAACGGCACCCGCAGCAGGGCCGGATTGCCGCCTAGACGCGGAGCATTGAGAGTATTGCTCCGAGATCAATGTTTCTATTGTACCGAGAGATATCTCGGACCATATCTGGTTTATCGAACGCATTGCACCGGGCCAAGGTCCGTGCAGGCTGAATGGAGACAACTGAAATGGAGCTCAATTATCTCGATACGTTCCTGGCATTCCTCGGAATGACCTTCGGACTGGTCTCGGTGGCGCCCCGCCTGTTCTTCCAACCCAAGGTCGAGGTGGCTCGTGCGACGCGGACGGCCGCGACCCGCGTCAACAGCAGCGAGCGCTGACGCACCACGACTCCTGCACGGGCATCGCGCCGAAGCTCTGACGCGCTCGAACTAGCCCGCGACGAGCAGCTTCTCTTTCAAAAGGCCCGTCAGCCAATCCGCAAACACCTGCAGCCGCCGCGACAGATGCTGACGGTGCGGATAGAGCAAGGTCATCGGCATCGGCGCCGCGCGATGCTGCGGCATCAGCTCGACGAGCTCTCCTGCATCGAGATGCCGCTTCACGTCGTAGGCCGGGATCTGGATCAGGCCGAGGCCAGCGAGGCAGCAGGCGATATAGGCTTCGGCGCTGTTAACCGTGACGCGGCCGCGCATCGCAATCGTGCGCGCCACGCCATGCTCGGACCATTCCCACGCCTCGATGCGGCCGGTGGATGGTGAGGCATAATTCACCGCCCAATGCACGCCGAGATCGTCTGGCGTCTGCGGCGTGCCGTGGCGCGCGATATAGCCGGGGCTCGCTACATTGATCAGCGTCAGGTTGCCGAGCGGCCGCGCGATCAGGCCGGAATCGCCGAGCGGGCCGACACGCACGACACAATCGGTGGAGTCCTCGATCAGATTGACGGCGCGGTCGGTGACGCCGAGATCGATCTCGATCTGCGGATAGCGATCGAGGAAAGCCGGCAGCGCCGGCGCGATGATCAAGCGACCAATCCGCCCGGGCACGTCGACCCTGAGCCGGCCCGACGGGTCGGCGGCGGCGTGACCGAACAGGCTCTCGGCCTCCTCCACATCGGCGACGACGCGCAAGGCTCGCTCGTAGAAAGCTGCGCCATCATGCGTGGGCGTCACTTTTCGCGTCGTGCGATGCAGGAGCCGGGCGCCGATGCGCTGCTCCAACTCCGCGACGGCCGACGAGACTGACGAGCGCGGCAGGCCCAATGTGTCGGCCGCCCGCGTAAAACTCGAGCACTCGACGACGCGGGCGAAGATGCGGAAGAGATCGATGCGGTCCACGATTAGGCCCCGATTGTTCGCCATTCCTGACAAGTGACGTCAGAATGAACGGCTTTATCGGCAAATCCTAGACGATATCGTTGCCTCCAGAAAGCGGCCGCAGGACGCAGCCGCGACACCCGGAGAGCGAACGCCATGACCGACCACAGCATCAAGGGCAAGACCGTCATCATCGCCGGCGGCGCCAAGAACCTCGGCGGCCTGATCGCACGCGATCTCGCGGCCCACGGCGCCAAGGCGATCGCGATCCACTACAACAGCGCCGCGACCAAGGCCGACGCCGACGCGACCGTCGCTGCGATCAAGGCTGCCGGCGCCAACGCGGTCGCGTTCCAGGCCAACCTCACGACCTCGGGCGCGATGGAGAAGCTGTTCACTGACGCCGTCGCTGCGATCGGCCGTCCCGACATCGCGATCAACACCGTCGGCAAAGTGCTGAAGAAGCCGATGGTCGAGATCTCGGAGGCCGAATATGACGCGATGAGCGCGGTCAATGCCAAGTCCGCGTTCTTCTTCCTCAAGGAAGCCGGCCGCCACGTCAACGACAACGGCAAGATCTGCACCTTGGTGACGTCGCTGCTCGGCGCCTACACCCCGTTCTATGCCGCCTATGCCGGTACCAAGGCGCCGGTCGAACATTTCACTCGCGCCGCCTCGAAGGAATTCGGCGCACGCGGCATCTCGGTCACCGCGATCGGCCCCGGCCCGATGGACACGCCGTTCTTCTATCCGGCCGAAGGCGCGGATGCGGTCGCCTATCACAAATCGGCAGCGGCGCTGTCCGGTTACTCGAAGACCGGTCTCACCGACATCAAGGATATCGTGCCCTGGATTCGCCTTCTGGTCTCGGACGGCTGGTGGATGACCGGCCAGACCATCCTCGTCAACGGCGGCTACACCACGAAGTGAGGCCGTCGTTCCCTGCATGCACGCGCCTTTCCTTGCAGGGGAAACAGGCCGCCGGCGGAATTTGACCGCCGGTTTGGCCGGCGATATCTTTCGCCCCGCTGGGCCCTTCGCAGTGACGGTCTATTCGAGGCGCACATGGAATGGTCGACCAGGCCGGCCCGTCCGGATCAGCCCTTCGGCAGTTGGGCAGACGACCTCGCAGCTGCCTTCGTGCGCCTTGAGCCGCGCAGGATTGCCGAGGAATCGTTTGCCGGCGCGATCTGCAAGGTCGATGCCGCGCCGCTGCAGATATCGCGGGTCACGGCGAGCGGGCACATCGTGCACCGGCTCGCCTCGCACATCGCGGCAAGCACCGACGACCTTTGCTTCGTCAACCTCCAGCTCGAAGGGTTGGGGCGCACCTCGCAGCGTGGCCACGAGCAGATCAGCGCCCCCGGCGATCTCGCGGTTGCCGATACGACGCAGCCGTTCGAGATCGCCCACCGGCATCGCTTCAAGCTGTTCTGCTTTGCCGTGCCGCGGCGCCTGTTGCCGGACGCGCTGTTCGATCGCCCGCGGCTCGGCCTGTCTGCGACCGAAACCGGCCGCGCGCTGTCGCGGACGCTGGCGAGCTACGCCGAGCTCTGCCTGAGCGGCGGTCGCCTCGCAACAACCTCGGCGATGCTCGGCACGCATATCGCCGAGCTGATCGCGCACGCACCCGACATCCTCGCCGACACTGCGGTGGAGCGCGTGCATACGCCCGTGCTGCTGTCTGTCATGCTTGACCATATCGCCCGTCACAGCGACGACCCCGAGCTCGGCGCGCCGGTGCTGGCCAGGAAATTCCGCTGCTCCGAGCGTTACGTGCACCGCCTGTTTGCGACCACCGACCGTTCCGTGGGCGAACATGTCAACGAGCAGCGGATCGCCGCCTGCACGCGCGCCTTGCTCGATCGCAACTCCGCCCACAAGACCATTGCCGAGATCGCCTTTGCCGCAGGCTTCCGCGACATCTCGCATTTCAACCGCCTGTTCAAGCGCCACAATGGCCTCGCCCCGCGCGAGTTCCGCCGCGCCGCCGCGCACTGAAGCGCGGCGAGAACAGGTTCACTCCGCGCCAAGAAATCGGGCACTGCCGTCCAAGATTTCCCGACCACGCCGCGATAGCCATTAGCCCGAACCGCCGACACGGAGGGCATTGGCATGGCGATCGATTTCACGCTCACGGCACAGCAGCGCGAGTTGCAGCTCGCTTCCCGCAAGTTTGCCAGGGAGGTGCTGGCCGAGGCCAGGGCCGCCGAAAAGCTGGCGACGCCGGAGCAGCGCTTCCTCGCCACCAAGCCGACCTATGAGGCGATGGTGGCGGCTGGTTACTTGCGCAAATGCATTCCGGCGCCTGCCGGCGGCGACAATGCCGGCATGATCGACATGGCGATCCTGGCCGAGGAATTCTACAGCGTGAACCCCAGCGTGACGCTCACCATGCTCGGCAGCGTGCTCGGCCTGCTGCCGCTGCTGCTCGGCGGCACGCCGGAGCAGTGTCAGCGGCTGCTCGCACCGTTCCTGAAGACCAGCGGCGCGCCGCTCGCCGCCTTCTGTTCCAGCGAACCGGGCGGCAGCGCCAACGCCGCCTCGCCGCCGCCCGGCGAGGGCGTCCGCACCACCGCCCGGCACGAGGGCGACAACTGGCTGATCAACGGCCGCAAGAAATGGGTGTCCTCGGCCACCGGCTGGAATCGCGAGGGCGCCGATCTTCTGACCATCGTGTGCCGGACCGATCCCGCAGCAGCCCCCGATGCGGCCATCTCGATCATTGCCGTGCAAGGACCGGTGACCGGTCTTGTGTTCGAACGCGCGATCGACAGCATCGGTCATCGCGCGCATCTCGTGCCGCAGTTTGGCTTTCAGAATGTCACAGCGCCACACGACAATCTGCTCGGACAGCAAGGCTCAGGCCTGGCGCTGACCGCGGCGGCGTTCACCGGCACCGCGGCGCTGGTCGGAATCTTCGGCGTCGCGCTGATGCGCTCAGCCTTCGCGTTTGCGCTGGATTTTGCCCGCAGCGAAAAGCGCGGCGGCGTTCACCCGATCATCGAGCATCAGGCGGTCGGATACGCGCTCGCCGATGCCAAGACCACGATCGAAGCGGCGCGCACTCTCAGCTGGCGCGCCTGCCACGCCCTCGACACCCAGTCACCGGCGGCCGAGGAGTTGGCGGTGCAGGCCAAGATCTTCGGTTCCGAGGCCGCCGTGCGCGTCATCACCGACCTGATGCGGGTGGTTGGGATCGACAGCTACGATCATGAGGCCCCATTCAGCGGCCTGCTGCAGGACGCGCTCGCGCTGCCGATCTTCGATGGCGGCAATCTCGGCATCCGGCGGCGGCAACTGCACACGATGCTGAAGAGCCGTGACTACAGCCCACTTGCTGCAAGCGGCGCGGCGTAGCGCGATACTTTGGAGGAGCGCAATCATGAGCACAGAGCGGAAAGTGGCAGTCGTCACCGGCGCATCGCAGGGGATCGGCGCCGGCATCGTGCAGGCCTTCAGGGATCGCAACTGCCGGGTGGTTGCGACCTCTCGCGGGATCAAGCCGGCCACTGACGCGGATATCGTCACGGTGGCGGGCGACGTCGGCGCAGCCGATACGGCCGTGCACGTGTTCAAGGCGGCGCTGGAGCGCTTCGGCCGTGTCGACACGCTGGTCAACAACGCCGGCATCTTCATGGCGAAACCCTTCACCGCCTATACGCAGGAAGACTACGCCAGCTACATCTCGACCAACGTGACGGGCTTCTTCAACATGACCCGGCGCGCGCTGGAGCTGATGAGCAAGCAGGGCCATGGTCACGTCGTCACCATCACCACCAGTCTCGTCGACCAGCCGATGAGCAGCGTTCCCGCCGCCCTCGCCTCGCTGACCAAGGGCGCCCTGAACGCCGCAACCCGCGCGCTCGCGATCGAATATGCAAGGAGCGGAATCCGCGTCAACGCGGTGTCGCCCGGGATCATCAAGACCCCGATGCACCCGGCGGAGGCGCATCAAGCGCTGGCGGCACTCCACCCGGTCGGCCGGATGGGAGAGATCTCCGACGTCGTTGGCGCTGTGCTCTACCTCGATGGCGCAGGATTCGTGACCGGAGAAGTGCTCCACGTCGACGGCGGACAGGCCGCCGGCCACCATATGCCGTAGCAAGGCATGCCTGGAGCTACGTTGCCGCTCCGCGCCCTGCGGCAACGGATGTATGGGTCACGTTACGAACGCTGCTACAAATTCAGTGTCGTCCCGGGCAAGCGAAGCGCGACCCGGGACCCACAACCACAGGGTACAGTTGTTGTGCGACGCTGGGCCCCAGCGAATTCAATCACACAAGGCAGTGATTATTGGTCCCTGCTTTCGCAGGGACGACACCGGAGAAGCCGCGGCCCCTCGGCCAAAGCACTGCTGTCTCGGAACCCATTCTGCGATTGCGTACGGGTGGCATGCGCGGGTGATGACACCGAGCAAGTAACCGCGACATGGCGCCGCGAACCGCGCTGCGGCGCAACAATCAAAATGAGACTGCCCGTTAAGCACCCCCGCAGCGACGACATCCGCGCCGCGCCTGGCTTCGGCTAGCTTTGCCGGCAACAACCGGACGCCCGTCAGCCTTGTCAGGCGATGCGGACGCCCGGCGACAACACAGAGGGAGGAGAGCGATGTTGAAAGGCAGTTTGGGACTGATTGCGTTGAGCAGCCTGTTGCTTTCGGGCACGGCGTTCGCCCAGGAGAAGATCAAGGTTGGCGTCACCGCGACGCTCGAGGGCACCTATACGGTACTCGGCGAGGATGGCATGCGCGGCCACCAGACCGCGCTCAACGTGCTCGGCAAGAAGATCGGCGACAAGGAACTCGAATTCGTCGTCGCCTCGACCGACGCGACGCCGGACTCCGCGGTGCGCGCGGTGCGCAAGCTGATCGAGCAGGACAAGGTGCAGATTCTGCTGTCACCGCTGTCCGGCGACGAGGGCATCGCGGTGAAGAACTTTGCCAAGACCCATCCGGAGCTGACCTTCGTCAACGCCGCCTCCGGCGCGCAGGAGACGACCTATGTCGATCCGGCGCCGAACTTCTTCCGCTACAACATGGACGGCGCGCAGTGGCAGGTCGGCCTCGGCAAATATGCCTATGAGACCAAGGGCTATCGCAAGATCGCGACCGTCGGCGAGGATTACTCGTTCATCTACACCCAGGTGTTCGGGCTCGTGCTCGAGTTCTGCGGCGCCGGCGGCCAGGTCACCAACCGGCAATGGGTGCCGCTCGGCACCAAGGATTTCGCCTCTGTGATCGCCGCGCTGCCCGACGATGTCGATGCGATCTATCTCGGCCTCGGCGGCGCCGACGCCGTCAACTTCCTCAACCAGTATCAGCAGGCCGGCGGCAAGGCGCATCTGATGGGCGGCTCGATCATGATCGACCAGACCATCCTGTCGTCGAAGGGCAGCGCCAAGAACGCGCTGATCGGCACCATCGCGGCAAGCGGCCAAGCCGATACCTGGGAGGATCCGGGCTGGCAGAAATTCGTGAAGGCCTATCAGGACTCGTTCCCGGAGAGCAAACGCTTCCCGAGCCCGTCGCTGCTCGCCACCAATTACTACGGCTCGACCATGGCGCTGATCCTGGCGCTGCGCCAGGTCAATGGCGATCTCTCCAACAACCAGGCCAAGCTGAAGGATGCGCTGGCGAAGATCGAGATCGACGCCCCGAACGGCAAGATCAAGCTCGACGCCAACCGCCAGGCGATCGGCACCAATTTCGTCACCGAGGTTGTCGATGACGGCAAGGGCGCGCTGTTCAGCAAGGTCGTGAAGGTGATCCCGAACGTCAACCAGACGCTGGGCTACGATCCGGCGGTTTTCGCCAAGATCGGCCTGCCGAGCCGCACGGTCCCGGAGTGCAAGAAGTACTGACGTATTTGTTGCAGGTGCGAGCAAGCCAGCCGTGACGAAGGCGCGCGGTTGCACGAGGAGCCCTGCTCGCCCTTGCTTTCCGCGGGCGGATGATGAACGCTTGTCGAAAAGACAAGAACATCCCGCGGGAGGGGAGGCATGAGCAGGGCGCTTGCCGTCTTCCACGGCCGGTTCGGTCGCGCGACGGTCTATCAGTTGAACCGTCCCTTCAACGTGCATGCGCACCGCGAAGGGCACCTGATCTTTCATGTCGGCGGAACGCCGGCGCAGATCGACGTCTCGGAGCAGCGCCTGCTGCTCAAGGACGACACCGTGGTCGCGGTCAACCCGTGGGAACCGCACAATTTTCTGCCGACCGACATGGACCACGGCGCGATCTTCTTCGTGCTCTATGTCAATGCCGAGTGGTTCGCGCCGCAGCCCGCGAGCGCGCAGGGCTTGCGGTTCGGCCGCACCTTCTTTCCGCGCACCGAGGCGCTCGACCGGCTGATCCGCCGCACCGCAGCACTGGTGTGCGGCGCGCCGTCGCTGCGCAGCCTCGACTGCGAGCTCAGGCAGCTGATCGATTCCTGCTACGAGGAGAGCTGGCAGGCCGCGCAGGACGCGCGCGCCGCCGCCGCCGTAACCGATTTCAGGGTGCGCAAATCGATCAGGCTGATGTCGGAAAGCCCCGGCGCCGAGATCGAGCTCGATGCGATCGCACGCGAAGCCGGCCTGTCGCGGCCTCATTTCTACCGGCTGTTCCGGACGCAAACCGGCGTCACCCCTCACCTCTACATGAACACGCTGATCATGGAGCAGGCGCTGGATGCGCTGGTCGCGACCGAAGCGCCGATCGCCGATATCGGCTTCGATCTCGGCTTCTCCTCGCAGAGCGGCTTCACCCGCTTCTTCGCTGCCAATGTCGGCATGGCCCCGACCGACTATCGCCGCGCCGCCAAGGTGTTGCGGCCGTGAAGGAGTTCCAGAGCAGACGATAAAAGATACTGTCGATCAAATCCGAAGCTCTCGCCCTCGGTAGGATGCAAGGACACGCGGCCCGGCAGACGGCCGCGACGTCAGAGGGAACGCGACGGAGATGGCCAGGTTCATCGAACGCCATCCGGCCTGGGCGCTGATCGTGATCATCGCGGTCGCGGTGCTGCTGTGGCTGGTGTTCGCGATCTGGCCGCCGGGGCTGGAAGCCGCGATCGGCCGCAAGCGCGTGTTCCTCAACGCCGTCTTGAACGGCATCACGCTCGGCGGGCTGTATTTCCTGGTGGCCAGCGGCTTCACGTTGATCTTCGGCCTGATGCGCAACGTCAACCTCGCGCACGGCTCGCTCTATCTGTTCGGTGGCTATATCGGCTACGCGATCAGCACCTGGACCGGCTCGTGGATCCTCTCCTTCATCGTCGCCTTCGTCGCGGCGGCGCTGGTCGGGGTGATCCTGCAGCTCGCCGTGTTCCGCCGCATGGAGGGCCAGGACCTCAGGCAGACCATGGTCACGATCGGGCTCTCGATCGTGTTCGCCGATCTGATGCTCTGGGTGTTCGGCGGCGACTTCTACCAGGTCCAGACCCCGAGCTGGCTGATCGGCCCGGTGCAGCTGCCGCTGTTGACAGCAGTCAAATCATCGGGCGAGCCGGTCTATCTGCAATATCCGCTGGTGCGGCTGGTGATCTTCGCCGCCTCCGTCGTGATCGGGATCGCGATGTGGCTGGCGCTCAACCGGACGCGGATCGGCATGATCGTGCGCGCCGGGGTCGACGATCGCGACATCCTGGCTGCGACCGGGGTGCGGATCCAGCTCGTGTTCGTGCTGGTGTTCGCGCTCGGCGCCGGGCTCGCCGGGATCGCCGGCGTCGTCGGCGGCACCTTCCAGTCGCTGTCGCCGGGCGAGGACACCCGCTTCCTGCTCGCCTCGCTCGTCGTCGTGATCGTCGGGGGCATGGGCTCGATCCCGGGGGCTGCGCTCGGCGCCGTCATCATCGGGCTCGCCGAGCAGCTCGGCTCGGTCTACATCCCGACCTACGCCATCGTCGTCACCTTCCTGATCATGGTCGTGGTGCTGGCGCTGCGGCCGCAGGGCCTGCTCGCGAGGCGATGAGATGTCGTTGCTCCAGAGCACCCAGTTCCGCCCCGACCCATCCGCCAACGCGACCCGCCGTGCCTTGATCCGCGCCTGGCCGGAATTCCAGAACCCGGCGGCCTGGCTGGTCGCGCTGATCCTCGTGATCATGCCGCTGATCGCCAACGGCTTCTTCCTGATCGAGATCTTCGCCACCACGCTGATCCTCGGCGTCATCGCGCTCAGCCTGATGTTCCTCGCCGGCTACGGCGGCATGGTGAGCCTGATGCAGCTCACCATCGCGGGCTTCGCCGGCTACATGGTCGCGGTGTTCGGCATGAGCGGCAACGCCAATATCAGCCTCGGCTGGCCGTGGTGGCTCGCAACCCCGATGGCGCTGGCGCTCGCGACGCTGTTCGGCACGCTCGGCGGCGCGCTGGCGGTGCGCACCGAGGGCATCTACACCATCATGATCACGCTCGCGATCGGCGCGGCGTTCTACTACTTCACCAACCAGAACTGGGCGATCTTCAACGGCCATACCGGCATCAACACCGTCGCGACGCCGCATTTCTGGGGTGTCGACTGGCGCGCCGACATCGCCTTCTACTATGTGACGCTCGGCGTCGCCGCGACCTGCTACTTCGCCGTCCAGTATGTCTCACGCGCGCCGTTCGGCCTCGCGCTGCAGGGCGTCCGCGACAACCCCCGCCGCATGGCGGCGCTCGGCTTCAATCCGAACGCGCACCGCATCGCGGCCTACGCCTTCGCGGCCTTCATCGCGGCGCTCGGCGGCGTGCTGCAGGTCTGGAACTACCGGCAGATCTCGCCCGGCTCGGTCAGCGTCGGCGCCTGCATCGACGTCCTGATCATCGCCGTGGTCGGCGGCATCACGCGGCCGATCGGCCCGTTCATCGGCGCACTCATCTTCGTCCTGCTGCGCACCTTCGCGCTCGACGTGCTGATCAAGTTCGGGCTCGACGGCAACCGCTTCCGGCTGTTGATCGGGCTCGGCTTCCTCGCCATCGTGTTCTGGTCGTCGGACGGCGTGATCGGCCTCTGGGAACGCTGGCGGCGCCGCAGCGCAACCTCGAGGCAACGTCCGGGTGGAGGCCGCCATGGATAGCGTCGCGCAGCGACTGTCCGTGGTCGGCGCCGGTGCGGCGCTGGAGCTGCGCGGCGTGACCCGGCTGTTCGGTGCGCTGGCGGCGCTGACCGACGTCACCATCACCGTGCGGCCGGGCGAGCGCCGCGCGGTGCTGGGCTCGAACGGCGCCGGCAAGACCACGCTGTTCAACTGCATCACCGGCGACTTCCCACCCTCCTCCGGCACGATCCGCTTCTTCGGCGAGGACATCACCCAATTCCCGCCCTATGAGCGCATCCGCCGGGGCTTGCGCCGGACCTACCAGATCTCGGCGCTGTTCCCCGGCCTCACCGTGCAGGACAACGTCTATCTCGCCTGCCGCGGCGTCTCGCGCGGCCGGTTCTCGTTGCTTCGCCCGGGGCAGAACGATGCGCTGATGCACGCGACGGAGACGCTGGTGCAGGCCGTGCACCTTGCCGGCGTCAAGGACCAGCGCGTCGCCGAGCTCGCGCATGGCCAGCAGCGCCAGCTCGAGATCGCACTGGCGCTTGCCGGCGCGCCGCGCTTCATCCTGTTCGACGAGCCGGCGGCGGGACTGTCGCCGACCGAGCGGCGCGAGCTGATCGAGATCCTGACCTCGCTACCCGCGCATATCGGCTACATCATCATCGAGCACGACATGGACGTCGCGCTGCGCGTCGTCGAGAGCGTGACGATGATGCACAACGGTCGCATCTTCAAGGAAGGCCTGCCGCGCGAGATCGAGTCAGATCCCGAGGTGCAGGAGCTTTATCTCGGAGGCGGCCATGAATGACCGCCGTGCCGCGCCCGCACTCGAAGTCAAAGGCCTCGACGTCTATTACGGCCATTCGCATGCGCTGCAGGGCGTTGATCTAACGCTCGATACCGGCGTGTTCTCGGTGGTCGGCCGCAACGGCATGGGCAAGACCACACTGTGCAAGGCCATCATGGGCCTGGTCCGCGCCAGCAGTGGCTCGATCCGGATTCGCGGCGAGGAGGTCACGCGGCTGAATCCGGCGCGGATCGCCCGCCTCGGCGTCGGCTATGTGCCGCAGGGCCGGCGCCTGTGGCGCTCGCTGACGGTCGACGAGCACCTTGCGCTCGCCGGCGGCCTGCGCCGCGGCGCCTGGACCATCGAACGCATCTACGACACCTTCCCGCGACTCGCCGAACGCAAGAACAACGGCGGCAACCAGCTCTCCGGCGGTGAGCAGCAGATGCTCGCGATCTCGCGCGCACTGCTGACCAATCCGCAGCTCCTGATCATGGACGAGCCGACCGAGGGCCTTGCGCCTGTGATCGTCGCGCAGGTCGAGGAGATGCTGCTGCGCCTCGGTGACGAAGGCGACATGTCCGTCCTCGTCATCGAGCAGAACATCGGCGTGGCGACGGCGGTGTCGCGCAACGTCGCCATCATGGTCAATGGCCGCATCAACCGCATCATCGACTCGGCGCGCCTCGCGACCGACCGCGAGTTGCAGCAGCGGCTGCTCGGCGTCGGCACCCACGGCGCTGATGAGATCGATGCCGAGACGGCGCCGGCGAAAGCTGAGGCGCCCGGCACGCCGCAGCCGGAACGCAAGGGTCCGGCTCGCATCTACGTCTCCAATCCCGTGCTGCCGACGCGCTGGTCGCAGCCGGTGCCGATCGCCCGCATCGAGGCCGCCGCACGGACGCAGTCCGCCGCCGTCACGCGGCTCGAGGAGACAACGCGCACGCGGCGCGAACCGGCAACGTCGAGGACATCGGGACCTCCCGTCGTGCTGGTCGTCGGCACGCTCGACACCAAGGGCGCGGAGCTGCGCTTCATCCGCGACATCGTCGCCGGCAGCGGCCTGCGCACCCGGCTGGTCGACGTTTCGACCAGCGGCAAGGCGACGAGCTGCGACGTCACCGCGCAGGAAATCGCACTGAACCACGGCCGCGGCGGCTCCGGCGTGTTCGGCACCGATCGCGGCGCCTCGGTGACCGCGATGGCGGAGGCATTCGAGCGATGGCTGCGCCGCCAAGGCAATGTCGCCGGCATCATCTCGGCCGGCGGCTCGGGCGGCGCGTCGCTGGTCGCGCCCGGAATGCGCACGCTCCCGGTCGGCGTGCCGAAACTTATCATCTCCTCGGTCGCCTCCGGCGACGTCGGTCCCTATGTCGGCCCCGCCGACATCACCATGATGTATTCGGTCACCGACGTGCAGGGCCTCAATTCGATCTCGCGCACGGTGCTCGGCAACGGTGCCCACGCCCTGGTCGGCATGGTCAAGGCGCGGCTCGACGAACAGGCTGGCAAACCGCGTGATACGGGCGCTCATCTTCCCGCCGTCGGCATCACCATGTTCGGCGTCACCACGCCGGCGGTGCAGAAGATCGCAGCGGACCTTCGCGAGGATTTCGAGTGCCTCGTGTTCCACGCCACCGGCGTCGGCGGCCGCTCGATGGAGAAGCTGGTCGAGTCCGGCCAGCTCGCCGGCGTCATCGATCTCACCACGACCGAGGTCTGCGACCTGCTGATGGGCGGCGTGTTCCCGGCGACCGACGACCGCTTTGGCGCCATCATCCGCAGCCACGTGCCCTATGTCGGCTCGGTCGGTGCGCTGGATATGGTGAACTTCGGCGCGCCCGACACCGTTCCGGAGCGCTACCGGCAGCGCAAACTCCACGTCCACAATCCGCAGGTCACCTTGATGCGGACCACGCCGGAAGAGAACGAGCGCATCGGCCGCTGGATCGGCGAACGCCTCAACCAGATGGATGGGCCGGTGCGCTTCTTCCTGGCCGAAGGCGGCGTCTCCGCGCTCGATGCGCCCGGCCAGCCGTTCTGGGACCCCGACGCCGACGCGGCACTGTTCCGCGCGCTGGAGCGCACCGTGCGCCAGACCGGCAACCGGCAGATTATCCGCATCAAGCGCAACATCAACGATCCCGAGTTCACCGCCGCCATCGTCAGCGCGTTCCGTCCGCTGCTCGGACGCGCCGGTGGCAGGCGGAGAGTGGCGAGGTGACCCATGCCGAGGTTTGAACGCGCAGCGCTGTTGAAGAAGTTTCACGCCATGATCGCACGCGGCGAGCCGATCGTCGGCGGCGGCGCCGGCACCGGGCTGTCGGCAAAATGCGAGGAGGCCGGCGGCGTCGACCTGATCGTGATCTACAATTCGGGCCGCTACCGCATGGCCGGCCGCGGCTCGCTCGCCGGCTTGATGCCCTATGGCGACGCCAACGCCATCGTCGTGGAGATGGCCGGCGAGGTGCTGCCCGTCGTGACCAAGACGCCGGTACTCGCCGGCGTCAATGGCACCGATCCATTCCGGGACATGGATGTGTTCCTCGACCAGTTGAAAGCGCTCGGCTTTGCCGGAGTACAGAACTTCCCGACTGTCGGCCTGATCGACGGGACTTTCCGCGCCAATCTCGAAGAGACCGGGATGTCCTACGCGCTCGAGATCGACATGATCGCAAAGGCGCATGACAAGAACATGCTGACCACACCCTATGTGTTCAGCGAACAGGAAGCGACCGCGATGGCGATCGCCGGCGCCGACATCATCGTGTGTCACATGGGGCTGACCACGGGCGGCACGATTGGCGCGCAGACTGCGCCAAAGCTTGCCGACTGCCCTGCCCGGATCGAGGCCTGGGCCGAGGCCGCGCTCAGCGTCAATTCGAACATCATCGTGCTCGCGCATGGCGGTCCAATCGCGGACCCCGCGGATGCCGATTTCATCATGAAGCAGACCCGCAACTGCCACGGCTTCTATGGCGCCTCCTCGATGGAGCGCCTGCCGGTCGAGCGGGCACTGACGGACCAGGTTCGCAAGTTCAAGGCGATCGGCGCGCGCTAACGCGCCGGGACCAAGGGAGGAAGAGATGTCGGGGATGCTGGTCGGTGAATTGATCCTCTGGCTCATCGTCGCAATCGTCGCGATCGTCATCATCGTCTACGTGGTGAACTGGCTCTACCACCGCTCATCGAAGGAAACCTCCTTCGTCCGGACCGGTTTCCTCGGCGAACGCGTGGTGATCAATGGCGGTGCCTTCGTGCTGCCGTTCATCCACGATTACACGCCGGTAAACATGAACGTGCTGCCGATGGGGATCGTGCGCTCCAAGCAGGATGCCGTGATCACCCGCGACCGCATGCGCGTCGACATCGAGGCCGATTTCTACGTCCGGGTGCAGGCGAGCCGCGAGGCCGTCTCGATCGCCGCCGCCACGCTTGGCCGCCGCACCATGGAACCCGAACAGCTCCACACGCTGCTCTCCGGCAAGTTCATCTCCGCGATCCGCTCGGTCGCCTCGGAGATGACGATGGAGCAGATGCACGAGCAGCGCGGCGACTACGTCGCCCGCGTCAAGGCCAACGCCGCTGAAGCGCTGGCGCAGAATGGTCTCGAGCTGGAATCGGTCGCGATCACCGATCTCGACCAGACCGACCTCGAATATTTCAATCCCTCGAACCGCTTCGACGCAGAAGGCCTGACCCGGCTGATGGAAGACATCGAGGCCAAGCGCAAGCTGCGCAACGACATCGAGCAGGACTCGATGATCAAGATCCGTTCCCGCAACCTGGAGGCCGAACGGCAGGCGCTGGACATCGAGCGCGAGAGCGAGACCGCCCGCCTCGAGCAGGAACGCGACATCGAAATGCGCCGCGCCCTGCAGCGCACCGAGGTCGCGCGCGAGCGCGCGCTGCGCGAGACCGAGGCCGAGCAGGCCCAGATCACCGCGCGTGAAGCCATCGAGAAGGCGCGCATCGCCAACGAGCAGGCCATCACCGAGGCCCGGATCGCCTCCGAACGCGAGACCCGGCACCGGGAGATCGAGCGCACCCGCGCGGTGGAAGAGCGGGAGTTGCTGGCACGTGAGGAGATCGAGAAGGCCAGGATCGCCAACCAGCGCTCGGTCGACACCACCCGCATCGCATCGGAGCGCGAGGTGCGCCAGCGCGAGATCGAGCGGATGCGCACGGTCGAGGAAGCCGAGATTGCCGCCCGCGAGTCGATCGAAAAGGCCCGCATCCAGCAGGATCGCGTCGTCACCGACGCCCGCATCGCCAATGAGGAAGAAACCCGCCGCCGCGAGATCGAGCGCACCCGCGCGGTCGAGGAAGCCGAGATCGCGGCCCGCGAGGCCACCGAGAAGGCGCGCATCGCCCAGACCATGACTGTTAATGTCGAGCGCATCTCCTCCGACGAGCGCACCCGGGCGCTGGAGATCCAGCAGGTGCGAACCATCCAGGAAGCCGAGATCGAGGCGCAGAAGTCGGTCGAGGCCGCCCGGATCATTAGAGAGAAGACGCTGGCCGCCGAGCGCATCGCCGCCGATCACACCACCCGCAAGCTCGAGATCGAGCGCAACCAGGCGATCGAGATCGCCGGAATTACCGCGCGCGACGCCACCGAGGCGTCGCGGATCGCGCAGGAGGAACATGTCCGGGCACTCGAGATCGCACGCACCCGCGCGATCGAGGAAGCCGACATAGCCTCGCGCGAATCGATCGAGGCCGCGCGGATCTCGCAGGAGAAATCGGTCGCGGCACAACGCATCCGCGCCGAACGTGAGACCCGCGGGCTCGAGATCGCGCGCACCGAGGCGATCGAGGCCGCCGAGCTGAAGCGCCGCGACGCCATCGAACGGCAACGGATCGATGTGGAGTTGGCGCTGGAGAGCGAGCGGATCGCTTCCTCCAGGACCCGCGAGGTGCTCAATATCGACCAGAAGCGGGCGATCGAGCTCGCCGACGAGGAGCGCGTGATCGCGCTCGCCGCCAAGCGTTCGGAGCGGATCGATGCCGACCGGCAGGTCAAGCAGGCCGAGATCACGGCGCGCAAGGAGGTCGAGACCACCGACGTTTCCCGCGAGCAGGCGCTGGAGGCGGCGCGGATCGAACGGCGCCGTTCGATCGAGCAACTCGAGGTCGCCCGCAATCAATCGCTGCAGGAGGCCGAGATCGCGGCACGTGAAGAAGTCGAGCGCGCCCGTATCGCCTCCGACCGCGGCCTCGACGAGGCGAGGGTCGGCCGCGAACGCGAGCTGCGCAAGCTCGAGGTGAACCGGGAGAAAGACGTCGAGACCGCCTTGATGGAGAAGGCCATCGCGCTGCATCAGAAGTCGCTGGAGGAATCGGCGGCGCGCGCCGCCGCCGAAGACGCGAGGGTTCACGCCACCGAGGCGGCCGAGCGCGTTGTTACCGCGCGCGAGAGCGAGATCGCCAAACGGCGCAAGACCGTCGAGGTGCTGCTCGCGGAGAAGCAGGCCGAGGAAACCAGGATCGCGGCCGGGGCCGAGCGAGTGCGTGCCACGGTCGAGGCCGAGGCGCAGCGCCTGCTCAATGAGGCCGAGAACGTGCTGACCGACCAGGCGCGCTACTCGCTGTTCCGTCGCAAGCTGCTCGACCGGATCGAGGGTATCGTGCGCGAGAGCGTCAAGCCGATGGAGAAGATCGAGGGCATCCGCATCCTCCAGGTCGACGGCCTCAACGGCAACGGCCAAGGCGGCGGCAGTGGCCGCAGCGCCACCGACGAGGTGATCGACTCCGCGCTGCGCTACCGCGTGCAGGCGCCGCTGATTGACTCGATCCTCTCGGACATCGGCGTCGAGGGCGGCAGCCTCGCCAAGATGCCCGGCCTGATCCGCGAGGCGCGCGACATGCAGGGCATCAAGGATTCCGCTCGGAAGAGCGGCAGTGAGGCCAAGCCGGCAGCGCCCGAAGGCGACGGCGAGCCGGTGCGGCCTGAGCGCACGCCGCGCAAGAAGGACTGAGCTCACGCCATGGCACGAGTCTACGTCTCCACCGTCGTCAACGCCCGCAACGACCGGGTCTGGGCCCGCGTCCGCGATTTCAACGGGCTGCCGAACTGGCATCCCGCGATCGCGGAAAGCCGGATCGAGGGCGGCGAACCCTCGGACAAGATCGGCTGCATCAGGGATTTCCGCCTGCGCAACGGCGATCGCATCCGCGAGAAGCTGCTCGGGCTGTCGGACTACGACATGTTCTGCACCTACTCGATCCTGGAATCGCCGATGGGCGTCGAGAACTACGTCGCGACGCTGCGGCTCACGCCGGTCACCGACGGTGACCAGACGTTCATGGAGTGGACCGCCGAGTTCGACTGCGCGCCGGAGCGCGAGACGGAGCTCGTCAACAATATCGGCGGCGGCGTGTTCCAGGGCGGCTTCGACGCGCTGAAGCGGGCGTTCGGAGGCTGATGAATGCTTCGGTCAAATTTCGCCACGCTGACAGTCCACCTCTCCCCTTGTGGGAGAGGTCGGATCGTATCGCCAGATGCGATCCGGGTGAGGGGTTGCGGTCCCTCGTGGGACCTGAGCCCCCTCACCCGCGCCTTCGGCGCGACCTCTCCCCGTTGGGGAGAGGTGGTGCACGCGGCCACATCGATGCAAGCGATGGGCATTGGACGCTGACCATGCCGCATATCGTCAAAAGCACGATCCTGGATGCGCCGACCGATACGGTGTGGGCCGTGCTGCGCGATTTCAACGGCCATGACCGCTGGCACCCGGCGGTCGCGACCAGCGGGATCGAGCGGGCGCAGCCCTCCGACAAGATCGGCTGTGTCAGGCGCTTCAAGCTGAAGGACGGCGCCGAGCTGCGCGAGCAGCTGCTGGCGCTGTCCGATCTCGAACAATCGTTCAGCTACTGCCTGCTCGATACGCCGGTCCCGATGTTCAACTACGTGGCACATGTTCGCCTGCTGCCGGTCACCGATGGCGACCGAACCTTCTGGCATTGGGAATCGCGCTTCACGACGCGGACCGAGGACACGGATCGCATCACGCACATGGTTTCGGAAGACATCTACCAGGCCGGCTTCGACGCCATCCGCCGGCATCTGAAGGAGGCCGCGTAAGCGGGAGAGGACATCATGCCAGTCACGGTGAGGACCTTCACCAGCACCCAAGACGCCGCGGCGGCGCTGTCGTCGGATCGCAGCGCCCGCTATCTCGGCGGCGGGACGCTGGTGATGCGGGCGCTGAACGAGGGCGACATCTCGATCTCGACGGTCGTGCGTGCCAGCGACCAAGCGATGACAAGGATCGACGCCTCCGGCTCGCGCATCACGCTCGGCGCCGGCGTCACTTTCGCGCGCATCCTGGCCGAGCGCGATCTCGGCTTCCTGCATGCCCCCGCCCGCTCGATCGGCGGACCCGCGGTGCGCAACATGGGCACGGTCGGCGGCAATCTGTTCGCACCGGTGCCATATGGCGACTTCACGGTCGCGATGCTCGCGCTCGACGCCGTCGTGTCGGTGCAGGGCGGCCTCGGCGGCCGCGAGATCGGAATCGAGGAATTTTTGCAATCGCGCGACCGGCAGGCCGGCACGCTGGTGCTCGCAATCTCGTTTGCCAAGCCCGGCAGCACTGAGGCCTTCCGCTACCGCAAGGTCGCCCGGATCAAGCCCAAGGGCGGCGCGGTGATCACGCTCGCGGCGCATCTGCCCGTCAACGGCAGCCGGATCGTCGGCGCCCGTGTCGCGCTCGGCTCGATGGCGCCGACGCCGATCCGCGCCCGCGCCGCCGAGCGCGCGCTGGAAGGCCGCGCACTCGACGCCTCCGCGATCAATGCGGCGGCCGCCGCAGCGATCGAAGGAACTTCGCCCGGCGACAATGCGCTCGCCAGCGCCTGGTATCGTCGCGAGATCGTCGGCGTTCATCTCAGGCGCCTGTTGTCCGGTCAGGAATAGATCGTCATGGCCAAGACCCCTCTGCAATTCAGCCACAACGGTCGCGACGTCGCGATCTTCGTCGACGGCGGCACCAACCTTCTGGTCGCGCTGCGCGAGCTGATCGGCGACATGACGCCAAAATTCGGCTGCGGCCAGGGCGGCTGCGGCACCTGCAGCGTGCTGATCGACGGCGAACTGCACCTCTCCTGCCTGACGCTCGCCGAAACGGTCGCCGGCCGCTCCGTTGAGACGCTCGACGGCATCAAGGACGGTCCCAATCTGCACCCGCTACAGCGCGCCTTCGCCGACAATTTCGCCGCGCAGTGCGGCTATTGCACGCCGGGCATGCTGATGGCCGCCAAGGCGCTGCTCGACCGCAATCCGCAGCCGAGCCGCGCCGAAGTCGTCGAGGCGATCTCAGGCAATATCTGCCGCTGCACCGGCTACGAGCCGATCATCAACGCCGTGCTATCCGCCGCATCCGACGGCCGGGCCCGCGCGTAAGGGAACACTGTCATGCTGGAATTGCGCAAGGACCTCTTCGCCGACGAGCGCGACGACAACTTAAAAGAAATCGGCAAGGGCACGCAGCGCCAGGACATGCTCGGCCATGTCACCGGCACCTCGCCCTATTTCGACGACCACAAGCTGCAGGGCATGCTGCACTTGAAGGTGGTCCGCAGCTCCCATTCGCATGCAAGACTGCGGCGCATCGACACTTCGGAGGCCGAGCGGTCGCAGGGGGTGCGGCGCGTGATCCGCGCCTCCGACGTGCCGCGCAATTTGAACACGCTGCTCAGCCTGATCAATTTCGGCAAGGACGACGAGCCGTCGCTCGCGGTCGACAAGGTGCGCTACAAGGGCGAGCCGATCGTCGCCATCATCGCCGACAGCCCGCGCGAGGCCTTTGAGGCGATCGCCAAGGTCAAGATCGACTATGAACCGCTGCCGGCGGTGTTCGACGTCGAGGACGCGCTGAAGCCCGGCGCGCCCGTGGTCAACGAAGTGTACCCCAAGAACACCTTCACCTATCACGAGACCTATGATCGCCAGCAGCTGCGCTTCGGCGACGCCGATCGGGCGCTTGCCACGGCCGACCATGTGCTGGAGCAGCGCTACCAGATGTCGCCGATCGAGCACGCGCCGACCGAGACCAACGGTTCGATCGCAGCGCCCGACACCAACGGCCGCTACATCGTCTATACCTCGACGCAGGCGCTGTTCTTCTCGGTCGACACCTGCGCCAAGATCCTCGACGTGCCCTCCAACACCTTCCATTTCATTGGCGGCACCGTCGGCGGCGGGTTCGGCGGTAAGGTCGATACCCTGACCGAGCCGCTCTGCATCCTCGGCGCGATGCTGACCGGGCGCCCGGTGCGCTACGTGTTCGGGCGCGAAGAGGAGATGCAGTACGGCCCGCCGCGCGGCGCCGAGCGCATCTACATCAAGGATGGCGTGATGCGCGACGGCCGCGTGGTCGCCCGCAAGGTGCGCGCCTATTTCGACAGCGGCGCCTATACGCGGCTTTCGAGCTATGCGGCGGTGAAATGCGCCGCCCATCTGCCCGGCCCTTACACGATCCCGAACGTCCATGGCGACGTCTACTGCGTCTTCACCAACCGGACGCCCGCGACCGCGATGCGCGGCTTCGGCGTCACGGCGATGGACTTCGCGATCGAATGCCAGATGGACAAGCTCGCCCATCTGGTCGGCATGGACCCGATGGAGTTCCGAATCCTCAATGCGTATCGCGACGGCGACATGAAGGCACATCGGCGCGAGGCCAAGAACACCGCGCTGATCGAATGCGTGCAGGTCGCCGCGGAGAAGGCGAAATGGCCGATCCGCGAGGAGTTCAAGCGGATGTCGTCACGCAAGGATGGCGGCGGGATCCGTGCCGCTGTGACGCTGACACCGCGGGAATCGCATGCACCGGCGGCTGCACCGATCCAGCAGCGCACGACGTATGACCGAGCGCCGGCCGCGACCCGCGAGCCGCCGCCACCGCCGCCGCCCTCTTCAACGCCACCATCGCCTCCGCCACCGCGGCCGAGTGCGCCGTCGCATGGCGCCACCCGCTTCTCTTCCGTTTTCGGCACCAGGAGGCGCTGACCATGACCCGGCATCGCGGACGCGGCATCGCGTCGGTCAATTACCCCATCGGCATGAATCTCGGCGGCGATCCGAGCCAGGCGCTGGTGCATTCCAACCCCAGCGGCAAGTTCACCGTCGCACTGTCCTCGATCGATCTCGGCCAGGGCATGAAGTCGGTGACGCGGCAGATCTGTGCCGAGACGCTCGGCGTGCCGGTCGAGGACGTCTATGTCGACACCGCGGATTCCGACACCGGCCCGCACTGCATGGGCTCGTTCGCCTCGCGCGGCACCCATCGCGTCGGCAACGCCGTGATGGCTGCGGCACGGGAGGCCCGCGGCGTGATGATGGAGGCGGCTGCCGAAGAGCTCGAGGTGAATGCCGCCGATCTCGAGACCGACGGCCGCGGCAATATCCACGTCAAGGGCGCGCCGCACCGCTCGATTTCGACCAAGGACGTCGCGATCGCCGCGCAGTTCAAGCAGGGCAAGACGATCTCCGGCCGCGGCATCTTCCTGGTGCCGCTCTCCGACGTCGACCCGGAAACCGGCGAGATGTCGCCGGCGACCTGCTATGCGCATGCCTGCCTCGTCGCCGAGGTCGAAGTCGACGACGAGACCGGCGAGGTCGACATGATCCGGATGGATTCCGCCTATGAGCTCGGCCGCGCGCTCAATCCGCGGCTGGTCGAGCAGCAGCTGGTCGGCGGCGCCTGGATGGGCGTCAGCCATGCGCTCTACGAAACGCCGGAGCCCTATTATCCGGAGCCGGTGCATGGCCCGCGCGATTTCGTCGAATACCTGATGCCGGGGCCGGGCGACATTTGCCCGCACGACATTGCGGTGCTGGAACGCCCGGCACCCGACGGCCCGTTCGGCGCCAAGGGACCCGGCGAGATGTGCGCCAATCCGGTGCTGCCCGCCGTTGCCAACGCGATCTTCAATGCCGTCGGCGTCCGGATCGACGACCTGCCGATCACGCCGGAGAAGGTGCTCCGCGCGATCCGGGCGCAGGGCGGCGCGCGGCCACAGCCGCGGCGCTGAGATCGCTCCATGCCGGTCCGCAGCAACATCGTCGGCATCGACAGCCCCGAGGCGCTGGAGAAGGCGCTGCGCGCGGCCTATTACCTTGCCGATGACGGCATTGCGACCGCCTCCTATCTCTCGCTCGCGCTCGGCAAGCCGCTGCTGCTGGAGGGCGCGCCGGGGGTAGGCAAGACCGAAGCCGCAAAAGCGATCGCCGCCGTGCTTGGCCGCAGGCTGATCCGCCTGCAATGCTACGAGGGCATCGACGCCGCCGCGGCGCTCTACGAATGGAACTATCCGCGCCAGATGCTTGCGATCCGGCAGGCCGGCGAAGAGAGCATCGACATCTACGGCGAGTCGTTCCTGATCGAGCGCCCGATGCTGGCCGCGTTGCGCGCGCCGGATGCGACCGTTCTTCTGATCGACGAAATCGATCGCGCCGACCAGGAGTTCGAGGCCTTCCTGCTCGAGTTCCTCTCCGACTTCCAGATCTCGATCCCGGAGCGCGGCACCCTGCGCGCCACCGAGCATCCCGTGGTGGTGCTGACCTCGAACCGGACGCGCGACCTGCACGAGGCACTGCGGCGGCGCTGCGTCTATCACTGGATCGACTATCCGAATGCCGAGCGTGAGGCGCGCATCGTGATGATGCGGGCCTCCAGCGTTGCCGAGGCCACTGCCCGCGCCGTGGTCGCGGCCGTGGGCCGGCTGCGCCGCGAGCCGCTGAGCAAGGCGCCGGGCATTGCCGAAGCGGTCGACTGGGCGGAGGCCGCGACCCTGCTCAACAAGGGCGGCGCACGCTGGCCTGATGCCTTCAAGCGCTCGATCGGCGTCGCGCTGAAGGACGAGGAGGACCTGCACTTCATTTCACCCCGGCTCGATGCGATCATCGCGGAGGCAGCCGCGTGAGCGACGATCTCAAGCTGCCGCGCGCCGCGCAGATCTTCGTCTCCTTTGTCGCGCTGCTGCGCGCCAACGGCTTCCTGGTCGCGCCGGAGCAAACGACGAGCTTCCTCGCCGCGATCGAGCTTCTCGGGCCCAGGAGTCTCGAGCACATCCGCCGGGCCGGGCTTGCCACGCTGGCGCCGCCGCCGGAGCGCCGCGCGACGTATGACCGGCTGTTCGACATCCATTTCCGCGGCGCTGAGGCGATCGAGCAGGCCGAGGGCGAGGACGAGGAGACCGTCCGCCTGCAGGAGGAAGGCCGCGGCGAGGACGAGCCGCCGCTCGCCGACGAGGCTAATGAATCCGGCCTCGCCGCGGCACGCGCCGAAGCACTGGTCGAGCGCCGCTTTGCCCAGACTGCAACCAGCGATCCGCTGCGCCGGCTGTCACGCGAGGCGGCAAAACGGCTGCCGCGGCGGCGCGGCCACCGGCGACGGCGCGCGAGGAGCGGCCCATTCGCCGATCTGCGCCGCACGCTACGTGACAGCGTGCGCAATGACGGCGAGGTGCTGCGGCTCGGCCGGATGCGCCGCCGCCAGCGCCCGCGGAAAATCTTGTTCCTGATCGACGTCTCCGGCTCGATGAAGGCGCGCACCGAGGAGAACATGCGGCTCGCGCACGTGCTAGTGCAGGCGGCCGGCAACGTCGAGGTCTTCACCTTCGGCACAAGGCTGACCCGCGTCACGTCAGCGCTGCGGCTGAAGCGCCGCGAGCAGGCGCTGAACGCGGCTTCCTTCCTGGTCAGCGATTGGGACGGCGGCACCCGCATCGGCGATGCGCTGCAGGCCTTCCTCGCCGTGCCCCGGTTCGGCGGATATGCCCGCGGCGCCGCGGTCGTGATCGTCTCTGACGGCCTCGAGCGCGGCGATCCGGCGGCGCTCCGCGATGCAGTTGCAAAGCTGTCGCGCCGGGCCTGGCGCGTGAGCTGGCTGACGCCGCTCGCAACCTCGCCCGGCTTCAAGCCGCAAACCGAGGCGCTGATCGCGATCCAGCGCTTTGTCGATGATCTCGTGGACGGCGGATCGAGCGCGGCGGTCGTTGCGCACCTGCTGTCGCTTGCAACAAGGAGAGCTGCGTGACCGGCATTGTCGACGGACATCATCACATCTGGCGTCAGGCCGATCTCGCCTGGCTGTCCGGCCCGATGCAGCCGCGCATCTTCGGCCCCTACGAGCCGATCCGCCGGGATTATCCGATCCAGGAGTATCTCGACGACCTCAAGGGCACCGGCGTCACCCGCTCGGTCTATGTCCAGACCAACTGGCCGAACGGCCAGTTCGAGGACGAGGCGGCCTGGGTACAGCAGACCGCCGATCAGCACGGCTGGCCGCACGCGCTCGTCGCCTATGCCGATTTCTCCGTCGACGACGTTCGCCCGCAGCTCGATCGGTTGAAACGTTATCCGCTGATACGCGGCGTGCGCATGCAGTTGCACTGGCACGAAAACCCGCTCTATCGCTTCGCGGCCCGTCCGGACCTTTGCACCGATCCCGTGATCCGGCGCAATGTCGGCCACCTCGCCGACTATGGCTGGAGTTTTGACCTGCAGGTGTTCGCGCCGCAGATGGCCGATGCCGCTGGCCTCGCCGCAGCCTGCCCCGGCGTGACGTTCATCCTGCAACATGCCGGGATGCCGGAGGATCTGTCACCGCAGGGCCGGGCTGCCTGGCGCGCCGGCATGGCGCAGCTCGCGCAGTGCCCCAACGTCGTGTCCAAGCTGTCCGGGCTCGGCACCTTCATCCACCGCAACGATGCCGCGCATATCGCCGGCGTCGTGATCGACACGGTCGCGATCTTCGGCGCGGACCGCTGCCTGTTCGGCTCGAACTTTCCGATCGAGAAGCTGTGGACCAGCTACCGCGATCTCATCGACGCCTTCAAGGCGGCCGCCGAGCGGCTCAGCCGCGAGCAGCGCGAGGCGGTCTTCAGCTCGACGGCGGCGCGGGTCTATCGGCTGGGGCCATAGGGGCGCCGCCGACACGAACACAACAACGAACATGAATTGGGAGGGCGAGCGATGCCGTTGGAGATCAAGATTCTGGACTATGGCGATATCGAGCTGGAATCGAGCTTTCTCGTGCTCGGGCACAATTGCGGCCGCACCCGCCGCGTGCTGACGCTCGGCTTTCTGATCCTCGGCGGCCCCTACCCCGTGCTGGTCGATACCGGCTACCGATCCAACCAGATCATGGAGACGCTCGGCATGCGCGGCCTCCAGTTCCACGAGAACATGATCGAGAACCAGCTCGCCCGACACGGCGTGCGGATGGGCGACGTCCGTTTCGTCTGCCACACCCATCTGCACATCGACCATGCCGGCAAGGACGATCTGTTCCCGATGAACACGACTGTCGTAGTGAACCGCAAGGAGCTGGAATATTCCGTCTCCGGCCTGATGCACCCGCAATATCCCGCACCCGACATCAAGCACCTGATCGACCGCCTGCACACCAAGAGCGCGCTGCGGTTCCTCGACCTCGAGATCTCCGGTCCGGTCGAGCTGATGCCGGGCGTCTATTGCGATGCCGCCAACGCCCATACCGAAGGCTCGATGAACGTCCATGTCCATACCGCCGACGGCATCGCCACGATCTGCGGCGACGTGATCTATGATTTCAACGACCAGATCGTGACACCCTTCAACGAGATCCAGGACGCCGAGCCGCGCACCACCGGCAACCACGGCACCAGCAAGCGCGCCGAGAAGGCCGCGATCAAGAAGCTGCTGTCGAGCTCGCGCTATCTGCTGCCGGTGCACGATCGCCCGGCGAAGATCGAGGGCGGCATGGTGGTCGGCCGCCTGCACGACCAGGTGCCCGGGCCCGTCGTGCAAAGCCTGCCGCAACGCAGCTGGTTCCCGGCATAACCGCAGAGGACGAACGCGATGACGCATGTCACGCTGCGCGCGGAGTTCGAAGACCTGATCGATCCGTATGCACCGGTTGGCCAGGTCGGAACGGGCTTCGATTTCACGGAAGGACCGATCTGGCACCCGATCGATCACTTCCTGCTGTTCTCCGACATGCCGGGCGATGTGCGCCGGCGCTGGGACCCGCGGCGCGGCGTGGTCGAGGTCAAGCGTCCGTCGAACAAGTGCAACGGCATGACCTATGATGCCGACCTCAATCTGATCGTCTGCGAACACGCGACCTCCTCGCTGATCCGCGAGCGGCCCGACGGGCGGCGCGAGGTGCTAGCCTCGCATTACGAGAACCAGGAGCTCAACAGTCCGAACGACGTCTGCGTGCATTCCTCCGGTGCGATCTATTTCTCCGACCCATGGTACGGCCGGATGCCGGTCTATGGCGTCGAGCGGCCGCGCCAGCTCGGCTTCCAGGGCGTCTACCGCGTGCCGCCCGGAGGCGGCGCCCCGAAACTGCTGGTCGACCGTTATCTGTTCGAGCAGCCGAACGGGCTATGCTTCTCGCCCGACGAGCGTATCCTCTATGTCAACGACACCGTGCAGGCGCTGATCCGCGCCTTCGACGTCGCCGCCGACGGCTCGCTCGGTAATCCGCGCGTGTTCGCCTCCGGCATCCGCTCCGAGCTCGAGCCCGGCCTACCCGACGGCATGAAGTGCGACCAGCGCGGCAATGTCTGGGTCACCGCGCCCGGCGGCGTCTGGGTCTATTCGCCAGACGGTAATCTACTCGGCAAGGTCCGCCTGCCCGAGCTCGTCGCCAACCTCGCCTGGGGCGGTGCCGATTTCCGCACGCTCTATCTGACCGCGACCCATTCGGTCTATGCGATCCCGACCAAGGTCGGGCCGCGCAATGAGCCCTATATGAGCGGCAAGCGCGGCGGCGCGAGCGCCCCATCGTCTACACCTGCGCCGAACCTGACCGCCGGCGAGATGCAGATCGATCCGCAACGTTGCGCAATGATCATCCAGGACTTGCAGAACGACGTCATCATGGAGGGCGGCGCATTCGCCGAGTCCGGTGCACCGGCCCATGCGCGCCAGCAGCATGTCGTCGAGAATGTCCGCCGTGTCGCCGAGGCTGCGCGGGCGCGCGGCGTCGCCATCATCCACGTCTGGTTCGTGGTCGAGCCGGGCGCGCCCGGTGTCACGTTGAACGCGCCGCTGTTCGAGGGGCTGGTCGACAGCAAGGCGATGGTGCGTGGCAGCTGGGGCGCGGCGCCGGTCTCCGGGCTCGAGCCGCGTCCGGGCGATTTCGTGGTGGAGAAGATGCGGATGAGCGCCTGGGAGGGCACGCGGCTCGAGACCATCCTGAAGGCCACCGGCCGCGACATGATCATCAACACCGGGGCCTGGACCAACATGTCGGTCGAGCACACCGCGCGCACCGGCGCCGACAAGGGCTATTTCATGATCGTGCCGGAGGATTGCTGCTCGACCATGAATGCCGATTGGCACAACGCCGCGATCAATTTCGCGCTGCAGAACGTCTCCGTCGTGACCAATGCCGACACCGTCATCAAGGCGCTTGGCTGAGGAGGTGCAGTGCCGAAGCTGCTGCATCTCGCCTGCTCTCCCCGCTCCGATTCGGAATCGGCGGCCGGCGCGCACGTCTTTCTCGATCGCTTCCGGGAGGTGCGGCCGGATTGGGAGATCGACGCGATGAACCTCTGGCGCGAGCCGTTGCCGGAGTTCGAGGGCTATCTGCTCGAGGCCAAATACGCCCGAATCGGCGGCAAGAGCTTCACCAATTCTCAGCAAGATGCCTTCGCGGTGGCCGAGCGCCTGGCGCTGCGGCTGTCGCTGGCCGATCGCGTGCTGATCTCGACGCCAATGTGGAATTTTTCCATCCCCTACAAGCTCAAGCAGTGGCTCGACGTCATCATCCAGCCCGGCCTGACCTTCCGCTTCGATCCGGCGTTAGGTTACCTGCCGTTGCTCAAGGACCGCCCGACGGTCGTGATCATCGCCAGCGGCAGCGACTTCATCACCAGCATGAACCGCAGCCGCATCGACATGGCAACGCCCTATCTGCGCGAAGCGCTGCGCTTCATCGGCATCTGCGACGTGCGCTTCGTGCCGATCGGCCCGACCACCGGGCCTGCGGAGCCGATCCGCACGGCCCGCGAAGCCGCGCACCGCCGGCTCGCGGAGATGGCGGGGCGGTTTTGACCTGCTCTCGCCACATCGTCGTCCCTGCGAAAGCAGGGACCCATGACCACCGGGTTGCATTGCAGGAGTGAGCTGTGGCCCCAGCGCAGCAAAGCAATTCGCATTGGTGGCTATGGGTCCCGGGTCGCGCTTCGCTTGCCCGGGACGACACCAAGTTTGTTGCACGGCCGGCGGACACATATCCGCATTCTCGCGACACTAACCCTACGCTTCCGCGACGGGAAAGCGGAGCCTGCACAACAGTCCCGGCGCGTTGTCGCGCAATTCGATGCGTGCGCCGTGCAGGCTCGCGACCGCCGCGACCAGGCTGAGGCCGAGGCCGTTGCCCGGTGTATAGCGGCTCTGCTCGAGCCGATAGAAGCGCTTGAAGACCTGATCGTGCTGTTCGGCGGGAATGCCGGGACCGTTATCGGCGACCGAAATCACCGGCCCGCCCTCGTCATTGTCGCAGGTCACGGTCACCCGTCCGCCCGGACGGCCGTGCTTGATGGCGTTGTCGACGAGATTGGCGATGGCGTCGAACAGAAGGTCGCGATCGCCGGTGACCAGCACCGCCGGATCGCCTGCAAGGTCCAGATCGGTGGTGACCTCCTCAGCGGCGGCATCGTAGAGCTCGACCACCTCGCCGGCGATCTCGACCAGATTGACGGTGCGGAACGCGCCCTTTCGGGCCCGCGTCTCGATCTCTGAAATCCGCGTGATCGATGCGAACATCCCGAGCACCGCGTCGAGATCGGCGATGGTGTCGCCGATCAGCGCCGCATCGCCCTCCCCGTTGCGCGGGGCGTGATAGGCCTTCTCGAGCCGGCCGCGCATGCGGGTCAGCGGCGTGCGCAGGTCGTGCGCGATATTCTCGCTGACCTGCTTGACGTCGCCCATCAGGGTCTGGATCCGATCCAGCATCAGATTGAGGTTCTCGGCGACGCGATCCCATTCGTCATGACTGCCATGGAGCGGGATACGCTGGTCGAGGCCCGAGAGCATGATGGCGCGACTGGTCGCATTGATCGACTCGATCCGGCCGACTGTTCGCCGTGTGACCCCGATGCTGGCGGCAGCCGCAAGGCCGATGATCAGCACGACAACCGCGATGCCCGCGGCCCTGATCTGCGCCATGAAGCCGTCGAGATCGCTGATGTCGCGGCCGACCAGCAACCGATCACTGCTCGGCAGGGTCTTCGTCACGGCGCGCACGAGCGCGGTTCCCGAAGCGGACTGTGGCAGCGAGGTTCGGAATTCCGTCCATCCATCCCCAACGGTGTCCGCCGGCCATTGCTTGAGATTTCCTGCCAGCACCACTGAGCTGGGGCCAATCAGCAGATAAACCTGATCGGCAAGACCCTTGTTTGCGATGCGTTGCGCGATCAGCGCGGTCAGGCCATCGCGGCCGGACCGCGCATAGGCATCGTCGAGGCTTGCCTGCTCGGTCATGATGGCGCGGTCGGACCTGTCGCGCACATAGGACAGCGTCGACCAGTAGACATAGGCGAAGATCACGGACACGATGAGGCCGAACGTACCGATGGCGATCAACGCCAGGCGAAACGTCGACGATCTGAGGGTTTTAGCCAGGAGCACGGAGGCAGTACCCGATGCCGCGGATCGTGTGGATCAGCGGATAGGCTTGCTGGTCGTCGACCTTGCGGCGCACCCGGCCGACATAGACATCGATGATGTTGGTCGAGGGATCGAAGTGCAGGTCCCAGACGTGCTGCAGCAGCATGGCGCGCGACACCACGCGGCCTTCGTTGCGCGCGAGATATTCGAGCAGCTGAAACTCCTTGGGCAGCAGCGGAATTTTCCGGCCGCCGCGGCTCGCCGTCCGCGCGATCAGATCGACCGCGAGATCGCCGACCCGCAGGATGGTCTCCTTGGCAACGGTCTCGCTGCGGCGTCCGAGCGCCTCCAGCCGCGCCAGCAGCTCGACAAAGGAAAACGGCTTGACCAGATAGTCGTCGCCACCGGCGCGCAAGCCACGCACGCGGTCGTCGACTTCGCCGAGCGCGCTGATGATCAGGAACGGCACCGCGATGCCGTCGTCGCGCATCTGGCGCATCACCGTGATGCCGTCGATGTCCGGCAGCATGCGATCGATCGTGATCACGGCGTAGTCGCGTGCCGCCCCCTGGCTCAGCGCCTCGCGGCCGTTCGCAGCCAGATCCACTTCATAGCCGCTGGTGGTCAGCTCCTCGACGAGCTGACCGGCGGTCTCCGGATCGTCCTCGACGACGAGAATGCGGCGGTGAGCTCCGGTCATGTTCTTGAACTCTCCGAGTTGTCCTGAACTCCCCGAGTTCTCAAACTCTCCGAGCGCCCCGCAACGGTCGCCGCCAGACTATCCCATTCCGGGGCTGGATGGAACGCCTGGCGACGACCGCGACAACGGTGCGGTTCGTTGGGCGATCACCAATAGTCCCCGCACACATTGACCCATTGCAGCCCATACGACGTCCATACCCTGCGGTAGCAGCCGTCATAGTAACCGGCATAGATGGCGGGCCCGCCGAAGAAGGCGAAGCGATGGAAGCGGTGATGGTGGTGGAAGAAACCGCCATGATGGAAGAAGTGCGAGCCGTGGAATCCGGCGCCGGCGAATCGCGGCCCGAACGCCGGTGCACCGGCGAAGCGCGCGCCGCCAAAATGCCCACCGGCAAAATGTCCGCCGCCGCCCATGGCGGCGAACGCCATACCTCCACCGCGCATGCCGCCGCCGAAACCACCGCCATGCATTCCGCCGCCAAAACCGCCACCGTGCATGCCGCCGCCCATCGCGGCACCAAAACCGCCGCCATGGCCGCCGCCGAAGCCGCCACCGCCGTGCCCACCGCCACCGCCGCCACCACCTCTGGCGAAGGCTACGGGTGCAAGCGCAACGCTGACGGCGAGCGTCGCCGCCGTGAGAACCGTGAAGAGCCTGTTCGTCATGAAATCCTCCCTGATTGGGACCGCGGCGAACCTCGTGTCGCCGCATGCAGAGCATGACCACAAGACGCAAGCGTGAGGCCGACTTCAACTGACAAATGCGCCAGATTCTGACGCCGGATTTAGGATTGGCGAACGCGCCGGCTCGCGCAGCAAATGGCTGGATCACGGGCCGCGACTGCGTTGGCCGAGATCGACGGACATTTGGCTGGAATCAGCGGGTAGCGCGCGTTGAATCGATCCGCCGGGTTTCTTAATCCTGCGCTCATCCAAGAAACGACGTCGTCGCGGCAGGATCGTAGACGCGGTTCACAATTTGTCGATCACCGGGTCCCCCCGTCGCGCCGGCCGTAACCCATCCGCGATGCAATCGTCTTTCACCCGGCTTGCCTCAGGGCCGGAACGACGAGTGCTGACTTCCAGCAAGGAGCTTTCGATGAACGACGAGACCAAAAGACCATTTCTGACCCACGCCTCCGGCGCCCCCGTTGCCGATAATGTGAACATCATGACGGCGGGCCCGCGCGGGCCGGCGCTCATGCAGGATGTCTGGCTGATCGAGAAGCTGGCGCACTTTCACCGCGAAGTGATCCCGGAACGTCGGATGCACGCCAAGGGCGCCGGCGCGCACGGCACCTTCACCGTCACCCACGACATCACGCGCTACACCAAGGCCAGCATCTTCTCGCAGATCGGCAAGCAGACGCCGATGTTCGCGCGGTTCTCGACCGTTGCCGGCGAGCGCGGCGCGGCGGACGCCGAGCGCGACATCCGCGGCTTCGCGCTGAAATTCTACACCGACGAAGGCAATTGGGACGTGGTGGGCAACAACACGCCGGTGTTCTTCTTCCGCGATCCCCTGCGCTTCATCGACCTCAACCACGCGATCAAGCGGCACCCGCGCACGGGGGTGCGCGACCCCGACATGAATTGGGATTTCTGGACGCTGCTGCCGGAAGCGCTGCACCAGGTCACCATCGTCATGAGCGAGCGCGGCATCCCGAGGAGCTTCCGTCACCAGCACGGCTTCGGCAGCCACACCTACAGCATGATCAACGCCAACAACGAGCGCGTCTGGGTTAAATTCCATTTCCGCACCGAGCAGGGTGTCCAGAACTTAACCGACGCCGAGGCCGAGGCGCTGGTCGGCAAGGACCGCGAGAGCCACCAGCGCGACCTGTTCAACAGCATCGAGCGCGGCGACTTCCCGCGCTGGACGCTGTTCATCCAGGTGATGACGGATGCGCAGGCCAAGGCCTTCCCGTTCAACCCGTTCGATCTGACCAAGGTGTGGCCGAAGGCGGACTATCCCTTGATCGAGGTCGGGCACTTCGAGCTCAACCGTAACCCGGAGAACTTCTTTGCCGAGGTCGAGCAGGCGGCGTTCGCGCCCGCCAATGTCGTGCCCGGCATCGGCTATTCGCCGGACAAGATGCTGCAGGCCCGCCTGTTCTCCTATGGCGACGCGCAACGCTACCGGCTCGGCGTCAACCACCACCAGATCCCGGTCAACGCGCCGAAATGCCCGTTCCACAGCTACCACCGCGACGGCGCGATGCGCACCGACGGCAATCTGGGCGCCACGCTGACCTATTGGCCGAACAGCCATGGCGAGTGGACCGACCAGCCGCAGCTGAACGAGGCGCCGCTCGAAATTTCAGGCGCGGCTGCGCACTGGGATCATCGCGTGGATGACGACCACTGGCAGCAGCCGGGCGACCTGTTCCGCAAGATGAATGCTGACCAAAGGCAGGCGCTGTTCGACAACACCGCCCGCCAGGTCGGCCAGGCGTCGAAGCACATCCAGGAACGGCATGTTGCGAATTGCAGCAAGGCCGATCCGGCCTACGGCAAGGGTGTGGCGGAGGCGCTCACGCGGTTTGCCGCGGGTAAGTTGTAACGCGCGCCGCCTTTGGTCCCGTCATCGTGAGGTGCGCGCGGAGCGCGCCTCGAAGGATGAACGGCCGCACTCGGGCCCGTCGTGCTTCGAGACGGCCGCTCCGCGGCCTTCTCAGCATGACGGGAACGGAATTGCGCCGGCACCGCGGACCTAGGTCGGCTTGCCGCGCCCGCTCTTCTCGGCCGCCCGGCGTAGCGCCTCGGCGAGCGCGCCGCCGCCGGACTGCTCCTGCGGCTTGCGCGGAGCCGACGACGTCATCTTGGCGGAGCCGCGCGAGAAATCGCGCGACGGTCCGGCATTGTCCTTCTTCGGCCCGACCTCGTCGTCGAGCCGCAAGGTCAGCGCGATCCGCTTGCGCGCGACCTCGACGTCCAGCACCTTGACCTTGACGATGTCGCCCGGCTTCACCACCTCGCGCGGATCCTTGATGAAATTCCTGGACATCGCCGAGATGTGTACCAGGCCATCCTGGTGCACGCCGATATCGACGAAGGCGCCGAAGGCGGCGACGTTCGTCACGGTGCCCTCGAGGATCATGCCCTGCTTGAGGTCCTTGACCTCCTCGACGCCGTCCTTGAACACCGCCGCCTTGAACGCCGGACGCGGATCACGGCCGGGCTTCTCCAGTTCGCGCAGAATGTCGGTGACGGTCGGCAGACCGAACGTATCGTCGACGAAGGATTGCGGCCTGAGCCCGCGCACCACGTCGGCATTGCCGATCAGCGCCTTGATGTCGCTCTTGGTCGCTTCGAGGATACGACGCACCACCGGATAGGCCTCCGGATGCACGCCGGATGAATCGAGCGGATCCTCGCCATTGCTGATGCGCAGGAAGCCGGCGCACTGCTCGAACGCCTTCGGCCCGAGCCGCGGCACCTCCTTGAGCGCCTTGCGCGACTTGAACGGGCCGTTGGCGTCGCGATGCTGCACGATGCTCTGCGCCAGCCCCTGCCCGATGCCGGACACCCGCGAGAGCAGCGGCACCGAGGCGGTATTAGCATCGACGCCGACCGCGTTCACGCAGTCTTCCACCACGGCATCGAGCGAGCGCGCGAGCTTGGCCTCGCCGAGATCATGCTGGTACTGGCCGACGCCGATCGCCTTCGGTTCGATCTTGACCAGCTCGGCCAGCGGATCCTGCAGGCGCCGCGCGATCGAGACTGCGCCGCGAATGGTAACGTCGAGGTCGGGCAGTTCGCTCGAGGCGAAGGCGGAGGCCGAGTAGACCGATGCGCCGGCTTCGGAGACCACGATCTTGGTCATCTTGCGCTCGGGTAGCCGCTTCACGAGCTCGGCAGCGAGCTTGTCGGTCTCGCGCGAGGCCGTGCCGTTGCCGATCGCGATCAGCTCGACGCCATGCTCGATCGCGAGCTTGCCGAGGATGGCCAGCGCCTCGTCCCAGCGCCGTTGCGGCTCGTGCGGAAAGATTGCCGTGTGCGCCACCACCTTGCCGGTGGCATCGATCACCGCGACCTTGACGCCGGTGCGATAGCCGGGATCGAGCCCCATGGTGGCGCGCGGACCGGCTGGCGCCGCCAACAGCAGGTCGCGCAGATTCGAGGCGAACACGCGCACCGCTTCGGTCTCTGCCGCGGTCCATAGCCGCATCCGCAGGTCGATGTTGAGATGGATCTGGATCTTGGTGCGCCAGGCCCAGCGCACCGTCTCGGTCAGCCACTTGTCGCCCTTGCGGCCCTGGCTCGAGATCGCAAAGCGGTTCATGATCCTGAGCTCGTAGAGGCCGGGCACGCCGACCGCCGGCGCCTCGGCTTCCGGCTTGATCGCGAGGTCGAGGATCTCCTCCTTCTCGCCGCGGAACAGCGCCAGGATGCGGTGCGACGGCAGCTTCGGCAGCGGCTCGGAGAAATCGAAATAGTCCTTGAACTTCTCGCCCTCGGTCTTCTTGCCGGTACGGACGGTCGAGGCCATGATGCCGTTCGACCACATCTCCTCGCGCAGCGCGCCGATCAGGTCGGCATCCTCGGCGAAGCGCTCGACCAGGATCGCGCGCGCGCCGTCCAGCGCGGCGGCGACGTCGGCGACCTGCTTCTCGGCATTGACGAAGGGAGCCGCGGCCTCGTTCGGATCGTTCTGCGGTTGCGTCAACAGCTGATCGGCAAGCGGCTCGAGCCCGGCCTCCTTGGCGATCTCGGCCTTGGTGCGGCGCTTCGGCTTGTACGGCAGATAGATGTCTTCCAGGCGGCCTTTGCTGTCGGCAGCTATGATCTGGGCCTCGAGCGCGGCATCGAGCTTGCCCTGCTCGCGGATCGAGTTGAGCACCGCGGTGCGGCGCTCCTCGAGCTCCCGCAAGTATGTCAGCCGCTCTTCCAGCGTGCGCAGCTGGGCGTCATCGAGCGCGCCGGTGAGCTCCTTGCGGTATCGCGCAATGAACGGCACCGTGGCGCCGCCGTCGAGCAGCGTCACCGCCGCCTCGACCTGCTCGTCGCGAACTCCCAGCTCCTGCGCAATCTGATGATGGATCTTTGCCACGCCTGTCTCTCTCACCCCGTTGCGCCGCCAAATCACCGATGGCGCGGACGCCGCTTATGGACCATCCCGGAATGATTCATCAAGGCGCGCTGTGGATCAAATTTGGCGCGCCGCACGCGCTATTTCCGGGATGTTGGCCGTCCGCGGCTTGACAAATAGACCCGCGCCGCATTGCCGCCGAAAATCGCAGCTCTTGCCTCACTTGACAAATCAGCAAGCAGGCTCTCTGCGGCTGCGAACCAATGTGCATAGCCGCCGGCGAGGTTGACGACGGGCCAATCGCTGCCCCACAGCATGCGCTGCGGGCCGAAGCATGTCAGTGCATGATCCACGGCCTCGCGCAAATCGGCGACCTGCCAGTTCGGCGCGGCCTCCGTCGCCAGGCCCGACAGCTTGCAGACGACGTTGGACCGTGCGGCAAGGCTCGCGATGTCGTCCTTCCAGGCCGCGATGTCGCCGGTTGCGAGTTGCGGCTTGCCGAAATGGTCGAGCACGAATTGCAGGTCCGGATGGCCATCGACCACCTGAACGAGCCGCGGCAAATGGCGCGGCAATACCAGCGCGTCGAACACGAGGCCGTACTGCGCCATGGCCTCGAGCGGCGCGGCCAGTTCCGGCCGCAGCAGCCAGTCGTCGTCGGCGATGTCCTGCACCATCGGCCGCAGGCCGACCAGCAGCTCGCGCCCGGCGATCGCATCGATCCGCGCCGCGGCGTCGTCGGCATCGAGGTCGATCCAGCCGACCACGCCGCGTACCAGCTCCGCGCCTTTGGCGACGTCGAGCATGAACGCCGTCTCCGCCTCGGTCGGCGCCGCCTGCACCAGGATCGTGCCGTCGATGGCGGCCGCGGCGAGGTGCGGCATCAGGTCGGCCAAGCCGAAGTCGCGGTAGATCGGCCCGCGTTCAGGCGTCAGCCAGCCGTAATCGGCGCGCGAAAGTCGCCACACATGGTGATGGGCATCGATCCGCGTCATGCCGGCACCGGCGCGTGCTGGTCGAGCAGCCCCTCGGCTTTCAGGTCGCGCCAGAGCGCGGCGGGGACGGGCGACGACAATGCGGCGGCGTTGCGCTCGACCTCCTGCGGCGTCTGCGCGCCGAGCACGACGCTCGCGACCGCCGGATGGCCCAGCGCGAAATGCAGCGCGGCGGTCGCGAGCGCCACGCCGTGCGCGCGGCAGACGCGCTCGATTGCCGCCACCTTCTGCATCACGTCGGGCGGCGCGTCCTTGTAATTGTACTTGGCGCCGGCAACTGCGCCGGTCGCCAGGATGCCGGAGTTGAACACGCCGCCGAGCATCACACCGATGCCCTGGGCTTGCGCGAGCGGCAGGAATTCGGCAAGCGCCGGCTGCTCCAGCAGCGAGTAGCGGCCGGCGAGCAGCATGGTGTCGAACGTGCCGGCCTTGGCGAAGCGCACGCACATCTCGGCCTCGTTGACACCGATCCCGATCCCCTTGACCACACGCTCGGCGCGCAATTTGTCGAGCGCGACATAGGCGCCCTCCATCGCCTCGCGGAACCTGGCTTCGATCGCATCGGCACCATGGGTCCAGACGTCGACGTCGTGGATCAGGAGCAGGTCGATGCGATCGGTGCCGAGCCGCAGCAGCGACTGCTCGACGGAGCGCATGGTGCCGTCATAGGAATAATCGACCACCGCGCGATGCGGCGCGCCGCCGACGAAGTTCGAGCCGTCGCCGCGGCCGTGGAACGCGTCCATCCACCGCCCGACCTTGGTGCAGACGACGATGTCGTCGCGCGCCACGCGGCGCAGCGCGGTGCCGCAGCGATGCTCGGCGAGACCATGTCCATAGAGCGGTGAGGAATCGAGCAGATTCACGCCCAATGCAAACGCCCGCTCCGCTGCTGCGATCGCGGTGGCGTCGTCGAGCCGCGCAAAGAGGTCGCCGAGCGGCGCAGTGCCGAAGCCGAGAATGGAGACATCGAGCCCGGTGCGGCCAAGCCTGCGGCGCGGCAGTGCCGCGCGACCGGAGGGTTGTTGTTGGGTCATTGGAGTCTCCCACCTACGTTTCTTGTTAGCCCCTCCCACGAGACTATCGTCGTTGACCGGGATCGTGAAGGGACCTTGGTCACCAACTGCGCGGTGAGGCTCATCGCACACACGACGCATCGTTAAAATGCGATCGACAACTTCACGTTGCCTATCGGTTGGAAATGGGCTATGGGAGCGCTCCGCAATTCCAATGCAGGAGGCGACGTTGTTCAGGTCTGCACGCTTCCCGGGTTCGCCGCGCGATAATTGACGCGGGTCCCGGGATCGAATCCCGGGTGAAATCGCAACGCCCACACGCAATCCAGTCTGCCGCGGGCCTTACGGCTCCGCGCTCGCGGAACCATATCATGACCTTGCCGCTTCTGCTGGCCTCTCGTCGAGTGGCCACACGCTCTGCGCTGCTCGAACGACAGCTGCGGAGATATCACCCACACGTTCAGGGAAGAATCCGCGCGCTGGCCGTGCGGCACACGCGTCTTGCCGACCTTGCTGCAAGCTTTCCTGCGCTGCTGTTTGCGTTAGCCGTGCCGGGGACCGGGCTCGATCCTGCGCGTGCGCTCGCACGCGTCATCGATGGCCAGTCCCTCCCGGATGCCGCAGCCGCGGCGCGCATTCCGCTGTGGCTGCGAAGGCTTCCGCCGGAAGCGCTCACACGTCCGATCACGGCACTTCCCGATGGCGAGTTGTTTCGCCGGCAGATCGCGAACCACCTGCCGCGATCGCCGAAGCTCGCGCCGATCTGGCTGCAATCCGTCGCCACGGTTGCCGAAGTCGCGCACGCGCAGGCCGCCGTCTGGATCGCGCGCGAGCTAGTCCGCGCGCCGCCGCGTACCGATCCTGCGCGATTGCGGCTCGTCAGCCTGTGGGCGTGGTTCTCTAGCCAGCCGACCACGCTGGGACATACGCTGATCGACCGGAGATGGACACCGAACATGCAGATCGGCTCGGCGCTCGCTGCCGCCGAGGCGTGGCACACAATGATTGTCCTGCATGTCAGCCTCGGCTCGCAGGAGATCGCCGACATGTGGCTGCAGCCGGGCCACGTTGACGGTTACGACTTCGTCCCGCTGAACTCGACCACGGATATCTCGGACGAAGCCGACGCCATGCAGAATTGCCTGCGCAGCTACGGCACCAATCTCGCCCACAATCGCTCGCGGCTCTGGAGCGTCAAGCGATGCGGGCAGCGCATCGCCACCCTGAAGGTTGCAGTCCGCTTCGACGATCCACTACCCGGGGTCGCCGAGCTCAGGGGCATCCGAAACACCGCCGTGCCGCGCGAGGTTTGGTGGGCAGCGCGCCAATGGCTGCATGCGCACGACCTGTTGCGGATCGACATGGCGCAACGCAAATGGGGCGCTGCATCTCTCGACCGCCCGACCTGGCGCGCGATCTGGCGGCCATACTGGCTCGCCAAGCGACAGATTCCGGAATGGCTGCCGCTCGCCCCGTCGCGCAGAGCGCTCAATGCGCTGTGAAGCACCTCCGCCGTTGCTGCGCTGGTGCTACCGGTCGGTGACAATCCCCTTGGTCACATTATCCACCACCACGGGACTTTCGAAATAAGTCACCGTCGGATCGGCGCCGTATTTCTCACGGGCGCGGGCGCGCCAGGCATCGGTGTACAGCGCTTCCGCCTCGCCCCGCGAATTCCAGAAATAGATGCCGCCGGCCGTCATGCCGTCCTCGGACAGCACATAGGTCTTGCGAAACAGTCCCTGGACGCCGCGATAGATCGGCGCGGTGCTCAGGAAGATGCTGCGCGCTTCCTCGCGCGTGATCGGCTTTGGCAAGCTGAACGTCGTGATGGCGGTAATCATCCCGGTCTCCTGTGTCATCATTCTTGACATCATCGTCAATCTTAACGATAGTGTCAAGAATAGCTTGATGGAGCGAAATCACATGGTAGGCGTGCGGCAGTTCGACGAGGACAACGTGATCGCAACCGCGCTCGACGTGTTCTGGCGCAAGGGCCTGCACGACGCGACCATGCAGGACCTCGCGGCCGCGACCGGCGTGCAGCGCGGCAGCCTCTACAACGCCTATGGCGACAAGGAAGCGATCTTCCTGCGCGCCTTCGATCAATATGCCGCGCAGTTCCTCGAAGCGGCGGGCAATGCGCTGGCCCACCGCGACACGACCACCGCTCTGCGAAGTTTCTTCGACATGATCATCGTCAACATGACCGACGGCTCGCCGGCGCGCGGCTGCCTGACCACGCGCACGGCGCTCGATGCGGGGATTTCGAGCGCCGCGGTGCGCCAGCGCGTGCAGGATGTGCTGGGCCGGCTCGAGCAGCTGCTCGGCAAGACCCTCGGCGCCACGCCGGGCGGACGGCGGGCAGCCGACGCCCACCGGCTGGCGCGGGTCATCGTGACCTTCACGCGCGGCCTCGCCGTGATGGAGCGCGCCGGCTACAGCCGAAAGCAGTTAAAGGAGTCAGCCGCGACTTTTGTCGACGCGGTGGTGGGCGCCTAAGCGAGATGCTGGTCGACGTTCGGGGAGGAATCATCATGACGGACCGAAAGGGCGGCTGCCTGTGCGGCGCGGTGCGCTACGAATTGAAGGCCGAGCCGCGCGGCATCGCGATCTGCCATTGCACGCATTGCCGGCGGCACAGCGGCAGCCTGTTTTCCTTCAACCTCGTGATCCGCGAGGCTGACTACCGGCAGTTCGGCGAAACCGCCGTCTTCATCGATACTGGCGACAGCGGCCAGCCGGTGCATCGCCATTTCTGTACGACCTGCGGCTCGCCGATCCTGGCGAAGACGGCACTGATGCCGGGCAAGGTCGTGGTGAAGGCCGGCACGCTCGATGACACGGACGGGTTGCAGCCGCAGATCGAGATCTACACCGACCACGCCGCCACATGGCTCGCGCCGGTCGCAGGCACCACGCGCTTTGCGCAGAATGTGTGACGGCCGGGCTCTCCACGCTCAGCGCGGCGGCTTTCGCGACCAAGCCCCGACAAAGGTCGGCAGCGCGAACACGCCGTTCGCCGCAACCGCTTCGGCCCGCAGCCGCTCGGCAAAGCTGTCCAGCGCGAGCTCGGCCTCGGTGGCGACGCCAAGCTTGACGATGTGCGGCTGATTGCTGCGCATTCCGCTCGCCATGTAGTCATAGCCGTCGAAATCAGCGCCGCCGCCCACGGGCGCAAACAGACTCATGCGCGGCGCCGCAAGCCCGGCTGCGATAAAGATGCCATGCAGCGCGAAGCCCATGCGATTGTTCAAGCCCGCCCGCGCGAACATCTCCTTTACATAGCCCCACGCCTGCGACAGCAGCGGCGACGGCGGATTGGCGATCGGCCCCTCGCCCCAGTCGAGGTCCTGGAACGCCACGATGCCATCGGGCTTGACGTGGCCAAGCAAGTGCCGAAGCAGCGCCGCGGGATCCTTCACATAGATCAGCACGAGCCGGCCGACGACCGCATCGAAATCCCGGTCGAGCTCGATCGTGTTGATGTCACCGACCTGGAACGAGACCTGGCTCAGGCCGAGCGAGCGTGCCGTGCCTGCCGCTTCCTCGACGATGGCGGGGTTGCTGTCGACCCCGACGACCGCCCCGCTCTCGCCGACCAGGCCTGCGGCGATGAACGACACGCTGCCGGCTCCGCTTCCGACGTCGAGCACTTTCATGCCGCGCGAGATCCCAGCCTCCTTCAGGAGCTGCCATGTCGACGCATCGTAGAGCTGCGACTGGCGCTTGAGCCGGTCTGTCTCCGCGGTCGAGCGCCCCATCACATAGTTCGGATCGTAGCCGGACGTCTCTTGCATGGATCTACCCGTCTTCGGTTCGTGAAGGGAGGCGGCCGCGCCCGTGCTCACGCCGGCTGCAGGTTCGACAGGAATGCTTGCAGATCCGCCGCGAAGCGTTGCTCGAACGCGATGGAGCGGTGGGGTGAATGGCCGCATCCCTCATAGCGAACGATGTCGGCACGCGGATTGTCGTGCGCGAAGCGCGCATCGTGGTCCTCCAGCAAGGCCGCCCCACATCCAGGATCGGCCTGAATGATCCTGACGGGACAGAGGAATTCCCGCCCGGTCGGAATCGCCGCAAGCACGGAAGTCGCAACGTTTCCGTCCGCCCAGCACCGCCCGTCTTGCCGCTGCAGCGCTGACGCATGGCTCAACAGATGACGGGAGTTGAAATGATCGCGGCCGATCCCGCCCATGGGCGTCGGAGAGTCCGCAAGGAACGCCAGGTAGGAGCCGAGTGGTGCGCGCGCCTGCTGCCACGCAGCCTGACGCGCGCTGACGATCGAAAACAGTTTTGGGAATGCCGATTTCTCCCACTCGCCCGGCTGGCCAAGATACCACGGCGGGTCTTCGAGGAAGGCGGCGCGCACGTTGGCATGACCACTCTGCGCCAGCACACCGGCAACGCAGCCGCCGAGCGAGTGCCCGACGATCACCGCCGGACGCCCGATCGCGGCCAATGCGGTCTCCGCGTCCGAAACATAATCGGCGAGCGCGTAGCCCGGGGCCCGATCCGAGTGCCCGTGTCCCCGGAAATCCAGGGTCCAGACCCGATATCGATCCTTCAGCCGACCGCCGAGTTCCTGCCATGTGTCCCGGCTGAGCGACAGGCCGTGCAGAAACAGGATCGGTTCACCGTTCGTCGGGCCATCGAGCGAAGCAGCAAGTCTGACGCCGTCATTGTCGAGCGAAATATGGGTCACCGAACATCTCCGTTGCGAAATACCATTAGCATCAGACTCCGGCCGGCTGGCTTGCAGTTCGGCGCGAGCTGCCGTCCGCCGATCTCAGCGTTCGATCTGCCGGAACTTGTCTGTGAGGCCGTCGAGATAACCGACCCAGGTCGAATTGATCGGCTGGTTCTCGATCAGCGCGTGAAAGCGGATCATCATGCAGATCAGGAATAGCGGCTGGATGAATGCCGCGCGCACCGTCACCGCCAGCAGGGCGGCGATGACGACGGTGACCATGGCGCCATACTCCCTGACAGCCTCCGGCAACCAGACCGTCGCCACGCCGGCGGGGACCAGCAGCAGCAGGCAAAGCAGGATGCTCAGGATCCGCTCGACGATGACCATCCAGACCGACGTCGTCAGGATCGGCTTGGCGTTCTGGCAATAGTAGACCAGTCCGTCCTGGATGTTGCGCCTCGGATCGTCGCCGCCGCGCGCCAGATCGTAGGACAGCACCACCTTGTCCAGATAGCGCGTCGCGGCCGACAGGATGGTGTTGAGCAGACCGACGATCGCCTTCATGCCGGGCGCCGGCAGCCAATCGCCAAGCGTATCGAGCGCATTGTGAAACGCGCGCAGCACGGCGCGGATCAGCGCGCCAAGCCCGAACAGGACCGCGACCTCGCCGAACCGGTCCATCACCATCCGGCGGCCGTAGGCGAACTGCCCTTCGGTGCCGTTGCCGATGCTGCCGCGGGTGATCAGCTCGGTCAGCACGGCGACATGGCCGCAGGCGATGATATGAAGCGTGTAGCGCAGGATGGCACCCCAGATCCATCCGCCGAGCAGCAGGATGCCAAGCAGCCAGCAATAGCCGAACACGCTGGCGACATGGGTGCCGAGCCACACCGCGCCGCCGACCGCGACCACGGCCCAGATGGCGCACGCCGCGGCAAAGGCCAGCAGCACGCCCCAACGCGCCAGCGCATAAGGCAGGGTCTCGAGCAACAGCTTCAGCGCGGTGCCAAGACCGTGATCGCGCACCAGCAGCGGGTAGGAGTGGGACGGTCCTTGAGACGGTCCTTGGGATTGTCCCGCGGCGTGCCAATCGGCTGAACCGTCGCGGCCGCTGCCATTGCTCAGGCTTATGTCAGACACGTGTTGCCTCTCGTTGGCTCTTGGGTTGCCGTGATCGATCGAAATCGGATTCAACGGTATCGTGGTTGCGGGATCAGCTCGACGCGGTGACTCCTGCGGACCAGGCGTCACAGCGCCAACACCTCCGGGGCTGGCAGAGGGTTGGTCCGTTGGCGCTGTGAGCCGGCACAGCCGCGACATCGATCAGGGAGGAGCGCCGATGTCGCGGCCAGCGATCATTGACCGGCGGCCGGCAGCTCGGCGTAGTTGCCGTCCTTGTCGCGGCGGTACACGACGTAGTCGATCAGGGTGATGTCACCCTTCGGCGTGTAGCTGATGTTGCCGAGCACGGTATCCCAGTTTCCACTCTTGATGGTCGCTGCGATCTTCCTGGCGTCCGTGGTCTGGGCGCGGGTAACGGCCTGGCTCCAGATCTGGAACGCGGCATAGCTGTAGAGCGTGTAGCCGTCCGGATCGATGCCCTTGTCCTTGAACTTCTTCAAGGTCGCGGCTGCGGTCACCTTCTTGCGCGGATCGGGCGAGAAGGTGAACAGCGAGCCCTCGGCAAGCGGACCTGCGATCGCGGCGAACTGCTTGTCGACCAAGGCGTCGCCGCCCATCAGCACGGCATTGACGCCCTGCTCGCGCATCTGGCGCAGGATCAATGCCGCCTCGGCGTAGTAGCCACCGACATAGACGAAATCGATCGATTCCTTCTTGAAGCGGGACACCAGCGCGGCAAAATCCTTGTCGCCCTTGGTGTAGGCTTCATAGAGCTTTTCCTTCACGCCCGCCGCGTTGATGGCGTTCTTCGTTTCGTCGGCAAGGCCTTTGCCGTAGGTCGTCTTGTCGTGGATGATCGCGACGTTCTTGGTCTTGTAGTTCTTGATGATGTAGGCGGCCGCGACCATGCCCTGCTGGTCATCCCGGCCGCAGACGCGGAACGTGTTCCACAATCCGCGCTCGGTGAAGAGCGGGTTGGTCGAACCCGGCGTGATCTGCAGCACATTACCTTCGGCATAGGCGTCCGAGGCGGGAATCGAGGTCGACGAGCAGAAGTGCCCGACCACGAACGGAATCTTCGCGCCCGCCATCTTCTCGGCAACCGACACCGCCTGCTTCGGATCGCAGGCGTCGTCGCCGACTTCCAGCTTCAGCTTCTTGCCGAGCACGCCGCCCGCCGCATTGATGTCGGCGATGGCGAGGTCAGCACCGTTCTTGAACTGCTGGCCGAAGCTCGCCTCCGAGCCGGTCATCGGCCCAACCACGGCAACACTGATATCCTGGGCCATGGCCGCGCCGGACAATGCCAGGCTCGCGCCAAGCGCAAGAAAGTATCCTCGAAGTGCAAACTTCATCATATTCTCCTTGATGGTCTCAAGTCGCCTCAATGCATCGCAATCGACTGGTATCGCCGGCCGCAACGATCACCGGGGGCTGCCTTGTATGCGCGCGATGAGCAGCAGGCTCGGACTGAGGCGACGGGGAATTGGACATATGCGACATTGGGCAACAATGTGAAACACGTTGCCGTGCATTGGCGCCTGGAATCGTCCTGTGTGCGCGACAGCACATAGCTGGTGATGGTTCGATCACGGCCGCACCAGCGGCTCGGACGCTGCCGGCTTGACGTCGGCTCCGACCGGTGCTGCCGCCTCGACAGCGCCTTTCAGCTCGATCTCGTAGTAGCCGCCGACCTTGATCGCGCCCCATTGCGTCGAGACCGCCAGATTGATCCTTTGTCGCGCCGGCAAATCGGCATCGGTGTGCCGGCGGGCGACGCTGCCCTGGCACAGGACTTCGATGTGGGACAGCCGAACGCCGGCCGCATTCCAGAAGTCGAAGTTGAGATGCTGCGGCAGCGGACGGCCGAACACGCCCATCTCCTTGAAGGCGAGCTCGACATCGACATGGCCCGGCCCCGCCATGAAGCTGTAGTAATGACCGCTGATATCATTGGTGATGTTGGCGCGATTGACGCCGGCGCCGAGCACCGTCGGATGATGCGGATCGGTGGACTGTGCCGATGCCGGGGCGGCCAACCCGCCAATGCTGAGAGGCAGGCGCGGGGCCTGCTTCAGGACCATCCTGGGCATGTTCATCATGGTTGGAATGCGGCGGCGCTAGTTCGGGTTGGCGGACAGAGGGCGTGCTTCGTCGCGGTCATCGGAGAAGAGCAAGGGCGTCGACCGCATATCCGCGCCGAGATACGCCTCACCGGCCATCTGATAGTTGGCCGATGCCAAGGCGAGGTGCTGGACGGCAGCATGGACGTCTCGCACGCAGCGTTCGAGCCCGCAGCTCACGTCCACCGCGGCCGAGCCGCCGGCACCGAACATCAGCTCGGTCGCCTGCTTGGCCGTGTTCGCCGCATGGGTCGATGCCAGCCACAGCGTGGCGCGCTCGGCAACGCTGAGCACCTTGCCGGCACTGACGGCCTGCCACGCCTCTTCCAGCTTGCCGTAAAGGAATGCCCGTCCCGAACCCAGCAAGGCCTCGGCGCGGCCGAGATCGGCTTGGATCAGCGCATCTTCACGGAGCAGCTTGCGCGAGCGCGTTGCGATCTTTCGTCCGACAAGCTCGACCAGAGTGTCGATCGCGTGGCGGGCGATGCCGAGCGGCACGGCGGCGAGCGCCGCCCCGAACAGCGCAATGGTCGGAAACGCATAGAGCGGCCCCCGCTCCACCGGCGGTTCGCGGAACGAGAGCGACTGCGTGGATGGCACGAAGGCATCCGCGATCGCATAGTCATGGCTGCCCGTGCCGCGCAGCCCGATACTGTGCCAGGTGTCGAGAATCTCGCATTGCGCGGTCGGAAACAGCATGAAGCGCATCACCGGGGTGCCGTCGGGGCGCAACCGCGGCTGATCTCCGTCGAAGATCCGGCAATTGCCGATCATCCAGCCGGAGTGCTGGCAGCCGCTTCCGAGCGGCCAGCGGCCCGTGACGCGATAACCACCATCGACGATCCTGGCGATCCCGAACGGCCGCAAGGCGCCCGCCGTTCGAACCAGCGGATCGCTGCCATAGATGTCGCGCGCGGCGTCCTTCCCGAGATAGCCGCCGAACACGCCATAGGCGCCCCCGATGGCCATGCACCAGCCGGCGGCACCGTCGGCGCGCGAGATCTCCTCGACCACCCGAACGAGAGTCATGGGGGCAGCCTCCTCGCCACCGATGGCGCGCGGAATCCAGAGGCGAAAGAACCCGGCCTGCGCCATCGCCTCAACCAGCGGGACAGGCAGCCGCCGCGACTGCTCGCTCTCCAGCACCGATGCCTGAACCCGCGGCGCGAGCGCCGCGGCAGCATCGACGAACGACGAGGTGGTGTCTGTCATTGGTGGCCTCACTGCATCGCTATCGGTGGATCGCTCGCGCAGGCGATCACAGGGGGCTGCCTTTTAGGCGACTCAGCGATGCGAGGCTCGGACGGAAGCGACCAGGATTGGGACGGATGCGACATCACACAACAATGTTCGCAATCATTGCATGATCCTTGCCGGAGTTAATTCGGATTCGGAACAAAGATGACGATCTTCAGATCTCGCGACGGCGTGAAGTTGGTGTGCCGCACCTCGAATCGCGTCGGTCCAGTCTTCTTGACGCCTTCAGCGCAGAAGCTGACGAAATTGTTGGGCTCGCCCTTGTCGACGGTGAGGTGAAAGTCGCCGATCGGCGCGGCCCAGTTGGCGCCGGTCGAGAGCACATAGGCAATCGACCGTTCACTGAACGGCGGATAGGGAGCGTGCTTCGTCGCACGCGCCCGCTCGATGGTGCGGATCAGGTCGTCGTCGATGCAATATGACGCAAGAAACTCTCGCGCTTCCGGGTTGTTGCGCCAGTTGTCGGCGCCGATGATCGTCTGCACCGAGCCGCCAACGCTCGGCCGGTAGGTCTGCTCGAACGTGATCTCCCGGCCCGCAGGGAAGGTCTGCGTCCAGGTATAGGCCGAGCGCAACGTCCAGGTCGGCACGAGATGATCCTGCATCGGGCCACCCGACCCGTAGGTCTCGATGGCGCCGATGCCAAGCTTGACGAGCTGCGGCCAGTTCGATTTCGGCAATTTGTCGAGCAGCTCGCCCGCAGGCCCCCTGATCGGCATCAGCGGAATTCCGAGCTTCCGCAGCAGCGCCGTCTGGTCCACGTCGTTCGCGAGCGCCGTCTGTTCGAGATGCGGCGCTGCCGCCCTGCCGTCGACGGTGACGTGGAAATCAAAGATATTCTCGGGATCGTCGGTCGGGAGCCCGATATTCTCGTCGCCCTCCTTGCCGACGATGTCGGGCATCGGGAACGCGATCATGATCGTTTTGTCGGCAGCCGAGGTGTTGAAGAACCGGTAGACGATCCGGATCTGCTTCTCGGAGATGAAGAGATCCTCGGAACGCATCACGATATCGGGGTCCTGCTTGAAGCGAAGTCCCCCGGTTTCGAGCGCGGCGGACGTGTCATTCGCCCGCGCGCACCAGGGCATCAACACGGCAAGCAGAATCAGAAAGGCCCCTTTGGCTATCGGAGGCATGGTCATTCCTTCTCTCTTGATTGGGGGAGAAAACGCGCGGCAGTCAGTCGCATCCGTCTCCTTGAGTGCGGCGAATACCCAACAGGTTCGCGACGGCCGCGATCTTTTCTCTTCGACATCACACAGGATGACAGACTTTGCGAGCGCGCTGATGCGCCCTTAATGATCGGCTGCCTCGCACGACTTCCGATCGCCATGAAGATTGACAAGCGCCTTCTCGAACAATTTCGTTGCACGTTCCGATCCGCCGCGCTCGTTGCAATGGCGGTCAGCGCGGCAGCCGCGACATCAGCACCGGAAAGCGCGATCGGTTGGGATGCGAAGAACGGCTACCTCAAATGCGACGGCGCGATCGACGGCAGCATCGCCTGGCCGTCCGCGCCACAGGCGGCCTGCATCGCCATGCTGATGTGCGCGAATGAGCGCGCGCTGTCCGCAGAGCGTCACCAGCGGCTGATCGAACAGATCCGCCGGGTGCCGGGTTGCGGAGAGCCGTAAGAAGCGGTCGGGCGACACAACGGCAATTCAGCCGTTCGGTCAGGAACGCCGCGGCACCGCGCGAATATCCGACGGCGTCACGCCGTAGTGCCGGCGGAAGGTGCGGTTGAAGTAGGACAGATCGCCGAACCCGACTTCGAACGCAATCGTGCCGATGGCGCTGCGGCTGTGGCGCGGATCGGTCAGCAGATGATGCGCGCGCGCCAGACGCTGGCCGAGCACGAATTCCGAGAATGTCGAACCCGCGCTCTCGAACAGCCGCTGGATATGGCGCGGCGTGAGCTTCAGCCGGGCGGCCACCGCGGGCAGCGTGAGGTCGCCATAGCTGAGATTGTCGCTGATGTCGGCCTTGACCGCGGCGAGCCGGGCAGCCGCCAGTCCGCCGTCTTCCGCGGCAACCGCCGCATCCCGGTTGGCGCCGATGATCAGCGCGCCGAGATCGATCAAATGCTTGACGACGGCGCCGCGCAACTCGGGAGTCGAAAGCTGGTAACTGTCGTCGAGCTCCCTGATGTAAAGCGCCAGCAGGCGCATCGCCTCCGTGTTCGCCGGCAGAGGGCGGATCAGCATGTCTTCGGGATCGTTGACCAGCGAGGCCAGCGCCTTGCGCGGCAACCGGAGACCGACGAAGCGGCTCGGCGACACCGGCACCACCATGTTGCCGGCTTCCGCGCTCGACTGCAGCACGGCCTGGCCCGGGCCGAGCTCGATATCGCGGCCGCGCTGCGAGGCACGGGTGTTGCCGCTCGTGATGATCGTCAGCACCAGGTCGTCGGTGCCGTCGAGCAATTCGCGCGGTCTTGCGATCTTGAGATTGCTGCACGCCCAGGATCCGATGCCGAGCCCGGACAATTCGCGCACATTCGCTTCGGCATGAAACGCGCCGTCGTCGAGCGGCTCCGGATCGAGCTTGACGATCATCCGCCCGATCTGCTCGCGAAAGATCGGCAAGCGATCGCGCTCGCCAAAATGCGCGGTCGAGAATCGAAACCCTGTGATATCGCCCGACTGCATTGTCATCGGCTCGCCCTCATTGCAGCGGAAGTCGCCGCTCATATACGGCTGATTTGTGGCGGCGCACACCGCAGCATGGGCGCCATGCAGCGCAGCTGCAAACGTGAACCTTTCGCGGGTTCCGCCGATGCTTCGATCTGACAAGTGTCAAGGGTTGCGCATAAGCTTCGCAAATACGCGCTTGGTGCAGCGCGCGCGAAATTGCTCTGGTCTTGTTGTGTTTGTTGCGCCCGAATTCGCGAGCGGGACTAAAATGGTCCTCGCTCCGATAAGCCCGAAGACGTCGTCGGCATCGGAGCGCGGATAATTATAATTGACTGACCGGACGGTCAATAGTAATCCGGTCGCAGGTCATGCGACCTCGGTCATCAGAAGCCGCAACGGGAGGTAATCATGGTCAGCGATTTGGTGTTGACCGATATCCGCGCCGGATATCGCGTCCTGACGCTCAACAGGCCCGACCGCCTGAATTCATTCAGCGCCGATCTGCACGCCGTATTGATGGCCGCGCTGATTGCAGCCGAGCAGGACAAATCCTGCCGCGCGTTGATCCTGACCGGAGCGGGACGCGGATTCTGTGCCGGGCAGGATCTTTCGGACGGCGTGTTCACGCCGGGCGAAACGCCTGATCTCTCGGTGCCGATCGAAAAATACTACAACCCGCTGGTGCGCAAGCTGCGCAGCATTCCGATGCCGGTCGTGTGCGCCGTCAACGGCGTGGCCGCGGGCGCCGGGGCGAATGTGGCCCTTGCCTGCGATATCGTGATCGCCGCGCGATCGGCCAAGTTCATTCAGGCCTTCGCGAAGCTCGGCCTCGTCCCGGATTCCGGTGGCACCTGGTTCCTGCCGCGGCTCGTCGGCACAGCGCGGGCTCGTGCGTTGACCATGCTCGCCGAACCGATCTCCGCGGAGCGGGCGGAGACATGGGGCATGATCTGGAGAGTGGTCGAGGACTCCGACCTGATGACGGAGGCCCACGCCCTCGTCGCCTCGCTCGCGACGCAGCCGACCGATGGTCTTGCGTTGATCAAGCAGGCGCTCGATGCCTCCGAGACCAACACGCTCGATGCGCAACTTGATCTCGAGCGCGACATGCAGGGCCGCGCGGGCCGGTCGGCGGACTATGCCGAAGGCGTCACCGCGTTCCTCGAAAAGCGCACGCCGCGCTTTGTCGGACGAGCCTAGAATTGAACGTTGCGCCCGCAAGGCAAGACGCATCATTGATCACAAAGTCAGAGGATTCGATTTCGATGACACAGCCTCAATCCAGCGGCGCACGGACGGCAGACACCGTCATGAAACTCGACAGCTTCGTTCGCGGAAAATGGTCCGGCACAGCCGAACCGGCTACCGAGATTCGCAGTGCCGTCACCGGCGATGTAGTGGCGCTCGCGACCAGGAGCGACCTCGACATGCGCGAGATCCTCGCCTATGGCCGCACGGTCGGCGGCAATAACCTCCGCAAACTGTCGTTCCACCAGCGTGCGGGCCTGCTGAAGACGCTGGCCGACTATCTGAGCCAGCACAAGGACCGGCTCTACAAACTTTCGCTCCATGCGGGCGCAACCCGCAGCGACGCCATGATCGACGTCGATGGCGGCATCGGTACGCTGTTCGCCTATGCCAGCAAGGGACGCCGCGAGCTTCCGAACACCAGGTACCTGCTCGACGGCAACGTCGAGGGGCTCTCCAAGGGCGGCGCATTCGCCGGTCAGCACATCGTCACGCCGTTGCACGGCGTTGCCGTGCATATCAATGCGTTCAACTTTCCGTGCTGGGGCATGCTGGAGAAACTGGCGCCCGCGCTGCTCGCCGGCGTTCCCGTCGTCACTAAGCCCGCGACCGTCACCTCCTATATCGCCTACGAGCTGGTGCGGATGATCACCGAGTCCGGCGCACTGCCGGAAGGCGTCCTGCAGTTCATCGTCGGATCGACCGGCGACCTGTTCGACCATCTCACCTGCCAGGACGTGGTGTCCTTCACCGGCTCGGCCGATACGTCGCAGAAACTACAGCGGCATCCCATCGTCGCGCGCGAAGCGGTCCGCTTCATCGCCGAGCGGGATTCGCTCAACGCCGCGATCCTCGCGCCGGACGCCGTGCCCGGAACCCCCGAGTTCGACCTCTTCATCAAGGAAGTGGCGAAGGAGATGACGGTCAAGGCCGGGCAGAAATGCACCGCGATCCGCCGCGCATTGGCGCCATCAGCGCAGATCGACGCCGTCGTCACGGCGCTGCGCGAGCGTCTCGCCAAGGTCACGATCGGCAATCCCGAGAACGAGAAGGTCAGGATGGGACCGCTGGTCGGCCTCGCCCAGCGCAGCGATGTGCTCGCCCATGTCGCGAAGCTTCGCACCGAAGCCGAACTGGTGGCCGGCGATCCCGACAACTTCGAGCTGGTCGACGCCGACGCCAAGCGCGGCGCGTTCGTTCCGCCGCTGCTGCTGCATTGCGCGAAACCGCTCGCCGCAACCGCGGTCCACGAGATCGAGGCGTTCGGGCCGGTCTGCACCGTGATGGGCTATGACGATCTCGACCAGGCCATCGCGCTGACCAATCGCGGCGGCGGCAGCCTGGTCGCATCGGTCTACACCCACGACATCCCGGCCGCGACCGAGCTCGCGTTCGGCATCGGCAGTTTTCACGGCCGTGTCGCGATCATCGATCGCGACTGCGCGACCGAGCACACCGGACATGGCTCGCCGATGCCGCAGATGGTTCACGGCGGACCGGGCCGCGCCGGCGGCGGCGAGGAACTGGGCGGTGTCCGCAGCCTCCAGCACTATATGCAGCGCACCGCGTTGCAGGGCTCCCCTCGCATGCTGAGCGGCGTCACCGGCCGCTGGTTCAAGGGCAGCCCAATGCTCGAAGGTGACCTGCACCCGTTCCGCTATCACTACGACGATCTCGAGATCGGCCGCACGCTGGTTTCGAAGTCGCGGCAGATCACGCTCGACGACATCGAGCACTTCGCGCATTTCACGGGCGACACCTTCTACGCCCATATGGACGAGGAAGCGACCAAGGGGCACCCGTTCTTCCCGGGCCGCGTCGCGCATGGCTACCTGCTGCTGTCGTTCGCGGCCGGCCTGTTCGTCGATCCCGATTACGGACCGGTGCTGGCGAATTACGGTCTCGACTCGCTGCGCTTCGTCAAGCCCGTGCAGCCGGGCGAACAGATCCAGGTACGGCTAACCGCGAAGGAGAAGACGCCACGCAACAAGCAGTATGGCGAGGTGCGCTGGGACGTCGAGATCACGACAGGGACCGGTGAGACCGCGGCGACCTACGAGCTTCTGACGATGAACGCGATGCGGGCTTAGCCGCCCGCTTCAGAGCAGTTCGGCCTGCCGGTTGCGGCCGGCGGGCTTTGCCTTGCTGCGCGGCCGGGTGGCGGCCGCCTCCGCGGCACCGGCCAGCACCAGCTGCGCGACGAAGTCGGCGTATTCGGCGCGGGTCATCGGCCCGCCGTCGCGAAACCACATATAGTGCCAGTTCAGCATGCCGAAGACGCTCATCGTCAGCGGCTTGAGGACGCGCTTCTGCTTCGCTGCCGGCACGGCCGCAGCGAGCGCATCCGACATGATCCCGACCAGGATCCGCTCGCTCGCAAGCAGCGGCTGCTGCTTGTCCTTCGGCAACAGCTTGAGACTCGCGATCTGGACCTGATGCTCGGCGTCGGCATGCCGGTAGAGCTCGAGCAGGGTCGCCACGATCGTCCTGAAACGCTCAACCGGATCGCCGGCCGACACGCTCGCCTTCCGAACCGCCGCCACCAGCTTCTCGAGATGCAACGACAGGATATCGAAAAGGATCGCCTCCTTGTCAGGGTAATAGTGATAGAGCAGCGCCTTCGAGACACCGCAGGCGTCGGCAATGGTGTTCATCGATGTGCCGACATAGCCCGATGCGGCAAACAGCTCGGCCGAGCGATGCAGCATCGAGAGGCGCTTGTCGTCGTAGTCCTTGGCGCGCGATCGGGCCATGTCTTTCCGTTCCACCAGCCGGCTAGTCGGCTCTCGTCCAGAGATGTGAATTAAATGACGGCAAAAATTCCGAGACCACCGCCCTGCTTGCGCGGGGCCGCGTCCGAACCAGCATTTATTGACCATCCGGTCGAATAATTCCATGGCTGAGTTGGAATGGCGCCTCCCCGGGCCGCTAGTCGAGCTTGAACGGCTCCGATCCGGGATAGGAATGGGCGACGAACTCGCAGAAGGCGCGGGCCGCCGGTGAAAGCGTCGCGTTGCCCTTCCAGGCAAGCCCGACATCCATGGTATGGACGTCGTCATCAAGCGTCTTGAGCTCGATGCGATGTCCCTCGAGCGACCAGGGACGGTAGACCATGTCTGACAGGATGGTGATCCCCATCCCGGTCGCGACCATGCTGCGGACGGCCTCCACCGACAGGGTGCGGAAGATGACGTTGGGCACGTGCGCGGTGTGCTGCCAGTAGCGCATTGCGGAGCGCTCGGCTTCATCAACGGTCAACATCAGATAAGGCTCGCTCGCGAGGTCGGTCAGCTTGATGTTGTCCTTGCGCAGCAGTGGATGATTGACGCATGTCCATAAGCGGCGCGCCGAGCGCAACAGCAGCCGCGAGCGAATGGAGTGGCGGTCATGCAGGTTCGCGATCAGCATGATGGCCGCGTCGACGCTGCCGCTGATCAGGCTTTGCTCGATCGCATAGCGTTGAAACTCATGCAGCCGAACCGTGATGCCTGGAAACGATCGCCAGAATCGCGTCAGCAATGGCGGCAGGAAATATCCGGCAACGGTATAGCTCACGGCCACGTCGACGGTACCGTCGACCTGTGTTCCCCAGCGATGCGGCCCCCGCGTCGCATCTGACACGCTCGCCTCGATCGCGCGGGCGCGCTGCAAGAACTCGTGACCGTCAAAAGTCAGCGTCACGCCGTTGGAATGGCGGTCGAACAATTTGCGGCCGAGCTCGGCCTCGAGCGCCTTGATGGATGACGTGACCGCCGATTGCGTCACGTTGAGAGCTGCCGCGGCAGCGGAAACGCGTCCGCTCTCCGCCGTCGCAATGAAGTGCCGAACCTGACGGAACGTCAGAGACATAAAAATTTCCGATATCAGCGAACGATATTTCGAATTTTACAATCCCGCGACGGAACGGAAAGATCAATCCGTCGGTTCCGGGTGAGAAGGCGTTGAGATGATGTCCGAAGGTTTGGAATTGGTCGCGCGCGGTGTCAGCGTCCAATTCGAAGGCCTGAAGGCGCTGTCCGACGTTACACTGGCCGTGCCGCGGGGGCATATCGCCGGACTAATTGGCCCCAATGGGGCCGGCAAGACCACCCTTATTAATGTATTGACCGGTTTCCAGCCGGTCGGCGCGGGCACCGTGGAGCTGGAAGGCGAACCGCTCAACGGCATTGCAGCGCACTTGCTGCGACGCAAAGGCGTGGCGCGGACCTTCCAGTCAGGCCGCCTTTTCCGCGACCTGCCCGTCATGGACAACCTGGAAGTGACCGGCGTCGGCCTCGGCCAAGGCCGTCCCGACGCGATCAGCGAGGCCGAGCGGGTGATGGCCTGGCTCGGCATCTCGCATCTCGCCAACAGCATTGCCGGCGCGCTGCCGTATACGGACGAGCGCCGCGTTGCCATCGGCCGCGCCATCATGTGCACGCCGCGATATCTGCTGCTCGACGAACCGGCGGCGGGCATGTCGGAGCATGAGAGCCACGAGCTCGCCGCCATCATCCGCAGGATCGCGTCCGAGCTCAATGTCGGCGTGCTGCTGATCGAGCACAATATCGGCCTCGTGCTGGAGCTCTGCGAGCGCATCTTCGTGCTCGATTCCGGCGAGATCATCGAAGTCGGCCCGCCCGCCCAGATCCGCAACAGCGATGCCGTGCGGCATGCCTATATGGGCACGCAGCGCGACGAATTGATTCCACCGGTCGCAGCCGAAGCGGCCGTGGCGTCATGACCGCACTCGTCGTCGACGACATCACGGTCAGCTATGGGCGCCTCACGGCACTCCGCGGCGTGACATTGACCGTCGACGAAGGCGAAATCCTGTTCGTGACCGGCCCCAACGGCGCCGGCAAGTCGACGCTGCTCAACGCCATCGCAGGCGTCGTGCCGCCGGGCTCCGGCTCCATCCTGATCGACGGCGCGAGGATCACCGGTGCCGCGCCCGAAGACATCGCCCGGCGTGGGTTTTCGCTGGTGCCGGAAGGACGCAACGTCTTCGGCGCGCTGACGATCGAGGAGAACCTGAAGGTCGGCACCGGCATGCGCGCCGACCGCAAGACAATCGCCGGCGACCTGGACCGGGTCTACCAGGAATTCCCGATGCTGGCCGAGCGCCGCCACAGCCCGGCGGGCATGCTCTCCGGCGGCCAGCAGCAGATGCTGGTCATTGGCCGCGCGCTGATGGCCGCGCCCCGCATCATGGCGATCGACGAGCCGTCGCTGGGACTCGCGCCGAAGATCATCGACCAGGTCTACGAGATCCTGCTGCGACTGCGGGCACAGCGCAAGCTCACGTTGCTGATCGTCGAGCAGAGCTCGACGCGCGCCATGATGACGGGCGGGCGGATGGTCCTGATCCGCGGCGGCCGTATCGTGCTCGAGGGCCCCGCCGCCGACATGGTCAGGGATGATCGCCTGAAGCAGACCTATTTCGGCTTCGGAGATCACTGAGATGCGCGAGTTGCTCCAGATCATCTTCGACGCGCTGAGCCTCGGCAGCCTGTATGCGCTGGGCGCGCTCGGCATCGCCCTGATCTTCGGCGTCATGCGGCTCGTCAACTTCGCCCACGGCGATTTCATCGCCTTCTGCGTCTTCGCCATGCTGTGGCCGTCGATCGATGCCGCGGCGATCGTGTTTGCCGGTCAGTTGCCGTTCTATCTTTTGATCCCGCTGCTGCTGCTGATCGGCGCCGCGCTGTCCATTCTGTCGGAGGTCGTCGTCTTCCGCCGCTTCCGCAACGCCAATCCGGCGACGATGATGATCGCGTCCTTCGCGCTCGGCTTTGTCATCCGGCATCTCCTGCTCATGCTGTTTTCCAGCCGGCCGAAGTCGATCACGCTGTGGCCGAGCCTCGGCCTGCCGGTCGAAGTCCTCGGCGCGCACATCCCGATGCTTCAGGTCGTGACTATCATCATCACGCTGGCCGTGCTTGTGATCCTCGTCCTGTTCCTGAAGCGCACGCGCTACGGCCTCGAGATGCGCGCGGCGGCCGATAATTTCACCATGGCGCGCATGCTCGGTGTCCGCGCCAACGGCGTGATCCTGCTGGCCTTCGCCATCAGCGGCATGCTGGCGGCGGCGATCGGCCTGATCCTGGCGACCAATTCCGGCACCGCCGACATCGGCATGGGCGCCAACGTGATGCTGATCGCGTTCATCGCGACCGTGATCGGCGGCCTCGGTAGCATTCCCGGTGCCGTTGCCGCCGGCTTCCTGATCGGTGCGGCCAGCGTCGTGTTCCAGGCGACCTTGCCGCACGACGCCCGCGTGTTCCGCGACGCTTTCGTCTACGGCGCCGTCATCGTCATCCTTCTGGTGCGGCCGCAGGGCCTGTTCGCACCGAAATCCGCCAAGCAGAGGGTCTGATCGATGTCGCAGCGGCCGTCCGTCATCCGGCAAACGATCATCACGCCGATCGTGCTGATCGTGGCGCTGCTCATCATGGCCGCCCTCTCCTATCAGTTCGGCAGCCGGGCCTTCAACCGCACCGTGGTCGAGATGTTCATCAACATCATGGTGGTGGTCGGCCTCTATGTCTTCGTCGGCAATTCGGGCCTGCTGTCGTTCGGACATATCAGCTTCATGTGCCTCGGCGCCTACATGACCGCCTGGCTCACCATTCCGCCGGTGATGAAGTCGATCACGCTCAAGGGCCTGCCGGCGTGGTTGCTGCACGCGCAACTGCCGATGTGGGTGGCGACGCCGATCTCCGGTCTGTTTGCCGCGCTGTTCGCGCTGATCGTCGGGCGCGTCATCATGCGCCTGTCGGGCATTGCCGCCTCGATTGCGACCTTCGGCCTGCTCGGCGTCATCAACAATGTCTATTCGAACTGGGATTCGGTGACGGGCGGACAAGGTTCGATCGTCGGCATTCCGCCCACCATGAATGTCTGGACCGCATGGATCGGCGGCGCCGTGGCCATCGCGATCGCCTATCTCTATTCGATCTCGCGCTCGGGGCTCGCGCTGCGCGCCACGCGCGACGAAGCTGTCGCCGCCAGCGCCTCCGGCATCGACATCGTCCGCGAACGGCTGATCGCCTTCGTCGTCAGCGCCTTCATCATCGGGCTCGCCGGCGCGCTGTACGCGCATTTCCTGAGCATCGTCAATCCGGGCGCATTCTATCTGCGGACCACCTTCATCACGCTGTCGATGCTGGTGGTCGGCGGCATGTACAGCCTCAGCGGCTCGGTCTCGGGCGTGGTCGCGATATCGGTGCTGATCGAGCTGTTCCGTGATCTCGAGAAGGGCATCAGCCTGGGCGGGCACACCGTCGGCCTGCCCAACGGCGTGCAGGAGATCGCGATCGGCATCATCACCATCGTGATCCTGATGTACCTGCCGACGGGATTGACCCGCAACCGGGAGTTCTCCTGGCGCCGATGGCCGTTGCAGCGGCGCCTGACCCGGCCCGTCCAGACCGCACTGAAAGAACTGCACTGACGCTCGTTTGCAAAATTGGAGGAGTGGCATATGCGCTTTACGACATTACTCGGCATTCTGGCCGGAGCATCCGCGCTCTGGTTCACGCCGGCCCAGGCGGCCGACGAGATCGTCGTTGGTTTTGCGACCGCGGCATCCGGATTCATGCAGGCCTATGACAAGCCGGCGCAGGACGCGGCGCTGATCCGGATCGATGAGATCAACAAGGCCGGCGGCCTGCTCGGCAAGAAGATCAAGCCGGTGTTTGCCGACACCAAGACCGATCAGGCCGAAGGCGCCAAAGCCGGCCTTGCGGTGCTCGACCAGGGCGCCGATCTCGTGATCGTCTCCTGCGACTACGATTACGGTGCGCCCGCGGCGCTGCAGGCGCAGGCCGCCGGCAAGGTTTCCTTCTTCCTCTGCGCCGAATCGATCAAGGCCGGCATTCCCGGCGTCGGCCCGTTCTCGTTCTCGGCCTCGGTGCTGGCACCGGTGCAGGGCGCAACCATGTCGGAATGGGCGTACACCAAGAAGAACGCGCGCAGCTTCTATCGGCTGCTCGACAGCTGGACCGTCTACAACAAGGGCATTTGTGACGGCTTCGACTGGATGCTGCCGCGCCTGAAGGAGGCCAAGCTGGTCGGCAGCGACACCTTCAAGAACGATGACGCCTCGATCGCTTCGCAGATCACGCGCATCAAGAGCCTGCCGAAGGAACCCGACGCCATCATGCTCTGCACGATGATGCCGGGCGCCGTCTCCGCCATTAAGCAGATCCGCGCCGCCGGCATCAAGTCGATGATCCTCAATGGCTCGGGCGTCGACGGCAGCTACTGGTTGAACGCCGTTCCGGATCTGTCGAACTTCTATGTTCCCGTGCAGGGCTCTGTCTACGGCGACGATCCGAACCCGAAGGTCAACGAGTTCAACAAGAAGTACAAGGAAGTCACCGGCGGCGACCCGTCCAGCCAGTACGTCTATCCGGGCTACGTCCTGATCGATGTCTGGGCCAAGGCGGTCGAACGCGCCAAGTCGACCGATGCGGCACCCGTCGTCGCCGAACTCGAGAAGATGAAAGACGAGTCCACGCTGTTCGGGCCGCGCACCTTCACCAAGGACATCCACCACCAGAACCAGGGCCGTTACCTGATCGTCGACACCGAGGCCGGCAAGCCGAAGGTAATCGACCAGTGGACGATCTCGGACAAGATCCCGCTCGATTATCTGGTGTCCAAGTAACCCGGCAACGCGCCGCCCCGGGTGCGCCGGACGCACCCCGGGGCGGCGGCGACGGTCGTATGCAAAGCCAGTTGGAAGGAAATCAGGAGATGGTCGTGATCAACTGCGACATGGGTGAGGCCTACGGCCTCTACAAGATGGGCGACGACAAGGCATTGATGCCCCATATCGACGTCGCCAACGTCGCCTGCGGCTTTCATGCCTCCGACTTCAACCACATGCGCAAGACCGTGCAGCTCGCCAAGGAGTTCGGCGTCAAGGTCGGCGCGCACCCCTCGCTGCCGGATCTGCAGGGATTTGGCCGCAGGGAGATGAAGATCGGCCGCGAGGAGCTGACCAACTGCCTGCTCTACCAGATCGGCGCCCTCAAGGCCTTCCTCGATGCCGAAGGCATGGCGCTCAATCATATCAAGCCGCACGGCGCGCTCTACGGCATGGCGTCGCGCAGCGAGGACATCGCCGAAGCCGTGGCTGACGCCGCCGATGTCTACAAGGTGCCGCTGCTCGGCATGAAGGGAACGCTGCACCAGCAGGTCTACGAGCGCCGCGGCCACGCCTTCGTCGCCGAGTACTATGCCGACCTCGACTACAATGCCGATGGCAGCCTGATCATCACCCGCGAGCACGAGGCGAAAGACCCGGCCGAGGCCGCCACTCGCTGCGCGAGAGCCGTCAACGAAGGCAAGACGCGTACGGTGGCGGGAAACGACATCGTGGTCGGCGCCGATTCGATCTGCATTCACTCCGACACGCCGAACGCCGTCGCCATCGCGGAGGCCGTCCGCGAAGCGGTTCGCCCCTATCTCACCGCACGCTGAGCCGTCGCGGCAAAGAAACCAATCACCGTACGAGGAAACCATGGCAACGCAGCAGATCTTCTCGCCGCTCCCAGGCATCTTTTACCGCAAGCCCGCCCCCGACAAGCCGGTCTACAAGAACGACGGCGACGTCGTCGCGGAGAGCGACACGATCGGGCTGATCGAGGTGATGAAATCGTTCAATGAGGTGAAGGCCGGCGCCGCCGGCAAGATCGTTCGCTTCCTGGCCGAGAACGAGGATGCCGTGATGGCCGGCCAGCCGATCGCCGAAATCGACGTTTGAGCCCCGACCAACCATGGCGATCAAGAAGCTCCTCATAGCCAACCGTGGCGAGATCGCGGTGCGCATCATCCGCGCAGCGCGCGATCTCGGCATTGCGACCGTTCAGGTCTACAGCAAGGCCGACAAGGATTCGCTCGCGGTCAAACTCGCCGACGAGTCGGTCGATATCGGTCCGCCGCAGGCGTCGAAATCCTATCTCAACCGGGCGGCCATCCTCGCTGCTGCGCAAGGCTCCGGTGCCGACGCCATCCACCCCGGCTACGGCTTCCTCGCCGAGAATGCCGAGTTTGCGGCCACGGTCGAAGCGGCCGGATTGATCTTCGTCGGGCCGACCGCGCAATCGATCCGGCTGATGGGCGACAAGGTCGCGGCGCGCGAGGCCGCCGCTTCGGCCGGCGTGCCGACCGTCCCAGGCAGCCAGGGGCGGCTGGAATCGGCGGACGCGGCCTTCGCGCTGGTCGAGAAAAACGGTTTCCCTGTCATGATCAAGGCCGCCGCCGGCGGCGGCGGACGCGGCATTCGCATCGCGCGCTCCGCCGAGGAATTTCATCATCTGATGCCGCAGGCGCAGGCCGAGGCGCTCGCGGCCTTCGGCGACGGCGGGCTCTACGTCGAGAAGCTGATCGAAGGCGCGCGGCACATCGAGGTCCAGGTGCTCGGCGATGGACGCGATGTGATCCATTGCTTCGAGCGCGAATGCTCGTTGCAGCGGCGCCGCCAGAAGGTCTGGGAAGAAGCCCCCTCGCCCTCGCTCACCCAGACCGTGCGTGAAAAACTCTGCACGTCGGCCGTGGCGCTTGCCAAGGCCGTCAACTACCGTGGCGCCGGGACGCTCGAATATCTCTACGATGACAGGACCAGCGAATTCTACTTCCTCGAGATGAACACCCGCATCCAGGTCGAGCATCCCGTCACCGAAATGGTCACCGGCATCGACCTCGTGCGCGAGATGATCCGGATCGCAGGCGGCGAGCCCTTGCGCATTCGTCAGAACGAAGTGCGCGTCAGCGGCCATTCGATCGAGGTCCGCATCAACGCCGAGGACCCCGCCAGGAATTTCCTGCCCAATCCGGGTACGGTCAGCGCGCTCAGCGTGCCCGGCGGCGATGGTGTGCGCTTCGACAGCATGCTCTATCAGGGCTACACGGTGCCCCCGTTCTACGACAGCCTGCTCGGCAAGCTCATCGTGCACGACAAGGATCGGCCAAGCGCGATCAGAAAGCTCGAGCGCGCGCTCGCCGAACTCAGCGTCGAAGGCATCTTCACGACAAAGCCCCTGCACCAGGCGCTGGCGCGCGACGCCGACGTCAAGGCCGGACGCTTCCATACGGCATGGCTCGAACCGTGGCTGGAGTCCCATGCCGCCGGCCTTGCCACCGGTCAGCCGCCATTGGCCGTGAAAGTCGCGCCATGATGGCGAGAGATTCCGCCCCGTCAGCAACAGGAGGCCGCTAGTCATGCAAACTCGATTTTCCTTCGGCGGCGACGAGCACATTTTCGCCGAGGTCGGCGAAGCGATGTCGCTCGAGGCCTTTTTTAAGAGCCTCTTCATCACCAATGCGGTGCGCGACGCCAAGATCAAGGGCGTCACCGAGATCTGCCCCGCCAACGCATCCTATCAGGTCAAGTTCGATCCGGATCAGATCAAGCCGGACGATCTCCTGACCGAGCTGAAGCGGCTGGATTCCGCATCCGAGAAATCGGAACCGGTGATCAAGACGCGGATCATCGAGATTCCCGTGCTCTACAACGATCCCTGGACGCATGAGACATTGATGCGCTTCCGCGAGCGTCATCAGGATCCGAACGGGACCGACCTCGAATACGCCGCGCGCATCAACGGCCTCGATGGCGTCGACGCCTTCATCAGGGCGCATTCCAGCGCGCCCTGGTTCGTCTCGATGGTCGGCTTCGTCGCCGGCCTGCCCTTCCTCTACCAGATGGTCGAGCGCAAGCGGCAGCTTCAGGCGCCGAAATATCTGCGCCCGCGCACCGACACGCCGAAGCTTACCGTCGGACATGGCGGCTGCTTCAGCTGCATCTACTCGGTGCGCGGCGCCGGCGGCTATCAGATGTTCGGCATCACGCCGATGCCGATCTACGATCCCAATCAGAACATCAGCTATTTGCGCGACTTCATGTGCCTGTTCCGACCGGGCGACATCGTGAAGTGGAAGCCGATCGACCGGGCGGCCTATGACGCAGCGGTCGCCGACGTCGACGCCGGCCGCTTTGCGCCTGTGATCCGCGACGTCTCGTTCTCGCTGACCGAGTTCAACCGCGACGTTGATGCCTACAACGCCAAGCTCGATGGAGTTCTCCATGGCCGTTAAGGTTTTGAAGCCGGGTCTTGCGACCACCGTCCAGGATCTCGGACGTCCGGGCTATTATCACATCGGCATCCCGCTCTCCGGCGCCATGGACCGTCACGCGCTGGTCGCGGCCAATTTGCTGGTCGGCAACGACCCAGGTGCGGCCGTGCTCGAGGCCGTGTTCATGGGACCCGAGCTGGAATTCACCGCGGACGCGACCGTCGCGGTCACCGGCGCCGAGCTGCCGCCGAAACTCGACGGCGAGCCGCGGGAAACCTGGACCAGTTTCAGGGTGAAGCGCGGCCAGATCCTCTCCTTCGATTTCCTCAAGCAGGGCGCGCGCGGCTACATCGCAGTCGCCGGCGGCATCGACGTGCCCGTCGTCCTCGGCTCGCGCTCGACCTACGCGCTCGGCGCGCTCGGCGGCTTCAAGGGCCGCAAGCTCGAGGCCGGCGACGAGCTGCCGATCGGCAGTGCGGCCGCGACAGGCAGGGACGGACGCAGCGTTGCCAGGGATTTGCGCGGACAGCCGGCAGGGATACCGACGGAACTGCGCGCCATGCCCGGTCTCTACTGGCACCGCATCACCGAGGCGGCCGGCGACGGCTTCTTCTCGGACACCTGGAAGGTGGCGCCGGAGGCCGACCGGATCGGCTACCGCTTCAAGGGCGGCAAGCCGCTCGAATTCGTTCCGCGCGAACCGCCGTTCGGCGCCGGCTCCGATCCGTCCAACATCACCGATGCCTGCTATCCCTACGGCTCGATCCAGGTTCCCGGCGGCACCGAACCGATCGTGCTGCATCGTGACGCAGTCTCCGGCGGCGGCTACTTCATGGTCGGGACCGTGATCGCCGCGGACATGGATCTCATCGGCCAGCTGCAACCCAACACGCCGGTGAAGTTCGTCAAGGTCGACATGAACCAGGCGCTTGCGGCCCGCAAGAGCCGGTCGGAGTTGCTGGGCAAGCTGCACAACGCACTGGCGTAGCCGCCAGCAGCTGCGTCGCTATCCGCCAAAGACCGCGGCCACCGATCCGGGGTGACCGCGCGTATTCCAGGCTTCGGGCCGTCGGTTGCGGCCTCTACGCCTGATATCGACGTCACCGCGAGCACCGCACCTGTCGGCACGAGAGTTGCAACGAATGCAGCCGGGCTGAGAAACACCGCTCATGAGTTAGGCAACATCGGAACAACCGCGATGTCCGTTTCTCTGAAACAGATCCGCTACTTCGTCGCCGCCGCCGAGACCGGGCGCATCAGCCAGGCGGCCATCGACCTCAACGTCTCGCAATCCGCGGTCACCGCGGCCATTCAGCAGCTCGAAGCGACCGTCTGCGCCCGCCTGCTGGAGCGCGCGCCGAACGGCGTGACCGTCACCATGGAGGGCAGCCGCTTCCTGTCCCAGGGCCGTCAAATCCTCGCCGCCGTCGCCGAAGCGGTGCGGAACACGCAGATGTCGGCGGGGCCGCTGTTCGGGACGATCCGCATCGGCGTCACCTACACCGTGTCGGGCTATTTCCTGCCGCGCCACCAGAAACGCTTCCAGGCAAGCTTTCCCGGCATCACGATCGAGCTGTTCGAGGCGCCGCGCGACGTGCTCGAGCGTGCGATCGTCGACGGCGCACTCGATCTCGCGGTGATGCTGGTCTCCAACCTGCGCGACAACGCCAAGCTGACCAGCGAGACTCTGCTGCGATCGCCGCGCCGCCTGTGGCTTGCGCCCGAGCATCCACTGACCCGCGCCGAGCGGGTCCATCTCGCCGACATCGCCACCTACCCTTACGTCATGCTCACGGTCGACGAGGCCAAGCACACCTCGATGCGCTATTGGAGCAACGCCTCGCTCGAACCGAACACGATCTTCCGCACCTCCTCGGTCGAAGCCGTGCGCTCAATGGTCGCGGGCGGCATGGGCATCGCCATTCTCTCCGACCTGATCTACCGGCCCTGGTCGCTTGAGGGACAGCGGATCGACACCCGCGTCATCGAGGACGAGGTGCCCAGCATGGATATTGGTCTTGCCTGGCGGCGCGACACCAGGCAGTCGGACGCCGCGACCGCGTTCCGCGATTTCATGCGCTTTGCGGTGGCGGGCGTCGGGCCGGCCCGGCCTCCGGTCGGCATGGATCACCGGCACCAGGCCGAGGAGGCGATCGAAATCTAGAATATCTGTTTCCGTTTTATTCGACTTGACGCCGTCCGGCAGTCCTCGCCAAACTTTGGCCGGGACACGACGACCGGAGGCACAGCCGGCGGCGGGGAGTGAGACATGCAAGTCACCCATACGACCAACGACATCCCGTCGCAGACCCGCCGCCAGTACTGGCAGGAGGTCGTCTCGAAGACTTACTACTCGCTCGACCTGCGCTTCCCGAGCACGCGCGACTTCAATGCGCGCCTCGGTGCCTGGTCGATGGGCCCCCTCTCGGTCTCGCGAAACATCGCCAACGGCCTGCTGTACAAGCGCCATGAACGGCACCTCCTAAGCGAGCGCGAGGAATCCTTCCTGATCACGGTGCCCGAACTCGCCGAAATCCGTTTCGAGCAGGACGGCAAGGTCGTGCACTGCCGGCCGGGCGCGTTCCTGATCGAGCGCAGCCACCTCCCCTACGAGTTCAGCCATCAGGATCCGACGGCGCTGTGGTGTCTGAAGATCCCGAGCGCGGTGCTGCGCAGCCGGATTTCGCGGCCCGAGCGTCTCGCCACGCTGCAATTCGACGCCAGCCGCAGCGTCGGCGCGCTGTTCGTCGACACGCTGCGCCTCTCCGGTGAGCGGATCGAGGAAATGGACGAGACGGCGCGCGCGATGATGGGCAAGCACCTCATCGAGCTGCTTGCGATGGCCATCGAATCCGACGACCGTGTGCTGACCGGCCACTCGTCCTCGGTGCGCAATGGCCATCTGCTGCGCTGCGAGCAGTTCATCCGTGCTCGCCTCGACGACATGCGGCTCACGCCGCAGATGGTCGCCGACGGCTGCGGCATCTCGCTGCGCTATCTGCACCAGATCTTCGAGGGTGAGGGCCTGACCGTCTGCGCCTACATCCGCAACCAGCGGCTATCGATGTGCGATGCCCTGCTGCGCGATGCGAGCTGCCGCAAGAGCATCTCCGAGATCGCCTACCAATGGGGCTTTGCCGACCAGGCGCAATTCAGCCGCAACTATCGCGGCCGGTTCGGCTGCACCCCGAGCGAGGCGCGCGCCACCTCGCGCGCCGGCAACGCCTGAACACGGCAGCGCGACCGCACCCACCTGACCGTTTGGCTGACCGCTTCCCGGGCAACCCGCCGCCGGTCCGGGCACGCGTGGCCCGCCATGCGGTTCGCTCTCTCGCACAAGCCTTCCTGCGCTCAGCGTCAAGAAGGCGGGCCGCCGCTCTGCCTAAGATCAGCGAAACGCTTGTTCGAAAGGAAGACGCATGGTGCAGGACCTTCGTGTGGCTGTCGATGTCGGGGGCACGTTCACCGACATCTGCATTATGGACGAGACGACCGGTCTCATCCGCATCGAGAAGACCTCCTCCACGCGCGATCCGATCGAAGGCATCATGGGCGGCGTGTCCAAGGCCGGCATCGATCTTTCCAGGGTGGCGCTGTTCTCGCACGGCACGACGGTCGCCACCAACGCGCTGATCACCCGCCGCCTGCCCCGCACCGCCGTGGTCACGACCAAGGGGTTCCGCGACGTCATCGAGATCAGGCGCGCCAACAAGGAAGACCTCTGGGACACCTACAAGGACGTTGTGCGGCCCTACGTGCCGCGGCGCGATCGCCTGACCGTGCCCGAGCGCGTCGATGCCGGCGGCAAGGTGATCGAACCGCTCGACGTCGAGGCCGCGCGCGACGTGGCCCGCATCCTCAAGCGTCGCGGTGTCGCCGCGGTCGCAGTCTGCTTCATGAACGCCTACCTCAACGGCGCCAATGAGCGCGCGATGCGCGACATCCTGCTGGCGGAGATGCCCGACATTCCGGTGTCGATCTCCTCGCAGGTGCTTCCCGAGATCTTCGAGCACGAGCGGTTCTCGACCACGGTCGCCAACGCCGTCGTGAGCCCGGTCGTGGTCAACTATACGAGCCGGCTCGGCGAACGCCTTGCGCACGAGGGCTACACCCGCGACCTTCTGCTGCTGCACACCGGCGGCGGGGTGATGACGCCGGCGAGCGTCAAGGACTTCGCGGCGCGCCTCGCCGGCTCCGGCATCGCCGCCGGCGCCATCGCCAGCCGCTATATCGCCGGCCTGTGCGGCTTTCCCAATTCGATCGGCCTCGACATGGGCGGCACGTCCACCGACGTGTCGCTCGCCTATGAGGGCCGCTCGCGCGTCACCAAGGACTGGCATATCGAATTCGGCTATCCGATCCGCTTCGCCTCGATCGAGGTGCTCACCATCGGCGCCGGCGGCGGCTCGCTGGCCTGGACCGACCCGGCCGGCTCCCTGCGCAACGGGCCGCAATCGGCCGGCGCCCATCCGGGACCTGCCTGCTACGGCAACGGCAACACCCAGCCGACCAACACCGATGCCAACGTGACGCTGGGCCGGCTCGGCACCGACCTCGCCGGCGGCAAGGTGAAGCTCGACCCCGAGCTGGCGCGGAAAGCCGTCGAGAGCGGCGTCGCCAAGCCGTTCGGCCTCGGCCTGCACGAGGCCGCAGACGCCATCGTCAAGGTCGCCAACGCCAACATGTCGGATGCGGTGCGGCTGATCTCGATCAGTCGCGGCTACGACCCGCGCGACTTTGCGCTGGTGGCGTTCGGCGGCGCCGGCGCCCTGCATGGCGTCGACGTCGCGCGCGAGCTGTCGATTCCCGTCGTGATCGTGCCGCCCAACCCCGGCGTGACCTCCGCGCTCGGATGCCTGCTCGTCGACATGCAGCACGATTTCTCGCAGAGCTGCATGGTCGACGCAGCCGACGCCGACGCCGCCGAGATCGAAGCGCAGTTCGCCGAACTTGAGAAAGCCGCGCTCGCGCGGCTGACCCATGAGGGCGTCGCGCAGCAGGATATCGTGCTGCAGCGGTCGATCGACATGATGTACCGCGGCCAGTGGCGTTCGCTCGCGGTGAACGCACCGCAGCCGATCGGCGCGATTGCCGACCTGGTGCAGAGCTTCCACGCCGAGCACCAGCGCGAATACAATTTCCGCCGCGACAGCGCGCCGGTCAGCTTCTTCCGTCTCAATCTGAAGGCGGTCGGAGTGGTTCCCAAGGCCGAATTTGCCGTTCACAAGCCAACCGGCGCTAGCCCCGAGCCGGTTAGCCGCCGCAGGGTCTGGTTCGAGGGCAGCGGGCTCGATACGCCCGTCTATCAGCGCGACGACCTGCCCTGCGGCTTCTCCTTTCAAGGCCCCGCGATCATCGAGCAGCTCGATGCGACCACCGTCGTGCCGCCCGGCGCCGCCGCCGAGGTCGACAAATATCTCAACATCATCATCCGCGTGAAGGAGTGAACCATGGCCGGAGCTCTCCCGCTCGACCCCGTAACCTTCGAGGTTCTGAAGAATTCCTTCATCACCAGCGTCGACCAGATGGGCGAGCAGGTGCTGCGGACCTGCTACTCCTTCGTCATCTATAACCGCGACTTCTCGAGCGCGCTGCATGACGCCAACGGCGAATGTGCGGCGCAAGGCAACCAGGATATCGCCGTCCACGTCGGCACGCTGCATTTCACCTGCAAGGACGTGATGCGCCATTTCGAAGGCGACATGCATGAGGGCGACGTCTTCGCGATCAACGATCCCTATGCCGGCGGCACGCATTTTTCCGACGTGCGGCTGATCCGTCCGATCTTCGCCGACGGCAAGATCATCGCCTTCAGCCAGTCCAACGGGCACTGGTCGGACGTCGGCGGCAGCGTGCCGGGATCGTTCGACGTCGCCGCCCGCGAGATGTTCCGCGAGGGCCTGCGCATCACGCCGGTCCGCCTGTTCGACAAGAACGGCTTGCGCAAGGACGTCGCGCATCTGATCGCCTCCAACACCCGCGACCCGGCCTCGATCATCGGTGATATCCAGGCACAGGCCGAAGCAACCGCGGTCTGCGAACGCGAGATCCTGCGTCTGGTCGGCAAATACGGCCGCGATACCGTCGAGACCGGGCTTGCCGCCGTGCAGGACTATGTCGAGCGCTCGGCACGCCAGCGCATCGCAGCGCTCCCTGACGGCGAATGGGAAACCGTCGACTACATCGACCGCGATCCGGCCGGCGGCGAAGGCATGATCCCGATCCGCATCAAGATGACGATCAAGGGCGACCGCGCGATCTACGATTTCACCGGTAGCCATCCGACCATCGGCTCGATCTACAACTCGGCGTTCGGCGCGACCTTTTCCGCGGTCGCCGCCGGCATGAAGACCTTCTTCCCCGATCTGCCGCTCAATTCGGGCTTCTACCGCTGCTTCGAGATCATCGCCCCCGAAGGCTCGATCGTCGATGCCAAATGGCCGATCGCAGTCACCGGCTTCCTGATGCCATTCGAGAAGATCATGAACTCGATCTACGAAATGTGGTCGAAGCTGATGCCGGAGCGGGCGCTCGCCTGCGCCTTCAATCTCGAATATCTGCTCACCGGCGGTCTCGACGCCCGCAGCACCGACAAGCCGATCTTCATGTTCTACGACTGGCTGCCCGGTGGCTGGGGCGGCCGCAACGGCAAGGACGGCAGCAATGTCACGACCGCCTGCTTCGGCACCGGTCTGATGTCACAGCCGGTCGAAGGCCAGGAGCGCGCCAACCCGATCCTGACCACCGAATGCGAGATCCTCAAGGACTCGCCCGGCCCCGGCAAATGGCGCGGCGGCGCCGGTGTGGTGAAGACGTCGCGGATGCTGCAGGCCGAGAAGACCGTGATCTCCTATATCTGCGACCGTGAGCGCGCCATCGTGTGGGGCATCGAGGGCGGCCTGCCGTCGATGCCGCACGGCCTGACCCTGAAGCGCGCCGGCAGCGCGGCCGAGGAGCGATTGGGCTCGATCTTCTCGGACGTGCCGATCGGCGAAGGCGACGTCTTTTCGCGTCCGACCGCCGGCGGCGGCGGGTTCGGCGATCCGCTGGAGCGCGATCCGAACCTCGTGATCGAGGACATCAAGGACGACTATGTCTCGGTCGAGCGTGCCGCCAAGGACTATGGCGTCGTGGTGCACACCATCGACGCCGAGCTCTGCAACTACGAGGTCGACAAGGTCGCGACCGCTGCGCTCCGGACCAAGATCCGCTCCGAGCGCGTCGCCAATGTCCGATTCGATCCGGAAATGGTGGCGCAGCGCTACCGCAACGGAGAGATCAACGCGTTCGACGTGATCCGCAGCCACGCGGTGATCCTCGACTGGGGCACCGGCGCGCTGCTTCCCGAATCCACCCGTCAATTCCGCGAAGCATTCGAGCGGCGCTCGGTCGCGATGTGGAAAGCGGGCTGATCGTCACCGGCAGCCGCGCCGGCAGACGGCGCGGTCCACACCAAAAGAGGATTCGAAGCCGTCGCCTCCCCCCGCATCGCCTGCACTTTCATTCAAACCATGAGGATAGCGCTATGACGATCACGACGTGCCTTTCTTCCAACCGACTGTCGCCGATCCGCTCCGTGCTCGGCATCGCGGCGGCCCTCGCCCTTGCCAGCACCGCCACGCCGGCGGCGGCCGGGACCGAGACACCGTGGTTTCCAATGAAGGTGTACGATGCGTCATCCGGCACGCCGAAGCCGGCGGACTACACGCCGCTGCCGAAGGCCGAGAAACCCTACAGGCTGTGCGTGCTGTTTCCGCACATGAAGGACAGCTTCTGGGTCGCCGTTGCCTACGGCATCGTGAAACAGGCCGAGGCGATGAACGTCAACATGAACCTCTACGAGGCTGGCGGTTACGAAAATCTGCCCAAGCAGCTTTCGCAATTCGATGACTGCATGGCGAGCGGACCGGACGGGATCATTGTCGGCGCGATCTCCGGCGCGGGCCTCAGCAAGAAGTTCGAGGAAGCCAAGGCCAAGGGCGTGCCGGTGGTCGGCGTCACCAATCCGCTGCCGCCGAACGCGCTGCCCGCGGCCAATTACGTCGACTTCGTCGCCATGGGCGAAGTCACCGGCGAGGGCCTGCTGGCGCAGACCAAGCCCGGCGACAAGCTCAACATCGCGACGTTCCCCGGTCCAGCCGGCTCGGGCTGGGCGGAATCGTTCAATGAAGGGTTCAAGAAGGCCATCGCCAAGAACTCGAACGCCAAGATTCTGGCCGAGAAGTTCGGCGACTCCGGCGTCGCCGTGCAACTCCAGTTGATCCAGGACGCATTGCAGGCCTATCCCGGCATGAACGTGATCTGGGGCACCGCCCCCACCGCCGAAGCTGCCATCGGTGCCGTCGCCGAGGCGGGCCGAAGCGACCTGAAGATCGTGTCGTCCTACGAAAACCAGGCCATGCTCGACGCGCTGAACCGCGGCGACATCCTCGCCTTCGCAACCCAATATCCCGTCGGCGAAGGCGCGATCGCGATCGACCAGGCGGTGCGTCTCATCGAGAAGAAGCCGGTCATGAGCCTGGTCCAGCCGGTGGCCACGGTGATCGACAAGACCACGGTGCCGAAATTGCAGATGGATCTCGTGCTGGCGCCCGCGAGCTGGACGCCGGTCTATTCGGTCAAGGCCAAGTAGGCATGGTCAAGCAGCCGGTCTGAACGGTCGAGGCGGGAGCATGCTCCTGCCTGCTGGCTCGCGGCCAACGGAGAAGCGGATGAACGTCGAGATCGACCCGAGGCCGGCCGAGCCCTTGCTTCAGTTGCGGGGGATATCGAAGCGATTCACCGGCGTCCGTGCGCTCGACCGCGTCGACCTCGATGTCCGTGCCGGCGAACTTCACGTCCTGTTCGGCGAGAACGGCGCCGGCAAGTCGACCCTGATCAATGTCGTATCCGGTACGTTTCCACCCGACGAAGGCACGTTCCATTTCGGCGGCGAGGAAATCCAGCATCTGACGCCGCAGCGCGCGCGAGAGATCGGTATCAGTCCGGTGTTTCAGGAGTTCTCGCTGATCCCGAGCCTCACCGTCGAAGAGAACCTGTTCCTTGGCCGCGAAGTCACGCGCGGCGGAATGTTGCGCGCGCGCGAGATGCGCAAGCGCGCCAGGGCGCTGATCGACGAGCTCGGCTTCGACCTCGATCCCGCGCAACGGATCGACGACCTGTCCCGCGCGCATCAGCAGATGGCCGAGATCGCCAAGGCGCTGCTCAGCCGCGTGCGTCTTCTGATTTTAGATGAGCCGACCGCGTCGTTGACCGAACGCGAAACCGGGCGGCTGTTCGAGCTGATCGCGCGCCTGAAGAGCCAGAATGTCGGACTGATCTACGTCTCGCACCGCATGCGCGAAATCCGCGCCCTTGCTGACCGTGTGACGGTGCTGCGCGACGGCCGCCACATCCGGACCCTCGATGCCGCGAGGTCGACGGACGGCGAACTGGTGGAACTGATGACCGGCCGCACGATCGACCTGCTGTTTCCGGCGATCGCCCACCAGCCGGACAAGGTGATGGTCGACGTCGAGAACCTGACGCTCGCCGACGGCAGCGTCCGCGGGGTCAATTTCCATGCCCGGGCCGGCGAGATCACCGGCATCGCGGGCCTCGTCGGCTGCGGCAAGTCGGAGCTGATCCGCGCCATCTACGGCATCGAGCGCGTGTCAACCGGCGCGATCCGGATCGACGGCGCGCCCTACGAATTTCCAAAGCCAAGACAAAGCCTCAAGCGCGGCGTCGCCTACTTCCCCGCCAACCGGATCGCCGAGGGGCTCGCGCTGTCCCGACCGATCCGCGAGAACGCGTCGATGACCGGGCTCGACCTGCCCGCCTTCGCCCGCTTCGGCATACTCAAGCAAACCGCCGAACGCGTGACGGTCGCGGGCATCATGGAGCAGCTGCAGCTGAGGCCGCCGAACATCGAACGGAGCGCCGGCGCCCTGTCGGGTGGCAACCGCCAGAAAGTGATGTTGGGACGCGCGCTGACGCGCGAGCTGACCGTGTTCCTGTTCGACGAGCCGAGCGTTGGCATCGACGTCGGCGCCAAGCTCGAAGTCTACGAGTTCATGAAGCGTCTCGTCGAGGCCGGCGCTGCCGTGATCGTGGTGTCGTCTGAATTGCCCGAGGTGCTGGCGCTGTCGAACCGGCTTTACGTCATGCATCAGGGCCGCATCGCCGCCGAGCTGACGGGCGCCGAGAAGACCGAGCAGAATGTGCTTTCGAGCTTCTTCCGTGATCATCTCGCCGCGGAGGTCGCATGAACACGGCCCTGGTCGCCGCAGCGCCACGGGGCTCGGTCAGCCTCCGGTCGATCGCAGGCCGGATCGGGCTCCTGCCGGCCCTGCTTGTGGTGCTCGTGGCCGGCATGTCGGCAGTCGACGCGCAGTTCTATGGCATCGTCAACGTCCTCAACATCCTGCGCAACGCCTCGCTGCTGGCGATCGTTGCCTGCGGCCAGGCGCTGGTCATCATCGGAGGCGGCTTCGATCTCTCGGTCGGCGCGGTGGTCGCCCTCGCGAGCGTCGTCACGGCCAAGACCATGGCGGCCACCGCGGCCTCATTTCCCGGCTCCAACGCCCTCATCATTGCAAGCGGGGTCGCGGCCGGGCTCGGTTGCGGCGTCGCGGTCGGGCTCGTCAACGGCTTCTGCGTAGCAAAGCTCAAGGTCTCCGGCTTCGTGGTGACCCTGGGCACGATGTCCGCCACCGCCGGCGTCGGCCTCATGATCACCAACGGCATCCCCGTTTACGGCATGCCGGAGACATTCGTGAAAGGCTTCGGGCGCGCCCAGGCATTCGGTCTGCCGACCGCCGCCCACATCGCGCTGATCGTGATCCTGGTGATGGTGTTTGCACAGCGGCGTACGCTGTTCGGCCGCTACGTCTACGCGATCGGCGGCAATGCCGACGCCGCCGTGGTGTCGGGCGTGACGATCCAGCGCCATATCGTTGGCACCTACGTGGTCTCGAGCGTCCTTGCGGCCTTGACCGGCATTCTACTGACGGCACAGGTCGGCTCCGGCCAGGCAAGCTTCGGCGGCGATCGCATGATGCTGCAATCGATCGCCGCCGCCGTGATCGGCGGCGTCAGCTTGCGCGGTGGCGTCGGGCGCATCGAGATTGTCGCCGTCAGCGCACTGTTCCTCACGATTCTGGGCAACGCACTCAACCTCCTGCACGTCGACTCGCGGCTTCAGCCGGTCTTCCTCGGCATCATCATGGTCGCAGCCGTGGCGCTCGACGAACTCAGCCGACGGAGCAAGCCGCGTGTCTGATCTCGAATTGACCGTTGCCGCCAAGGACACCGATCGGCCGAAGCTGACACTCGGCCGCCGGCTCTGGAGCGCCGTCTTGCCGATCGCATTGGCAGTGTTGTTGCTCGGCTTCGCCGCGGTCGACCGCGGGGTGCTGTCGCCGGCCAATCTGCTCAACATCGCACAGCAGACCAGCTATCTGGCGCTGTTCGCGATGGCGCAGACCGTGGTCATCCTGACGCGCGGCTTCGACCTTGCACTTGGCCCGACGGTGTCGATGGTCAGCGTCGGCAGCGCGCTTGCGATGGCCGGCGCCACGGCGTCTGGTCACGGCGCGGGCGCCGTGCTGCTCGCCGGGCTCGGCGCCGGCTTCGCCCTTGGCATCGCGTGTGGTCTCTTCAACGGCGTGGTCGTCGCGCTGCTCGGAGTCAATCCTTTCGTCGCGACGTTGGGCAGCTACAACATCGCGATTGGGATTGCGACCACCCTTTCGTCCGGACGGCCGGTGCAAGGCGTGCCGGCACCGTTCTCGCAGATATTCTACAGCGGCAGCATCTTCGGCGTGCCGGCGGCGATTGTGATCACCCTCGCGGTCGGCATCGCGCTTCATTTGCTGCTGGCGCGCACCGTGTTCGGCCGGTCGCTCTATCTGATCGGCACCAACCCGCGTGCCGCGGCGGTCGCCGGCCTGCCGGTCAAGCGCATCCTGGTCGCAACCTATGTGCTGTGCTCGGGGCTTGCCGCGCTCGGTGCGATCATGATGACGGCGCGGACCGGATCGGGTGAACCGAACCTTGGCGGCGCGCTCTCGCTGCAGGCGATCGCCGGCGCCGTGGTCGGCGGGACGAGCCTGGCAGGCGGCCGCGGCGGCGTCGGCACCGCCGTGCTCGGCGCCCTGTTCATCACCATTCTCTCCAACGGCATGAACCTCACCCGGATCGACGGATACGTCCAGATGGTCGTGCTCGGCGCGATCGTCATCATCGGCGTGCTGCTGGATCGCCTGCGGCAGGAGCGGCGGCAATGATGTCAGGCTCTCCCATCCAGAACATCCCGGTCTCGTCGCGCGATGCGCCGGCGTCGATCAATGTGGCGCCCTCGCTCGCCGCAGCGCTCGACGCACTGAGCGAATACGGTGCCGGTGGCGCTCCCTTGGCCGGCGGCACATGGATCATGCGATCGCCGATCCGGCACGAGCCGCTGAGGACCCACTATGTCGCCATCGGAAGGATCGCCGAGCTGACCGCAGTCAGGATCGGCGGCAAGGCCATCGAGATCGGCGCGGCAGTCACGCACGCGGCGCTTGCGGGTGCCTTGGCCGGCCTTCCGGAATTTGCCGGCCTCGCAGCAGCCGCCGGAGGCTCCGCCAACCCCGCGATCCGCGCGATGGCGACGATCGGCGGCAATCTCGCGACGTCGGAATTCGCCGCAGCGGATTGCGTGCCGGCGCTGCTCTGTCTCGATGCCGATGTCGAGATCTCCGGCCGCGACGGTCACGAGCGCATCGGCCTGGCGGATTTCCTCGCGATCCGCTCAACACTCGCACCCGGCCGCCTGGTGACACGGATCATCGTACCTCGGGTAGAGCGCAAGACGGCCCATGCCCGCCTGCCGCTGCGCCGAGCGGGCGACTATCCGGTCGCCATCGTCAGCCTATCGGTCGGCATCGATGCGGCGAACCGCGTCCAGGCGGCACGGATCGCGGTCGGATCGGTCGAACCGAGCGCGCGCCGCTGGCCTCGGCTTGAAGCGGCGCTGATCGGACATCCACTCGACGCCGCAGCAGCGGCGCGCCGTGCGGCCGAACTGGCTGACGAGTTCGTCGGCCGCGACAGCGTCGATGCGCCGGCTTGGTATCGCCTCAGCGTGCTGCCCGGCCTCGTCCGCCGCGCCGCGATCGCTGCACTTGGCTCATGACGCGCGGAGATGACATGGGATTCAATCTGACCGTCAACGGTGATCGTCTCTCCTCTGCGGCCGATCCTGCCACCCCGTTGGTCGACATCCTGCGCGAAGAGATGCATCTGACCGGTGCGAAACCTGTTTGTCGCGAGGGCTTTTGCGGCGCCTGCATGGTGCTGGTCGACGGCGAACCCACGCCTTCGTGTCTGCTGCCCGCCGCGCTGGCCGACGGCCGCGAGATCCGTACCGTCGAAGGCCTTGCACCTCAGGGAATGCTGAACCGCATCCAGGCCGCGCTCGAGGCCAGCGATGCGGTCCAGTGCGGCATGTGCTTTCCCGGCATGGTGGTAAGCCTGACGCATTTGCTGACGACCCGGCCGGGTGCCACCCGCGACGATATCGTGATGGCGCTGACCGGAAATATCTGCCGCTGCACGGGCTATGAACGCATCGTCGAGGCGACACTGCTCGCCTTGGCCACGACATGATCGGGAGACGCAAGGATGTCAGACGTTTCCGCGACGATGGATCTGCGCCGGCGTGACGCCGCCGACAAGCTGCGTGGCCGCACCCGCTACACCATCGACCGGTATCTACCGGGCATGCTGCACGCCGCAGTGCTGCGCGCCGGCGTGCCGGCGGGGAGGATCATTCGCCTCGATACCTCCAGGGCCGCCCGCATGCCGGGCGTGCGTGCGATCGTGACGGCGGCCGATGCGCCCGGCATGATCGGGATCGGCATCGCCGATCACCCGCTCTTCGCCCGCGACGTCATCCGCTACGACGGCGAGCCGCTCGCCGCGGTCGCAGCCGCCACATTGGCGCAGGCACAGGCCGCACTCGCGGCGATCGACGTGGAGATCGAGCCGTTGCCCGCAGTCTTGACCATGGCGGATGCGCTGGCATCCGGCGCGCCACTGGTTCATCCGGACTGGCGCAGCTATGAGGTCTTGCTCGAAGGCAGCGCGCGCGGCGGCAACGTCGCCTGGGAGGCGACAGTCGTGCGCGGCGACGTCGATGCCGCCTTTGCCCGGCCCGAGGTCGAGATCATCGAAAGCTGCTTTCGCGTCGGCCGGCAGAACCACGTGGCCTTCGAGCCGCGCGCAGTCGTCGCGAGCTACGAGGATGGACGCTTCCACATCGAGACGTCGACGCAGGTTCCGTGGAGCGTCCGCAATGCGACCGCGCGCCTGCTGGGCGTGCCTGCGTCGCAGGTCCGCGTCACGGTGCCGCCGGTCGGCGGCGGCTTCGGCCTGAAGTTTGATCTGGCCGTTGAACCCTTCGCTGCCCTGCTCGCACGCGCCAGCGGCCGGCCGGTGCGCCTCGTCAATTCACGCGAGGAGGAGATGCTGACCTGCCTGTTCCGCGAGAACGCCGATATCCGCATCCGCTCGGCGGTGACGCGCGAGGGCGATATCGTGGGGCGCGAGGCGGTCGTCCTGATGGACTGCGGCGCCTATGGCGGCGAACAGATCTTCCTGACCACCATGACCGCGCACACGCTCGGCGGAAACTACAGGCTTGGAAGCGTGCGCATGGTCTCGCGCGCGGTCTATACCAACACGGCGCCGAATGGCGCGTTCCGATGCTGCAACGGCGTCTACAACACCTTTGCGCTGGAGCGCCACACCGACGAGATCGCGGCGAGGATCGGAATGGATCCGCTTGCCTTCCGCCGCCGCAATGTGCTCGGCGACAAGGATCTCGGCGCCACCGGCCAGGTATTCGAGGGCGACGTGCTCGGCCCGATGCTCGAGCGGATGGATACGCTCCGCGATGCGGCAGCGCGGCCGCCAGCGCGCACCGACGGCCGGCTCTATGGACGCGCGACCACCGTCGGCACCTGGTTCGTCTTCGTCGGCCCATCGGCCGCGACGGTGAACATGAATGCCGACGGCACGGCGACGCTGGTCACGTCGGGCGTGGAGATTGGATCCGGCTCGATGATGCAGAGCCTGCCGCAGATCGTGGCCAGCACGCTCGGCATTGCACCCGAGCATGTGATCGTCCGCGCCGCCGATACCGATGCGGCCGGTTACGACGTCGGCGTCGGCGGCGGCCGCACCACTGTTTCGCTCGGCGCGGCCAGCCTGTCGGCAGCGCAGGAGGTGCGCACGAAGCTCCTGAAGGTCGCCTCCGAGATGATCGAGGCTGCGCCCGATGATCTCGTCATGCGCGGCGGACGGATCGAGATCGCCGGCGCGCCAGGCTCCGGCCGGACCGTCGCTGAGGTCGCGACCCGCGCCCAGGCGCTGGCTGGCCCGGTCTCCGGCACCGGCGCCTTCACCGGCGCCGGCGTGCCGGCGATGCCGGGCTGCGTGGCCGGACATTTCATCGACGCGATCGATATCCCCGTCTTCGCCGTCCACGACTGCGAGGTCGCCGTCGATCCGGAAACCGGACATGTCGAGGTGCTCAGCTATCGCGTGGTGCAGGACGTCGGCCGCGCGCTCAACCCGCGCGCCATCCATGGCCAGATCCAGGGCGGCGTCGTGCAAGGGCTGGGTTATGCGCTGCACGAGGAAGTCACGATCGGCAGCAACGGCCGCGTCTGCCAGAGCGGTTTCGAGACCTATCGGGTGCCGCTGGCGCTCGATGTCGTGCCGGTGGAGATCAGTCTTTACGAGGGTGCACCGTCAATCGGACCGCTCGGGACCAAGGGTGCCGGCGAGGTGCCGATCCTGAACGTCGGAGCGGCCGTCGCCTGCGCGGTTGCAAACGCCACAGGCAAGCGCATCCAGGCGCTTCCATTGACCCCGCCGCGCGTGCTCGAACTGCTGCTCGATCGCAAGCAGGATCTGACCCTTCCCCACATTGCCGATGCGTGGGCCGACAATCTGATACGTTCGCATCAGACAGCTCCCAATACATAGCAACACGCTGGCGGCAGGCCGGCCGCTTCCTGACATTTGCCTTCGCGACAGCATGGGAACCACCAGCCGGCGCAGCTTCGCTTCAGGCTCGCCGCGGGTCCGTCCAACTCGACAACGCGGTCGGCCGTGTCGTTAGACCCAGCCGCCGTCGACGATGTGGCTCTGATTGGTGCAGGCGCCGCTGTCGTCGGCGGCGAAAAACAGGACGACGCGGGCGATGTCATCGGGCACGAGCTTGCGCTTGAGACATTGGCGCTGCATCAGCTCGGCCACACCTTCGGGCGTCAACCACAGATCCTGCTGTCGCCGGGTCATGATCCATCCGGGCAGGATGGAGTTGACCCGCACGTTGTGCGGCCCGAGATCGCGGGCCAGCGCGCGGGTGAGGCCCTGAACCGCTGATTTCGCCGTGGTGTAGCAGGGCATGTTGCCCTGACCGATCACCCAGCTCACCGAGCCGATGTTGACGATCGAACCGCCCCCTGCCTGTTTCATGTCCGGTGCGACCGCCTGGGCGCTGAAGAACTGATGCTTCAGGTTGACGGCGATCCGCTCGTCCCAGAATTCCGGTGTCACGTCCTCGATCGCGTGACGGTCGTCGCGCGCCGCATTGTTGACCAGAATGGTGATCGGCCCGAGCGCCTCGCGGATGCCGGCAACCGCGCGTCGCAGCGCGCCGATGTCGCGCAGATCGGCGTGTTCGAAGTGCACGCGGGCATGCGCTCCCAAATCGGACAGCAGCTGCTCCGAGGACGTCACATCGATATCGATGAATCCGACCCTTGCGCCTTGACCGATGAACTGGCGGACAATGGCCTCGCCGATGCCGGAACCGCCGCCGGTTACCAGGACGGTCCGGTCCTTGAGGCTTGGATAGATGGCACCCTGCATTGGCATTCTCTCGCTTTGGCGCCTGAAGCGCGTCGGTTGCGTTGCTGCGGCTCAAGCCAGGAGCCACAGCCCCCGAGGTTCACTCGGTCGTCTCCATGTAGTTTCGGTCCACCACCCGCAGCGTCCGCCGCACCATGCCGTCGACAATCGTCGCCGACTCGCTTGGACGCACATGGATCGCGGTGGACTTGAGCAGCCACGGCAACACCGCCTGCTCGAGCCGCTCCTCATAGGCAGCGCGCATCATGTCGAACGCCTGCAGGCCAGGACCTGCGAGGATCAAATGATGCGGGCGCAGCACCGAGATCGTCGTGGCGACCGCCTCGGCAAGCGCATGGCCGGCCTGCCGGAATAGCTGCTCGAGACGGGGATCGCCGGCGCGTGCCCGCGCACGCAACAGAGCCATCTGCGCCTCCGATGGTTGCTGCGACACCGCCGGTGGCAAATCGAGAAAGGTGCGGGCGTCGCGATAGAGCGCATAGTCGGCGAGATGGGCCTCGATGCAGCCGCGCTGACCGCAGCGGCATTGCGGGCCGTTCGGCGTCAACTTGACATGGCCGATCTCGCTGCCCGCGCCGGCCCCCCAGCGTGCTTCACCGTCGACAACGATGCCCATGCCGATGCCGTGACCAACCATGAGCGTCGCCGTGAGGCCCTGCGCCAGCGCCGGCTCGGCGGCCACGAGGGCCAGCGCCACCGCGACCGCGTCGTTCGCCATCACGACCTCGACGCCGAATGCCTCACGGACCGGCGTCGCCAGATCGACGTCGGTGATCGACAGCGCCGGGCTCCACAGATGCCGGCCGGTGTCGGCATCGACGATGCCCTGCAGCGCGATCCCGATTCCAAGCAACCGATGCCGCGGCGTGGCCGTCGCATCGAGCATGGCCTCGATCTGCGCGATCACGAGATCGCACAACCCGCCCGCATCGAGCCCACGGGTCGTGAGTTCGAGCCGCGATTGCGCCAGGGCAGCGCCGCTGAAGTCGGCGATCAATGTTTCGATCAGGTTCATGCGCAGCGAGACGGCGATGATGCGGCCAAACTCGGGGTTGAGGGTCAGCAGGACCGCCGGCCGGCCGCGGCGGCGGCCGTTCAGCCCATCCGCATCCTCTTCATCGGTATCGTCCGGCCACGACGTCGCTGCATCCGTCACGGCTTCGCACAGCAGGTCTTCCGCCATCAGCTTCGACGTGATGGCCGAAATGGCCGGAAAGCTCAGCCCGGTGCTGCGGGCGAGCTCGACGCGCGGCAATGGCCCCTGACGCCGCAAGACCTCGACGAGACGGCCGCGGTTCGATCCGCGGGCCAGACTTGAAGCACGTCTCAGCGGTTCGGACTGCTCATTCATGCCGGCTTTTTTAATTCGCTTGATGAAATTATTCAACGGATACAACTCAGATGTTGGCCAAAAAGCGCAGGTAGCGGCGGAAATACATCACCTTCTCACTATTATTGCGTGAAGTCCTAAACATGAACATCCTTGACTGGACATTTTGTCGCGCTAATTTATTAGTTACGTGAATAAAATAAGGCGTGAAAAGCGCCAAGCGTGAAATCCCCTCACCGGGGGTGTCGACAGGGAGGTGCATATGAATGACTCAATGAAAAGATTGATCGTGCCGCTGTTGGCGGGCGCAGCCGCGTTCGCGATGGTAACGGGGATAGCACAGGCGCAGCAGAAAAAGACCATCGCGCTGGTGACCAACGTCGCAGCCGACTTCTGGACCATCGCGGGCCGCGGGCTTGAGAAGGCGCAAAAAGAGCACCCGGAATACAATATCGAGTTGATCGTCACCAACGAAGGCACCGCGGCTGGCCAGCGGCGCGAGTTGGACGACCTCCTGGTGCGCGGCGTCGCCGGCATCTCGATCTCGGTCGACGATGCGCCGCATGCAACCGAAGAACTCAACAAGGTCGCGGCCAAGACCGTGCTGATCACGACGGACAGTGACGCACCGCAGAGCAACCGTCTCGCCTATATCGGCACCGACAACGTCGCGGCCGGACGGCAGGCCGGCGAGGAGATCAAGAAGGCGCTGCCGAACGGCGGCAAGATCGCGCTGTTCGTTGGAACGATGGACGCCGACAACGCCCGCGAGCGGGTACAGGGCATCAAGGAATCGATCACCGGCACCAAGGTCGAGCTGGTCGACGTGTTCACCGACCAGGTGGACTTTGCTAAGGCCAAGGCGAACATGGAGAACGTGCTCGTCAAATATCCCGACATCGCACTGCTCTCCGGCCTGTGGAGCTACGAGACCCCGCTGATCTATGATGCGGTGAAGGCCGCGGGCAAGGCCGGCAAGGTGAAGATCGTCGGCTTCGACGAGGACCAGCGGACGCTGCGGGGCATTTCCGACGGCACGATCGAATCCACGGTCGTGCAGCAGCCCTACGAGTTCGGTTATCTCTCCGCCACCAACATCATCAAGACGCTGAACGGCGACAAGTCCTGGATTCCGAAGGACAGCAAGCTGATCGTGCCGACCAAGGTAATCAGCAAGACCAACGTCGCGGAGTTCGCCGGGCAACTGAAGGAATTGCTGAAGAAGTAACTTCAGTCGGCTTCACCGCCCGGCCGCCACAGGCCGCCGGGCGGGCTTCAGGAGGACATGCCGAATGGCGGAGACGCTGCTCGAACTCAGCGGAATCAGCAAGACCTATCCCGGCGTCAGGGCGCTCGACGACGTCAATTTGCGCGTCTGCCGCGGCGAGGTGCTGGGCCTGATCGGCGAGAACGGCGCCGGCAAGTCGACGCTGATGCGCGTGCTGGCGGGCGTGATCGCGCCGAGCGCGGGCGTGATCCGCATCGGCGGCAACGACCACGCAAGGATGACGGTGAACGAGGCGACCCTCGCGGGCATCGCCTTTGTGCACCAGGAGCTGAACCTGTTCGAAAACCTCGACGTCGCAGCCAATGTCTTCATCGGACGCGAGAAGCTTGCCGGCGGCCCGCTGAAGCTGGTGGACAATGCGGAGATGCGCGCCCGCGTGACGCCGCTGCTGGAACGGCTGGGCGCCGATTTCGCGCCGAACACGCTGGTCGACAATCTGTCGATCGCCGAGCGCCAGATGGTGGAGATCGCCAAGGCGCTCTCGATCGACGCCCGCGTGATCATCATGGACGAGCCGACTTCCAGCCTGACAATTACGGAGACGGAACGGCTGCTGGAGGTGATTGCCGACCTGAAGGCCCACGGCATCTCGGTGATCTACATCTCTCACCGGCTCGGTGAGATCATGAGCTGCGCCGATCGCGTCGTGGTGCTGCGTGACGGGCGCACCGTCGGCGAGCTGGCGCGCCACGAGTTGAGCCATGCGGCAATGATTCGCCTGATGATCGGCCGCGACCTGAAGGCGCTGTACACGCCGCCGGCACACTCGCCGCAGCCGGGCGGCTGCGACATCGCCGGCGTTGTGACGACGGCCTTTCCGGACCGGCAGATCGACCTGTCCGTGCGGCGCGGCGAGATCCTCGGCCTCGCCGGGCTCGTTGGGGCCGGCCGCACTTCGCTTGCCCGCGCGGTGTTCGGCGTTGACCCGTTGCTGGGTGGCGAGATCAGGATCGACAACACGCCGGTCGGTGTCGCCTCGCCTCGCGATGCGATCAGGCAAGGGATTTACCTCGTGCCGGAGGATCGCAAGAAATCCGGTCTGGTGCTGGAGCTGCCGATCCGGGAGAACGTGACGCTCGCGAGCCTGCTGGATCATGCGCGGATGTGGCTGGTCAACGGCGGATCCGAGCGCAAAATCGCGAAGGAACAAGCGAGGCGCCTGTCGATCAAGGCGCCGAGCATCGACATCGAAGCCGTGACGCTCTCCGGCGGCAACCAGCAGAAGGTGGTGCTGGGCAAGTGGCTTTCCATGCAGCCGCGCGTGATGTTCTTCGACGAGCCGACCCGCGGCATCGATGTCGGCGCCAAGAGCGAGATCTACGCCCTGATGCGCAGCCTCGCCGACCAGGGCGTCGCCATCGTGATGATCTCATCTGACATGGAAGAGGTCATCGGCGTCTCCGACCGGGTCGCGGTGATGCATGAAGGCAGCGTCAGCGGCGTGCTCGAGCGCGACCAGTTCAGCGAATACAACGTGTTGAGGCTGGCGGTCGGCCAGGCGCTCGAAACCATGGAGACCGCTGCGCCATGATGAAGAAGGAACTCGGCCTGTTCTTGCTGCTGGCGGTGATCTCCGCCATCACCGGCGCGATCAATCCGGCCTTCCTGTCGTTCGTGAACCTGCTGAACATGGCCAATTTGATCGGCCTGTTCGGTGTGTTCGCGCTGGGCGAAGGATTAGTCATCATCACCGGAGGCATCGATCTTTCGCTCGGCTCGATGTTCGCGCTGCTTGGCGTCGTCTTCATCGACCTTCTGACGACGTATCAGGTGCCCTGGCCCTTCGCGCTGTTGCTGGTCCTCATGGGCGGGCTTGCGCTGGGCGGCATTCAGGGTTTCCTGATCACCCGGCTGAAGATGCAGCCCTTCATCGTGACGCTGTGCGGGCTGCTGATCTATCGCGGCGCCGCGCGCTACTACACCAGCGATTCGACGCGCGGCTTCGGCTACGGCGATGAGGCCAGCACGCTGAGCAACATCGCCTCCGGCAATGTCGCGGGCATTCCGAACACCTTCATCTTCCTGATCATCCTTGCGGTGATCCTCGGCGTGCTGCTGCACCGTTCGGTCTACGGACGCTGGCTTTATGCCGTAGGCAAGAACGAGGAAGCGGCGCGCTACTCCGGCATCAGAACGAATCTCGTGATCGCGACCGCCTATGTCATCAGCGGCGGCCTCGCCGGCGTCTCGACCGTGATGTTCGTCTTCTACACCAACTCGGTCTCTCCGAGTTCGTTCGGCAATTTCTACGAACTCTATGCGATCGCGGCGGCCGTCCTCGGCGGCTGCAGCCTGCGCGGCGGCGAAGGCTCGATTCTCGGTATCGTGCTGGGCACCGCGCTGCTGCAGGTGCTGCAGAACCTCGTGAACATCCTCGGCATTCCGAACTCCCTGAACTTCGCGGTGATGGGAACCGTGATTCTGATCGGCGTGCTGGCGGATCAGCAGTTGCAGGCCCGGCGGCGGCGCAAGGCCGCGCTGGCCGGCCTCGCCCGCACGGCGCCGAAAGCGACACCTGCGCAGGGAAAGCATGGCACATCGACGCTCGGCGCAGCTGCGGTACGGACAAGTACGGGCGAGCAGGCATGACGACGACGCGATAAGGAAACACCGCGACCGGGGAGCGGCAAACATGGTCGCGGCGACTTGAGGAGGAGAATTTGAGGGAGAGTTCGACGTGCAAGGTTGCTTTGCCGTGTGCGCGATTTCTATCTCAAGTTGATGGATCGGTACATTGACGGGGCGCGTTCCGGCTAAAGGGCTTTGGGCGGGGACGCGACACAAATGGACAAAGCCGGGGACGCTGGGAGTGCAGAAAATGTCACTTAGGTCTGTGAGCACCGCGTGGGCGTGCGGCGTGGGGATCGCCTTGTCATCTCTATTCGGGGGCGGCGCGCATGCAGCCGATCTTTTAACCAAAGCTCCGCCTGTGCCTTACACGGAGACCGATGATTTCTGGACCAGGCCCTATCTGTTCGGCGATCTTGGCAGGACGCAGCTGAAGGAGCGGGGTATCTCGCTGGCCCTGACGCTGGGCGACGAGGCCGTCGGCAATTTGTCGGGTGGCAACAGGAACACCGCGACCCAAGCCGGACAGCTGTTCTTTCAAGCCAAGTTCGATATGGCGAAGCTTGCCGGCATTCAGGGCGGTACGGTCGGCCTCACGCTGGTCGACCGCTTCGGCCGCAACCTGAACGACGAAGCGGGCATTCCGGCCTTGCAGCTGACCAACGAAGTATTCGGCCGCGGCAGCATTCTTCGCCTGACCGAACTCTACTATTCGCAGAAACTGTTCGATGACCGCCTTGAACTCAAGGGCGGCCGTCTTCCGGTCGGCTCGGACTTCTTCTTCGGCCTGTGCGAGTTCATCAACCTGACGTTCTGCGGCGGTCAGCCCGGCAACATCCAGGGTGGCTACATCTACAACTGGCCGGTCAGCCAATGGGCCGGTGTCGCACACTACAACTTCACCAAGGAATGGCAGCTCTCGGTCGGCGTCTACGACGCCAATCCGAACTATCTGACGACGTCGGACTCCGCGACTTACTTCCTGCCGGGCGTCCCCGGCTCGAGCCGGGCCTCGGGCGTGCTGGTGCCGGTCGAGGTGGTCTGGGCGCCGAGCGGCCCCCTGAACGGGACCTGGCGCTTCGGCGGCTGGTATGACAGCGCGTCGACGATCGACGGCGGCCTCCCCGGTATCATCGCGATCGCCCCCGGCATCGGCGGCGTCTCCGACCAGAACCTGGGCGATCAACGCGGCCGCTATGGCGTCTATGAGTCGATCCTGCAGCGGCTGACCGTTGAGGGTGCAAAGGCACAGGGTTGGTACGTGTTCCTCAACACGACCGTCGCCGATCACCGGACGTCGTATCAGGACTATCAGGTCGCCTTGGGCTTCAGGCACACCGGAACGTTCTCCTGGCGCCCCGAAGACGAAGTCGGTTTCGCGGTCGGTACGACCCACGTGAATTCGGCTGCGCTCACCCTGAATGCGGGCGGAAACGAAGTTCCGATCGAAGCCTGGTACGGCTGGCAGGCGACCGGCTGGATGAACCTCAAGTTCGACGCCCAGTACGTGATCAATCCCGGCGGGCGCGGCTACAATGCCGCCGGCATCAAGACCGAGAATGCCTGGGTCCTTGGTCTGCGCACGCTGGTGCACTTCTGAGTTGGAGGGGTTTGCCAGCATGCCTGAGCGAGGCCAGCCATGGTGACCCCTCACGACGCCGGGCTAGCGGTCCTGGAGCTGAAGGGCATCGGGAAAGAGTTCGGCGCCATTCGCGCGTTGCATGGCGTCGACCTGCGCGTTTCCCCTGGCGAGGTGGTCGGCCTGATGGGAGATAACGGCGCCGGCAAGTCGACGCTGGTCAAGATCATCGCCGGCAATTTCCCGCCAAGCCACGGCGAGATCCGCTTTGACGGCAAGCCGGTTCATTTCGCCCGTCCGATCGATGCCCGCGCGATCGGCATCGAAGTGGTCTATCAGGACCTCGCGCTCGCCGACAATCTCACGGCAGCGGCCAATGTCTTCCTCGGCCGTGAGCTCAAGCGCAAGCTTGGTCCGTTCGCCTTGCTCGACCACAAGGCGATGGCGGCGCGCGCGCTGGAGCTGTTCGGCGAGCTGCGTTCGGAGACCCGTCCGCACGACCTCGTCAGACAGATGTCGGGCGGCCAGCGTCAGGCGGTCGCGATCGCGCGGACGCGGCTCTCCAATGCCAAGCTCGTGATGATGGACGAGCCGACGGCCGCGATCTCGGTCCGCCAGGTCGAGCAGGTGTTAAGCCTGATCCATCGCCTGAAGGAACAGGGTGTCGCGGTGATGCTGATCTCGCACCGCATGCCCGACGTGTTCGCGGTCTGCGACCGCGTCGTCGTCATGCGCCGCGGCGAGAAACGCGCCGACAAGGCGATCGGCGACACCAGCCCCGAGGAAGTCACCTCCCTCATCACGGGAGCGAAGGAGGCTGCGTGATGGCCACGCCCCTGGAATCTCCCATCACCTTCACCAATGTCGGAAAAGCCAAATGGTGGCAGAGCGGCTTGTTTGCCTCGCAGACCGGCTACGTCCTGCTCGCGCTGGTGGCGCTGTTCGTGGTGATGAACTTCGCCAGCCCCTATTTCCTCACCGAGGGCAACATACAGAATGTGGCGAAGAATTTTTCGTTCATCGCCATCGCCACGCTCGGCGTGACCTTCGTCATCATCACGGGCGGCATCGATCTCTCGGTGGGCTCGATGATGTGCTTTTCCGCGATGATCACCTCGATGGTCATGACGCACATCTCGACACCGGGCATGCCCGGCGCGGACTGGTTCGTGCATCTGGCCGGCGACGGCAAGACCGTGATCGCCAATGTGCCCGGATTGATTCTACTCGTCTCGATCCTGGCAGGACTCGGCGTCGCGCTGATCGTCGGCCTCGCCAATGGCTTCTGCATCGCGGTGCTCGGGCTGTCGCCCTTCGTCACCACGCTCGGCATGCTCTCGATCGTGCGTGGCCTCGGCTACGTCGTCTCCAACGGCCGCGGCAGCTTTCCCAGCGGCCCCGAAGCCAGTTATTTCTACACGCTGACGTCGGGCGTCGTGTTCGGTATGCCCACGCCGTTCATCTACCTCGTCGTTCTCGCAGTGGCGATGGCGGTTGTGCTGCACCACACCAGTTTCGGCCGTCACGTCTTTGCCGTTGGCGGCAATGAGAAGGCGGCGGCGCTGACCGGTATTTCGGTCGTGCGGGTGAAGATCGAGATCTACGTGATCTGCGCGCTCGCGGCGGGTCTGCAAGGCATCATCATCTGCGGCTGGCTGGGATCGGCGCCGGCAAACATGGCGACGTCCTACGAGCTCAACGTCATTGCGGCCGCCGTCATCGGCGGTGCCAATCTCGCCGGCGGCGCCGGCGGTCCGCTCGGAGCCATCGTCGGCTGCGTGCTGCTCGAGGTGATCCGCAACGGCCTCGTGCTCGCGCAGGTCAACTCCTATTGGCAGCAGACTTTGGTGGGCGTGATCATCATCGCAGCGGTGCTGGTCGATCGCCTCCGCTCGCGCATGGCCTGACGAGTTCGTCCCCGGAGGATCATGAACGTTCGCCTATCCGTCTCCGGGAGCCGCTGATTTCGAGGAATAGGCACAATAAAAATGTGGAGGGAAGCAATGAGGAAGACACTTCTAGCCGCCGCGGTCCTCGCCATGATGGCGACGCCCGGCCTTGCCCAGAGCTACAAATTCGTGATCGTGCCCAAGGCGATGAACAATCCGTTCTTCGATTTCGCGCGCGACGGCTGCCAGAAGCGCGCCAAGGAGTTCGGCAACATCGAATGCATCTACAAGGGTCCTGTCGAACACGAGCCGGCGACGCAAGCGCAGATCATCCAGGACTTCATCACCCAGAAGGTGGACGGCCTCGCCATCTCGGTCGCCGACGTTGCCGCAATGACCAAGTCGATCGAGGCGGCGACGGCGGCCGGCATCGCCGTCATCACGTTCGACTCGGACGCACCTGGCTCGAAGCGGATTGCCTATATCGGCACCGACAACAAGGAGTTCGGCGTCGCGCTCGGCAAGCAATTGCTGAAGCTCCGGCCCGACGGTGGCAAATACGCGATGATCTCCGGCGGGCCGGGAGCGGCGAACCTCGCCGAGCGTGTCGATGGTGTCCGCGAAGCACTCAAGGGCTCGAAGTGGACCGAAGTCGGGGGATCGCCGACCTTCTGCAACGACGACCCTGCGCTGGGCGTTCAGCAGATGACCGATCTGCGCACCGCAACTCCCGACCTTGCTGCGATCATCCCGGTCGGCGGCTGGCCGATGTTCGCGCCGGAAGGCTTCAAGGCATTCGCCAGCAAGAGCAAGAAGGAGATCGACGCAGGCAAGTTCACGCTCGTCGTGGCCGACACCCTCCGGATGCAGCTTGAGCTTCTGAACGAGGGTTATGCCAATGGGCTGATCGGCCAGCGTCCGTTCGAGATGGGCGAGAAGGCGATGGATACGCTGCTTGCCATCAAGAAGGGCCAGAAGGTGCCGGAGATCATCCACACCGGCCTCGACGTCGTGACAAAGGACAACGTCGCGGCGATGTTGAAGTAGCAGCGTGCGCAGCGCGGCGTCACCTATTCGTGGAAAACTGCGGCTCAGCGCACAAAGTCGGGTAATGGGGGAAGGCTACCGCCTTTCCCCATACCAACCAAACCTACGATATCTGCCGGCGTGCCTTCTCGAGCATTGAGCGCGATGGTCTTCTGACCGGCAGCAGCCAGATCGGCCAGCCGCCGGCTGCGTCACCGTCATCCGAGGGGATCAGCCGCGCCAGCGGCGACGAGCCTTCCCGTTGCTTGAGAACATCGATGATGCGGCGCTTCAGTCACGAAGCCATTGCCGCTTGCTACATCGACTACGACCGCAGCCGCGGCCCGCCGAGGCGACGGACCACCGTGCGGCCAATAGCAGTCGCACAGTGCCGCAAGGCCAGCCTGAGGTCATTTTCGACCGTGCGAAGACTGACCTGCAGACGGGCCGCCACTTCGTGTGCCGTTGCGCCCTCGATCGAGATGCCCTGGAGCACGCGGCGAGGCCTGTCCGGAAGCTCGGCCAACGCGCATTTGAAGGCCACGATCTCGGAGCGCGCCTCGACCACCCTTGCGGCGTCGGGCTGATCGTCGCAGACATCCAGCAGCGTATCGACCTCGGATACACTGACGCGATAGGTCTGGGCTCTGTACCGATCCTTCGCGACATTGATGGCGATGCGAAAGAGATAGTCGGCCGGACTGCGAACCGGGACCGCGTCCGTGACCCGATCCAGCCGCAGGAATGTCTCGTGCAGAGCCTCGTGGGCGAAGTCTGAGGAGCCCAGGCGGCGCGTCAGCCTCGCAATGAGGGCGTCATAGTTCTGCACCAGCTGGTCACGCAGCCGAGCCTGGTTGGTATCAGCCACGTTCAGGGCCCCAAACTATTCCTCAGCGTGTCTCGAGATTCGCTCTTTCCTCCGTGGTGAGCGCCTGCCTTTGCGTTTCCGAAAGCGGACCATTGCCGACGAGCTGAAGCACGCTGTTCTGGTTGTAGCTGTGCTGATCTTGCCTACGCTTACGCCGCTTTTGTTCGTCCTCCTCAGGATCCGGCGCGGCGCCCTCGCCCCCACCATAGCCGAGCACTTCCACGATCACGACCGACGGCTGGTCATTGTTCTTTGGCGGTGGCGCCGCGGCCTGCTGGCTGGCGGCGGTGGTGTTCGACGCCGCCGTCAGTGCTGCGACCGGCGGCCCCTGCACCGTCGGAATGCCGGTCGAGGTGCCCTGCACCTGGATGTTGGCGGCATTGACTACTTGCAGCGCGGCGAGGTTGACGTTGCCCGAGACACGGATGCCAGCTTCGCCCGCATCGATGGTGCCGAGCGGCGCGATCAGGTCAACGTCGCTCGGCGGCGTCCCCGGAATGGGGGCGAGCGTCGCGATGCCGGCACCATTGGCCGGTGCCGCCGGCGACAGTTTGATATTGCCATACGCGTCATAGGTGCGCAGCGGCGGCGTATAGATCACCGTCGTCTTCGAGCCGCGGCCGGCGTTGATGTCGCCGATCGCCGACCACACCAGGATGTTGCCACCGAACGTGGTCATGATGCGGCTCTGGCCGAGCAGCACGCTGCCGAGCGAATACACATCGATATTGCTGTTCTGGCCTTGCGTGATCAGGCCAGCACCAGGACCTGGCGTCACGCCCTCGACCCCGATGATGGTCTGCCCGCCCGGATTGAGGATCTGAATGTCGCCGCCATACTGGGTGTTGATGCCGGCGTCGGCAACGTAGATGTTGTTAAAAATGTCCTTCGTGAGGCCGCTGAACATGGTGATCTTGCCCGAATAGGTCAGCGGATTACCTTGTGCATCCTGATCCGGGAACAGGGTGGCGATCGCATCGCGCCCACGCAGATAGCTGCCGTAGCGGCTGCTGGCCCTGTCGTTGTATTCGCGACCGCCGGCCGTCAGCTCGGCGTAGTAGATCTGCCGGACGAACACGCCCTGCTGCTCCATGGGCAGCGAGAGGAAGAACGCCAGCGCGTCGTCCTTCGTGCCGGTGAAGATGTAGGACTGGCCTTTGTAGGTATAGTTCTGGTCGGACGAGAAGCGCTTGTGCAGCCAGTTGTATAATTCGTCGGCGTAGGTCTTGGCGACCTTGCCGCTGCCGGCGAGCGGCGTGCCGTCGCCGGGAAGCTGGTTCGCTGCGTTGAAATACAGCTTGGCGAAATCGGTGTAGTCGGGGCCGTTGATACCGGTGCCTGCGATCGAGACGATACCCGCACCGCCCGTGGTGTTGGACTGACTAACGATGTCGCCCGCACTGACCAAGGAGCCGTAATAGCCCTGGTACAGGTTGCGGCCGGCTTGCAGTTGAAGCAGACCAGGGCCGAGAACGGTCACCGATTGATAGAAGATGTCACGGCCGGCCTGCATCAGCGAGATATCGTTCGGCCCATTGTTCAGGAGCGCACTGGGCACGGGACCGGTGCCGACGATATCGCGGCCGGCGATCACCTCGAAGGGCTTGGCGGCGATATACCAGGTGCTGTGGGTCGGATAGAAATACGCGCCGGCACTCGGGCTCTCCAGCTGCGCCTGGCCGAGGGTGAGATCGACAATGTCGATGCCGGCATAGACCAGGGCCGGCCGATCATCCCCTGCATGCAGGTTGGAGATGGGCGTGTCCTCGCCGAAAGCGATTGGACTGATGGGATTGATGCGATTGGCGGCGTTCGCCCACGCGTTGCTGCTGCCGGCGCCGCCGGTGCCGGTGGCAAAGACGGGATTGAACGGCGTCGCCAGCGTGCTCATGTCCGCGCCCGACATCGCCACGACCTGGCTCGTCCCGTAGACCGAGCCGGCTGCCAGCAATTCGAGTTGGCCGCGAGGCGACGGCAGCAGTTCGATTGTCGGCACTCCGCCGCCGGCCGCAGGCTCCATAAAGCGGATATCACCGTTGGCGGCTGCGACGATCAGCGTTCCCGGAAAGAAAGCCGTGCCGCTGAAGGAAACTCCGCTCAATACGGCCGCATCACCACCCGCCGCGTAGAGATCGATCGCGGTCGCCGGCGTCCACAATGTGAAGTTCGATTGCCCGCGGCTCATGAGCGTCGTAGTGCCGTCCGCGTTGCGTACCGTATACGCAATGCCGTTCAGATCGACTGGCGACGCCATGCCGGCGTCGCCCGCGCCGCCGAGCACGAGGTCGCCACGCGTCGTGATGCTGACACTGCCGTCGCCCGGGATGACGAGCGGCCCCGGCGTCTTGAGCGAGCGCTTGAAGACGTTGGGATCAACGGCGCGCGGATCGTACGAAACGAAATAGGATGGCCAGGTGTTCGGGGCCAGCGCGCCGACCGACCCGGCACTGACAGTGGTGTCGCCACGCAGGTTGGTGATCGAGCCGAAATAGTCCGGCACCTGACCCTGACCGTTAGGTGTTGTTGGCACCACCGGATTGAGTCCGCCGCCAATCTTCACGACCAGATTGCCGCCACCGGTCTCTACCAGCGTGCCATTCGGCAGAATACGGCCGGTCGAGGCGACCGCCAGGTCGAGGCCGGTCGAGCCGTTGCCTGTCACGCCGGCATTGCCGCCCGCGATCACAGTCAGGTTGCCGCCACCGAGCGTGCCGATGCCCTGGAAGCCGATGAGCTGCTGGTTGTTGCTAAATGGGCCGGTCTTCGCAAGCGAGCCGAAATTGATCCACCACGCAGCCGGATCGGCAGAGACGCCACCGCCTTGCAGCCGGAGCCAGTTGGCGGTGAGATTGGAGTCGGCGAACCGGGTGTTGTTGTCCGCGATCTGGAGATTGCCGGTGATATCCCGTTGCGCAGTGATCAGGAGGTCGCCGCCATGCTCGGGGTACCAGGCGTGCGAGTTGCCGCTGCTGGTGACACCGACAAGATCGTAGGGATTGCTGCCGTCGGCCGCCAGGATCGGCGCCGCCTGGGTGCCGGCCGTAAAGACGCCATATGGCGTGGCCTCGCTGAAGCTGCCGCCGGCCAGCAGGTCGAGACTGCCGGTGCCGGTGCGCAGCACGCTGAAGAACGTGCCGTTGCGCGACGAATTGTAGGCCGGATCGCTTAGCGTCAGGTTGCCGCTCCCATTGAGTGCCTGTGTCGTTTGCAACGCGCGTTGGTCGGCGGCGGCAAGATCTGCGCCGCTCACGAGCCGGATCGACGCGGAGAGCGACCCCGGCGCCAACATCTGGGCTCCGGCCGCGGTGCCCGGAGCCGCAGGAATTGCAGGCGTCGCCACAACCGCAACGGTCGGCATGCTGCCGGGCTCAAACGCGAACCCAGAGCTGTTGCTGGCACTCAGTATCGTACCGGCGGGAATCGTATCTCCGGGGTTGTAGGAGTTGTTATTGGTATCGACCAGTGGGCCCCAGAAGTTGTTGATCCACCAATTGTAGAAGTCGTCGTTCGGAACCGTCCAATTGCTCACGACGTAAACGTCAGTCTGACCGTCGTACCAGTAGGTGTAGCCGCTGAATGAGCGCTGGGTGAAGTACGGGCTGTTGGTGACGTCGAAGATCCTGATGCTCGCCAGCGCTCCCGGTGATGATTTGAATCCGTCCGAGATACTTCCCTTGACCGTCACATTGCCGCCGGCCCGGATCACGAGGGCCATCGGCTCGCCGGCGCCGTAGGTTGCCGAATTCGGATTGCGATCAGCGCCCGCGCCGTAGCGATATTGGGCAAGATCGATATCGCCGGAGGTCGAGAGGTCGCCGCTCGATGTGATCTGGACGCCCGGCCGCAGATGGTAGGTGCTGCCATACGCGGACAGACCTGCGACGCGCGCCGCCAAACCCGCATTGCCCAATGCGGCGTTGATGAAGGCCGTGCTCGCGGTGTCGTAGCCGTCGAGCGTTGTCTGGGTGATGGTGCTTCCGCCCGGCAGGTCATAGGTCCAGAACGCGTTGAGCGCGATACTGTAGGCGCCTTTGATGTTGAGCGGACCCGCTGCGTTGATGGCGATGTCGCCCGAGGTCTCGCCGGTGCGCTGTGCGTTCAGCACCACGTCGCCATAGGCAACGCCGTTCGGCGCGGTAAGATTCATGGTGGCGCCAGATGCCAGCGTGAGCGCGCCGCCTGCCGCGGTCAGCTCGATATGGCCGCGGTTCCTCGCCTCGATCGGCTGGCCGTAGCTGTCGACCTGCAGCACCGTGCTGTGAACATCGAGCACGGCGGTCGGCGCCAGCGCGAGCCCATTGCCGGCCGAGAGCCGGATGGTGCCGGGTGCGGCACCGGACGCATCGATGGTGCCGACGACGGTGAGGCTGCCGTTGTCGGTGGCGACCGTGACGTTGCTTGCCTTCACACCGTCGCCGATGACGAGATCGCCGTTCCTGATATCGAAGGCACGCGCGTCGAAGAACCCGCCCTGGGTCAGCAGAGCGTTGAGCGCGGCGAAGTCCGAACTCGAAAGCGTGCCGCTGGACACACTGAAGTCACCGCTGGCGTAACCACCCGTCGCCGCGCCGTTGAGCGCGCCTCCCAGCGTGACCCGACCGTTCGCCGCAGCGATGCTGATCGATCCTGCACCGGCGTTGGTCGCGGAGACATCGATCATGGAGCCAGCAAGCTGCGTCAGGCTGCCCTGTGCGCTGTTGAAGATCGCAGTGCCGCCGAAGCCATAGACGGTCGCCGTCTGAATCGTTGACGGCCGACCACCGAGGTCGATACGGCTTGCGCCGCCGAGTGCGATATCGCCCGTCGCGTTGACCACGAGCTTGCCGCTCGGCAACAGGATCGTGCTGTCGATCCCGACGCTGCCGCCGGTCAGGTCGATCTCGGCGCCGGCCACGGTGGACCCGGCTGCGCTTGGCGCAATACCCGCGGGCGCGACGACATTGAGCGCGCCGCCAGCGGAATAGGCCATGATCGACTTCTGCGCGCCGGTCAGCAGTGGCGTCGTCAGCGTCAGATTGCCGCCGCTGCCGCTCTGGCCGAATACGGCAGCGGGATCAGCGCTCGGCGACTGGTAGACGAACAGCTTGCTGTTGCCGGCCGAGACGATCCTCGAGTTGGCGGCGATATTGACGTTGCTGAAGCCGTAGATCACGCGGCTCGCGGTCGTTGCGTCGAGCGAGGCAAACCGGCCGAAGTCAATCTCGTCCGCGACGAAATTGAGGATGCCGGCTCCGGTGCCCGGCCCGCCTGCGGCGATCGCCGGCGGGATCGCCCCGCTCACGCCATTCCACGTGATCTTGTTGGCGGCGATGGTGGAGCTGTCGCCGGCTGCGCCGTAGCCATAGATCGCCGAGGTGTTCAGCACCAGATTGACACCGCTGCCGGTGGCATCCAGACCGGCACCTCCGAACAGATTGATGGAATTCGCCGCAGACAATGTGATGGTCTTCAGCTCCGGCGCGCCATGCAGCGGATCGCCATGGAGAAGAGTGTTGAACAGCGTCTGATCGAACATCAATCCGGCGGGTGCGCCGGCCGCGGCCACGGTCGCGGCGTCGCCGATATTGATGGTGCCGACCGCGAGCGCGATGTTGCTCGACCCGAAATGGGCGGTCGGATCGATCGCGGAAGCGCCGTTGGTCACGAACGCCAGCGTCCCTTCGGAATAGAGCGACGAGCCGGCGCCGATGGTAATCGAACCGTTGCCGACATTCGAGGGAAGGAAGTTGACGTTACCATTGGACAGCGCCAGCACTGTGAACTGGCTGACCGCATAGCTCATGCCCGTCGACACGGAATCGAACGGGACTGCGCCCTGTCCGATGGTGCTGAGCGTCACGTTGTTACCGACGCTGATATTGTTGCCGATAAAGAACATCTCCCCAGCGGAAAGGGAGACGCCATCGCGGATGAAAAGATCATGACCGTAGGGCTGATTAAGGAACAGCGCGCCATTCGAGATGATGACGGTTCCGTTGATCAGGAGACGTGGCGCCTTGAGCGCATTGAGATCGGCGGCGTCGACCGAGGGACTGGAAAATCCCTGGGTCGGCGCGTCAGCATAGATTTCGCCGACATTCAGCAACGCCACCTGGCCGGCGTTACCGCCCTGCGTACCCTGAAACAGCGCGGTGCCGTCGAATGTGAGCACAGGTTCGATCGGGGTGGCGTTCGGCCTCTCGAACATGATCTCGAGCGTCTTGCCGTCGCTCGGCAGCAGCGAACGCACGCCGCCGAATTGCGCCACGTTGGCAAGCAGGAAATCGCTGTAGCTCTGCTCGTTGAATTGCGAATATTTGCGGACCGAGGTGCCCGCGGTGATCAGCGCCGTCACCGGCAGGCTGTCCTTGATCGCGGTGTTGGCGATGCCGGTGGTGACCGAAGCAGCGTAGGTGCCGTTGCCGATTGTGAGCGGGCTGCCGACCGGCGTCGTGGTGCTGCCGCCGAGTTCGACACGGTATGCGCCGGGCAACAGCGCGTAGTTGGACGGCAGCAGTGTGTACGTTCCCGCCGGCAGTCCCGGGACACCGGACGGAATGGTGACCTGTTGACCAATCGCAGGATCGCCGGCGCCGTTTTCGGGCGCGATCGGTGCGTAGCCCGAACTATAGCCAGGGAGGATGGCATAGACCTTGTCGCTCGCCTTGCTGACGGGAGTCGCAGGGTTGGCGTTGACGAGCGGCGTGTTGATCACGTTGACCGAGCCGCCGCGTCCGGACACGAAACCAGCGCCGGCGAGCGTGCCGCCACCCGACAAATCGAGGATCGCGCCGCTCGCGACGTTGATCGACTGCCCGTCCAGGATGATGCCGGATTGCGGCCCGTTATTGTTGAAGTTGGTGAGGCCGATCGCACGGATGCTGGTGCCGTTATACGTGTAGGTCACCCCGTCGATCGTACCGCCGTAGGGGATGGTCAGGCCTGCCATCGAAACGGAAGTCAGGCTGCCGGGCAGCAGATCAACGTGTGGCGTGTACACTGGCCAGCCCAGGCCGAAGGTCAAAACACCGAGCGGTGCGCGAACGATGCCGCCCTGCTCAATCACCGGCGCCTGGAACGCGAGCTGGCCGAACACGGAGAGCGGAGCGTCCGGAATCGCATCGGTGGTGCGTCCGATGGTGAGCGTCGTCGTCGGATCGGAATTTCCACTGCCTGCGATGACGGTGGCAACGGTGTTGGTCGCGGGATAGACCTGCGCGGCGAGCAGTTCGAGATTGCCGCTGGTCGACAACTGGGTTGCGACAACCCCGGGCATCGACAGGAAGCGGATGTCGCCCTGGCTGACGAACTTGGTCGTGAAGAATCCCGGCCCGAACTGGTTGTTCGGTGCCCTTGCTGAGAACTGGATGAGACCCTGGATGTCGATCTGGTTTGCGTCGGCCTCGAACGTGGCTGATGTCGGCAATGCCGCGCCACCGGGATTACGGATGCTGGCGCTGACGGACCCATCGGGGACGACGGCCGTCGCTTCACGAAACAGGATGTAGGGAGCCGACACCTTCACGTCGCCGATGGTGGCCGGCATCGAGGGATCGATCGGTCCGGACACCGGGGCCCCCGATGTGAACGCCGCTGCCGTCAGCGTCAAGCTCCGGCCCAACGAAAGGGACACGTTACCGGAGAACGCCATGTAGTCGCCGGACGTCAGCGTCAGGCTGTCGAACCCGCCGGCCTTGACCATGTCGACGCTCACGGTCGCCTGGCCGAACGCCAGATGCGACGCGGCCGTGCCCGGGGCGATGCCCTCCGGCAACGAGGAATCCGGACGCGCCTGCACCACGGTCATCAGGCTCGGAACGACCACATTGGCCGACGTCACCAGTTTGGGGAAGTAATTCCCGTCGAAGTTCGGCGTAGTGAGCGCGATCGACAGGCTGCCGCCGGAGGCGCCGGCTCCGCCGGAGAGGGCGTGGACATCGCCGTCGAGATAGAGACCGCTCTGCGATGACAACGTAATGGAGCCGCCATTCGTTGTGACCATCTGTGGGCGGCTTGACGAGGCCGCACCGCCTGCCGCGAAATCGATCGCGACCTGCGTGCCATCTGCATTGAGCTCGGCGCCCGGACGCACGACCACGAAGGCACCGCCACCATTGATGGTGATGGAACCGCCGTCCGTCGCCTTCCCGAATAGATGTCCTGATGTATCGGACGCCTGATAGGCCAGGCCCGAGACATCGAGTTTGGCAGCGGCATCGACCCAGATCGAAATGCCGCGACCGTTGCCGCTCAGGTCGAAGTTGAAGCCTGTTCGCACCGGCGAACCGTAGGCATCATTGACCAAATTGATGCTGCCGCCATGCGCGGTGAGGTTACCGAACACGCTGATCTGACCGAAGGCATCGAGCGTGATGCTCTGGCCCGGATCGACGCTGACCGAGGCGCCGTCGCCAACCACGATCGCGCCGCCAGTTGTGGGCTTGATGAGCGAACGCAGCGTGAGGCTCGCGCCGCCGCGCTGGGTCACGGTGGCCTTACGCGGATCCCCGGTGAACAGCGGCGGGGTCCACAGCTCCAACGCCGACGACGGATCGGTGCCGGCCGGTGCCGCATAACTGCTAGTTGTGAACCGGTAGACCGGCATCGCGGCCGCAAGCACAGTGTTGTTGGCCACCACAACACCCAGCCCGCCATTGATGTCGTAATTGGAGAAGCCGGCGGTGAAGAACGCGGGATTGAGCGATGGCGCGGGCTCGACGGCGACGGTTTGCGGTATCACCCCGCCGACCGGAATAGTGCTGCCGACCGGGTAAGTCATCGGCGTTGATTGAACCGACCCAGCTGCGTAGGAGATCTGGTAGGGCAGGACCGGAAGGCCGTTGGGAAAAACTTTCGATGGAAAGACTGTGCCGGCCGGAATGACATCACCGGTGTTGCCTCCGAGATTAAAGGCGAAGATGGTCGAGCCCGCCGGCAACACGGATCCCGAGCCCCAATACTGCGTGCTGCCGTTCACCCGTGTCTGCACCAGGATTCCGGTGGGAACAGTCCAGTCCGCGCCGGTCGGCACACTGGGCACACCCGCGCTCCGGATATCGACCGGGGTCGGCACGTCATAGACCAATGAGGTGAAGGTGAGCGTTAGCGGCACCGGCAGCGGCTGCCCCGCCGGGATGGTGAGCGGTTGGGCGAACTTCAATGCGACCGGCGCCGGCGTGCCTGCGGGCAGCACACCTCCGGCAAGTTCGGCGTTTTCGCCGATCAGGATGTTGCCGGGCGTCGAGATCGTCAGGGTGCCGCCGCCAGTGACGCCCCAGGCGCGGATCGCACCATCGAGAACAAGATTTCCATCGCCCGGCGTTCCGGCATTCTGCTGGGTGTGACCCGCGAGAATCGTGACGTTGCCGCCTTTGCCGCCTTGCGTCTTGCCGTTAGGGAGGACGGCTCCGCCGGAGGACACGTCGATTGCGCTGCCGGCGGCGAGCGTGACGTTCTGAACAGAATCGAAGGTGACGTTACCTCCGTCGAGGAAGGCCAGGCCCGACACGCTGCCCGGATTGGTCTGCGCGTTAACCCACAGGCCGCGCGTATCGATGACGGCGCCGGATTCCAGCGTCAGGGCCGCACTCCCAGCCGCGTTTGTCAGCGCAAACGTGCCGGTTGCGGCATTGAGGATGTTGCTGACGAGGACGCTGCCGGAGCGCGCGATGATGTCGGCTCCGATATCGACGGTCGGAGCGATCAGCTTGACTTGCGCGCCCGATGACAATTGCAGCGGCGCGTCGATCGCGATCTTGCTGGCGGTGTTGATGTTGAGGCCGCCGAGGCCGAAGCTATTCAACGCCGGTGCATCGAACCAGGCCGTGTTGACGCGACCGGCCGGCAGCGCCGAGGTCGGGTCCA